>CAVWHZ010000020.1:0-162392 GCA_963754915.1 uncultured delta proteobacterium | reverse complement strand
CAGAGGTGCGCGCCGCGGCTGCGATTCTCGACGCCCTTTGACCTCTCCGCCTGCGCCCGCGCGCTCGACGGCCCCGGGTTCTGGCCCTGGGTGTACCGGGAGCGGTTCCTGCGCCGCCTCCGCCGCAAGGCCCTGCGCAAGGCCGCCCTCCACCCCGGAAAGATCGACGCCGCCGCTGTGCGGCGGGCGACGACCTTCGCGGCCTACGATGACCTCGTCACCGCTCCGCTCCATGGGTTCGCGAGCGCCGAGGACTACTGGCGGCGCTCCAGCGCCGGCCGCTTCGTCGAGTCGGTCCGCCGGCCCCTCCTGCTTCTGTCCGCCGCGGACGACCCGCTCGTCCCCGCGTCGGCCCTGCCGGTGGCGTCCGCCGGCGCCAACCCCGCCGTTCGTCTCGAGGTCACACCCCGGGGCGGCCACGTCGCCTTCGTGTCCGGGCCGCCCTGGGCGCCCGTCTACTGGGCGGAGGGACGCGTTCTCGACTTCCTCCTGGAGGAGGTCGGCAGGTTCCCCGGGTAGCGACGGAAAAACGGGGGCGCAGGTCCTAGGAGGGGAGGAGCAGCACCTTCCCGACGTTCTTCCGCTCCTGGATGCGCCGGTGCGCCTCCGCCGCGCGCTCGAAGGGGAAGGTCGAGTCGACGTGCGGCCTCACCACTCCCTTGCGATAGAGGTCGAGCAGGGCGCGGATCTCTCCCATCATCAGGTCGACCTCTCCCCAGAGGTGGCCGATGTTCACGCCGGCCACGCCGCGGTTGTCGCTCATGAGCGAGAGCGGGGAGAAGCGCGGGATCCGCAGCGCCTGGGCGGCCATGTGAAGCCAGTTGCGACGTTCGCCCGCGGCAATGTTGGCGAAGCCGAACATGACGAGCATCCCCGAGGGCCGGAGAAGGCCGTAGCCCTTCTTCCAGTCAGCTCCGCCGAGCGCGTCGAGCACCAGGTTCACGCCCTTGCCGCCCGTGAGCCGCTGCACCTCCCGCGCGTAGTCGACGGTGCGGTAGTCGATGGGATGGTCGCACCCCTCCTGGCGGATCGCCTCGTGCTTCGCCGCGGAGGCGGTGCCGAAGACGGTGACGCCGGGCACGGTGCGCGCGAGCTGGATAGCCGCGATGCCGACCCCGCCCGCGGCCATGTGAACGAGCAACGACTGGCCCTCCCGCAGGTGCCCCACCTCGAAGAGCATGTGGTAGGCGGTGACGTAGTTCACCGGCAAGGCCGCCCCCTCCTCGAAGGTCATGCCGTCCGGCATGGGCACCGCCTGGAGGGCAGGCACGACTACCATCTCCGCGTGGCCGCCGAAGTGGGTGAGTCCGAGGACGCGGCTGCCGACCGCGGGTGCGGCCACTCCGTCGCCGACGGCGTCCACCTCGCCGGCCACCTCGTAGCCCACCACTGCCGGGAGCTTGGGCGCGTCCGGGTAGAGGCCCATGCGTGCCATGACCTCGGCGAAGTTCACCCCGGCCGCCCGCACACGCACCCGAACCTCCCCGGGGCCGGGGACAGGGTCGGGCGTCTCCCGCACCTCGAGAACTTCCGGCCCGCCGGGCCGGGTGATCCACACCGAGCGCATGTCGCCTCCTCGTTCGCTTGTACCTCTACCGCCGCTCCGGCGCCCGGGCCCTCCCGGGGCCCTTCTGCCGGCGTGGCGCCCAGCTCCGTGTGGGGCTAGGCTCCCCGGCCACCATGCTCGACCCGCACCCCTCTCACCGGGAGGTGGTCGCGAACGACCTCCGCCACCACGTGCTCGAGTGGGACGGAGGCGGCCGCACCACCGTCCTCTGCCTCCACGGCTTCCTCGACCTGTCGTGGGGCTTCGCCTTCGTCGCTCCGTCGCTCGCCGCCGCCGGCTACCACGTCGTGGCCCCGGATCTCCGCGGCCACGGGGACAGCGACCGGGTCGGTGCCGGCGGCTACTACCACTTCATGGACTACGTCCACGACGTCGCCGACCTCGTGGACCAGCTGGAGCGCGACCGTCTGGTGCTCGTCGGTCACTCCATGGGCGGCGCCGTGGCAGCCCTCTACGCCGGCACCTTCCCCGACAGGCCCGAGCGGCTCGTGGCCATGGAGAGCATCCACGTCCCGGAGCTGCGCGACGAGGACCTGCCGCGCCGAGCCGCCGACTGGATCCAGGGCGTCCGCCGGGCGCGCCTTCGCGGGCCCCGGCCCCTCCAGTCCATCGAGGCCTGCGCCGAGCGCATCCGCCGCTTCGACCCCCGGTGCCCCCGGGAGGTGGCCCTCTTCCTCGCGGAGCGCGGCACCGTCCCGGTCCCGGGCGGCCGGGCGTTCAAGCACGACCCGGTCCACGTCACTCGCGGCCCGTATCCTTACCGCTTGGCGCTCTCGCAGGCCTACTGGCGGGCCGTCGCCTGCCCCGTGCTGCTTCTCGAGGCGGCCGAGACCGAGATGCCGCCACCTCCCGACATGGACCGCCGGGTCGCGAGCTTCCGAAAGGTGGAGCGCCGCGTCCTCCCGGGCGCAGGGCACATGATGATGCGCCACCGGCCGGACCTGGTCGCCGAGGCGCTTCTGGAGTTCCTGTCCGGGACGTGACTGCTCGCCCGCTCTAGGAACTGCCGGGAACGCGCCTCGCGCCCGCTCGCGACGAGAGCTCCCGCGCGAGCGCCTGGTGGCGCCTCCACTGCCCGGTGGCGCGGCCCCGGGACGCGAGGCGCTCGAGCTCGCGCCGCGTGTCCGGATCGATCTGCCCCGCAGCCGCGCTCGCCCACGGCGTCCCCGGGAGAGGCAGGAAGGCGTGGCCGCGGATCTCGGCGCCCAGGGCTGCGAGCTCCACCATGAGCCGACGCGTGGCGGCCGCGTCGTCGCCATCCTCGCCGGGAAGCCCGAAGATGAGGTCGACCCGTGCCCGGAAGCCGGCCTCGAGCACGAGCCGCACCGCGCGACGGACCTCCTCGACGCCGTGGCCGCGGCGGCAGGCAGCCAGGACGCGATCGGAGCCCGACTGCGCCCCGATGATGAGGTTGTCGTTCGCGACGTGGCGGCGGAGGAGGCGAAGGCCCTCGGGGGTCGCGTGCTCCGGTCGGATCTCGGACGGAAAGCTGCCGAGGAACAGCCGCCCGGAGGGGCCGGCCGCCTCCCGCGCTCGCACGAGGAGCTCCTCGATGGCGCCGAGGTCGGGCGCTCCCCCGCCCGACCCGTACCCGAGCGCGCTCGGCGAGAGGAAGCGGACGTCCCGGAGCCCCTGTGCGGCCAGGACCCGAACCCAGCGAGCCACGACGGCGGGCGATCGGTGCCGGACCCGCACGCCGTGGATGTGCGTGGTCTGGCAGAATCGGCAGGCGTGCGCGCATCCCCGGGTGATCTCGATAGGCCCGAACGGCCCGTGCCGAGGCGCAAAGGGCGGCACGGCGTCGAGGTCGACGGGGGGCGGCGTCGGTCCGACCCGCAGGCGCCCCTCCTCCATCCACGCGAGGCCCGGGCCGCGTGGGTCCCGCCCCTCCCCGACGCGCTCGAGCAACTGCACCAGCGTCCCCTCGCCCTCTCCCGACGCCGCGAGGTCGAAGCCGAGGCGGAGCGTTCCCCCGGGATCTGCGGTGGGGTGGGGGCCACCGGCGACGTGCACCGCTGCCGCCGCCGGGACGCGGCGGGCTCGCCGGAGATTCGTCGGGAGCGAGTCCGAGGTCGGCAGACGAGAGCGACCAGGCCACCACGACCGGCCCCGTCGCCGAGGCCTCCGCCACTGCCCTCTCGAGCGCCGCCCCCGGGGCGGCGACGCGCACCCTGACCGCCGCGGTGGCGGCGTGGGTCTCGACGGCGCCGGCGAGCGCGGCGATGGCCGCACGCCCTGGCTTCGTCCGCACGAGCACCAGCGTCGGCCGCGCCGCCATACCTGCTCGAGTACCGCGGAGCACCGCCCGGGGGGAAGGGGCTCCCCTAGCCGGCGCGGGGCGCCACCCCGACGTCTGCCGCGTTCATGCGACGCACGACCGCCACCATGACGAGCAGCAGGCCGATCCCGAAGAAGGTGATGGCGGCGTCGAAGGCGAGCGCTCCGCGCGCACCGGCGACGTGCGTCCACGTTCCGGCGAAGCCGCGAAAACCGCTCGCCCATCCGTCGAGCGCGGTGACGTAGCTGATGGCGAGGTTGGAGGAGGCCACGAAGAGCGCGTAGCTCGTGGCCACCGCGGCGGTGTGCCCGACCACCTCGAGGACCATGCCGGCCCAGGTCGCGAAGGCGATGCCGTTCGCGAAGTTGTAGGCGAGGGTCCCCCATGCGTACGTGAAGGGGGTCATGGGAGCGACGAGCATGGCCATCGCGGAGAGCGCGGTCACCGCGCCCGCGAGCGCGTAGGCAAGCCGCCGGTTCATCCGGTCGGCGAGGTAGCCGCCGACGAGGGACCCAAGAGCGCCGGCAAGGCCGCCGCCGATCCCGTTCACGACCTCGACGAGCCGCTGGCCGGCTCCGTAGTCCTGGGCGATCCCCGAGAAGAGGTTGGTGAGCGCGCCGCATCCCACGGGGGCGAGGCTGATGAGAAGCCCGGTGAAACCGTCGCGGCTCTTCGCGGTCTTCCAAAGAGCCTCCAGCACCTCCACGAAGTGGCGCCACAGGGCCCGTGCGACGCTCCCGGCCTGGGCGATGGCCGCGTCCACCCGCTGCGGCTCGGAGATGATGAGCGCCCCGGCCCCGGTGGCGAAGACGATGCCGGCGAGGACCGTGCCGGCCACGTTCGGGGAGGTATGCGAGGCGAGCCAAAGCGCCAGGGCACCGAGAAGGTTCGTGCCCCCGACGTTGCTCGCCATGTAGTAGCCGGCGGCCTTCGCCTTGTCGCGCTCGTGCGTTGTAATGGCCACGAGCGCGTTCAGCGCGGCGTGGCCGGTGGTGGCGGTCACCTGCGCCGCCGTCAGGAGCACGGTGTAGAGCCACAGGTGGTCGACGAGGTTCGGGAGGATGGAGAGGACGGCGAGCAGGACCGCCGTGCACCCGACCATGGTGAGGTACCAGAGCTTGCGGCGAGACCCCACGTCGAGGAGTGGCACCCAGAAGATCTTGAGGGCGTGCGGGAGGAACGCCGTGGCCGACAGGGCCGCGATCTCGGCGAGCGGGACCCCGCGCGCCGCCAGCCAGAACGGCACCGCCACCGAGAGGTAGCCGACCGCCGCCCCGTAGGGGAGGTCGAGGAGCAGGTAGAGCGTCGGCGGCGTCCAGCGGCGCGGCAGCTCGACGTGTTCGCTCAAGGCCTCTCCCCCGCGAGCCACGCGCCGACGTCCGCCCCGATCCGCTCCCAGAAGGCCACGTCGAGTCGCAGTCTCTCGAGCGTCTGCGCCAGGCCCTGGCGGGCCGCGGGGACGGGACGCAGGGCGAAGAACGCCTCGACCTCCTCGAGCTGCGCGCGCTCGGTGAGGGCGCCGAGCCCCTCGACCACCCGACGAAGCATGAGCGGCGCCTCGGCAACGCGCTTCTCGAAGTTCTCCCAGCGATCCCGCAGCATCCGCCAGAATCCGGCGGCGGCCGCGCGGTTCCCGAGGAGCGCGCCGACGAAGGAGGACAGGTCCTGAAGGGGCACCTCCTCACCGAAGGGCATCTCGGACGCGCGGCGCGACAGCGGGGCCTGCTCGAAGAGCGCAAGGCCGAACAGGTAGCGTCGCTTGAATGCCGGATCCTTCTCCTCGTGAAACAGCCGACGCAGTTGCTCGAACCGTCGCGCATCGCCGCGGCGGGCGGCGGCGGTGACGGCGGAGTCGTGGAGGTTCGCCTCGAGCGCGCCCCGGTCACCGGCGAGGAAGCGGTCGAGCCGCCGAACTGCCTCGTCTTCGGCCGCCTTGTCGCGAGCGACAACGACGAGCCCGCGGACGACCGCCGCCCGCCGCAGCCGGGTGTCGTCGTCCTCGCCGGGAGCCGCCTCCCAGCCCAACGCGCCGAGGGCCGGACGGAGGAGCACGGCAGCGAAGTCCCGGAAGCGCGCCCGGGCCGCCTCGCCCGGCAGGCGGTGTTCCACGCTGGCGAGCCGGCTCACAAGCTCGTCGAGGACCGCGCGGTCGCGCTCGCCCCCGAACGCCGCCAACAGCTCGAAGAACGGCTCGGGTCGACGGTCTCCGGCGCGGAGCAGGGCCCACTCGTCGGAGAGAAGGGCGGCGCGCTCGGCCGCCCCGAGCTCCGGGAGGTGTCGCGCCAGCTCCCCGACTCCCTCCGGTCCGTGGTCCACCCGGTAGAAGCCCGTGGCACCCCCGTTCCCGTACACCCAGCGAACCTCGCCCCGGGCGGGCAGCGTGACCTCGCCGTCGGCCCGAAGCAGGACCCGCTCCTCGCGAGGCCCAGCGCCGTCCGCGAAGCGAATCACCATGGGGACCGGCCAGGTCCCCTCCGCGGACGCGCCGGGCTCGGCGAGGAAGCGCCGCTGCACGATCCGAAGGCGAGAGCCGCTTCGCTTCACGGTGACGACCGGGTATCCGGGCTGGCGGATCCACGCGTTCGCGAGGTCCAGCACCGGCTGCCCCGTCGACTCCTGCAGCGCGGCCCACAGATCGCCGGCCACCGCGTTGCCGCGGGCGAACCGGCGCATGTAGATGCGGATTCCCTCCCGGAAGGCGTCCTCGCCCGAGCCAGGCCTCCACCATCCGAAGCACCGCGCCGCCCTTCTCGTAGGTGATGAGGTCGAAGGCCTCGCCCATATCCTCGGGATTGCGCACCTCTGCGTGGACCGGGTGCGTGGAGCGGAGCGCGTCGAGTTGCAGGGCCGCGCCCTTTCCCTGGTCGAAGTCGAGCCAGATGCGCCAGTCGGGGCGCCATCCGTCGACGATCTTGTAGGCCATCCAGGTGGCGAAGGACTCGTTCAGCCACAGGTCATCCCACCATCGCATGGTCACCCAGTTGCCGAACCACTGGTGGGCGAGCTCGTGCGTGATCACCTCGGCGACGCGCTTCTTCACCGAGAGCGCCGCGCTCGCCGGATCGAGAAGCAGGGCGGCCTCCCGGTAGACGACGAGGCCGGCGTTCTCCATCGCGCCGAACTCGAAGTCGGGAACCCCTACCTGGTCGAGCTTCCCGAAGGCGTAGGGGATCCCGAAGTAGTTCTCGAGACGCGGGAGCACCGCCAGCGCCACCTCCTGGGCGAAACCGGTGAGGTCCGACTTCTCGGGGACGGACCAGCGTCCGCACCGGGACGGCGCCCGCGGCGGCCTCGGGAGACCCCGCGAGCGGCCCCACCACGAGCGCCACGAGGTAGGAGGGAAGCGGTGGCGTCTCCTCGAAGAATACGACCGATCGGTTGCCGCGCTCCTCGCGGGAGCGCTCCCTGCCGTTCGCGAGCGCAACGGCTCCGCGCGGGACCTCCAGGGTGAGCGCCCAGGGCGCCTTGAACCCCGGCTCGTCGAGGCACGGGAAGACCCGGCGCGCGTCGGAGGCCTCGAACTGGGTCGCGGCGAGCGGGCCAGCCCGGTACAGGCCGCGAAGACCGACGTTGAAGCGCCCGGACCAGTGGACGAGCAGGTCTGCGCGGCCGGCGGGGATCGGCGACGGCGTCCGGAGGACCACGGTTTCGCTCTGCGCGGCGGCCGCGACGGACGCGGCCCTCGGCTCGCCGGCGACCACGACCTGGGCGCTCGAGATGTCGAGCCCCACCGCGTGGAGGACGAGCTCCTCCGCTGCGCGCTCCAGCTCGAGCTCGATCCGGATGCGTCCGTCGAAGGTCCCGCGAACGAGGTCAAGGGACAGGAACGCTTCGTAGCGGACCGGCCGCGGGTCGCCAGGCAGGCGGAAGTTCCGGTCGGCGGTGGGGTGTGCCATGGGGCTCCTCGATCTTGGCCGACACCAATACCGGGAGGGCCCCGTCCGGGCCAGAGGAAACCAACGCCCGCGCGCAGAAGCGGGCACTATCCTCATCTCCATGCGCTCCATGGTCCTCGCGGCCCCCCGGACGCCGCTCGTCGCGACCGAGTCCCCCGATCCACGCCCCGGGCCTGGGCAGGTCCTCATCGAGGTGAAGGCCTGTGGAGTCTGCCGAACCGATCTGCACGTCGTCGACGGCGAGCTGTCCGAGCCGAAGATACCGCTCGTCCCGGGGCACGAGGCGGTAGGGCGCGTCCTCGCCGCCGGCGAGGGAGCCTCCCGGTTCCGCCCCGGCGACCGGGTCGGCGTGCCGTGGCTCGGCTGGACGTGCGGGACCTGCGCCTTCTGCCGGTCGGGGCGCGAGAACCTCTGCGCCCGCGCGCGGTTCACGGGGTACACCCTCGACGGCGGATACGCCGACCGGGCGATCGCCGACGAGAACTACGTGCTGCCGCTGCCCGTCGGCTACGGGGACGCCGAGGCGGCGCCCCTGCTCTGCGCCGGACTCATCGGGTACCGGGCCTGGAAGCCCGTCCGCGAGGCGCAGCGGATCGGGCTCTACGGCTTCGGCGCGGCCGCTCACATCGTGGCGCAGCTCGCCCGACACAGTGGCCAGGAGGTATTCGCCTTCACGCGGCGCGGCGACCGGCAGGCCCAGGATTTCGCTCGCTCGCTCGGAGCCGCCTGGGCCGGGTCCTCCGGGGATGCCCCGCCCCGGCCGATGCAAGCCGCCATCCTCTTCGCGCCGGTCGGCGAGCTCGTCCCGGAGTCGCTGCAAAGAGTCGAGCGAGGCGGCACGGTGGTCTGCGCCGGCATCCACATGACGGACATCCCCAGCTTCCCCTACCGGATGCTCTGGGGGGAGCGAACGGTCCGCTCGGTGGCCAACCTGACGCGGCTCGACGGCATCGAGTTCCTCGAACTGGCACCGCGCATCCCCATTGTCACCGAAGTGAGCCGCTACCCTCTTGAGCGAGCCGGGGAGGCGCTCGCCGATCTCCGTCAGGGCCGCGTGCGCGGCGCAGCAGTGCTCGTACCGTAGCCGGGTACGAGCCCCGTCCTCCCGGATCTGCCCCGCTCGGGCGAGCCCTCAAGCGGCCGGGCGATCGCCGGATCGCTCCGGCCGCACGTCGCTTGCCGCATTCGTTGTCGACGCGGCGAGCGACCTTTGGGGGCCTCTCGGACACCATTCCTACGGTGCCCGGCCTGGGCCGCGGCCGGGCGAGATGGGAGATCGGCGTGCAGGTGCGAGCCCCGCACGCGGGCGCAAAATGGAAGGCTTGCCTGGTGCACGCCCCCGTTGACTGCGGCGCGGGTCGTATCGCCGACGCCCTCCGCACGCCTAGGCTTCGCCCATGAAGGAGCAATGGGTGAGGAAGCCTGTCCGGGGTGACCGTTTCGACTTGGAGATCAGCGGGAGGGACCGCCAGGGTCAACCGTTCGTGAAGGTCGCTAGCGTTACCTGTCGGTCGGAGGACTGGGCGGCGCTCCGCGAGTACCTTCTCAAGAAAGGGGCGGTGGTCGTCGAGGAATGAGCGACCCGCTATACCCCGGGGCGTGCGAGGACATCGGGTGCTTGAAGAAAGGTCCGAGCACCGCGGTGCTCGGAGCGCGAACGCAAGGGTGTGGAGATCAAGGGGTCCCGGCAGGGGCCGCCCTTTGGCGCTTGCCGTATTCCTTGTCGAGATAGAGCGCCGCGCTCGATCGATCGCCGATCATCTTCAGCTTGTCGACGATCTCCTTTGCCCGCGCTTCCTCCTCCACCTGCTCGTTCACGAACCACTGCAGGAACACCTGCGAGGCGGGGTCGTGCTCTGCCAACGCGGCGCGGTAGAGCTCGTCGATCGACTGGGTCACGTGCCGCTCGTGGTCAAGGACCTTCTCGAAGACTTGCAGGACGCTCCCGAACTCGCGGCCCGGAGCGCTCACGGGACCGATGGCCGCTGTTCCCCCCGCGCGACGAGATGGTCGAGCATCTTGTGTGCGTGCTCGACCTCCTCGAAGTACTGGACCCGCAGCCAGCGTGCGAACCCCGCGTAGGCCTTGCCCTCGCAATGGGCGGACATCGCCAGGTAGAGGTTGGCGCTGAACAGCTCGTTCGTCACGTGCGCGTTGAGCGCATCCTGCATCTTCTGGCCGATCATCGGCGTACCAACCTCCTGCCCACGGCGGGCTCGCTGGGCTCCTCGAACATAACCGCGCGCGCGCGGCGCGCCGTTCCCACGAGGGGCGCCGCTGGATCCGAGGCGGGAGCTGGGTTACCCGGTTACACGGGCTGGCGATGACGCGCGCCGTCCTAGCTGCCCGGAGTGGGCCGGGCTCTGCCCGCCGCGGGAGCCGCCCCGCCGCCCGGGGCGGATCCCGGGGAAGCTGTGGCGGCGAGCCGTGATGGAGAAGGTCCCAGGCGAACGGGTGCGCTCCGCCAACGCATCCCCCGTCCGCCCGGACGGTCGGTACGTGCTCGTCTGGATGATCGCCGCGCGCCGCGCCACCTACAGCTTCACGCTCGACCGCGCGGCCGAGTGGGCTCGTGAACTCCGGCGACCCATTCTCGTCTTCGAGCCTCTCCGCTGTGGCTACCGCTGGGCAAGCGACCGGCTCCACTCCTTCGTCCTCCAGGGCATGGCCGACAACGCCCGCACGTTCGCCGACGCCGGCGTGACCTATCACCCCTACGTCGAGCCCGCGCCTGGCGTCGGGCGCGGGCTCCTCGCGGCCCTCGCCGCCGACGCGTGCGTCGTGGTGACCGACGACTTCCCAGCGTTCTTCCTGCCGCGAATGGTGGCCGCGGCGGCCTCGCGCCTGGGGGTGCGACTCGAGGCCGTGGACGCCAACGGACTCCTTCCCATGCGCGCCGCCACGGCGGCGTTCCCGACCGCGTACGCGTTCCGAAGGTTCCTTCAGAGGGAGCTGCCCGACCGCCTCCATCCCTTCCCGTCCGCCAGCCCGCTCGAGCGACCCGGCCTGTCCGGCGCCGCTCCTTCCGAGGCGGTCGCCCTCCGCTGGCCGCCGGCAGGCGCCCCGCTCCTCGCCGGTGACGCCGCGGCGCTGGGGACGCTGCCCATCGACCACGGCGTCCCGCCCGTGCTCGGCGTCCGCGGCGGGAGCTCCGCCGCGCGCGAGGCGCTCGCCCGCTTCGCCACCGAACGGATCGGGCGCTACCTGGAGCGGAGCCAACCCGACGTCGACGCGTCGAGCGGTCTCTCCCCCTGGCTCCACTTCGGCAGCATCTCGGCCCACGAGGTCTTCCGCGCCGTAGCCCGGCGAGAGGGGTGGAAGCCCTCCATGCTCGGGGCCGAGCGCGGGGGCAAGAAGGAGGGCTTCTGGGGCATGGGGGCCGAGGCCGAGGCCTTCCTCGACGAGCTCGTCACCTGGCGGGAGCTCGGTTTCAACATGCTCTCGCTGCGCCCCGGCGCCGCCGAGTCGTTCGAGACGCTGCCCCCGTGGGCCGTGCGGACGCTCGATGAACACGCCTCGGACCAACGCGACCCGCTTTACGACCGGTCAACCCTGGAGCGGGCCGGCACGCACGACGAGATCTGGAACGCCGCACAACGCCAACTCCTGCGCGAGGGCCGCATCCACAACTATCTTCGGATGCTCTGGGGGAAGAAGATCCTGCAGTGGACGGCCTCGCCGCGCGAGGCGCTCCGCGCCATGATCGAGCTCAACGACCGCTGGGCCCTCGACGGGAGGGACCCGAACTCGGCGAGCGGCATCTTCTGGTGCCTGGGGAGGTACGACCGCCCCTGGGCGCCGGCGAGGCCCGTCTTCGGGACCATCCGCTACATGTCGTCCGAGAACACGAGGCGGAAGCTGCGCCTCAAGGGATACCTGCGCCGGTACGGGCCGGAAAGCCCGGCGGGCCGGCCGTAGGCGGCCCCTTCAAAGGACCGCAGCGGCCGAGGCCCGGTTGTCGAACCCGAGCTGCCGGAGGTCGTCGAAGCGGGCGAACGGGGCTCCGAGCAGATAGATGCGCTGGCCCGCGAACCACGGGTGCTGGCTCAGGACCCCGGCGCCGGCGAGCCAGACCGAGCTCGTGCGGTCATCGAAGTTGACCCAGTCGAGGACCGGCACCGTCCCCGCCACCGGGCGCCAGCCGCCGCCGAGCTCGTAAGCGTCAAACAGGACCATGAGGGCCTCGAAGCGCGCAGGAACCTCCAGGGTGGCGCGGCGGAGCAGCTCGTCCTCCGCAGGCTGGAGCCGGTGGCGCTCCGCCAGGTCGTAGAGGCCGGCGACGGCCCGATCGGAGAGCTCCTTGACGCGCGCGTCGACCAGCTGCTCGGCGCGCGCCCGCGCCACCTCGTCGTCAAGCGCGAGGATGGGCTTCTTCGCGGGCGAGGCGCTCGCCCAGGCGCGGAACGAGTCCTCGCTGTCGAACACGTGGACCGTGGAGGGCTCGGAGATGCTCGTCCCGGCGACGAGCACCGCCGCTCGCGATGCCTCCTCCCGTCCCACGAGGCGCGTGTTTTTCACGAAACGTGAATCGCCCATGGCGTCCCCCTGTCCCGGGTGCGAGGGACATGAGACCACGGCGGAAGGGCCGCGTCGCGGTGGGAGAGCGGTACCCCTGTGTGCCGGGAGAGCACAGCGCCGGCGAGCGCGGGCCATGTGGGAGCCCCCGGCCCGCCAGGCACCCTACCCGCTCCAGCTCGCCCGGACGCCCAGGGCTGCGGCCACCCGCAGGACGTCGGTGAGCACGCCACCCGCCGTCACCGCGCCGCCGACGCCGGCTCCCTGCACGAGCAGGGGGCTCGACGAATAGCGAGCGGTGGTGAATGCCACGTACGCCTCGACGTCGCGCAGCCGCGCCGCGCGGTGATCCGGGTCGACCTCCACGGGCCCGACCCGCACGCTCCCGCTCCCCACCTCCACGCTCGCCAGGTAGCGGAGCGCGCGTCCGCGCGCCCGGACCGCGGCGACCCTCTCCGCAAAGACCCGGTCGTATCGCCGCAGCGCCTCGAAGAGATCACCGAGCGACCCTTGGGCCGTCACCTCGGGTGGAACGAGCGGATCGACCTTCACGTCGGCCACCTCGACCCGAAGCCCGAGCTCGCGGGCCAGGATGACCGCCTTGCGCGCCGTGTCGATCCCGGAGAGGTCGTCCCGCGGGTCGGCCTCCGTGTAGCCAAGCTCGCGCGCCCAGCGGAGAGCGAGCGATACCGGTGTGCCCTTCTCCGCCTCGCCGAGCACGTAGCCGATGGTTCCCGAGAGCACTCCTTCGAGCGAGCGAACGCGGTCGCCCGTTCGTACGAGGTTCTTCAAGGTGTCGATGAGGGGCAGGCTCGCCCCCACCGTGGTCTCGTAGTGGAAGTGGACGTGCCCCTCCCGACGGGCCGCGTTCAGCTTCTCTCGTTGGGACCACGGCGCGGAGAGTGGGCGCTTGTTGGCTCCCACCACGTGGATCCCGCGGCGGAATGCCTCCTCGTAGGCAGGCAGGAGGTCGGGGGCCGCGGTCAGGTCCACGAGCACCGGGCCCGGAAGCCGCGCGAGGCGGTCGAGAAGCGGCAGGGCGCCCGGGACCGCGAACGGTCCGCTCCCCGGGGCCGTCGCGAGCACCTCGCGCCACCGCGAGAGATCGAGCCCCTCCTCGTCGAAGGCAACCGCGCGCGTGTCTGCCACTCCGGCGACGCGGAGGGCGATGTCGTAGTCGGAGGCAAGGCCGCCCGCCTGCGCGCGCACCTGCTCGAGGAACTCCGACCCGACCTTGCCCTTTCCGAGGACGAGCAGGCTCACGCCCTGGCCGCCGCGCGCGGTACGGGCCCGCCGCCGAGGCGGGCGGCTGCGCGCCTCCACGCCGTCTCGGAAGTCCGCCACCATGCCCGAGAGCTCCTCCACGTGGATGAGGAAGGCGTCGTGGCCGTGGGGCGATTCCAGGCGCGCCAGCTGGGCCCCGGGCATGAGGCGCGCCATCTCCCGCTGCTCCTCCGGGAGGTAGAGGACGTCGCTGTCGATGGAGACCACCAGGGCGGGATGGCGGAGCCCGCGAAGCACCTCCTCGTACTCGCCCCGCCCGCGCGCGACGTCGTGGGTGTCCATCGCTCGCGTGAGCGCGTGGTAGGTCGCCGGATTCGAACCGCTCCACGAGCTGCTGGCCCTGGTAGCCGAGGTAGCTCTCGACGGCGAACAAGTCGGGCCCCTGGAGGCGTCGGGCGTAGCGCTGTTCGAAGCTCTCCCAGCTCCGATAGGTGCACATGGCCATCATGCGGGCGGCCGCGAGCCCGGCCGCGGGGGGATCCGCCGGGTCGTACTCGCCGCCGCGCCACCGCGGGTCCGCGGCGATGGCCTGGCGCTGGGCCTCCGAGAGCCCGATGGCCCAGGCCGAGTGGCGCGCGGAGTTGGCAATGGGGACGATGCTCTCCACCATCTCCGGGTACAGCAGCGCCCACTCGAGCGTCTGCATGCCGCCAAGCGATCCGCCAACCACGGCGCGGACGCGCCGAACGCCGAGCGCTCGCACGACCTCCGCCTGGACCCGCACCATGTCGCGCAGGGTGACGGCCGGAAATCTTCCCAGGTAGGGCCGCCCGGTGCCCGGGTCGACGGACGCAGGACCCGTGGTTCCGTAGCAGCTCCCGAGGATGTTGGAGCACACGATGAAGTCGCGGTCCGGGTCGAACGCCTCGCCGGGGCCGAACATCCGGGTCCACCAGCGGTCTACGTCCGCCGAGCCAGTGAAGGCGTGGCACACGACCACCCCGTTGTCCCCGTCCGCAGAGAGCGTTCCCCACGTTCGGAAGGCCACCTGCACCTGTTCGAGGTGCCCGCCCGACTCGAGCTGCAAATCCCCGGGCAGGACGAACCAGCGCGTCTCCGGCGCAATGAAGGAGGCCCGCGCCGCGGCCAGAGGATCCGGGGGATGGTCGACGAAGGGCATGGTGCGCCGGCAGCCCGCCTTTTGGCCCTGGCGGAGGGCCGGACTCTAGGGGGACCCTCGGAGGCCTGTCAAGATGACGGACGACCCTCCGCTCACATGGACGCGGCGTTCACGAACCTCTCGAGCGAGAAGCCCGGAAAATTCCGCCGACCCCTTCCACCGTTGCGCGGGGTCTCCGCGTGGCGCGGGGCACAGACCCGCGTTTCTCCGCGCCCCGGCGGCGTGGCGCCGTCGCGACGCGGCCCGCTTGGCAGGTCACTTCGCAAGCCTGGCGCGGCCACAGCCCGCACCGACGGTCGGGGCGCGACATGCACCTCGTCAGGCCGCCGGCAGCTCCACGTAGAAGATCGTTCCGCTCGCGCCGGTCTCGAAACCGATCCGCCCCCCCATCTCGGACACCAGCTCCCGGCACACGTAGAGCCCGAGCCCGGTCCCCTTCCCGACCGGCTTGGTGCTGAAGTAGGGCTCGAAGAGACGGCCGCGCACCTCCCCGGGGATCCCCGGCCCGCGGTCCTCCACCTCGAGGCGCAGGCAACCCCGGACGCAGAACGCGCGGACATCCAGGGAGCCTTGCCCCCCCATCGCGTCAAGGCCGTTCTCGAGAAGGTTCAGGACGACATGCGAAACAACGACCGGTGAGCCTTGGAGCTCCGGAAGGTCGCCAGCGACCGACAGCGCGATCTCGCATTGCCCGCGGCGGGAGCGCCGGAAGACCTCCACGGCGTCCTGAACCGGATGAACCGCGTCGAAACGCACCCGCTCGGACGGGTCCCGCACGAGCCCTCGCAGCGATTGCAGGATCGAGCCCAGGCGATCGAGCCCTTCGAGGCACTCCGCCACGATCTCGCGCGCGTCACCGGCGATCTCCTCCAACCCGGCCAGTTCGGGACCGGCCGCCACCATGCTGGAGAGCCTGTCGGCGTGCTCGCCTAGCACCCGGAGGTTCGTGCGCATGAAGGCGAGCGGGCTGTTCATCTCATGCGTGACGCAGGCCGTGAGCTTCCCCACGGTGGCGAGCCCCTCGCGCTGGACCTCCACGCGGCGCGCGCGCTCGCTGCGCTCCTCCAGTTGCTGGCGCGTCGAGCGCTCGTGGCGGAGGCTCGCCTCCTGGCGCTCGCGCGCGAGCAGCGTCGCCGCCGCATCGGCCATGCCCTGGAGCAGCCGGAGCTCGCCTTCTCCGAGCAGGGAGGGCGACCCAGCGGCGCAGATCGCTCCGAGCACCTGGCCCCCGGCCTTCACGGGGAGCGCCAGTACAGCCTCCGCCGATCCCACGAGAGGTTGGAGGAACGTCCGGCACGGGGAACGTTCGCGCACGGCCCGCGCCACGGCCGAGTCGCCGTCGAGCGACTGCGCGGCGAGCATGTCGGTCCGAGAGGGAGGGACCCGGGCGTTCGCGAGCGCTACCAGGGAGCGCGTGCTTTCCTCGATATCGTAGAGGACGAGCAGCGACCCGGGCATGATCCAGGCGAGCGAGACGAGGGCGCGCCCGGCGGCCGACGCGATCGATCCCCCTTCACACACGCTCGACAGCATGGTGCGGAGGATCTGCACCTGGGCCCTGTGGACCCGCTCGGTGTCGCGCTCCAGAAAGGCGATGCACCCGCCGCCAGAGCCGCGAGCGAGCAGAAGCCGGACCTCCGCGCCGCCGGCCCCCACCACCGCCTCCAGGTGACCACCTTCCACGACGACGCGGCGGGTCATCTCCGCCAGCATGCCGCGGATCCGCGCGGCGAGCGGGCCGTCGAGGAGCGCGCGCGCCACCGGGTTGGCGCGAACCACGGATCCGTCGGGGGCCGTTTCCGCCACGCCCATGGCGATCTCGTCCACGACGTCGCCAGCGCCCGGGATGGCTTCGAGCAGACCGCGCCTGGTGTCGAGTGCCTCTTCGTCCACGAGCCGCAACACTGCACTTCCCTTGCCGCGTCGCCGGTGCGCCCCGGTGCGCCCGCCTCGCACCTCCACGTCGGGCTCTGCCCGCCGCCACGCGCCTCGAGACGACCCTCGTCACCCGCAGTGACCGCGGTAGATGGTCTCGGGCGATACCATGTCCCGCGGGCAAGGGGGTGGGTCGGAGACTCTTACCGGGTGTGAAGACACCCCGGGCACGTCAGCCATCCGACGCCAGGAACTAGGCGATCCACCGCCGCGCCACCGCCCTGGCGCCGGTGGCCCGGCACTTGCTCTTGAGCCGTCACGACTTCGACGCGACCCGCAACACCGAGAGGAGCTCCAAGATGGACTGGACGGTCAGCGCCCGCAGCGCCGAGGAGACGAGGACGAACCTCGTGCACGCCTCGAACTCGCCCATCGTCGACGTGGTGCGCGCCTGTGAGCGCATCGCGCAGAGCGACGCCACCGTGCTCATCACCGGAGAGACTGGAACGGGCAAGGAGGTCTTCGCGCGCCTGGTCCACGAGAGGAGCCGCCGCGCCACGCGCCCTCTCGTCCCGGTGAACTGCGCCGCCATCCCCGAGACTCTGCTCGAGAGCGAGCTCTTCGGCCACGTGCGCGGAGCCTTCACCGGCGCCACCAGCGCCCGCCGCGGCCGCGTCGCCGCCGCCGAGGGCGGGACGCTGTTCCTCGACGAGATCGGCGAGCTCTCGCTGGCACTCCAGGTCAAGTTGCTCCGCGTCCTGCAGGAGAGGGTGTACGAACCGGTGGGGTCCGCCGAGTCCGTCCCCGCCAACTTCCGGCTCGTCGCCGCGACGAACCGCGACCTCGCAGCCGAGGTGGAGGCCGGCCGCTTCCGCCGCGATCTCTACTACCGCCTGCTGGTCTGCCCGATCGACCTGCCGCCGCTGCGGGAGCGTCCCCAGGACGTCGCGCCCCTCTTCGGCCACTTCTGGAAGCACCGCGGCGGAGGGAAGGCGGTCGACCCCGCGGTGCTCCGCCTCCTCGAGGGCCACGAGTGGCCGGGGAACGTGCGCGAGCTCGAGAACCTGGTGGAGCGCCTGGCCGTGTGCGCCGAGGGCCCGGTGATCCGCGTCGGTGACCTGCCCGGGCACCTGCGCCCCGCGAGGACATCGCCGCCGGCGTTCGCGCCGGCTCCGCCGCCGTCCTTCGCGCCCACGTTCGCACCCGCCTTCGCACCCGCGCCCCCTCCTCCGGCAGCCGCCCCGAGCGCCGTCGCTCCCGGGCCGGTGGCGGAGGCGTCCGACGCCGACCACGCCGACCTGGCGGAGCCCCCTCCTCCTCCGACCCCTCTCTTCCGCGTGCTCCACGGAGGGGCCGAGGTCCCGCCGCCACAGCTCCCGGCGTTCGACGGCCAGACAATCGACCTTCCCTCGATGCTTCGACGGCTGGAGCAGGCCTACATCGACGCGGCCCTCGCACACACCCAGGGCAACAAGAAGGCGGCGGCCGACCTACTCGGGCTCCAGCGGACCACTCTCGTCGAGAAGCTGCGGCGCCGCACCCGCGACGCGTCCGTCTGCTGACGCGGGAACCCAACCGGCAAGGCGCGAGAACCATCCGTGATCACGAGTCCCTCCACGAGGAGCTCCCGGCACGCACGAGGGTTGCAGTGCGTCGGCACCGTGGCACCCGCCGTCGCACTCTTGACGCTCATGCTCCCCGCCGCCGCGGCTTCCGCCAGCCTCGACCTGACGGACTCGGTCGAGCGGGTCGCCATCCCGGCCACGGCGCTGCCCGTGGGCGTGCGCGTGGAGCCCCTGGCGTCCCGGGTCCTCCTCGCAGGCCGGGACCCAGAGGCCCTTGCCCGGATCGTGCGCGCGGCGGCCCCCACCCTCTGCCCCGAGGTAGGAGTTGTCGGCAATGAGGTTGTGCTGCGCTGCCGGACCCGGCTCATCGGCGCCGCCCTGGCACCGTTCTCGGGCGGTCAGAGCCTCGAGATCCGACACCTACAGGTCCCACCGTGGAGCGGCCGCGACGGGATGCCCCTCGTTCCGTTCGACCCGCGAAAGATCGGGCTCGGGTCGCACTGCCCCGGCGAGGGGAACGCGGCGATCGCGGAGTGCGCACTCGGAACGGGCCACCCGGAGCGGGCCGAGGAGCCGTTTCGCGAGGCCGTGGCGGGCCCGCACGGCGACCTGGCAGCCCTTCGGCTGGGCGATCTGGCGGCGCGGGCCGGGAACCTGCCCGAGGCGGCGTCGATGTGGAAGCGCGTTTCACCTGGCTCGAGCTACGGGCGCCTGGCGGGCACCCGTCTTTGCGAGCTCGATCCGGCCTGCTTGGCTTCCTCGCGTGCCGTGGCCATCTTTCACCCGGACGAGGAGGCTTCCCCGCTCCGCGAGGACCTCCTCCTGCACCAGGCCCGCATCGACGCGTTCCAGGGACGCGCCCTAGAGGCGGCTCAGTCCCTCGCCACCGAGCAGGGCCCCGCGGGAGCGTGCTCCGCCGAGCCGGTCCTGTGCGCCGACGTGCTTCTCGCGGCCCTGCGCGAGCCCGGGCCGCGCGGCGCCCAGGCGCTCGCCCTTTACCTCGAGACGCCTTCTCGCGACCGTGGACCCCTAGCCGTCGAGCTGGCGCGCGCCGCGTCCGACCAGGCCGCCGCTGCCGGTGCCCCGATCTTCGCCGCCAATCTCCTCGCCAACACCTCCGGCGTCGTCCCGCCGGCCGCTCTCTCCGATCACCTGGCGCGCGCCACCGAGCTCTACCTCGTCGGCGGCGACCGCGTCCGCGCTGCGGTCCTCCTCGACTTTGCACGCTCCAGGCTCGCCTCCTCCGAGCTCGCCTCCCCTCGCTGGACGCGAATCACGCGCGGGGCCTCTGGCCGGGCATCTCGCGCAGGCGCGCCTGGTCACCCCGAGCTCGCCGGGGCCGAGGACGACCTGGAGGCCGCCAAGAAGGCCCTCGCGGCCGTGCCGCCACCCGCCGGAGGCAAGCCGTGAACGCTCCTCTCGCCGCACGCCGCCTGAACCTCGATCCCGCGGCCCCGCCCTGCGACCCGGTCGCCGTGTCCATGGCCATGAAGGACGTCCTCTCCGCCGCCGACGACGTGGCCGAGACTCCCACCACCGTGCTGCTCCTCGGCGAGAGCGGGACCGGCAAGGAGGTGGTGGCGCGCTACATCCACCGCCGCTCGCCGCGCGCCGCCGGGCCCTGGGTGGCGGTCAACTGCGCCGCCCTCCCCGGCGACCTGCTCGAGAGCGAGCTGTTCGGCCACGAGCGCGGCGCCTTCACCGGGGCCGGCGACCGCCGGACGGGTCGATTCGAGCAGGCGACGAGCGGGACGCTCCTGCTCGACGAGGTGTCGGAGATCCCCCTGGCGCTGCAGGCCAAGCTGCTCCGCGTGCTCCAGGAGCGAGAGGTGGACCGGCTCGGCGGCCAGCGGCCGGTGCCCGTCGACGTCCGAGTCATCGCCGCCACGAACAGGGATCTCGCCGGGATGGTGGCGAGGGGGCAGTTCCGCTCCGACCTCTACTACCGGCTCAACGTCTTTCCCATGGTCCTGCCCCCGCTGCGGGCCCGGCGCGAGGACCTCCCCGCGCTCGCTGCCGGCCTGCTCGCCGAGACGGCGGAGGAGATGGGCCGCGCGGCGCCAGCCCTCGCACCCGATGCCCTCGATCACCTCGCCGGCCACGACTTCCCCGGCAACGTCCGCGAGCTGCGAAACCTCCTCCAGCGAGCGCTGGTGCGCTGCCGCGGGCCGGTGCTCGGCCCCGAGCACCTCCGGGCCGGGGCGATGCCGCAGGTGGTCTCCGCGCCCGATCCGACGCTCCCTTCGGGCCTCCCGCTCGACCTCGCATCCCTGGAACGCATCGCCATCCGCGAGGCCCTCCGCAGGGTCAACGGCAACCGGACCCACGCCGCCCGTCTCCTCGGCATCGGCCTGCGGACGCTGCGCAACAAGCTCCGCGCCTGGCGCATGGAGGAAGGAACGGTCCCGGCAGATGCGACCGCGCGGCAGGTTTTGCCCGGCGGGTTCGGCCACACGGCAGGAAACGCCCCGTCAGGACTGGAATCGCTCCCGGCACGCCCCTCGCAGGAGGACAGAGCGTGAGAATTTTTGACGCCACCCTGTCGACACTCGAGCGCGCGCTCGACGTGAGGCTGTCGCGCCACACCGTGCTCGCCGGGAACCTGGCCAACGTCGACACTCCCGGGTTCGTCCCGAAGGACATCGACTTCCGCGCCGCCATGTCGGGCGCCCTCGGCGCCGACCCAGGACCCGGTGCCCCGGACGCCGCGCCCGGGCCAGGCGAGATGCCCCTCAACCTCGCCTCCTACACGCCCCCCTCCCTGCCGGGCGCTCCGGCGATTCCGGGCGGCCAGGCGGTCGCGACGCCCGCCGCCGGCAGCTCGCCAGGCATCGACGGGAACGCCGTCGACGCGGACCGGGCGCTCGTCGCCATCGCCGAGAACGCGATGCAGTACGGCGCCGCGGCCCGGGCAGTCTCGAAGAAGCTCGCCATCCTCCGATACGTCGCGTCCGACGGCACCGCCTAGCCGCCCCGGGAGATCGCATGGACTTCCTCTCCGCCCTTCGCATCAGCGCCTCCGGCCTCGCCGCCGAGCGCGTGCGCGTGAACCTGGCCGCGTCGAACCTGGCAAACGCCGAGTCGACTCGCGGACCGGATGGCAAGCCCTACCGGCGCATGGATCCCGTGCTGGAGGCCGCGCCGTTCGAGTCGGAGCTCGGCGCCGCCTCTCTCGGCACGGGAGGCCCCTCGCCGGTGGGGGTGCGCGTGGCCCAGGTGGCGGAGGACACGAAGCCGGGCAAGCGGGTCCACAACCCCGCTCACCCCGACGCCGATGCCGACGGGTTCGTCACCCTGCCGAACGTCAACCCCATCCACGAGATGGTGAACCTCATGTCCGCGCAGAAGGCCTACGACGCGAACGCCGCGGCCGTCGACACGCTGAAGACCATGGCCCAGCGGGCCCTGGACATCGGGAGCTAGCGATGGACGGCATTCGCAGGGTCCAAGGCGACATCGCCCTTCCGGGAGAGGCCGCAGACGGGGCGCAGAGCCCCGGGGCGGCGAACTTCGCCGACGAGCTCGGCAAGGCCATCGGCTCCATCGAGGAGGCGCAGCTCGATTCCGACCGGGAGGCCGGCAAGGTGGCGCTCGGGGGCGGCAACCTGCACGAGGCCGCCATCGCCCTGCAGAAGGCCGACATCTCCATGCGGCTCGCCATGAAGGTTCGAAACAAGGTCGTCGATGCCTACCAGGAAGTCATGAGGATGAGCGTCTAGGCCCGATTCCATGGAACCCCTCTTCCGTCAGCTTCGCGAGCTTCCCCAGCGCTTCGCCGCGCTCCCCGCCGCCATCCGCCTCGTCCTATTGGTGGGCGCCCTCGCCGCCATCGGAGTCGCCGCCTGGAGCGGCGTTCAGAGCGCCGAGGCCTGGCAGTACGCCTTCACCAACCTCACGCCCGAGGACGCGTCGGAGGCCGCCTCGGCCCTGAAGGCGTCGGGCGTGCCGTTCCGCATGGAGGCGGGTGGCACCGCGCTCGCCGTTCCGGGAGCCAAGGTCTACGACGCTCGCCTGCTCCTGGCCGCCGCGGGCATCCCGCGCGGCGGCGGCGTCGGCTTCGAGATCTTCGACCGCGGCGACCTGGGCGTCTCCGAGTTCACGCAGCACGTGAACCTGCGCCGCGCCACGGAGGGCGAGCTCGCCCGAACCGTCGGGCGGCTCTCGCAGGTCCGCTCGGCGCGAGTCCACCTCACCATGCCCGAGAAGGGCCTGTTCCGCGACGAGGACCGCAAGGCCTCCGCCGCGGTGGTTCTCTCGCTCCAGCCCGGCCGCGCGCTCGAGGATCGCGAGCTCGCGGGCATTCGCCACCTGGTGGCCTCGGCCGTGCCCGGCCTCTCGCCCTCGGCCGTCACCGTGGTCGACGGCCGTGGGACGGTCCTGGCCGCGGACAGCGCGTGGGGCGAGGCCCAGTCCTTCGAGAAGCGCCTGGAATCGGACCTGGAGCACCGCGTGGTGGACATCCTCGAGCAAGCAGTCGGCGTCGGCGCCGTGGTCGCGAGGGTCAGCGCCAGCATCGACGCCTCCGAGATCTCCAGCCAGACCGACCAGGTGGATCCCGACGCCACGGCGCTGAAGAGCGTGCGCAGCGTCTCCTCGAACCAGAGCCAGGACTCGTCCTCCACTCAGGGCGTTGCCGGCGCGGCTGCCAACCAGCCCCTCGCGCAGCAGACCCTGGCCCAGGGCCCGATGAACCGCGGCAGCTCGGCCATGCAAGACGAGACCAAGAACTTCGAGGTGTCGCGCACCACCACGCACACCGTGACCAAGATGCCGAGGGTCAAGCGGCTCTCGGTGGCCGTGCTCGTGGACGGGGTCGGCGGAAAGCCGCGCCCCGATGCCGAGGTGCAGCGGCTCGGCGAGCTGGCGCGGCGCGCGGTGGGCTTCGACACGGCGCGCGGCGACGTCCTCGACATCTCCAGTGCCCCCTTCGCGCGCTCCGAGGAGACCGGGGTCACCGCTGTCGCCAAGGCGGAAAGCCCGATCCCTCGCAACTGGATGTACGCAGGCGGGGCGGCCGCGGCCGTCATCCTCCTGCTGCTCGTGACCCTGCTCGGCCGCCGCGGTGGAAGCGCGAGCCCCGGGCACGCCTCGCTTCCGGTGGGCGTCCGGATCGCAGAGATCGAGGCGGGCCTGGCTGCAGCCGCTCCCTCGCTCGCGCCCTCGAACGCCGTCGGCCAACTCGCGGATCCATCGGTCACGCTGCGCGACCGCGCCCGCGATCTCGCCAACAAGGACCCGACCCGCGCAGCCCACATCCTGAAGGCCTGGATGCAGAACGACCCGGCCCCGAGGAACAGCAATGGCTGACCTTGCTGCCAACCTGGCGCAGGGCCCTGACGAGCCCGCCGGCCCCGGCTCCCTCAAGGCGGCCGCGGTGCTGCTCGGGGTCGGGCCCGACGTCGCCACCAACATCTTCCGGCAGCTCGCCGAGGGCGAGCTGCGCCGGGTCGCGCTCGGCGCCAAGAACCTGCGCAAGAATCCCCCGGCCACCGTCCCCGATGCGCTCAACGCGTTCATTGCCGCCATGGAGTCCGTCGGCGGCGACGCCGCGGCTGGCGACGACGTGCTCCGCGAGATCGCCGCCAAGGCCCTCGGGGCCGACGCGGCCCGGCGAGCCTTCGACGGCGTCATGCCCCCTCCCCCGCCCGACGAGGTGCTCGGCCCGGTCTCCCAGGCCGACCCGGAGTCGCTCGCCATGGTCCTGCACCGCGAGCAACCCCAGACCATCGCGCTCGTTCTTTCCTCGCTCGACACCTGGCGAGCGGCGGCCGTGGTGGAGCACCTCTCCGAGAAGCTGCGGCCCGACGTGCTGCGCCGCATGGCCACCATCGAGTCCGTGGCGCCCGAGATCCTCCGCGAGGTCGGGCAGGCGCTGTCCGCCGAGCTCAAGGCGCTCGTGGCCGGCGGCATGCGCAAGGTGGACGGAAAGAACACCGCCCTCGAGATCCTGCGGCGCTGCGACCACTCCGAGCAGCAGGCCGTCATCGCGGAGATCGAGAAGGACGACCCCAACCTGGCCGGAGAGTTGCGCGGGCGCCTCTTCACCTTCGGCGACCTCGTCAACCTCACCGACCGCGACCTTCAGCAGCTCCTGCGGGAGATCGAGGGCAACAAGCTCGTGCTCGCGCTTCGGGGCGCCACCCCGGAGGTGCGCCAGAAGTTCCTCGCCAACCTGTCCTCCCGCGCTGCCGAGATGCTGGCCGACGACCTCGCCGCCATGGGACCGGTCAAGCTCTCGATGGTGGAGTCGGCCCAGACCGAGATCGCCAAGAGTGCCCAGGACCTGGCGCAGCAGGGACGCATCACCATCGTCAACCCCTCCGAGAAGATGCTGTGAGCCCGCCGGACAGAGCCTGAGGATCGATGCCCCTCGCAACCCCCAAGCGCCCCCGCTTCCTCGAGGCCCTCGCCGCACCCTCGGAGGTGGAGAACTTCACCTTCGCGGCCGGCCCGAGCGGCCGCACGGCGCAACGCCCCCCCGCAGCGCACCGCGAGCCGCCGAGTGCGCCGGCACCGGACCTGGAGGAGGTGCGGCGCGACGCGCTCGAGCGCGTCGGAGAGGCGATGCGGACACTTCGCCTCGAGGCCGGGCGGCTCGCCGAGCAGGCCCGCGCTGACGCCATCGAGGTCGCCTTCCAGGTCGCGGCCCGCATCCTCGAGTCCGAGGTGAAGGCAAACCCCGAGACCTTGTTCGCGCTCGTTCGTTCCGCGCTGCGAAAGGCGGGCGACTCCCGCCGCATCGCGCTGCGCCTGTGCCCCGGCGACGCCGCCGCGCTGGAGCGCGACTTCGAGCGCGTCGGCCACGGCGACCTCGCCGCCGCCCGGGTGGAGATCGTCGCCGACCCGAGCCTCGGGCCCGGCGACTGTCTCGTGGACACCGACTTCGGCCAGGTGGACGGGAGGCTCGCCACCCGCCTCTCCGAGGCCAAGCGCGCCGTCCACGCCGCCGTCGAGGGAGGCGCCGCTTGATGGGTTGCGACATCGACGCGGTCCGGCGCGCGCTCCTCGACCTCGATCCGCTGCCACTCACCGGCACCGTGCTCCGCGCGACGGGCCTCGTGGTGGAGGCCGCCCTGCCCCGCGTTCCCGTCGGCACCGGCTGCGAGATCGTCGCCAGGGACGGCTCCGTTGTGCTCGCCGAGGTCGTGGGCTTTGCCGGCTCGACGGCCCGGCTCATTCCCCTCTCGGGAATCCACGGCGTGGGCGAGGGCTGCGCGGTCGTCCCGCGAGCCACCGCCGCCCAGCTGGCCGTCGGACCGGCGCTGCTCGGGCGGGTGGTGGACGCGGCCCTCCACCCCATGGACGGCGGGCCGGTCCCGATGCTTCGCGATCGCACGCTTCTCCAGGCCACGCCTCCATCGGCCATGGAGCGGCGGCGCGTCGAGCGCCCGCTGTGCCTCGGAATCCGCTCCATCGACGCCTTCCTCACCGTCGGCGAGGGCCAGCGAATGGCAATCCTGGCCGGCCCGGGTGTGGGCAAGAGCGTGCTGCTCGGCATGCTCGCTCGCTCGGCCCAGGCCGACGTCGTCGTGGTCGGACTGGTGGGGGAGCGCGGCCGCGAGGTTCGCGAGTTCATCGAGCGGGACCTCGGCGACGGGCTCGCTCGCTCGGTGGTGGTCGTTTCCACGAGCGACGAGTCCCCGGTCAAGCGCCTGCGCGCCGCCTACGTCACCACGGCGGTCGCCGAGTACTTCCGGGCGAAGGGCCAGCGCGTGCTGCTGCTCATGGACTCGCTGTCTCGGGTCGCCATGGCGCAGCGCGAGATCGGGCTCGCCGCCGGCGAGCCGCCCACCACCAAGGGTTACCCGCCGTCCACCTTCGCGCTCATGCCCCGCCTCGTGGAGCGCGCCGGGACCGACGGCGGCCGGGGGAGCATCACCGCCTTCTACTCGGTGCTGGCCGAGGGCGACGACCAGACCGATCCCGTGGTCGACGCGGCCAAGGCCACCCTCGACGGCCACATCGTCCTCTCCCGGAAGATGGCCGAGTCCGGCCAGTACCCGGCCGTCGACGTCCTCGCGAGCGTGTCCCGCGTGATGAACGACATCGTCGACCCGGCCCACCGCGACCTCGCCCGGCAGGGTCGAGACGTCCTCGGAGCCTACCGCGAGGCCGCTGACCTCATCGACGTCGGCGCCTACGCGCACGGGTCGAACCCGCGGGTGGACAAGGCGCTCGCCTGCATCCACGGGCTCGAGACCATGCTCCGCCAGGAGCCGGCGGAGCGAACCGCGCTGCCCGAGACGCTGTCGCGGCTGCAGCGAGTGCTCGCCGCGCCCCCGGAGGCCCGCCGTGCTTGAGCTCGTCCTCGCCGCGGCCCTCGCCGCGGCCCCCGCGACCGAAGCCCCGCAGGCGCCCGCCTCCCCGGCCACCCCGGTCGTGGACTCGCCCGCTGTCGCCGCGGCGCCCGCTCTTCCCCCGCTCGCGCCTGCGACGCCTCCTGAGCCGCAGGCCGCCGCCGCCTTGCCGGCCGCCAACCCGATCGCCTCCCCGGCCACCAGCGCCGCGAGCGCCACCCACGCGGAGGCGGCACCCGCGCCCGCAGCGGCGAAGCCCCGGGCCTCGGCCAAGAAGGCCCCTCGCGGCAGTGCGGACCACGGGCCGGTCCGGCAGGCCTCCAGCGCGGACGCTCCGGCGGTGGCGCCGACCCCCGAGGAACTCGCCGCCCCGGTGGTCCCGCCGTCGCTCACGTCGAAGGCCTTCCTCGACGAGCTGCGGGAGTCCGCTCGCGAGCAGCGGTCGGCCCGCCAGCACTCGGAGGACGAACGATCCCGCCTCGAACGGCTCGCCAAGGAGATCGCCGAGGCGCGGGCCTCCCTGAAGCAGGAGACCGAGCGCCTCGAGGCAGCCCGGAGGACCCCCGGACCCGCCCGGGGCCCACAGGCGGCCGCCTCCCCCGAGCCCGGACCGACCGGGTCTGCCGTCGAGAAGGGTCCTTACGTCGCGCTCGCGAAGACGGTGAAGGGGATGCGGCCCGAGAAGGCCGCCGAGCTCGTGGCCCGCCTCGACAGGCCGCTCGCCGTCGAGCTCCTCCGTCGCATCCGGCCATCGGACGCCGCGGTCATCTTGGAGCGGCTCAAGCCCGAGGCCGCCGCTGACCTCGTGGCTCGGATGGCCAACGCAACGGCGGAGGCGCCTTGACGACGCCTGCGTCCTTCTCCGCTCTCGGGACGTCCGCGGCCGAGCCGACCGAAGCGTCGGGCGCTGCCGCCGCGAGCCGCTTCGGGAGCACCACCCCATCCGGCGCCACGCGCGTGCGGCTGGCCCGCGGACAGCCAGGCTTCGACGAGATGCTGCAGGCGATGGCGACCAGCTCCGCCGCGGCCGCTCCCGCCGCGGAGGAGAGGCGTCCCTTGCAGGCCGCGCCGGTCGCACTCTCGGCACCGCTCGCCCGCTCGGCGGCGCCGGCCCGGCCCGCTGGCCAGGGCGGCGCGGTGGCGCTTGCCTTGCCCGGGCCGGCAGCGCCGCCGGTCCACGCGCCGATGGGGCCACCAGCTGCTTCCGAGGGTCCTCCTTCCGGGGCGTCGCCGTTCCAGGCTCCCTCGAGCCCGGCCACGGCCCGGAGTCCCGCGCAGCGCGAGACCGCCGGAGCGCGCGAGTCCACCCCTCCTTTCGAGCGGGGCGTGGTGGGCGACGGCCTTGCCACCGCGCCTGCGAGGGCGAGCCTCGCCGGCCCGCCAGCCACTCTCTCCACGCCCGCGGTCCCGCCCGCGCGCGTCGACGCCGCCTCCGGCCCGCCGGCTCCGGCATCTCTCCAGGCCCACGCCACCGGACTTGCCGCCCGCATCGCTGCTGCGCCGGGAGACGCCGCGCGGTGGACCGAGACGCCCGCGACGAAGGCCGAGGCGACCGAGGCGCGAGCGATCCCGACGGCCCCGCGCAATGCGATCGCTTCGGCCGCTCGGGGACCTGGGGCCGCGGCGAGCGCCCAGACCGCCGTCACTGCTCCCCCGAGCGGCGCGACCGCCGCCGCGACCCCGGCGCCGCAGAGCGTCCCCGCTGCACCTCGCGTCCGCACGGCGCCGACCGGGCTCGGCCCCGAATCCGCCGAGGTGCCCGGCGTGCGCGCCGGCCCGGCGCCGTCCCGGCGCGCGGTCCGCACGCCGTCCAAGGGTGCAGACGCCGCGCCGGCCATCCAAGGCAGCGCCGCTCCCGTAGAGGGCGCCACTGCGCGGCCTCCCGTCCCGCAGCGCGTCGCGGAATCGATCGACCCCCAGGCGGAACCAGCAACCCATTCCCGTCGCCGGACCCCCGATCCGCGCGGGCACGGCGGTCGCCCCGAGACCCCATCCTCGACCCGCGTCGAGGCCCCCGGGAGCGGAACCGCGCCCCCTCTTCCCGTCGACGTCCAGGCCCAGAGGCCGGCCCCCGTCGCGCTCCCGCTCGCCGCGGCACGGACGCCTGCCGCGCGAAGCACCGACGGCGCCGACCCGGCACAGGTGGAGGGAGCGGTCCTGAGGAGCGCGGCCCACCTCCGCATCTCCCCGGGGCAGGCCGGCGTGGGCGACATCGAGCTGCACCTGCGCATCCGTGGAGACGTGGCGCACCTGCGCGTCGACGGGGAGGGCGGGCACCTCGTCGGCAGCCACGCCCCGGAGCTCGCATCGGCTCTCGCCGGGGCCGGGCTGACCCTCGGCAAGCTCGAGACTCCGGCGGCGCCGTCCGCGCCGACCGCGTCCCCATCCACTCTCGGCGACGGCCACGGTCAGGCCGAGGGCCAGCCTGGCGGGTTCGAATCCGCCCGCCAGGGCCAGCCAGAGACCGGCGGGCACGCCGACACGCCGCCGCCACCGCCCCCACCCCCGTCGCACACCCGGTCCGGACGCAGCCCGCCCGCGCCGGGGGGCATTCACGTAGAGGCATAAGGAGGCACCATGCTGACAACCGCTGTCCCATCCCCAACGTCGTCTTCGTCCTCGTCGTCCGGGTCGACGTCCACCGTGCCGGTGCAGACGCTCGGCCAGAACGACTTCCTGAAGCTCCTCATGGCGCAGCTCGCCAACCAGGACCCCACCGCGCCCGTCGACGACCAGCAGTTCGCCGCTCAGCTCGCCCAGTTCTCCTCGCTGCAGCAGCTGCAGGACATCGGGACGAAGCTCGACACCCTCTCGAGCAACCAGGCGGCTGCCAACCAGATGCAGACGACGAGCCTCGTGGGCAAGAACGTCCTCTACAGCATTCCATCCGGCCTGGTCCCGTTCGACGGAACGACGGCCGTCTCCTTGGATGTCAACCTGTCGGGCGCCGCCAGCTCCGTGAACGCGGCGGTGACCGACGCCTCCGGAAACGTGGTGCGCGTCCTCACGCTCGGTGCCGAGCCCGCCGGGATGAGCGCGTTCTCGTGGGACGGCAAGGACACAAACGGCAACCCCCTCCCGGCCGGGTCCTACGGCATCGCCGTCAGCGCGTTGGGTGCCAACGGCCAGGCGGTCACCGGCAGCGTCTACGCACAGGGAACGGTCACCGGCGTGGCCTTCAGCTCCAGCGGGTCGAGCGCGCCGGTCCTCATCGTCGGCAACCAGCAGGTCAGCCTCTCCAACGTCGTTCAGGTCGTGAACCCCGGCGCCTGAACGGCGCTCTCGAAAGGAAAAGTCATGAGCCTCTTCACCGCAATGTCGTCCGCCACCTCCGGCATCGAGTCCTCGAGCACCGACCTCTCGGTGATCGGCAACAACATCGCCAACGCCTCCACGGTCGGCTTCAAGGAGGGCCGCGCCGACTTCGAGACAGCGCTGTCCCAGTCGATCATCGGCGGAACCGGCCAGATCGGGCTCGGCTCGAACGTGACCACCGTGCAGACGCTCATGACCGAGGGCGCGCTCACGAACACCGGCGGGACCACCGACCTCGCGCTGCAGGGCAACGGGTTCTTCATGGCGACCGGCACCTACGCCGGCGAGCAGGGCACCTTCTACACCCGCGACGGCCAGTTCAGCATCAACGCCAACGGCTACCTGCAGACGCAGGGGGGCCTCCTCGTGCAGGGGTTCCCGGCCAATGCCGCCGGGGTCCTCTCCGGCGTGCCAGGGAACCTGCTCGTCGCCAACGTCCAGGCGCAGCCCGTCGCCACGGCCAACGTGACCCTCAAGGCCAACCTGGACTCCGGCGCCCCCGTCCCGCCGGCCTGGGATCCCACGAACCCCACTGGAACCTCGAACTTCGCGAGCACCGTCACCGTCTATGACTCGCTCGGCGCTGCGCACGCCACGCAGGTCTTCTTCCGCAACACCGGAGCCGGCTGGGAGTGGCATGCCATGACCGACGGCGGGGGCCTCACCGGCGGAACCGCGGGCACGCTCACCCAGATCGCGAACGGCACGCTCACCTTCAACGCCAGCGGCGCGCTGACGGCCTACACCCAGGCGTCCACGTTCAACCCCGTCGGCGCCACCAACCCCCAGGCGCTCAACTTCGACTTCGGCAACCCCATCGGCGCGGCGGGGTCGACGACCGGAATCACCCAGTTCGCCGCGACGTCGGCGACAACCTACGTCGGGCAGGACGGGTACGCGGCCGGCCAGCTCTCGAACATCCAGGTGGGCCAGAACGGCATCATCTCGGGCGTCTTCAGCAACGGGCAGACCCGAGTGCTGGGCCAGGTCGCCGTGGCCGGATTCCAGGCGAACGACCAGATGCAGAGCATCGGCGGGAACCTCTACTCGGCCACCCCGTCCGCCGGGCAGGCCGTCGTGGGCGCCCCGGGATCGGGCGGCTTGGGGTCGGTGACCGGCGGCTCCCTGGAGCAGTCCAACGTCGACCTGTCCACCCAGCTCGTCGACATGATCGCGGCCCAGCGGGCCTTCGAGGCGAACTCCAAGACCATCACGACCGTCGACACCCTTCTCTCCGAGCTCATCCAGATGAAGCGCTAGGCCTGAAGATCCTGGCCCAGCGTGCCGATGAACCGTAGGCCGGGAGGCGCACCATGATCGTCCTGACGCGCCTCGACGGGAAGGAGCTCGTCGTCAGCGCCGAGCACATCCTCACCGCCGAGGCCACCCCCGACACCGTGCTCCTCCTCACCAACGGGCTCCGGCTCATGGTGAAGGAGCCGGTGGAGGAGGTGGTGGACAAAGTGGCCACCTGGCGACACCGGGTCCTGTCCGGCCCCGAGGTGGTCCACCCGTCCGAGGCGCGGCGACCGGTGGCGTCCTTCCCGCGCAGCGTACCGGCACCGGACCCGGAGGAGTGAGAGATGGATATCACCAGCATCGCCGGAATCGTCGTCTCCATCGCGCTCATCCTCCTCGGCCAGGCCCTCGAGGGCGGCCACATCGGCTCCATCCTCCAGGCAACCGCCGCGCTCATCGTGTTCGGCGGCACCGTCGGTGCCACCATGGTGGGCTTCCCCACGAAGGATTTCGTGCGCGGCATGAAGATGCTGAAGCTCGTGTTCGGCAACCCCAAGCACGACCTCTCCTCCCTCACGCAGCGCATCGTCGAGTTCGCCGGGGTGGCACGCCGGGACGGCGTCCTGGCGCTCGAGAGCCGGCTGCCGGAGATCGACGATCCCTTTCTCCGCAAGGCCCTGCAGTTTGCCGTGGACGGGGTGGACGCCGACGTGACCCGGACCTCCCTCGAGGCCGCCATCGACGCCGAGTTCCAGGAGCAGTCGGTGGGCGCGAAGGTCTGGGAGTCGATGGGGGGCTACGCCCCCACCGTCGGCATCCTCGGCGCGGTGCTCGGCCTCATCCACGTGATGGAGAACCTGAACGACCCGTCCAAGCTCGGCGGCGGCATCGCCACCGCCTTCGTCGCCACCGTCTACGGCGTCGGATCGGCGAACCTCCTCTTCCTTCCGTTCGCCAACAAGCTGAAGCGCAAGCTCACCCTGGAGAAGGAGCGGAAGACCGTCATCGCCGAGGGGGTGCTCTCGATCCAGGAGGGCCTGAACCCCCGCGTGCTCGAGGAGAAGCTGCGAGCCTACACCGGCGAGACCGCCCCCGCGCAGGCCGAGAAGAAGGCCGCGTAGCCGAGGAACCCGCCCGTGGCCGGCCACCGAAAGAAGAAGCACCACGAGGAAGAGCACGAGAACCACGAGCGGTGGCTCGTGTCCTACGCGGACTTCATCACGCTCCTCTTCGCCTTCTTCGTGGTGATGTACTCGGTGAGCCGCGTCGACAACAAGAAGCTCACCCAGGCGGTCCAGGGGATTCGCTGGGCGCTCCACACCGCCGGCAACGGCGGCACCGGGGCCCTGCCGATCTTCGAGGGCCCACCGTCGGAGGGCGGCTGTCGAGTCGCGCCCGGCGCCTCCAGCTCGACGCTGGCCGAGCGGGCCAAGGCGGTCGAGGACCTCCGCAAGCGCATCGAGAAGAAGGTCCTCCCCTTCGTGATGAACAAGGCGGGCCCCTCCTCGGTCAGCGTCCGCGTCGAGGACGGCCGCCGCCTGGTGGTTCGACTCGCCGCCGCCCACTTCTTCGACCCGGGTCAGTCCGCGCTGCGCCCGCAGGTCCTGCCCGTGCTCGACGCGGTGTCGTCCGAGCTGAAGGAGCTCGACCGACCCCTGCGCATCGAGGGACACACCGACGACAGCCCGGTCCAGGGCGGTCGCTTCCGGGGCAACTGGGATCTCTCCGCGGCCCGGGCCGCAACGGTCACCGGCTACCTTCAGGATGCCCACCGCGTCCCTCCGGCCCACCTCTCCGCGGTGGGCTTCGCCGACACGAAACCGGTGAGCCGCGAACCGACCGAGGCCGCGCGCGAGCTCAACCGGCGCGTCGAGATGGTCGTGGAGCTGTCCCCCGAGGACCCGCTCCTCAACCCGGGCGCGAGGCGGCAGTGACCCCGTTCTGCCCGGGTACCGTCACCCAGGGTGACGGCAAACCCAGCGCCCGACGCACACAGCCGCGCGGCTTTCCGCACACGCGAACGTCGCTGAAAAGGCGCGAATTCGCCGGTCCGGCGTCGCCCGTCGCGCGGCGTCTCCCGTGAGCCCGGGCACCCGGCCGGTCCCTGGACACCCAGGCCCGCGGCTGCCCTTCGGACGAGAACCACTTGAGGTCACGGAGGATTCGCCGGCCGATCCCCGGTGGCACGCGCCGTGCTCCACCGTGTCCGACGGGACCCCGCCTGGAGGACTACGTATGGCCATCCGACAGTTCGCCTCGACGATGCGCGGGCGTCTCATGCTCCTCTCCGCCGTGTTTGCGGTCGCGGTCGCGATCTCCGCCTTCCTCTTCTTCTCGACCTTGCAGGCGGCCACCGAGGGCGCCACCGCCGAGGTGACCTCCATGGTCCACGGCCGCATGGCCGTGCTCTCCGTCGTGTGGGGAATCGTGCTCGTCGGCGCGCTGTGGGCGCTTCGCGACCTCTTCATGCGCCTCACCCGCTACATCGTCGGCATCCAGGAGCAGGCACAGCTGCTCACCGACGCGGTGACCGACGGCAAGCTCGACGTGCGTGCCGACCCCGCCGCGGTGGCCCCGGAGTTCCGCGAGGTCGTCGAGGGCATGAACCGCACCATGGACGCGTTCGCGCCCATCCGCGCTGCCATCGAGTGCAACACGCGCATCGCCAACGCGGATCTTCCACCTCGGTTCGCCAACGACTGGAAGGGCGACTTCGGCAAGCTTCGCGATGCCATGAACGGCATCATCGACATGGTCAACCAGCGCTCCGCCGACATCCGCTTCCTCATCGAGTCGGCGACGGGCGGCAAGCTCGAAGCGCGCGCCGACCTGTCGCGCTACCCCGGCTACAACGGCCGAATGATGGGCGGCATCAACTCGCTCATCGACGCCCTGGTGAAGCCGATCCAGGTGTCCTCGGCCTGCATGACGCGCATCGCGAAGGGCGACATCCCTCCCCGCATCGAGGAGGAGTGGAAGGGCGACTTCGACGTCCTGCGCCGGAGCATGAACACCTGCATCGACGCGGTGACGGCACTGCTCGCGGACGCGAACCTCGTCGCCGGCGCCACCGCCGAGGGTCGACTCGACCGCCGGGCCGACGCGTCCCGCCACCACGGCGACTTCCGCAAGATCGTCGAGAGCATGAACGCGTCGCTCGACGCCCTGTCCCTGCCCGTCCAGGCCGTGGCCGACTCCCTCGAGCGCATCGCCCGCGGGGACACCCCGCCCCCCCTCGACCAATCCTTCCAGGGGGCCTTCGACCAGATCCGCCACAACCTGAACCAGGTCATCTCGACCCTCGGCCTCCTCGTCGACGAGGTCGGGGTGGTGCTCAACGCCGCCCGCGTCGGGGACCTGAAGAAGCGAGCCGGCGCCGACCGCGCCCAGGGCGTCTACCGCAAGATCCTGCGCGGCGTGAACGAGACCTTCGACGGCCTCGTCGCGCCCATGGACGAGGCCATGGGGACCCTCGCCGAGCTCGAGAAGCGCAACCTCCGCGCCCGCATGCTCGGCGCCTACCAGGGCGACCACGCCAAGCTGAAGGACTCCTTCAACGCCACCGCCGTCGCCCTCGGCGACGCCCTCTCCCAGGTCGCCGGCTCCGTCGAGCAGCTCTCCGCCGCCTCCTCCCAGATCGCCGCCTCCTCCCGCTCCGTCGCCGACGGCGCCTCCCAGCAGGCCTCCTCCCTCGAGGAGACCTCCTCCTCCCTCGAGTCCATGGCCTCCATGGCCAAGCAGGCCGCCGACAACGCCCAGCAGGCCAACGCCCTCGCCCGCTCTGCCAAGAGCGCCGCCGTCGACGGCTCTTCTGCCATGGACCAGATGGTCGGAGCCATGGGCCGCATCCGCGCCTCCGCCGAAGGCACCTCCCAGATCATCAAGGACATCAACGAGATCGCCTTCCAGACCAACCTCCTCGCCCTCAACGCCGCCGTCGAGGCCGCACGCGCCGGCGAGGCCGGCCGCGGCTTCGCCGTCGTCGCCGAGGAGGTCCGCTCCCTCGCGCTTCGCTCCAAGCAGGCCGCCAACAAGACCGAGGAGCTCATCCGCCAGTCCGTCGACGAGGCCGCACAGGGCGAGCAGACCAGCAAGCGCGTCTCCGACAAGCTCGGGGAGATCACCGGCTCCGTCTCCAAGGTCACCGACATCATGGCCGAGATCGCCGCCGGCGCCTCCGAGCAGGCCAAGGGCATCGAGCAGGTCAACCAGGCCATCGCCCTCATGGACAAGGTCACCCAGCAGAACGCCGCCTCCTCCGAGCAGTCCTCCGCCGCCGCTGCCGAGCTCAACTCCCAGTCCACCGACCTCCACGACCTCGTTGCCACCTTCCAGCTCGAGCGCCGCTCCGCGCTCCCCGCTCCCCGGCCCCCGTCGCCCGCGCCCTCTCCCAAGAAGGCCCCCGCCCGCTCCCCCCACTCCAACGGCTCCCACCCCATGGGCCTCCGTCCAGAGGACGTCATCCCCCTCGACGGCGACCTCTCCTTCAAGGACTTCTAGTCGCACCTCGACGCCATGGGCACCCATTCGAACCAGCCCGGACGCGCTCCGGGCGCCATCCTGGAAGACGCGGCAGCGGCCCTGGTGGTGGCAGACGCCTCGGACGCCGAGTCGCTCCAGCGGCTCTCCGGCCTGTGCGAGGAGCTGCGCGTCGCGTTCCGCCGAGACAGCGACAAGGCCATGCGGGCCCTCGCCGAGGCCTGCAGCGAGGCGCTCCGCCGGGCGCTCGCCAGCCCGCCGGAGGCCCCCGCGGCGCTCGACGCCGTGAACGACGCCATCACCCGCCTGCAGCTGCAGCTCGCGAAGCCGGGGGCGGCCGCCCCGCTCGAGGCACCCGGCGCCCGCCCGCGCGCACTGGAGCGCGTCGAGCGCGACCCGGACACCGTCTCCCTCTTCGGCGACTTCCTCCAGGAGAGCGGCGAGGGGCTCTCGCGCGCCGACCAGATCCTGATGGCGGTCGAGGAGTCGGGCGCCAACTCCGAGCACGTCAACTCCCTCTTCCGCGTGTTCCACACCATCAAGGGCACGGCGGGGTTCCTCGAGCTGCAGGACGTGGTCGAGCTCGCGCACACCACCGAGACGATGCTCAACCGCTGCCGGCAGGGTGAGCTCAAGCTGGAGGGCGATCCCACCGACCTGTGCCTCGAGGCCACCGCGGTGATGCGGGCCATGCTCGACGCCGTCAAGGTCGCCGTCGAGCAGAGCCTCCCCTTCGGCCGCGCCGCCGACCTGACAGGCCTGCTCGCCCGGGTCCAGGCAGCCACCGAGAGCGCCGATCCCGCGGAGGCGCCCGCGCCGCACGCCTCGGCGCCGATGTCGCCCGCCGCTGCCGCGGTCCCCGCAGCAGCGCCCGCGCCAGCCGCCGCGGCCCCGGCGCCGCCGCCTCCCCTCGCGGCATCTCCTTCCGCTCCCCGGCCGGAGCCGGCAGTGGCGAGACCCGCGGAGCCGCCACCCGAGGCGGCCGCGCCCCCGGAGGCCCCGGCCCACCCGGAGACCCGCCCGACAGGCGACGGCACTGTCAAGCTCAAGGACACCGTCAAGGTGGACCTCGAGAGGGTCGACAGCCTGGTGGCCATGATCGGCGAGCTCGTCGTCGTCGAGTCCATGGTGGTGAACGCGCCGGAGATCGTGAAGAGCGCGTCGCCTCGGGTGCGCAACTGCCTCGGCCAGCTCGCCAAGGTGACCCGCGACCTCCAGGACGTGGGCATGCGCATGCGCATGGTCCCGGTGAGCGGCGTCTTCCAGAAGATGGCGCGCCTCACGCGCGACCTCGGGCGCAAGGCGGGCAAGCACGTGCGGATGCAGCTCTCCGGCGAGACCACCGAGATGGACCGCAGCATGGTGGAGCAGATCGCCGACCCGCTCGTGCACCTCATCCGGAATGCCTGCGACCACGGCATCGAGGCGCCGGAGGGACGGCAGGCCGCCGGCAAGCCGGCGGAGGGGACCATCCGCCTGTCGGCCTACCACGAGGCCGGCAGCATCGTCATCGAGATCGCCGACGACGGCCGCGGCCTAAACCGCGAGGCCATCGTCCAGAAGGCCATCCGCCAGGGGCTCATCCGCTCCGTCGAGGGCATGAGCGAGTCCGACATCGACGCGCTCATCTTCGCGCCCGGCTTCTCCACGGCGAAGCAAGTCACGGAGATCTCCGGCCGGGGCGTCGGCATGGACGTGGTGAAGCGCAACATCGAGGGCATGCGCGGGCGGGTCACCATCCACACGAGCGCAGGCCAGGGCACCACGTTCAAGCTCGTGCTTCCGCTCACGCTCGCCATCATCGACGGGATGCTCGTCGCCTGCGGCGAGGAGCGCTACATCATTCCCACCCTCTCCATCGTCGAGTCGCTGCGCCCGGAGCGGCAGATGCTCGTGACGATGGCCGCCGTCAACGAGATGGTGAACCTGCGCGGCGAGATCCTGCCGCTGCTTCGCGTCGACCGGCTCTTCGACGTCGAGGGTGGCCGAGCCGATCCCACCCAGGCGCTCGTGGTCGTCGTGGAGGGCGTCGGGCGTCGCGTGGGCCTCCTCGTCGACGAGGTCATCGCCCAGCAGCAGGTGGTGATCAAGACACTCGGGGAGGGCCTCGGCGACACGCCCTACGTCTCCGGCGGCGCCATCCTCTCCGACGGCCGCGTCGGCCTCATCCTCAACGTCGAGCAGATCGTCAGCCTGAGTCAGCGCCGCCCGGTGGCGCGGCCGTCAACCCAGAACCCGCGGCACGCCGCGACAACCCCGGAGGTCCGCCCGTGAGCACCGACGTCCACAAGCACGATCACGCCTCGCAGGCCGGGTGGGAGGCCGCCGGCGGCCTCGCCGGCAAGTTCATGACCTTCAAGCTGGGCGACGAGGAGTACGGCATCGAGATCCTCAAGGTTCGAGAGATCATCGGCCTCATGGAGATCACCCGCGTCCCGCGCGTGAGCACCTGCATCCGCGGCGTCATCAACCTGCGGGGCAAGGTGGTCCCGGTCGTCGACCTGCGGGTCAAGTTCGGGATGTCGGCGACCGCCGCCACCGAGCAGACCGTCATCATCGTGGTGCAGTGCGCGGTCGGCGGCCGAGAGCTCACCATGGGCATCCTCGTGGATCAGGTCCTCGAGGTGCTCCCGCTCGAGGCCTCGCAGATCGAGCCGCCTCCCTCCTTCGGCACCTCCGAGCTCGACGCCGGCTTCATCCTCGGCGTGGGCAAGGCCGAGAAGCGCGTCATCTTCCTTCTCGACATCGGCAAGGTCCTCTCGGCAGCCGAGATCCGCGACGTCGCCGGCGCAAGCGCCTGATATCCACGAGCACCCTGGAGCCCTCCGTCATGTTCCGCAAACTCTCCATCCGAACCCAGAATCCTGTCTGCGTTCGGCTTGGTGGGCCTCGCCTGCCTCATCGCGAGCAGTGTCGCCTTCCTCGCCTCCCGGACGATGGCCGGGCACCTCGAGGAGGTGGCCGAACGGCGCTTCCCCGCGGCGCAGGCCCTCGTGAAGATCGACGAGGGTCAGCTCCGGACGGCGCGGGCCGAGGCCATCCTCTTCCGCAAGAACATGGAGGACCCGGAGCTCCGGCGCGCGAGCTACCGCGAGGTCGAGGAGGCGGGCATCCAGGCGGCGGAGGGGCGCCGGGAGTTCGAGGCGGTCGCCCACCAGCCCGCGACGATGGCCGCCTGGAAGCGGTTCCTCCCCGACCACGAGACCTGGGCGCAGGACGCCGCCTCCACCGCCGACCGCCTGCGCGAGCGCGACCGGCTCCTCGAGGCGGGGAAGGACATGGACTCCCCCGAGCAGAAGGCGCTCTACGCGCAGACGTTCCGGGCCTGGAGCCAGCAGAACCACTCCTTCGTGGTCGCCGCCGACGGCATCCGAGCGGTCCGGGAGGCGAACGTCGCCGAGATCGCGCAGGCGAAGGAGAGCGGCAGGGCCGCGGCGCGCTCCGCGTCCTGGGCGCTCGGCCTGGCCTTCGCGCTCACCCTCGCCGCGCTCCTCGCTGCCGGCGGCCTGCTCGTCCGCAACGTCACCGGCGCCGTCCACGCCGCGGTGGCCGAGACGCAGAAGCTGAGGGACGCCGTCGCGGACGGCCACCTGGCCGTCCGCGCGGAGCTCGTCACCGTCCATCCCGACCTCCGGCCGGTGGTGGAGGGCTTCAATCAGGTCCTCGACGGGTTCGCACCGTTGCAGCTCACGGTGGCGTATCTCGGCCGGCTCGCCCGCGGCGAGCTGCCGAAGCCCATCACCACCGAGTCCCGCGGGGACTTCGAGCTGCTGAAGAACAGCTTGAACGACCTCATCGCGAACGTCCACCAGCGAAGCCGCGACGTGAAGGCGCTCGTCGATGCGGTGGCCGCCGGCGACCTGACCACCCGCGCCGACGCCTCGCGCTATGCCGGCTACAACGGCAAGCTCCTCGAGTCGATCAACTCCCTCATCGACCGGCTGGTCGAGCCGCTGCGGCTCTCGTCGGGCTACCTCGACCGCATCGCCCGCGGGGACGTCCCGCCCTTCATCGAGGAGGCGTGGAAGGGCGAGCTGAACACGCTGCGCGACAGCCTCAACACCTGCTTCGGGGCGGTGAACGCGCTCGTGGCGGACGCGGGGCGCCTGGCGGGGGCGACGGCCGCGGGCGAGCTCGACGTCCGGGCGGATGCCTCGCGCCACCAGGGCGACTTCCGCAAGATCGTCGAGGGCATGAACGCGTCGCTCGACGCGGTGGCGAGGCCGGTCCAGTCGGCCGCCCAGTCGCTCGCCCTCATCGCCCGCGGGGAGACCCCGCCCCCCATCGAGCAGACCTTCCAGGGAGCCTTCGACCAGATCCGCCAGAACCTGAACCAGGTCATCTCGGCCCTCGGCCTCCTCGTCGACGAGGTCGGGGTGGTCATCTCCGGCGCCCGGAAGGGCGACCTGCGCGTCCGCGCCGGCGCCGACCGCGCCCAGGGCGTCTACCGCAAGATCCTCCAGGGCGTGAACGAGACCGTCGACGGCCTCGTCGCCCCCGTGGACGAGGCCCTGGGGACCCTCGCCGAGCTCGAGAAGCGCAACCTCCGCGCCCGCATGCTCGGCGCCTACCAGGGCGACCACGCCAAGCTGAAGGACTCCCTCAACGCCACCGCCGTCGCCCTCGGCGACGCCCTCTCCCAGGTCGCCGGCTCCGTCGAGCAGCTCTCCGCCGCCTCCTCCCAGATCGCCGCCTCCTCCCGCTCCGTCGCCGACGGCGCCTCCCAGCAGGCCTCCTCCCTCGAGGAGACCTCCTCCTCCCTCGAGTCCATGGCCTCCATGGCCAAGCAGGCCGCCGACAACGCCCAGCAGGCCAACGCCCTCGCCCGCTCTGCCAAGAGCGCCGCCGTCGACGGCTCTTCTGCCATGGACCAGATGGTCGGAGCCATGGGCCGCATCCGCGCCTCCGCCGAAGGCACCTCCCAGATCATCAAGGACATCAACGAGATCGCCTTCCAGACCAACCTCCTCGCCCTCAACGCCGCCGTCGAGGCCGCACGCGCCGGCGAGGCCGGCCGCGGCTTCGCCGTCGTCGCCGAGGAGGTCCGCTCCCTCGCGCTTCGCTCCAAGCAGGCCGCCAACAAGACCGAGGAGCTCATCCGCCAGTCCGTCGACGAGGCCGCACAGGGCGAGCAGACCAGCAAGCGCGTCTCCGACAAGCTCGGGGAGATCACCGGCTCCGTCTCCAAGGTCACCGACATCATGGCCGAGATCGCCGCCGGCGCCTCCGAGCAGGCCAAGGGCATCGAGCAGGTCAACCAGGCCATCGCCCTCATGGACAAGGTCACCCAGCAGAACGCCGCCTCCTCCGAGCAGTCCTCCGCCGCCGCTGCCGAGCTCAACTCCCAGTCCACCGACCTCCACGACCTCGTTGCCACCTTCCAGCTCGAGGCGAGGAAGGTGGAGGTCGAGGCCCGCCCCGCGGGGCCCGGCGCCACCTCTCCACGGCGGTCGGCCCCGGCGGCACCGGGCGTACAGGCCCGGAACCTCTAGAGGAGCGAACGGGGACTCCGCGCCATGCAGCCCGCCGTCTTCCAGCGCTTCGCGAGGCTCGCCTACGACAAGGCCGGCATCGCCATCAAACCGGAGAAGGTCGCACTCGTGCACGCCCGGGTCGCGAAGAGGCTGCGAGCCCTGTCCCTCGAGAGCGCCGAGAGCTACATCGACTACCTCGAGGCGGACCAGACGGGCGAGGAGCTCACCCTCTTCCTCGACCTCATCTCGACCCACTTCACGAGCTTCTTCCGGGAGAAGGACCACTTCGACCTCCTCGAGGAGGAGGCGCGCCGCTGGACGACCGAGGGGCGCACGCGCGTCCGCATCTGGTCCGCAGCCTGCTCCACGGGCGAGGAGCCCTACTCGATGGCGATGACGCTGCTCGACGTTCCCGGGCTTGCGGGGGCGGACTGGCGGATCCTGGCCACCGACATCGCCGCCGGGACGCTCGACGAGGCCCGGGCCGGCCGCTACCCGCTCGGGCGGGTCGAGCCCGTGGCGACGTCGAAGAGGAAGCGCTTCCTCGTGCCGGCGCAGGGCAGCGGCGGGTCCCTCTTCGAGGTGGCCCCCGCCGTCCGGCAGCGCGTGGCATTTCGCAAGCTCAACCTGGCCGCGCCGCCCTACCCGATGGGCGGCCCCATCGACGTGATCTTCTGCCGCAACGTGCTCATCTACTTCGACCAGCCCACCCGGGAGCGCCTGGTGCGCGAGGTCGAGCGACTCCTCGCGCCCGGCGGGCTGCTGTGCATCGGCCACACCGAGACGCTCAGCGGCATCAAGTCGAGCCTGCGCATGGCCCGGCCCTCGGTGTTCCGCCGCGCCACCGACGGGGTTGGCTCGTGAGCACGCTCACCGTCGAGATCTCGGACCTCAAGGTGAGCACGTGCTCGGAAGACCTGCTCGTCACCTACGCGCTCGGCTCCTGCATCGCCGTCATCGTCCACGACCCGATCCGGAAGGTCGGCGGGATGATCCACTACATGCTGCCTTTGTCGGAGATCGCTCCTGACAAGGCGCTGGACCGGCCGGCCATGTTCGCGGACACCGGCATCCCCGAGCTGTTCCGCACCATGTACGGCGTGGGCTGCGACAAGAGGAACCTCGTCGTGAAGGTGGCGGGCGGCGGCGCCCTGTACGACGACAAGGGCCTCTTCAGCATCGGCAAGCGCAACTACACGGTGCTCCGGAAGATGTTCTGGAAGGCAGGCGTCATCATCACATCGGAGGACGTCGGCGGGGCGAAGTCCCGCACCGCTCGCCTGTGGGTGGGTGACGGGCGTTGCACCATCGCCTGTCAGGGCGAGGAGGTGGAGCTATGACCGCGACCGCCGAGATCCTGGCGCAGGTGAACCGCCTTCCCGCCTTCCCCACGAGTGCCGCCCGGCTCGCCGAGCTGCTCCACAACGAGCGCGCCGGGGCGCCCGAGGTGGAGAAGGTCATCCGCCCCGACCCCGCCCTCACCGCCAACCTCCTGCGCATGGCCGCCTCTCCGTACTTCAGCCCCCGCACCCGGCCAGAGACCGTGCGCCAGGCGGTGACCCTGCTCGGGGTGAAGCGGACCTTCGAGATCGCGACGGGCGCGGCCCTCCGTTCCGTCATCCCGCCCAGGCTCCCCGGCTACGATCTCGACGCTCGCTCCTTCTGGCTCCACTGCGTGGCGGTGGGGGTGTTCGCGGAGCGGCTCGCCAAGGAGAGCGGGAGCCGCTCGCCCGACCTGCTCTTCACCGCGGGCCTGCTCCACGACGTCGGCAAGCTCGTCATCTCCACCTTCGTCTTCCGCCAGGCCGGCGCCATCCTGCTCAAGGCCCGCTGCGGCATGGACTTCGCCGCGGCCGAGCGCGAGGTGCTGGGCGTGGACCACGCCGAGGTCGGCGCCCGGGTCGCGGTGGCCTGGAATCTGCCCGAGTCGGTGGCCTGGGCGGCCCGCTGGCACCACCAGCCGATGCAGGCCCCGCCCGAGGTGGACCGCGCTCTCGTCTCGCTCGTGCACCTGGCCGACGCCCTCGCCATCTCGCTCGGGCTCGGCTGCGACGCCGGCGAGCTGGCGCGCTCGATCGACCCCGCGGTGCTCGCGAGCCTCAACATCCACGTGCGCCGGATGGAATACGTCGCCAGCGACGGGCTCGATGCGGTTCACGAGCTGGCCGGGGCGCTCGGAGAGGTTCGGGAGATCGCCAGATGAGCTATCGGATACTGATCGTCGACGACTCCTCGGTCGTCCGCTCCATGGTGAGGAAGGCCATCTCCATGGCCGGCCTCGACATCGAGGAGGTACACGAGGCCGGCAACGGCCGCGAGGCGCTGCAGATCCTCCAGGACCACTGGGTCGACCTCGTCTTCACCGACCTCCACATGCCCGAGATGAGCGGCATCGAGCTCGTGCAGGCCATGGCCCGCAGCGGCGTCCTCTCCACCACGCCGGTGGTGGTGGTCTCCTCGGACCCGAGCGAGTCGCGCGTCGAGGAGCTGAGGGCGCTCGGCGTTCGCGCCTACCTGAAGAAGCCGTTTCGGCCCGAGGGGTTCCGCGCCATCGTCGAGGAGGTCCTCGACGGCCAGCAGAAGGAGACGAACCATGCCGGCTGACCTCACGCCCGGCCGCCTCGCCGAGCTCACCGCCGAGACGCTCGAGGAGGCCGCCTTCGTCTTCGCCGACCCGGCCGATCCGCCGCCGCCCTTCCGCGGGCGCGTCCTCGAGGCTCACCTGGAGTACGAGGGCCCCACCCGCGGCGAGATCGCGCTCCGGGCGTCGCCCGAGTTCGCGGCCTCCCTGGCCGCCAACCTCCTCGGCTCCGACCCCGGCGATCCGGAGACCGTCCGGCGCTCCGCCGATGCGCTCGGCGAGATTGTCAACATGCTCGCAGGCGCTCTCGTGCTCGAGCTGTTCGGCCCGGCCGCCCAGACCCGAATCGGCGTCCCGGCGGTGCGTGAGCTCGGCGGCACGTCTTCCGTCGCGGGCTGTCTCGCCCACCTGACCACGGAGGAGGGCGAGCGGCTCGACGTGTGCGTGCACTCGAGGGGGGGGCCCCACCATGATCCGGGTGCTCGTGGTCGACGATTCCGCCGTCGTCCGGCAGATCTTCCAGACCGAGCTCTCCAAGGACCCCGAGATCGAGGTCGTGGGCACGGCCCCCGACCCGTACGTGGCGCGCGACCTCGTGGTCGAGCGCAATCCCGACGTGCTCACCCTCGATGTCGAGATGCCCCGCATGGACGGCCTCACCTTCCTGCGGAAGCTCATGCACTACCACCCGCTGCCGGTGATCGTGGTCTCCTCCCTCACGCCGGCCGCCGGCGAGCTCGCCATGGAGGCCCTGTCGTCGGGCGCGGTCGACGTCATGTGCAAGCCGTCCGGGGCGTACACGGTCGGCGACATGACCGGCGACCTCATCGAGAAGATCAAGGGCGCCGCGCACGTCGACCTCCGCAAGAACCGGGCCCGCGATCGGGACGCCCCGGCGCTCGAGGCGCTGAAGCCTCTCGGCCGGACGACGAACCAGGTGGTGGCCATCGGCGGGTCCACCGGCGGGACGGTGGCGCTCGAGGTGATCCTCCGGGCACTGCCCCCCGACGCTCCGGGGACGATCATCACCCAGCACATGCCGGAGTCGTTCACCCGGTTCCTCGCCGACCGCCTCGACCAGGTGACGCGCGTCCGCGTGCAAGAGGCCCGCGACGGCGACTCGGTCGTCCCCGGCGTCGCTCTGGTGGCCCCCGGGAACCACCACCTGGTCCTGCGCCGCTCCGGCGCCCGCTACCTCGTCCAGGTGAAGGACGGCCCGCGCGTCAACCGCCATCGCCCCTCGGTCGACGTCATGTTCCAGTCGGTCGCCCACGCCGCCGGCAAGAACGCCATCGGCGTCATCCTCACCGGGATGGGCGGCGACGGGGCGAGCGGCCTGCTCGCCATGCGGCAGGCTGGCGCCCCCACCATCGCCCAGGACGAGGCCACCTCGGTCGTCTGGGGCATGCCCAAGGTCGCGATCGACCTCGGCGCAGCAGCCAGGGTGCTGGCGCTTCCGTCCATCGCACCGGAGATCGTCCGCCTCGCCGCACAGAGCGCCGCGCCGGCGGAGCTCGCTCACTCGGAGGGCCACCCGTGAGATCCACGACCGCGCGTCGCATCCAGATCTTCGTACTCGTCGCAGTCCTCGTCGCCGGCTTCGTCGGGGCCGTCGGAATCCTCGGCGCCCGGCGAACCGCCGCCGAGCTCGACGACGTCGTCAAGGCTCGCTTCCCGTCGGCGCTGGCGCTCGCGGGTCTCGACCAGTCTCGCCTCGAGGCGGAGCGGGCCGCGCTGCTCCTCACGTCGACCGGGGTGGGGAACTCGGGCCGGCTGGCGCTTCAGGAGCAGGCGGACATGTCCTTGCAGGCTGTGGACGACGCCGCGCACTCCTTCGCGGAGAAGCCCCACGGGGCCCGGGCCGAGCAGGCCTGGAAGGCTGCCACGGCCCCGATCGCGGCCTGGGAGAAGGCCCTGGGCGGGCTTCTCACCGCGCTGCGCCACCAGGACGGACTGGCGTCGAGCAAGGTGCCGGCCTCCAAGGCGGAGCGCGACGCGGCCGATGCAGCCGTCCGGGACGGCTGGGCGCCGGTGGCGGCGAGCTCCGAGAACCTCCAGGCCGCTCTCGCCGAGGTGGCGAAGGCCGCCGCGACCGAGGTCGAGGACGCCCAGACGCGCGCCGAGGCGACCGTGAGCCGCGCCGCCACCGCCGCACTCGTGGCCCTCGCGGCCGGTGTCGCCGCGCTCGTCCTCATCGGTCTGCGCCTGTCGCGGCGGATCCGCCGAGCCCTTCAGGCGATGGTGGAGGAGGCGGCCCGGCTTCGGAGCGCGGTGGACGAGGGCCGGCTCGAGGTCCGCGGCGACAGCGCGCGGATCGACCCCGAGTTCCGGCCCGTGGTGGAGGGCTTCAACGCCACGCTCGACGCCTTCGAGCACCCGGTCCGGGTTGCCGCCGAGCAGGTGGACCGCATCGCCCGCGGCGACATCCCCCCTCCCATCGCCGAGGAGTGGAAGGGCGAGCTGGGACGGCTGCGCGACAACCTGAACGGCTGCGTCGCCGCCGTCAACGCGCTCGTGGCCGACGCGAGCGGCCTCGCCGAGTCCGCCGTCGCCGGCCGGCTCGCGGCCAGGGCCGACGCCTCCCGGCACCAGGGCGACTTCCGCCGCATCGTCGACGGCGTCAACTCGGCGCTCGACGCCATCGCCGGCCCCGTCGGCCGGACCGCCCGGTACGTCTCCGGCGTCGCGAAGGGGGAGATCCCCTCCCGCATCGAAGAGGACTGGAAGGGCGATTTCGACGGGTTGCGCAAGAACCTCAACACCTGCTTCGGGGCGGTGAACGCGCTCGTGGCGGACGCGGGGCGCCTGGCGGGGGCGACGGCCGCGGGCGAGCTCGACGTCCGGGCGGATGCCTCGCGCCACCAGGGCGACTTCCGCAAGATTGTCGAGGGCATGAACGCGTCGCTCGACGCGGTGGCGAGGCCGGTCCAGTCGGCCGCCCAGTCGCTCGCCCTCATCGCCCGCGGGGAGACCCCGCCCCCCATCGAGCAGACCTTCCAGGGAGCCTTCGACCAGATCCGCCAGAACCTGAACCAGGTCATCTCGGCCCTCGGCCTCCTCGTCGACGAGGTCGGGGTGGTCATCTCCGGCGCCCGGAAGGGCGACCTGCGCGTCCGCGCCGGCGCCGACCGCGCCCAGGGCGTCTACCGCAAGATCCTCCAGGGCGTGAACGAGACCGTCGACGGCCTCGTCGCCCCCGTGGACGAGGCCCTGGGGACCCTCGCCGAGCTCGAGAAGCGCAACCTCCGCGCCCGCATGCTCGGCGCCTACCAGGGCGACCACGCCAAGCTGAAGGACTCCCTCAACGCCACCGCCGTCGCCCTCGGCGACGCCCTCTCCCAGGTCGCCGGCTCCGTCGAGCAGCTCTCCGCCGCCTCCTCCCAGATCGCCGCCTCCTCCCGCTCCGTCGCCGACGGCGCCTCCCAGCAGGCCTCCTCCCTCGAGGAGACCTCCTCCTCCCTCGAGTCCATGGCCTCCATGGCCAAGCAGGCCGCCGACAACGCCCAGCAGGCCAACGCCCTCGCCCGCTCTGCCAAGAGCGCCGCCGTCGACGGCTCTTCTGCCATGGACCAGATGGTCGGAGCCATGGGCCGCATCCGCGCCTCCGCCGAAGGCACCTCCCAGATCATCAAGGACATCAACGAGATCGCCTTCCAGACCAACCTCCTCGCCCTCAACGCCGCCGTCGAGGCCGCACGCGCCGGCGAGGCCGGCCGCGGCTTCGCCGTCGTCGCCGAGGAGGTCCGCTCCCTCGCGCTTCGCTCCAAGCAGGCCGCCAACAAGACCGAGGAGCTCATCCGCCAGTCCGTCGACGAGGCCGCACAGGGCGAGCAGACCAGCAAGCGCGTCTCCGACAAGCTCGGGGAGATCACCGGCTCCGTCTCCAAGGTCACCGACATCATGGCCGAGATCGCCGCCGGCGCCTCCGAGCAGGCCAAGGGCATCGAGCAGGTCAACCAGGCCATCGCCCTCATGGACAAGGTCACCCAGCAGAACGCCGCCTCCTCCGAGCAGTCCTCCGCCGCCGCTGCCGAGCTCAACTCCCAGTCCACCGACCTCCACGACCTCGTTGCCACCTTCCAGCTCGAGCGCCGCTCCGCGCTCCCCGCTCCCCGGCCCCCGTCGCCCGCGCCCTCTCCCAAGAAGGCCCCCGCCCGCTCCCCCCACTCCAACGGCTCCCACCCCATGGGCCTCCGTCCAGAGGACGTCATCCCCCTCGACGGCGACCTCTCCTTCAAGGACTTCTAGTCCGGCACCTCCCTACAGACGGAGACTCATGCGCGTCCTCATCGTCGACGACAGCAAGGCCATGCGGAGCGTCGTCATCCGAGCGGTCCGCTCCGCCGGGTACCCCGACATCTCGTTCGAGGAGGCGGGCAACGGGGCCGAGGCGCTCGCCGCCGTCCGGGCGAGCCCGCCGGACCTCGTGCTCACCGACTGGAACATGCCGGAGATGAGCGGGATCGAGTTCCTCGAGGCGCTGCGCGCCGAGGGAAGCGCGGTCCGGATCGCCTTCGTGACCTCCGAGCAGAATCCGAACATCCTCGATCGGGCCTACCGCGCCGGCGCGCTCTTCGTGCTCGCGAAGCCGTTCACGCCCGACGTCATCCACGCCGCCCTCGCCAAGGTGATGTAGCGGGGTGTCCGGGCGGACCCGGGTCGCTGGCGACTGGCCGCGCCCGGGGCATCGCTGACCTGACTCTGGCGTCCGCAACGCGCCAACCATCCGGACTGCCTGGCCATTTCTCCCTCCCTCCGCCGGACGCCGCCAGGGGCCAGCGGGATCGCCTATTGCACCGGGTGTGTCGCGGGCGACCCTCGCCCTACTATGCGACCCCTGCCCACTCCAGATCGGATGGCCGCGCTCGTCTCCGGCGTCACCGAGACGATGCTCGGCCTGTCGTTCGTCCCGGACGCCACCGGCCAGACTCTCGATAGCCTGGTGTGGCGGACGGCGGTGTTGCCCATCCCCGGGAGCCAGCCGCTCACGGTCGGGCTCTCCTCTGACCAGCATGGTTGCGCGCAGCTCAGCGCGGCCATGTTCGGCTGCGAGGACGAGAAGGTCGACCAGTCCATGATGGACGACTCCCTGCGGGAGCTCGTCAACATGACCGCCGGGCTCGTGAAGAGCACCATGGCGCTCGACCAGGCTCTCGGGCTCCCGCGCATCGTCGAGGGAAAGCAGGTTCCCCCGCACCCCAAGGGCGATGCCGGCCACTCGGTGGTGCTGCGGGGACGGGAGATAGGCATCGTGCTCTGGATCTTCGAGGGACTGTTCTAGGAGGACCGCGATGGCGACCATTCTGACCGTGGACGACAGCCGCTCGGTCCGCACCATCGTGTCGAAACAGGTGCGGGATCTGGGCTTCGAGGTGGAGGAGGCCGAGGACGGCGTCCAAGGCCTCTCCAAGCTCGGGGAGCGCGAGTACGACCTCGTGCTCCTCGACGTCACCATGCCCAACCTGGACGGGCCGGGCATGCTCGCCAAGATGCGCGAGATCGGCAACAAGACGCCGGTCATCATGCTCACGTCCGAGTCGAAGCGCTCGGTGGTGTCGAACGTGATGAAGATCGGCATCGCCGACTACATCTTGAAGCCGTTCAAGCCCGAGGAACTGCGGGCCAAGGTGCTGAGCGTCCTGCAGGGCGAGGGCGGGGCCGAGGAAGTCCTCGCCGCCACCGCCGAGGCACCCGCGGCGGCCGCCTCCTCCCCCGCGCCCGAGCCCGGCGCCCGCGTCGAGGCCGGGAAGCAGTTCGTGGACGTGCTGGTGGTCGACGACATGGAGAACGTCAACAAGAAGCTCCGCGGCATGCTGCCGGCCCACGTCTCCCTGAACGGCGTCACGAGCGCCCAGGCGGCGCTGCAGTCCTGCCGCCAGCGCGTCTACCGAGTCGTGCTCGTGGACACCGAGATCCCGGACGTCGACAGCGCCGTGCTCGCCCAGCAGCTGAAGGTCCTGCAGCCGCACGCCGCCTTCGTGGCGCTCGCGCTCCGCAGCGCCAACGACGTCCTCTCCGAGGTCCGCGGCCAGGGCTTCGACAACGTGCTCTTCAAGCCCTTCAGCCAAGACAACGTCGACGACTTCCTGGCACAGTACTTCGACAACCAGGACCTCCTGAGCGCCGAGGAGAACGTGCTCAAGGCCGCGGCCTTCAGCGGCCGGCCCGAGCGAATCGACAAGTACTACGGGCGCATCGCGGACACCTTCGCGTCCTCCCTCAACAAGGTGGCCGCCGCCTGCTTCGAGGACGTCATCCTCGACGTCAGCTCCGCGCCGACCACCGGAGACCGGCTGGCGAAGTTCCTGCTCCAGGCCGCCGAGCAGGCCAAGCAGGTGGGCATGCGCTTCTCGGTGGTGGGAACCAACGACCTGCAGAAGATCCTGAACAGCTACACCGAGACGAAGGAGCTGCGCTTCTACGTCTCGGTGAAGGACGCGCAGGCCGCGGCTCAGGCCTAAAGGCGGGGCCATGGGCGCCGAGAGGCTGTCGGAGCAGCTCGAGCAGATCGTCCTGAAGCGCATCGCCGAGGACTCCCTCGTGCTGCCGACGCTCCCGTCGGTGGTCGCGAAGGCGCTCGAGGTCCTGAAGGACGCCGAGGTGTCCTTCAAGCACGTCGGGACGATGATCGAGCGGGACCCGGTGCTCGCCGCCCGCGTGCTGCGCATGGCCACGAGCGCCGCGTTCGCGGGCGGGACGAAGAAGGTCACGCTGCCCGAGGCGCTCACGCGCCTCGGCGCAAAGTCGGTGCGCACGCTGCTCGTCGAGGCCACGGCCCAGAAGGTCTTCGTCTCTCGCGACCCGAAGATCGCAGACTCCATGAAGCGCGTCTGGCAGCACTCGGTGGCCGTCGCCACGCTCTCGCGCGACGTGCTGGCCCTGTCGGGCAACACCGACTCCGAGGCCGCCTACCTCGCCGGCCTCCTCCACGACGTGGGCAAGCCGGTGGTCGCCTCCATCCTGCTCGAGTTCGAGCGGCAGATGACCGAGGTCTACAACCGCCCGTTCATCGACTCCGCCGAGTGGGTGGAGGTCATCGGCCGCACGCACCGCGGAGTGGGCGTGGCGCTCGCCGAGAAGTGGCAGATGCCGGAGCAGGTCACCCGCTGCATCCGGGACTGCGCGGAGTACGACAACGCCGACCGGGCCTCTCTCGTCAACATCGTCTGCTTCTCCAACTCGCTCGCCAAGAAGACGGGCATCTACGCCGGCATCATCGACGCCGACGAGGTGGATGCCCTCGTCATGATCGGCCGCTCCATCATCGGGGCGAGCGACGAGATCATCAAGACGCTCACGCGCGGCCTCAAGGAGCGCGTGGCGAACCTGTACGACTAGGCGCCGGTCGTGCCGGCCGGCGCCAGGGGCTGTCGGAGCGCCCCCCACCGCCGACGCCGGTGTGCGCGACCCGCCTCTCCCGCCCGTCATCCCTCTGACCCGCACGGCGGCGGTTTCGACGACCCGTCAGCCCCGTGACGCGGGCGGGCCCGTTCTGGGCCGGAAAAGGGCCTTCCGGACGCGGCACGCCACTTGCTGAAGACACCGCCCGAGAGGACCTGCCATGGCAGAAGCGCCCGAAACCAACGAAGGAACCGAGGTCGTCGCCGAGAAGCCCGCCAAGGGCGGCTCGAAGCTCCTTCCCGCCCTGCTGGCGCTCAACAGCGTCATGCTGGCGGGCGTGCTGGCGGTGCTCCTGCTGCGCCCCGCCGGCGGCAAGGCCCCCTCCGCGGCCAAGGACGAGGGCCACGAGGGCGGCGCCGCCCAGGCCGCCGCCAAGGGCCCCAGCGTGGGTCCCACCCAGAAGCTCCCCGACTTCGTGGTCCACCTCCGCGACACCGACGCCGACCGGTACGCCCGCGTGTCCTTCGAGGTGGAGGTCGGCAACGAAGAGGACAAGAACCGCCTCGGCGCGGCCGTGCCGCGGGTTCGCGACGGCTTCATCGCCTACCTCTCCGACCGCACCTTCGACGAGCTCCGCGGCAGCGAGGGGCTGAGCCACGCCAAGGAGGCGCTGGCTGAAGCAGCTCGAGAAGGCGGTCCCCGACGTCTCGGTCAAGGCGCTCTACATCACCGACATCGTCGTGCAGTGAGGGACCCGTGCCCGCCACGCTGACCCCAGAGGAAGTCCGAGCGCTGATGAGCGCGGTCCAGGAGGGCCGCGTTCCGCCAGGACACGCCCGGAGCAGCAAGGGCGAAGTCGTCGGCTACGACCTCACCAGCCAGGACCGCATCATCCGCGGCCAGATGCCGACGCTCGACGCCATCAACGAGCAGGTGGCGTCCATGCTGGGCATCGGGCTCGCCGGCCGCACGCGGCTCGCCATCCGGGTCAGCTCGACTCCGGCGACCCTGCTCAAGTTCGCCGACCTCACCCCGCTGCTCGCGCCGCCCGCCTCGGTCTGCGTGCTCGGCCTCGGCGCCGCCCACGGCTTCGCGCTCGCGGTGCTCGAGCCCGGCCTCGCCGAGGCGCTGCTCGCCGCGGCGCTCGGCGACCGCCGCGCGCGGCCCGCCGACGCGCTCCCCGAGGGCGCGACGCGAGTTCACGGCGGTGGAGCAGCTCGTCCTGCGCCGCCTCCTCGGCATCCTCACCGACGCCATGTCGGCCTCCCTGGAGCCAGGTCATCCCCTTCCAGCCCGAGGTGCTTCGCTTCGAGCTCGACCCCCGCATGGCGACCATCGCCCCGCCGAGCGACGTGGGCATCGTCTCCGGTCTTCGAGCTGAAGGGTGGCATCGAGGGGCGCCTGCAGCTCATCGTCCCCTACGCAGCGGTGGAGCCGGCCAAGCAGCTCGCCTCGCGCGCGCCGCGCCGGCTCTCCCAGCGGGCCGACGAGCGCTTCGCCGAGGCGCTCGCCCGCGAGGTCGAGCAGGTCGCGGTGGAGATCCGCGGCGTCTTCGGCCGCACCCGTCATTCCCTTCGCCCGGCTTCCTCGACCTGAAGGAGGGCGACGTTCTCATGCTCGACAGCAACGAGGTCGGACCCCTTCCCGTCCTGGTCGAGGGGCGCGAGAAGCTGCGCGGCACGCCCAGCGTCGCCGGCGGCAGCCTGGCGCTGCGTGGTGGAGCGCGCGCTGACGCCGGTGGCGGGAATGTCCGCGACCGGAACCTAGAGGAGCCCGTCCATGGAACCTGGCAAGCCCACGACCAACGAACCCCCGGCCCGGCGGCTCGACCTGCTGCTCGACGTCCCCCTCCACGTCGACGTCGAGCTCGGGCGGGCCCGCATGACGATCCAGGACCTGCTCGCACCTCGGACCCGGCTCGGTCATCGAGCTCGACAAGGTCGCCGGGCGAGGCCCTCGACATCCTGGTCAACGACCGGCTTGGTGGCCCGCGGCGAGGCCGTTGTCGTGAACGACAAGTTCGGCATCCGCATCACCGACATCGTGAGCCCGCAGGAACGCATCCAGCGCCTGCGCTAGCCGTCACCCCCCAAGGGGTCCGCACTCCATGAACGCCCTCGTCCTCGCACTGTCCATCGCAGCCACCCCCCGGATGCGGCCCCCGCGCCCGCCCCGGCGGCCCCGGCAATCGAGCAGGCGGCACCGGCCGCTCCCGACGGCACCGCGCTCGCCCCCGCCGTGGCCCTCCCGCCGGCCGCCAGCGCGCCTGAGCCTGCTGCGCTCGCCCCGGCATCGACCCCGACGCTCGTCTCGGCGCTGCCGGCCGCCTCCGCGCTCGCCGCGCTCGCCGCCGTCGCGCTGCTCCTCTCGCGCCGCCGCGGCGGCGCCGGGCCGCCGACTGGTGCAGGTCGTGGAGAGCGCCAGCCTGGGCCCGAAGCGCCAGCTCCTCGTGGCGCGCATGGGCGACCAGCTCCTGTTGCTCGGGTCGAGCGAGGCCGGCATCACCCTTCTCTCCTCTCGGCCAGCCGCCGAGCTCGAGGCCTCCCCGGTGCCCGCCGGCCCTCCGGCGCCCCCGAGACCGACGCGCCGGCTCCCCCGAGCCGCCCCGTCGCCGCCGTGGCGAGCCTCATCGGGAGGCTGCGCCGCGGATCGGGCCTCCCGAGCCTTCCCGCTCGTTCGACGCGATGCTCCAGGAAACGTTCGACGACCTCGAGCTCCGCCGCAAGCTCGCCCGCGGGATCGGGGGGCGGGTCGCATGATTCCCGCGCTCGCCGCCGCCGCCGCCCCGGAGTCCGCCGTCACGCTGAGCCTCCAGGGAGGCGGCTCGGCCGCGGTGAAGCTCTTCCTGCTGCTCACCGCGCTGTCGTTCGCGACGGCGCTGCTCGTCTCCGTCACCTCCTTCACGCGAATCGTCATCGTCCTCTCGTTCCTCCGCCAGGCCCTCGGCACCCAGCAGCTGCCGCCCAACCAGGTGGTGGTGGGCCTGTCCCTCGTGCTGTCGGCCTTCGTCATGGCCCCGACGGGCACGCAGGTGTGGGAGCAATCGCTGCAGCCGTACCTCGAGGACAAGCTCGACAGCCCCCAGGCCATCGAGCGGGCGAGCGGCCCGGTGCGCACCTTCCTCCTGCGGCAGACCCGCGAGCAGGACCTCGCGCTCTTCTACGAGATCTCCGGCAGGGCGCGGCCGGCCCGCGGAGACGCAGATCCCGCTCACGGTGGCCGCCCCGGCTTTCATGGTCTCGGAGCTCACCACCGCATTCCGCATGGGCCTCTTCCTCTACATCCCGCTCCTGCTCGTCGACCTGCATGGTGGCGGGCATCCTCATGTCGCTCGGCATGATGATGGTCCCCCCTCCGCTCATCTCGCTTCCGGTCAAGGTGGGTATCTTCGTCATGGCCGACGGCTGGCGACTCGTCGTCGCCTCCCTGGTGAGGAGCTTCCAGTGAACCCTGCCCTGCCCGGCGACGCTCTTTCGCGAGGGGCTCATGCTCCTCGTCAGCGTGGGCGGCCCCGCTCTTCCTCACCATGCTCGTCGCCGGCCTGTTCTTCGGAATCCTGCAGGCGGCCACCCAGGTGAACGACCCGCGCGGTCTCCTTCCTGCCCCGCATCGCCGTCGGAGGCCTCGTCCTGTGGCTCGGGGGCGGCTGGATGCTGGAGCGGCTCTCCGGCTTCCTCGCCAAGTCGATCCTTCGCATGGCAGGGGGCATGTGAGATGTCGGTCCTGGCCGCCCAGGGCTTCGGCTACCTGCTCGTCCTCCTCCGCACCGCGGGCCTGCTCATGTCCGCTCCCATCCTCGGGGCGCGCAACGTCCCGGTCCGCATCCGCCTCGCCCTCTCGCTCGTCCTCGCCATGGCCGTCTTCACCGGGGCCGGTTCCCCGGCGGTGGCGCTGCCGGCCGGGGTGGGCGGCCTTCTGCTCGGCGTCGTGGCCGAGTCCGCCATGGGCCTGCTCGCAGGCCTCTCCGCCCGCTGGGTCCTCGACTCGGCCCTCGCTGCCGGCCAGGTGATCGGGCATCTCGATGGGCATCGGGTTCGCCGCGCTCGTCGACCCGACGAGCGGCTCGCAGTCGAACGCCCCGGGCGAGATGCTGCTCACCCTCGCCCAGCTGTCGGCCCTCGCGCTCGGGATCCACCGCGAGGCCATCGGCTGGCTGGCGCGGTCCGTTCGCATCTGGCCGCCCGGGGTGGACCTCCCCCTGCACGCGCTCGCGAGCCACGCCGTCGGCCAGGCCGTGCTCGGCGCGACGCTGGCGGTCCGCATCGCCTTCCCGGTGCTCGCAGCGGTCATCCTCGGCCACGCCACGGTGGGCGTGCTCGGCCGGGCCGCCCCGCAGCTGTCGCTCGCCAGCATCGGCTTCTCCGTCGCCATCCTCGCCGGCGGCGGCGCCCTCTACCTCGTGCGTTCCGCAGGCTGCGGAGATGGTGGCCCGCTCCGCGGTGGCCGCCTTCCCGCGCTAGGGCACCGCCCCAGGCCCCATGGAAGAACCAGGAGAACAGGACAGAGCAGCCGAGCAGCAAGCGGCTCTCGAAGGCCCGCGAGGAGGGGTCGGTCCCGGTCGGCCGCGACCTCTCCATGGTGGCTGCCATGGCCGGAGCCGCCCTCGGGCTGTGGATGGTCGCCGGCTCCTTCCGCGCGGGCGTCCAGGCCCTCATCACCGGGTCGCTGCGCACGCTGCCGGAGACGCCCTTTCGGGCTCTCCCCGCCCTCGCCGCCGGGCCGGCAAGCGCGGTTGCCGGGTGCTGCCTGCTCGCCGCCTCCGGTGCCATCGCCTCCACGCTCACGCAGACCCAGGGTGGCTTCTGGCCCCACCTCGCCCTACCCGACGTGTCCCGGCTCCTCTCGGGCGGCCGCCTGCGCAGGCTCTTCAAGCGCGAGTTCCTGGCCGACCTGGGCATGAACGTCGTCAAGGTGCTGGCGCTCTCCTGGGCAGCGTGGAGCGCGGTGAGCGACGACGTCCTGGCGCTGCCGCGGCTGCTCGGGGCCTCCCCCCCCGACCAGATGGCGAAGACCTTCGAAACAGTCCGGAAGGCGGGCGTCAGGGTCCTGGCGGTTGCGCTCCTCCTGGCGGGCGTGGACTTTGCACTTCAGCGCCTCCGGTTCACCAAGAGGCTGCGAATGACGAAGCAGGAGCTCAAGCGGGAATCGCGGGAGGAGGAGGGCGACCCGCTGCTCCGCGGCCGGCGCAAGAAGCGCCACCGCGAGATCTCGCGCGGCCTCGCCCGCGTCGAGGTGCCGCGGGCCGACGCCCTCGTCGTGAACCCGACCCACGTGGCCGTGGCCATCCGCTACCGACGGGACGAGGGCCGTGCCCCGCGCGTGACCGCCAAGGGAAAGGGAGCGCTCGCCGAGTACATGCGCGAGCTCGCCCGCGAGAACACGGTGCCCATCGTGCAGGACATCCCGCTCGCGCGGTTGCTGTATCGCAAGGTCAAGGTGGGCCGCGAGGTGCCGGCCGCGACCTACAAGGCCGTCGCCGCCATCCTCGCCTACGTCTACCGCATCACCGGCCGCGCCGCCGGCGGCGAGGTCCGGCCGTGAGCGCCCCGGTGAAGGGCACGGCCCAGGCCGAAACCCTCATGGCCGTGGCCGTGCTGGGCGTGCTGGCGCTCTTGGTGGTGCCCGTCCCGGCCCCCGCCCTCGACGTCTTGCTCGCCTTCTCCATCGGCCTCGCCGTGCTGATGCTCCTCATCTCGCTCGGGCTGACCCGGGCGCTCGACTTCTCGGTCTTCCCCTCGCTGCTCCTCATCATCACGCTCTACCGGCTGTCTCTCAACGTGGCCACCACCCGCCTCATCCTCCTTCACGGGGCCGAGGGCGCCGGCGCCGCCGGCCACCTCATCGAGAGCTTCGGCCGCTTCGCGGTCGGCGGCAGCCTGGTGGTGGGCCTCGTCATCTTCCTCATCCTGCTCGTGGTGAACTTCGCGGTCATCACCAAGGGCTCGAACCGCGTCTCCGAGGTGGCGGCCCGCTTCATCCTCGACGCCATGCCCGGCAAGCAGATGGTCGATCGACGCCGACCTCGCGGCCGGAATCATCGACGACCGGGACGCGCGCCGCCGCCGCGAGGAGCTCGCGCAGGAGTCCGAGTTCTTCGGCGCCATGGACGGCGCAAGCAAGTTCGTCCGCGGCGACGCCGCCGCCGGCCTGATCATCACCGCCATCAACCTCCTCGGCGGGCTTGCCATCGGAGTGTTGCGGGACCACCTGTCGATCGCCCAGGCGGTGGAGACCTACAGCCTTCTCACCGTCGGCGACGGCCTGGTCTCGCAGATCCCGGCGCTGCTCGTCTCCACCGGCGCCGGCATCGTGGTGACGCGCGCGGCGGGTGCCGACATGGGCACGCAGGTCGGCGACCCAGATCTTCGGTCGCCCGCGCGTGCTCAAGATGGCCGCCGCCGTGCTGGCGAGCCTCGGTCTGTTGCCGGGCATGCCGCTCCTCGCCTTCGGCGTTCTCTCGCTCGCCCTCGTCGGCCTGTCCCGACGCGCCGAGCGAGCGCAGAGGCTGCCGGCTTCGAAGCCCGCCGACGCCGACGCGGCCAAGAAGCCGGAGAAGGTCCAGGACCTGCTCGCCGTGGAGGCGCTCGAGGTCGAGATCGGATACGGCCTGCTCCCCCTCATCGACCTCGCCAAGGGGGGCGAGCTCCCCGGGCGCGTCACGGCGCTCCGCCGCCAGATCGCCTCCGACCTCGGCATCGTGCTGCCGTCGGTCCACCTGCGAGACAACCTGAAGCTCGATGCCAACGGGTACCGGGTGCTGCTCCGCGGGATGGAGATTGGCCACGGGACGGCGCACCCCGACCGCCTCATGGCCCTCGACCCGGCCGGCGGCACGCCGGGTCTCGACGGGATCCGCGGCCAGGACCCGGCCTTCGGCCTTCCGGCGGTCTGGATCCCGCAGACGGACCGCGCCCGCGCCGAGGCCATGGGCCTCACGCTCGTGGACGCGGCCTCGGTCCTCACCACGCACCTCTCCGAGCTCCTGCGCCGCAACGCCTACGATCTCGTGGGACGCCAGGAGGTGCAGGACCTCCTTGCCGTGGTCGGCAAGGAGGCGCCCAAGCTCGTGGAGGACACCGTCCCCGGCACGGTCACGCTCGGCGAGCTCGTCCGCGTCGTCCGCGGGCTGCTGCGCGAGGGCGTTTCCGTGCGCGACCTTCGCACCGTCCTCGAGGCCGTCGCCGACGCGGCCCCCCGCAGCAAGGAGACGCCCTGGCTCGTGGAGCAGGCCCGGCGCCGCCTCTCGCGCCACATCACCTCGCGCGTCGCCGGCACCGACGGGGTGGTCCGCGCGCTCACCCTCGACCGGGGACTCGAGGAATCGCTCCGCGCCAGCCTCGGCGCCTCGGACGGCGAGGTGGCCCTCGCGCCCGACGTGGAGACGGCACGCCGCCTCATCGGCTCGCTCGAGGCCCAGGCCGCGCGCCTCGCCACGGCCGGGAACGCCGTGGTCCTGCTCGCCCCGCCCGACCTGCGCCGCCCGCTCTACGACTTCGCTATCCGCTTCGTGCCCGACCTGTGGGTGGTGACCGCCCGGGAGCTCGTCCCGGGGACCACCGTCGAGCCCGCCGGCACCGTGCAGCTCGCCCTGCCCGCTGCCGCCTGAAACCTTCCCGAGGAGGAAGCCTGCCCATGAACGCCACCGTCCGAACCTTCCGCGGCCCCGACTCCGCCGCCGCGCTCGCCGCCGCCAAGAAGGAGCTCGGGCCGGACGCCATGATCATCGACGCCCGCTCCGTCCCGGGCGGCGTCTTCCGCAGGCCCGAGGTCGAGGTCACCGCCGCCATCGGCGCCGCCCCCGGTCCCCTGCCCGCGGGCCGGCCTCGCTCCCGCCCGGTGCGCACCGCGGTGGCGCCAGAGGCCCCGGCTCCCGCGAGGGCGGCTCCCGACGAGGACGTCGCCGCCGAGCTGCGCAGGCTCGTGAAGGAGCTTGCCGAGGCCCGCACGGAGATCTCGTCGGTCGCCCGGCAGGCGCGCGTCGGCCGGGAGCTTCAGCTTCCGCCGGCAGCAGCCGAGGCGCACGCCCGGCTCACCGCCCGCGGCGTCGAGCCCACCCTGGCCGAGGAGATTGTCCGGCAAGCCATGGCGTCGCACCCGCTCGAAGGCATCGATCTCGCCGTGCGCGGCCTCATGGAAGAGCGGCTGCTGCCCTGCCGCGCTCCCTGGCTCCATGGCGAGCGGCAGGTCGTGGCGCTCGTGGGGCCCACCGGCGTCGGCAAGACCACCACGCTCGCGAAGATCGCGGCGCGGGCCATCCTCGAGACCCGCAAGAAGGTGGCGCTCCTGACCGTCGACGTCTACCGGATCGGGGCCCAGGAGCAGCTCGCGCGCTATGGCGAGATCATGAACGTGCCGGTGCTCGTGGCCCGCGACCGCGGGGAGCTGTCCCGGGCGTCGGAGCGGGTGCGGGACGCCGACCTCGTCCTCATCGACACCGCCGGCCGGTCCAGCCCCGAGGACGTGGCCCGCCAGGCCGAGCTCGTCCGCTCGGTGCCGGGTGTGCTGCTGCATCTCGTCGTGAGCGCCGCCTCCGGCCCCCAGGAGCTCGCCGCGGTGGCGGACCGCTACCGGGCGCTGCGACCGGACCGAATCGTCTTCTCCAAGGTGGACGAGGCGGCCGGGCCAGGATCGATCCTCTCCGCGGCGGTCCGCATCGGCCGTCCCATCGCCTGCATCACCGACGGCCAGCGCGTCCCCGAGGACCTGCACCCGGTCACCGGGCCGCAGCTCGTGGACCTGGTCGCCGGACCCATCGAATCTCCGCCCCAGCGGCGGGAACCCTGACAGGAGGCCGAGCTTGGACCAGGCAGATACCCTTCGTGAGATGCTCGGCAGGCCCCGCGGGCAAGGCTTCCCCATGCGCGTCATCGCGGTGACGAGCGGCAAGGGCGGCGTCGGCAAGACCAACGTGTCGGTGAACCTGGCGGCGCTCGCCGCCGCCCAGGGCCTGCGCGTGCTCCTCATCGACGCCGACCTGGGGCTCGCCAACTCCCACATCGTCATGGGAGTGGCCCCGCGCTACCACCTCGGCCACCTGCTCGACGGGACGGTGGGCATCGACGAGGTGCTCGCCGACGGGCCCCACGGCCTCAAGATGCTGTCGGCCGCGAGCGGCGTGCAGGAGATGACCCGCCTCGACGACGCCCAGAAGCTGCGGCTCTTGACCGCGCTCGACCCGCTCGACGAGCGCTTCGACGTGGTGCTCATCGACTGCGGCGCCGGCATCGGGGACAACGTGGTCTTCTTCGCCGGGTCGGCGCAGATGACGCTCCTCGTCGTCACGCCCGAGCCGACCTCGCTCACGGACGCCTACGCGGCGGTGAAGGTGCTGTCGCAGCGCGCCGGGGTCCGCCACTTCTCGGTGGTGGTGAACTGGGCGCACGACGAGCAGCAGGCCCGCGACATCTTCCAGAAGCTCTCGCGGGTGACCGACCGCTTCCTGCAGGCGAAGGTGGTCTACGCCGGCAGCCTGCCGCGCGACGAGAACGTCCAGCGCTCGGTCATGGCCCAGCAGCCGGTGGTCGACCTGTACCCCCAGGCCCCATGCAGCCGGGCCCTCGGCCACCTCGCCGAGGGGCTGCTCGCGTGGACGCCGCCGGCCACGGTGGACGGCGGAATGAAGCTGATGTGGCAGCGGCTGCTGCGAGACCAGCAGCCCACCGCCTGAAAGGAGCGAGCCGCGGCATGATCCAGGCCCGGCCCCGCTACACCCAGCCCGAGCAGTCCGACAGCGCCATCCTGTCGCGCTACGGAACGCTCGTGGACCGGGTGGCACGCCGAATCTCCGCGCGCTCCGGCCACGCCGTGGCCGCCGACGACCTCTGGTCGGCGGGCGCGCTGGGCCTCCTCGAGGCGGCGCGCCGCTTCGACCCCACGCAGAACGTGAAGTTCGAGACCTTCGCCGAGCACCGCATCCGCGGCGCCATGCTCGACGAGCTGCGCCGCATCGACCACCTTCCGCGCCGGCTGCGCGCCCAGGTGGAGAAGGTGGAGCAGGTTCGCGGACGCCTCGGACAGAACCTCGGCCGGGAGCCCACCCTCGACGAGGTTGCAGACGCCACCGGACTCGACCCGTCCGACGTGGACGGCCTTTCCGCCCTCTCGCACAGCCACCTTCCTGTCCGGCCCGACCTGCCGGCCTTCCTCGACTCCCCCGACGATCAGCTCTCCGGAGCCGAGGTGAGCGCGGCGCTCGCCGCCGCCATCGCAAGGCTCCCGGAGCGCCTGCAGATTCTTCTCGGTCTCCACTACCAGGACGACCTCACCTACCGCGAGATCGCGCAGGTCCTGGGCGTCAGCCAGCCGCGCGTGTGCCAGCTCCACGCGGAGGCCGTGGCCCTTCTCAAGGAGGCGCTGCGCCGCTCCCAGTGACCGGCGCCTGCCATCGGCCCATGGACTGCCGCCTCTCGCTGTGCATGATCGTGCGGGACGAGGAGGAGATCCTCCCGTCCTTCCTCGCGCACGCCCGCGGCCTCTGGGACGAGCTCGTCGCCGTCGACACCGGCTCCCGGGACCGCACCATCGAGATCCTGGCCGGCGCAGGTGCCCGGGTGATCGAGCGCCCCTGGCAGGGCGACTTCGCCGCGGCTCGAAACGCCTCCCTCGACGCCGCCAGCGGCGCCTGGGTGGTGGTCCTCGACGCCGACGAGATGGTCTCGCCCGACCTCGTCGCTGCCGCCCGCACGGCGCTCACGGACGAGAGCGCGGGCGCGGCCACCCTCGCCCTGCGCAATCGCATGCCCCACGGGCACGTCGGCGAGACGCGCCTGCTCCGGGCGTTCCGGCGCGACCCTTCGATCCGGTTCCGCCACGCCATCCACGAGGACCCGAGCGAGGGCGTGCGCGCCTACCTGCAGGCCACGGCGCGCCGTCTCGTCCACCTCGCAGGCTTCGTCGACCACGTCGGCTACGTGCGCAGCCGCGCGGCCGCGAAGGACAAGAAGGCGCGCGACGTGGCGATCCTGGAGAGGTGCCTCGCGGCCGACCCGGGGGACCTGTACTCTCACTTCAAGCGCCTCGAGCAGGCGCGCTTCTGGGGCGATCGGGCGCTGTGGCAGCGGGCCGCCTTCGCGGCGGCCGCCGCGATGCGCACCGTGCCGTCCCGGGTGACCGAGGCGCACTTCGGCGGCGAGCTCGTCGCCCTCGTGGCCGACGGACTGTACCGGGGATCTCCGCTCGAGTCGCTCGGCCTTCTCGACGCCTGGGAGAAGCGGCTGCGCCCCTCGGCCGCCTTCCACCTGCGCAGGGGCGAGCTCCGCGAGCTGGCCGGGCGGCCGGACCTGGCAGCCATGGACTTCGAGCGCTGCCGGACCCTCGCCGCCGACACCCCGAACATCCAGCTCGCCACCGTCCGCCCCACCCTCGCCCTCATGCGCCTCGCGCTGGCCCGCGGCGACCTCGACGCTGCGCTCGCGCTCACCGCCGAGGCGCTGGCGATGGCGCCCCGCGACCCGGAGGCCCTGCTCGCCGCTGCCGCGCTTCGGCGCGCGCGCGGCGGCGGCGAGGCCATCCGCGCCTTCGCCGCCGCCCACGCCGCTGCCCACGGCGATCCCATCGAGCTTCACGAGGCGGTCGGAGAGGAGGCGCTCCTCGCCGGGGACCTCGCCTCCGCCGTGCCGTTCCTCGAGCGGGCCGCCGGCGACCCGCCCGCCGGGAGGGCCGCCCTGCGCCTCGCGCTGGCACGGCTCGCCCAGGGCGACGCAGACGGCGCGCGGGAGCTCGCCAGCCGGATCGCACCGTCGGTGCCGGAGGCCGGCCTGGTCGGGCTCTTGTGCGACCTCTGCCAGGGCCGCGGTTCCGACCTCCCGGTCGACCTCGAGCCCGCCGACGCGGACCACGCGCTCCGAGGCATGGTGACGGCGCTCTCACGCGCCGCCCGGCCCGACGTTCGAATCCGCATCTCGCAGGCGGCTCCGACCCTCGCCCCGCAGTTCCCCTGGCTGTCCGCGGCGATCTCGCGAACGCGGCCCTGACCCCGGGCGCGCTGCTCGCCAACCCGGGCGGTAGAGCAGCTCGCTGGCCTCCGCGAAGGAGCCGCTTGCCGGGCGCGGAGGGAAAGGCGGCGAATTCCCCCGGGAGGCGATGCCTCGCCAGGCCGAGCGGTGCGGCCCGCACGCCGGCGACCTGGGTCCCCGCCTAAGGGGCGGCGCCCGGGCCGTCGGGCGTCTCCTCCACGAGGGCGCCGAGGTCGGCGAGGATGGCGCGCATGCGTGCGGGCAAGCCCGGGCAGGCGGCCTCGGCCGCAGGCTCCAGAAGCGGGACAAGCAGGTCCGCCTGGCCGCTCGGGAGGAAGTCCTCGGCCACGCGCCGGAGGTAGCCAACGTCGAGCTCGGCGCCGTGGAGCCGGCTCGGCGGGGCGCGTCGCTCGAGCAGCGCCGCGAGCAGCTCCGCCGAGTCCTCGGCGCGGGAGGCGAGCGCGCGCACGAGCTCCATCAACCGGGCCGCCCGGTGCGGGGCGAGAAAGCCGGCCCTGGCGCGCTCCCGCGCCCCCGAAAGGAAGGTCTTCGCGTCCGCGGGGCGGCCGGCGGCCTGGGCCGCCGCGGCCGCGAGGACCATCCGTCGGGACGGTCCCCGAATCCGACCCGAGCGTGGCGAGCGAACCCGGGGCGTCGCCATTCTCGAGCAACGCCTCCGCCTCCCCGAGCCGCGCCTCCTCGTTGCCCGGCGCCTCGAGGCGGGCGTTGCGGAACTCGCGCAGCGCCTCGGCCGGCCTCCCGAGGGCGAGCAGCGTTGCGCCGAGCCGCGCGCGAGAGAGCCACGACGGAGACCCGGCGATGAGCACGCGCTCGTCCGGCCTCGTTCGGTCGGTGAACACCGCACGGTAGGCGCGCTCGGCCTCGGCGAGGAGCTCCACCCGCCGGGCTCCCGCCTCGGCCCACCCCATGCGCTCGAGAGACCAGGCGCGCAGGAAGCCCGTGTCGCTCTGCAGGCCCTCGCGCGCGAGGACGCGCCTTGCCGTCTCCAGCATCGAGGGGAGGTCGCCGGATCGCCCGAAGCCGAGCGCACGGGAGACGGCGAGGAGGTGGGCAGAACGGTGGCGGGGCTGCGAGTCGATGATCCTCCAGCCCTCCTCGGCCACGCGCCGCGCGTCCTCGAATCGCCCCGACTGCCAGTACTCCATCGCCAGGTAGCCGAACGGCGTGATCGAGTCGGGTTCCTCCCGGCACCGCTTCTCGAGGAGGGAGACGTTGCGCACGCCCTTGCCGCGGGCGCTCCGGAGCGCGACCACCGCACCGAGGTGTACGAGGTGGGCGTCGAGCACCTTCAGCCGGTAGCCTCGACGGACGAGCCAGTCCTCGACGCTCTCGTGGACGATGCCCCGGTACTCCAGGTCCGGGGTGCGGCGCATGAGCCGCGGCACGAGCGTGGGAGGCCCGGTCCGCGCGGCGCCCGAGAGCACCTCGGCCGCGACCGCGTCGAGGCGCGTCGCGTCGTGCAGCCACAGCATCCAGAGGTCGGTCTCCCCGCTCTTCATGGCCCGGCGCACGGCCCGGGCGGAGCCCGGCGCGATGCGCTCGTCGGCGTCGAGCTGCAGGACCCAGTCGCCCGTCGCGTGCTCGAGCGCCAGGTTCCTCGGGGCGGCGAAGTCGTCGTCCCAGGGGCGGTCGTACACCCGCGCACCGTGTCGGAGGGCGACCTCCCGGGTCGCATCCGTGGAGCCGGTGTCCACGAGCACGATCTCGTCGACGAGGCCCCTCACCGAGGCGAGGCAGTCGGGGAGCATCCGCTCCTCGTTTCGCGCGATCATGCACAGCGAGAGCTTGGCCACGGGCAATCCCTAAGCAACGACGGTGCCGCCGGGGAACGGCCCGCGGCGGTCGCCGGGCGCCGCGGGCTCCGCTTCGGGGGCGCCGAAAGTCAGCCCGCTGACGCCGGAGCGTCAGGACTCCCGCCGGTCGTCAGGCTCCTGACGCCGTCCGGTCGCGGTTGAAGGCCATCGTCCCGATCTCGTCGAGGCGCTTGGACTCCGCCTTGGCGAGCGCTCGGACGATCTCTGCCCGCTTCCGCTCGGCGATCCGCCGGGCAGATTCGGCATCCTTGCGGGCGTCGACGTAACCCTGGCGGGCGGTCGCCTCGCCGGCCGCGGCCTGCGATACGGCGCCGCGCGCCGTGCGCACGTCCTGGAGTGCGCGGACGTGCGCCGCCTCCTCGACGACCCAGTGGGCCGCGTCGGAGGAGCCGCGGTGATCGGCCTTCGCGGCCGCCACGGCGGTGCCGAGCCGTCGCTGCGCGCGTCCGAGCAGCTCCCGGGCCTTGGCGAGATTGGCAAGCGCGCCGTCCTCGGTGCGCTCCCGAAGCTGGACGAGCCGGTCGAGTCGCGTCTTGGGCTGCATCATGACCTTCCCCTCGTCACATCCGACGCACTCGTTCAGGGCGGCTCAGCCTGCCCCCGCTCGGCAACTTCTGCCGGGCGCTCCCGGGGACGGACACCGCGTCCGGCGAAAGCGCTGCAAACCCCGGGCCCGACGAGGTGGCCTGGCACTTGCTCTGGGCAACCAACCGGAGACCCACGGAGGAAGGCAATGGCTGACGGGATCTACGTGAGCATGTGTGGTGCTGCCGCACGTGCGGAACAGCTGGAGTCGGTGGCCGACAACCTCGCCAACCTGCAGACCCGTGGGTTCAAGGCGTCCCGCCCCGCCTTCGAGTCCTTCCTCCCGCTGGGGGGAAAGTACGACAAGTCCTACCCGGCCGCGGTCGCGACCGCGCTCGACCTGCGCGCCGGTCCAACGACCTCCACGGGCAACCCCCTCGACGTGCTGCCCACCGACAACGCCTTCCTGGCGGTGGGCACCCCCGGCGGATCGGTGGCCTACACGCGCGACGGCCGGATGGCCCTCGACGCCGACCGGCGCCTCGTCATCTCCGGCCAGCCGGTGCTCGGCAAGAACGGCAAGCCCATCGTCGTGCCCATCGACAGCGCCCCCCAGGTCGACCCCGACGGGCGCGTCCGCGCCGTGCTCCAGAGCGACTCGGAGCGCGCCAAGCGCCCGGACCCCGTCGACCTGGGCGAGATCGCCACCTTCCAGCTCACCGGCTCCGCCGACAGGGTCGGCCCGGCGCTGCTCCGCCCGGCCGCTGGCGGGGCGGCCGTCCCGGTCCCGAACACGCACCTCGAGATCGGAACCGTGGAACTCGCGAACACCGCGCCGCTCGAGGGAACGGTCCAGATGATCGCCGCCCAGCGTTCCTTCGAGGCGTCGATGCAGGCCATCCAGACCTACCGCAGCCTGGACCAGAGCGCCTCCGCCCTCGGGCGGGCCAAGTAGCCTAGGAGACGACCGATGCTACGAACACTGTGGACCGCCGCCACCGGGATGGACGCCCAGCAGCTTCGCATGGACGTCATCTCCAACAACCTCGCCAACGTCAGCACCACCGGCTTCAAGAAGGTGCGCGCCGAGTTCGAGGACCTGCTCTCGGAGACGATCCGCAGCGTCACCCCGCCCGACGGGCGAGGGGGCTCCCAGCCGGCGCCGATGCAGGTCGGCATGGGCGTGCGCACCGTGGCGACCACGCCGCAACCTGTCCCAGGGCGACCTCACCGCGACGCAAAACCCGCTCGACCTCGCCATCCAGGGGCAGGGCTTCTTCCAGGTCCAGCGCGCCAACGGCGAGCTCGCCTATACCAGAGCGGGCAGCCTCGGCCTGGACGCGACGGGCCGCATCGTCACGCCGCACGGCGAGCTCCTGCAGCCCGGCATCACCATCCCCGCGAGCGCCACCGCCGTCACCATCAAGACGGACGGGACGGTGTGGGCGACGAGCGGCACGAGCGCGAACCCGCAGCAGGTGGGCTCCATCCAGCTCTACACGTTCCCGAACCCCGGCGGCCTCGAGGCCACCGGCGACAACCTCTTCAACGAGACCGTGGCCTCCGGTACCGCTCTCAGCGCCAAGCCCGGCGACCAGGGCACCGGGTCGATCCAGCAGGGTTACCTCGAGAACTCCAACGTGACCGCGATCTCCGAGATGATCGACATGATCTCCACCCAGCGTGCCTACGAGCTCAACTCGAAGACCATCCAGACCGCGGACCAGATGCTCCAGCGCATCACCACCATCCGCTGATGCCCGCCCACGCCATACTCGCCCTCCTGCTCGGCTCCGTCGCGGCACCGCCCGGCGCGCCCGTGCCTCCGCCGGTGGCCGACGCGCTGCGCCGCGCCGTGCCGGTGGCCGGGCGGCGCCTCGAGGTCGCCGACTACCGCCCGACCTTGCCCGCGGGCTGCGCGGTGGCGCGGGCCGAGGTTCCCTCGCCGGTGACCGGGCTCGGGCCAGGTGGCGGTGCACCTCGAGGGGACCCTGCCCTCGGGCGCCGGCTGCGACGGCTGGGCCTGGGCGCGGCGTCCGCCTGCTCGCCCCGGTCCTCGTCGCCTCGCGAGCGCTGCACGCCGGCGATTCGCTCGCCGGGGCTCGGTCGCCCCCGAGGAGCGCGAGCTCTTGCCGGGGCGCGCCTCGTGCCCTCCGCAGCTTCCCGCCGGCGCCGTCGCCGCGCGCACCGTCGGCGCGCGGCCAGGCCCTCGACGAGCGCGACGTGCGCCTCGGCCCCGCCCCGGGCGAGGCCGTCACCATCGTCATCCAGCTCGGCTCGCTGCGGGTCGAGCAACCCGGCCGGGCCGTGCCCTGCGCCCGCGGCCGCGCCTGCGCGCTCACGCCCACCGGCAAGCGCGTCGAGGGCACCTGGCGGGACGATCGCCTCTACGTGGACTCGCCATGACTCTCCCCAACGCCTCCGCCGCGCTCGCCGCCGCCGTCGCCCTGCTCCTCACGGGTTGCGCCGCCTCGCACATCGGCACCTACCAGCCGAAGAAGCGGGACTACGAGACCCCGGCCGCGAGCGAGGCCGTGGCTCCCGCCTCGCCGGGAAGCCTCTGGCCCGGCCGCGCCCCGACGCTCCTCTTCGCCGACGCGCCGCGCGCTGCGGGAGAACGACCTCGTCGTCATCAACATCCAGGAGAACGCGGACGCCACCAACGGGGCGACGACCGACATCACCCGCTCGAGCAACATGAACGCGCAGGCGAGCTTCCAGAAGGGAACCGGCCCGCTCGTCTCCGGCGCCGGGACGGCGGTGCAGCTCCAGGGCGGCATGGACTCCGGGTTCAGCGGCCACGGGGCCACGGGACGGACCCAGCAGTTCGTGGCCACGGTCCCGGCGGTGGTCAGCAAGGTCCTGCCCGAACGGCAACCTCTTCGTCGAGGGGCACCGGGTGGTGCTCGTCAACAACGAGGAGCAGCACTTCTACATCTCCGGCGTGGTGCGCCCCATCGACATCGACGCAGGACAACAGCGTGCATGTCCTCCAAGGTGGCCGACGCGGAGATCGAGTTCACCGGCCGCGGCCTGCTCAGCGACAACCAGAAGCAGGGCTGGCTCTCCCGTTACTTCGGCTGGATCTGGCCGTTCTAGGTGGCTGACATGCGATCCGCCGCTCAATCCCGCTCCTCGCTGCTCGCCGCCTCGCTCGCCGGGCGCTCCCGCGGCCGCCGCCGCCGCGGTCCGCGTGAAGGAGCTCGCCGACGTCCAGGGCACCCGCGAGAACGCAGCTCTTCGGCTACGGCCTCGTGGTCGGCCTCGCCGGGACCGGCGACACCGAGCGCGTGCTCTTCACCCAGCAGTCCATGGCCGACCTCCTCGGCCGCCTCGGGCATCCGGCTCGACCCGGCCTCAGGTCCGGGCGCGCAACGTGGCCGCGGTCATGGTCACCGCCCGGCTGCCGGCCTTCACCCGGCCCGGGCGCCGCCATCGACGTGGCCGTGGGCTCGATGGGCAACGCCACCTCCATCGCCGGGGGCGTGCTCCTCGCTCACCCCGCTCGCCGCCGCCGACGGCCAGGTCTACGCGGTGGCCCAGGGGTCGGTGCAGGTGGGCGGCTACGCCGCCGGCGTGCGGGGCTCCTCCTGGCAGCAGAAGAACACCCCCACCGCCGGGCCGGATCCCGGCCGGCGCCACCGTGGAGCGGGCGGTCACCCCGGCCCTCAGCGGCGACGTGCTCCTCTCGGGCTTCACCAGCCCGACTTCACCACCGCCAACCGCATCGCCGCCGCCGTGAACACCGCGCTCGGCGCCGGCACGGCCCGCGCGCTCGACTCCGGCCGGCATCGAGGTCAAGGTCGCCCGAGGCCCGTTCAAGGCCGACGCCGTCGGCCTCATGGCCAAGCTCGAGACCCTCGAGGTCGAGGCCGACAGCCGCGCCCGCGTCGTGGTGAGCGAGCGAACCGGCACGGTGGTGGCCGGCGAGCGCGTCCGCATCCGCCCGGCCACCGTGGCCCACGGAGGGCTGCGGGTCTCGGTCCAGCGCACGCCCATCGTCTCCCAGCCGGCCCCCTACTCCTTCGGGACGACCGCCAAGGCCGAGGAGTTCAACACCAGCGCCCAGGAGGAGTCGCGCGCCGCCGTGGCGCCTGCCCGCCACCACGACGTCGACGAGCTCGCGAAGGCGCTGAACCTCCTCGGCGCCTCGCCGCGCGACCTCATCGCCATCCTCGAGGCGCTGAAGGCCGCCGGCGCGCTCGACGCGGAGCTCGAGGTCCAGTGATCGCAGCCGCCCGCCAGCCGACCCCGGGCAGCCGGGCACCCGATCCGCGCCTCCGCGAGGTGGCGCGGACGATGGAGTCGATCCTGCTGAAGCACATCGTCACGGTCAGCGGCGCCTTCAAGGGCGGCGAGGGCGCCGGCTCGGTGGTGCGGGCCGACATGTTCGCCCAGACGCTCGCCGACGCGCTCGCGAACAGCGGCGGAATCGGCCTCGCCGACATGATCGTCCGGTCCTTGTCCGGTCACGCGGGCCCCGCCGCGGGTCCCGGGCCAGCCCCGCGCCTCGCCCTCGGGTCGGGCCCTCCGCCAGCCGGCGGCCGGGCAGGTGCCGTCGCAGCTTCCGTCCTCGCGGCGCTCGCGCTGTCGGCCCCCCTCGCAGGGGCGCCCACATCGAGCCCCTTCGGCCTGAGGGCCGACCCCTTCACCGGCAGGCCCGCCCACCACGCCGGGCTCGACCTGGCCGCCCCCGACGGCACGCCCATCGCGCGCGTCCGCGCCGGGCGTCGTCGTGAGCGCCGGCCCGCGCGCCGGGCTACGGCCTCGCGGTCGAGGTCGACCACGGCGGCGGGGTGACCACGCTCTACGGGCACGCCTCCGAGCTGCTCGTCGAGCCGGGCCAGAGGGTGGAGCGGGGCGAGCCCATCGCGCGGGTCGGGGAGACCGGCCGCACCACAGGGCCCCACCTCCACTTCGAGGTGCGCACCCAGGGGACTCCCGTGGATCCACGACGGGCACTTACTGCCTACCGCGGCCGTGCCGATAACGTCCTCAGAAGCGGAGTCGTGTCCGCAGCGAGGACCCCATGAAGGTCAATAGTCCGAGTGATATCCGACCAGTAGACGCCAGGAAGCCGGCGGACGCGCAGAAGCCGGCATCGACCGCGAACGCCGCGGCGCAGCCGGACAAGGTCACCACCGACGAGACCGCCCGCCTCACCCAGGCGGTCGAGGCCGTGCGGGCCCAGGTGGGAGCCGGCCAGGGCGCGAAGCTCGCGGCCATCGAGAACGCGATCCGGCAGGGCACCTACCGCCCCGACCCTGCCCGGATTGCCGAGCAAATCCTGCAAGACGCCGAGATCTCGGCGAGCCTGCAGGCCATGCTGAAGAAGTAGACCGAGGGGGCGGGTTGGAGGCGGAATGGTCCTCGGCGACGCCGTCCAGGCTGCCCAGGAGTTGCGCGACGCGCTGGCGGCCGAGGTCGAGGAGGCGCGGGGGGAGCGAAACCTCTTTCGCACGCTGGACGCCGCGGCGCTGCTCGCGCGCGCGACCGCGCGCGCGCCGAGTTCAACTGCCGCATCGCCCGGCTCGAGGAGAAGCTCCGCCGCCGCGCTCGAGACGGCCAGCCGACCGGCTCGGCGTCGCCGAGGTGACGACGGCGGCGCTCGCCACCCGCGAGCCGCAGGGCGCGGCCGCCCTCTCCCGGACTTTCGCCGAGGTCCGCTCGCTCGTCGGCCGCCATGGCGGAGCTCGATCGAATGAACCAGTTCCTCGCCAAGCGGGCCCTGCGGGTGGTCACGGGCTACGTCGAGGCCATCGCGCCCTCCCCCTCCACCTACGACCGGCGCGGCCTGCGGGCCGCTGCGTCGCGCCGCGCCTTCGTCTCGAGCCGGGTGTAGCCATGAACCTTCTCGCCCTCCTCTCGTCCTCCAACTCCGGCCTCGCCGCCCAGCAGACGGTGCTGGCGGTCGACAGCAACAACATCCAGAACGCCTCGAACCCGAACTACGCGCAGCAGCAGGCCAACCTCGCGACCGTCCCGCCGGACTACGTGGGCGGGGCATTCGTCGGCTCGGGCGTGCAGGTCGCCTCCATCACCCAGTCGCGCGACGTCTTCGTCGAGGCGCAGATGCCCGCGTCGCTGTCGAACGCCTCGAGCTCGTCCGCGGAGGCCCAGGCCCTCCAGGGCGTCTCGGTCCTCGACCCCCAGGCCCAGGGCAACCTGGCGAGCGCCTTCGCGAACTTCTACTCCGCCATGCAGTCGCTCACCCAGGACGCCGGCAGCGCGCAGCTTCGCCAGGCGGCGGTGGCCTCGGCCCAGGCGCTCGCCACCTCCTTCCAGACGACGAGCCAGGGCATCGCGGCCGCCCGAAGCGGCCTCGATCAGCTCGTCGGCGGCCAGGTCACCGAGGTGAACCAGCTGGCCGCGCAGGTGGCCCAGCTGAACGCGCAGATCAGCTCGGCGCAGGCGACCGGCGCCCAGCCGAATGACCTCCTCGACACGCGCCAGGCCGCGCTCGACCAGCTGGCACAGCTCGTCGGCGCCACCACGGTGAAGGACCAGAGCGGGGCGGTCACCGTCATGCTCGGCGGCGGCCTCGCGCTCGTCGCCGGGAACGTGGCCGGGTCGCTCACCACCGCCCCCGATCCGTCCAACGGCGGCCTCCTCGCGCTTCGGCTCACGCTCGCGGGCGGCACCGCGAGCGCGCCTCTCGCCGCGAGCGCGCTCGGCGGGTCCATCGGCGGAGAGATTCGGCGCGCGCGACGGGGCGCTCGGGACGGCCGCAGAGCGCCTCGACCAGCTCGCCTACGACTTCGCGGGCTCCGTCAACGCCGTCCAGTCGGCGGGCTACGGCCTCGACGGCGTGAACGGCCGGCCACTGTTCGACGTCGGCGCGAGCGCGTCGGGCGCGGCGTCGACCATCGCCGTGGACGCGGCCGTCGCGGGCAACCCGTCGGCGCTTGCCGCGGCCTCCACCGCGGCCGGCCTCCCGGGCGACGCCACGAACCTGCAGGCCCTCGTCGACACCGAGCAACAGGGGCTCACCGGCGGCCTCACCGCCACGAGCGCCATCGCCGACATCACGAGCCAGTTTGGCGCCGCCAGCCAGCAGGCCCAGGCGGTCTCGACCCAGGACGCGGGGTTGCTCACGCAGATGCAGCAGCTGCGGGCCTCCGCGTCCGGCGTGCTCGATCGACGAGCAGCTCATCGACCTGCAGGGGGCGCAGCGGGCCTACGAGGCCGTCTCCAAGGTCATCCAGACCACGTCGAACATGCTCGACACGCTGCTGCAGCTGACCTGAGGGCAACGACCATGCGCATCAGCGACCAGATGATGTTCGACCTCGCCACCCGCTATAACGGCCAGGCCGAGACCCAGGTGCAGCAGGCCGAGGCAACCGTCTCGAGCGGGCTCCGCGTCGTGCAGCCGGGAGACGACCCGGCCGCCGCCGGGATGCTCGTCACGAGCCAGGTGACCCAGGCGCGGCTGGCCGGAATCGCGTCCACCGCGGGGCGAGCCGCGGACGAGCTCAACGCCGGCGTGGGCGCGCTCAACACGGTGAGCACCACCATCAGCCAGGCCACCCAGCTCGCCATGCAGATGTCGAACCCCACCTACACGGCAAGCGCCCGCGCGTCCGCGGGCAGCCAGGTCGACCAGTACATCCAGCAGATCGTGGCGGCGCTCAACACCAAAGTGGGCGACCGGTACGTCTTCGGCGGCAACAAGGACGGCAGCGCGCCGTTCGACGCCTCGGGCAACTACCTCGGCGACACCGCCGTCCGCCAGGTGGAGATCGCCCCCGGCGTGGTCACCGACGCCTCGATCCGCGCCGACGTGGCGGTGAAGGGGGCAGGCGGCGGGACGGACGTGATCGCCGCCTTGCAGTCGCTCTCCGCAGCGCTCAAGGCGAACGACACGACCAGCATCCAGGCGGCCCTCACCCCGCTCAACGAGGGACTGTCCCAGGTGAGCTCGGCGCTCGCCCAGGCCGGAACCGAGACGAACGCGCTCGACACCGCGGCGGCGGCCAACCAGGCGGCGGTGACCGCCGAGAAGGCGCGGGCCTCCGGCCTCGGCGACGCCGACCTGACCCAGTCGGCGACCGCCCTCGCGCAGGCGCAGCAGGCGCTGCAGGCCTCGCTCACGGCGACCTCGCAGGGCTTCCAGTACACGCTGCTCAACTACCTGAAGTAGCGATGCCCCCTGCTCGAAGCGCCGCCCGCCGTCCCTCGCCTCCCCTACGCGCGGCTCCGGACGTGGGCCACGGGCTCGAGGCGGTGCTTCGCTGGCGCGCGCGCTGGCTCCACCGCACCGCGCCGCCGCGGGTGCGGCAGGCGGCGCGGGTGTTCCCGGTGCTGCTCCACGCGAGCTTTCAGCGCCCCGGGCTCGACGGCGAGGCCCCGGGCGTCCTCGGGATGCGCTACCGGCGCAGCTGGGCCTCGGCCGCTCGCGCCTTTGACCTGCCCCCGCCGTGGAGGGCCCAGCGCGGCACCTGCCTCGCCGAGGCCGTGGTGGCCTGCTCCGGACCCGACGCGCTCGAGTTCCTGGTGCTCGTGCCGCGGGGCCTGCGGGCCGACGAGCGGCTGCGCCTCGAGGACCGCGTGGGCGCAGCCGTGGAGGTGCTTCGCGGGGGTGGCGTGACCGCGAACGCCGCGCTGCTCGACCCGGTACAGCTCGCCGCCTGGGAGTCGGCGCTGCGCGCCTTCCTCTTCGGCGCGCTCGTCGCCGGGCGGCCGGCACCGCCGACCTGGAGCGGGCTCGAGCAGGCCTGCGGAGCCCTCGTCGACCCCGACGCGCTCGCCCGGCTCGCCGGGGCGGCGCCCACCTCGTTCTGTGCGCTCGGCACGGTGCTGCTCGCCGCCGAGCCCTGCCCGGGCCCGCTCGCCGCCATCTCGGAGGCCCTCGCGAAGGGCGTGGCGGCGCGGCACCTGGCCGACCCCGACTTCGCGCTCGCGACCTGGGCGCGGGGGCGGCCGGGGGTCGGCGAGGACCTCGACGCCGCGCTGCGGCTCGCCCGCGCCGCCGCGAGCCCGGACTGCGCCGAGCCGGTCGAGCCCGGGGCCGCGGTGAGGCTCGGGCGCCGGCTCGCCCACGGGTACCTCCGCATCGCTCACCGCTCGAGGACGCTGCGCGCATCGCCGCGCTGGCGAGAGCCGCTCGGCCCGGGCTTCCCGCGGGTCCTCTTGCCCGCGGTTGGCCAGCTGCTCTCGGCGCTCGCCTCCTACGGGTCGCTCGACTTCGACCCGGTGCCGGCGGCCCACGGGTTCGAGGTGCGGCTGCGCGACGGAACGCCGCTCGGCCACGGGGCCACCCCGGTCCAGGCGCGGGTGCGCGCGCTCGCCCTCGCCGCCGAGGCCGGCGGGGAGGCCCTGCTCGCCGACATCCAGCCACCCTGGCGCGCGCTCGCGTTGCGCATGCTCCGGGCGCGCGAGCGCCCCACCTTCCTTCTCGTCGCCGAGCCCGCCACCGGCAGCGAGCCCCCCTTCGACCCCATCAACCGCGGTCCGCGGCGCGAGCTCGGCTTCCCGGCCGCGCTGGTGGCGCGCCTCGGCCCAGGCCGACAGCCCTCCGCGCGCGTGCTCGCGGCGGACGAGGCCGTCGAGTCGTTCCTGCGCGCGGCGCTGAGGAAGACCGACGTCGAGGTGGTCCCTTCGCGGAACGAGGCCCGCCCGGTCGCGGTCCGGCTCGCCCACGTGGCGGGCCTGCTCGGGGCACGGGTGGAAGGGGTCGACACGGCCCAGGCGCCCGCCGCGAGCGGCCCGGTGGCCATCGAGGCCGGCGGGCAGGTCTACCTGGCGAGTGGCGACCGCCTCTTGCGCTACCCGCTCTCCCGCTTCCTCGCGCGCCCGCGCGTCTTCACCGCCGACCCGGACGCGCCGGACCTGGCGCTCGGCCCGGGCGAGCGCAAGGGCCAGCGCTGGCCCGCGTCGGGGATGATCCAGGCGCGCGTCTACCTCCTCGACGCGCAGACGGCGGCCGTGCTCTACGCAGACGGGGCCGGGACCCACTTCCGCGAGCTCGTCTTGCTGCGCCACCTCGAGGAGCACCTGCGCGACGCCCGGGCGACCCTGCTCGAGGCGCAGCCCGGAGCGGTGCTCGCGCTGCGCATCGGCCACGAGATGGAGCCGGCGCTCCGCAAGGTGAACGCCGCCCCGGCGGCGGACCGCCTCGAGGTCCTCGTGGGCGGAGTGCTGCCGCTCAGGCTGCAGGTCCGGATCGCCGGCGAGTGGTTCGGCGGGCTTCCCGTGCGGCCCGGCTGGACCGCCGCCGCGCTCGCGGCGCTCGCGCGCTGGACCCCGGGCTACGAGGGCCACCTCGCCTGCAGGAGCGCTCGGGCGATACCGCCCCGCGGGACGGGCAACGGGCTCGTGGCGCTGTACGCGCGCTCCATCGCACTGCGGCGCCTGCGCTCCCACATCGCGCGCCAGGCACACCCTTATCGGGTCGCGGAACGGGGCCGAAAAGAGAATTGAGGCGGACAACGGTTCGCCCAACAACCTGAGGAATAGGAGATTCCATGTCTCTCACGATTCGAACCAACGTCGCCTCCCTGAACGCCCAGGCGAACCTGAACAACACCCAGAACGCCCTCAACAACTCGATCCAGCAGCTGTCGAGCGGTTACCGGATCAACAGCCCCGGCGACGACGCCGCCGGCCTCGCCATCAGCACGAACCTGCAGGCGCAGATCGCCTCCTACAACCAGGCGACGAGCAACGCCAACGACGGCCTCTCGGTCATCCAGACCGCGGAAGCGGGCCTGAGCGACGCGACCTCCATCCTCACCCGGCTCCGCGAGCTGGCGATGCAGTCGGCCTCCGACGGCGTCGGCAACTCCGAGCGCGGCTACATCCAGACCGAGGCTGACGCCCTGACGCAGGAGCTCCAGCGCGTCTCGCAGGTGACCTCGTACGACGGCACGAACCTCCTCGCCGGCGGCACCACCGTCACCCTGAACTTCCAGGTCGGCATCGGCGCGACCTCGAACGACGCCATCTCGTTCGCCACGCTCGACGCCACCGTCAGCACGCTCTTCGCGGGCGCCACTGGCGTGGACCTGACGAGCGCGGGGGGCGCGACCGCCGCTCTCGCCACCATCGACGCCGCCATCCAGACCATCTCGACCGAGAACGCCACGCTCGGCGCCGCCGGCAACCGCTTCCAGGACACGATCTCCGAGATCTCGTCGATGAGCCAGGCCCTCTCGGCCGCCAACAGCCGCATCATGGACGTCAACGTGGCGCAGGCGACCTCCAACCTGTCGCAGGAGCAGGTCCTCGCCCAGGCCGGCGTCTCGGTGCTCGCCACGGCGAACCAGATGCCGCAGCTGGCGCTCAAGCTGCTCGGGTAAGGCAGCAACCGTCTGAACCACTGGCCGCCCCGCGGTTGACCCCGCGGGGCGGCTCGGAGTCTCTCCATGGCAGCTACCGCGAGCATCACCAGCTCAACGACCGGCCCGGTCTTCCAGGCCGGCGGTATCGCTTCCGGGCTCGACACGAACAGCATCGTCGACTCGCTGGTGGCCATCGCGACGCAGCCGCTCACCGCGCTGCAGACGAGCCAGGCGGACCTGCAGACCCAGGTCTCGACCATCGGCAACCTCGTCTCCAGCCTCACCGCTCTCCAGACCGCCACCGACAACCTCGGCACGAGCGGCGCGCTCGGGGTGAAGACCGCGAGCACCAACACCGCCTTCACCGCCACCCCGGGCTCGGGCGCGGTGGCCGGCAGCTACTCGGTGGCGGTGACGGCGCTCGCACAGGCCGCCAAGGGCCGCTCCCAGGGATTCGCCTCCGGCGATGTCGTGCAGGGCGGGACGCTCTCGCTCACCGTGCAGGGCAACCCCTACACCATCACCATCAGCGACGGGGCGCAGCTCAGCGACGTGGCCGGCGCCATCAACCAGAGCGGGGCCCCGGTCTCGGCGGTGGTGCTGAACGACGGGACGAACAGCTACCTCAGCATCACCGACACCAACACCGGCTACCCGATCACCGGCACGGCGGCCGACGCCCTCGGCTTCACCGAGACCTACACGGGCACGACCGGAAAGCCGCTCTCGTTCACCACCATCCAGTCGGCCTCCAACGCATCGCTCCAGGTGGACGGCCTCACCTTCACCCGCCAGAGCAACGTGGTGAGCGACGTGCTCCCCGGAACGACGCTCTCCCTCCAGTCGGTCTCTCCGACGGGATCGACCGGCCCGGTGCCCGAGACGCTCGTGCTCGCGAACGACCCCACCACCACGCAGACGAACCTGCAGGCCTTCGTCACCGCCTACAACGCCGTCTTCACCGCGCTGAGCCAGCAGCTCCAGCCGGCCGCCGGGACCGACCGCGCCACCACCCTCGCCGACGACCCGTCGATCCAGTGGCTGCGTGCGCAGATGCAGCAGATCACGACGACCGTCGTGCCCGGGATCGCAAACGTGAACTCCCTCGCCGGCCTGGGGATCAAGACCGCCGAGGACGGGACCCTGTCCATCGACCAGCCCACGCTCACGAACGCCATCGCCATGAACGCGGGCGCGGTGAACGCGATCTTCTCGAACGCCAGCACCGGCATCTCCGCGGTGGTCGACAACCTGGTGTCGAACTACACGCTGACGGGGTCCGGCGTCCTCGCGACCGACAAGGACGCCATCAACCAGCGGATCGCGGACCTCGGTCTGCAGGTGACCGACCTCCAGAGCCAGATCGCGACCTATCGCCAGACGCTGCTCAACCAGTTCTCGGCCATGGAGAGCACGGTGAGCTCGCTCAAGACCGCCGCGAACTACATCACCGCCCTCTTCTCGAGCTCCAGCACCACCAGCTCGAGCTCCAGCTCGTCGGGGTAACCGCGCCATGAGCTACGCCGCCCGCTACGTCCAGTCCGCCGCCCAGACCGCCACGCGCGAGCGGACCATGATCATGCTCTTCGACAAGGCCATCGCCTGCATGCGCTCGGGGACGGCCGCGCTCCTCGACCGGCGCTACGCGCAGGCGAACCGGGACCTGTCGAAGGCCCTCGACATCGTCGCCCACCTCCGCGGCACGCTCAACCGACCGGTATTCCCCGAGCTCTGCGACAACCTCGCCGACCTCTACATGTTCGTGGTGGTGCGGCTCGGCGAGGCGAAGCTGCACCGCAACCCCGCGCTCGCGCGCGAGGCCGAGCAGGTGTTCGCCCCGGTTGCGGCTGCCTTCTCGCAGGCAGTGGCGAGCTTGCCCAAGGAAACCCGATGAGCCTCGCCGCCCGCCTCGAGGGAACGCTCGCGGCCGCGCTGCGCGCACTCGAGGCCGGCGACGCCGAGGTGGCCTCCGAGGCGGCCGCGCTCGCGGCGCGCGTCTGCGCCGAGGCGCACGACGCGGGGGCCCGGCTCAGCGCGGCGGACCGCGACCGCCTGCTCGAGATCTGACCGCCGCGCCGAGACTGCGGCCGCCGCCGCGCAGCGGAGGCTGTCCGACGAGATTGCCCGGACGTCCCGGGGCCGCCGGGCGGCCGACGCCTACGGCCGCTGAGGCCGAGCCTCTCGCAGAGGAAGTCGGCGAGCGCGTCGGCGTCCCCCGGGCCGAAGGCCGGAACGCGACCGGGAGGCGGCTCGTCGGTCACGACCGCCAGGACGCGCCGGTCGCGAGCGCACAGGAACTCCCTGCTCACCGCGCGCCGGTGCACCTCGACGCGCGGCAGCCGCTCGCCCTTGAACCCCTCCGCGAGCACGAGGTCGACTCGAGGCAGGAGCCTCAAGAGCGCCCGGGCCCCGCCCGCCCGGCGCGGGCCGAACCAGGCGAGCCCCGCCGGCCCCTGGACCGCCACCGCGACCGCGCCGGCGCGGCGGAGGCGGTCGCTGTCCTTGCCGGGCACGTCGAAGGAGTGAGGGTGCCCGGAGTGCTTGAGGGCAGCCACCGCGAGACCGCGGCGAACGAGCGACGCGACGAGCGACTCGAGAAGCGTCGTCTTCCCGACGCCGCTCGGCCCCGAAAACGCGACGATGGGCGTCAGGCGTCGCCGAGGAGCCACGTCTCCACCGCCTCCCCGTCGGCCAGGTTGCCGGTACCCTCCGGGATGAAGAGCAGCGCCTCCGCGAGCGCCGGGCCCCGCACCTGGGCCGCGTCGCGGCCCAGCGGGCGGACCCGGCCGTCGCTCGTCAGCTCCGCCCAGAGCAGGCGAGCTCGACCCGGCCGCCCCTCGGCGCCCCCGGCGAGCGGCAGGTGCACCACCGGGCGAAGCAGCCGGCCCGCCCCCGCGAGCTTGAGGAGCGCCGGGCGGGCGAATACCTCGAAGGCGACGAGGCACGCCGACGGGCTCCCCGGCAGCCCAAGGGCCGGCTTCCCGCCGCAGGTGGCGAAGAGGAAGGGCTTGCCCGGCTTCATGGGCACGCCGTGCACGCGGATGTCCGCGCCGAGCCGCCGCAGCGCTTCCGGGACGTGATCGCGCTCGCCGACCGAGACCCCCCCGGTGGTGACGAGGGCGTCGCAACTCCGCGAGACCCTCCGCGATGGCGGCGACTCCACGGCCGCGACGTCGGCCCCCACCGGGCGCGAGCTCACCTGCCGCCGATCCCGGCGAGGAGCCCGGCGAGGACCACGCCGTTCGAGTCGGGCATGAGACCGTTCACGAGCTCGTCGCCGGTGGACAACAGCGCGATCCGCACCCGGCGGTGCACGCGGAGGTCGTCGGCGCCCACGGCGGCGAGGAGCCCGAGCTGCCTCGGCCCGAGCCTCGTCCCGGCCGGCAGCGCCGGGTCGCCGAGGGCCACGTCCTCTCCCGCCGGCCGCACGTTCTCGCCCCGGCGTGCCGGCGGCGGAAGGCGGACCGTCGCCGACCCGCTCTACCGACTCCTCCCGAACGACCGCGTCGGCACCCTCGGGGATGGGAGCGCCGGTGAATACCCGGGCGGCCTCGCCGGGCCCGAGCGGCGCACGCGGGAGGTCGCCGGCGTAGAGCGTCTGGGCGACCGGGAGCGCGAGATCGGGCGCGACCTCGGCAGCCCGGACGGCGTAGCCGTCCATGGCCGAGCAGGTGAAGGGCGGAGCGGCAAGGCGGGCGAGCGCCGCCGCCGCCAGGTAGCGCCCCTCCGCCCCGGCCCGGGCAACGCTCTCGGCCGGCAGCGCGGCCACCGCGTCGATCACCGCCTGCCGGACCTCGTCTATCCTGGCCACCGCGCCATCTTGCCACGGCGCCCGCCGGCGGGGCCGCGCGGCGCGCCCGGGCGGGCCCCGGAGGGAGGCGACCCGCACAGATTGCGCCCGACAAGTCCTTGATCCGTGGCAAACGCAGAGTCTGCGGCAAAAGTCCCTCAAAACGCGGGCCTAGCTCATGCAGACCGACCTGGATCAAGTTCGCCTCTTCCCCCTGGGAGTCCCGGCATGCTCTCCACGTCGCCCGTGACCGACTGCACCTCCTGCTCCCTCGGGGTAGCTTCCCAGGGGCGCTGTCGCTTCACCCCCTCCACCAAGGAATCGGGGGCGACACTGTGCGCGCAGGGCGAACGCCCTCGCACCGTCTACTTCGTCAAGGAGGGGTTCGTGGCCCTCTCCGCGGTGAGCCCCAAGGGCGCGGAGCTCGTGCTGACCTTGCGGGGGCCGACCTCGCTGCTGTGCACCGAGGCACTCGCGTCGGAGCCGTCGCCGTACGAGGTCCGGGCGCTGTCTCGGGTGAAGCTCTGCGGGATCTCCGGCGACGCCATGAACCAGTGGATTGGGCCGGACCGGAGCCCGGCGCGCGTGGTCCTCGAGCTCCTGCTCGCCGAGTCGAAGATGCAGCGGGACGAGGTGAACTTCCGCCAGGGCGACTGCCTCTCGAGAGTGGCGCGGTTCGCGCTCGCCCACGCCAAGTTCCTCGCCGATCGCCCCAACGCGGTGCGCAAGCAGGTGGTGGCGCGGCTACTCGGCATGCGACCGGAGACGCTGTCGCGCTGCCTCACGCGGCTCGAGAAGGACGGGGTGCTCGACGCCTCGCGCGGCGTGAAGGTGATCGACCAGCGGCGTCTCGCCGCCATCGCGCTGGAGGACGTCGCGGCCTGACCGCGACGACGCCCATGTTCGGACTCGGCCTCGGCGAACTCCTCGTCATCCTCGTCGTCGTGCTGCTGTTCTTCGGCACGAGCAAGCTGCCGCAGCTCGGGCAGGGCTTGGGCGACGGCATGAAGAGCTTCAAGCGCGCGTTCCGGGAGGCCCGGTCGGACGACCCCGGGGCGAAGCCGCCGCCGGCTCCGTAATCCCGGCGGGTTCTGCCCTTCGAGGTGCCCCAACTGGCTCCGGGGCGAGGCCGGCTCCTGGCAAGGCCCTTGCTCGCTCCCAGTTTCGGGACGCGACCCGCTCCCGGGGAAAAGGCTCGTCGAGCACCCGCACCTGGCTGCGGGGCCGCCGCCAGGCGGCGGCAAGCTCGGAGATGGGCCCCTGGCGGGGCGCGTCCCAGTCTTTGTTCCTGAAGCCGCGCACTTTGCACGTCGCGACCGGGGGTCGCAGCTCTTGCGCCCGCGGTGTTCCCGCCCTAGCGACGCGCCAGCAGGCGACCCACCCATTCGGCGGATCTCGCGACCGCCAGCCCGAGCGCGTCGGCGGCCCAGGCCTGCAGCCGGGGGCGGCGCGCGAGCTCGCCCGCCTCCACCCGCCGCGCATCCGCGAGGGAGGCCTCGATCCAGCGACGCGCGCTCTCGGCCACGGCCGCGTCCTCGACCTCGACGAGCGACTCCAGGTTCGACAGCGACAGCGGGTCCAGGTTGAAGCTGCCGACGAGGAGCCGGGTCCGGTCCACGACCGAGACCTTGGCGTGGTGAACCGACCGGGTCCACTCCCGGATGTCGACGCCGGCGGCGAGCAGCGGGCGGTAGAGGCGCCTCGTGGCGGCCCGGGCAAGCGGCACATCGCTGCGACCGGCGAGCAGGAGCGTCACCTTCACCCCGCGGCGCGCCGCCGCGGTGATGGAGCGGACGAAGCGCCGGTCCGGGATGAAGTAGGAGTGAGCAGCCAGGATCTCCTTCTCCGCCGCCCCGAAGGCCTTCCGGTAGCGACGGCGCAGCGGGCGGGCCCCTCCCATGCCGGAAAGCCGGATGTGCACCCGGCCGGGGGGCGAGGGCTCGCGGCTGCCCCGCAGGCGGCGCTCGAGCCACTCGACCGCAGGGCCCCGCACCTCGAGCGCAAGGTCGAGCCACTCCGCGCCGCGGCCGCCGGAGGCGCCGAGGATCCCGCCGCCCCCGAAGGCGTCGCAGATGTTGATTCCCCCGAGGAAGGCCACCTTCCCGTCCACGAGCAGGAGCTTGCGGTGGTTGCGGCGAAAGCGCCCCGTGACGAGAGAGGTGAGCGGGTTGTAGATGCGGACCCGGCACCCGTCCCCGCGCAGCATCGCCTGGAGCCAGCGCCCGTCGAGGGCGGTGCCCCATCCGTCGAGCACGACCGAGACGCGCACGCCCCGGCGCGCCGCCCCCGAGAGGGCGGCGCGGAACTCCTCTCCCACGCCATCGCGGGAGAACTGGTAGACCTCGAGGTGAACCGCCTGGCGCGCACCCCGGATGGCCTCGAGCATCCGCGGGAACGCCTCCCGCCCCCCGTCGAGCAGGGTCACCGACTCGGCCGGTCTCCCCGGGACACCGGCGAGCGCCATCGACTCGCTCATCGGGGAGAAGCGTAGCCCACCGGGTGCGGGGACGCCGTCCCCCGGGGCGCGGACCCGGAAAGGGGCACCGGCGGGGCCGGCGAGCGCGGTAGGATGAACAAGGAGGTGTGCGATGAAGCGCATCCTGGTGGCGGTGGATGGCTCCGAGTCCGCGCTGCGCGCGGCGAGAATGGCCGCAGACGTGGCGATCCGCTTCGGGGCACGCCTCACGCTCGCCTACGTGGTCCCGCGGCTGCTGCTTCCCCCCGACGTCTACGGGCTCACCGTGGCCGAGGTGGAGCGCGAGCAGCGGGCTCACGCCGACGAGCTCATCCACGAGGCGCTCGCCAAGCTCGGCGAGCCCGGCGTCGACGTGGAGACGAACGTCCTCAACGGGCCACCGGCCGAGTCGCTCGCGGAGGCCGCCGCCGCGCCCGACGTCGACCTCGTGGTCGTGGGGAGCCGGGGCAAGGGCGCGGTGAAGCGCATGCTGCTCGGCAGCGTGTCCGACCGGCTGGTCCACATCTGCCCGAAGCCCATCCTCGTCGTCCACTGAGGGTCCCTTGCTGAAGGTGGGCGACTTCATGACTCGCGACCTCGTCACCGTGACGGAGACCGACGACCTCGCGCTGGCGGAGTCAATCCTGCGGCTGGGCGGCATCCGGCACCTCCCGGTCGTGCACGGGCGCCGGCTCGCGGGCCTCATCACCCACGGGGACCTCCTGCGGGCCGCGGTGCCCGCGACCGCCCGCGGCGTCCTCGCCCGGGACGTCATGACGCGGGGCCCCACCACCGTCGGCCCCGACGGCTCGCTCGCCGAGGCCGCGAGGCTCATGCTGCGCCACAGGTTCGGCTGCCTGCCGGTCTGCGAGCGCGACGGCACGCTCGTGGGCATCGTCACCGAGAGTGACTTCGTCCGCTTCGCCGCCGAGGTGATGCACGACCTCGACGTGGTCGAGAGCGCGGTCACCTCGCGAGAGGAGCGGTAGGGGCCGGCAGGCCGCGGGGACAGAACGGGATTGACCGGGCCCCCGCGAGCGCCTAGATCCCGCTGGACAGATGCCGGAGACGCTGCTCGAAGAGCTCAAGCGGTACGTGGCCTTCGGCGAGGGGGACGAGCGCGCGCTGCGCGCCCTCCACGTCGCGGCCGCGCCGCGCCTCGGAGCCGTCGCCGACGCCTTCTACGCGCGCATCCTCGGTCACGACGGCGCGCGCCGCGCGCTCGTCGGCGGGGAGAGCCAGGTCGGCCGCCTCAAGCTGACCCTCCGGCGCTGGATGGACGAGGTCCTCCTCGGGCCGTGGGACGAGGCGTGGTTCGAGGCTCACTGCCGGATCGGGCGCGTTCACGTCCGCATCGAGCTGCCGCAGCACTACATGTTCGGCGCCATGAACGTCCTGCGCGCGGAGCTCGGGCGGATCGGAGACGAGGCCCACGCCCAGGACGACGCGGGCCGGGCGGTGGCGCGCGGCGCGCTCGACAAGGTGCTCGACCTCGAGCTCGCCATCATGCTTCACAGCTACCGAGAGGACCTGGTCGCCCGGGCGACCCGCTCCGAGCGGCTCGCCACGTTCGGCCAGCTCGTCGGGTCCATCGGGCACGAGCTGCGCAACCCCCTCGGCGTCATCGAGACCTCCCTGTTCCTCCTGCGCGGGCCAGGAGGCGACGACGAGCGAGCGAGGAAGCACCTCGACCGCATCGCGCAGCAGGTGCGGGTGGCCAACGGCATCATCAACGACCTCCTGGAGCTCGTGCGCGACCGGCCGCTGCGCCGGGAGGCGGTGGACCTCGCGGCGGTGGTTCGCGAGGCGGCCGGCTCCGTGTCCATGCCCGGCGGCGTGCGGCTCGACCTCGATGGGCTCGGCACCCCGCCCACCGTCCAGGGGGATCCCGGCCAGCTGCGCCAGCTCTTCCGCAACCTCCTCGAGAACGCGGCGTACGCCGCCTCCCCGACCGGCCTCGTCGCGGTGCTGGCGGGATCGGATGGGGCCATGGTCACCGTGGCCGTCGAGGACACCGGCCCGGGGGTCGACGAGTCGGTGCGGGGGCGCCTGTTCGAGCCGCTCATCACCACCAAGCCGACGGGCATCGGCCTCGGCCTGGCGCTCGTGAAGCGCGTCGCCGAGCGGCACGGCGGATCGGTGGCCCACGAGGCGCGCACCGGCGGCGGCACCCGCTTCCTCGTCCGGCTCCCCCTCCCATGAGCTCCCTCCGCCGCCACCTCGCCGCCGCCGGCGACCGGGACCTCCCCGGAAGCCCGGGCGAGATCCGCCGCGAGTCCCGCTCGGCCTTCGAGCCGCGGTGCCCGGGCCCTCTGCCCTCGGCGCCTCCGGGGGAGCGGCTGCGCGCCCGGCGGGAGGCGGCCGGGTGACGCCGACCCTCCACCACGGCCACGGCAGTCCCCGGCTGCCCCGCGTGCTCATCGTCGACGACAACGCCGACCTCGTCGACAACCTCCGGGAGATCCTGGTGGGCGCAGGGTACGCCGTCCGCTCCGCCGGGACCTGCGCCGAGGCGGTCGAGGCCAGCGCCGAAGGCTTCGACGTGGCCCTCGTCGACCTGCGGCTGCCCGACGGGGACGGCACGCTGCTCGCGCCGCAGCTCAAGGAGCAGAGCCCGGACGGCGAGGTGGTGCTGCTCACCGGCTTCGCCACGCTCGAGTCGGCGGTGGCCGCCGTGCGCGCCGGCGCCTGCGCCTACCTCGTCAAGCCCTGCGCCCCGCAGGAACTGCTCGTCACCGTCGAGCAGGCCATGCGCCAGGTCCGGCTGCACTCCGAGAAGCGGGAGCTCGCGAGGCGCGCCCAGATGGCGGAGAAGCTCGCGGCGGTGGGGACCATGACCGCCGGCCTCTCCCACGAGATCCGCAACCCGCTCAACGCGGCGGCCCTGCAGCTCTCGGTGCTGGAGCGGCGCGTGAACAAGCTCGCGGCGGCGGCACAGGAGCCGCTGCTCGAGCCCCTCCACCTGGTTCGCGACGAGATCCGCCGGCTCGACCACATCCTCGAGGACTTCCTGCAGTTCGCCCGCCCCAGGGAGTTTCGCGCCCAGCGGGTCAAGGTCGTCCCCGTCCTCGACCGCGTGCTCGACCTCCTCGAGGGCCCCGCCCAGCAGCGAAACGTGCGGGTGCTGCGCGAGTTCACGCCGGTCCCGGCCATTGCCGGCGACGAGGAGCGACTCCGCCAGGTGGTCATGAACCTGGCACTGAACGCGCTCGAGGCCGTCCGCGACGGGGGGTGGCTGAGGATCTCCTGCCAGGTCTCCGAGGACCCGGACCTGGTGGAGGTCGCCGTCGACGACGGCGGCCCGGGCGTCCCGCCCGAGATCCGCGAACGCGTCTTCGAGCCGTTCTTCACCACCAAGGCGAAGGGGTCGGGGCTGGGACTCCCCATCGTCCACGCCATCGTGACCCAGCACGGCGGGACCATCGAGGTGGACGACGCACCCGAGGGCGGCGCGCGCTTCGTCCTGCGCTTCCCGCGATTCCGCTAGCTCCTACGCCGGCTCCTCGGCCTCGCCGCCCTCGCCGAGGTGCCCGGCGCCGCCGTTGCCGAGGGCGTACTCCTTCAGCCGGTACTGGATCTTCCGGACGCTGATGCCGAGGATCTCGGCGGCGCGCGAGGTGGAGCCGCCGACCATCTCGAGCGTGCGCAGGATGGCCTCTCGCTCGATCTCGTACAGGGTGGCGCCGGGGATGAGCGCCCCCGGGCTTCGCTCCCTCGGGCGCGGACCGCGCAGCGAGGGCGGCAGGTCGTCGGCGGTGAGCTCCGGCCCCTTGCACAGCACCACCGCCCGCTCCACGACGTTCTCGAGCTCCCGGACGTTGCCGGGCCAGTCGTGCGCGAGCAGCGCGTTGAGCGTGCCCGGGGCGAGCCCGCGGATCTCCTTGCCGTAGGCCTTCCCGTACTTCTCCACGAAGTGGCTGACGAGCGCCGGGATGTCGCCCTTGCGCTGCCGCAACGGCGGCAGGGTGACCGCCACCACGTTGAGCCGGTAGTAGAGATCCTCGCGGAACTTGCCGGCCTTCACCTCGGCGGCGAGCTCCCGGTTGGTCGCGGCCACGAGCCGAACGTCGACCTTGATGGTCTGGACGCCGCCCACCCGCTCGAACTCCTTCTGCTGCAGCACCCGCAGGAGCTTGATCTGCAGGGCCGGCGAGATGTCGCCGATCTCGTCGAGGAACAGCGTGCCGCCGTCCGCGAGCTCGAAGCGACCCTCCTTGCGACCGATGGCCCCCGTGAAGGAGCCCTTCTCGTGACCGAAGAGCTCGCTCTCGAGCAGCGTCTCCGAGAGGGCGGCGCAGTTCACCTTGATGAACGGGCGATCGCGCCGCGGCGACTCCTCGTGAAGTGCCTGGGCGATGAGCTCCTTGCCAGTCCCGGACTCGCCCAGGATGAGGACGGTGGCCTTGGTGGGGGCGGCGCGCTTCACCACCTCGTAGACCGCCTGCAGCTCGGGCGCGTCCCCGACGATGTTGTGAAACCGATAGCGCTCCCGGACGCGCTCGCGCAGGTTCTGGGTGTCTCGCTGCAGCCGGAGCTTCTCGAGCGCCTTCTCGAGCACCACCAGGACGGCGTTCACGTCGAGCGGCTTCACGAGGTAGTTCTCGGCACCCGCTCGCATCGCCTCCACCGCGGCCTCGACGCTCGCGAAGGCGGTCATCATGACGAAGACCGCGTCGGACCCCTGCTCGCGCGCCCGCTTGAGGAAGGTGATCCCGTCCATCCGGGGCATGCGCACGTCGGAGAGCACGGCGGCGGGGGCGAAGGACTGCATGATTTGCAGCCCCTCCTCCCCGTCGGCGGCCTCGGCGATCTCGTAGCCCTCCTCGGAGAGGATCGTCCTCAGCGCGACGCGGGCGTTTTGCTCGTCGTCGACGACGAGGATTCGCTCCTTGGTGCCGCGAGGTCCGTTCTTGCTCAGCGTCATTCGTCGCTCCGACCTCTCCACGCCCGCTTCGCACGCAAGGAATGCAGAACGCCGCACCTTATGCACGTTTTTCGCGTCCAGGTCTACATCGGGCGAACGCACGAAAGGTGTCCGTCCTTCCAAGGATTTGGCGGCGGCCGTCCCTCGAAGAGGGGGCGATGAGGCCCCCGCCCGGGGTTCAGGCGTTTCCGCCGAGCTCCCGGAGCCGCCCCACCCGGTCGTAGGGGCGCCAGCGAAACACGGCGCCGAGCGCCTCCGCCTCCCGGCGACACGCTGCCTCGTCGAGCCCGGGCATCGCCACGAAGCTCGCCTGGACTTCGGGGAGGTTCCGGAGCGCGGCGCGAATGAAATCCCGGGCCCCCTGCCAGGCGGCCTCGCCGAACCGGTTCGGGCAGATGCGCGCGTAGGTGGAGGCGTCCGGCGCGTTGAGCGAGACCACGGCGGCGTCGAGACCGGCCCGAGCGAGCTCGGCGGTCACGTCGCGCCCCTCTCGCAAGTTGGCGAGCCCGTCGGTGTCGAGGCGGACGCGCGGGACACCTGCGCCCTTCAGGCGGCCCAGAACCTCGAGCAGCACCTCGAGTCGCCGGGTGGGCTCGCCGAGGCCGGTGAACACCACCTCCGGACGGCCGCTCAAGCCCGCTTTCGACACCTGGGCCCAGACCTCGTCCGCCGTGGGAGGGCGCGACAGCTTCAGGTCGACGCCGCCCACGACCCAGTTGTCGTCGCGGATCTTCGGGCAGAAGACGCACGCAAGCGTGCAGGCGCTCGTCAGGTTCAGGTAGAGGGCGTCGCCGAGGACGTAGGCGTAGGCGGGCGCCTGCGCCCGCGTCGACGTGCTGCTCACGAGGGAGTCTTAATCCTCTGCGCGCCGGCGGCCACTGCACGAGAGGCAGTAGCGCGCCTCGGGGATCGCCCGGAGTCGCTGCAGGCCGAGCGGCCCGCCGCAGGAGAGGCAGGTTCCGTACCGGCCCTCGTCGATCCGGCCGAGCGCCTCGTCGATCTCCGCGAGCTCGATCCGCACGCTGTCGCCCCGGCCCTCGTCGGGTGCGGCCGCACGCACGAGCTCCTCGCGGTCGCCTGCCTGGCTGCGCCAGAGCGCCTGGCGCCGCTTGAGCAGCAGCTGTCGCGCCTCTGTCTCGATGTGACTCAAACGAAGGGTCCCCTGGGACGCGCCGCGCGCCCCCACGCGAGCGGCTTCCCTTCACGGCGCATGCCACCGCCAACCTCGCGATTTCAAGGACGTTCGGCCGGCTGGGCCTGCGCCTCCGATGCGGCGTCTGCGCATCGCTTGCGCGGGGAGCCCATCAGCGGGACCCATCCACGGAGCCGTCCGTCGGGGCCGCCTCGCCCCCGCGCAGCACTGCCGCGAGCGCCCGGAGCGCGTCGGTCGAGGTGAAGATGCCGACCACCGCGCCGGTGTCGACGACGACGGCCGACCCGGCCCGACGCGTCGCCATCTCGTGGGCCACCTCCTCGAGCGCCGCGTCGGGGCCGACGGTGTAGGGCTCGCTGCTCATCGCATCGTCCACGAGCTCTCGCGCCGCGTCGACGCCCCTCAGGGTCTCGAGCAGGTACAGGTCGCGCTGCGAGACCACGCCGACGAGCCTGCCCTCGTCGACGACCGGAAGGTGGCGAATGCCCTTCTCGCGCATCACTTGATGCGCCTCGACCAGTGTGAGCCGGCTCGACACCACCGTCGGGCTCCGACTCATGAAACGCCGCACGCTGTGCTTGGCCATCGGACCTCCCCGGTCCCGCCGCTCGCGGGGCGACCTCGCGCGCTGCGGGCCCAGCCCGAGGATACTCCCGCCCGCGGCCGGCGGGAGACGCCCGGAGAGGGCATCGCCCGGACGCCGCGTGCACGCGGGTTCGCGGTTGTGTCGAGCCGCTGGCTGGGTTAGCTTCCGCGGGCATGGAGAAGACCTGGGTCAAGGACGTGAAGGATGGCGAGCGGGTGAAGAGCCTGTTTGCCGTGGCCCGCAAGGCCGTGCCCACCGCCAAGAGCGGCAAGGCCTACCTGTCGGTCACCCTCGTAGACCGCACCGGGGAGCTCGAGGCCCGCTCCTTCGACCGCGTCGAGGAGCTCTCCCTCCTGTTCGAGGAGAAGGACCTCGTCGAGGTCGAGGGCCCCGTGGGCACCTTCCAGGGCAAGCCGCAGCTCCGCATCGAGTCTGCCGCCAAGGTGGACCCGGCGACGCCCGGCCTCGACGCGCTCGACTTCGCCTGGGCGCCCGCACCCGAGCCGAAGAAGCCCGAGCACAGTGCCCCCGACGAGGCCGGAGAGGCCCTGTGGCGGGAGCTCACCGGGATCGTCGAGTCCATCACCGACTCGCACGTGAAGAGCCTCGTGAAGGCCTTCCTGGAGGACGACGACGTGGCCACCCGGCTGCGCCGCGCCCCGGCGGCGAAGAGCGTCCACCACGCCTACCCCGGCGGGCTGCTCGAGCACACCGTGAGCTGCCTCAAGCTCGCGCACCGGATCGCCGACCACTATCCGCAGCTCGACCGCGACCTGCTCGCAGCGGGGGCCTTCTTCCACGACCTCGGCAAGATCCGCGAGCTCTCCTACGATCGCTCGGTCGAGTACACCGACGAGGGCCGGCTGGTGGGGCACCTCGTGATGACCGCGCAGTGGATCCACGACAAGGCCCGGCGCGTCGGCGTCCCGCGCGACCTCGAACAGCACGTCGTCCACCTCGTCCTCGCTCACCACGGCAAGCTGGAGTACGGGTCGCCGAAGGCCCCGATGACGCTCGAGGCTCTCGTCACCCACTTCATCGACGACCTCGACAGCCGCGTGAACTCCTGGGTGAACCTCATGGGGCGCGACGGCGGGACGCGCCGCTGGACCGACGCCCAGAACATCTACGGCCACCACCTCTGGAGGGGGCCGCTGCCGACGGCGCAGGTGGAGAAGAAGGCGCCGGCCCCGGAACTGCTCACGCCGGTCATCTACGTCCCGCGGGAGCCGGCATCCTCGGGCGGCGAGGCCCGGCGACGCGACCAGGCCCGCAAGAAGCAGACGCGGCCGGCCCGGGCCGAGCGCGCCGAGCCGAAGCCGGCCGAGGCCGCCCCTGCCGGGGAGCCGCCCCAGGAGGCCGCGCCGCCCCGGACCGAGGCGGCGCCGGCGCCGCGGCCGGAGCGCCCGCCGCGCCCGGAGCAGCACCACCGCGCCGACCGCCCCGATCGCGGGCCGCGAGGGCCGGGCGACCGGCAGCGCCGCTACATGGGGCCGCGGCTGCCGGGCGACAAGGGGCCGTCGGCCCGCCCCGACAAGCCGAAGAGCCTGACGCACAATCCGTTCGCCGCGCTGGCGGCGAAGGTCGAGGCGACCCAGGAGGCTCCCCCGTCCGAGCCCGCCGCCGCCGAGGTCGCAGCCGCGGAGCCCGCCGTGGCGCCTCCGCTTCCGCCCGAGCCGGCCCCGGCCGAGGCCCCGGCGAGCCCTCCCGGCGGAGGCGAGAGCTCCTCGTAGCCCCGTGGTCCCCTTCGGCCGAACCGCAGCGATCTTCGACGTCGACGACTCGCTGCTCGACGGCAACGCGGGGACCATCTTCAGCTGGTACCTCTACAGCGAGAAGATCATGCGACCGGAGATCCGCTCGCGCGTGCCCCGGCTCGTCTACGAGTACGCCCGGCGTCGCCTCACCGAGCGCGACATGGTCGAGCTCGGGTCGAAGTGCCAGTCCGGCCTGTGGGTCGACGACCTCAAGGCCCACGCCCACGCCTGCTTCGAGCGGCACCTCCGCAAGCGCATCACCGCCGGGGCGGTGCGCCAGATCAGAAAGCACCTGCTCTCGGGCCACTTCGTCCTCATTGCCTCGGGCTCGCCCCAGGCCATCATCGACGAGGTGGGGCGCCACCTCAGGGTTCACTGCGCCGTGGGCACGCGCACGCGGGTCGTGGACGGGCGGGCCACCGACGAGATTCTCCCCCCGGTGGTGTTCCAGGACGGCAAGCGCGAGGCCGCCGAGCGCCTCGCCGAGGCCTACGGCCTCGACCTCGCGAAGAGCTGGCTGTACTCCGACTCGCAGGCGGACGTCCCGCTCTTCGAGGCCGTCGGCAACCCGGTCGTCGTGAACCCGAAGGACTCCTTCCGGCCGCTCGCCGAGCAGCGCGGCTGGCCCATCGTGCGGTGGACGGAGCGCAACAAGGGGCTGACCCAGGACCTCGCCGACGAGTGGGGCAGCTGGGACGGGTGAAGGCAGCGCGCCTCACGCCGTCCGGAAGAGCCGGGCCGCGTTCTCGCTCGTCACGCGGCCGACCTCCTCGGGGGACGAGCCCCACACCTCGGCGACCTTCTCGGCCACGAGCCGCACGTGGGCGGGCTCGTTGCGCCTGCCGCGGTGCGGGACGGGCGAGAGGAAGGGGCTGTCGGTCTCCAGGAGGAGCCGGTCGCGGGGCACGAGGCGCACGGCCTCGCGGATGGCCCCGGCGTTCTTGAACGTGATCACGCCGGCGACCGAGACGTAGAGCCCCAGGTCGAGGTAGGCACGCGCCGCCGCGGCGTCGCCGGTGAAGCAGTGGATGACGCCCCCCGCCCCCGGGAGCCCCTCCTCCCGCAGGATGGCCGCGCAGTCGGCGTCGGCCTCGCGCACGTGGACGACCACGGGCTTTCCGACGGCGCGGGCGATGCCGAGCGAGCGGCGGAACGAGGCCCGCTGGGAGTCCCGGGGCGAGAGGTCGTAGTGGTAGTCGAGGCCGGTCTCCCCCACCCCCACGACGCCCGGCAGCGCGGCCAGTCGGGCGCTCTCCACCCAGTCCTCCTCCGGGACCCGCGCGCACTCGTGGGGGTGGATGCCGACGGTGGCGGAAAACGTCCCCGGACGATCGCGGGCCAGCTCGAGCGCGTTGCCGAAGTCCCTGGGGCGGCGCCACAGGCCGACGGCCACGATGCGCTCCACCCCGGCCTCCCGGGCGCGGCCGAGCACGGCGTCGAGGTCGCCCCGGTACTCGTCGCCGTCGAGGTGCGCGTGGGAGTCGACGAGGCGCATCGCCGTCACTTCACGCGGGTACCGGGGGCGACGTCGTCTTCGACCTGCAACAGCCGCGGGGGGTCCCCGGCCGCGAGCAGCATCCCCTGCGACGTGATGCCCCGGAGCGCCCGCGGCTCCAGGTTCGCCACCACCACGATGCGCCTGCCGACGAGCTCGGCCGCAACGGGATAGGCGAGCGCGATCCCGGCGACGATGGTCCGGGCCTCCCCCTCTCCGAGGTCCACCGAGAGCTTGAGCAGCTTGTCGGCCTTCGGGACCCGCTCCGCGGCACGCACCACCCCGACCCTCAGGTCGACGCGGGCGAAGTCCTCGAAGGCGATCGGCCCCGCGGGAGCCGCGGGGGCCGCGGTGACCTTGGTGGCGGTCTCCGAGGGGCTCGCGGCCCGGGCCACCTGGGACGGGCCGCCGGCGGGGGCGCCGATGAGACCGGCCACCTGCTTCGCGTCGACCCTGGCCACCTGGGGCGGCTTCCGGCGCGGCGCCACCGGCGGCCCCGCGAACGGGTCGAGGTCGGCGGTCCAGGCCGCGGGCCGCGACTGCCCGAAGGCCTCGGCGAGTCCGTCCGCGAAGGCCGGCATCACCGGCCAGAGCAGCACCGCGATGGCGCGCAACGCCTTGCCGCAGCTGTAGAGCAGGCTGCGGGAGTCGGGCCGGGCCGGGGCCTCCCACGGCTTCGCGTCCTGCAGCCGCTTGTTGCACAGGTCGGCGAGCTGGTTCGCGAGCCGCACGACCTCCCGGTACTCGAGCGCCTCGTAGGCCGCGCGCCCGAGCCGCACCGCCTCGCGCGCTGCGTCGGCGATGCCACCCTCCGCCGGTCCGTCGAGCTCGCCGCCGGCACGCTCGAGAAGCGCGAAGACCCGCGACGCGAGGTTCGCCACGTTGTTCGCCAGGTCGGCGTTGACGCGGTTGCGGAACTCGTCGAGCGAGAGGTCGAGGTCGGAGACGCCCGGCCCCAGGTTGGCGGCGTAGTAGTAGCGCAGCAACTGCGGGTCGAGGCCGGTGTCGAGGTAGGTGCGGCCGTTGATGAACGTGCCGCGCGACTTGGACATCTTCTCGCCGTTCACGGTGAGGTGCCCGTGGACCGCCATGCGGTCGGGAGCCTTCAGGCCCGCTGCCCAGAGCATCGCCGGCCAGAACACCGCGTGGAAGCGGAGGATGTCCTTGCCGATGAAGTGCTCGAGCCGGCTCGGCGCGCCCGGAACGAGGTAGCGGGCCTCGTAGGCCGCCGGGTCGAGCCGCTCTCCCGCCGGGGCCTCCGCCGCGAAGTAGTGCTCGCCCGACGAGAGGTAGCCGATGGGGGCGTCGAGCCAGACGTAGATGAACTTCCCCGGGAAGTCCGGGTCGCGGACCGGGAACCCGAAGTAGGGAGGATCCCGGGTGATGCACCAGTCCTGCAGGTCGGCGAGCCACCCCTTCACCTGCTCGCGGACGCCGGGGTCGAGGTGTCCCGCTCCCTCGACCCAGCCGCGGATGATCGGCTCGACCTTCTTCAGGTCGACGTAGGCATGCTCGCTCCGGCGCACCACCGGCGAGGTCCCGCACAGCGCGCAGCGAGCGTCCTTCAGGTCGCGGGGGTCGTAGGTCGTCCCGCAGTGCTCGCAGACGTCGCCGTACTGGTCGGGTGTGCCGCAGCGCGGGCAGGTGCCCTTCACGAACCGGTCGGGGAGAAAGCGGGCGTCTTTCTCGCAGTAGAGCTGCTCCACCGAGCGCTTGTAGATGAGCCCCTTCGCCTTGAGCGCGTCCCAGATGCGCCAGGCCCACTTCCGGTTCTCCTCGGAGTCGGTGGTGTAGTAGGTGCTGAACTCCACCCCGAACTGCCGGAAGTCGCGGTGCTGCTCCTCTCGGTACTTCTCCACGAAGGCGCGCGGCGTCATCCCGGCCTTGCCTGCGTTCACCTCGATGGGCGTCCCGTGCGAGTCGGCAGCGCACACGTAGGTCACATGGTCGCCGAGCGAGCGGCGGTAGCGCACGTAGATGTCGGTCTGGATGTACTCGACGAGGTGCCCGAGGTGGATGGACCCGTTGGCGTACGGCAGGGCGCTCGTCACCAGCACTCTCTCGCTCAAGCTATTCTCCTCTCGCGCTCGCGGGGGCCAAGCAACCCGAGAAGGCACCGCTCCAGCAGCACCTCGCCATCGCCCCCGGTCTTCATGGAGTGGTCGGCCTCGGAGAGCGCCGACAGGGCGTCGAGGAGCTCGTCCCGCGAGAAGCGCAGCGACGCCTGGTACTTCATCCAGAACCCGTAGGGCTTCTTCTTTCCCAGCTCGTCCTCGGGAATGACCGGCAGCACGCTCGCGCTCCACTCGGCGAAGGTCCCGACGCGCCTGCCCCCCGAGGCGATGCGGCCGCGCTCGCGCTCGACGAGAAGGCGCCGCACGGTGGCGGCGAGCGAACCGAGCAGCATGAACGGGCTCGCCCCGTCGGCGATCGACCGGCGCAGGACCGACAGCGACGTCGCGAGGTCGCGGGACTCGACGGCGTTCCCGAGCGCGAAGAACGGGTCGGACGCCGTCCGGACGACGAGCGCGTCCACGTCCTCCGCGCGGATCACCTCGCGGTCGCCGACGTAGGCGGCGAGCTTCACGAGCTCCGTGGCGAGCGCCCGGGCGTCGTCGCCGAGCAGGGCCCCGAGCCGCTCCTCCGCTCCCGGGTCAATCGACTTTCCCGTCCCGGCGAGGAGCTCGGCTGCGAGCGGCCCGAGCACGGGCCGCTGGTCGTCCCACTGGCCCTCGGTGGGCACGGCGGACGAGATGCGCTGCCCCGCCGCGGCCAGCCTCTTCACGAGCGGGAGCCGCCCATCCACCTTGCCGGCGGCCACCAACAGGGTGTGGCCGGAAGGGACGCCCGCCTCGAGGAGCGCGTCGAGGGCGGCGAAGTCGTCCTTCGCCGCCCGGATGTCCCGCTCGAGGGCGTAGCGGACAGCTCCATCGAGGAAGTCCAGGTCCGCGGCCGAGAGGTCCTCGAGCCCGAGCTCCCGGCGCCAGTCCTCGGCCGATGGGGAGTCGCCCCGGGAGGGCGAGAGGTCGGCTGCGGCCCATCCCAGCTTGGCGGCGAGAGCGACGAGGCGGCGGGCCGCCTCCCGCTGCCGCCCCGCCGTCCACATCTCCCGCGCGCGGCCGAAGGCCTCGCCGGCGTCCTCCTTCGACTGCAGGAAGGCCGGCTCCACGACCAGCACCACCTTGGCCCCTCCGAAGAGGCCGCCGGTGGCGAGCTCGGCGGCCACCTCGCCCGGCGACGTGGCGGCGTCGAGCTCCACCAGGTTGAGGGCGCGCTGCGCCTCGGGCACGAGCGCCTCGGCGATGGCGCGGGCGGCGCGCATCGAGAGGAAGGCGTCCCCGTCGAGGAGGTAGACCCTCGCACCCTGCCCGCGACGGACCGCCGCGAGCGCCCCCTCGAGGCTCGGCGCCGCGGAGCCCCGGGGCGAGCCCGGCCTAGCCATGGAACCACCCGATGAGCATGCGCTCGAGCGCCAGCGCCGGCCCGGCATTGTGCCGCAGCGCCGCGAGCGCCCCCTTCACCGCCTCGCCCCGCCGCAGGGCCTCCGCCGGCCCGAGCCGGGATGCCGCCTCGGCGGTCACGGACCCGAGGTCGGCGAGCGCCAGCGGCGCCTCGCCGCCCGCGACGGCGCGGACGAGCACGTCGCGGAGCCAGACGAGGAGCAGCTCGCAGGTCTCGCGGGCGGCCTCCCGGTCGCCGGATCGCTCGCGGGCAAAGGCGATCCAGGCGCCGGCGTCGTCCGCGGGGAGCCGCGCGGCCCGCTCGACCGCGGACCGGCGCTCTGCCAGCGCCTCGGCGTCGAGCGACAGCGCACGGCCAAGCGAGCCACCGGCGAGCGACGCCGCCAGCCGGGCCTCGGGGACCGGGCGCCCGGCGGCGACGAGCCGCTCCTCCACGAGTCCCGCCGGCAGTGGCGCGAACCCGATCCGCAGGCACCGCGAGCGGATGGTGGGCAGCAGCGCGTCGGCCGCGGAGGACACGAGCACGAGGGTGGTGTCCGGCGGCGGCTCCTCGAGGGTCTTCAGCAGCGCGTTCTGGGCCTGCACGTTCATGGCATCTGCCGGGTCGAGGACGATGAAGCGCCTGCGACCCTCGAAGCGCCGCAGGGACAGGCGCCGGTCGACGAGCTCGCGCACCTGGTCCACGACGATGTCGCGCGAGGGCGTGCGGCCGCCCTTGGGGTCCCAGCGGCCGGCCTTGGCCATGGCGCGCTCTTGCTCCACCACCATCACGTCCGGGTGGACGCCCCTCGCGACCTTCCGGCAGGGCGTGCACGAGCCGCAGGCGTCGTCGGCCCGGCCCGCCTCGCAGTTGGCAGCCTGGGCGAGCAGTCGGGCGGCGGTCCCCTTCCCCACCCCCTCCGGTCCCGCGAAGAGATAGGCGTGGTGCAGCGCCCCGCGCCGAAGGGCAGCGCGCAGGGCACCGACGGCCCGGTCCTGGCCGAGGATCTCGGAGAAGGGCATGGGGCGAGCGGACCATAGCATAAGGGCCCGACCCCCCGACCGCTGGCCGCGCCCTAGAGGCGCCCCGCGAGCCGCGCCAAGGCGGCGGTGAGCGCCGCGGGGTCCACGGGCTTCGGCAGGAAGATTCTGGTACCCCGCGGCGAGAGCCCGCTCCCGGTCCTCCGGCTGCGTGTACGCGGTCAGAGCCGCCGCGGGGATCGACGCCTCGCCGTCTGCGTCCATGGCCCGCACGCGGCGGATGAGCGAGAGACCGTCCTCCCCGGGCAGCCCGATGTCCGAGAGGATCACGTCGGGCCGGGCCCGGGATAGCGCCGCGAGCGCCTCCGGGGTCGAGGCGGCCACCGCCACGCGCGCGCCTGCCTGCTCGAGCAGCTGTCGCAGCGCCTCGAGCGTGTCCGGGTCGTCGTCCACCACGAGCACGCGGAGGTCCGCGAGGCTCGCCGGCGGCGGCTGCGCCGGCGCCGCGCGGGCCTCGGTGCGGGCCTGGGACCCCCCCTCGCCGGGCGGCGCCTGCGGCGGCAGGGGAAGGTCGACCGTGAAGTGCGCCCCCTTGCCCTTCCCCCCGCTCTCGGCGGCCACGGCGCCGCCGTGCGCCTCGACGAGGTGGCGCACGATGGCGAGGCCGAGGCCCAGGCCGCCGTGGGTCCGGGTCGGGCTCGAGTCGGCCTGGCGGAAGCGCTCGAAGAGGTGGGGAAGGAAGGACCCGTCGATGCCGAGGCCGTTGTCCATCACCTCGAGGCGAACCCGGTCGACGTGGCGGGTGAGCCGGACGTCCACCCGCCCGCCGGCTGGCGTGAACTTGATGGCGTTCGCGAGCAGGTTCCACACCACCTGCTGGAGGCGGGCCGGATCCCCGCGCACGGCCCCGGCGCCCGGCGCGAGGTCGAGGGACAGCGAGATGCTCTTCGCCGTGGCCGCGGGCCGCACCGTGTCGGCGGCCGCGTCCACCGCCGCGGCCAGGTCCACATCGCGAACGTCGAGCTTCAGCTGGCCCCGGACGATCCGGGAAACGTCGAGGAGGTCGTCGACGATCTGCGCCTGCGTGGTGGCGCTGCGCTCGATGGCCTCGATGGCCCTTGCCGTGGCGGGCCCGTCGAGGCGGCCGCCGCGCAGCAGCCTCGCCCACCCCAGCACGGCGTTGAGCGGCGTGCGCAGCTCGTGGGACACGGTGGCGATGAACTCGTCCTTGGCGCGGCTGGCGCGCTCCGCCTCGGCCCGGGCGTCGCGCTCCCGGACGAAGAGCGCGGCGCGCTCCGCCTCGTGGCGACGCCGCTCGGTCATGTCGCTGAAGACGAGCGCCACGCCCAGGATCTCCCCGCCCTCGCCGCGGATCGGCGCGGCGGACCCTCCCACCGGGTACTCGGCGCCGGAGGCGGCGACGAGGCGGGCCCGGACCGGGAGGGGCACGGGCCCGCCCTCCCGCAGCGACCGGGCGATGGGACTCCTCGATGGGCTCGCCCGTCTCCTCGTCCACGGCGCGGAAGACCTCCGCGAGCGGCCGACCCACGGCGCCGCGCCCGGCACCGACGAGCTTCTCGGCCACCGGGTTGAGCAGCGTCACCGTCCCCACCACGTCGGTCGCCACCACCGCGTCGCCGATCGCCGCGAGCGTGGTGCGCAGCCACTCGCGCTGCTGGCGCTCGGTGTCCTCCGCCTTCAGCCGCTCCGCCTCGAGCTCGGCAAGCGCCTGGGCGTTCCAGTAGACGACGGCGGCAGCCACGACGACTGCGCTGATGACGACGAAGGACGCGCCGAGGAGCGCCTCGTACTGGCCGGCGCGCAGGCCGGCCACGAGGAAGATCGACCCCAGCCCGATGGGGATTACCAGCACGGCGACGGTGAGCCTCCGCGCCATGAAGCCGGCCAGCCCTGGCGCGGTGAAGACGCGCATCAGCCCGGACTCGGGGCGCGCGAACAGCAGGGCGACGACGAGCAGCGAGAGGCCGACGCCACCGTAGAAGGAGATGCGCGTGTAGGCGGCGAGGCCGCGGAGCGGCTCCACCCCGTAGGCGTAGCCAATCACCGCCTGGAGCGGGACGAGGCCCGCCGCGAGCGCCAGCAGCTGGGAGGGCCGACTCCCCCGCACCGTCTCCACGTCGGCGAGCGCGAGCGCGAGGCCCACGAGGACGAAGGCGAGCGCGCTGTTCGGGGCCATGCGGCCCACGTAGGCGGTCCCGGTGGCGCCGGCCATCTCCCGGAAGAGCGCCTGGTCGATTTCGAGGTTCACCCCGGCCAGGTACTCGACGAGCGTCAGGAAGCCCACGAGCGCCACCGTGGCCCCGGCCGCCTTGGCGATGAGACGCGCCCGGTTCCCCGTGCGCCGCGAGGCGAGGAGCCGCGCCCCGAGTCCTGCCAAGAAGAAGCAGACCGCCGAGTTCGCCTTGGTGGTCACCGCCCCAGAGAGCCCGGAGCGCAAGAGCGGCACGTCGAGTGCCCACCCCGCCAGCACCGCGACGCCCACGAAGGCGGCCGCCTCGGACGCGGCGCGGGCGAGCATCTCCAGGGTGCGCGGGAGGCTGCGGGAGTCCAGTCTCAGTCTCATGGGCGCCGCGGCCGGCTGGGCTGGGGCTTCGCCATTGTTGGCCTCGCCGGGCGGGCTTGGCAAGCACCCAGAGCGCGACCCGCGAGAGGCGGTGGGAGGAGCTCCCCCACCTGGCGGCCGGCCCCCCCTCGCGCGGGGCCGCGCTGCCCGCCGCCGTTCCCGGTGCCGAATGGACGCCCTGCGGCGCCGTGCTACGCTTGCCTTTCGGAGGCTCCATGAGGATCACCCCGCTCGACATCCAGCAGAAGCGATTCGGCCGCTCCGTGCGCGGCTACGACCGGGAGGAGGTGGAGGCCTTCCTGTCGCTCGTCGCCGCCGCGTTCGAGGACCTCGTCAAGGACGGCATGGCACTGCGCGAGGAGGGCCAGCGCAAGGACGAGGTCATCGCCGAGCACCGCAGCCGGGAGCGGGCGCTGCAGGAGACGCTCGTCACCGCGCAGAGGGCCAGCGAGGAGATCCGCGACGCCGCCCGCAAGGAGGCGGAGATCGCGCTGTCCGAGGCGGAGATGCAGGCCGAGAAGATCGTGCAGGGCGCCCACCAGCGCTTCCTGCGCATCGTCGACGACATCCACGAGATGAAGCGCCAGCGGATCCAGTTCGAGGCCAGCCTGCAGTCGCTCGTCGAGAGCCACATGAAGCTGCTCGCCGCCTTCCGAGACGTCGGGGGCGAGGACCCGGTGGAGTTCCTCCCCGGCCGCAAGAAGGGCTCCACCGAGGGGTAGCCCGAGGACGCAGGTCCCGGTCGCCTTGGCAGGGGCGGGCGGGGGGCGCGAGCCGCGGCGCCGCCCAGCGCTTCCCCGATCAGTGCGCCTCGGCCCAGCTGCGGCCGTGCCCCACCTCGACCGCGAGCGGCACCTTCAGCTCGGCAGCCCCCTCCATGGCCTGGCGCACCAGGGCGGTGACCCGATCCAGCTCCCCGTCGGGGACCTCCAGCACGAGCTCGTCGTGCACCTGCAGGAGCATCCGCGCCCGAGGCGATCCTGGCGCAGGGCCGCGTCCACGCGCAGCATGGCGATCTTGACGATGTCGGCGGCGGTGCCCTGGATGGGCGTGTTCACCGCCATGCGCTCGGCGGCCTGGCGAAGGCCGGGGTTGCGGGTGCGGATGTCCGGCAGCTCCCGCCGGCGGCCGAAGAGCGTCCGAACGGATCCCTCCTCGCGGGCGCGGGCCACCGTCTCGTCGAGCCAGCGCTTCACCCCGGCGTAGCGGGCGAAGTAGCGGTCGATGATCCCCTGCGCCTCGGCAGGCGGCAGGTCGAGGCGCTGGGCGAGGCCGAAGGCCGACAGGCCGTAGGCGATGCCGAAGTTGAGCACCTTGGCGATGCGCCTCATGTCCTGCGTCACCTCCCCGGCCGGCACGCCGAAGGTCTCGGCGGCGGTCCGGGTGTGGACGTCCTCGCCGCGCCGGAAGGCTTCGAGCAGCGCCGCGTCCTCGGCGTAGTGCGCGAGGATGCGCAGCTCGATCTGCGAGTAGTCGGCAGACAGGAGCCACGCCCCCCTCGGCGCCACGAAGGCGGCGCGGATCCGGCGCGAGAGCTCGGTGCGGATGGGGATGTTCTGGAGGTTCGGGTCCTGGGACGAGAGCCGGCCCGTCGCCGCCCCGGCCTGGTTGAAGGTGGTGTGGATGCGCCCGTCGGAAGGGTCGACGAGCTGCGGCAGGGCGTCCACGTAGGTTCCCTTCAGCTTCGCCAGCGAGCGGTGCTCGAGCACCAGCCTCGGCAGGGGATGCTCCTCGGCGAGCTTCTCGAGCACGTCCTGGTCGGTGGAGGGCCCGGTCTTGAGCCGCTTCAGGACCGGCAGCTTGAGCTCGGCGAAGAGCACCTGCGCGAGCTCGCGCGTGGACGCCACGTTGAAGGCGTGGCCGGCGGCACGGTGGATGCGCCCCACCAGGTCCTCCATGGCGCGCCCGAACTCGCCGCTCATCGACCCCCATCGAGTCTCGGTCGACCTCGATGCCGGCCTCCTCCATGGCGGCGAGCACCGGCACGAGCGGCCGCTCGATCTCCCGGTAGAGGCGCGCGAGCCCCTCGTCGGCGAGCGCGCGGCCGAGCGCGATGGCGAGGTCGGGGAGCACGGCAGCGGCCGCCCCGGCGTGCGCCGCCACGGCCTCCACGGGCAGCTCCTCGGCCAGCGGCGGGCGCCGCGCCTCGGCCTGCGGCATCGGCGGGATCTCGGTGCCGAGCCTCTCGCGGGCCACGTCGGCGAGCAGGTGCTCCCGGCGCGCGGTGAGCAAGAGCCGGCTCGCGAGCTCGGTGTCGTCGCCCTCGCCGGCGATGAAGAGGCCGAGGCGACCGAGCGCGTGCATCTCGGACTTCAGGTCGTGGGCGTGCTTGGGCACCGCCGCGTCCTCGAGCAGCGGCCCGAGGCCGGCGCGCACCTCCGAGGCCGGGAGCTGCGCCGGCGCCCCCAGGTACCGGTGCGCGATCGGGACGTACCAGGCCCGCCCTCCGGCGGCGAAGGCAACGCCGACCGGTGCCGCCGTCCGCGGAGACGGCGTCGCGAAGGCGGCCCGGACGCCGACCGCGCCGGCCTGGCGGGCCTCGGACACGGCGCGGTCGAGCTCGGCTCGCGTCGTCACCACCTCGGTGCGTTCCGCGCGAGCCGACGGCGCAGGCGGGGGAAGGTCCTTCAGCAGGCGCGAGAACTCCAGGTCGCTGAAGAGCGCCCGGGCGCGCTCGGCGTCGAGCGATCGCCTTCCCAGGTCCTCGGGCCCCTCGGCGAGCTCGACGTCCTCGCGCAGCGAGACGAGCCTGCGGTTCAGGCGGATGCGGTCGGCGTGGGACTCGATCTTCAGCCGGAGCTTCTCCCCTCCGCGGGGGACCGCCGCCGGGATCTCCTCCGGCCGCTCGAGCATCGCCTCGACGGTCCCGAAGTGGCGCACGAGCGCGGCCGCGGTCACCTCCCCGACCCCGGGGACGCCCGGAACGTTGTCGACCTTGTCTCCGGTCAGCGCCATGAGCTCGACCACCTGCTCGGGGCGGACGCCGAGCTTTTTCTCCACCTCGGGCGTGCGGGTCCACCCGCCGCGCCCGGCGGCCTCGGCCATCGGGTCGTAGAGCTCGATCCCGTCGCCGACGAGCTGCGCGAAGTCCTTGTCGCCGGTGACGATCACGACCTCGAAGCCGTGCGCGCGGGCCCGGCGGGCGAGCGTGGCGATGACGTCGTCCGCCTCCACGCCCGCCTCCTCGAGGAGCGGCACGTTGAGCGCCCTCGCCACCTCGCGAACCATGGGGAACTGCCGCGCCAGGTCCTCCGGGGCCTCCGGCCGGTTCGCCTTGTACTCGGGGTCGAGGTCGTTGCGGAAGCTCTTGCGGCTGGCGTCGAGCACCAGCGCCACGTGCGTGGGGGAGTGCTCGCGCAGCGCCTTCAGCAGCATGGTGGTGAACCCGTAGACCGCGTTCGTCGGCACCCCCTTGGTGGTGGAGAGGTGCGGGATGGCGTGATAGGCGCGGAAGACGAACCCGGATCCGTCGATGAGGGTCAGCGTGGGCACGGGTTCGAGCTCCGGGGTGCGGGGACGACCGCGCGGGCGCGGGCTGCGCTCCCCGCGGCGCCCGACGCTAGCAGATGACAGCCGGGGCCGAAAGCCGCGGGGCGTGGCGCGGGGTCAGCGGATGGTCTTGGTGCTCGTGAGCCCGAGCGCGGGCGGCAGCACGAAGAGGACGTCGCCGGTGAAGGTGACGTAGAAGGCCTCTCCGGTTCCCTGCGAGGTGGTGTCGGTGAAGACGGTCTTGTCGAAGGATACCGAGGCCGTGGCGGTGGCCACGTCCGACGGCCTCCTCGACATGGGGGCCATGCCGCTCAGCGTGTTGAAGGAGAGCTTGGCGTCGCGCACCGGGTAGATGTCCCCGCCCTGGCAGCCGGTGGTGCAGACCACGCCCGCCCGGAAGCCGATGACCGGCCCCGTCTGCATCGGATCGGTCATCTCCGGGAACCCCGCGTAGCAGGCGCCGGTCCCGGGCGGGCACGGGTTGCCGTAGTAGGGCGCTCCGTAGGGCCCCCCGGGGTAGAACTGGCGCCGGGCCTTGCGCGCCAGGACGAGGGGCTCGCCGGAGAGGCCGTCCTCCACCTGCCAGGCGAGGTTGTAGCGGGTGCCGAGCTCCGGCCTGCCCGCGTAGCCGAGCGTGGCGGAGACGAGCACCAGGCCAGAGGCGCGCACGCTCGTCGTGACCATGGTCGGCAGCAGGCTCGGGTTCTTGTCGTAGTAGTCGATGAGGCACTGCGTGGGGGTGGGCTGGGTCGCCCCCGCCGCGGGGGCCGGCACCGACAGGGCGAGCGCGCCGCCGGGGTAGAGGACCTGGTCGCGCGCGAGCGTGGAGGTGATGGTGGTCTCGTAGGGAGGCAGGGGGGCGCCCGCCTGCGGAGGTCCCTGGCAGCCGCTGTCGTCGACGTCGGGGAAGAAGAGCGCCGTGTCCCCGGCCGGCCACTGGTCGGAGGCGTGGACCGCCAGCTCGGGGTTGGGCGAGCCGTCGACGAGGGCCAGGTACGCCCCCACGACCCAGCTGTCGGGCCCGGTGGGCGGCGGGAGCGCCGGGTTCACCGGCTGCTGCACGGCCAGGTAGAGCTGGCCGGCCGGGTTGCGGGCCAGCACGGCCCGCACCTGGCTCAGCCCGGGGAGCACCCCCTGCCAGGTGAGCGACCAGGTGTCGTTTGGCGTGTACCCGGGCCAGACGATGAAGGCCGCAGGCAGGTCACCCGCCAGGTAGACGAACCCGGGCGTCCCGGCGGCCGGGTAGTCGTTGTAGAGGCCGATGTAGTTGCCGTTCGGCGTGGTCGCGGGCGGCGCGCTCGAGGCCAGGCTCACCTGGGTGCGGGTCCCGAGGCTGTCGAGGAGGAAGGTGTCGTCGGGCGGGCACATGTGGCCCAGGTCCTCCACGTAGACGTATCCGTCGGACCCCGCGATCGACGCGACTCCCGTGGTCCACTGGAAGCCGATCTCTGACTGGATCTCCATGAGCTGCTGGGGCCAGCCGATCCCGTTCACCCCGGCCGGGCACGCCAGGGGGGGCTGGGGCGAGCCGGGCCCGCACTGAAGGGTCCCCGTGGAAGGCGGGAGGCCGACGGAGAGCGCGAGCGACTTCACCGGCAGGTAGAGCGGCGTCCGGAAGGGCTGCACCGGGATCTGCGCGCCGATGGGCGAGGGCCCGGGCGAGGGATCGGGGGCGAGGGTCCCCGTCGCCGGGTCGAAGGTGGCGGCCCCGCAGGAGATGCGGGAGGTCGGCACGCCGAGCCCGCACGCGGTCGGGTCGATGAGCGCGTAAACCCGGTACGCAGGCCGGCCGAAGTCCTGGGTGCTCACGGCGAGCCTCTCGCCGACCTGGGTGGCGGCCACCGCGAAGGTGGGGGCGCGCCCGTCGAATCCCCGGACCGTCCAGGAGGCGGCGTCGGCCGCCGTGACGTCGATCTCGGCGACGCCCTGGACCGAGAGCCCGGTCGAGTCGGTGATGGTGTCCGGGGTGGCGGCGTAGACGTGGGCGCTGTCTGGCGACGCCGCGAGGCTCACCGGATCGAACCCGACCACCTTCACCGTGGGCGTGTCGACGAGCGCGATGGACCCGTCCGCGGCCTGCTGGAAGTCGAGGACGGCGAGCTTGCCGCCGAGGCCGTCTACCCCGCCGGAGAGGCCCACCACCACGCGCGCCTGGTGCGGGACGGCCTGGCCGCCGGCGGCCGCCGTCCCCACCATCGAGAGGACCTGGCTGCCGGTCATCCCGGGCAGCGACGCGAGGTCCCAGGTGGTGATCACGCCGTAGCCGGAGGGCGGGGCGCCGTCGAGCCAGGTGGCGACGAGCTGGATCTCCGTCCCTCCGCTCGACACGACGAGGACGTCCGGCACCGACACCGGGTTGCCGCTCTGGTCCTGCCCCATCCCCATCGACGCCGACGCGAGCACGGTCGGCCTCGCGAGCGTGGGAACCGCCAGCACCGCGTACAGCCCCGGCGCTCGCAGCGGGGCGTCCGCCTGGGGATCGACGAAGCGGAGCTCGTTGCCGCGCGAGGCCGCGATCGCGAGCAGGGGCACCACCGTGCCGGGAACGAAGAGGTTCATGCCCCGGAAGGCCACGATGGCCTGAGGCCCGCGCAGGTCGGCGAACACCCCGGTGCCGCTCGAGTTGCACGCCGCGGCGACGACGGCCACGGCGAGGAGGAGGAGCTTCCTCACGGGGCGCTCTCCATCCCGATGCGCTTCACGAGCGTCAGGCTGCTCGGGCGCGCGGCGTCGAGCTCGAGGATGTTCACCCAGCTCTGCTCGAAGGATGCCACGTAGATCCGCATGCACGAGGACCCGGCCCCGCAGGGGGACGGGCCGTAGCCCGCGGCGGAGGCGGCGTCGGCCGGGAGCGTGGAGACGGTGGCGCGCGACGGGTCGATGGGCTCGACCGCCATGCCGAAGGGCTGGCGGCCGAGCAGTGGGACGCCGAGCAGGGGGTCGAGGCCGACGACGCTGACCACGTTGCCGGTGTCGTCGTCGTAGAGGACGAGCGCGCCTTCCGCGTCGCAGGTGATGGCCACGAGGTCGCGGGGAACGTGGCCGTCCGAGGCGGGCGGCCGTGCGGGCAGCACGCGAACCTGTCCACCGCCGAGGCAGGTGGGCACGACCTGGAGCAGCCCCATCGAGGGCTGGTTGAAGGAGTCCGGGGTCAGGTCGAAGACGCCGATGGCCCCGCCGCGCGTGACGATGATGCCGGAGTTGACGAGCACGTCCGTGTCGAACTGGTCGAGTCCCACGTAGAGCCGCCCGTGGTCGTTCGACACCTGCAGGTCGCGGGTGAGGATGCCGCTCAGGTAGGTGCCGAGGTCGACCTGCTGCACCGCCGGGGCGTTCGACGCGCCGGTGGTCACCGCCGGCAACAGCAGCGGCTTTATCCAGCGCAGCGGCTGGGTGAGCCCGAGCTGGGTGCTGAGGAAGAGGAGGCCCGCGACCGGGTCGAACGTCGAGGTGTAGGTGGTCGGGGCGGCGAGCTCGATGGTGTCGAAGCTGCCGCTCCCGAGGTCGACCCGGGTGAGGAGGCCCTGGTTGTTGATGGCCCGGAGCTGCGAGACGAAGGCGGTCGCCGTCGAGATCCCGGCCTGCGAGGCGCACACGAGGCCGACGCCGTAGGGATTCGAGCGACTGCAGGGGGAGGACGGCGACGCAGTCCGGCCCGCAGGTGAGCCCGCCCGCGGAGTCCATGTCCATCACGTACACGTACTGGTCGGCGCGCGAGGTCGTCACGACCTTGGCGGCGCCCGCCGCGAGCGCGGGGCCGAGCTGCGGGCACGCGGTCCGGCAGGAGGGAAAGGAGGGCGGGCAGCCCGCCTCGGCGATGGCCACCTCGCCCCCGAAGCTTCCGATGCGCCACGATCCGAGGACGGAGAGGTAGCCCGCATTCGCGGGGTTCGGGTCGAAGGTGTCGATGGACGTGTCCGGGTCGACCGTGAGGATCGTTCCGCCGGTGGTCTGGTCGTAGCGGAGGTCGAAGTTCGTCGAGACGACGACGAGCGCCGAGCACGACGTGGCGGGGGGCTGGCAGCTCGTCGCCGGCAGCTCGCGGACGGCGATGCCGACCGGGAAGTAGAAGCTCGTGAGCGGCGGCACGCTGGCCGGGTACGAGTCGGTGCAGCCCGCCGCGGCGAGGCAGGCCAGGACTGCGACTCTCTTGGCGATTCCGGACACTGGGCGGCGAACCCTAGCCCTCGCCCCGTCGGTGGGTCAAGGGGAAATCGGGCGCCCGTCCCCCGCCTGCGAGGGCAGCTCCGCCTGGATCTTCCGGAAGTCGGCGATGTCGGCAAAGAGGTCGGAGACGCGCTTCATGAGCGCGAGCCGGTTCGCCCGCAGGGCCGCGTCGTCGGCCATGACGAGCACCTCGTCGAAGAACCGATCCACGCCGGGCTTGAGCGACGCCACCGCGCGCAGGACGCCCTCCCAGTCGCGCCGCGAGCGCAGGTCGCCGACCTCCACCTCCACGCGCTGGAGCTCGGATCCGAGCTGGGACTCGGCTGCCTCCCGGAAGAGCGACGGGTCGAGCCTTGCAGAGCTGCTCTCGCCGGCCTTCTCGCGGATGTTGGCGACGCGCTTGAACGCCACCGCGAGCGGCACGAAGTCCTCGCGCGCCTTCACCTTGGCGAGCGCCTCGAGCCGGCGGCGGGCGTCCACCACGTCGTCGAAACCCGCCGACAGCACGGCCTCCACCAGGTCGGCGTCGAACTCCTCGCTCCAGAGGGCCTTGACCCGCCCGCGCACGAAGTCGAGCACCTGCTCCGCCACCACCGCCCGGTCGGCGGCGAGCTTCACGCCGGCAAGCGCGTCGAGCGTGGCCTCGACGGCCGAGGCGAGCGAGAGGTGATAGCCGCGGGCGAGAAGGATGCGCAGGCTGCCGATGGCGGCCCGGCGCAGCCCGAACGGGTCGGCGGCCCCGGTGGCCCGCTCCCCCACCCCGACGATGCCCACGAGCGCGTGCAGGCGGTCGGCGAGGCCGACGAGCGCGCCGAGGTCGTTGCGGGGCATCTCCCCCGAGGCCCCGACGGGGCGATAGTGGTCCTCGATTCCGTCGGCGACCTCGGCCTTCAGGCCCTCGAGGCGGGCGTAGTGCCCGCCCATGACGCCCTGCAGCTCCGGGAACTCCCCCACCATGCCGGTGGTGAGGTCCGTCTTGCACAGCCGCGCCACCTCGAGGACGTCGGGGGCGAGCGCCTCCCGGTCGAGGGCGCGGGCCAGCGCGCCCGCCACCGCGCCGATGCGGTGGACGCGGTCGAGCTCGCTTCCGAGCCTCGCCTGGTACGTCCGGCGCCCCAGGTCCTCGATGCGGTCGCGGAGCTTGCGCTTTCGATCCTCCTCGAAGAAGAAGCGCGCGTCGGCGAGGCGGGCCCGCAGCACGCGCTCGTACCCGTGGCGCGCCAGCGCGGCGCTGCGAACCGGGGTGCCGGAGACGGCGATGAAGCGGTTCTGCAGGCGCCCCTTGCCGTCGGTGACGGCGAAGTAGCGCTGGTGGTTGCGCATCTCGGAGATGACCACCTCCGGGGGGAGCTCCAGGTTCGACTTCTCGAAGCTGCCCGCGACGGCGGTGGGGTGCTCGACGAGGAAGGTCACCTGCTCGACCAGTTCCTCGTCGGGGCGGACCGCGCCGCCGACCTTCCGGGCCGCGACGGCGAGCGCGGCCTCCACCGCGGCCCGGCGCTCCGCCGGATCGGCGAGCACGTACGCCCTGCGGAGCTTCGCGAGGTAGTCCTCCGGGGTGCCCTTCAGCGCGATGGCCCGCGGGGCCTTGAACCGGTGGCCGTAGGTGACCTTGCCGCTCGTCACCTCGCCGTGGCGGACCCTGAGCGGCTTGCCGCCGTGGAGCGCCACCATCCAGCGCACGGGCCGGGCGAAGGTGACCACGTCGTTGCGCGAGCGCATCGCCTTGCGGAACCGGAGCGAGGCCATCACCTTCTCGAGGATCCCGGGGAGCACCTGGTCGGCGCGGCGGCCCTTCTCGACCCGGGTCACCGCCGTGCGCTCGCCCTTCGGCGTCTGGACCCGCTCGAGCGCGGCCACCTCCACCCCCTGGCTGCGCGCGAAGCCGATCGCCGCCTGGGTGGGTCTGCCCTGCGCGTCGAAGGCCGCCGCCACCGGCGGCCCGAGCGCCTGGCTCTTGGCGTCGGACTGCCTCGCCTCCACGTCCCGGGCCCACACCGCGAGCCGCCGCGGCGTCCCGACCGCGCGCACCTCGCCGTGGCCGAGCCGGGCCTCGTCGAGCGCCCTCGCCAGGTCCTGCGACAGCTGCGCCAGCGCGGGCGGGACGAACCCCGCCGGGATCTCCTCCGCGCCGATCTCGAACAGAAGGTCCGCCATGATCGCCCCCTACCGCCGCGCCTCGGCGGCCTCGCGCGCGGTCCTGGCCGCGTCCACCGCCGCCGCTCGCTGCCTCGCCGCGAGCAGCGGGAATCCCAGCTCCTCGCGAGAGAGCAGGTAGCCCCGGGCGCACTGGTGGGCGAGCGCCCGGACCCTCCCGATGTAGGCGGCGCGCTCGGTGACGCTGATGGCCCCGCGCGCGTCGAGCAGGTTGAAGGCGTGGGAGCACTTCAGGCAGTAGTCGTAGGCCGGCAGCGGCAGCTTGGCGCCGATGAGCCGCTTGCACTCGGCTTCGTAGGTGCCGAACAGCCCGAAGAGCATGCCGGGGTCGCTCTGACGGAGGGCGTACTCGCTCATCTCCACCTCGTTGCGGTGGAAGACCTCGCGGTAGCGGACGCCCTTCACCCACTCGACGTCGAAGACGTTCTCGACGTCCTGCAGGTACATGGCGATGCGCTCGAGGCCGTAGGTGAGCTCGGCCGCCACCGGCTTCACCTCGAAGCCGCCGGCCTGCTGGAAGTAGGTGTACTGGGTGATCTCCATCCCGTCGCACCAGACCTCCCAGCCGAGACCCCACGCCCCGAGCGTGGGGCTCTCCCAGTCGTCCTCGACGAAGCGGATGTCGTGGTCGAGCGGGTCGATGCCGATGGCGCGCAGCGAACCGAGGTAGAGCTCCTGGGTGTCGGGCGGGTTGGGCTTCAGGATCACCTGGAACTGGTGGTGCTGGAACAGCCGGTTGGGGTTCTCGCCGAAGCGACCGTCCGCCGGCCGGCGCGAGGGCTCGACGTAGGCCACGTTCCAGGGCTCCGGGCCGAGCACCCGCAGGAAGGTGGCGGGGTTCATCGTGCCCGCCCCCACCTCCTGGTCGTAGCCCTGGGCGAGGATGCAGCCCCGCTGCGCCCAGTAGGTCTGCAGCTTGAGGATGAGGTCCTGGAACGTCACGCGCTTCCCTCGCTTTCGCCGCGGCGTCCGACGCGGGCCCTTCTTCGTAGGGCCTCGCGCCGGGGGCTGTCAAACAGAACGTGGGGGGCCCGAGCCGCCCGGATCAGCCGCCGAGCAGCGGCCCGACCTCGTCGAGAAAGCGCCGCGCGGCGAGCCTGCGCCCCAGCTGGTGCTCCAGGTAGGCGGTGAGGAGCGCTCGCGCCTCGGCGGCTGCGGACGGCCCCGGCGGCTCGGGCGGGCCCCCCCGCTGCAGGCTTCGCAGCCCCGCGAGCGTGTCCGCCCGGGCCTCGCGGCAGGCGGGGGACGCGAAGCCGCGGCAGCGCTCGCAGAGCACGCCGCCGTGCGCGGGGTCGAACCGCATCGGCCCGGCCGCGGCCGGCTCGCCGCAGCGGGCGCAGTCGTCGAGCCGCGGCATGAGCCCCGTCGCCTGCAGGGCCCCGAGCTCGTAGCCGCGGAGATCCCAGGGCCGCGCCGGGGGGTCGTCGAGCCGCGCCAGGTAGGCGGCGAGCAGGTCGAACAGGTCCTCGTGGGGCTCGGCGTCGCGGACGAGCTCCCGGGCGAGCTCGGCGGCGTAGCCGGCGCAGGCGATGCAGGCAAGGTCGCCCCGCAGCGCCGCGAAGGCGCGGTCCACCGAGGCGTTCTCCAGGGTCCAGATGTCGGCGCCAGGACGCTCGACGAGCTCGGCGGCGAGCAGGTTGAAGAGCTCGAGCGTGCCGCCGAAGCGCCGGCGGGAAGCGCGCGCCCCGCGAGCGAACGCCGACAGCTTGCCGCGCTCGCGCGTGAGCAGCGTGACGACGCGGTCGCGCTCGCCGTAGTCCACCGTGCGGAGCACGATGGCGCGGACCTTCACGCCGCGCGCCAAGGCGACCGCCTCGTCATGGCGCCGCCGGCGCCTGGTAGGGCGCGCGCTCCGGCGAGCGCCGGCCGCGGAGCTCGCCCGCCCCGCGCGGCGTGCGCCACAGCCCGAAGGCCGCGGCCAGTGCCGCCAGGAGCGCGAGCGCCGCGAGGACGATCCAGCGGCGCCGGGGCCGGGGCGGCAGCCGCGAGGCGGCGCCGTCCGCCGCGGCAGCGGCCGGCTCCGGGTCGCACGGGCCAGCCGCCTCCTGGTAGCGCAGCACCACCTCGTCCGGGTCGAGGCCCACCGCGGACGAGTAGCTGCGCAGGTAGCCGAAGAGATAGGCCCGCGGCGGCATCCGGGCCGGGTCGCACTCCTCGAGCGCCTCGATGACGGCGGGGGCGAGCTTGGTGAAGCGCGCGACGTCGTCCCGGCCGAGGCCGCGGAGCTCGCGCTCGCGGTGCAGGTAGCGCCCGAAGGCACGCAGGGCCTCGCCGCCCCCGTCCCCTGCGGCCGGCTCGGGCCCGCCCGCGGTCACTGCAGCTGCTCGCTGCTCCGGCGGCATTCGTCGCCGAGCGAGGCACCCGCGCCGAGCTCGGCGCAGCGGGCGAACTCCTGGCGGGCGCGCTCCGCCTGCCCGGCCTTGAGGAGCGCGAGCGCGAGCTGGTAGTGGGCGTCCGGCGCCTTGTCGCAGGAGCGGACGTACTCCTCCTGCGACGCCACGGCGTCCGTCGCCTGGCCGTCGGCGAGCTGGAGCCGACCGAGCTCGCGCCACCCCTGGCAGTAGTGCGGCTGGAAGCTGAGGCAGGCGCGGAGCTCGGCGAGCCCGTCGGCCTTGCGCCCCATGCGCCAGAGGGCCTGTCCCTTGTTGCAGCGGGCCACCCAGGGCTCCCGGTACTGCATGATGGCGACGGCCGCATCGAACTCCACGAGCGCCTGGTCGAGCCGGCCGGTCCGGGCGAGCAGCTGGCCCAGGTTGTTGTGGGCCTCGGCGAGCCCCGGCTTGAGCTCGATGGCGCGGCGGTACTCGACCTCGGCCTCGTCGAGCCGCCCGAACCCGAACTCGAGCACGAAGCCCTTGCCGAGGTGGGCCTCGGCGAGCCCGTCGTCGATCTTGATCGCCTCGTCGTACTCTCGAAGCGCCTCCTGCGTGCGTCCGTTGCGCAGCGCCTCCGCGCCCAGGTCGTGGTGGATGATCGCGGTCTCGCGCTCCTTCGCGCTCGGACCGTGCGCGCACGCCGCCGCGAGCCCGAGGAGCAGCGCGGCGGCGACTCGGCGTCGGGACATGGCTAGACGCTCGCGAGGAGGCGGGCGACGCGCTGGGAGTCGCCCCGCCCATCTTGGGCCTCGGCCGAGCCCGCCGCGGCGGCTGGCGCCCGGGGCGGGTGGAAGAGCGCCACGCGCTTCAGCGTCTCGGACTGCTGGGCCTGGCCGAGATTCCGGAAGTTCAGGTTGTCGAGCATGAACCCCATCGATTCCAGGAAGTGGAGGCCCTCGATCTCCGACCTCGCGGTACTCCTCCAGGGACAGCTCCCGGCTCGAGTGCAGGTAGACGACGTTCTCGCCGGTCCTGGGGAGGAAGAAGGACACGAAGATCGAGAAGGTTCCGCTCGGGTTCCGAAGGCCGCACAGGTAGCCCTGGACCGCCTGGGGCGACTTGCCCGGGATCGACACCTGCGGCTGGTTGATGCTCTCCACGAGGGCGACCACCTGCTCGCGGGTGGCCGGGATGAAGCGGATGCTGGGGTCGGGCTGGAACACGGGGCTCCTCAGCGCGCCGGCGGGTCGGGCTCCGGGCCGGCGAGGGTCGCGGGGCCGGCGGCGTCCGCGACCCGCAGCATCGCGATCGACGGCAGGGCCCGTCGCGAAGCCCGCGCGCGCAGCATCGTCGCCATCTCGTCGCTACCTAGCCTTCCCCGGAGCCCGGCGTCAAGTTCGCCTCCCTCACACCCCGCGTGCTTGGGGGCCCCACACGATCTTGTGCAGCTGCAGGTTGAGCCGCGCCTCGACGCCGCTTTCCAGGATCCAGCGCGCGAGGTCGCGCGGCTCGACCCGGCCATGCACGGGGCTGAAGAGCACCGCCACCCGGCTCTCCAGGTCGTGGCCGCGCACCACGGCGAGAGACCAGCGGAAGTCGTCCTCCGAGGTGACGACGAACTTCACCTCGTCGTGGCGGCGGAGCCGGGCGAGCCAGGAGAGGTCCGTCGCCGGCTCGCCGGAGCCCGGCGTCTTCACGTCGGCGATCCGGATCACCTCGGCCGGCAATGCGTCGAGCGGCAGCTGGCCGTGCGTCTCGACCGCCACCTCCCACCCGCGCCCGAGGAGCTCCTCGGCGAGCTCGCAGAGATCGGCCTGGAGCATGGGCTCGCCGCCGGTGAGCAGCACGAACCGGCACGGGAAGCGCTCCACCTCCGCGAGGATCTCCGTCGCGCGCCATCTCGCGCCCGCCGGTGAACGCGTAGGCGGTGTCGCAGTAGCGACAGCGCAGGTCGCACCCGGTGAAGCGCACGAAGACGCATGGGCGCCCGGCGCGGGAGCCCTCGCCCTGGATGCTGAAGAAGACCTCGGTGACGCGCACGGAAGCGATCTTAGCGCGCCTCTCGCCCGCTATCCCTCCTGACGCTTCGCCTCTTCTCCCCTGCCCCGCTCCTCCGCGAGCGCGTCCACCCGCTCCGAGATCTCGTCGAGGCGCTTGCGCACCGCCTCCATCTCGTCCCGGCTGGGGAAGCGGAAGCGCGCGGTGGCCCGCTTCACGGCGTCGTCGAGCGCCTTCTCGACCTCGCGGCGCTGCTGGGTGAGCCGCTCGCCGAACTCGCGGGCGTGGCGCTTCACGTCCTCCGGGGAGAAGCCGAGGCGCGTCAACACCTTCTCGGCCTCGGCCTCCGCGGCGTTCAGGCCGACGAGCGCCTGGGACCAAGCATCCTTGAACATCTCCTGCAGGTCGGGCATGTCGGTCGTCCTCCCCCTCAGGCCTGGGCTTCGGGGACCTTGCGGGCCGTCCTGCGGGCGCGGCGCTTCTGGACCTCGTCGAGCCGCTTCAGGATCTTGTTGATCTCGCGGGAGAGCTCGGCGACCTCCTCGCGGCTCGCGACCCCGAGGAACTTGACGGCGCGGACCTGCAGTTCGACGAGCCGATCGGCGGCTTCGGAGCGGAAGCTCTGCGCCTTGTCCTTCCACTCCTCGGCGGCGTCGAGGCCGGCGCGGCGCAGCTTCTCCATCTGCCCGCGCAGCTCCTTCCAGTCCTTCTTCGACACCTTCTGGACGCGCGTCGACACCTCCTGGAAGAGCTTCTGCGCCTCGTCCTCCAGCGTCTCGAGGCGCTCCTGCGCGGCCTCGATGGAGTCCCGGATGATCTCCTGGACCTTCGCTGCGCTCCGGGAGTTGCGTGACTTCTGGGCTTCGGCCATGGCGTCCCTCCTCGTTGGGGCTTGCTTGCGTGTGGAAGTGCTTTCTACGGTCTAGATAACGCAGCGCGTCATGGCCGTCAAGCGCTCATTCGGGCCGGCCCGCCCCGGTTCTAGCGGCGGTGATCGGCGCCGACGGCGTCGGCGGGACTGCGAAACCCGTCCTTCGCGAGCAGGCGGGCAAGGTCCTCGAGCAGCCGGCGCGCGAAGCCGGGGCCCCCGTAGATGAAGCCCGTGTAGACCTGGATGAGGCTCGCTCCGGCCCGGATCCGCGCGTAGGCGTCGTTGGCGTCCATGATGCCGCCCACTCCCACGATGGGGATGCGGCCGGCGGCGCGGATGTAGGCCCGCCGCAGCGCGTCGGCCGCGAGAGGCGCGAGCGGCGCGCCCGAGAGCCCGCCCGCCTCCCCGGCTTTGGGGTGCGAGGCCACGGCGCCGGGGCGCGTCACGGTCGTGTTGGTGGCGACGACTCCCGCCGCGCCCGCCGCCACTGCCACGTCGACCGCCTCGTCGAGCGCCTGCGGCGACAGGTCGGGGGCGAGCTTCACGAGCAAGGGCTTGCCAAAGGGCCGGGCCCGCGCCACGCACGCCTCTAGCAGTCGCTCGAGCGGCTCTCGCTCCTGCAGGGCGCGGAGCCCGGGAGTGTTGGGCGACGACAGGTTCACGACGAGGTAATCGGCGTGCGCCTGCAGGTGGTCGATGCAGGCGACGTAGTCCTCGACGGCGCGCTCGTTGGGCGTGTCCTTGTTCTTGCCGACGTTCACCCCGAGGACCCGGGGGCGCGCCGAGGCGTCCACGGCGGCGAGGCGGGCCGCGCAGGCCTCCGCCCCCTCGTTGTTGAACCCCATGCGGTTGATGAGCGCCCGGTGCTCCGGCAGGCGAAAGAGCCGCGGCCGCGGGTTGCCCGGCTGCGGGCGGGGCGTGATGGTGCCCACCTCCACGTGGCCGAACCCGAGCGCGTACAGGCCGGGAGCGATCCCCTCCCCCTTGTCGAAGCCGGCCGCGAGCCCGAGGGGGCTCTCGAAGTCGAGCCCCAGGCAGCGCACGGCGAGCGACGGGTCGGGCCGGCGCCGCAGCGCGCGCGAGGACGCCCTCCTCCCGGCGAGGCGCAGCACCGCCACGGCGAGGCGGTGGACCCGCTCGGGGTCGAGGAGGAAGAGGAGCTTGCGGAGCAGGCGCCAGAGCACGCGAGGGCCCTCCCTCTAGGAGACCGGGGCCGCCCGGGACCGGCCGTCGGCGCGGGATTCGGCGCGCCGCGCGGCCGGCGCGCCGGGCCGCCGCGAATCGGGTCGCACCTGGCCGCGGGGGGGCGGTGGGCTCGGCGAGGAAGACTTCCGGAGAGGCCTGGGGGGCACGAGCCATGGCGCGCTCTCTACCACGGCCCCCCCGGCAGCCACTACAGGGCCTTGTCCATCACCAGGGCGTCCTCGCCGTCCTCGGCGTAGTAGCGCGGACGCATTCCCACCTCGCCGTAGCCGAGCGAGCGGTAGAGCACGATGGCGGGAAGGTTGGATCGTCGCACCTCCAGGGTGGAGACGCGGGCGCCGCGGGCTCGCCCTCGCGCCTCCGCCTCGCCGAGAAGTGCCCGCGCCACCCCCCGGCGGCGCGACTCGGGCGCCACGGCCACGTTGAGGACGTGGAGCTCGTCGTGGACGAGCCAGGTGATGACGAATCCCTGGCACAGCTCCCCGCCCTCCCCCTCCTCGACGGCGAGAAGAACGGTGGAGAACTCGTGGGAGAGCTCGCGGCGGACGAGCGCCTCCGACCACGGATGCGAGAACGCGGCCCGCTCGATTTCCATGACGCGTGCCAGGTCGGCGGCCCTCATTCGCCGGAAGCCGAGGCCCGCGGCCCGAGTGCCTGCCGAAGGCATCACCCACCGCTCCGGAAGTCGTAGAGCACGCGGATCTCGCTGCGCGCGCGCAGGTCGGCGAGCAGCGAGCGGGTCTCGGCGTCGACCCGGTCCTCGACCATCCGGGCCTTGACCGCGTCCTTCACGTTGGCGAAGGGAGCGCCGCCGAATGCCGAGGGGTGCCCGCGGTACCACGCCTCGGCCTCGCCGTCGCTCACGCGGATGCGCCCCAGCCGGGACTCCAGGTACCGGCGCACGCGCAGCATCCGCCGCAGGGTGCCGAGCAGCTCCTCCTCGGTGATGTCGAGCTCGTGGAGGAAGGCCCGGTAGTCGTCGGACCGAGGGAACACCTCCTTGAACCGCGCGAGGGCAGCGAGGGCATCGGGCCGGTCGACCTCGAACACCCGCAGCCGCACGGCCTCCGCGGCGAGCAGCAGCTGGTCCACGTACCAATCGAGCGATGCCCGCATGGCCCCCGCATCGAGCGGTCGGAAGGCGGCCTCGAGGCCGCCGCGGGAGACGAGCGCGACGCGCCCCTCCTCGGCGACCTTCGTGAGCGTCACCGCCTGCGCATCCCCCCCCGGAGGCCGGACCACCGCCACCACCACGTCGACGAGGCTCCCGCCCGGTGGGCCCCCGTCGGGCGGCTCGGCCGGCCGCGCCGGCGCGGCTGCGGCCACGGCCGCCAGGACCGCCGCTGCGACCGCCGCGAGCGGGGATGGCGCGGGCCGGGGCGCGAGCACCGGCGGATTGTAACCGCCGCACCCCGCGACGGCGAGAACGAACGTTGACGAAGGGCGCGGCGGCGTTACCTTTTCGAGGTGCCCGAACGCGACCTCTACGCAATCCTGGGTGTGCCCCGGAAGGCCTCCACCGAGGAGATCCGCAAGGCCTACCGCCGCCTCGCCAAGAAGTACCACCCGGACATGAACCCGGGTGACAAGCAGGCGGAGGAGAAGTTCAAGGAGATCACCGCAGCCCACGAGGTCCTCGCCGACGCGAAGAAGCGCAAGCTCTACGACGAGTTCGGCCCCGACGCGCTGCGCACGGGCTTCGACGACAAGACGGCCGACGCCTACCGGCAGTGGAAGCAGCACGGGGGCAGCCCCGGCCAGCAGGTTCCCTTCGACCTCGGGGACTTCGAGACGGTCAACGTGGGCGGGTTCGGCAACTTCGACTTCGGCGAGATCTTCGGCGACCTGTTCGGAGGCCGGGGCGCGGCGCGGGGCGGGGGCCGGAGGCGCGCCGCCTCCCCCATGCCCGGCCCGGACGCCGAGGCGGAGCTCGAGGTGGACCTGCGCGACGCGGTGCTCGGCGCGGAGCGAGACCTCCACATCGAGAACAGGACCCTCCGCGTGAAGATCCCCGCGGGCGTGAGCGACGGGTCCCGCATCCGGCTCGCCGGGCAGGGGGGCCCCGGGATGAACGGGGGACCGCCGGGCGACCTCTTTCTCGTGGTGAAGCTGCGGACCCACCCGGCGGTGCGGCGCGAGGGGCGCGACCTCTACGTCGACCTTCCGCTCACCGTGCCGGAGGCCGCGCTCGGCGCCGAGGTGGTCATGCCCACCTTCGAGGGGCCGGTGAAGCTCAAGATCCCGCCGCGGTTCCAGTCGGGCAAGCAGCTTCGCCTGCGCGGGAAGGGGCTGCCGGACCTCAAGGGGGGCGTGCGCGGCGACCTCTACGCCGTCTCCAGGATCGTTCTCCCCGACGACGGCGAGGGGCTGGAGAGCGCGGTGAAGCCGCTTGCCGGGCTCTACAAGGGCGATCCGCGGGCCACGCTGTCGTTGTAGAAGAGCGCCATGGGATTCTTCGACCTCTTCGGCACCAAGGACTCGCGCGACCAGGCCGCGATGCGGAAGCTGGCCCAGAGGCTGACCCAGAGGTGGGGACCGCCCGAGAACCGGGAGAAGGTCATCGACCAGCTCGGCGAGATGGGCACGGGGGCGGCGCTCAAGACCCTTTGCCTGCGCTTCACCATCCGCTCGGAGGTGGGAATCCAGGACGACGAGGAGAAGGAGCGCGCCCGCGCCATCCTCGTCGACGCCGGCGACGAGGCGCTCGGCCCGGTGAAGGAGTTCATCGCCGAGCAGGAGTCCGGCGTGGCCTGGGGCCTGCGCGTTCTCGCGGCGCTGGCGCCGCCGGAGGAGCTGCTCGCCACGGTGCTCTCGCTGCTGAAGCGCCTGTCCGGCGAGTACACCCGCGACCCCGACAAGAAGCTCGTGCTGCTCTCCTGGCTTCAGGAGCACCCCGAGCTGCTCAGGGCCAAGCCGGCGTCCGGACCCTTGCCGGAGGAAGCCGCCATCCCGCTGCTCGAGGACTCCGTCGACGACGTCCGCATCGGGGCGACCCGCGTGCTCGCGGCGGCGGGCATGGGCGAGGCCACCCGCGACGCGCTCATCGCGCTGCTTCTGCGCGACCGGGACAACGCCCGGGTTCGCGGCGAGGTGCTGCAGGCCCTCGCCACCCTGGGTGCCGACGTCAAGGGCCACCGCCCCGACGTGGAAGCGCTGCTCGCCGAGCCCTTCTTCCTGGACCGCGAGGGCCGCGTCAAGAGGCGCGGCGCCTAGGGCGCGAGCCTCGAACCGGATACACTCCCACCGTGGATCCCGCAAGCGCGAGCGACCCCCCGGCCCGCCAGGCGCGCGCGCGGCGAAGCCTTCTCGACCGCTGGTTCGACCGAATCCGGCTTCCCGAGGAGCTGGAGCGCCAGCTCCACGACCTCAAAGAGCGCGGCAGCGTCGTCTTCGTGATGCGGTCGTCGGGCCTCATCAACTACCTGTACCTGAAGTGGCTCGTGCGCCGGCTGCGCCTGCCGGCGCTGCGGGTAGCCGTGAACTTCGTCGGGCTGTTCGGGTGGCTCGCCGCGGTGTGGCGCACCCGCCGGGCCCTGCTCGAATCGGCCTCGCGCGGGCAGTCCTCGGCCGTGGTCTTCTTGAACTCCCCCGAGGCGCGCCGCGACCCCTTTGCCGCGCTGGTCGGCCGCCAGCGTCGGCTCGAGCACCCCGTCTACCTCGTCCCGCTCATCCTCGTCTGGAGCCGGCGCGCCCAGCGGCTCGTGCCCCCCATTTGGGAGCTCGTGTGGGGGTCGCCGGAATCTCCCGCCACCCTGCCGGCGGCGGTCGCCTTCCTGCGCAACTACAAGCGCGCCTTCCTGCGCGTCGGGCGCCCGCTCGACCTGGCGGCTTTCGTCGCCGACCGCGGCGCCGAGCCGGACCCTCTCCTCGGGCGCAAGGTCCGCGGCACGCTCTACCACCACCTGGCTCGGGAGCTCCGGGCGGCGGTCGGGCCCCCGCTCAAGGCGCCCTCCCGGGTCGAGGAGAAGGTGATGCGGGACCGGCACCTCCGGCAGGTGCTGTCCCACGTCTCCAAGCAGACCGGACGCCTTCGCGGCTCGGCGCAGCGCGAGGCCCGCCGCGACCTGCGCGAGATCGCGAGCCGGTACTCCCCGCTCTTCATCGAGTTCGTGCGTCCGGTGCTGCGCTGGGTGTTTCGACGCCTCTACGAGCGGATCGAGGTCGACGAGAAGGGCATCATCGAGCTGCGCCGGGCGGCGGCGGAGAAGCCGCTCGTTCTCTGCCCGAGCCACAAGAGCCACGTCGACTACCTCATCCTCTCCTACGTCTTCTACGAGAATGGCCTCACCCCCCCGCACGTGGCCGCCGGCATCAACCTCGCCTTCTGGCCCTTCGGCGCCATCGCCCGCCGCGGCGGCGCCTTCTTCATCCGGCGGAGCTTCCGGGGCGACAAGATCTACAGCGCCACGCTCCGCGCCTACGTGAAGTTCCTGCTCCGCGAGCGCTTCACCCAGGAGTTCTTCCCGGAGGGCGGGCGCACCCGCACCGGCAAGCTCCTCTTCCCGAAGACGGGCCTCTTCTCGATGGAGGTCGACGCCTGGCAGGACGGGGCGGCCGACGACGTGCTCTTCGTGCCGATCGCCGTCGACTACGAGCGGCTGGTGGAGGGGCCGAGCTACGCCCGGGAGCTCGCCGGCGGCGAGAAGAAGAAGGAGAGCTTCGGCGACCTGCTCGGCACCCCGCGGGTGCTGCTCAGGCGCTACGGGCGCATCTACGTTCAGTTCGGGACGCCGGTGTCGCTGCGCGAGCTCTCCGAGCAGCGCCTCGGCGCCGGCCAGGCGTCCCTCACGCTCGACGACGACGAGCGCGAGACAGACTCCCGGCGCGGCCTCGTCCAGCACCTCGCCAACCGGGTGGCCTCCGGCATCGCCCAGGTGGTGACGGTGACGCCGGTGTGTCTCGTCGCCACCGCGCTGCTCGCGCACGTGCGGCGAGGCGTCTCGGCGGCCGAGGTGGGCCGGAGGGTGGGGCTGCTGCGGGACCTGGCGGCGGAGGAGAACGCCCGCCTGGCCGCTGACCTCGTGGATGCCTCCCCCGACCCGCAGCAGCCGGGCCCCGTGGGCAAGGCCCTCGCCACCTTCGCTGCCGACAAGCTGGTGGCGGTTCGGGAGGCGGCGGGCCACGTCATCTACCAGGTGGTGGACGAGAAGCGCCCGCTGCTCGACTTCCATCGCAACGCGGTCCTGAACCGCTTCGCGGCGCTCTCCCTCGTCGCGCTGGCGGCGCGGGCGGCCGGCACCGGCGCCTCGCTCGACGAGGTGCGCGACCGGGTCCGCTGGCTCGCGCGCCTCTTCCGCCTCGAGTTCATGTACGCGGCCGGGACGACCCTCGAGTCGGTGACGAAGGAGAAGCTCGGCACACTGTCCCGGCTCGGGCTCGCTAGCACCGACGACCAGGTTCTCCACCTGGAGCGGGACCGGGAGACGCTGGACTTCCTCGCCGACCTCGTCCGCCCCTACCTCGAGGCCTACCGCCTGGCCGCCGACACCGTCCGGGCGGCGGGGCTCGAGGGGCAGCCGCTCGACCGCAAGGCTCTCGTCCATGCCGCCATGGAGCGAGGCCGGGCCGACTACCTCGCGGGCCGCCTGCTCTTGAGCGAGTCGCTCTCCAAGGCGACCATCGAGAACGCCATGGAGTGGCTGACTTCCCAGGGGGTCTTCGCCCTCGACGCGGCCGGCAAGCGAGTCGTCGCCGACCCGTCCCCGGACGGCCCCGCGACGCACGTCGTCAAGACGGTCAGCGCCTATCTCTCGGCCTGACCCGCGTCAATCGGCCCCCATCTCCCTCTTTCTTTGGCTCCTTCGATCGGGCTATCCTGCGCGTCCCCTCCCTCCCTTGCCCGCGGGGCCAGTGGAGCGGATTGGCGCAGCCACCCCACGAACTCAGCAAGACCCGAGGAGAGATAGCGATGGGTGATCGGATTCTTCACAAGGGCCTGAAGAGCAAGGTGATGTCCGCAGAAGCAGCGGCGGCCCTCATCCCCAACGGCGCAGTGGTTGGCATGTCCGGGTTCACCGGAGCCGGCTACCCCAAGGCCGTCCCGGTGGCGCTCTCCAAGCGCGCCCTCGACGAACGGCTCAAGGGCCAGAAGTACCGCCTGCGGGTGCTCACCGGGGCGTCCACCGGCCCCGAGCAGGACACGATGATGAGCATCACGGAGGCTCAGTCCTTCCGGTTCCCCTACCAGGGCGACGCCGCCGCGCGCGAGAAGATCAACGCCGGGCTCATCGAGTACCAGGACATGCACCTGTCGCACGTGGGCACGCTCGTGCGCTACGGGTACTACGGAAAGATCAACTTCGCCGTCATCGAGGTGACGAAGATCCGCGAGGACGGCTCGCTCGTCTACGCCTCGTCCTGCGGCGGCAACAACGTGTACCTGGAGCACGCCGAGAAGATCATCCTCGAGGTGAACTCCTGGCAGGACGAGCGTCTCGAGGGGATGCACGACATCTTCTCGGTGGCGTCGAAGCACGGTGAGCGCAAGCCCATCCCGCTGCTCACGGCGGACGGGAGGGTGGGCTCGCCCTACCAGACCATCGACATCTCCAAGGTCGTGGCGGTGGTGGAGACCAATACGCCCGACCGCAATGCCCCCTTCAAGGCGCCCGAGGAGATCCACAAGAAGATCGCCCAGCACATCCTCGACTTCCTCGACGGCGAGGTGAAGGCGGGGCGGTTGCCGAACACGCTCACCCCGCTGCAGTCGGGCGTCGGCAACATCGCCAACGCCGTGCTCGTCGGGCTCAACGAGGGCCACTTCGAGCACATGTCGAGCTACACCGAGGTGATCCAGGACGGCATGCTCGACCTGCTCGACTCGGGCAAGGTCAAGGTCGCGTCGGCGACCGCCTTCTCGGTGTCGCCCGAGGGCCAGGAGCGGTTCAACAAGAACATCGACCGCTACCGCAAGCAGATCATCCTGCGCCCGCAGGAGATCTCGAACAACCCGGAGGTCATCCGCCGCCTCGGCTGCATCGCCATGAACGGGTTCGTGGAGGCCGACATCTACGGGCACGTGAACTCCACCCACATCGCCGGCAAGGGCATCGAGAACGGTATCGGCGGCTCGGGCGACTTCGCCCGAAACTCCGCCTACACCATCTTCATGTCCCCGGCGACCGCCAAGGACGGGAAGATCTCGGCCATCGTGCCCTTCGCCTCGCACATCGACCACACCGAGCACGAGGTGAACGGCATCGTCACCGAGTACGGGTTCGCCGACCTGCGCGGCAAGAGCCCGAAGGAGAAGGCCAAGGAGGTCATCGAGAAGGCGGCCGCCCCGGAGTTCCGACCGCTCCTCTGGGACTACGTGAAGCGGGCCATGAAGAACCCCAGTGCCGGCCTCCACTCGCCGCACATGTTCGAGGAGGCCTTCTCGTTCCACACCCGCTACCTGAAGACCGGGGACATGCGCCCCAAGAAGTAGCGGGCCGTCGCCCGAGGATTCCCGCGGCCGCCCCGGAGACGGGGCGGCCGTTCTCGTTGGCGCGCTGGTAGAGTACCGCCATGCCTCTCGACGTCGACCTCGCCCTCGACACCTGCCGCCGTGCGATCGAGGCCGCCTCCCGCGCGAGCCTCGCCCACTTTCGCCGGGGGGTTCGGGTGGAGGTGAAGCCCGACCGCACCCCGGTCACCGCCGCCGATTGGGACGCCGAAGCCGCCATCCTCGAAACGATCCGCGCGTCCTTCCCGGGCCACGCCGTGCTCGGCGAGGAGACCGGTGCCCACGCGGGCGACGCCTCCTCCCGCTGGATCGTCGACCCCATCGACGGCACCCGGGGCTTCACCCGAGGCGGCTCCTTCTGGGGCCCGCTCGTGGCGCTCGAGCACGAGGGCGAAATCGTGGTGGGCGCCATGGCCATGCCCGTTCTCCGCGAGACCTACTGGGCGGCCCGGGGCCGCGGCGCCTGGATGGAGCGGGAAGCCGAGGCCCCCGCGCCGCTGCGGGTGTCGGCAATCGGAGACTGGTCGGAGTCGACGCTCTCGCTCGGCGAGTTCCGCGGGGTCTTCACGCCCGCCCGGGAGCGCCGGCTCCTCGACCTCTCGCTCGCGGCGGCCCAGTCCCGCTGCTACGGAGACCTGGCCGGCGCCGCCATGGTCCTGCAGGGGCGCGCCGAGGCGTGGGTGGAGGCCGGCGTCAAGGTCTGGGACCTCGCGCCGCTCAAGATCCTGGCCGAGGAGGCCGGGGGCCGGTTCACCGACCTCGCCGGGAGGCCGACCGCCGCCTCGGGAGACTGCCTGCTCTCGAACGGCGCGGTGCACGACGCCGTGCTGCGGGCGATCTCCGGGTAGGTCGAAGCGGCTTGCGCACCACCGGCCGGGCGAGCGACCGCCGCGCCACCTCCTCGAAGCCCTCGCGCGCGAACGTGGAGAGGAGCCCGGTGTAGAGCCGGGCGTCCGCCGCTGCGCCGCCCGGGTCCACCGGGTAGGCCTCGACGACCCGCGCTCCTGAGCGGCGAGCGTGGCGCACGGCCGCGCGCAGAAGCTCCCGGGAGAGTCCCCCGCGCCGGTGGGTGCGGGCGACGAAGAAGCAGGTGACGGACCAGACCGGCTGCGCGTCGACCGGAGCGAGCAGTCGCGAGGCGGCGAGCCGAGGGAGCGCGGCTCGCGGCTCGACGGCACACCACCCCACCGGTTCCTCGCCCTGGTACGCGAGCAAGCCCGGGACCACCCCGGAGCGGACCTGGCGCTCCATGGCGCGGCGGTTCCCGTCGCCGCGCCCGGCGTCGAAGGCTGCCCGGGTGACCTTCCACCACATGCACCAGCAGCCGGCGCAGGCGCCCCTCGGGCCGAAGAGCGCCGCCAGGTCCGGGAGCCGCTCCGGCGTCAGCGGGTGAAACGCGAGGCGCCCGCGCATCTTTCCATGCTACCGGAAGCCGAAGAGGCCGGGTCAGCGACGAAACGAGGCGGCGTGAGGCGGCAGCAGACGGCACCGCTCCTGCGTCCTCTCGTCGCGTACAACGATATCGACCGGATACATGCACCATCGGTGGTCGAGTATTGCGAGCTCGACCTCGGCGGGCGACCCCGAGATGACCCTGCGGAAGCCACAGCCCGCCGAGCAGAACAGGAACCAGGAGCGGTCAATATTCGCTTGCACCTGCTCACCCGGGGCGATTGTGTCACATCGAGGCCGATGGCGCACCGCGTTGCGAACCAGGCGCACGCCCCAGGAGGGGCGCTCATCGACCCCGGTGATCGAGAGGCCGAGGCACCTGTAGAACCGACGACCTACTGTAAGTAGTTGAGTTTATGCGGAGCTGTTTCAAGAAACTCGCGCCAGCACGCACCGCCACCGCGCGCGGGACCGAAGAGCGCCGCAAAGCTCGGGAGTCGCTGCGACGTGGTCAGCAAGCGAGGGCGCGCAGAGCGCGGGGCGCCGGCGACCCGGGCCCCGTCGGGGACGCTGCGAACCCTCAAGCGCCCGCGCGCCGGAAGAGGTCGACGACCGCCCCTTCCCGGCCGGCCGCGCGGGCCCGGCCGCGGGACCACTCGCGCAGCGCCTTGATCTCCTCCTCGTAGGTCCGGAAGAGCGGGACGAGGTCCTGCGCCACGCGCCGCAGGTCGGAGGTCTCGACCTCGCGCCCGAGCGCGAAGGCGCGGTGCAGCGCGCCCACCACCACCTGCTCGAGTTCGGCCCCGGAGAAGTCCTCGCAGGCCTCGGCGAGCGCGTCGAGGTCGAAGGTGGCCGGGTCGCGCCCGCGCTTCTTCAGGTGAAGCTCGACGATGGCCCGGCGCGCCGCGGCGTCGGGCAGGTCGACGAAGAAGAGCTCGTCGAAGCGGCCGCGCCGAAGGAGCTCGGGCGGCAGCCGGGAGACGTCGTTGGCCGTGGCGACGGCGAACACCGCGCCCGCGCGCTCCTGCAGCCAGGTGGAGAAGGAGCCGAGCAGCCGCGCGGCACGGGCGTCGCTCCCCTGCCCTGGCCCGCTCCCGGCGAAGCCCTTCTCAATCTCGTCCACCCACACCGCCACCGGCGCGATCGCCTCGGCGGCCGCGAGCGCCCGGGCGAGGCTCTCCTCCGCCCCCTCCCCGGCTCCGAGCACGCGCGGCAGGTCGAGCCGGAGCAGCGGCACCCCGAGCTGGGCCGCCGCCGACCTTGGCGGCGAGCGACTTGCCGCAGCCCTGGATCGCCGACGAGCAGCACGCCGCGCGGCGGACGGGAGCCCGAAGCGGCGGGCATCCGGGGCGAAGGCCATGGCCCGCTCCGCCATCCACGCCTTGAAGGTCTCGAGGCCGCCGAGGTCGTCCGCCGAGTGCGCCGACTCGACGAGCTCGAGCCCAAGGTCGCGGGCGAGGATGCGCTTCTTCTCGTCCTGCGACCATGGCGGCCGCCGCCGGCCCGAGCGCCGGGTCCGCCGCGCAGCGCCCGGACGAAGGCCCGGCGCGCCTGGGTTTCGGAGAGCCCGCGCGCCGCGGCGAGCAGCCGGTGGCGCGGCCCACCGGGGCCACCGGCTGGCCCCGCGTCGCGGCGGCGAGGAGCGCGTCGAGCTCGTCGTCGCCCGGGAGCGGCAGCCGCAGCACGGCGGCGTCGGCGGCGAGCCCGTCCGGGAGCGCCAGCCGCGGCGCCACCACGACGAGGCAGCGTCCCTCGGCGGCCAGCCGCGGCAGGACGTCCCGGATGCGGCGGGCGACCTTGGGGTCGGCGAGCGCCTCGTGGAAGTCGAGCATCACCGCCAGGAACGGAGCCGGGGCCTGGAGCGCCGCGTCCACCGCCGCGAGCGGCGACTTGGCCGACGGCGCCAGGGGATCGAGGCCGCGAGTGCTCGACCAGACGGCCACGCTCGCGTCGAAGGTGGCGGCCGCCGCCCGGCAGATCTCCACGGCGCGGTCCTCCTCGGCGGTGACGAGGTAGATGACCGGCGTGCCGGCCGACCAGAGTTCCGCAATCTCGGCGGCCGGGGCCTTCACCGGTGTCCCTCGGCGTCGGCGGTGGAGCGCATCGCCTCCTCGAAGGACGTGGTCCCCGCCGCCACCTTGAGGACGGCGTGCTCCCGCAGCGTGCGCAGGCCGTCCTGCCGGGCCGTGCGCCCCAGGACCTCCGGGGTGGCGCCGTCGGCGACCAGGTGGCGCAGGCGCGGGTTCACGGTCAGCACCTCGAAGATGCCGGTGCGGCCGTAGAAACCGGTGAAGCGGCACTTCGGGCAGCCCACGCCGCGGCGGGCCACGAGCTTCCCGGCGTGGTCCTCGGGGTGGCGAACGCCGAGCTCGGCCACCTGGTCCGCGGTCAGGAGCACGTCCTCGGCGCAGGCAGGGCAGACCTGGCGCACGAGGCGCTGGGCCACCACGCCGGTGAGCGTGGCGGAGATGAGGAAGCCCGGCACGCCCAGGTCGCGCAGGCGCGCCACCGCTCCCACGCTGTCGCTCGTGTGCAGGGTAGTGAGCACGAGGTGGCCGGTGAGGGAGGCCTGCACGGCCTGCGCGGCGGTCTCGGCGTCGCGGACCTCGCCGACCATGACGACGTCGGGGTCCTGGCGCAGCACGTGGCGGAGTGCCTCGGCGAAGCCGGTGCCGGTCTTGGGGTTGGCGGCGATCTGGTTGAAGTCCTCGTGCACCATCTCGATGGGGTCCTCGATGGTGACGATGTTGATCTCGGGCGAGGCGAGCGCCTGCAGCGCCGAGTAGAGCGTGGTGGTCTTGCCCGAGCCGGTCGGGCCGGTCACCACCACCATCCCGTGCGGCCGCTCCAGCCAGCGCTCGAGCTGCTCGCGCTCGTCGCCCAGGAAGCCGAGCTCGGAGAGGTCTCGGACGAGCACCTGCTGGTCGAGGATGCGCACCACGATCTTGTCGCCGAAGGCGGTGGGGATGGTGGAGACGCGCAGCTCCATCTCGGTGTCGCCGCGCGCCGTCCGGATGCGGCCGTCCTGCGGCCGCCGGCGCGGAGATGTCGAGCCGGCTCATGATCTTGAGCCGGTTGGCGATGGCGCCGTGGACTCCCTTGGGAATCCGGTAGACGGGGTGGAGGACTCCGTCGATGCGCATGCGGATGATCGACTCCTCGCGCCGCGGCTCGACGTGGATGTCGCTCGCCCGCTGCTCGAAGGCGTAGTGGAGCAGGTACTCCACCGCCGCCACCACCGGCTCGCTCGAGGCCTCGAGCGCCTCGAGTCCGGTCAGGTTGACGAACTGCTCCAGGTTGCCGATGTCGGGGATCGCCCCGGCGATGCCCGCCCCGACCTGCGTCTGGGCCTCGCGGATCTGTTCGCGAAACCCGTAGATCTCGGCGATGGCCCGGTGGATATCGGCCGGCGCCGAGAGCACCGGATCGATGGCCATGCCCGTGAGGCCGTGCAGGTTCTCGAAGAGCTCCCGGTCGAAGGGGTTCGCCGCCGCCACCACGAGGGCACCGTTGCGCCGCTCGAGAGGCAGGACCGCGTGCTTGCGGGCGAAGGGGCGCGAGAGCGTGCGGGTGATGAGCTGGGCGTCGAGCTTGAGGGGATCGATCTTCCGGTAGACGACGCCCACGGCCTCGGCCACCGCCTGGGTCGCCTTGTCCTCGTCGAGGACCTCAGCCTCGCGGCGGGCATCGGGAAACTCGAACGACGCGAGCAGCTCGACGGGCGACAGGTCGGCGCGCCGCAGCGCGCGGCCCCCGCGGCCGGCCTGCTCGCGCAACAGCTTGGCGCGCTGGACGTTTTCCCGCGCGACGGCAGTGCGCCGGTCGTCGTTGCTCAGCATCCCCTGCCGCTCGAGGACCTGGGCGACGAACTCCAGGGTGAAATCGCTTGCGCGGTGGCTTCGCATTGGGGCGCACCGATCCTATCGCGGGTGGCCCTCCACCGCGAGCGTGCGCCCCTCCTCATGTGGTCAGGGGACCTTCATCCGCGCGACCGCGCGGGCGAGAAGCCTCAGCCGACCGGTCCGCAGCCGGGCCCGGGGCGGCCCGCGTCCCCCCCGCCCGGAGCCGGCGCCGCCGGGCGGGACATCACCTTCGCCACGCGGCGGCCCCGGCAGCCGGGGCACGTCACCTCATCCTCGTCCGCGCGGCGGAGGACGATCTCCTCGAAGACCCTTCCGCAGCCCTTGCAGGCGTACTCGTAGATTGGCATGTCGGCAGGTGAGAGCCGACAGACGGCGGAAAGGTTCGCCCCCGGCGCCCGGTTCCCCAGCCGTCGCCGTCCGTGGTATGGCTTCGATGAGTGCGCCCCTCGCAACCGGAGGCGGAGATCGCGTGGGAGATCCGATGAACGCCCCGGTCGGTGACGCGAGGCCGCGGATCCTCGTCGTCGACGACGAGCCGCGGATGGGCAAGGCCATGGAGCGGCTGCTCTCGCAGCGCTACCGGGTGGCGGTCGTGGCCTCGGCCAGGGCGGCGCTCGAACTGCTCGCCGCCGACCCGGCCTTCGACGGCATGCTCTGCGACCTGATGATGCCGGAGATGGACGGGATGGAGCTCTTCGAGACCCTGCGCCGGAGCCACCCGGATCTCGGCGAGCCGGATGGTGTTCATGACCGGGGGCGCCTACACGGAGCGGGCGAGGGCCTTCCTCGACCGCATTCCCCAGCGCCGCCTCGACAAGCCGTTTCGCCCCGAGGAACTGGAGCGCGCGCTCAACGCTGCGCTGCAGGGCTGACCAGGCCTACCGAGCGCGCCGCCGCCTGGGCTTCGGGCTCCCGCCGAGCCGCACGCGGTCGCGGTCGTAGAGCCGGATGGCCCCCCGCAGCGCCTCGAGGGCCTCGCCGCGGCCCTGGGGCTCCCGCACCAGCACTTTCTTGTTCTCGAGCGCCTTGTAGTCCTCGAAGAATCGTCGCAGCTCCCGCATCCGGTGCTGGGGCAGCTCGGCGATGTCGGCGATGTCCGCGTACTCCGGGTCGTCGGCGCACACCGCCACGAGCTTGTCGTCCTCGCCCTTGTCGTCCCGCATGCGCATCACGCCGATGACCTTCGCCTGCATGATGGCGAGCGGCACGATTGGCTCCTGCGTGTAGACGAGGATGTCGAGCGGGTCCCCGTCGTCGCAGTAGGTGCGCGGGACGAACCCGTAGTTCGCCGGATAGTGCACGGCCGAGTACAGGATGCGGTCCACGCGGAGCAAGCCGCTCGACTTGTCGAGCTCGTACTTCACCTTGGAGCCCGCCGGGATCTCGATGATCGCCGGGATGGGCTCCTCGACGTACCGGGGCAGCTCGACGTCGTGCCAGGGGTGAAAGGCCATGGTGTCCTCCGGTGAAGGGGGCCAGAGCCTACACCGGAGCAGTGGGCTCCGCGAGGACGCTCGCCTAGATGCCGCCGCCCTTGTCCCAGCGCTCCTCGCGGACCTCGCCCTGGGTGATCCGGCTGCCCGGAAGCACCGGGCGCGTCACCCACACGTTGCCGCCGATCGAGGACCCCTTGCCGATGACGATGCGCCCGAGGATGGTGGCGCCGGCGTAGATGACGACGTCGTCCTCCACCACGGGGTGCCGGTCCACGCCCTTGATTGGGTTTCCGTGCTCGTCGAGCGGGAAGCTCTTCGCGCCCGAGGGTGACGCCCTGGTAGATGCGCACCCGGTTCCCGATGACGCTCGTCTCCCCGACCACCACGCCGGTCCCGTGGTCGATGAAGAGCTTCTCGCCGATGCGCGCGCCCGGGTGGATGTCGATGCCGGTCATGGTGTGCGCATGCTCGGTGATGATGCGCGGGATGAGGGGAACGCCGAGCTCCTGGAGCTCGTGCGCGATGTCGCTGGCTCGTGACCGCAAACACGCCCGGGTAGGCGAAGATGGCCTCGTCCCGGGTCTTCAGCGCCGGGTCGCCCTCGTAGGCCGCCTCGACGTCGGAGGCGACGAGCCGCCGGACCGCCGGGCAGCCGGGCGGCGAACTTCCGGGTGGCCTCCGCGGCGTCGTCGGTGCAATGCCGGCAGGTCTCGAAGTCGTGCTTCTCGGTGAAGGCGATGGCGCGCCGGATCTCCTCCGCGATGCGCGTGCAGGCTCCTGTCGAGCGTGGACCCGACGTAGTAGGCGAGCGTGTCGGCGCGGAGATCGGCCTCCCCGAAGTACCCGGGGAAGAACACCGCCCGGATCTGCTCGACGATCTCGATGACGCGGGCGCGCGAGGGAAGGACCATGCGCCGGTGCCCGGCGAGGATGGGAGCGGCCTCGCGGCAGAGCTCCTCGACGACGGGGGCGATGGCGATGTCTGCGGTCGGCGTCATGGATCCTCCGGGCACCGTACAGATAAGCGCGCGCGCGGGCCGATCAAGATTCGGGCCCGCCAGGGCCTGCCCGGGGGAGCCGCTTCGGCCTCTCCGGCGGCGGGCTCCGCCGGCCCACCCGGGGCCCGGTCCGACGCCAGCGCGCGCGTCGAGGTCGGCCTCGTCGAGCGTCGCCGCCGGCCTCGGGCCGGTGGAAGAACTCGCGCACAAGCCGGGCCTGCGCCGGTCCGAGCCCCGGTCACCCCGGCGATCTCCTCGACGGTGGCCTCGCGCACGCGCTTGAGCGACCCGAAGTGGCGCAGCAGCGCCTTCTTCCGCCCCTCCCCGACGCCCGGGATCTCCTCCAGCACCGACTGCGAGGTTCCGTCCGCGGCGCAGCTTGCGGTGAAACTCGATCGCGAAGCGGTGCGCCTCGTCGCGCAAGCCGGACGAGCAGGAACAGCTCGGCAGAGTTCTGCCGCAGGACGATCGGGTCCTTGCGGCCCGGCAACGAAGACGCGCTCCGGGCTGCGCGCGCACCTCGGCGACGAAACCCCGGCCCGCGCGCGCTCGGCCGCCTCGGCCAGCGCGAGCCCCCCGCGAGGCGCGGCGGCCCACCACCCGCGTGGTGCCGAGGGCGCCGGCGTCGAGCACCCGGCTCTTCGCGAGCGCCGACCATCTGGACGAAGGGCGCGCCCCGGGTTGCCCGGGACCGGCCGCGGTCGGCGATGCCGAGGTCGCGGGCCGCCGCGAGCGCCGCCGAGAGCTGCCCCTTGCCGCCGTCGATGACGATCAGGTCCGGGAAGGCGCCCTCGGCGAGCGCCCGCCGGAGCCGTCGCGAGAGCACCTCGTGGAGCATGGCGAAGTCGTCCTGGCCCGGGACGCCCCGGACCTTGTAGCGCCGGTAGTTGGCCCGGTCGGGCTCCCCGTCCTTCATGGAGACGCCCGAGCCGACCGCCAGCGCCCCCTGGAAGGTGGAGATGTCGTAGCACTCCATCCAGCGCGGCTCGCGGGCGAGGTGGAGCGAGCGGGTGAGCGCCGCCAGCGCCTCGTCGCGGCGCTCCCCCTCCTCCCGCCAGCTGCGGAAGCGACTGCTCGGCGTTCCGCCGCGCCGCCTCGAGCAGGTCGGACTTGGCGCCGCGCTGGGGGACGAGGAGCCGCACCCTCCGGCCCCGGCGCTCCGAGAGCACGTCGGCGAGCGCCCCGGCGTTGGCGGGCTCGATGGGACGAGCACCTCGTCGGGCGGCGGGCGTGCGCTCGTAGTAGAGGCCGAGGAAGGAGGAGAGCAGCTCCTCGCCGGGGAACTCCTGCCCGGCAAAGGGCCAGGCGCGCGACTCCTGCAGCTTGCCCCCTCGCATGGCGAGCAGCTGGATGACGAGGTCCGGCCCCTCGCGGTGGACCCCGACCACGTCCCGATCGGCCTGGTCGCCCATGAGCACGCGCTGCTTCTCCAGGCTGCGCTCCACCGCCTGCAGCTGATCGCGCAGCGCGGCCCGCCTCCTCGAAGCGCAGCGCGGCCGCCGCCGCCTGCCATGCGGGACCGCAGCCGCGGCACGAGCTCGCTCTCCTTGCCCTCCAGGAAGACGACGGCGTCCTCCGACGCTCTCGCGGTAGTCCGCCTCGGGCACCTCGTAGACGCAGGGAGCCGGGCAGCGGTGGATCTGGTAGAGGACGCACGGGCGCCGCCGGTGGTCGAAGACGTGGTCGCTGCAGGTCCGCAGCTGGAACCAGCGGTTCACCACCCGGAGCGTCTCGCGGATGGAGCTGGCGCTGGAGTAGGGGCCGAAGTAGCGGGCTCCGTCGCTCCTTGCGCTGCCGGGCGCGGATCACCTCCAGTCGCGGGTACGGGTGGTCGCTCGTCGAGTCGGAGGGAGATGAAGTCCTTGTCGTCCCGCAGCCGCACGTTGAAGCGAGGCCGGTGCTTCTTGATGAGCTCGTTCTCGAGGAGCACCGCCTCCTTCTCGGAGCGGGTGACGATCACGTCCAGGTCGCCGAGCAGGTCGTCGAGCAGCGGCACGAACACCGGTCGTCGCCCGCCCTGCGTCGAAGTAGCTGCGGACCCGCGAGCGCAGCGAGGCCGCCTTGCCGACGTAGACCACCTCCCCGGCCCGGTCGCGCATGAGGTAGCAGCCGGGCTCGGCCGGCAGCTCGTCGAGCTTCTTTCGGAGGGCGGCGTCCATGCGAGCGGCGAATCCTCGGGAGTGGCGCCGGGCGCGCGCCTCAGCGCCGCCGCCGCCGCTGCGGCCGCCGCGCCCCGGCGCGCGCCCGAGGTCGGCGGCGGCCGCGGCCGCCCGCTCCCCAGGAGCCCCTTCTGCGCCGGCGGAGCGGCGCTCGACGCCGAGCTCGAGGTCCTTGAGCGCCAGGATGCGGTCGCGCAGCTGGGCGGCCTTCTCGAACTCCAGCGCCTCGGAGGCGCGCCGCATCTCGGCCTCCAGCTCGGCCACGATGGCCGGGATCTGCTCCTTCTGGTACTCGGCCCCCTCCGCCGCCGGGGCACGGTGGCGTAGTCGGCCTGGTAGATCGACATCGACAGGTCGCGTGATGTTCCGCTTCACGGTCTGCGGGGTGATGCCGTGCTCCTCGTTGTAGCGCCGCTGCAGCGTCCCGGCGGCGCTCGGTCTCCGTCATGGCGCGGCGCATCGAGTCGGTCACGCTGTCGGCGTACAGGATCACCCTGCCCGCCACGTTGCGGGAGGCCCGCCCGATGGTCTGGATGAGCGAGACCGCCGAGCGCAAGAACCCCTCCTTGTCGGCGTCGAGGATGGCGACGAGCGAGACCTCGGGGAGGTCGAGCCCCTCGCGCAGCAGGTTGATCCCGATGAGCACGTCGAACTCGCCGCGGCGCAGGTCGCGGAGCAGCGCGCTGCGCTCGAGGGTGTCGATGTCGGCGTGGAGGTAGCGGCAGCGCACCCCCACGTCGGTGTAGTACTCGGTGAGGTCCTCGGCCATGCGCTTCGTGAGCGTGGTGACGAGCACGCGCTCCCCGGCCTCGGCCCGCTTGCGGATCTCGCCGAGCAGGTCGTCCACCTGGGAGCCGACCGGCCGCACCTCGACCTCGGGGTCCATGAGCCCGGTGGGCCGGATGATCTGCTCCACGACCACCCCGCCCGCCTTCTCGAGCTCGTAGGCGGCGGGGGTGGCCGAGACGTAGATGGCCTGGTGGACGTGGCCCTCGAACTCCTCGAAGGTGAGCGGCCGGTTGTCGAGCGCCGACGGGAGCCGGAACCCGAACTCGACGAGCGTCTCCTTGCGGTTTCGGTCGCCGCGGTACATCGCCGCCCACCTGCGGGAGCGGTCTGGTGGGACTCGTCGACGACGAGCAGGAAGTCCTTCGGGAAGTAGTCGAGCAGGCAGGGCGGCGGCTCCCCCGGCCTTGCGCCCCGAGAGCCAGCGAGAGTAGTTCTCGATGCCGGTGCAGAAGCCCATCTGCTCCAGCATCTCCAGGTCGAACATGGTCCGCTGCTCGAGGCGCTGCGCCTCGACGAGCTTGTTCTGCCCGCGGAGCTCCTGCAGCCGCCGGAGCAGCTCGCCGCGGACGCCGTCGATGGCGCGCCGGCGCACCTCGGGGGCCGAGACGTAGTGGCTGTTCGGGAAGATGGCCACCTTGTCGAGCTCCGCGGTGACTGCGCCGCGCAGCGGGTCGAACTCGGCGATCCGCTCCACCACGTCCCCGAAGAACTCGAGGCGGACCGCCCGGGCCTCCTCGTAGGGCGGGAAGACCTCGACGGTGTCCCCGCGCACCCGGAAGGTACCGCGGTGGAAGTCGGTGTCGTTGCGCTCGTACTGGATGTCGATGAGCGAGCGGATGAACCGGTCGCGCACGAACTCCTGGCCGCGCTCGAGCTGCTGCAGGAGCCCGAAGTACGCCTCGGCCGTGCCGAGGCCGTAGATGCAGGAGACCGAGGCGACGATGAGGACGTCGTTGCGGGTGAGCAGGGCGTGCGTCGCCGCGTGCCGCATGCGGTCGATCTCGTCGTTGATGGAGGAGTCCTTCTCGATGTAGGTGTCGGTCGAGGGGACGTAGGCCTCCGGCTGGTAGTAGTCGTAGTAGGAGACGAAGTAGTGCACCGCGGCCGACGGGAAGAGCTCCTTGAACTCCCCGTAGAGCTGGGCCGCGAGCGTCTTGTTGTGGGCGAGGACGAGCGTGGGCCGCCGCACCGCCGCCACCACGTTCGCCACGGTGAAGGTCTTGCCCGACCCGGTGACGCCGAGCAGCACCTGGTGGCGGTCGGCCGCGCCGGAGGCCAGCGACCAGCTCCGCGATGGCGCGGGGCTGGTCGCCGCGAGGCGTGAAGCCGCTCTCGAGGTCGAAGGGCATCCGGGAAGTGTAACGCCCGGAAGCCCCAGGATCAGGGCGTGAAGACCATCCGGTACTGGGTGGCCGCCTGGATCTGCGGCCTGGCCCCAGGGCAGGTCGCCGGGCGCGTTCGTGAGCCAGTTCGGGACCTGGTCCTCGTAGTTCGCGGAGCCGGGGTAGTCCCTCTGGCCGCCGGGCATCACCGCGCGCCACGACACGTTCCCCTTCACCATCTGGGCCGAGAAGCGGACGCTCGGCCCGTCCGCCACCTGGAAGCCATTCGGCCCCGTCATCCGCCCAGGAGAAGTTCGCGACGTCCACGGTGTAGAGCCCACCGCGCCTCGCGAACGGCCCGTAGTTGAAGAGCGTCACCCCGGCCGACGCCAGCTCCGAGTCGAAGCTGACGCGCGTGCTTTCGTCCCCCAGATCCAGTTGCTGGGCGTGGAACTGCCGAAGACCGCGGCCGAGGAGAGGAACGCCACCGTGTCCTCGAGCGCCGCCACGGCCTGGGGGGCGCAGCTCGCCCCGCAGACAGAGGTGGGACCGGTGAGGAGCGGGATCGTCGGGGTCTTGCCCTGCGCGTAGATGGAGAGCGCCACGAGGTACTTCGTGAGCTCCTCGTCGCTCAGCAGCCCGCTGAACTGCGCAGCCGACAGCGGCGCGCCGCTGACGAGCACGTTGCCGAGGAACGGGTCGAGGATTCGGCTCGCCAGCCGGGGGACGAGAGCGTGGAAGAGCATCGAGGCGTTCGCGGCCGCGAGCACCGCCGCGTCCGACGTGGCCGGCTCCGGCGGTGTCCGAGTTCGCGAGCCCGGTCGGCGTCTGGAACTGCTGCGGGTTGCTCGACGTCGGACCACTGCGAGAGAAGGTAGACGGCGCCGCTGAGGCCCTTCGCCGCCACGTCGTTCGCGCTCTGCTGGTACCAGACGAGGAGCCCGGGCACGAGGTCGGCCGCGAAGAGCGAGGTGATGTCCGACTGCACCGAGGTCATGTCGTCGAGGGTGTAGCCGCCGGTCTTCCCCTTGAGCCGCGGCCTCCGCCTCGGTGGCCCGGTACCCGAGGTCGCGGGTGGGGTAGAGGTAGTTCTTTCCCGGCTGGATGGGCTGGTTCGTGCGCGGTGATGCCGGTGATGTCGTTGTTCGCGGTCACCACGTGGTGGGCGGCGGGGTTCGCGAGCTGCGGCAGGTCGGCGTCGGCGATCCGCCCCGTCCAGACGCAGGTTCCGTTGTAGCCCGGCATGGGCGCCCACGGCACCACGGTTTGCGAGAAGCAACCGGCCTGGCGGATCGGGACGTAGGCGTGCGGGTCGTAGGCGATGTTCCCGTCGACGTCGCCGATGACGAAGTTCTGGGCGCCGACCTCGAAGTTCTTGAGCGCGGTGACGGCCGCATAGACGCTCGTGGCCGCGTTCAGGTCGAAGAAGGCCTTGAGGTCGTCAGAGGCCTCCTGGCCGGTCCAGCGCGCCGTGAGGAAGGGCGTGGAGGCGGTCGCCGCCGCGATCACCGGGCCGTACGGGCCGACGAGGAGAACCTGGAAGGGGATTGCGGTCCCGCCCCGGACCTCGATGGTCCCGCCGGGCACGTAGATCGGCGTCACCCCCGGCGGCGTCACCGGGACGCCACCCGCACCGGCGGGGAAGTAGTAGACGTCGCTCACGTCGTAGCCGGCCACGGTGTCCCCCCAGCCGATGTAGTCGTTGTGGCCGATGAGGACGATGGGGATGCCCGGGAAGGAGAAGCCGCCGACGTTGCGGGTGGGCGAGGAGATCTCGATCATGTACCAGATGGCCGGGTTGGTGAGGGAGAGGTGCGGGTCGTTCGCGACGAGGGCGCCCGCGCCTCCCGCCACCATGGTGTGGTCGAGCACCCAGTTGTTCGACCCTACCTGGCCCGTGGCGGCCGAGTACGTGCGTGCGGGCGACGAGCGCCGCGGCCTTGGCGAGCGCGTCCCCGAGCCCCCGCCGCGCGGCCTGGGCCGGCGCCGGAGCCGCGGCCGGGGCGACGCTCGCGTCGGGGATGATGAACGTATTCCGCGCGGGCGCGTACCGGGTCAGGTCGGCGAAGAGCGCGAGGTAGGGGCACTCGGCGGGGGGGTCGCCCCGCAGGCGGCCTGGAAGCCCTCCGCCGCCAGGCCGAAGTTCACGTCCTCTTCAATGGTCTCCGACAGCTCGAACGACTGGAGGCGGCCGACGGCGAGGGTGTCCTGGATGGTCCAGGGAGTCGGCACGTAGGGGTGCGCGGGATCTGCCACGTCGAGCGCCACATACTCCACCGGCGTCTGGGCGCCGTTCGCTCCCGTGGCCAGGTCCTGGAGGAACCGGTTCACGCCGTCGGCGTAGGACTGCAGGTACGCCTTCATGTCGGGAGGAAGGCTCTCGGCGAGCACGTCCTCGATGCGGTAGCTCCCCGTGCTGCTCGGCGTCTGCGACGTGAAGAGCGTCCGGATGGACTCGTCCTGGGAGATGGCCGCAGGCCCGAGCATGGCGGCGAGCTGCCCTCGGCCGGCGCGCCGGAAGAAGTCCATCTGGAAGAGCCGGTCCTTCGCGTGGAGGTAGCCCGTCGCATAGGCCGCGTCGTTGTCGCTGCTCGCCTGGATGTACGGGATGCCGAGCGAGTCGAAGCTGACCTCGACCTGGGCGCCGAGCGCCGCGTTGCCGGAGACGGTCGCGGCGACGGGCGTCGTCGACGAGTTGGAGCTGCTGCTCGAACAAGCCGAGGCCAGAACGGCGAGGATGAGCGCCGGGAGAGCTCTGCGGGCCATGGTCACCTCCGGTGTCGAACCGGTGTGCGGGGGGGGAAGAGGACGGAGCGGTCTGAAATAATGTCTTACAGCGGCCCGCCTGTCCGATCCCGGAGGGGGCGTCCAGCACGCCGCGACGCGTCACGGCGAGCTGGCTCAGGTCACTCGACCTTCCAGGTCGTTCCGTCGGGTCCGTCCATGAGCCCTACCCCCATCGCCTTCAGCTCGTCGCGCACGGCGTCCGAGCGGGCGAAGTCCTTCGCGCGCCGCGCCGCGGCCCGCTCGGCGATCTTCGCCTCCACCGCCGCCGCGTCGATGCCGCGGCGCGAGGCCGCCTTCGAGCGGATGGCGAGCAGCGCCTGCGCAGGGCTTCTCTCGAGGATCCCGAGTTCGGAGCCGATGTCGCGCGCGTCGCGGGCGAAGCGGGCGAGTGCGCCGCGGTCCTCGGGACTTTTCTTGCCCTTGCGGTCGACCTGCGCGTTCGCCTCGGCGAATGCCTCGGCGAGCAAGCCGAGCACCGCCGCCGAGTTGAAGTCGTCGTCGAGGACGGCGCGGCATCGCTCGAGCCACGCGCTCGGCGTGGCCGGAGCGTCGGCGCCGGCGGCGGCGCGGTCGGCCTTCTCGAGCGTTTCGTAGAAGTAGCCGAGCCTCTGCTCCGCCTCGGCGACGAGCCCGTCGGAGAAGCTGATGGGGTTGCGATACTGGGTGCCGAGCAGGAACAGGCGAAGTCCCTCCCCGTCGTAGCGGGCGAGAACGTCCTTCACCGTGAAGAAGTTCCCGAGCGACTTCGACATCTTCTCGTGGTCAATCTCGACGAAGTTGTTGTGCATCCAGTGGCGCGCGAACGCGGTCGGCTCGAGCGAGTCGGACACGGCGGGCACCGACTGGGCGATCTCGTTCGTATGGTGCGGGAAGACGAGGTCCTTGCCGCCCGCGTGGATGTCGAACGGGGCGCCGAGGTGCTTCAGCGTCATGGCGGAGCACTCGATGTGCCAGCCAGGCCGGCCGCTGCCCCACGGCGAGTCCCACGAGGGCTCGCCCGGCTTCGCGGCCTTCCACAGGGCGAAGTCGAGGGGGTCCTGCTTCGCTTCCCCGGGCTCCACGCGGGCTCCGGCGAGGAGGTCGTCCAGGTTCCGATGCGACAGGTCCATGTACCTCGGGAACTTTCGGACGCTGTAGTACACGTCGCCGTTGCCCGGCAGCGTAGGCGTAGCCCATCTGCACGAGCCGCTCGATGAGGGCGACGATGTCCGGGATGTGAGCGGTGACGCGCGGCTCGACGTCGGGCTCCTTGCAGCCCACCGCGGCCATGTCCTCGGTGAAGGACTCGATGAATCGCGAGGCGAGGGCCCGCGGATCCTCGCCCCGCTCGTTCGCGCGCTTGATGATCTTGTCGTCGACGTCGGTGAAGTTGCGAACGTAGCGGACCTCGAGACCCCGGGCGCGAAGGTGGCGCACCACGAGGTCCCACACGACGTAGCATCGCGCGTGGCCCAGGTGGGCGTGGTCGTACACCGTCGGGCCGCAGGCATAGACGCCGACGTGGCCAGGCCTCAGGGGCGCGAGGTCCACCTTCTCCCCGGCGAGGGTGTCGAACAGCTTGATGGCCATGGCGGCGGTCTCCGGGGTCAGGTCCGACTTCTCGGGAGGAAGCGGCGCGCGAGGAGGGCGACGTTGAGCGCAGCGAGGGCGAGGAGCCCGGCTGCGATGAGCGGCGGCCCGTAGCTCGACCGCGGACGCTCCCCCTCTCGCAGCACCATGAAGCGCTCGCCGGCCTCCCAGCCCTGCTTGCGCAGCTCGGCGGCGAACGGGAGGTAGTCGTCCCGGCGCCTTGCCGGTAGGAGGCGCCCCTCGTGCACCGTGGTCGGCGACGCGCCCGCGGGGCGGTCGACGATGAGGTTCGTCCCGAACACGCCGCTGACGCGGCGGCGCTCGCCGCCCTTGCCCACCCCGCCGACCGCGCCGACGAGCGGCCCCGAGATGCGCACGAGCCGGTTCGGCGACGCCCGTTCGAGGTGCAGGGCCCGGAAGTCGCCCAGGTCGATGGGAGCCTGTGGCGAGGCGAAGTAGGAGACGTCGAGGCGAATGTCCCAGAGCAACCAGGCCGCGGCCGCGAGCACGATCGCCGCGACGAGCGGCGAGCGAGCCCTTCCCCCGGCGGCGGGCGGGTCCCCGGACGGGCCCCCGATCACCCGCCCCTCCGCACGAGCACGGCGACGGCGTGCGCGGCGATTCCTTCCCCACGCCCCACGAAGCCGAGTCCCTCGCCGGTCGTGGCCTTGACATTGACCCGAGAAGGCGGGACCCCGAGCGCGCCGGCGAGCCGCGAGCGCATCTCCTCGGCGCGAGGCGCGATCTCGGGCGTCGCGCGGCCAGGGTGACGTCGCAGTTGCCTACCGCCCATCCGCCCGCCGTCGCCATGCGCACGATCTCGGCGAGCAGCGAGAGCGACGAGACCCCCTTCCACCGAGCGTCGGTGTCCGGGAAGTGGCGCCCGAGGTCGCCCAGGCCAGCGGCCCCGAGGATGGCGTCGCCGATGGCGTGAGCGCAGATGTCCGCGTCGGAATGCCCGAGCAGGCCGTCTCCCTCGAACTCGACGCCGCCCAGGATGAGCTTGCGGCCTGGGGCGAACGCGTGGACGTCGTACCCGACGCCCATCGCAACCCCCGGCCCGACGAGCGAGCGGGCGCGGTCGACGTCTCGGGAGCCGGTGATTCTGAAGTTCCCCTCCTCGCCCGGGACGAGCGTCACCGGCTCGCCGAGCCGCTCCACGAGGAGGCACTCGTCGGTGGCCTCGGCAGCGGCCGCGCCGGCCTCCGCGAAGGCACGCCGGAGCAGCGAGGCCCGAAACCCCTGCGGGGTCTGGGCGAGCCACAGCGTGCGGCGGTCGAGGGTAGCCGCCACGCGGTCGCCCTCGGCGCGCTTCACCGTGTCGGTGGCCGGGAGCGCGGCGAGCGCCGCGCCCCCGCGCGCAGCGGCCATGGCCACGGCCCGGACGAGGTCCGGCGTGGCAAACGGTCGCGCCGCGTCGTGCACCAGGACGAGGTCGCACCCGGGCAGCGCCTCGAGGCCGGCCCGCACCGAGTCGGCCCGCGCCGCGCCACCGGGCACCACTCGGGTCGGCCGCCCAAGGCCGGCGAGCTCGCCGGCGCCACGGGCCTCGTCCCCGGCGGGCACAACGGCGACGATCTCATCCACGAGGTCGCAGGCGGCGAGCGCGCGCGCGGCCCGCCGCAGCACGCTCTCCCCCCCGAGCTCGAGCCACTGCTTGGCCGTCCCGGCCCGAAGGCCCGACCCGCCCGCGGCCAGGATGGCTCCGACTCTCTCGGTGCCGATCACCCGTTCCTCCGGCGCCGGACTGGCACCCGGCGTGCTCTGCCGCGAGCCGTTGCCCCGCGCCCGCATCGATGCGGCATCTCCAGACGCGACCGCCGCGCGGCCCGGTGGCCGTGCGGCGGACCTGGCAGGTGCGCGTCCGGGGCGGGGCGTCCCGGGCTCGCGACCTCAGTTGATGTTGAAGATCTTCCGGAGCTCCGTCTCGACCTCCTGCTCATCGCAGTCCTTCGCGATGGCAAGCTCCTTGATGAGAAGGGACCGGGCGGTGTCGAGCATCTTCCGCTCCCCGAAGGACAGGTCCTTGTCGGAGCGCAGGAGGTAGAGGTCGCGCAGCACCTCTGCAATCTCGAACACCGATCCCGTCTTGATCTTGTCCATGTACTCGCGATAGCGGCGGTTCCAGGTGGTGGAATCCACCGAGACCTCCTTCTCGCGAAGGATGGAGTAGACCCTGCGGACCTCCTTGTCGCCGATGATCTCGCGCAGGCCCACCGACCCGACCTTGTTCATCGGGATCGATGATCTTCATCCCGTTGTCGAGGATGCGGAGCACGTAGAAGGACTGCCGCTGGCCGGCGACCTCCTTGTGCTCGATCCCCATCACCTCGCCAACGCCCTGGCCCGGGTAGACGGCCTTGTCCCCGACCTTGAAGGTCGGGCCCGACTGGTTCGACGATGTAGGCATTCGGTCCTCCGCCCCGCCGCAGATGCCACCATCGCCCGTTCGTTCGGGCTGTATGGGGGCGGGGCTTGGGAAACTCAGGCTAGCACGATCCGCGAGCGAGGTCAATATCCTCTGGAACTACGCCCTGTTGGTGGGCGTCGGCGGCCTGATTTCACGCGCCAACCGCGCCAGGAGTAACTCTTTAGGTGGATACCGCACCACCCTGTGGGGGTGTTCCCGCCTCGAGTGGACCGCCGATATCGATCCCGGCAATTCGGGCTCAGGGGTCGCCAGCTCCCGCCGGCCCTTCCCTGCCGGCCACCGTTGATGCAGCGCGTCGTGGCCGCCGCCAGCCCGCCGGCCACCGAGCGCGAGAAGTCCCGCGGCGGGGCGACGGGATCGAGGGTGGGCGCGGGCGCGCTCCGGCTCCCGGCGAGCGACGGCGGAGTCGGAGCCCCGCGCGGCTCACGGTTCAGCCACCGCCGTCGAAGACGAGCCAGCCGAAGCGGTCGAGCGCATGGAAGTCGCCGCGAAGCGGTGGCGAGAAGGCCTGTCCCTCGGCAATTCCGGCGCGATTGTGCGTCTCGATCCGGTACAGGTTGGCCCGCCAGCGGTCGCCCGCGCGCGGGGGCGGCGCGGCCCCGCGGAGGGTCTCGAGCGGCACCGCCATCTCGACGATGAACCCCAGGTCGCCACGCGGGCCCCGATCGACCCGGGCCGCGGTCACTGCGCGCGAGTCCCAGGCCCGCGCCGCGGCGAGGTCGCTGCGCCAGTGATCGAATCGCGCGTCGAAGCGCACGTTCGCCGGCGAGACGTCGATCTCGGCGTACCCGCGCCCCGTTCCGGTGGGATCGACGAATAGCTCTACGACCTCGTCCTCCCAGATGGCGTCGTCCTGCCGCCGGCCGGGCCGCGCGAACACCTCGTCATCGGTCGCCTCGAAGGCCACGTAGAGGAACTGGTCGTCCCACAGCAGGCGCGCCACGGTGGGCTGGGCCGGAGGCGCCCCGGAGAGGGAGTCGACGAGCGGGAGCCGGAACGCGTGCTCCCAGTCGGGATCGTCGAGGCTGCCGTCGACGACGATGCCCTGGCGGGCCCGCAGCACTCGGTAGGAGGCGAGCTCGTGGGCCCCGGAGAGCCTGCCCGGCCCCGCGGAGCGGTCGCGGCACGCCGCCGCCCCGAGCGCCAGGACGAGGAGCACGAGCCCCGCCGGCCGACCGCGCCTCCCGTGGCCGCGCGGCCGCGGCGCGGTCTCCCTCCTTCCCTGAGCACCGTGGCCTGGCACTCGACCCTGGCTAGTAGCGCGCCCCGAGGCGTCGCAGGGCGTCCTCGAGGGCGCCGAAGTCGGGGAGCACCGTCGCCCCGGCGGCCCGCAGCCGGTCCGACAGCCCTGGGGTCCGCATGCCTCCGGTGAGGAGCTCCACCCCTCGCGGGAGATCCTTCGCAATGGCCTCGACGGCAGCGACCGGATCGCCGCCCGGGTCGGAGCCGGTCACGGCGAGGACGACCGCGCGGGCCGCCGTGCGGCGTGCGGTGTGCACGACGTCGGACGCGGGGAGATCGGCGCCCAGGTACACGATGCCGAGGCCTCCCGCGGCGGCGAGCGTCGCGGCCGCGAGCAGGCCAAACTCGTGCCGCTCTCCCTGCGGGGTGGCGAAGAGGATCCCGGGGCGCCCGTCGCGCGGAGCCTGCAGCCGCGCGAGGGACCCCACAAGGTTGCGCAGCGCCGCGGTGATCAGGTGCTCCTGACCGACCGTCGACGCGCCGCGCTCCCAGGCGTCCCCGACTTGCCGCATGAGGGGCAGCGCGACGTCCAGCACCACCTCGCGGGGCGCGAGCACGGCGGCGAGCCGGCCGAGCTCACGCTCGGCCGCGTTGAGGTCGTAGCGCTCGAGCGCCTCCCAGACGGCGGCCGCGTCCACGCTCTCGGTCGCGGCAGGCCGGGCCACCGGCTCCGCGCCGACGTCGAGCAGCGTCGCGAGCTCGTCGTCGGACATCCGGGCGACGCGCCCGATGGCGTGGCCCCGATCGACGAGCTGCCGCAGCATCCGGAGCTTGCGCAGGTCGGCGTCGGTGTAGAGCCTGCCCCGGTCGTCGCGGCGCGGAGCGACAGCACCGTATCTGCGCTCCCACGCGCGCAGCGTGTCGACCGGGATGCCCGTAAGCCGGGCGACCACTCGGATCGGGTACTTCCCCGCTTCCTCGCGGGTCGAAGTGTCCATGCCTGGAATGGTAATGCCACTGGACGGGATGTGCAATGCCCGTGTTTATGGATTATCCATGACAATACCTAAACGAAAGGATCCGCGCATGCTCGCCATGATCGAGTTCCCGTCGCGGGCCGCCCGTGCAGCCAGGAGCGCATCGCCCTCCGCCGAGGGGGGAAGGACGCGGCCGGGGACCGCGGTGTGCCTCGGCGCCCGGCCCGGTTCTGGGGGGGCGTGCCCGCTTGCCACGAGGAGGAGGTCGACGTGAAGGCCCATCTGCTCGAGCGCAGCCAACTCGTGCCGACACCGCGACCGGACGTCTTCGCGTTCTTCTCCGAGGTGCGCAACCTCGAGGCGATCACGCCGGGCTTCCTGCGGTTCCAGGTGTTGCCGCCGGTCCCCGCGACCCTCGCCGTCGGGACCCTCATCGACTACCGGCTCGCGCTCTTCGGCGTCCCATTCCGCTGGCGCACGCGGATCGCCGCATGGGAGCCGGACCGGCGCTTCGTCGACGTCCAGCTCCGCGGCCCCTACGCGCTCTGGCAGCACGAGCACACCTTCGAACACGCCGATGGCGGCACCCGCATCGGCGACCGGGTGGAGTACCGGCTCCCGCTCGGCGCGCTCGGCGAGACCGCCCACGCGCTGGCCGTTCGGCGCGTGCTCGAGCGAATCTTCGACTACCGGCGCGAGCGGGTGGCTTCCCTGCTCGGGGTCGCCGCGGCGGGACGGCCCCCCTGACCTATTCGAACGGGTTGTCGAGGAGAATGGTCTCGCCACGATCGGCGCCGACCGAGACCGCCATGATGGCCACTCCCGAGAGCGCCTCGAGGCGCTTCACGTAGCTCCGGGCGCTCGCCGGGAGCGCGTCCCAGGTGCGTACGCCGGCGAGCGGCTCCGTCCACCCCGGGAGGCTCTCGTAGACGGGGGCACAGCGCTCGAGGTCTTCGGGGTCCCCGGGGAGCTCCTCGACGGTCTTTCCGTCGAGCTTGTAGGCCACCGCCACGCTGATCTCGGAGAAGCCGGTCAGGACGTCGAGCTTGGTGATGGCGAGGCCGTCGAGGCCGTTCACCCGGGCCGCGAAGCGGAGCGCCACCGCGTCGAACCAGCCCGTGCGGCGCGGCCGTCCGGTGGTCGCGCCATACTCGTTTCCCCCCTTGCGCAGGCGGTCCCCGGTCGCATCCTTGAGCTCGGTGGGGTACGGACCGCCCCCGACGCGCGTGCAGTACGCCTTGGCGACCCCGATGACCTCGTCGATCTCCGTGGGGCCGATGCCGGTGCCGGTGGCGGCGTTGCCCGCCACCGTGTTGGAGCTCGTGACAAACGGGTAGGTGCCGTGGTCCACGTCGAGCATCGTCCCCTGGGCCCCCTCGAAGAGCACCGACTTGCCCGCGCGGATGGCGCGGTGGAGGGTGAGCGAGGTGTCTCCCGCGTAGCGCGCGAGCCGCTGGCCGAGCGCCGCGTACTCGCCGGCCACCGTGGCCGCGTCGAGGTCCGAAGGCGCGCCGAGGCGGCGCAGTTCCTCCTGGGCCGCCGGCAGGCGCTCCTTCACGCGGCGCAGGAGCTTGCCGGCGTCGAGGAGGTCGCGGACGCGAATGCCGCGCCGAGCCACCTTGTCCTCGTAGGTCGGGCCGATCCCGCGCCCGGTCGTCCCGATCTTCCCGGCGCCCATGGCCTGCTCCCGCGCCACGTCGACGGCCTTGTGCCACGGCATGATGACGTGGGCGTCGAGGGACAGGACGAGCTGGGCGTCGTCCACCAGGTACCCCTTCTGCTTCAGCCGGTCGATCTCCATCATGAAGACGGCGGGGTCGACCACGACGCCGTTTCCGATGACGCACGTCTTCCCCGGGTGGAGCACGCCCGCCGGGATGAGGTGAAGGACGGTCTTCTCCCCCCCGACGACGAGCGTGTGGCCGGCGTTGTTGCCCCCCTGGTAGCGGGCCACCACGTCGGCGTACTCGGTGAAGCGATCGACGATCTTCCCCTTCCCCTCGTCGCCCCACTGGGCGCCGACCACCACGACGTTCGGCATGCGTGAAGCTCCTCGCTGCGAAGGCGCGGGGCACCCGCGCGCGGCGTTGGACGATACCAGGGGGCCCGTGCGCTTGCTACCGCCGCGCGCCTCGCGCCCTTCGCGTCGCGCGCCCGGCGCGCCGCTCCAGGGCCTGGGTGGCAAACTCGAGGTCGACCGCGAACCCGATGGCCGGGCCGGGGCGCCCGAAGCGGGCCAGCAGCCCGTCGTAGCGCCCCCCCGAGGCGACCGCGCTCCCGGCTCCGGGGGCGTACCCGGCGAAGGTGATCCCGGTGTAGTACCCGAGGCCTCGAACCTCGCCGACGTCCACCTCGACCTCGCCGAGGGAGCGCCGCCGGGCGATTCGAAGCGCCGCCTCGAGCTCGGCCAGCGCGGCCACCGCGCCGGGAACAGCCCTCGCCACCTTCCGGGCGCGCGACAGCGCTCCCTCCCCGTAGAGGGTGGCGAGCGCCGGCAGCGCGTCGCGGCCCGCACCGCGTCCCCGCCGCGCGAGCGCCGCGAGCGCGCCCTCGTCCTTGCGGGAGAGGGCGTCCTGCGCGGCCTCCCGGGCCAGCGCGGGGAGGCCCGCGGCGGAGAGCATCGCGGTGGCAAACTGCGCGTGCCCGACCTCGAGGACCGCGTGCGCGAGGCCCACGCGGTCGAGCGCGCGCCGCAGTACCACGAGGGCCTCCGCGTCGGCCGACGGGCCACCGGCGCCGAGCAGCTCGACGCCCGCCTGGTAGACCTCCCGGGGCCGGCCGGCGCGTGCCTCGCGCGCCCGCAGCACGGGCCCGTCGTAGCAGAGGCGGGCCGGGTCCGGGAGGGCGTCGGGTCGCGCAGCGTAGAGGCGGACGATCTGCGGGGTGATGTCGGGCCGGATCGCCACCACCTCTCCCGAGCCCGGCTCGACGAACTTGAGGACCCCGGCGAGCGCCGCCGGGGAGAGCCCACGCTCCACCACCTCGAGCCGCTCGAGGGTGGGCAGCAGCACCCGGCGGTAGCCGAAGGCGCGAAACACGTCCTGCAACCGCGCCGACAGGTCGGCGAGGTGGGCAGAGTGGTCGGGCGTGAGGTCGCGGAGCCCGAGGGGGAGCGAGAGGTCGAGCATCGTCGGCGGGCCTAGAGGGCGATGTGGCGCACGTGGCGAACGTGGGGGATCTGGCGGAGCTTCTCGAGGACGTCGGCGCCCGGGGGGGAGTCGACGTTGATGAGCGAAACGGCGGCACTGCGGCTCTCGTCGCGGGACAGGGAGATGCGCGCGATGTTCACGCCCGCCGCCCCGAGGGTGGCGCCGATGTTGCCGACCACGCCGGGAGAGTCGTCGTTCTCGCAGATGATGATCTGGCCGTCGGGCACGGCCTCGAGGCGGAACTGGTTCACGCGCACGATGCGCGCGTCCTTCCTGCCGAAGACGGTCCCGGCCACGACCGCCTCTCCTCCCTCGCCGCGCACGGTGACCCCGAGCAGGCTCACGTAGTCCTGGGCACCGGCGGTGCGTTCCTCTCGAACCGCGATCCCGCGCTCCTTCGCCATCGCCGGGGCGTTCACGGCGTTCACCGGCGCCGCCTCGAAATGGGAGAGCAACCCCTTCAACACCGCGGCGGTGAGTGGCCGCTGCGGGGCCTCGGCGATCTCCCCGTCGAAGTCCACCTTCACCTCGCGCGCACCCGGCGGCGCGATCTGGGCCGCGAGCGAGCCCAGCTTCTCCGCGAGCGCAAGGTATGGGCCGAAGCGTGCCAGCGCCTCGCGGGACATCGCGGGAACGTTGACGGCGTTGCGGACCTCGCCCTGAGTGAGGTAGGCGGCGAGCTGTTCGGCGATGGCGATCGCCACGGCCGCCTGCGCCTCCTCGGTGGAGGCGCCCAGGTGAGGGGTGCAGATGAAGGTGCCGAGCTTGAGCAGCGGGTTGTCCGACGGCGTGGGCTCCTTCTCGAACACGTCGAAGGCGGCGCCCCCCAGGTGCCCCGAGGCGAGGGACTGGGCGAGTGCCTTCTCGTCCACGAGACCGCCACGGGCGCAGTTCACGAGCAACGCACCCTTCTTCATCCTGGAGAGCGTGTCGGCGTTCACGAGGTTGCGCGTCTTGTCGGTGAGGGGGACGTGTAGCGAGATGACGTCCGCCCGGCGCCACAGGTCCTCGAGTCCCACGAGCTCGACCCCGAGCTGCGCCGCGCTCTCCTGCGAGATGAACGGGTCGTACGCTACCACCCGCATCTTCATGGCGCGCGCGCGATCCACGACCACCGACCCGATGTTGCCGATGCCGACGACGCCCAGGGTCTTGCCGGCGAGCTCGTGCCCCTGAAACCGCTTCTTCTCCCACTTCCCCGCCTTGACGCTCTCGGTCGCCTGGGCGATGTGACGCGAGAGGGCGAGCATCATGGCGAGCGTCAGCTCGGCCACCGTCACCGAAGAGCCGCCGGGCGTGTTCATGACGACCACGCCGCGCCGGGTGGCGGCCTCGAGGTCGACGTTGTCGACGCCGACGCCGGCCCTGCCCACCACCTTCAGGCGGCTTGCCCTCTCGAGGACCCTGGCGGTGATCTTGGAGGCACTGCGCACGGCGACGGCGTCGTAGCCGGCGATTGCGGCCTCGAGCTCGTCGGGCTTCATACCCACCCTGACGTCGACCTCGAGGCCGGCGCGGCGGAGGATCTCGATTCCCTCCGGCGACAGCTCGTCGGCGACGAGCACCCGATGGGCCATGGCTCCTCCTCGCGAAGACGGCGACGGGATGGCGGGAAGTATCAGGGCCCGTCCACGTCGTCAATCGACCGAGGGATGCGTTGGGGACCGGGCCGGGACGGCCAGGATTCCCTGCAGCGCGACGTCCACGACCTGGCGCTTCATGCGCTCGAGCTCCTCCTCCGAGGGCTGCGGCGCGGTGAGCATCCCGGTGACCATCCCCGTAAGGTTCATGTCGAGGACGCCGAGCACGCTGGCGGCGCAGACGAGGGGGACAACGTCGCGGCGGAGTTCGCCGGCGGCCTGGCCGCGCCGGACCATCTCGGCGACGAGCTCCATCGCCGTCTCGAACGTCTGCCGCGTGCTACCCGCTCGGATCACGCCGGGCGTTCGCGGTACCTCCAGGATGAGAACTCGCACCGCGGCAGGGGCCGTGCGGAAGACGTCGAGGGCGAACCGGATCACCGAGGCGATCTGCTCGGCGGCAGACCCGGGCCCGTCGGCGATGGACCGGATGGCGCCGATGAGGATCGCCCACTGCTCCTCGAACACGCTCTCGAGGAGCTCGTCCTTGTTCCGGAAGTAATGGTAGACGAGGCCGTAGGCGACTCCGGCCTGGCGCGCCACGTCGGCGATCCGGCAGCCGTGGTAACCCTTCTCAGCGAAGACTCTCAGCGCCGCGTGCAGGATGGCGCGTCGCTTCTCGGGCTCCCCTTCCGGGGACGGGTGGCGAATGCGCGCCGACGGATGTGCCCTCGTTCGTGCCACGTTGACTCCAGAATCAACCCGGCGAAGCTACCCATGCCTCGGGCAGGAGTCAACGGAACACTGGGGCCGGGAGCGCCGCCGTCGGGGCCTCGGCTTCAGGGCACGAAGTGCATGCCCGTCACCTCGGAAAGGTCGAGCGCCGCGCTGAAGGACCACCAGTTGTTCTGCTGCAGGCTCACCTTCACGAGCGCACGCCAGCACTCGCATGGCGAGGTCCAGCCGGCGGTGAACGTGTTCGACTGGAACCCCGGCGCCGAGGTCTGGGGATAGGCGAAGCCAAACGGGTAGGTCACCACTGTCCTCACGGAGAGGATCGTGTCCCATCGGAGGTCAAGCCCGCCAAACACCCGCACGTTGACCCCGCCTGTCAACTGGGCGAAGGGCTGGAACGGCACGGGGCGGGGGTCGAACAGCGGGTCGAGCCCTGCCTTCATCGAGGCTGACGCGGACGCGCCGAGCGCGAGGAACCCGAGCGAGAGCTTGTCCCCTCGGGCGTCCGCAGCAGCCACGTCCAGCCGCACCTCGGTGAAGCGGTCGAGCCAGCTCGGGGAGACTGGCTCCCAGGAGCCCGGCGCGCTCGTCGCGCCGAATGCGAGGAAGCGCGCAAGCAGGCTCCCGGTGACCGGACCCCCATCCCGCACCGGCCCGGACCCACGTCTCTCCGAGCGTGCCGGCGAAGAGGTCGAGGTCCTGGCCGAGGTCGAGGTCGAGGCGTGTAGCCGAGAGAGCGCCGCTCGGGGCAACGAGCCGGTTGCGAAGCGCGAGCCGGAGCTGGCTGAACCCGCCCGGGAGCGTGGAGGTGAGCGTCCGGAATGGCAGGCACCCTCCGGTCACGCCCGACGGGGCGGGGACACAGGGGGCGTTCGGCGCGACCGGCGCCGCGTCGACCTCGTCGTAGGCGTAGGCGGGGAGCGCCGGGCCCGCTACCGAGGTCCCAAAGCGCCACTCGACGCGCGGCTCGATGAGGTGGCGAAGCTGGTCGGTCCCCGACCCATAGACGCGCTCGAGCCGCGTGGAAAGAACGGCGCCGCCGGTGGCCCAGGCGTTCGCCAGCGCCGGCGCGACGCCGTCCCCGAACAGATAGCCCGTGGCGTTCCCCGCAGCCCAGGGCTCGAGCAACATGTACGACGCGATGGGCAACGGAGCGCGCAGCTCGGCGCGCGCCCAGGCGCGCGTGGCGGACAGGCGCTGGCCCGCCGTCCACTCGTCGGCCGGCGGCGGCGGGAACGCAGGAACGGAGGCTGGCTGGTAAGGCCAGAGGCGCTCGCCGGGACCGATGCCGCTCACGCTCTCGTCGGTGATCCCGTGGATGGGGGCGAACCGCGCGAGCCCCGCCTGCCCGGACACGGACAGCGGGCCGACGAGCGAGACGGGAAGGAGCGTCGCCGAGAGGGCCGGGAGGCGGTGGAAGGACGGCACCGAGCCGCCGAAGACGCCGAAGGGCACCACCGGAACGACCGGCTGGCCGGGCGTGCCCGGCGGCTGGCCGAGCGTGCCGATCTCGAGGTTGTACGAGAGGTCCGCCTCGACGAGCACGTCGGCAAAACCCTGGCCGGCCGCCACGGCCGACCGCAGGTACGGGGCGCTCCTCAGCAGGAGGTCCGCGACGAAGTCTTGCGGGTAGGCAGCGTCCCCGACGAGCGCCGCGTCGACGTTGAGGAAGCTGCCAGGGCCGAGCCGGGCCTGATTCTGCACCGACAGCGCCAGCCGGTCCCCGGAGGGCGGCTTCCACGCGTAGGGGAGCGTGTCGTGCATGAAGTAGAGCTTGCCGTCGCCACTCACGCCGTCGACGGGAGCCCAGCGGAGCTCGGCACCCGCCTCCACCCCCCGGACACCCGGGTCCCTCGGCCCAGGCACCGCTGTGGCCGCGCCCTGGATCTGGGACTGGGTCGGGCCAAAGGCGTATCCGAGCGTGAAGGTGGCGTCCCAGCTCTCGCCGAGGGTGAGAAAGAACGGCAGGGCGAGCTCCCAGCCGGCGCGGGAGCCGTCGTTCACGAACGGGAGGAGGAACCCCGTCTGGCGCCTCGACAGCGGAACGTAGAGCCACGGCAGGGGGAGGACCGGGATGGGCGTGTCGATGAAGAGGAACCGCGGCGTGATGTAGATGACCGGCCACGAAAGCACGACGCTCGTGCCCGGCGTCACCTCGGCCTTGGCTGCGCGGATCTCCCACGACGGGGCTCCCGCGCCGCAGTCGCACAGCGTGAGCCGCACACCCTCGGCGGTATACGGACGGTTCCCTCCGCCCATCGCGACCGGCCCGCTCGCCTTGTCCGCCCACAGCGAGAGCCGGTTCCGCCCCTCCCTCGCCGCCTCGGCGGCGCTCCCTGCGTGATTGAGTTCTAGGGGCTGCGACTTGTAGAATGCCGAGACCCCGCTCGCCTCCCAAGGCCCGTCGAGCACGAGGTTCATGCCGTCGGCCGCGACCACCCTGCCGGCGGACGTGAGGAGCACGTCGCCGCTGGCATCGACGGTACCTTCCTTGGGGCTGTAACTCGCCGTGCGCGCGCGCAGGAGAACCGCGCCTCGGCGCAGCCGAACGCCGTCCGAGAGGATGAACCGATCGGCTGCCGCGTCGTAGGTGAGGCTGCCCGCCTCGACGTCCACTGGGCCGCTCGGGCCTGGCAGGGACGCGCTCGCCGCTGCGGCCGCCGAAGGCGCCAGCATGGCGCTAGTGAGGAGCGCGACGAGCGCGGCCGCAGCGGGGGCCCGTCGCCGGTGCCGATTGTCGGTCGCCCTGGCGCGCATCGGTCGCGCCATGATGTAGCACGTTCGCCGCGGGGGTGGCCGCGGCCCAGATCCCCGCCGGCCCCTAGTTTCGCGCCGGCTCGGGCGCCAGGGCCCCCTCCGGGCTCGACGGCGCGGACCGGAGGCTCGCCGGTCGCTCGAAGTCGATCGCCAGGGTGTCCCCTTCGACGCGCTGCTGCCAGGCCACCTTCTGGCGGAGCTTGATCTCCACGACGTAGTTGCGACCGTGGCGCATCGGAGTCACGAGCGCCACCGCCGACGGGAAGAACGACGTGTCGAGGAAGTTGAGGTCGTTGCGGTTCGGGACCCGCGTGTTGGGCATCTCGACCCGCACCACGTTGTCACCGGCCTCCGATACCCGGAAGCGCGGGACCCCCTTCGTCCGCACGAAGACCTGCGACACGTCCCCGAGCTGCCGGAAGCCGATTGCCTCGACGAGGTTTGGGCCACCGGAGGGGGTCTCGGCAACCGGGCCGGGAGCCCTGGCGGGTTCCCTCACCGCGGCCGCCGCGACGACCGGCCGAGCGCGCGTCTCCGCCTCTCGGCGCGCCTGCGCCTCTGCGGCCGCGCGCGCGGCCGTCTCCTGAACTCGCGCCTGGGCGGCGGCCGCGTCCGCGCGGGCGCGAGCATCTGCCGCTGCGCGAGCATCTGCCGCTGCGCGAGCATCTGCCGCTGCGCGAGCATCCGCCGCCGCGCGAGCATCCGCCGCCGCGCGAGCATCCGCTGCCGCGCGAGCATCCGCTGCAGCGCGCGCATCCGCCGCGGCTCGTGCGTCCGCATCTGCCTTCGCTCGGGCACGGGCATCCGCCTCGGCGCGAGCGTCCGCCTCCGCCTTGGCGCGAGCCTGTGCCTCGGCTCGGGCGTCCGCCTCGGCCTTGGCGCGGGCCTGTGCCTCTGCCTCGCGCGCCGCGTCCGCGGCGGCCTGAGCCTGTTCGGCGCGAGCCTGGGCGGCCGCTGCCTCCGCGGCTCGGGCGCGAGCTTCCTGTTGCGCGCGCGCGGCGGCCTCCGCATCGGCCTTCGCGGCCGCGGCTGCATCGGCCTGGGCCTTGGCGTCAGCCGCTGCCTGCGCCCGTGCCTCGGCTTCGGCCCGGGCCGCCGCCTCGGCGCGCGCCCGGTCCTGCTGCGCCTGCGCCTCGAGCCGTGCCTGCTCGTCGGCCCTCGCCCGCGCGGCATCCGCCTCGGCGGCGGCTGCGGCCTGGTCCTGGGCGGCTACGGCCGGAGCCGGTGCGGCCGATGCCGGTGGGGCAGCGGCCGGCGCCGCGGCAGCCACCGCCGCAACGGGCGGTGGCGCCGGCGCGGCGGGCGGAGGCGTGGCCGCGGCAGGCGCCGCCGGTACGTCTGCCGCGACCGGGGGCGACGGGGCTTTCGCGACGGCGACCGGAGCCGCGGCCGGCTGGGCCACTCTCACGAGAAGCTGGTCGCCCTGCACCTGGACGTCCGGCGGCTCCACCTCCCGCGAAAAGACCACGGTGACCCGCGCCACCGCGGACGAGCCGCTGCCGAAGGACAGGCTGCGAATCGACTGCACCGCGCCGGCGCCGGCCGACTCCGCGGGCACGTTCTGGAACGCGCTCTCCGACAGGTCGACGACGAAGCGCGGCGGATCCGATCATCGAGAAGGTCGTGAAGTTCGGTGGCTTCGAGCCCTGGATTGTGACCACCACGATGCCGCCCTCGTCCCGCGCTCCAACGGCGGTCACCACGTTCGGGGCCGGCGTCTGCGCCGCGGCACGCCCGGCGAGCAAGGCTGCCGTCAGGAGGGGAATGACGCGCATGGTGCGCTCCGATCTGGACATTTTCCGCGAGGATAGCACGCGGTCCTGGGCCACCAAGAAACGGTCGGAGGTGGTCGAATGTCGCCGCGCGCCCTACTCCGCCGAGTCGGCCCCGAGTCGCCGGCGCGCCTCCCCCACGAGGTAGAGCGAGCCGGCGACGCAGACGACGGCGCCGTCGCGCGCCGCCGCACGAGCGCTCTCGAGCGCGTCCTCGCACGACTCGTGGACGTCGACGCCGGCGCAGAGGCGGGCCGCGAGGTCCCGATAGGCAGCCGGCGGCCTCGCTCTCGGCGAGTCGGGAGCGACGAGGTGCACGCGGCGGACGGCCCCGCCAAGTGCGTCGAGCATGCCGGCGTGGTCCTTGTCGGCCAGCACCCCGAACACGAGTTCCACCGGCCGACCGGGATAGAGCGCGGCGAGGGCCTGCGCCAGCGCCGCGGCGCCGTCCGGATTGTGGGCGCCGTCGAGCACCACTCCGCCGACCTCCTCGAGCCGGCCCGGCCATGCGCCTCCGCAATCCCCCGGGCGATGCTCCTCGCGCCCGACGCGCACGCCCGCGGCGTCGAGCAGCTCGCAGCGCGGCGGCGGCCAGCGCCGGCGTTCGCGAGCTGGTGCGGGCCCGCGCAGCGCCAGCAGGTCCCTCCCAGGGCGGGCCGGCGACCTGGAAGGGCGCGCCGCGGTCCGCCTCCGGCCGCAGCACCTCCAGCACGCCCGGCGGCTGTCGCCCGCGGCGACCACGCCGGCACGCCCGGCTCTTGAAGATCCCGGCCTTCTCCCGGGCCATGGCGTCGACCGTGTCGCCGAGCAGCTGGGTGTGGTCGAGGCCGATGCGGGCCACCGCGGTCACGCGGGGCGCGATGGCGTTGGTGGCGTCGAACCGGCCCCCGAGCCCCACCTCGACCACGGCCGCGGTCGTCCCTCGGCGCAGCGAAGTCGAGGAGCCCGAGCAGCGTCGCGAACTCGAAGTAGGTGAGCTGCTCGTCGCTCCGCCCCGCGCTCGTGCCAGGGGCAGGCGCGGCGCACCTCCTCGATCCGCGCCGCGAGCGCCTCGTCGGTGCATCGGCACGCCGTCCACCGCGATCCGCTCGTGGAAGCGGACGAGGTGCGGCGAGGTGTAGAGGCCGACGCGGTGGCCGGCCGCGCGGAGCGCCGCCGCCGCCATGGCACAGGTGGATCCCTTGCCGTTCGTCCCGGCCACGTGGAGCACCGGGTAGCGCCGCTCGGGGTGGCCGAGCGCGTCGAGCGCCCGCTCCATGCGCTCCAGGCCGAAGCGCATGGCGAGCGGCTGGAGCCGGTCGAGATAGGTCACGCGGTCCACATGGAGCCCTCTCACGCTTCCGCCTCCGCCTAGCCGAGCAAGGACAGGAGCTGCGCCAGCTTGTCGCCGCAGCTCGTGACGGGGGACGATGGCGTCGATCATCCCGTGCTCGAGCAGGAACTCGCTCCGCTGGAAGCCCGGCGGCAGCTTCTCGCGGATGGTCTGCTCGATGACCCGGGGACCGGCGAAGCCGATGAGCGCCTTGCGGCTCGGCGAGGACCACGTCGCCGAGCCAGGCGAAGCTGGCCGCCACTCCACCGGTGGTGGGGTGGAGCATCACCGAGACGAAGGGCTTTCGCACCGCCCGGAACCGGTGGATGGCCGCCGAGGTCTTGGCCATCTGCATGAGGGAGAAGATCCCCTCCTGCATGCGCGCTCCGCCGCTCGAGCTGAAGACGACCGCCGGGCATGCGGCGCTCGGTGGCGCGGTCGAAGACCCGGGTCACCTTCTCGCCCACCACCGAGCCCATCGAGCCGCCCATGAACTCGAAGGCGAAGGCTGCCCACCGAGACCGGCTGGCCGTCGATGGTTCCCACGGCCGGAGATGAAGGCGTCCCGCAGCCCGGTCGCCTTGTAGGTGCTCTTCAGCCGGTCGCGGTACCGCTTCGAGTCGGTGAAGCCGAGCGGGTCGGCCGGGGACGAGCTCGGCGTCCAGCTCCTCGAAGCTGCCCGGGTCGAGCACCAGCTCGAGGCGGCGCCGCACCGGGAGCGCGTCGTGGTGGCCGCAGAGCGGGCAGACGTTCCAGTGCTTCTCGTACCCAGTCCTGCGTGTAGTCACCTCGCGCGCACCCGTCGCACTGGTGCCACAGGCCGCCCCGTCCGTCGCCGGGCCCGGCCTGGGCTGCCGCCTCCCTGCGCCTTGAGCTTCTTCTGCTTCGAGAACCAGGCCATGCGTCCCTCTTCGCTAGAAGGTGAAGCGCGTCGCCCTGGCGCGAGCACGCGCGAGCGCCCTTCGCAGCTGCAGTCCGCGACTCAGCTCCTCGCTTGAGCTCGGCCAGGTGGGCGGGCTTGAATGGTAGAGCAATACCGGAAACCCGTCCCGCGCGAGCTTGGCGAGCTCGCCGCGCAGCGTCCGCGGCGTGAGGTGGCCGGAGAGGTCGGCCAGCCACTGGTGGGAGCTCGGGAAGCTCATCTCGCACGAGCAGCGCCGCCGGTCGGCGGCCCGGCGTTGACCACTCTGCCAGAACCCTCGGTGGGCCCGGTGTCGCCGGAGATGGCGATGGCAGCGCCCTCCCGTCGGAGATGAGGAAGCCCAGGACTCCACCGGATGGCGCACCGGCACCGGCTGCCACCGTGTAGCGGCCGACGCGAAGGGGCGGCCCGGGCCGGAAGGGCCTGAGCTCGATCACCGGTCGGCGAGCGCTGGGGATGCGGGTGAAGTCGGGCCAGAGCTCCCCGTTGAACACGCTTCGCCGAGCGTCCGGATCGCAGTCCGTGCGAGGCGTGGACGCGAACGGCCCTGCTCCGCCGGCCCGCCAAGCAGGTCGGCGAGCAGCGGAACGTCCTTCACGTGGTCGAAGTGGGAATGGGTGAGGAGGATGTCATCCACCCGCGAGCAGCTCGTCGAGGGTGAGGCTGCAGGTGAGCGCGCCGGCGTCGACGCGCCAGCGCCCCGTCCACGAGGAAGCAGGTGGTCCGGTGGCGGGGGAGCTCCCCGCCGGAGCAGCCGAGGACGCGCAGCCTCAAGCGACATCCCCGTACTGCGCCTTCATCTGCAGGAACTCCAGGAAGTGGCGAAGCTTGGCCGACGTCCGGGACGACGCAGGCCGCGTCCGGCTCACAGGTGACGATCTTGCCCTTGAGCAGCTTCTGCAGGACCTCGTCCACCTGGTCCGGCGAACGCCCACCCGAGCCGGCAGCTCCTCGGCGAGTGAGCTCGACCCGGGCCGCGCCCGGTCCGCGCGCCGCCCGCTCGGCGGCGGTGGCGAGGAAGTGGACCACCCGGGAGGAGGCGTCGCGGAAGAGCAGGTTCTCGATCTGCTCGTTGGTCTCCTGCAGGCGCGTCGGCCAGCTTCTTGATCATCCGGATGGCGACCTCGGCGTTGGCCGCGGATCATGGCCTCGAAGGTCTTGGCGTCGATGACGAGCAGGCGCGCAGTCCTCCGCGCAGGTGGCGGTGGCGGAGCGCGGCTTGTTGTTGAGGATGGACATCTCCCCGAAGAACTCGCCCCGGCCGAGCGTGGTGAGCACCTTCTCCACGTCTCCGGCCCGCTTGGAGATGGTCACCCGCCCGGCCTGGACGACGAACATCTCCTTGCCCGGCTCGCCCTCGCGGAACAGCACCGCCCCGCGCGGGAACTCCCGGCCGAAGCGCTGGAAGAGGTCGTCCGAGCCCACGAACGGTCCTTAGCCGACGCGCCTCCGCGGTGTCAACGCGCGGTGCGCCGCGCTCGGACGCCTTGCCCTGCCGCATCGCACGCGGTAAGGGGGGGGCGCATGGCCACGACCTACCGCGACGCCGGCGTCGACATCGACGAGGGCGATCGGCTCGTCGAGCTCATCAAGCCGCACGCCCGCCCCACCATGCGACCCGAGGTGCTGGCCGGCATCGGCGGCTTCGGGGGACTGTTCGCGCTCGACCCCAAGAAGTACGCGGAGCCGGTGTCGCCTCCCGTCCCCGGACTCTCTCTGTGGTCACAAATCCACCGGACGGGGCTTGATCACATCTCGCGCTCGCCGAACAAGGCCGAACCCACGCCGATCTTTCCGTGGCGCCTTCTTCCACCGCGATCTCAAAATCGTGGCTCATGCCCGTGGACAAGACCGGCAAATGAAGTCCGGTGCTGGTTTCAATCTGGTCGCGCAGCGTTTTCAACCGGGCAAAATAGGGACGGGTTTTCTGGGGATCCTTGAAAAACGGGGGCACGGTCATCAGTCCGGCCAGTTGAAGCTGGGGCAAACGGGACAAGGCCACGGCCAGGGCTTCCGCTTTGGCCGGGTCCACTCCGAATTTGCTGGCTTCGCCCAGATTAACCTCGATCAGAATTCGAAGGCGCCGTTCCGCCTGGACCGCGCGTTTGCTGAGTTCCTGCCCGAGGGCGAGGGAATCGACGGAGTCCACGGAATCAAACAGCAACGCGCCCAGCTTGGCCTTGTTGGTCTGGAGATGACCAATGAAATGCCAGTGGCCCCGGCCCACTTCCTCGATCTTGGCCGCGGCTTCCTGCACCTTATTTCCCCCAGGAATACCCCCACCCGGCCCGCAGCATTTCACGGACACGCTCACCGGAGTGCGTTGTTCTCACCGCGATCAACGTCACTTCCCCCTGCGGACGCGAGACCCGCTCGCACGCCTGCGCAATCTGGGAATGCACCAGAGCCACCCGCTCCTCCAAGTTCAGCAACATTAGTTTCATTGAACTTTTAGTTGACGTGTCATTAGGGTCGCTTATCATTTTTCTATGCAGGTAGAATCATTCAAAGTATTCCGGGATTTGGTGGACACACAAAGTTTCAGCAAAGCCGCCGCGTTGAATTTCATCACGCAGTCGGCGGTGAGTCAACAGGTCAGCGATGGAGGAATGGCAAGGGATATATCCAGGCGCGCTGGCGAGCTTACCAGTGGCATTGCTGTCTCCAGCGACATAGACGTTCCCGCTAGCGTCTACCGCGATTCCACAAGAGTAATAAAGATAACTTTCTATGGGGTTGACCCCCTAAAATATTAGCAGGTGACAGGCTGCCATTACTGGCACTGAGCTTGGCCACAAAGGCATCTTTGCACCCGCTTGTAAAGGCCCGCACCGGCGAGCCCCCAGTGGCATTGCCCTCTCCACCGGCATAGACGTTCCCGCTGCCGTCTACCGCGATGGAAAAAGATTTCGTCAGTGCCACTGCCCCCCAGGAAGGTATTCCATTGGAGGTTGCCGCTGCTGTCGAGCTTGGCCACAAAGCCATCCAACGGAGACTCATATGGAGTGTATAGGCCCGCGCAGGCAAGCCCCAGGTGGCCTGGCTGTATCCACCGACATAGACGTTCCCGCTGCCGTCTACCGCGATGGCATAACCGCCGTCAGGACTATCGACTGTACCACTGCCTCCCAGGAAGGTAAGCCAGGTCATCACCGGGTCGATTACCACCGGGATACCGGGAATATAATCACCCAGCGAAAACCCAACCTCACGTTCCCCGTTCAGGACGTAGCTCACTGTGACCGGCTTCTTACTCTCCTTCAATCATCCTGCCCGGCCACCGGAGTACTATCAACAATGGCGCCGTTTTCATAGGTGATATTGAGATTGCCATTTTCGTGAATCTGTACCGGATGGTTATAGCCCAACCGGATGTTGTCAACTTGATTCCCCTCTGCGACATAATAGGTGCTCTTCACGATCGATGTCCCGCTGGCCTCATAGACCGCCGTTACCCCATCCCATAGATTTTGATAAGTAACACGGCTGAGGGCAGGGGCCGCGCCAGGTACTGCTTTTTCCTGAGACAGCGTTGTCCGCTTCAGGTGCCACTGTTCTGGAATTGAGGAAGTTTATTTTCAGCATATGGCTTGCCGAAGCGACGATGACGCTATTATCGGTGAAACCGAGGACATGACCGGCGGAGGTGAATTGAAGAAGCTTGGCGCCGTAGATTCGTGCCCGCAGAATTAGCCGAGACTGCCTGCGGTAAAGCAAAATTCGACAGCATCACCAGCACCGCCAGCGTCAGCGTCAGGCTTATCGCCTGATACCATGCTTGTCTATACATATTGGCCCACCCAATTTCTCTTCACGGTATTCATCTCCACCATCCTTAGCTGATCGATGTCATCTCAGCGTAATATTGACTTCATGATGGGAATAAGGCCCCTGGACTGAATAACTTATGTCAATACATCGAATCATTTCGGTCGATTTTCCTTTCAATATAGTACTTATTGGCTAGTACTATTTTATTTCGTGCTACCCTATTCTGACCCTGAGATGATGGCAGGTGTAAGGTATCAGGGTATTATTCTTGTTGACCGAGGGGTTCATTTTTATGAGACGGAAGTATTACAAGTTTGAGAAGTGTGAAGTATTTTGTCTGGCCGCTCGAAAACGTTGCTCAATGTCTTAAGATTCTCCCAAAATGTCGGCTTTTCAGCCGGCGATATAAGGTTTGTGGGTTGATGCCAGAGTGCACAACACAATTGAATTATCTTCATCCCCACTGCAGGCACCGCGACTCTAATGGTAACGTCAGTATTGTCGTCCACGTGAATCTGGAGATGCACCGATTTCCCGTTCAGTGAGAAGGGTGGGATTAACTCTTTTGCCCTAAAAAAATTACACACCTCTCCCCGCAATAGGGAGAAGTCTATCTACGTTACAGATTTATAAATTCCGGTACTGATTAAGCCCGGGAACTGGGGCCGGAAAATTGCCAGGACTTCCCTTCTGTCGTAATTGAAGGGGCAATAACCATTTCGGCATTATGCATTTCACGGATGGTGGATGCTCCACAGAAACCCATTGCTGTTCTGATTGCCCCGACGAAGTTTTGTGTGCCATCGGTGACAGACGTAGGACCAAATAGAATTTGCTCTAATGATACAGTCGTACCGACCTTGATACGTGTGCCTCTGGGCAGACGGGATTGGTACAGACATCCCCCAATGGTAACCGTGACCCGGCGATTCTTTGGCCTGAGCGAAAATCGAGCCGAGCATCACGCCATCCGCACCGGCGGCAATGGCTTTACAGACATCGCCACCCTTTTTAAAACCGCCGTCGGTAATAATCGGCACGTAGCGTCCTGACTCTTTCAGGTACTCTGTCTCTGGCAGCGGCGCAATCGATAGTAGCCGTGATTTGGGGAACACCCACGCCGAGTACTTCCCTTGAAGTGCAGGCAGCACCGGGTCCTACTCCTACGAGTACGCCGGAGATTCCTTCTTTCATTAAGTCCAGACAGGCAGTATAACTGACACAGTTGCCGACAACTACCGGAATCGGCACGGATTTAACCGTTGGAGAAAACCAGACCCTCATAGCTCTTGGAAACATGACGGGTAGTGGTTACGGTGGACTGTACGAAAAGTATGTCAGCCCCTGCTTCAACAATCAGCGGCGCAAATTTCTTGGTATTAGACGGCATTACGGTCGCGGCGCAGACAGCGCCTCCCTTTTTGATGGCTCTGATTCTTTCACCGATGAGATTTTCTTTGATGGGCGCTGAGTAGATTTTCTGCATCAGGGCAGTTACTTTTTCGTTGGGTGTGTTCGCAATTTCACTGAGGACTTCCGCCGGATTATCATAGCGCGTTTGCACACCTTCCAGATGGAGGACTGCCATTCCGCCCAGTTTACTCATTAGAATCGCGAAGTTGACATCGGTCACACCATCCATGGCAGAAGCGATGATAGGGATACCAAGCGTGACATTACCTATCTTGAGTGAAATATCGGTTTGTTCGGGGTTTACAGTAACGTCCCCCGGGACGATAGCTACTTCATCGAAACCATAGGACGGTTTCAACTGCTTAAATTTTGGTGCTGTCAAATTTTTACTTCCTTTTAATTAAAAATTTAGCCGGTGGATAAATATTATTCTCAATATATCATCAAATTGTCGGCGTTTCAATGGAAAGTTTTAGTCTTCTTCAAATAGTAATGCTAGACTGCCAAATTTTGTCAGTTATAATGGTTTTGTTTCTTACTGAAAATTACTATGCATACTCTTTATATTGTATCTACACCAATCGGCAATCTGGAAGATATTTCCTTACGGGCTTTGCGCATCTGAAAGACGTTAAGTTGATCGCCGCCGAAGACACAGAAAAACCCGCCGATTATTGACTCATTATCGGATTACGACGCTGATGACCAGCTACTACGAACATAATAAATTGGTCAAACTCAACCACATGCTGAATTACCTGAGGAAGGGGATATGGCGCTGGTTACCGAGGCAGATATGCAGGTTATGTCCGACCCCGGCTATGAACTGATTGTCGCGGCAA
>CAVWHZ010000019.1:0-219820 GCA_963754915.1 uncultured delta proteobacterium | reverse complement strand
CAAGGAAAGCGCAGGGAGGGATCGCCAGCGACCTGATCCAGCAACCCATCAGTTGACCATCACACCGGTCGGGGTGGGGCCAACTCTGGTGATCACGGTGGAGCCACTTGACGTGATCATTCCCATGCCGAACACATGCCGTTCACGTAGGGCTGCCAAATTCTCGGGTGAAGCGCCAGAGGGGTCCGACGTGATTTGGGGAGGTGACGTTAGATGGGCATTCGGCGTGCGGGCAAGCTCGTTGCCGTCTCTGGCCGTTGCGGTCTCGACCCTCGCAGTTGCAAGACCCGTCTTGGCCGACGGCGACAGCCTCTCGATCGACCCGTCCACGACCACGGCCTCGGTAGGCGACAGCGTTCACAGTTAACGTCATCAGTAGCTCGGCCGGCCCGGTCAGCGGCACCCAGGCAAGCCTTGTCTTCGACGCCAGCGAACTGCAGATCATAGTCGCTGGCCAAGGGTGACGATTGGGTCGAGAACGGGTGCGGGCTGGGCCGGGTACCCGGCCCATCGAAAATGGCACTTTCATCGCCAGCGCCAACGCGGCGGGCAAGATACCAGCCATGGGCGCCTGCTTCGACCGACCCGGCGAGTGCCTGGCCCGGGCGATTACGGCCTGTATAGCGTCACGTTCTGCGCTGCCATCGGCTGCGGTCACTCCAGCCTGCGACCTACCTATCGGCCCGGCCGACGGCACCATGATCGACGGTAACTCCGCCACCTACGGCAACGAACTCGGTCATGCGATGCTCGGCTCAGCGAGCGTCGTTGTACGTTCGGCGCCACGCCGCCGCCTCGCCGCCGAAGGCTAACAACGCGCCCGCTTCTCGAGACTGCTGCAAACACAACAATGACGTATGGGTCGTGCCCGTCAACCGTCGCGCATAAGTGGCTCCCCGATCGTTTATGAGGCCGCCTTATCAGCCCGAACTGCTCTTCCAGCACGACAAGAAAACTGGCACGGTCCTGCGCACTGACCCGAAGCAGCGACAATATGGGTCTGGCTGCCTTGCAGGCCGGGGGTATCATGCGCAGGAATCTCGCAGTCTGTCGGCCTCTCACGCCAGCGAGTCGCCAAGCTATTTCTACTCATGGTAGATCGGGGATCTACGAGGATTCGCGTCCGCTCTACCTGGTATTGCCACAGATGGCCTCAGAATGCGAGCGGTGCGCCAGACGCCGACAACAATGCCTGACTCAAGGCATAGCGTTTGTCGACTACATGGCCAGCCCGGCCGGTCAGGCTGACTTCACTCGAAGCTGAGGTAGGTGGGGTCAACCTATCACACCGTGCCAGCCCTATGTGCCCATCCCCGACTACGACGTTTAACCTCGACGGCGCCATCGGTCTTGGCGATCTGGGCAACATCATCGGGCGGTGGGGCCAGACCTCCTCCTGCTCCGGCTGGATCCGCGCTGACGTGAACAACGACGGCGCGGTCGGCCTCGCCGACATCGGCAAGGTCACCGCCCATTGGGGCCAGGCCGGCTTCATCTCGCCTGGGGGTGGTCTCCCGCAGGGGGCTCCCGTCGCCGACGTGTACGGAAGCACCTGGGCGCCGGGAAATAATTCACTCGACACCCGAGAGGCCGCCTCTGACGCCTACAACGCGCTCCGATCTGCCGGCTACCAGGCATACGACACGAGCAAGTACGAATGTATCTGAGGTCGCCATGGGCCAGGATGATGCCGTCTGGGCGGATTTCGGGCACGTGGGATCGGCTTCATCAATTGGTGCGACCCAGCGACAACTGCTCGACCATATTGCGCTGCAAACTATGTGGACCGCGTATCATGTGTCCAGGACTTCTGCGCGGTCGCCCCTGCTTCATCACCGAACAACAGGCGTGGTCCCTTGCGGCACCGCGCTCGGGGCGTGCCTCACCTCCTACCCAATCGCGCCCTATCGGCTCATGGCGTTTGTCGGCTGCCTTACGGCGCATCCGTCCACCAGTGGCTCGAACGGTCTGATGAGGCTGTCGCACTACGATGGGCGTGGGTTCGGCCATCCGCTACCTCTACCCAGGAAACCGCCGCCATTGGATTCAGCTTCGGAGATCCGGTCTGGCAGTTACTACCCCCCGATGGAGACATGGTCGAACAGGTTCTTCAGCGGCCTGGCGCACGGGATACCACTTCAGAAACACAGGCGATGGCGCTCTCCGACGTGGAGGGGATGTCAACTTCCGGTCGGGTGGGGCCGCAGGGCTTCGACTCGGACTACGTCCGAAACGGGAACACGACGATCACGCCTGCGGGCTACGCTCGGCCGCGATCCTACCAGCCCGGCCGAATTGCGTCGGTGACGCCCCAGCCTGGCTCCGTCAGCGCTCGCAGAGCGCTAGTGACTGCGGCACAGGCCGTTGTGCCGGGTGGAATGCCCAGGCGACCTACGTCGCGCCGGTCGGCACACGCCTGGCTTCTACACCGTCACGACGAGCAGCGGGGTCGCCAACGTCGACGCGACGGACGGGGCACGTCCGCACGTTCGTGGTCACCGCGTCGATCCCTTCGTCGGACTCGGTGAGCATCTCAAGCGGCAGCGCACTCTCCATCGCCCAAGCCTACCTGCCAACCACGGCATCGCCACGACCGGGCTGACGCCGGCGGTGAGCCTTCTCGACCATGGCTCCTACGCCGAGTACGTCGTCCGCTGGGAGGGTCGGATCGGGGGCGCCAGGATCCCGGACATGCGCGAGGTCCGGATCGACCCCACCACCGGCGCTGTGTTCGCGCTCACGAACCTTTCAACGCCGTGTGCAACCCCGCCTAGCCCGAGGGCTCAGCTCGGATCAGGCCGCCGCGATCGCGCTCAAGGCGATGAACGGGCCGTCCCAGTCGATCAAGGCCACCGATCTGCTCGTAACCTTCGACGCGAGCGGGCACCAACAACTTGCCTGGCAGATCGAGGTGGAGTCGGCTGGTCCGCTCTACTCCTCCTACGGCTGGTACGAGATCAACGCCATCGACGGGTCGATCATCGACGTCGCCCACGGCTGAATTGCACCGCTGTCGCGACCCGCGTGAGATTCGCGTCAATGCCACGTCGATTGTGGTGAGGTGGCAGGTGGGTATCGAAGCCGAGGAGTTCGCAGCGCTGTACGAACGAACATATCCGGGTGCCTACCGGACCGCCTTCGCGATCACCGGCTCGCGAGCCTCGGCGGAGGACTCGACCCAGCAGGCCTACTGCGACGCCTTCACCCGGCGGCGATCGTTCCGCGGCGATGGGAGTCCCGAGGCCTGGCTGATGAAGATCGTGGTCAACCGCGCGATTGACGAGCTGCGCCGCAGGCAGCGAGCTGGCGGCCGGGTCCCGATCGAGCTGGACGGGCTCGTCGCCGAACCCGATCACTCGCGTCCCGATCCCGACCTGCTCGAAGGCATCGCCGGTCTCCAGCCCCGCCACCGCGCGGCCGTGGTCCTGCGTTACTACCACGGCTATCCAGTCAAGGCCATCGGCGAGATGCTGTCCACCTCGCCCAATGGCGCTTCGATGCTCCTCGCACGAGCGCTCGAGGCTCTCCGCTCCGCGCTCCTGGGTCTAACCGAAGTCACGCCGCTCGTCCCGGCGGATCTCGCCCGAAGGGGAGTTAACGATGAACGACGATGACGCGCTCGAAGCACGACTTCATTCCACGTTCCACGCCCTGCTCGACGCCGTCACGGGAGAATGCCCCACCTGGGGCTCCTCCCCTGAGGCGGCTGCCGAGATCGCCAGAGGTGGCCGCCCGGGCTTGCGGGGGGCCTTTGGGCGACATCCTCGCCTCGCTGTGCTCGGTGCGTTCACGCTCGTGCTTGTGATCGTCGCCTCGAGCTTCGTCGCGCTGGTCGCGACCGGGGTATTGCCGCGCCGCACCTGCGCCGGCTGCGCTAATCCGGCGTTCTGGGGGATCGCGGCCTTCGACGAGGACCACCTGGTGGTCGTCGGGGGAACCGACGACGACACCGGCAAGCTCGTCGTCGCCACCAGCGACGACGCCGGCAGGAGGTGGTCGATGGCCTACCCGGACGCGCCCGCCCTCACGAGCCTCACGCGGGCCGGCTCGCGTCTAGTGGGCTCCACGGGCTGCTACGCGGCCATTCCCGGCGATTCCGCGCCAACGTCCTGCCTCTACGCGAGCGACGACGGCGGCCGGACCTGGCAGGATCTACATGCCGGCAGACTGGTCGACCCATCCTTCTCCGACGCTGAACATGGCGTCGCTTTGCCGTACTGGGACAGCTCGATCACCAGTCCCCTCACGCCCTACGCAACCTCCGACGGCGGCCGCAGCTGGACTGCCGAGCCAGACCCTTGCGATGCTGCCCATCCGCATCTCGAGCAGGTGGTCGCGATTGGATCTGACGCCGCCGAAGCCCTGTGCACGACCATCGACACGGGGTCAGGAAAGGCCCACTGGGAACTGGTCTCCATTGAGCCCCATGCTCGGTCAGTCATCTCCGACTCCGACGCTCAGGAGGCCGTGTTAGATGGCTACTACGTGGCTGGTTTGACGATGGCGCCCGACGGCGTCGGGTACCTGATGGGCAACGGCCTGTATCGAACGACGGATGGGGGCACAACCTGGACCCGCATCTCCGAACCCACCCTTCCCGAGAGCGACCTCTCGCCGCTATGGCGGGGAACGGTCGTTACAGACTCGGTGGCCTACTTCACGCTGCGGGCTGGCAGTGGTCTCTGGACCGGCGTGGGGGTGACCAGCGACGGCGGCGCTACTTGGTCGCGCCTCGTCTGCTGGCCCTATTTCGGAAGCATCTGCTGAGACATGACGCGCAAGGGAACCTCGGCGGCGTTGCCCGGCACTCCACCGATGGGGGCGCCGACAACCCAGGCCGCAGCAGAGGATCCCGTGGGGTGGGCATGTTCGCGCACATAACAGTGGGGCCAAATCAGGCCATCATTCCCATCGCCGTCGACCTGACCGTTTGAGCAATGACGTACAACGGCCCGGCCCGGCCAGGCCCAGCTGACGACAGCCTATCCAACCTTCCCAAGTCCGACCACGGCACCGACCTCGATCGAGTAGATCATTTGGAAAGCTCCAAGATGACGTTCTGCGGCCGGGATGCGGCAGCTTCGCTGGCATCTTCGCCCACGAACGGAGGCGGTCGGAGGCTGGCCCAAAGCCCTCCGTTCACGCGCACACCGGACGCTGACGAACCCCCGCAGCCGCACCGAAGGGCTCTTTTGATCGGCTGGTCGTGGGTCCGAATCCCACACGGCCCTCCAAACCCCCGTCGTGGAGGTTGGACGGCATGAACGAGAGCCTTCACTCGCTGACGCTCCGGCAGCGCCTGTTCTGGTTTGCGGCCATTGCGCTGTTGATTGCCGCCTTTGTGGTGCTGGCCACAGCCACCTACCCCTTCTTCGTGCCGTGCAACGGCCAGTGCTGACCATCTGAAAGGGTCCGGCGAGCGCGGGAGACTACACGACTCCTGGCGAGACCTGTTCACGCAACCCGAGACAAAGGGCTGACGCAAAACTCGACGGCGAGACAATGCCAGCCCCGCCGGGGCATGGATAGCGGTCCCGGTTGAGTCACGTGCCTGGGTTTCCGAAACCGCTCGGAGCACCCGCCGGCCGCCTGCGGCCGAACCGCAACGCTCGGCAGTCCGGCTCCACGGTACCGCCTGGGCGGGCTACTACTTGATCAGTCGGTCGGGGTCGATCCAGTCGAGCGGCGGCGTGCCAGGCTTCCCGCAACCGCCCACGCCCCGACGAGCCAGGCGACGAGCACCGTCTGGAGTGCCAGGGTCGGCAGGCTCGACGTCAGGCTGGCGTAGCCGTCCTGGGCGTCGAGGACCTCTATAGCCATGAACCCGACCACGACCGGCACGGTCATGAGCAGCAGCGCCCTGCGCTCGAGGGGCCGAAAGGCGCCCCAGGCGAGCAACAGGGTCCAACCAAGCATCAACGGGAACGCAGTCCGGGTCCCATCCGCGTAGGCGACCTGCGAGGCGCCGACGCCGGGGTAGACAAGAGTCCGAATGGGCGAGCCGGCCGGCAACGCCAGTGCCAGTGCCGCCACCGCGTCGATGACGCCCCCCACGATGTAGATGCCGATAACGAACCCGGCGCCCCGGCGACCCATCAGCGATCCTCCGTAGCCTGCTGAACGGCGACAGCTTGGGCGTAATGGTGCATTCCTGTCAATATGCAGTACTGCAATAGCGCTCTGGTGCACTGCGCAAACAACCGCCGGGGTGAAATACTGCAATCGTGGCGACGAGGCAGGGCCTGAGAGAGAAAGAAGCTGCAGACGCGCGCCGCGATCGAGGCGGCCGCGATGCGGCTCTTTGCGGAACGGGGCTTTCGCGCGGTGACGGTGGATGAAATCGCCGAGGCCGCGAACATCTCCCCTCGAACATTCTTCAGCTACTTCCCTACCAAGGAGGAACTCCTCCTCGGCGATCTCGATGCCCGAGTACGGGAGCTGATCGGGCGCTTCCGAAGCGAGGCGAAAGCCGAATCGATCCTCGCCTTCGCCCAGGCGCTGGCCGGCGAGTTCGTGATCTCCACCGCGCCTTTGCTCGCGCCAATCGCCGACGAGGGAGGCGCTCTCGCCGAGTCACTCCGTGCTGCTGGAGAAGATCCGCCTGCGCTGGATAGCGTGGGAGGACGATCTGGCTGAGGCGGTAGCCGCGGTTTCGCGCTCGCCTGCCGATGACCCCTTGCCTCGAACGGAGGCCGGAGCCATTCTCGCGGCGATCCGATCGATGCTCGAGGTTGCCGCCAGGCCCGGCGTCGCCACCGAGCCCGCCGCCGCACTGGGGCGCGCCTTCGAGCCTCTACGGCGGGGCTTCGGGTCCTGATTGCGAGCCAACCGGCCACGATGACTCGCGCAAGCGCATGCAGGCGCCGGCTGACGGCCCGCCGCGCCAGGTCGAACAGGCCGGCCCGACACTCGCGCGTGGCATCCCGCGGCCCGTTGGCCTGCTGCCAATCACGACGCAGCTCGGCATCCCTGGCCTTCGCCAGGAGCAGCTGCGTTTCCGCGTCAATTCCGAGAGCGTGCATCGCGCGTCGTTCCTCCGGTCCTGCGGAAACCGGCCCTGCGAGGGCGGTTCCTGCGTGTGGTTCTCAAACGTCCAACAGCAGACTAGATCGGCAACCTGACAATTCCTGTCATGTATCGACCGTGATTGCCGCTAAGCTCACGTGAGTGAGAGCAAGCCGGCTGATCTCCCTTCTCCTGCTGCTGCAGACGCGCGGCCGAATGACCGCGCAACAGCTCTCAGACGAGCTGGAGGTGTCGGTCCGGACCATCCATCGGGACGTGGAGGAGCTGAGCGCGGCGGGCATTCCCGTCTACGCCGATCGCGGCGTCGGCGGCGGCTTCGAGCTGGTCGAGGGCTACCGGACGCGCCTGACCGGCCTTACGAACGAGGAGGCCGAGACGCTGTTCCTGTCGGGCTATCCGGGGCCCGCGGCGCAGCTCGGACTGGGCACCGTCCTGGCCGCTGCCCAGCTCAAGGTTCTGGCCGCTCTGCCGCCTGAGCTGCGAGGCCGCGCGTCCAGGCTCCGCCAGCGTTTCCACCTGGACGCGCCGGGCTGGTTCGCGGAGGCCGAGTCGGGTCGATTCCTGGCGCCGATAGCCGAGGCGGTCTGGACGGACCGGCGTATTCACCTCGAGTACCGCCGCGGCGAGGACGGGGTCGTGGTGAGCGCGTGCTCGATCCGCTTGGCGTCGTGCTCAAGGGCGGATCTGGTACGTGGTGGGTCGGGTGGACGGCGGCCTGCGGACGTATCGAGTCGGCCGCATCAGCGAGTCCACGGTGCTGAACGAAAAGTTCCAGCGGCCCGAGGACTTCGAGCTGGCCGGCTACTGGGAACAGTCGGTGGCCGCGTACCAGGCGAGCATGCCGTCTTTCACGGCGACGGTGCGGCTCCGTACCGACAGTCTGGACCGCCTCGAATGGCGCTCGGCGCTTCTACGAGACGTTCAGTCGCGGCCCGGCTGGCCGACGCCGACGCGGACGGCTGGCTTACGGTCGAGCTTCCGCCTGGAGGATCTGTGGCACGCGGAGGCTCAGCTGCTGATGCTGGGCGCCGCGGTCGAGGTCCTGGAGCCGGCCGAGCTGCGAGACCGCGTGGGCGAGGCCGCCCGTAACCTCGCCAGGCTCTACGAACACGTCGGGGAGGCCTGACCGCTGACCCGTCGTCAGGCCGGCGGGTAGAGGCGGATCTGCGCTCCGCCGACGACCAGCACGCCCATCGCAGGCCCAGCTCGCGCTCGATCGGGTATGCGCGGCCGGTGGCGTCGAGCAGCCAGGCAGGGTAGCCCGGGTCGACGCTCTGGACCAGCCAGCCCGGCCCACGCCTCTCGATGGTGGCATGGTGCGGCAGCACGGTCGGGTCGTTCAGGACGATGGCACAGTCGGGGCCGCTGCCGGCGACCACCGTCTCCAACCTGGCCACCGCCCTGGGCCACTCGCGGCCGGCGAACACGACCACGATCAGTCCCCCACCCGACCCCACAGCTGCGCCGGGCATCGTCGCAGCACCGCCCCGCATCGTCGCGGCACCGCCCGGCATCCAGGGGCTTCGGCCCGCCGGCGGGATCGACCCGTCGCGCGCACGAGAGGACGAGGCGACCTGACGTGCAAGCCTGACCCCGGCCACGATCAGTCCGGCGACCGCCAGCAGGAGGCCGAGCCAGCCGCCGAGCGCGAGGTCCGCGCTGATCCCATAGGCGCTGTAGTTGGGGCCGAGCAGCCAGTCACCGAAGCCGAACCACAGCAGGTCGAGGACCGCCGCCGCCACGGCCACAAAGCCACAGACCTCGATAACCACGGTGCCCCGGTTCGACCGGGACATGGTGTCCGCGATCACGTCCGCCGTAGCGGAGATGATGGCCACCAGAAAGCCGCTCACCAGCAGCGTGGGCCACAGCTGGCCGCCCCAATTCCCGGCCTGAAGCAGATCCAGGAGCGTCTCGGTGTCCCCCACTGCGTTCGATCCGGACCCGAAGGTGAACGTGATCCACGGCAGCAGGAAGTCGAAACCGACGGCGCACGCGGCGACGAGAGTCACGACGGACAGCAAGCTGGGCGGGTGGCGCCGGGTGGCTTGCGGTCGATAGGGGGAGACCGGGGCCCACGGCGCACCGTAGGTTTGCCCGCCAGGCGACCAGTAAGGCCCCGGCAGCAGCCCGGTAGGAACCGGCGCGGGAGGGTAACCCTGCGGAGGCGCCGGCGGTTGCGAAGAGGCTGGGAAGCCTGGCTGGGGAGGTGGTGGAGCCGCCGTCGGCCCGGGTTGCGCGGGCAGGACAGAGGCAGCGGCGGGCGACGCGTCCATCCCGCCGGTACTGTGCTCGCCGTCGCCCATCGTTTCTCCTGTCGCCTGCCGATCGATGCCTTTCAACTGTAAATGGAGCCGGCCGCGGGCGTGGGAAGCTAATGATCGAGAGCCGGGCCGGGCCGGGCGCGACGGATTGGACTCGCCGTTGCCGGGAACGCGCCGCGCTCGGACTCCGCCGTCAGTACTAGGCCGAGCTGCTTCTGCGGGTTGAAGTCGACCACGACCCTGTTGCGTCCGGCGCGCTTGGCCGCATACAGGCAGCGATCGGCCCTGGACAGCACCACGCCCTGCATGTCGTGCGGCATCGACGACGTGGCGCCGATGCTCACGGTCACGCTGTGGCTGCCAACGAGCTCGCGCCAGTCGTGCCGCTCGACCGCCGCCCGCAGCCCGTCGAGCACGTCCAGCGCGCCACGTGGGTCCATCCCGGGGATGACCACCAGAAACTCCTCACCGCCGAGCCGGGCCACGAAACGGGAGCCCGAGTTGAGGGCGACCGCAACGGCCTCGGTGCCGTCGTTGAGGGCCTCCTCTACGTCGTTCTCCTGGCTCTCGTCGGAGCCCTCGGCGACGACCATGAGCTCGGGCGCGCCGCTCCCGAAATCGTCCACCGTCGGATAGACCAGAGGTACGTTGGGCGTGGCGATGGAGGCCTGGAAGACCCGCGCCAGCTCGCGGATGACCTTGTCGCCCACATCGTGGGACAGGGTGTCGTTGATGCTCTTGAAGTGGTCGGCGTCCACGATCGCCACCACCAGCGGCTTGCCAGTCGATTTGTCGCCGAGGCGAGCCGGCAGTTCCTCGTCCACGAATTGCCGGTTGGGCAGCCGCGTCAGCTCGTCCGTACGAGCCTGTCGCCAGTAGCGCTGGGCCTCCTGGCGCGCTTCGGCGGTCTCGAACAGAGCCTGGCGGGTGCGGGCGGCCGCTTCGCGCTGGCTCGAGCTGATACGTACGGCTCGCTCGTGGTAGAGCTTGAACGTGTTGAAGGCTTCGTCGAACTTGTTGGCCGAGGCATGCAGCTCGGCTTGTTCGCGCAACACCTCCACTTCCACGGAGACCAGACCGCGCTCCTGGCAGACGGTGCGGCAGTAGTCCAGGGTTCGCTGGGCCAGCGCCAGCCTGCCCTGTCGCCGGTGGATCTCGGCCAGGGTCAGCAGGAAAGCGGCCGGCGAGCTCGCCTCCGCATCGCCGTAGCGCTCGAGCGCCTCCAGCGCCGTCTGGATGGCTGCCTCGCCTCGGGTCAGCTCGCCCAGGCCGGCGTGGACGCGAGCCAGCGTGTGCAGCACCACAGGGTTCAGGACGATGCCGTTCGTGATGGCCAGCTCGCGGAGCTTCTCGCTCGCCGAACGAGCCTCTTCCAGGTTCCCGGCCATGGTCTCGTTGTAGGCTCGGTTGTTTATGGCGCTTATCTGGCGCTCGACGTCTCCGATGGAGGCGAAGAGCTTCTCCGCGTCGCCGTAGCGCTGTCGAGCCGAGTCGAACGAGCCGACCGCCGTAAAGGCGTCTGCGACGCCCAGCACGAAGTTGCCCCTGGTTCTGGCCGCCGTGGTCTCATCGGCCAGCTCCAGCGCCCGCAGCGCGTGGTCCAGGCAGGCGGCCCCGTCGCCCACTGCCTGGAAGATGCCGGACAGGATGAGATGGCTGCGCGCCCTCAGCTCGTTCGAGCCGTTCTCCGCGCCCACACGTTTACCGCGGTCGCGAGGGCCGCGGCGGCCTGACCCTGACCCTTGCGCTGAAGCATGTCGGCCTGGACGAGCCGGGCCCGCATCTCCAGATCGACGGCGCCGATGGACGTCGCGTTCCTCGACTCGAAGCGCCTCGTCCACCCGGTACTCGACATCGATTGCGCGGTGGAATTCCAGCTCGTCGAGCAAGCGCGACAGCCGGTCTGATCTCTTCGTGGGCATAGCTGGCGAGATTTATCCGATGAGGTTTCGGCCGTCGTGAGTTCGTTCCTCAGTCGGTGCGAACCCGAATTCTTGTCACCCCGGACTTTCGTTCGTTGGCAGCCTGGCGCCAGTGAGGGGCGACGAGCCTAATGCCCCGGGGCCACGGGCGTGTAGACGGCGCAGACCGTCGTGAGGTGGTTGGCGGCCGTATCGGTCGCCCCGCCGGCGACGAACACTCGTCCGTCGCCCAGCACGTCCACGGCGGGCCACTTGGCCGGGACCGGCAGACTGCCGGTTCTCTGCCACTTGCCGGTTGCCGGGTCGTAGATCTCGGCCGTGGAGAGCACGTGGTAGCCGGGGTCCACGCCTCCCAAAGCCAGGAGTCGACCGTCGGGCAGCGCAACCAGCGAGAACGAGGCGCGGGCGTCGTTCATCGAGCCGGTCGGCGTCCAGGTGTCCGTGGTCGGGTCGTAGATCTCCGCGCTGGCGAGGCTGGGGTCCGTGTTGGTCGTGAAGGACCAGCCCCCCGCGACCAGGACCCGCCCGTCAGGCAGCGGCGCCGCGGCGGCCGCGTAGCGCGCCACGGACATGGGCGCGGCCGTCCGCCACGTGTTGGCCCGGGGTCGTAGATCTCGGCCGTGGCGGTGACCGTGCCGGTGGAGCCGTTGTAGATCGTGGCGCCGCCGGCCACGAGCACTTCCCCGTCGGCGAGCAGCGTGGCCGTCTGGTGAGCGCGCGGCACCGACATGGGGGCCGCCCATGTCCAGGCACCGGTTGCGGGGTCGAACACCTCTGCGGTGGCTGTGGAGAGCCAGTCCGGGGAGCCGGTCATGCCGCCACCGGCGGCGAGAACTCGGCCGTCCGGCAGGAGAGTAACGGTACCCTGCGTCCTGGGAAGGTTCAGCCGGCCGGCCGCGATCCAGGTGCCGTTGCTGGGGAAGTAGCGCTCGACGGTGTCGACCGGGGCCTGGTTCAGGGATCCGCCGATCGCCAGTACGGAACCATCGTCAAGGGCCACGACCATTGGATACGCGCGCGGCTGGAGCAGGCTCGTCGTGGCCGACCAGTGGCTCGTGTTGAGGACGTCGTGGAAGAAGATCTGCTCGAGGGCCAGGTGCAGCTTCTCGGAGGAGATGTCCCGCACCGAGATTGCCGTGAACGCGGCGCCGTCGATGGCGATCGGCGAGGCCCGCACGTTGAGCTCGAGCACGCCTCCGGCGCCGAGGCGCCGGTGGATTTGGCACTCGGCCTCGACGGGGCGCCCGCGGGCCTGCGACTCGAGAACAGCACCGAGGGCCGCGCAGACCTCGCAGGCAGAATCCGTCCCGCAGCCGAGGGGTCCGCCCGCGTTGATGCAGTCGAGCGCCTCGCCGGGCCGCGCGCCGAGCAGCCGCCCGGAGCCCGCGAACTGGGCCGCCCGCGCGTTGAAGGCCGCGATCTGCCGCTCCTCGTTGACGAGGAGGAGCACCGCGTCGACCGCGTCGAGCAGCGCACGGACCGCCGGGCTCCGGCCCGCCCGCTCGGCGTCGGCGCGCATCTTCTCCGGCGTCGCGCGGCGAACCGGCGGCAAGGCGTGCCAGTGACCTTCCGGCAGCCGCGGATTCGCAAGCTCGCTTTCCGGGCTCAAGTCCACTCCTCCCCGCTCGCTCCATCACACTACCCGAATGGGTCTGCCGGATGCAATCGCCTCGGGTCCCGGCCAGCCCGCACGTCTTGCGCCAGCGTCTCGAACCCTCCGGATCGGGCACCGCGTCGCATCACGAGGCGTCGAAAGGAGCCGTCGACGTCCCTCAGGGGCGAGCCCGGTGGCGAAGCAACTCGCCGCAGGTGGCCCCGCCGGAGCGGACGGGCGCCGCGAGCCGCAGCGAGAGGGCGGGCGTAGGGTCGGACCCGTGCGCGGGTCGGAGGAAAACTAGCCCCTCGTGAATGTCGTCACGAACTCCCCGGGACCGACCTCGACGGTCTCGCTCGTGAGCCCCAGGGCGGCGGCCCTCTCCAGAACCGGGGTGGGCACGTGCGGTGTGACGAGCTCGTAGGCGTCGCCCGGGGCGAGGGCCGCAAGCTCCCTCACCACCTGCTCGACCGGGTGGATCCCGGCCGCCTTGAGCGGACGAACGTCGAGACGCTTTGCGAGGCGGTGGCCGCTGGGGGTGCGCCCCGGTTCGGCAGGGCGCGCTCGCTCGGTCGCTGCGCCAGCCGCGTCGCCCCGCTTGCCGTCCTTCGATGGTTTCGCCGTCATGGCGCACGCTCCCAGGCAGGGCAGGTCGCTCTGGCCGATCCACCGGCCGCGTGCCGGCCAGGCCCATCGGGACGGAGCCGGCCAGCTCGCGCCTCGCGTGTTTTCGGGGTGTACCCGGCCGGAAGCCATGGCGCCACCCGCATTTCGTTTCGACGCCGCGCGCCGGCGGGTCCCCGGCGCGAGAGGCCGAGCCCTTCGCTCGGGCTGCTTGACACCCCAGGCCGCGAAGCGCTACCACCGCTGCCACAGTTGCCCGGGGGACCAGGGAAGCCGGTCGAAGTCCGGCGCGGTCCCGCCACTGTAGCCGGGGCGAAGGCGTCTGCAGATGTCGCCACTGTCGCGCATGCGCGGCGGGAAGGTGGCAGGCGCTCACGGCCGTACGCCGTGCCCCGGAAGCCAGGAGACCTCCCCCCGGGCCCGACCGCGAATGGTTCGCGGCCTGCGAGTTCTTCGCGTCCGAAGGAGACGCGTGGAATCGATGGGACTCTCCTCCGCCCGGACGGGCGCGGCCGCACTCGCCCTCGCCCTCTACCAGCTGGCCCGCGCCGACGGCGACGAGCAGGGACCGATCCAGCTCGAGGAGGCGGTCATCTCGCTGCCGCGGAGGTCCGCGGTGCAGGACCCGACGGCGGCCGCAACCGTCGTCGAGGCGAATCGGTACGGGGGAGAGCTGAAGGGGGTGGCAGAGCTCGCCGGCACCGCCCCCGGCGTGGCCATCCGAAGCGACGGGGGAATGGGACAGCTCTCCACCATCTCGATCCGCGGGTCGAGCGCCAGCGGCGTGCGCGTGCTGCTCGACGGCATCCCTCTCGACACGGCCGCCGGCGGCGGCGTCGATCTCTCCACCATCCCGCTCCACTGGATCTCGCGCGTGGAGGTGGTGCGCGGCGCGGAAGGCGCCTACTACGGTGCCGGCGCGCTCGGCGGGGCGGTCAACGTGGTGACCCTCCCGGCCACCGCGGGCACCTGGAGCACCGAGCTCACCGGCGGCTCGTTCTCGACCCTCTCGGGCGCAGCGGACCTCGCCATCGGCGGCGACACCTGGGCGCTGCTCGGCGCCGCGACCGGCCTCGCTACTCGCGGCGACTTCCCCTACCTGTACCCCCGCGATCCCTCCGTCCCGGGGAGCCCGCTCGTCGCCATGGTGAGGACGAACGACGCCTCCGCGCAGGGCGGCCTGTTGCTCAAGGGGCGCTTTACCCCGGGCGCCGACCGCGTGGACGGGCTGGCGCAGCTCTCCTGGGGGTGGCGCGAGCTCCCCGGCGCTCCGTCCAGCCCGACACCGGACGACTGGCAGCGCGGCGGGCGGGCCACCGCTTCCCTGCGCTGGTCGCGCCTCCTCGGGTCCGGCCTCGTCGTCGAGGCCATCGCCAGCGGGCGCGCTCGAGGACCTCGACGTGTGGCTCGAGCCGCCTGCCGGCACCGGTGCCGTGATCCAGCGCGACGGGGCCGGCGGGCGGTGAGGCGCGGATGTCCTGGACCGCCGGGCCAAGCACGCTTTCCGCCGGTGCGCTGGCCTCGGGCGAGCAGCTCGACTCGACCGGGACGGGCGTGCACGCGCGACCGACCTACGCCGGGTGGGTCGCCGACGATCTCACCCTGGGCGACGGGCTCGCCCGCGTCTCCCCGGCGCTCCGGGTCGACGCCGTCGGGCCGTTCACCGGCGTGTCGGGCAAGCTCGGGGCGAGCTCGCGCATCTCCGGACCGTTTTCGGCGCGAGCGAGCGCCGGCCACTCCTTCCGGCCGCCGAGCTTCTCGGAGCTCTACCTCCTGAACGCCTACTTCGAGCCCAACCCGGCGCTGGTGCCGGAAGAGGCCTGGAGCGCGGACGCCGCCCTCGTGTACGACGGCCCGCTCGGGCGGGCCGAGGCGGGAGCCTTCGGGGCGCTCTACGAGAACATCATCGTCTACGACAGCGGTCGGACCCCGGGCAGCTTCAAGCCCTTCAACCTCGGGCGCGCCTCGGCCTTGGGCGCGGAGGTGGACGCGACCACCGCGGCCGCGCGATCGCTGTGGAACCTCCAGGGCCAGCTCGCCTACACGTTCATGGCGACCGAGGAGCTCCTCGGGGTGCCCGGCGTGGTCGGCAGCGAGCTGCCCCACCGCCCCCGCAACCGCCTCTATGCCCGGGTCTCGCTCGACGCCGGACCGGCGGGCGGCAGCGTCGAGGCCCAGTACATCGGCCTGCAGTACCTCGACTCCCGCAACATCCACACCGTGCCGGCGAGCTTCGTCGTGAACGCCGGCGCCTTCGTCCGCATCCTCCGAAACCCCGAGGTCCGGGTGACGTTCGAGGTGAAGAACCTCCTCGACGACCGGACGCTCCAGGACGGGTTCGGATACCCGTTGCCGTCCCGCATGTTTCTCGCCACCTTGCGGGTCGGCTCGACCAAGGAGAACTGAAATATGAATGCCAGCGCCCGCCTCACCGCCCTCGCCCTCCTCCAGCTGGCCCTCGTCGCCTCCGCCGCCTGCTCGAAGCAGGTCGTCTGCTCGAGCGACGAGATCTCCTGGCAGGGGCAGTGCCTGAACCTCTCCTCGGACGAGAAGAACTGCGGGTCGCCGGGACTCGCCTGCCCGCAGGGGGAGCTCTGCGTCACCGGCTCCTGCTGCTCCGGGCCCACCTGCTCGCCGACCATCTTCCTCGCCTGCTTCGACAACGCCCAGGTGCGCGGGGCGACAGCCAGCCTCGAGCTCGTCGGCGCCCCGGTCCAGGTCGACACGGGTCCCGTCTCCTTCGCCCGGAGAGGGACTGAACTCTGGGTGGCGAACTCGGAGAGCAATACCCTCGACCAGATTGGCCTCGGATTCTCCACGCCGGTGTCGAGCGTGACCATCCCTCAGTCCGGCCAGTTCTCCGACCTCGAGTACCTCGCGAGCGCGGGCGGCCTCCTCTACGCCTCCAACGACGCCGTCGGCTCGCTCGTGGTCGTCGACCCGGCGATCGGGCCGGTCGCCGAGATCCAGTTCGGGCCCGCGAGCTACCCGCAGGGAATCGCCTTCGGCGCGACGACGACGCGTGCGTACGTGGCCCTGAACGGCGCCGACGCCATCGCGGTCGTGGACCTCTCTGCCCAGTCGTTCACGACCATCGACCTCTCCGGGCTGGCGAGCCCGGGCGCGATGGCCATGCCGTCGCGCCTCCTCCTCGACGGCACCCGCCTCTACGTCACCCTCTGGAATCTCGTGCAGTCGACCTTCACCCCAGGCGGGAACGGGCGGCTCGCGGTCATCGACACCACCACGGGCGCGCTCGTCCCCGGCGTGAACCCGGTGGACCTCGGCCCCGGCTGCCTCGACCCGGGCGGCCTCGCGCTCCGGGACGGGACGATCTACGTCACCTGCGGATTCTTCGACTACAACAGCACGGTCATCACCGGCGCCGGCATCGTCCCGGTGGACGTCTCCGGGACGGCGCCCGCGGTGAAGGCGATGGTGGCCACGCCGGGTACGGCTCCCGGCGCCATCGCCTTCTGCGGAGATCTCGCGTTCGTGGGCGACCGCGCCTCGGGAAACGTGGTCCGGTTCGACCCCGTCCACGGGGCGGTCACCCCCACGGCCTTGCTCTGCGTGCCCGCAGCCGGCATGTCGGGGTACGTTGCCGACGTGACATGCGGCCAGTGACCCCACGGCAGCCGATCGGGCTCGCTATCGCGGCCGCGCTTTTCGCCGGAGCGCTGGCGCGCGCCGGGGAGCCGCCGCCCCGGCGAGCCGCGGAGCGGCTCGGGCCACCGCCTCCCGCGCGCCCGGCGCGGGTGGTGTCGCTCGCGCCGAGCCTCACCGACACCGTGCTGGCGCTCGGCCAGGGCTCGAGGCTCGTCGGCGTCACCCGCTACGACACCGCGCCCGAGGTGAAGGGCCTCCCCCGCGTCGGCGGCTTCCTCGACCCGAGCCCCGAGGCTGTGCTGGGCCTCCGGCCCGACCTCGTCCTCTGGCTCACCGACGCCGGCGCCTGGCCCGCGGTCCGCCGCATCGCCGAGCTCGGCGTCCCGGTGCTGGCGATCCCGGTGGTGGGAGTGCCGGACGTGCTCGCGAGCGCGCGGCTCGTCGGCGACGCGCTCGGGACCCCGGAAGCAGGGGTGCGGCTCGCCGACTCCCTCGCCGCGGCCGTCGCCGACGCGGAGCGCCGGGCGGCCTCGTGGCCCCGCCGCCGCGTGCTCCTCGTCATCGGCCGCGACCCCCTCGTCGTGGCCGGGCCCGGCAGCTACCCGGACGCTCTCGTGCGCATCGCCGGCGGCGACAATGTCGTGAAGGGCGACCGCCCGTGGCCGGTCTACGCGATGGAGCGCGCCGTGGCCGACGACCCCGACCTCGTCCTGGACGCGGCCGTGAACGAGCCTGCCGACTCCATCGCCAGCCTCTCCGCCATCCCGGCGGTGAGGGCGGGGCGCGTGGCCCGGCTGCCGGACGACCGCGTGCTGCGTCCCGGACCGGAGCTCCCCCGGGCGCTCGCGGAGCTCATCCGGGCCATCCACCCTGAGGCGGCCCGCCCGTGAGCCCTTCCGGCCGCCATCCGGCGTGGGCGCTCGGGGCCGGGGGCGTCGCGCTCGCCGGGGCGCTCGTGCTCGCTCTCGTCCTCGGCCCGCAACCGGTCTCGATCCCCGCCGCCCTCGCGGGGGTGGAGCCCGACCGGGCCATCCTCTTCGGCCTTCGGCTCCCCCGCGCCGCGATGGGGGCGCTCGTCGGCGCCGCGCTCGCCGGCGCCGGGGTGGCGCTCCAGGCCCTCCTGCGCAACCCTCTCGCCGACCCGTTCGTCCTCGGCGTCTCGGGCGGAGCGGCCCTGGGCGGCACGACGGTGCTCGCGGCTTCCGCTGCCATCGGGTCGGCGGCGCCGCTCGGCGCGCTCGCCGGGTCGGGCTCGGCGGTGGCGATCGGCGCCTCCGCGGGCGCTGCCGCCTCGACCGCGCTCGTGTTCGCGGTGGGACGCGTCGGCGGCCGGCTCGTGCCCGAGACCGCGCTTCTCGTCGGCGTGGTCTTCAACGCCTTTGCCGCCGGGGTGATCACGCTCGTGAAGGTGATGGTCCCCCCGGAGCAAGCCGCGCGGATGCTCTACTGGCTCATGGGCGCGCTCGGCTACGCCAGCCCCGGCGCGCTCGCAGCCGGGGCGGTCTTGGTGGCCGCCTCGCTGGCGGCGCTCGTCGCGCTGTCCGGGCAGCTCAACCTCCTCTCCCTGGGGGACGAGGAGGCCGCCTCGCTCGGGGTCGAGGTGGGCCGTGCCCGGGGAGCCGTCTTCCTCGCAGCCAGCGTCGCCACCGGCGCCGCGGTGGCGCTCGCCGGCATGGTGGGCTTCGTTGGACTCATCGTGCCCCACTTCCTCCGCCGCGCCGTGGGCCCCGACCACCGCGTGCTCGTCCCCGCCGCGGCGCTGTTCGGGGCGGCCTTCCTGCTGCTCGCCGACCTGGCGGCGCGCCTCGCCTTCCTTCCGCTCGGGTCCGAGCCCCCCGTGGGCGCCCTCACCGCGCTCGCCGGCGGCCCGTTCTTCCTCTGGCTGCTGCGGCGGACCGAGCGCGCCGGGTAGGCCGCGGCGCGTAGAATGGCTCCATGAACCCGCGCCGCGCCTGGATCGCCATCGCCGCCCTCGCGGCCGCCCTCCTCGTCGCGGTGCTGGCTCTCGCCACCTACCTCGAGGGGCGGCCCCGCTCCCGCGGCTACCGGGGGGTGGACGTGTGGAAGATCGACGCCCACGAGATCGCGGAGCCGGGGACCTTGCTCGTCGCCATGAGCCTCGCCTCGAGCCAGGGCATCGTCGGCATCGTGAACTACGCCGGCGGCCACGTCGGCGGCGGGCTCGAGGAGCAGATCTCCGCCGCCAGCCGCTTCCCGGGGCGAGTGGCGATCTTCATGGAGCTCGACCTGGAGGGCTGCTGCGGGGAGGCCTGGTCGGACCGCGAGCTGGTGCGGATGGTCCAGGGGCGGGCCGCCGGCGCTCGCGGGCTCCGCATCCCCCGGGCCCTCGGCCTCGAGGTCCGCGACGCTCGCGGCGAGCGAGTGCCGGTGGACGCTCCGGAGCTCGAGTCCGTCTGGGACATGGCCTGGCGGCTCGAGATCCCCGTCGCCATCCACGCCGGGGATCCGAAGGCGTTCTTCCGGCCCGTCGACGAGGCGAACGAGCGGCGCGAGGAGCTCGCCCTCTTGCCCGGGTCGTCGCTCGCCGACCGCAGCCGGTACCCGGACTGGCAGACGGTGTTCGACGAGTTCGTCCGGGTCGTCGAGCGCCACCCGAAGCTCGACTTCATCGGGGTCCACTTCGGCAACGACGCCGAGGACCCGGCCGAGGTGTCGCGGCTGCTCGAGCGACTTCCCAACCTTTACGTGGACACCGCCGCGCGCCTGCCCGAGCTGGGCAAGCGCGCCGACGCCACCCGGGCCGCCATCCTGGCGCATCCGGATCGCGTGCTCTTCGGCACGAACCTCCAGTGGATCGCGAACCCGACGTCCGTAGAGAGGGCCGCCGTGATCCTCGGCGCCGGGGCGCCGGCGACCTCGATGGAGGAGGTCCGCCGGTTCTTCCAGTCCACCTGGCGCTTCTTCGAGACCCGCGACGACGCCATCCCGAGCCCCACCCCAATCCAGGGTCGCTCCGCGATCCAGGGCCTCGGGCTGCCGCCGCCGGTCCTGGAAAAGGTCTACCACGGCAACGCGCAGCGGCTGCTCGGCTTCGGTTCCCTGGGGCGCGATTGAGCCCGACGGCTCGCACCCTGCCCCCCAGGGGCACACCGCTCGTGGAGGTGGAGGGAGTCTCCTTCTCCTATGGTGCGCGGCCGGCCCTCGCGGAGGTGTCGTTCTCGGCGAGGGCCGGGGAGCTCGTCGCCCTCGTCGGGCCGAACGGCGCCGGGAAGAGCTCGCTGCTCAGGCTCGCGGCCGGGCTCCTCGCCCCGGGGTCGGGCGCGGTCCGGGTGGTCGGCATGGACCCCCACGCGGCGCCGCGCCGCGCCATCGCCCGGGTGTGCGCGCTCGTGCCCCAGGAACCGAACGCGCCCTGGCAGTTCACGGTGCGGGAGGCGGTCATGATGGGCCGCGCGCCGCACCAGGGGCTGCTCGCGGTGGCGGGGCCCTTCGACCACGGCGCGGTCGACGGGGCGCTGCGCGCCTGCGACCTCTCCGCGATCGCCGACCGGCGCCTCGACGCCCTGTCCGGCGGGGAGCGGCGACGGGTCTTCTTCGCACGCGCGCTCGCGCAGGAGCCCCGCGTGCTGCTCCTCGACGAGCCCACCGCGTTCCTCGACCTCGCCCACCAGGTAGGGGCGATGGAGATGGCGCGGGTGGCGGCCCGCGCCGGCCTGTGCGTGGTGGCGGTGCTTCACGACCTCAACCTCGCCGCCGCCGCCGCCGACCGGCTCGTGGTCCTGTCGCGGGGCCGGGTGGTCGCCGACGGACCCCCCGGGGAGGTTCTCACCGAAGAGCGCGTCGGGGAGGTTTGGGGCGTCCAGGTCTGGCGGGGCGAGAACGCGACGAGCGGCGCCCCGGTGGTGCTGCCGATCTGGGAGACGAGGCGATAGCCGGGGCCGCGGCCCCGCCCTACATGCTGGGCAGGAGGACCTTGATGCCCGCGGCGAGCACTCGCCAGTTGGCCCCGCCGAAGGCCTGGCGGTACGTGACGTCCATCCCGAAGCCGCTCGTCATGAAGCCCAGGCCACCCGACCACCACTGCGAATGGCGGCCGGGATCGAAGAGCCACCCCCCGCGGACGGCGACCACGTCGAAGAGGAACAGCTCGCCTCCGGCGGCCCACACGTTGCGGGGCCCCGCCGATCCCCACTCGCGGTAGAAGTCGCCGGTGATGTGGAAGACGTCGTCGGGGCCGATCGCGACCCCGGCGCCCAACGCGCGCGGCGTCAGGTCGGGGTGGCAGGTGTTGATGAGGTTGTAGCCGGACGCCCCGAGCGAGACCATCTTCGCCACCTGCCAGAGGAGGCCGAGCGTGACGTTGATGGCGTTCACCCGGTTGTAGGTCCCGGTGAGGTCGAGATAGGTGCCGGTGGCCCCGACGAACAGGGTGCGTCCGACCGGGAAGGCGACGGCCACGTCGGTGCCGCCGCCGAAGAAGCCGGACGGCTGGTAGCCGAGCGACTTCGCGTACGAGTAGGCGAATCCGCCGGTGACCGAGCTCGAGGTGGAGTCGACGACCGAGCCGCTCAGGACCGAGCCGGTGGTCTCGGACCCGTCCCGGAACATGAGGCCCTGCAGCTCGGTGGAGAAGCGCTTGCGAGCGGCGAGCGCCCCGGGGTTGTAGAAGATGGCGTCGTTGTCGCCGGCGAGCCCGCGGTACGCCGACAGCGCAAGCGACCGCGCGTACACGTAATCGGTCGGCGAGGGCGGCAGCGGCCCCTGCTGGGTCTGGGCGCGGGCCGCAGGTGCCGCCACGGACAGCGCGGCGAAGAGGGCGAGACGGCGCACGTCGGCACCATACCACCGAGTGATCTCCTCGCAAGCGCGCGTCCCGCGCGCGCGTGGGGCAACGGCGCACACGTCCCGCGCCCCGTCGCGGGGCTTCCATGGTCGCGGCGCGGCGGCTAGAGTCCTCGACCATGGCGAAGATCCGCAAGGCCGTCATCCCCGCGGCTGGCCTCGGCACGCGCTTCCTCCCCGCGACCAAGGCCGTCCCCAAGGAGCTGTTGCCCATCGTCGACCGGCCGACGATCCAGTACATCGTGGAGGAGGCGGTGGCGGCCGGGGTGAGGGACGTGATCCTCGTCTGCGCCCGGGGCAAGGACTCGATCGTCGACCACTTCGACATCGCCGCCGAGCTCGAGGCGCACCTCGAGCGAACGGGAAAGACGGCGCTGCGCGAGCAGATGCGCGCCATCGCCAAGATGGCGAACGTGGTCACCGTGCGCCAGCAGGAACCGCTGGGCCTCGGCCACGCCGTCCTCTGCGCCAAGGACCTGGTGGGCAACGAGCCCTTCGTGGTCATGCTCGGCGACGACATCATCGACGCGCCGGTCCCGGCGACGAAGCAGCTTGCCGACTGCTACGAGCGCCACGGGCTCGGCACCATCGCCCTCATGGAGGTGCCGCTCGCCGAGGCGCACCTCTACGGCGTGGCCGCCGGCCGCCCGGTGGACGCTCGCACCATCCGCATCGAGAAGCTCGTGGAGAAGCCCAAGGTCGACCCACCGTCCAACCTCGCCGTCATCGGCCGGTACGTCCTGCCGCCCTCCATCTTCGAGATCCTCGAGGCGGTTCGACCGGGCGTGGGCGGAGAAATCCAGCTCACCGACGCGCTCGCCGTCCTGGCGCGCGGAGAGGGCCTGCTCGGATACCGCTTCGAGGGGGAGCGCTACGACGCGGGCGACCGCTTCGGCTACCTCAGGGCCAACATCGCCTACGCGCTCAAGCGACCCGAGCTCCGAGGCCAGCTCCTCGAGTATCTGCGCGAGGTGGCCGGATGAGCCGCTCCCGGCTCGCGCTCGCCGTCGCGCTCGCACTCGCCTCCACCCCCGCGCTCGCCTACCTCCTGCCGCCGGCCACGGTGCTGCGAAGGATGGCGCAGCGCCGCGAGGAGCTCGCGCTCGCCTCGCTCGAGGTGCGGGGAACGCTCGGCGCCAGCGGCGACGCGGCCCGGGCGCTGTCCGCCGCGACCGGCCTGCCGCTCTCCGGGTCCGAGCTCTTCGTGCCCGCTGTCTTGTCCATCAAGGCCCCCGGCCGCTGTCGCCTGGAGCTCTTCCCGGTGGCGACCGCCAGCGCGGACCATTCCTTCGTCGCAACCGCGCGGGGCAAGCTCGCCGCCGGCAAGGGCCTCGACCGGTCGCCGGCGGCGGTGGCGCTCCTCAAGGCCACCTGCGCGCTCCTCGGGCTGCGGCCGGCCGGGGCCGACCCGGGGCGCGTCTACGCCGACGAGCTCTTCCGCCTCGGTGTGTCGCTCACCGACGACTACCTCGGCCACATGGGCGGCCGCGTCGCCTACGTTCTCGGGGCGCCGCCCCAGGAGAAGCGACCCCAGGCCTGGATCGACAAGCAGAGCTTCCAGCCGGTGCGCCTCGTCGCCGTGCTCGCCGGGCCGCTCGCCGACGTGCGCCTCGTCGACTACGGATTGCCGGTCGGCGGCGACCTCTTCCCGCGGGTCGTGGAGGTCCACGAAGGCGGGGCGCTGTCCCTTCGGTTCACCGCCGACAAGCTCTCCGCGAACCCCAAGATTCCCGACTCGCTCTTCCCCTAGAGCGGGGTCGAAGGCCCGCGGGGTTGGACCGGGCTGCTAGACTGCCCCGGCCGTGCTCGTCGAGGTCGCCGTCGCTGCCGCCGTCCGGGGCACCTTCACCTATCGCGTGCCGCACCGCCTCGGCGACGAGGTGGCGCTCGGCAGCCGCGTGGCCGTCCCGTTCGGCAAGAGCCGGCGCGCCACCGGCTACGTCGTGGGCTTCCCCGCGGTCCCGCCCGACGGGGTCGAGCTTCGCGACCTCACCGACGTCCTCGACGAGTTTCCCCCGTTCACCGAGCCGCTCATCAAGCTCATCCGCTGGGCCGAGGACTACTACCTCGTGCCCCCGGGAGAGCTGCTCCGGGCCGCCCTGCCGCCGGGCCTGAACACGAGGCGCGGCGCCTCGGCACCGCACCGGCGCGGGGTGGACTACGCGGCGCCTTCCCCGGCCGCCGCCGGCGGCCTCGGGCTCCTCGACCCCCGGGCCCGGGCCCAGCGCGCGGTGCTCGAGTACCTCCTCGCCCGGGGGCGCATTCCGGTGGAGGAGCTGCGCGCCGCCTTTCCCCGCGGCCGCTCGGCGCTCACCGCCCTCGCGAAGCGCGGCCTGGTGGCGGTGGAGACGGTCGTTGCCGCTGCTGGCGGCGGGTCGCTGCTTCCCTCCGCCGAGGCCCCGCTCTCGCTCACGCCGGCGCAGGCCGAGGCCCTGCAGAGGCTCGCGAGCGCCTCCGGCGAGTTCCGGACCTTCCTCCTCCACGGCGTCACCGGCTCGGGCAAGACCGAGGTCTACCTGCAGGCCATCGCCCGCGCCCGGGCGGCGGGCCGGGGCGCGCTCGTGCTCGTGCCGGAGATCGCGCTGACGCCACAGCTGGCCGGGCGGTTCCGCGCCCGCTTCGGCGACCAGGTGGCGCTGCTCCACAGCGGCCTGTCCGACTCCGAGCGGCACTCGGAGTGGCTGCGTCTGCGGCGAGGCGAGGCCGGGATCTGCGTGGGCGTGCGCAGCGCAGTGTTCGCGCCGGTCCAGGACCTCGGCATCCTGGTGGTCGACGAGGAGCACGACTCGAGCTTCAAGCAGGAGGACGGACCCCCCTACCACGCCCGCGACCTCGCGGTCGTCCGGGCGCGAATGGGAGGGGCAGTCTGCGTGCTCGGGTCGGCCACCCCGTCGCTCGAGACGCTCGAGAACGCCCGCCGGGGCCGCTACGAGCTCATCGCCCTTCCCCGGCGCATCGACGACCGGCCCATGCCGGAGGTCCGGCTGGTGGATCTCTCGCGCCTCCGGCGGCACACTCCGTCGAAAGGGCTCCTCTCGCCCGAGCTCGCCGACGCGCTCGTCGAGACGGTCGGGGCCGGCCAGCAGGCGATCCTCTTCCTCAACCGGCGCGGGTTCCAGACCCTGGTCCTGTGCAGGGACTGCGGGCGGGAGGAGCGCTGCGACCACTGCTCGGTCTCGCTCACCTACCATGCTCGCCGCGGCGTGCTCCTCTGCCACTACTGCGGCGCAACCGCGCGCATGAGCCCGGTGTGCCCCGAATGCGGCGGCGAGCGAGCCGGGGTCGGCGTCGGCACCGAGCAGGTCGAGGCGGCCGTGCGCGAGCTCGTCCCGGGCGCCCGGGTGGCGAGGCTCGACCGCGACGCGGTCGCGGGAGCGTCGGACCTGGCGGAGGTCCTCGCGCGCTTCGCCCGCCGGGAGGTGGACGTGCTCGTGGGCACGCAGATGGTGACCAAGGGTCACGACTTCCCCGGGGTCACGCTCGTCGGAGTCGTGCTCGCCGACACGGCCATGGCCCTGCCCGACTTCCGTGCTGCCGAACGCACCTTCCAGCTGCTGACGCAGGTGGCGGGCCGAGCGGGGCGCGGCAGCGAGGCGGGCCGGGTGCTGGTGCAGACCTTCCACCCCCATTCCCCGGCCATCGCCTTCGCGGTCGGCCACGACTACCAGGGCTTCGCCGAGGTGGAGCTCGAGAACCGGCGAGCGCTCGGCTACCCGCCCTTCGGGCGCATGCTCGCCGTGCGCGTGGAGGGTTCCGAGCGCGGCGCGAGAGAGACCGCCGACGCCCTCGGCGAGGCCGCCCGCCCCGCGCTCGGGCCCGGCCTCGCCATGCTCGGGCCTGCCCCGGCCGCCATCGAGCGCATCCGCGGGCGCAGCCGCTGGCACCTTCTCTTCAAGGCCACCGACGCCCCGGCGCTCCGCCGCGTCCACCGGGCGCTCGCCCGCGTGGCGGCGCACCCTCCGGGCGGGGCGCAGGTCCGCTTCGACGTGGACCCGCACTCGATGCTCTGAGGGCCGGGGCCGCCCTGTCCCCGAGGGTGACGGGTGGGACGGGACGGCCGTCCTTTTGGTGACCCTGCCCGGCCGTGGCATCATCCAGCCGCGTGGCGCGCGTCCTCCTGATCGACGACGACATCGCCGAGATCTCCGCGGTCAAGCGGGTCCTCTCGCGCGGAGGTCACCTGGCCGTCCTCGCGACCAGCGTCGCCGACGCGCTCACCCTCGCCGAGCAGGAGCGTCCGCAGGCGGCCATCGTCTCGGCCTCCTGCGAGAACGGCGGCGGGGCGGAGCTGGCCCGCCGCTTCGTCGCGAAGGGCGCCGGCTCCTTCCCGGTGCTCGTGCTCGGCGATGCCGGCGACATCCCCGCCGGCGCGGTCCGGATCCCGCGCCCTCTCGATCCCTCCCAGCTCGCCGAGGAGCTCCGCATCGCGCTCGGCAGCGTCGGCGGCACCCCCGTCGCCCGCATCCCGCTCACCGCGCTGTCGGGGGGTAGCCCCGGCGCCACCACGTCGGCCGTCGAGGCGCGGGCCTCCGCCGCCGAGAGGCTCCGGCAGCGCGCCGAGGACCTCCGGCGGGAGCGCGCCGAGTCGCACGGCTGGCTCGCGCCCCCCGAGGCCACGCCTCGGGCCGGTCCGCACGCCCCCGGTATCGCCGGGGCAACGGAGGGCGACCTGCCGGCGCCCGCCCCCGACGACGGGCTGCGCCAGACCGCGGAGGACGAGCTCGTCGCCGAGATCGACGCCGAGCTCGACAGGCTTACCCGGGACGACCCGGACGAGGCGCCGGTCGGCCCGAGCCCGGGCATGACCGTGGAGGAGGCGGCCGACGAGATCGCTCGCCGCGCCGTGCAGGAGGTCGAACGCCGCCGGATCGAGGCCGAGCGCCTCGCCGCGGAGACCCGCCACGGGGAGGACGAGGCCCGGAACCGCCCGGCCGCGGCCGTCGAGCCGAGCGCGAGCGAGCCCGCAGCCGGCCCCCGGGGGGCCAAGGACCCGGACGACGCCCTCGCCGAGGAGGAGGCTCGACGGCTCGCGCTCGAGGAGTCGCTGCGGCAGGCCGACGAGGCGCGGCGGCGAACCGAAGGGGAGGTGCTCGCGGCCGACGCCGAGGCCCGTCGCCTCGCGGCGGAGCTCTCCCGCGAGCGCGAGGAGGCCCTCCGCGCCGGGGAGGAGGCGCGCTCCGGAGCCGGGCGCGCGCTGGAGGAACCGGCAGACGCAGGGCGCGCGGAGGAGGACGCGAGGCGTCGCGCTCACGAGCTCGCCGTCGGGCGCCGCCCCGAGCCTGCCGTCGCCCCGGAACCGCTCGCGCCGCCGAGGCAGTTCACGGCCGCGGGAGCTGCGGGCGAGGTCCTCGCCGAGGAGGCCCCGCCGCTCGCCGATCCGGAGCTGCCCCCGCCGCCCGCCGAGCTCGCCGCCGGCACTCTCGCGGAGGCCCCGATGCCGCGGCTGCTCGCGCTCGCCTCGCGCGCAGGCCTCACCGGACGTCTCGACTTCGGCAGCGCGGCCCCCCGCTCGGTGTACTTCGAGGAGGGACGCGTCGTCGGCGCGACGAGCGGCTCTCCCCAAGAGCGCATGGAGGAGGTGGCGCTCCGCCTCGGGCTCCTCACCCGGGACCAGCACCGCCAGGCCGCTCCTGCCGCGGCCAGCCTCTCCTCCCGCAGGGCGGCGCTCCTCCTGCTCGAGCGCGGCTTCCTCAAGCCCGAGGAGCTGACGGCGCTCGTCCGCCGCCGGGCCGAGGAGGTGCTCTTCGCGCTGTTCGCCGAGGTGGCCGCCCCGTTCCGCTACGCCCCCGCGCGCGTGCCCCCCGAGGAGCGCATCGCGCTCGCCCGCGGGCCGCTCGCCCTGGCGCTCGACGGGGTGCGCCGAAAGTGGGTCGAGCCGCGCCTGGGCTCGGTGCTCGGAGGTCCCTCCACCCTGCTCTCCCCGGCGCCGCGCGCGCCCCGCCCCCCGGAGCTCGGCCTCTCCCCGGCCGAGGAGCGGGCCGCGGCGCTCGCGGACGGCCTGAGGACCCTCGACGAGATTGTGGGCGGCAGCCCGCTCGACCCGCTCGCCACGAGCCAGCTGCTCGCCGGCCTGGTGATGGTCGGGGCGCTCGCCTCCCGGTTCCAGGCGGGCGGTGCCCGGGAGACGGGGGCCCGAGCCATCGACCTCGCGAGGCTCCGCGAGAAGCTCGACCAGGTGCGCCGCGCCGATTACTTCACCATCCTCGGCCTCTCCCGCCACGCCACCCCGTTCGAGGTCCGCGAGGCGGCCGAGCGGCTGCTCGCCGACTTCGACCCCGGCCACTTCCACGGGCAGCGGGAGCCGGGGCTCCGGGAGAAGCTCGACGAGGTCCGCCGGGTGGTCGCCGAGGCCCTCGACGTGCTCGGCGACGAGGCGCTCCGCGCGGAGTACGTCGACGGCCTCGGGACCGGGTAGGCCCGCCTCCCCTCGGGGATGCGCTGCGGCGCGCGGCGCGTTATCATCCGTCCCTCACGGAGCAGTCCATGATTCGCGAGATCCTCGTCTGGCCCGACCCCATCCTCAAGAAGACCTCCACGCCTGTCCACGGCGTGGACGACACGACCCGCCGGCTCCTCGACGACATGTCGGAGACGATGTACGCGGCCGACGGCGTCGGGCTTGCCGCCCCCCAGATCGGTGAGCTGCGCCGCTGCATCGTCATCGACACCTCGCCGCGCCAGGAGGGGCAGAAGCTCATCCACTTCGTCAACCCGGAGATCGTCCGGACCGAGGGCGTCACCACCTACACCGAGGGCTGCCTCTCCATCCCCGGCGAGGCCGAGGACGTCGAGCGGGCCGCCAAGGTCTGGGCGCGGGCGCTCGACTACCACGGCCGGCCGTTCGAGGTGGAGGCGGACGGACTGCTCGCCATCGCCATCCAGCACGAGTTCGATCACCTGGAGGGCACGCTCTTCGTCGACCACCTGTCGAGCCTGAAGCGCGAGCTCATCCGCCGCCGCATGAAGAAGCTCAAGGCGGACCGGCAGTCCGAGTCGCCCGAGGAGATCCGCCGGGCCCCGGCCCACCGATCGGCGCTGTAGCCTCGCGACGCCCTCCCCCCTTCGCCGCTCGGGTCGCCGCGGCCGCGGTGACCCCGACGCGGGGGCAGAGCGCAAGGATCGGGCAGCCGGCACAGTTCGGCTTCCGGGCGTGGCATACCCTGCGGCCGTGCCACACGAGGAGCTGGTGCGCCCTCCCCCAGGCCTCGGGCGGCAGGAGCTGCATGAGGTCCTCCTCCACCCTGTCGGGGTCCTCGTGGCGGGTGAACCCAAGCCGCCTCGCCACCCGGCCCACATGCGTGTCGACCGGGAAGGCGTGGCCCGCCCCGAGGTGGACGAGGACCACCCCCGCGGTCTTCCTCCCGACGCCGGGCAGCGCCTCGAGCGCCTCGCGGGTCCGGGGCACCCGCCCGCCGTGCTCCCGCTCGATGACCGCCATGGCGGCGACGATGTTCCGCGCCTTGTTCCGGAAGAGCCCTAGGCTGCGGATGAGCGGCCAGAGGTCCTCCGGGCGAGCCCGCGCGTAGGCTGCCGCCTCGGGGAAAGCCCGGAAGAGCCCGGGCGTGACCTCGTTCACACGGGCGTCGGTGCACTGCGCCGAGAGGATGACCGACACGAGGAGCTCGACGTCCTTGTCGAAGTGCAGCGCGATGCGAGCGTCGGGCATGGCCCGCTCGAGCAGGTCCACCGCGCGAGCCGCCCTCTTGCGCGCCGCGCGGCGGACCTCCGGCGCCCCCCGCGGCGCGCGGCGCCCGCTTGCCCTTCTCGGTCCCGGCCTCTTCAAGCGAGTGCATGCTAGCATTCGCGTACCCGAAAACTCCGGTCGGGATGTCCGTCATCCCCTGTGGGAGCACGCATTGGACCGAGCATGTCCGTCGAGGCCGCTGTGCTCCTGATCCTGTGCCTCATCGCCGCGGTGGTCGTCGCCTTCGAAGTGCGCGACTGGTCCCGCCGCCGCCTCGACAAGAAGAGACAACTCGCGGCCCTCGATGACCAGACCGTCGCGTCGCCCGAGGTGAATGCTCCCGGTCCGTCAAACGAGCGGAACGGCCCGGTGGTCCCGTAGCGGTCCGGATTCGAGTTCACTCGATGGCCCGACCGCGCGATGAACCGCGTGAATGATTGCCGTCCTACTTCGATGGCTTGCGGATGAAGCCGAGGTAGAACGTGATCGCAAAGAGGACGAAGTGGACCGCGGCGCGCGCCCCATGGATCTTGGGCGTGACGACCAGGCTCCCCACCGGCACCGAAACGTTCGCGATGCAGAGATAGAGAAGAACCCCTGCGCTCACGAAGAAGGCGCCCGAGAGAAACTTGCAGACCTCCCTCCACGGGATCCAGCTAGGCATGTCCCACCTCGGCCTCTCCATAGCTTGGCGGACCCGGATCGCGCCAAACCGCGCTCTCTATCGCGCAACGCGGCCATCGCCGCCCGGCCGGAGCCCGTGGTATGGACCCGCAGCCGGGACGCCGGAGGGCCGCGTGCGCCACCTTGCACCCGCGTTAGAGTTCAGGCCCGCCGCGCCCTGGGCGGGCTCGAGGAGAAGACAAGCCGCGTTCCCGAGGTGAGCCCGCCATGAACGTCATCGATTTCCGCTCCGACACCGTCACCCGGCCCACGCCCGGCATGCGCGAGGCCATGGCCCGCGCCGAAGTCGGCGACGACGTCTACGGCGAGGACCCCACCGTCAACCTGCTCCAGGAGCGCGTCGCGGACCTGCTCGGCAAGGAGGCGGCTCTCTTCGTCGCGAGCGGCACCATGGCGAACCAGGTCGCCCTGGGCGTCCTCACCCGCCCGGGCGACGAGGTGATCTGCGACGAGGGCGCACACCCCGTCAATTTCGAGGGCGGCGCCATGCCGGCCCTGTGGGGCATCCAGCCGCGGACGCTCAAGGGGGAACGCGGGCTTCTCGACCCCGCCGAGGTCGAGGCCCTCATCCGACCCGAGTCCGAGCACTTCCCGCGCAGCCGGGTGATCGAGATCGAGAACACCCACAACCGCGGCGGGGGCTCGGTCTACCCCGTCGAGCGGGTGGAGGCGCTCGCCGAGGTGGCTACGCGGCGGGGGCTCTCCCTGTACCTCGACGGAGCGCGCCTCATGAACGCGGTGGTGGCCTCGGGCGTGGCGGCCCGCCGCTTCGCCGCGGGGGCAGCGCTCGCATCCATCTGCCTCTCCAAGGGTCTCGGCGCGCCGGTGGGCTCGGTGCTCGCCGGCCCGCGCGACCTCATCCGGGAGGCGCGGCGCCTTCGCAAGCGCCTCGGGGGCGCCATGCGACAGGCCGGGGTGCTCGCGGCGGCGGGGGTGTACGCCCTCGACCACAACGTCGCACGGCTCGCCGAGGACCACGAGAACGCAAGGGTGCTCGCGGCCGCGCTCTCGGCGCTCCCGGGGGTTCGAGTCCCCCACCCCGTGGAGACGAACCTCGTCTTCGCCTCCTTCGCGGGGCGGTCGGCGACCACGCTCGTCGCCCGCTTCCGCGAGGCGGGCGTGCTCGCCAACCCGGAGGGCTCGAAGCCGGACCTGGTGCGCTTCGTCACCCACCTCGACGTCTCGAGCGCCGACGTGGCCGAGGCGATGCGCAGGATCGCGCACACGGTCACCTCGTGAGTGCGGTGGGAGCAGCGCTACCCACGACCCGGATCCCGGGACAGGTGACGACGCGGGGGCGCAGCTACGATTGGCGCAGATCCCGCCGATGCGCTTCCCCGCCCCCCTGGTCCTGAGCGCCCTCGCGCTCGCCGCACTCGCGTTCGCGGGCTGCGCTCACGAGCGCGACACCATGACCTTCGCCGAGGCGGGGCTCCTCGACCCCGACGAGCCGGTGGAGGCGCCCCAGCCCCCGGCCGCCGATCCCGCTTTGGAGCAGGTGGCGGCGGAGCCCGCCGGTCCGCCCATCGACGGGACGCTCGTCCGCTTCTCCAGCGAGGCCCGCGTCCGCAGGACCGGCTCCGACGCGCGGCGCGCCTTCCCGCTCGAGGCGCTCGCGGCCTGGGAGGGCTTCGCCGCCGAGCTCGACCGGTACCTCTCGCGCCCCGTGCCCTCCACCCCATCCGCGGAGGTCTCCCGGGCACTCGTGGCGCTCGAGGCCGAGATGGAGTGGGACCGCCGCCGCTACGGCGAGGCTCCGGAGGCGCTCTCCCGGTCGGTGGACGCGCTCTCCCGCCGGCTGAGGGCCCGGCTCGGGGCGAGCCGCGCGCTCGGGACGCTCGCGGCCGGGCCGCAGCCCGCTCCTCCGACGCTGCGCTGGCCGGTCGACGGCGGGGCGGTCTCCTCGCCCTTCGGGCTGCGCCGCCATCCCATCGATCACGAGTGGAAGATGCACTGGGGACTCGACGTGTCGGCGCGCCCGGGCCGCGTGGTGGGGGCGGCGGCCGCCGGCTTTGTGGTCCACGCCGGCTGGTCCCACGGCTACGGGCTCATGGTCGAGGTACGCCACCCGGGCGGCCTCACCACCCGCTACAGCCACCTCGCCCGGCTGACCTGCGCGCCCGGCGACGCGGTCGAGACCGGCCAGCCGCTTGGCCTCGTCGGCTCCACCGGCAGGGCCACCGGCCCGCACCTCCACTTCGAGGTATGGCGGGAGGGGCGCGCCCGCGACCCCCTGGCCATGCTCGGGGGAGCGTCCTTCGGCGGAGACCACTAGCGAGCCCCGCGACCGGGCCGGCGCGCGGCCACCCCCCATGCGGGGGCTCGGACCGGCCGCCTCCGCGGTGGCACGATATCGCTCCTCGCGGGTGCGCCAGCGCGGCGCCCCGCGCTCGACAAGCGGCCGGTCGCGTGACAGCCTCTCCCCTTCAGCGGGGTCGTCGGGAGGAGCGCTGCGGATGCAGATCAATCTCCGCAAGGCCATGTTCGTGCTGCCGAACCTCTTCACGGTCAGCTCGATCTTCCTTGGCTTCTACTCGATGACGCTGTCGGGAGGCGAGCCCAGCCCCGAGCAGCTCTACCGCTCGGCGCTCGCCATCTTCTTCGCCATCTTCTTCGACATGTTCGACGGGCGCGTCGCCCGGATGACGAAGACCCAGTCCGACTTCGGGGTGCAGCTCGACAGCCTCGCCGACGTCGTCTCCTTCGGCGCCGCACCGGCGCTTCTCGTCTACAAGTGGGCGCTCGCCCCGCTCGGCTTCCTTCGGCTTCTTCCTCTCCTTCTCCTTCGCCGCCTGCGGGGCGCTGCGGCTCGCCCGCTTCAACGTGCTCGCCGCCCGCGGCGACAAGTCCTCGAACCGCTTCTTCGTGGGCCTCCCCATCCCGCTCGCGGCCGGCGCCATCGTGTCGCTCGTCATCGCCCACTTCCGGCAGTTCGGGTCGAGCACCGACCCCACCACCCACGCCCCGATCGCCGTGGTGGTCGCGCTCCTCTCCTTCCTCATGGTGTCGACGGTCCGCTACCGCACCTTCAAGGACGTCCACCTCTCTCCCCGGAGCCTCGCGATCTTTGCCTTCGCGGTGGTCGCCGGCGTCGCCGTGGGGATCGCCACCCGCGCGTCCTTCGTCCTCGTCATCTACATGGGCGTCTACATCGTCATGGGTCTCGCCGAGTCGCTCGTCCTCCGCCGTCGCATCGCCAAGGAGTCCCTCCCCGCGGCGGTGCGACGCGAGATTGAGTCGGACGAGGCGCTCGAGGCCGACGACGACGACGTGGAGGACGGGTCGAAGGACGAGGGCGACGAGTACATCTAGCCCGTGCCCTCCAACGACCCCACGCCCGCCGGGGCACTCTCGGTCCTCGAGCGGCTCGGCCAGGCGAAGAAGGGCCGTCCCCAGGGCAAGCCCGGACCATGGGCGATCGTCGCGGCCTGGGGGCCGTGCGGGTTCTCCCCCGTGGCCCCGGGGACGGTCGGTACGCTCGGGGCCGTCCCGCTGTGGTGGCTGCTTCGCGACCTGCCCCTCGCGACCTACCTCGTGACCGTCGCGGGCCTGCTCGCCATCGCCGTGTACGCTGCCGCCCGCGCCGGCGCCTACTGGCAGGTGGCCGACGCCTCTCCCATCGTCATCGACGAGGTCGTGGGCTACCTCGTCACCATGGCGCTCGTGCCCTGGTCCTGGCCGGCTGCCGTGGCGGGATTCCTGCTCTTCCGCCTCATGGACATCATGAAGCCCTGGCCGGCCTCCGCTTTCGATCGGGTGAAGAACGGGTTCGGCGTGGTGATGGACGACGTCGTCGCCGGCGTCTACGCCTGGCTGGCTCTCGAGGCGGTGCGCCTCGCGCTGAGGCTCGCGCTGGGGTGCGGCGGCGGCCTCCACTGGTGGTGCGCGGAGCTCCTGCCATGACCCTCCAGGTCGAGCTGCTCGCGACCGGCGACGAGCTCCTCACCGGCCAGGTGGTGGACACGAACTCCCCCTGGCTCATGGACCGGCTCTGGTCGACTCGGCGTCATGCCCCGGCGCAAGACGCTCGTCGGCGACGACCGCGACGACCTGCTCGATGCGCTGCGCGAGTGCACGGGCCGCGCCGACCTGGTGGTCATGAGCGGCGGGCTCGGCCCGACCGAGGACGACCTCACCGTCGAGGTGGTGGCCGCCGCTCTCGGCACTCCGCTGGAGGTCCACGCCCCATCGCTCGAGGCCATCCGCGAGCGCTTCCGCCGGCTCGGCCGGGAGATGACTCCCAACAACGAGAAGCAGGCCCGCTTCCCCCGGGGCGCCACCGTCATCCCCAACCGGTTCGGGACCGCCCCGGGCTTCTCGGTGGCGCTCGGCCGCGCCGAGCTGGTGGCGCTCCCGGGCGTCCCGGTCGAGTACCGCGGCCTCTGCGAGGAGTTCGTCCTGCCGCGGGTAGCCTCCCGGCTCGGCGCGGTCCCCGCCTTCCGGCTGGTGAAGCTCTTCGGGGTCCCCGAATCGCATGCCGACCAGCGCATGCGGCCGGTGATGGACGACCCCGCGAACCGGGCCGTCCGCTTCGGGTACCGGGCTCACTGGCCCGAGATCCACGTGAAGTGGACGGTGCCGGGCGAGGGTGCGGAGGCGCGCGCCGACGCCATCCTGGCCCGGGTCCGCGAGATCTTCGGCGAGTCCATCTTCGGCGAGGGGCGCGACGAGCTCCCCCGCATGGTGGTGGAGCGGCTCGCCGCCCGCCGCGAGCGGGTGGCGGTGGCGGAGAGCTGCACCGGCGGGCTGCTCGCCGAGACGCTCACCTCGGTGCCGGGCTCCTCGGCGGTCTTCGACCTCGGCATCGTGGCCTACGCGAACGAGATGAAGTCGCGGTTCGTGGCGGTGCCGCCCGAGATCCTCGCTGCCCACGGGGCGGTCTCGGAGCCCGTCGCCCGCGGCCTCGCCGAGGGCGTGCGCCGGGTGGCGGCGGCGACGTGGGGCATCGGCATCACCGGCATCGCCGGCCCCGACGGGGGGAGTCCGGAGAAGCCGGTGGGAACCGTGCACCTCGCGCTGGCGGGTCCGTCGGGCACGCGCTCCCTGGAGCGGCTCTACCCCGGCGACCGCGAGCGCGTTCGCCGCATGGCGACCTTCGACGCCTTGAACCTCCTCCGGCTGGCGACGCGGTAGCGGGCGGCGGTTGCGCCGCGGCCCGCTCCTGGGGTTCACTCGCCGGGTGCAGGAGCCGGCCGCCCCCACGCCTCCGCGCCCGGGAGGTGCGCTCCGCCGACACGGGCTCGAGCTCGCGCTCTTCGCGTTCTCCTGGCTCGTCTTGGCGACCTTCTCCGGGCCGCGGCTGCTCCGGCAGTCGCACGCGCCCCACTTCATCTACCAGGCCGACGCCTGGCTCCACGGGCAGCTCCACCTGCGGGTGACGCCGCCCGACGGCAACGACTGGGCCCGGGTGGGCGACCGCTTCCTCGTCTCGTTCCCGCCCGGCCCGGCGGTCGTCATGCTGCCTCTCGTCGCCGCCTTCGGCTTCCAGGCGAACGACGTGGCCTTCACGGTGCTGTTCGCGGCGCTCAACGTGGCGCTCTTCTTCGCCGTCCTCGAGAGGCTCGCCCGGGCGGGCGGAAGCGCGCGGACCCGGGAGGAGAACGCGGCCCTGGCGCTCTTGTTCGCCTTCGGGACGGTCGCCTTCTCGGCGTCCGTGCGCGGCGAGGTCTGGTTCACGGCCGAGGTGCTCGGCGTCACCTTCACCTGCCTCTACCTCCTCTCCGCGATCGAGGCGCGGCACCCCCTCGGGGCCGGCCTCGCCTTCGGCATGGCGGCGGTGACCCGCACGCCGCTCCTCTTCTCCGGGATCTTCTTCGCTCTCGAGGCGGTCCGCGGGGAGGGGTCGCTCGGAGCGCGGCTCAGCTCGGCCGCGACCTGGCGCGATGGGACGCTCTGGCGGCGCCTCGGCCTCTTCGCGCTCGGCGCCGCCCCGGCGCTCCTCGGCGCGGCGCTCGCGAACCAGGCCCGCTTCGGCTCGCCGCTCGACTTCGGCCACGCCCACCTGTGGAACAACCGCGTGAACGCCGACGTGGCGCGCTTCGGGCTCTTCTCCTGGCACTACCTGGCGCGCAACCTCCGCTCGGCCTTCCTGCTCGTCCCGGCCTGGCGGGGCGGCCGCCTCCTCTACGACCCGGATGGCATGTCGCTCCTCGTCACCACCCCGCTCCTCGCGGTCCTCCTCTTGCCCCGCCGGCACTCGCCGCTCGCGCCGGCGCTGTGGGCCGCGGCGGCCGCGGTGGCCCTGCCCGGCTTCCTCTACATGAACACCGGATACGTGCAGTTCGGGTACCGCTTCAGCGTCGACTGGACGCCCTACCTGTTCCTGCTCGTCGCGGCCGGAGGCCGCCGGATGGGGCTCGGGTTCTCGCTGCTGGCGCTCTGCGGGGTCGCCGTGAACGCGTGGGGGGCCCTCGCCTTCCGGGGCGGGGTCGGCTAGGACGGCGCGGGATCCCCGGTCCCCCGGCAGAAGAGCGTCCGGAACCGCTCCCAGCTCACGAAGCCGCCGGAGGTGGCCATGAGGTACTCGTGGAGCTCCGCCGCCGACGCGGCGAGCTCTCGCTCGGGCCTCGGCGCGAGGCGCCGCTCGAGGCCAGCGCTCGCGAGCGCCCGGGCCACCGTGCGTGACAGGCTCGCCTCGCTGCCGGCCAGGCGTCCGCCGTGGTCGAGGACGAAGCCGACGAGCTTGCCGATCTGCTCGCGCACCACCGTCCGGCCGAGCGCGCCGCCCTCCACGAGAGCGTGGTTCACGAGGTCAGGGTCGGCGTCGCGAACGACGAGCGAGGTGAGCTGCCGCTCGAGCGCGAGGCCGCCGCGGGCCAGGATGGCCCGGCAGCGCTCCTCGTCCTCCGGGGTGGGGCAGCGCACGCGGACCACGGGCTCCCGGCTCTCCATCGCCCCCTAGTAGCCGGGGACCGGGGCGGGCGCAAGGCCGGGGCGCTATGCTTGCGACCCGATGGCCGGGCTCTCGAGCAAGGGAGACGCGCGGGTGGGCGGGAGCGGCGCCCCGCTCCGCCCGGGCGGCCTCTCCATCGACGAGGAGGGCCGCTTCCTCGTGGAGGGCGAGCCGGTGACCCACGAGCGAACGCTGGAGGTGCTCTGGCGCTCGCTGGAGCGGCTCCCGGACGGGACCTGGCAGGTCCGGGTGGGCCGCGAGGTGGCGCAGGTGGAGGTGGCGGAGACGCCCTTCGCGGTCCGGGCCGTGCTCCCGGAGGGCGGCTCCCTCGCCCTGCGCCTCGCCAGCGGTGCAAGCGAGCCGCTCGACCCGTCCACGCTGCGGGTGGGCGGCGATGGCGTCCTGCGCTGCACGCTCTCGGGAGGACGGCCGGCTCGCCTCACCCGCGCCGCGCAGCTCGCCCTCGGCGCGCTCCTGGAGGAGGACCCGGCCGCGCCCTCCGGCTTCCGGCTGGCGCTCGGCGGGGCGAGCTGGCCCGTCGGGCGCGGCTGACCGGGAGCTAGAAGAGGCTCTCGGGGACGAAGACGATGTCCCCGGGCCGCAGGGACACGTTGGCGGCCTTGCCGAGCGCGATGTCCTGCACCGGCACCTTCACCTTCATCTCCTGGCCGTCGACGAGGCGGGTCACCGACGTGCTGTTCGGCGCCGCCCCCTTGCTGAAGCCACCCGCCAGCGTGACGGCCTGGATGACCGTCATCCCGTCCTCGTAGACGAAGGTGCCGGGCTTCTGCACCTCGCCGAAGACGAAGATCTTCTTGGAGTTGTACTCCTTGACGATGACCGAGACCTGGGCGCTGCGGATGAACCCGTTCGCGAGGCAGGCGCGCAAGGACAGGGCCGCCTCGTTGGCGGTGAGGCCCGAGACGTGGACCTTCTGGCACAGCGGGAAGACGATGTCGCCCTGCGGCCCGACCCGGTAGACGCCGGAGAGCTCGGCCTCGCCGTAGACCCGGACCTCGAAGACGTCGCCCGGGCCGAGCGCGGAGGCTCCGAGCGCGGCCGGGTCGGCCACCGGCTGGATTGGCGCGGCGGCCGACGCCTCGGCGGGCCGGTGGGCCGCACAGGCGGCAAACGCGAGGAGGAGCGCGAGCGAGGTGGCGCGTCGCATCGGGGACACTCTCGAGGGGATTGGGGTTCGGCCTATGCGGGGTGCTACCAGATGAACTTCACGGTCCCGAAGACCTGGTTCCGGGTGAAGTTGAACGCCGGGACGTCGGTCTGGTTCGAGGACCGGTAGGTGTAGGTGTAGTAGGCGCCCAGGTAGCACCAGCGGGCCACCTCGAAGTCGACCGCCGGGGTCACCTGCCAGATGGGGCCGGTGGTGTCGATGAGCACGTACTTCACGTACTCGAAGGAGCCGTCGAGCTTGAGCGTGAACCGGGAGGCGATGTACTTCACGTCGAGGTAGACGCGGTTGTAGTCGTAGAGCGAGTAGACCGTTCCGACGTCGGCCGCGAAGTTGTGCTCCCAGCCGAGCTTGGCGTCGATGACGCCCTGGTTGATGTAGTCCACCTCGGCGTTGGCGAGCCAGGTGGAGCCCGACACGTGCGGCGAGTTCACCACGCCGCCCCAGCCGCCCTTCAAGGTGGCAGCGATGTGCGACGTGATGAGGCCGACGACGCCCGCGTCGACGCGGACGCCCTGGATTGGGTACGACACCGTCGTGTTGTTGGGCGCGCGGTCGAAGTAGGAGCCCTCGAGCAGGATGGCGGTGCGCGGCAGGAAGTCCCACTTCCCCTGGAGCTGGGCGCCGTACTGGTTGTAGCTGTACTGCCCGACGTCGGAGGCGCAGGACGTGCCGGGCGTGCAGGACGGGACGGGCCCGTAGGGCTCGAAGCTGTCGAGGATCCACTGCCCGCTCGCGGTCAGCGTGAGCGCCCCGCCGCCGGGTCGCCAGGGAACCGCGAGGTCGAGCACGTTGTAGTTCGACACCGCCGACTGGGCGAGAGACAAGGACGTGCTCGACGGGCTCGACGTGAAGGCGTCGTCGATGGTGAGCCCGACCATTCCGTCCTTGTTCACGTCGAAGCCGAGCTTCGCCTGCCCGAAGAGGTGGGACAGGTTGGCGGTCGAGGCCGCCTGGGCGAGGTAGAGCTTGTAGTCGAGCGACCCGTCGAGCCGGAACTGGATGGTGTGGCTGCCCACCTCGAGCTTCAGGCCGGGGATGAAGTCCATGACGCCGCTTCCGAGCGGCGCGCCCCCGACCGTGTAGAGGGCGTTGGAGTCGTACCCGCCGGCGACGATCCCGTAGAGGTGCAGCCGGCCCGACTCGCCGATCTTGAATCCCTCGCCGTCGGCGCGCGCCCGGCACGCGCCCGCGAGGACGAGCGCAGCGAGCGCCCACGACCCCAGAGTTCCCCGCCGCACCATCGAGCTCTCCATACCTCCGGGCCCAGCTACGGCCCTCCCCCGAGATTGCGTCCGAAATGACCGGGCCCCCGCGGGGGCCCAGGCTCTGCTACTGGAACGTGCTGGCCGGCGGCGGCCGCACCATGAGCGGCGGCGGCGGTTGCCAGGCGGTGGGGTCGCCCTGCGGAAGGTCCGTGGGCGTCTCGACCTCGACCTGCGTCCGCTCGTCGACTACGTAGGCGAGCTGGCCGACGCACTCCTCGGACTCAGCCCGAAGGTGGTCCACCTTGCTGCGCGCGATGCCGATCTTGGCGGAGTCCGACTCGGCACCGTCATCCTTGCGGGCCACGGCTTCCTGCAGCCCGATGTCCGCCTGCTCGGCCACCTTCAGGAGGCCCTTGATCTGCGTGAGCTTCTCGTTCACGCAGTTGAGCTTCACGATGTCCTTCTCGCCGCGGGCGTCCTCGAGGCGGGTGAGCACCTGCTTCAGCACCCGCTTCATCTCGACGATGTCCTTGTCGGCCTTGTCGAGCATCTGCGAGCCGGAGAGGCCCGAGGGCTTCGCCGTCTGGGCGACGGCCGGAACGGCGACGAGCGCGCCGAGGAGCGCAACGGCGGCCAGATGTCGGTTCACGTCGGGGCCCGCTTCCTGCCCGGGACTCCGGGCCAAAACTGCCTGAACTTTAGATGCTTAACGTGGGAGCGTCAACGACTCCACCGTATCCCCCGAAGGCGACAAACGCCTACAACGACGGCGAAAACACGAACGGGTACTCGACGCTCACGGTCCCAGACGGGTGGAAGGGCGTGCGCCAGCCGCGCATGAATCCCGCGATGCAGGCCGCCACCTCGGGGCTGCCCATCCCGTTCTCGAGCACCGTGATGTCGGCGAGGCCGCCCGTCTCCAGGATGGTGAAGCGAATGCGGATCTTCCCCTTGAGGGTGGGGTTGCGCTTCAGCGCGTTCTCGTAGCAGGCCTTGATCGAGGTGATGCGGGCCCGGACGAAGCCTCCGAGCTTGCCCTGGTCGATCTCGCCCGAGTCCACCTCGGCGTCCTCGGCCGAGACGCTTCCGCTCACCCGCGCCTCCGACTTGGCGCCGAGCGCGACCTTGCCGCCGCCGCTCGTGGCGAGGTCGCCGATGGTGGCCGCTCCGCCGCCGCCTCCGCCCTTTCGGGCGCCGCCCGCGGCGGGGTCGGTTGCCACCGCCACTCCCCCCGCACCGGACAGCGCCGTGGCCACGTCCCCGAACCCGCCGCCGGACCCGAAGACGTCCTTCACCGCGCCGGTGGCCCCGCCCGGCCCGAGCGTGCCGAGCACGCGGAGGATGCCCTTCGACTGCACGGCCTTTCGCACGTCCGCGGCGCGCGCCGCCTTGTCGGCGGCGGCCCGGGCGGCGTCGGCCTCGGTCCTCTTGGGCTCCTCCTTCTTGGCCGGCTCCTCCTTCTTCGCCTCCACCGGAGCCTCGGCCTTGGGCTCCTCGGCGCGGCGGGGTGGCTCGGGCTGGCGCTCGGGGATGAGGAGCTTCGCGAAGCGGTCCGGGATCTCCTCGAGGGTGACCTCCTCGCGGACCGGCGTGTGGGCGAGCGCGACGTACGCCGAGATGTTGAGCGCGAGGGAGGCGATGAGGATGGAGACGAACAGCCGGTCGAGGGTCTGGAACGGCCGCCGGCGGGCCTCCGGCGGCAGCGAGGGCCGCGGAGCCTCCGGCGGGGGAACCACGAACTGCCAGAGCAGCGTGGCCTCTCCGAGCGTCAAGCGGCCCCGCTGGTCCTGGGTGACCGGCAGGAGGTAGCCCTGGCCCTCTTTCCTCGCCTTGCCGCCGCGGGCCACCACGTCGAGGTCCGCGTTCGTCCCCGGCCCGTCGACGCGGCCGCGGGTGCCCTCGTCGAAGGCGAGCGCCATCCCGTCCCCGTCCGGCTGGAAGACGGTGAACGTCTCGGGCAGGTTCGACTGCGGGAGGACGAAGGTGTTCTTCGCCGAGGTCCCGATGGTGATGGTGGGCCGGCCCGGGAAGAGGCGCTCGTCCACGAGCTTGCCGCCCTGGACGATCCCGATGCGGAGGGCCTTTTGCTGGGAGGTCGCGGTCGCCATCGAGGTCGTCGTGCCCTGTCTAGAACGGCGGCTTCTGCAAGGGTTCTGCGACCTTGGGGAGGAAGGACTCCCCCTTGTCGAGGTCGCCGTAGTTCAGGTTGGCGCGGGGCATGAGGAACATCGCCTGGGGCTTCTGGATGTGGCCCTCGACCTTCAGCTCCTCGAGGCGCAGCACCTTCTTCGACTGGGTGCCCGCCTGCCCCTTCGATTCGCTCTTCGGCTGCGCACTCGCCGACGGCGCCGCCTTGGCCGGGGAGGCATTCTCCTCTGCCCGGGCGAGCCTCGGCGAACCCATGGTTATCACGGCGGCAACGAGCGTCACAAGTCTGCGGAATGTCGTCACTTGTCACCCCCTGTCCCACCCGCCGGCGCCGCTGCGCCGGGGGCGGGGGTGGCCTTCGGTGCCTTGCCTGCCTTCTTCGCCCCCTCTTTCGGGGTCGTCGCCGCGGGCGCCGGGGCGGGCGCCGCTGCCGGCGCCTCGGCCTTCCTCTTCGCCTCGGCCTCCTTGCGCAGTCGGTCCTTCTCCTCGCGCGCCAGCCGGCGCTTCTCCCGCTCGAGCGCGTTCGCCGCGTCCTTGCGGTACTGCGCGAGCCGGGGGTCCGAGCCGCCCGCCGCGGAGAACTTGTCGAAGTAGGCGATCGACTTCTCGAGCCTGTCCACCGCGGACATGCCCTGCTTGTCCCCGTCGAGGTAGAGCACCGCCATGTTGAACCACGCGTCCGGCCGCGACCCGTCGAGCATGAACGCCCGCTCGTACTCCTTCTGGGCAAGGTCGAACTGTTTGGCGCCGCGGTAGGCGTTGCCGAGGTCGATGCGGGCGGCGGCGCTCGTGGGCGCGTAGCGGATGGCGAGCTCGAGCTCCTTCACGGCCCCGGCGTAGTCCTCCGCGTCGACCAGCATGGCCCCGTAGTTGACGTGGGCCTCGGGGTAGTCGGGCCGCAGCGACGCCGCCTTCTGGAAGGCCTCGAAGGCCTCCGGGCGGTGGTCGAGCGCCAGCTCCACGAAGCCCAGCCGGTTCCAGACCGCCGGGTCCTTCGGGTCCACCTGGCGGGCGTTGTCGAGCACCATCTTCGCGAGCTCGTAGCGCTTGTTCTCGTAGTAGGCGGTGGCGAGGTTCACGAGCGCGGCCACGTTCTGCTCGTCCACCTTGAGCACGCGCCGGGACTCCTGCTCGGCGCCCTCGAGCCGGCCGGTGGCGAGCAGCACCTCGACGAGCTGGTTGCGCAGGCCCACCTTGTCCGGGTGGGCGGCGATGCGGGCGCGCAGGTCGCTCTCCGCCTCCTCGGCGCGCCCGGACCGGAGCCGCAGGCGGGTCAGGTTCAGGCTCGCGGGCTCGAAGTCGGGGGCGACGCCGAGCGCCTTCAGGTAGGCGTCGCGGGCGCGGCTCGGATCTCCGAGCCTCTCGTAGGCGATGCCCGCGTTGTACGCCGCGTAGCCCAGGTTCGGATCGGCCGCGAAGGCCTTCTCGAAGAGCGCCGCGGCTCGCTCCGGGTCGGTCGCGGCTACCCGAACACCCTGGTCGAAGAGCGCGCGCGCGTCGCTCGCCGCGCCGGCGCCGGTGGCGGCCCGGGAGCCGGTCGCCTGCGCGGCGGCCATGGCCTGGTCCGGCGCCTCCTCCATGGCCGGGGCCGGGCGGCCGGCCTCGGGGAGCGTCCCCTCCGGCTTCTGCGTCCCGGCGCAGCCCGCGAGGGCGAGCCCCGTTGCCAGGGCGGCCCAGGGGTGACGCGCGGTTCGGTGGAGGCAGCGGGCCATGGGGTCGGTCCTACTTCGCCTTCGCGAGGCGCTCCTTGGCGTCGGCCTGGTACGCCTTTTCGGCCGGGCCGCTCACTCCCTCGAGGTCGACGAGCGACTGGAAGACCTTGCGGGCGTCCTGGGGACGCTTCGCCTCGGCGAGCAGCTTGCCGGCCTCGTAGAGCACCCGGGCGGCGTTGTTCGGGTCCTCCTTCACGCAGCCCGGGTCGGCGGCGAACTGCTCGTAGCGCTGGGTGGCCTCGGGCCGCTTGCCGAGGTTCTGCAGCGCCACGCCCAGGTTCTGGAGCGCGATGCAGTGCTGCGGGCCGTCCGGCCAGCGCGCCAGGTAGGTCTCGTAGGCCTTCGCCGCCCCGGCGTTGTTGCCGTCGACCGCGAGGCCGACGCCGAGCCGGAGCAGCGCCTGCGGGACGATCTTGGCGTCGGGGTAGAGCGCGACGAGCCTCTCGCGCTCGGCCACCGCCTTCTTGTTGTCCTTCGCCCTGTCCCAGGCCACCGCCGCGTTGTAGAGGGCGTTCGGGGCGTCGGGGCTGTCCTTGTTGTCGGCGGCGAACTTCTCGAAGAGCGCCGCGGCCTCGCGGTAGCGGGCCGCGCCCTCCGCCGGCTTGCCGGCCTTGTCGGCCGCCTCGCCCTTGCGGAGCAGCCCGGAGGCGGCGCTGTAGTCGGCGCCCTTGAGCCGCCGCGTCAGGTCGTCGTCGAGCTTCGCGAAGGCCGCGGCGGACTTCTTCTGCGCGTCGCCGGCCCCGGGCACGCCCGCGGCGTCCCGCGACCGCTTCGCCTCGCCGGCGACGATGGGCTGCAGCCGGGCGAGCGCGTCGTCGTAGCCCGGGTCGTCCTTCAGGACCCGGAAGGTCTCGAGGTAGTAGGGGACGGCGGACTCCATCACGTCGGCCTGGCCCGGGTACCGCTGGATGAGCGCCCAGAACCGGCGCCGCGCGTCCTCCATGTTGTCGTAGCCGAACTCCACCTGCGCGGCGACGAGCTGGAGCTGCGCCACGTCCTGGCCCCCCCCGACGGCGGCGGCCACGGCCGGGCTGGCGATGAGCCGGGCGTAGCGGTCCACGTCCTCGACGAAGACGCTCCAGGGGCGGGCGGGCACCTGGGGCTTCAGGTCGGCGCCCTTGCGGGCCTCGAAGCCGACGAGCTGCAGGGGCGGGATCTTCCCGGCGCGCGTGTCCTGGACGGCGGCCTGCTGCGAGGCGGTCGCCCCGAGCCGGGCCGCGATGGCCTTCGTGGCATCGCTCGATTCGGGGTCGTTCCCGAGCCGGTCGGCGACCCGCGCCGCGGCGTCCCACTCGCGCGCGTCGAGGTCGGCCTGCGCGGCCATGCGCAGCAGCACGAGCCGGTAGCGGTTGTCCGGGTACCTGTCGACGAAGGTCACGATGAGGTCGGCGCTCGCCTTGCCCTCGGCGCGGGCCTGGTCGTCGTTGCCGGCCTGCCGGGCGCGCTCCGCGCGCTCGAAGCGCGCGATCGCGTCCCCGACGAGCGCGTTCCCCGCGCCGTCGTCGACCTCGCTCGCCCGGGCGGGGTCCTTGTGGTCCGCCTGGTACAGGCCCGGCGGTCCCACCACGGTGGTGGCGGTGGTGGTGGCGCAGGCCGCGAGGATCGCGAGCAGGGGCGCGGCGGTGCGGCTCGTCCTCATCGTCGTCCTTTCACGTGGCATCGCTGGAGGTCAGTTCGCCGGCGGCGCGGGGGGGCCCGCGGCCGGGTTCGGGTTCTCGGTGCCGGCCCCGGCCGCCACCGGCGCCACCACCGGCGGCGTCCTCGGCTGGGACGACTCGGCGATGGGAGCAGGGCTCTGGTCCTCGAGGACCATCTGCCCCTTCGCGTCCTTCAAGATGGGGTACTCGCGCGGCCGGTAGCGGGCGAGCGACTCCTGGATCTTCTTCGTCCACTCGTTCTTCACCCGGAACTCGCGGGCGGCGGCGAGCGCCTGGATGTAGACCTGCACCGCCTGCTCCTCGTAGGGCTGGGCGAACTGCGCGAGCTGGTCCTGGTAGGCGGCCAGGTACTCCTCCTGCCCGGGCTTCTTGAAGTCGGGCGGAACCGGGGCGTCGTAGAGGGTCTGGGCGAGCCGCTCGAGCAGGTAGGCCTGCCGGTAGAAGGCGGCGAGCGTCCAGTCGGGCCGCTTGTACCGCTTCACCTCGTTGTAGAGCGGCGCCACCTTCTTCAGCTCGGCGAGCTTGGCGTTCAGCGCCTCCTTCAGCTTCTTGGCCTTGGTGGTGGCGGGCAGCGCGATGCGGTCGTAGCGCTCGAAGGCGTTCTCGGCGAGGCGGAACTGGGCCTCGGCGGCCGCCGCGGCGGCGGCCGGGCTCGTCTCGGGCTTCAGCCCGCGCCGGTTGAACTCGGCGACGGCGGCTGCGTAGGACTGCAGGGCTGCCTTCTCGTTGCCGAGCTCCCTGCTCGCGAGGCCCATGCGCAGCTGCGCCTGGACGAGGAGCTCGCCTTCCTTGCTGCGCGAGAAGCGCCGCACGAACTCCTGCAGCGCGTGGATCTCCTTCGCCCACTCCTTCTGCTTCCCGTACACGAGCGCCGCGTGGAACTGGGTCCGGGCCGCGTCCTCGGCTTCGGGGTAGAGCTGCGAGTAGCGCGCGAAGGCGGTGGCCGCGGCATCGTAGCGCTGCAGGTTCTCCATCGACCGGGCGGCGTTGTAGAGCGCGTCCTTGCGGTGCTTGGACTTCGGGTACTTGTCGACGAGCAACCCGTAGCGCTCGACCGCCTTCTCGAAGTCGTAGGTGTTCTCGGCGTTGTAGGCCACCCGGAAGAGGGCGTCGTCGGCGAACTCCGAGGTCGGGTAGTTGGCGTAGAGGCGCTCGTAGAGCCGCAGCGCGCTCTCGAAGCGACGCGCGCTCTCGTAGCTGGAGGCGGCGTTGTAGAGCGCCTTGTCGGCGAACTCGTGGTGCGGCTCCTCCGCGACGAGCGCGATGAACAGCGCCGCGGCCGCCTCGTACTGCTTCTGCTCCATGAGCTGCTGGGCCCGGTTGAAGCGGCCGCCGAGCTTGAACTTCTGCAGGGTGGCGGTGAGCTCCTTGTTCTTGCCCACCTCGTTCTTCTGCAGGCGCGCCGCGGCCTCTTCCACCGCCGCCCAGTCCTTCATGGCGAGGTAGCTCTCGATGATCAGGTTGGCCGAGTACTGCGCCATCTGCGAGTCGGGCCAGCGCGCGACCACCTCCTCGAAGCGGCAGCGCGCCTCGGGGAACTGGTTGTGGGCGTAGAACATCTCGGCGGCCTTGTAGGCGATGGCCGGCGCGCGCGGGCTCGAGCCCTCGACGGCGACGAAGGAGTCGGAGTCGCGCACCAGGTTCTGCAACATCGGGTCGACCGGGATCGCCTGCGGCAGGGCGGCGTCCTTGCGGTCCTTCGTGAGCAGCACCGGCAGCGGGGCGAGCTGCCCCGCCCTCTCGCGACGGGTGACCTCGCCCTCCCAGGAGATCACCGCCGACAGCGCCGCCTCGGCGCGGTGCTTGTCGTCGGCCGGGTCGTCGCGGACGTCGGCGTAGGTCCGGGCCGCGGCCTCGAACTCGAGCGAGTTGTAGAGGGTGTCGGCGTAGTCGAAGGCGAGATCGTAGGCGACCTTGGCGTGCGGGAAGCGACGCAGGTACTGGGCGTAGGCATGGGCCGCGGCGCGGTACTCCTCCACCGCCGGCCCGAGCCGACCCTGCTTCTTCAGCGCCTGGGCCTGGACGTGGTGGAAGCTCGCCGCCCGGGCCAGGTTCTTCTCCACGAGGTCGCGGGCGTCGCGCGTCAGGTCCGGGTCGCCCCGGTTCGCCTGGAACCAGGGGGCGTTGTCGTCGTAGACGGCGACGAGCACCTCGCGCTCCTTCGCCTCCATCTCGAAGCGGCGGTCGCGCTGCCAGGCGGTGACGATCTTGGCCTGGATCTTCGGCGCCTCGGGGGACAGCGGCGCGGCGGCGAGGAAGGCCTGGTAGGCCGCCACCGCCTGCGCGAAGCGGGTCTCGTCGAAGAGGATGTCGCCGAGGCGCTGATAGACCGCCGCCTCGTAGGGCCGGCCGCCGAGCGACCGGTAGTACTCGAGCGCCCGCACCACGCCGTCGCCCTTCATGTCGGCGAAGCTGACGGCGGTGTACTGGATGGCCTCGGGCCACACGTCGCCCGAGGGGGGGCGCCCGCTCTTCTTCGACTCGGCCACGTAGGCGTCGAGCAGCTTCGTGAAGGCGTCGATGGCCTGGTCGTAGTCGTCGAGCCGGTACCAGGTCCAGCCCAGCTTGTAGAGGGCGCGCGGGTAGAGGGGGTGGTCGGGCCACGCCTTCACGCGCCCGTAGGCGTCGGCCGCCTTCACGAGCGAGTTCGGCTTCACGTCGTCGAACCAGAAGTCGCCGAGCCTCACCCAGGCCTCGGGGACGAACGGGCTCGTGGGGTAGCGCTGGATGAGCTCGGCGTAGGCCCGCACCGACTCCTCCTGCCGGCCCATCTCGCCGAGGTCGTAGGCGAGCAGGTACTGGATGCCGTTCTGGAAGCGGTAGTCGGGAAAGCCGGCCAGCAGCCGCCGGTAGAGCGCCACCGACCGGGAGTAGTCGCGCAGCGGCTCCTCGGGCGGGTCGCGCCCCTCGGCGAGCGCCACGCGCACCTCTTCCCGCCACGCTCCGAGCGCGTCGTTGTAGTCGTCGTTCGCCTTCTCGTAGTAGAGCTCCGCCAGCCGGAACATGGCGTCCGGGGCGTAGGTGGGATCGTCCGGGTAGCGCGCCAGGAACTCCTCGAACTGCTGGATGGCGTCCTGGCGCTCCTTGCGCTCCATCGACTCCATGCCGGCGATCGACTTCTCGTAGCTGTCGGCGACGAAGCGGCGCCGCTCCTCGTACTTCTTGCGGATGAGGGCCTGCACCTCGTCCCGGTACTCCTTCGCGAGCTCCTCGAAGCGCGCCACCTCCCCCGCGAGCTCCTCGATCTCCTGCTCGCTCGCCGGGGTGGCGGCGCGGCCCGGCGCCACAGGCGCGACCTCGACCACCGCCGCCGCCTTCGGGGACTTGCCGCGGTCCATGCACGAGGTGAAGCCCGAGGTCGGGGTCGTCGCCCGCGGGGCGGCGGGCAGGGCGAGCGCGACGGCCGCGAGCAGTGCCGAGCCCCGCGCCACTACTGGCCCTCCTGGAGCACGCTCTTGTAGTCCGCTTCCATCGCCGCGAGATCGGTGGCCTTCTGGCTCGCGAGCGTCTGGATCTTCTCGACGCGCTCGTGCTTCTTCTGCCAGGCCACGTCGACGATCCCGACGTCGGCCTTCAGCACGAGGTCGTAGAACTGGCCGCGGACGTGCCGGAAGGACTCGAGCGCGATCTGGCCCACCAGGTTCTTCGTCTCCTGCTGGGCCCGGGCGAGCTCACCCGAGGACTCGTCGAGCCGCTGCCGCTCCGCGGCCACCTGCGCGCGGATCCCGGTGGACCCGTTGAGCGCCTGGCCGCGCAGCTGCGACTGCACCTTGCCGGCGCGCGCCATGAGCTCGGGGAGCTGCCCGCGCAGCTGCTCGAGCTGCTCGAGCCGCGAGCGCTCCGGCCCGCCGGCCTTGGCGCGCAACGGGGCGAGCTCGTCCGACTCGACGGCCACGGCCCGCTGGTAGGCCTCCCGCAGCGAGGCCTCGAGGCTCGTGCCCTCGTTGCCCGCCACGGCGTCCGCGGACCGCGCGATCTCCGCCTCGAGCGCCTTCAGGCTCTCCGAGTAGGCCTGGACGACCGCCTCCTGCTTGCGAACCTCGTCCTGGACCTCGGCGCGGCCCTCGGCGGTGCCGGCGTCGCCGCTGTGCGCCTCGAGCCAGGCCTGCGTGCCGGCCAGCGCGGCGTTCGAGGCCTCGATGACGTAGCCGAGCTGGAAGGCGCGCTTCTCCAGGCCGGCGAAGCGGGCCTTGAGGCGCTCCTGGCGCTCCAGGACCTCGGTGGGCGTGCGGGGCAGCGCCCGGACCTTCTGCTCGAGCGCCAACCGGTCGGCCCGGGCGCGCTCGAGGGCGGCGGCCGCCTTCGGATCGCCCGAAAGCGAGGGCTGAACGATCCGCTCCTCCTCGTCGAGGATGCGGCCCTGGAGCCAGAGCGCGCCGTTCTCCACCGCCTCGGCGCGCCCGTAGCCCTCCTTGAGGGCGGCGAAGGCGTCGAGCCCATCGTTGCGCAGCAGCACGGCGTCGAGCCGCTCGGCCAGCTGCCGGCCCTCGGCGAGGTCGCGGCGGCCTCCCTCGAGCTCGGACACGACGGCGAGCGCCCGCGACACGTCCTGCTGGGTCGAGGCCCAGCGCAGCGCCACCGGCGGCAGCACCGAGGTGGCCTCGAAGGGCTTGTCCTGGCGGGCGAGCATCTCGTTGAAATACCCGACCGGGTCCTCGTTCATGGCGAGGATGGAGTCGATCTCGTCGCGGACGGGGCCGAACTGGTTGATGACCTTGTTGTAGGTCTCGATGGCCTCGTCGTAGCGACCGAGCCGGAGGTAGAGGTGGCCCTGGAGGATGGTCGCCTCGGGTGCGAGGCGGGAGTCGGGGTAGAGGTCGGTGACGAGCCCGACCGTCCGCAGCGCCTGCTCGTACTTCTTCGCCTTCACCCAGGCCCAGGCCATCTCGTAGAGGGCGTCGGCGAAGCGCGGCGACTCGCGGTCCACCTCCTGGTAGGCGTCGATGGCCTCCTGGACGTGACCCTGGTCGGCCTCGACGCGCCCGAGCGCCATGGCGCACTGCTCGTGGACCTCGCGCTGGGTGACGTCGGCTGCCGGCATCCCCGTGCAGGAGCGGAAGCGGGCCGCGGCGCCGTCGAGGTCCCCGCCCTCCACCGCGAGCGCTCCCTGCCAGTAGGCGGCCTGGAGGTGGAGCGGCGGCGGAACGGCGGCGAAGGCGTCGGTGGCCTGGCGGCGCCGATCGGCCGCCGAGAGGTCCCGACGGGTGGCGATGGCCTTGGCGGACAGGTAGGCGAGCTCGGGCGGGGGCTTGTCGCCGAACCGGGCACGCCCCTGCTCGAGCAACAGGTCCACGCCCTGCGCGTCGCGCGTCCGAAAGGCGATGTCGAGCGCGCGCAGGAGCGCCTCGCGCTGGTGGAGCGCGTCCGGGGTGGCGAGCAGCTGGCGGAAGTAGTTGCGTGCCGTCTTGTACTCGCCCTCGCGGTAGAGCGACTCGCCGAGGTAGTAGAGGGCGCTCGGGTAGTCGGCCGAGCTGCGGAAGTCCGGGTCGTCGACCGCGTCGTAGAGCAGCACGATCGCCGACCGCCAGTTCTCGAGCAGGAACTGCACCTCGGCCTGCGAGAACTTCCGGTGGGCCCGCTGCGCCTGGCTCTCGTCGGGGCGGAAGTACTCCTGCTCGACGAAGCGCAGCTCGCGGTCGAGCTCCTGGTACTGGCGCAGCGCGTCCGCGGCCGCGGGCGGGGCGTCCGCCGCAACCGCAGGGCGCGCCAGCGCGACGGCGACGAGGGCCGAGGCGCAGGAGAGGCCAGCTCTCACCGGGGTCCCCCGGCGGGAGTGGCCGCCGGGCGAGTCTGGCCGCGCTCGTCGGACTTCACGTCGACGTCATAGCGAACGGCGGGGCGGTCCCTGAGCTCTGCGGTGATCCCGCCCTTCTCGAAGCCCACCACCTTCACGTTCGTCACCTTCCCGGGCTCTGCGTTGAAGGTGTAGGCCGACTGGACCTTGAACCGGTACCCGTCGAGGTAGCTGAAGACTCCGTAGCCGTGCCCGCGGTAGACGAGCTTCACGGTCACCTGGTGGTTGCCCGGAACCACGCGGCCGTTGAAGATCTCGAACTCCTCCCGTTTGTCGAGGTCGCCTTCCTTGTCGACCTTCGTGTACACGGGCGCGCCGTCGATGGTGTAGGTGGCCGACTCGAGCACGAACTGCGCGCCCATCTCGTTGCGGTGGAAGATGACCGCCCGCGCACCCGAGGTGACGTCGCCGCCGATGACCATCTCCTGGAGGTTCATGAGGCGCGCCTTGGTGCGGAAGATCTTCTCCTTCAGATCGTTCACGCGCTCCTCGAGCGTCTTGACCTTGAGGTCGGCGAGGTCGTCGGCCGACTGCGGCGCCGTCGACGCGACGCCCTTCGCCGCCGGGGCGGCCGCGGGGGAGCCCGAGTCGGCTGGAGGCGTCTGCGCCAGGACCGCGGCCGGAAGAGCGGCCCACAGGACCAAGAGCAGCGAATGGGAGCGTGCCACGATCACCCTCGCTTCGGGGAAACGCCCCGATCTAACGGTCAGATCCTTATAGCATTCCCCGGGGAACCCGCACGCTTCCGTGTGGGCCGCGCCCGCCTGCCGCCCCGGTCGGTTCCTAGCCGCCCCGCTTCAGCTCCGTCAGCACCAGCTTCGCGACCGCCTTCAGTGTGTCGAAGACACCCACACCCGTAGGGGCCACGGCCTGGTACTCCGGGACGCTCCGCGGATTGATGAGCCGGTGCAGCTCCTCGACGGTCACGATGTTCGGCAGGTCCCGCTTGTTGTACTGCACCACGTAGGGGATGCGGTTCAGGTCGTACCCCTGCTCGGCGAGGTTGACGCGGAGGTTCTCGACCGACTCCAGGTTCGCCTCCATGCGCTCGATCTGGCTGTCGGCCACGAACACCACCCCGTCGACGCCCTTCAGGATGAGCTTGCGGGAGGCGTCGTAGAAGACCTGCCCGGGCACCGTGTAGAGGTGGAAGCGCGTCTTGAACCCGCGGATCTCGCCGAGCGAGAGCGGCAGGAAGTCGAAGAAGAGCGTGCGCTCGGTCTCGGTGGCGAGGCTGATCATCTTGCCCTTGGCCTCGGGCGCGGTCTTCGCGTAGACGTACTGGAGATTCGTCGTCTTCCCGCAGAGTCCGGGACCGTAGTAGACGATCTTGCAGTTGATCTCGCGCGAGCTGTAGTTGATGAAGCTCATGTCCTAGCCGCTGAAGAGATTGTCGATGTCGTCGTCGGTGATTTCGGCAAATGGGCTCTGGGCGCCGGGCATGGCCTGCTTTCGGGCCAGGTGGTCGAAGACGCGTCCCAGCTCCTCCCCCGCCTTCTTGACCCGCAGTCGAACGAGCCCGAGAGAGCTCTTCGCGTCGAAGATGACCACCAGCACCACGCGGCCGCCCACGATGCTCATGTGCAGCGACTCGCGCTCGCCCTCGTGGAACTGGTTCGGGAACTCCTTCTCGCCGATGAGCTTCGCGAGTCCCCCCATGGCGGCAACGTTGCCCGCCGTGAGCGAGGCCAGCGAGGTGGTGTCGAGGTTCTGCGCCTGCCCGCTCGCGGCGATGAGCTGTCCGTTCTTGTCGACGAGGAAGACGACCTTGGCGTTGGCGTCGCGCGTGAGCCGGTCGCAGATCCCGGAGATCTGCCGGAACTCCTCCTCGTACATCACCAGGCCGGGGTTCATGGGCTCTCCGGATCCAAACCGGTCCACGCGGAATACCAGGGAACAGCCCCTCGATCAATCCCGCGCCCGACGCAGATGCTAACGCGGAGATGCCCGTCCGGATAGGAAACGCGGCCCCGGGGCGATATCGCTTGGGGTGAGATCCGGGTGCGCCACGGGCGCGGCAGCGGGGCTAGAGATCGCGGCGGCCGGCGAGCGCACGGGCGAGCGTCACCTGGTCCGCGTACTCGAGGTCGCCACCCATCGGGATGCCCTGCGCGATGCGGCTCACCCGGACGCCGAGCGGCTTGAGCAGCTTCGCGAGGTAGAGCGCGGTGGCCTCGCCCTCCACGTCGGGGTTCGTGGCGATGACGACCTCGTCGGCCGGCTCGCGCTCCAGCCGCAGCAGGAGCTCGCGAACCTTCAGGTCGGACGGCCCGACGCCGTCGAGCGGCGAAAGCGCGCCGTGGAGCACGTGGTAGCGGCCGTGGAACTCGTGGGTACGCTCGATGGCCACGAGGTCCGGCACGCCCTCGACGACGCACAGCAGCCGCGGGTCGCGCCGCGCGTCGGTGCAGATGGAGCAGGGGTCGCGGTCGGTGAGCGTCTGGCAGGAGGAGCAGCAGCGGACGTCCCGCACCACGCCCGACCACCGCGGCCGCCAGCGCCTCCGCGTACTCGGCGCCGGCGTCGAGGACGTGGAAGGCGAGGCGCTGCGCCGTCTTCTCCCCGATGCCGGGAAGCCGGGCGAGCTCTTTCACCAGGCGTGCGATGGGATCCGCGACGGCCATGGCGGGCTAGACGCCGAGCCCGGGGAGCTTGAGCCCCCCGGCGGCCTTCTCCATGGTCTCGTCGGACACGACCCGGGCCTTCTCCACGGCCGCGTTCACGGCGGCGGCGACGAGATCCTCGAGCATCGCCCGGTCGCCTCCCTCGAGCACCTTCGGGTCGATGGCGATCCGCCGGACCTCGAAGCGGGCGCTCATGCGCACCGCGACGAGCCCGCCGCCGGCCTCGGCCTCCACCTCGACCTCGGAGAGCTTCTCCTTGGCCTCCGCGACGGCCTTCTCGATCTTCTTCGCCTGACGCATGAGAAACTGGATGTCCATCTCGCCTCCGCTCCCCTCTCTCTACAGCTCGTCGATGCCCTCGATCTCGGCCCCGAGCGCCCGCGCCGCGTCCTGGATGCCGGGGTGGGCCGCGGCCGCCTCGCGCAGCCGGGCCGACCGGGCCTCGCGCTCGGCGGCCTCCACGGCGGCGATGGGGGCGCCGGCTTCCGGCGCGGCCTGGGGCGCCGGGCCGATCTCCACCTGGAGCCGCAGGGTGCGGCCGAAGAACCGAGACAGCGCCCGCTCGGCGTCGGCTCGTCGCCGCTCCACGAGGGCGGGGTAGCTCGACCCGGGCGAGAACCGCACCCGGAGCTCGGTGGGCCCGAGGGCGACGAGCGCGGCCTGCTTCAGCGCCGGCGCGAGAGCCGGGCTCTCCTTCGCGAGGTCCTCGACCGCCGCGCGCCACCGCTCCGCGAGGGACTGGCCGTCGACCGATGCCGGCTCCGCGACCACCGGCGCGTCGGGCGCCTTCGGCTCGGCGGCGGGCGCACCGGCGGCACACCCCGGGGTGCCGAAGGCCGCCACCGCGCGCGCCGCCGGGGCGGCGCCCGGCGCAGCGGCCGGGGACGGGCGCGGGGCGGGGGCGGCCGCGCCTCCGGCGAGCGCCTCGACCCGCGCGAGCAGCTCGGCCACGTCCGCGCCGGGGGCGAGCAGCGCTCCCTTCAGGAGCGCCACCTCGAGCGCGTAGCGGGGCTGCTCGGCAAGCTTCACCTCGAGAACCGCGCGCTGCGCCAGGTCGAAGAGCCGCGCGAGCTGGGCCGCGTCGGCGGCGGCGGCCTGGGCCTCGGCCTCGTGCCGCTGCGCCTCGGGCAGCTCGAGCGCCACCCCCGGAGCGAGCTTCGCCACGGTGACGTCGCGCAGCCAGCGCACGAGCTCCTCGGCGACGCGCTTCATCTCCAGGCCGCGGTCGAACAGCGCCGCCACCTCGGCGAGGATGGCGGCGCCGTCGCGCGCCAGCATGGCGCGGGCGATGCGCGAGACCGCGGCCGGGTCGACCGCGCCGATGGCCTCGGCCACCTCGGCCTCGGAGGGCGCGTCGCCGCAGGAGGCCCGGACGCGGTCGAGCAGCGACAGCGCGTCCCGCATCCCGCCCTCGGCGGCGCGGGCCACGAGCGCGAGCGAGCCGTCGGTGAGCTTCATCCCCTCCGCGGTGGCGACCTTGCGCAGCTGGTCTGCGATCTCGCGCAGGTCGAGGCGGCGGAAGTCGAAGCGCTGGCAGCGGGAGACGATGGTCTCCGGGACCTTGTGGACGTCGGTGGTCGCGAGCACGAAGATGACGTGCTCGGGCGGCTCCTCGAGCGTCTTCAGCAGGGCGTTGAACGCCCCGGTCGAGAGCATGTGGACCTCGTCCACCACGAAGACCTTGTAGCGGTCCCGCGCCGGCCGGTACTTCACCGCCTCGACGATGTCGCGGACGTTGTCGACGCCGTTGTTGGAGGCGGCGTCGATCTCGATGACGTCGACGGCCCGCCCCTCGGCGATCTCCACGCAGGCGACGCAGCGGCCGCAGGGCTCGGCGGTCGGGCCCTTCTCGCAGTTCACGGCCTTCGCCACCAGCCGGGCGGCGGTGGTCTTGCCCACGCCGCGAGGCCCGGTGAACAAGAACGCGTGCGCGAGCTGGCCCCGCGCGAGCGCGTTCGAGAGCGTGCGAACGACGTGCTCCTGTCCGGACACCTCCGCGAAGGTCTGCGGGCGGTACTTGCGGGCGAGGACCAGGTAGCCCATGGCGCACCTCAGAAAAAACGAAGCCGGCCCACAATCCCCGGGCGCACGGAGGACTGCCTACCGTTGCTCCCTTCCGGGCCTGGCGGGGTTCGGTCGCCCCCACGTCGCCCGAGGATTCTGGACCGGCTTCTGTCGACTGGCGGAGAGGGTGGGATTTGAACCCACGGTCCACCTTTTGGGCGGACACACGATTTCCAGTCGTGCACCTTCGGCCGCTCGGTCACCTCTCCAAATCTTATAACGTGGGCAACGGCGTCCGCGCCGGTTCCCCGGGACTTTTCCCCTCCCCCCTTCGAGGAAGAACAGCGGAGAGCGAGGGATTCGAACCCCCGGTACCGTTACCGGTACACCTGATTTCGAGTCAGGCGCCTTCGACCAGCTCGGCCAGCTCTCCGCGGGCGGATTTACCCGATTTCCCAGACGGAGCCAAGCGCATCGAACGCGGCCTCCTAGCGCCTCGCCCGGAAGAAGTCCCGGAGCAGGGCGGCGCACTCCTCCTCGCGCACTCCCCGCTCGACCTCGAAGCGGTGGTTCGAGCCGGGGATCGGCCGAAAGGTCGAGGAGCGAGCCCACTGCCCCGGCCTTGGGGTCGCTCGCCCCGAAGACGAGCCGGTCGATGCGGGCGAGCACCATGGCGCCGGCGCACATGGCGCACGGCTCGAGCGTCGAGACCATCACCACTCCGGAGAGCCGCCAGCGGCCGAGCGTGCGCGCCGCCTCCTGCAGCGCGAGCAGCTCCGCGTGGGCAGTCGGGTCGCGGTCGGCCTCGCGGCGGTTCGACCCTCGCCCCACCACCTCGCCCGTCGAGGAGCGCCACCGCCCCCACCGGCACCTCTCCCGCCTCGCCGGCGCGCCTCGCCAGCGCGATCGCCTCCTGCATGGCCTCTTCGACGATCACGGCGTCGCCGGCACGGGAGCCACCGGAGCGGGCAGCGTGAGCTCGGGGTGGTCGGCGCAGTCGAGGCCGCAGGCGCGACAGGTGGAGAGCGCGCACTTGGGCGTGATGCGCGCGCCCACGCCCCGGCGCAGCTCCCGGGCCAGGAACGCCTTCGTGAGCCCGTGGTCGATGAAGTCCCACGGCAGTCGCTCCTCGAGCCCTGCCTCGCGGGTGACGAAGAAGTCGGGGTCGTGCGGCCAGCGCGCGAGCGCCCGCTGCAGGCTTCCCCCGGTCTCGCGGCAGCGCGACCTCGAGGAGGTCGGCGGCCCGCCTGTCGCCGCGCGAGAGGAGCGTCTGGACGTATGCCTCGCGCGGGCTGAGGAAGTCGACCTCGATGCCGCGCCGGCCTGAGCGCGCGCTCGAGCAGCCGCCGCTTCGCGGCGAGGCACTTCTCCTCGTGCATGGGCACCCACTGGAAGGGGGTCCAGGGCTTGGGCACGAACGGGTTCACCGAGAGGGTGATGCGCCCCATGCGCCCGCTCCGGCGCGCCCGGGGCATCATCACCTCCTCGCGGATGCGCAGCGCGATGCGGGCCATCCCGAGCACGTCCTCCTCGGTCTCGGTCGGCAGCCCGCACATGAAGTAGAGCTTCACGTGGCGCATGCCCTGCGAGAGCGCGTTCTCCGCCGCCTCCACGATGCGGTCGTCGGAGAAGTCCTTGTTCACCACCCGGCGCATGCCGATCGGTCCCGGCCTCGGGCGCGATGGTGATGGACCGCTCGCCCCCGTCCGCCAGCGCGCCGCGAGAGCTCGGGGGTGATGGCGTCCACGCGCAGCGATGACGGGCTGAAGCTCCCGCCCTGCTCGCCGATGAAGCAGGTGAGCGGGTCGAGCCCGGTGTAGTCGCTCGTGTCGGGTCCGACGAGCCCCACCTTGAGCCCCTTGTCGATGCCGCGGCGCGCCTCGGCGCGGAGCGTCTCGAGGTCCACCTCGCGGTACGGGCGCTGCACGAACCCGGCCGCGCAGAAGCGGCACCCCCACAGGCAGCCGCGCGCCACCTCGGTGAGGTACAGGTCGCCGAACTGGGCATCGGGCGAGTCGACCACCCGGCTCGTGGCGAGCCCTCGCAGGTCGGGGACGTAGAGCCGGCGCACGCGCTCCGGCGCCCCTGGCAACGGCTCGAAGCGGGTCACCCACTCGCCGCCCGCGGCGCGGGTGTCCGCGTACTCCACCCGGTAGAGGGACGGGACGTAGCTGCCCGGCAGGCGGGCCAGCTCGGCGAGGGCCTCCGCCCTCCCCCGGCCCTCGACCTGTCGCATCGCGCGGAGGAAGGGGGGCAAGAGCTCCTCGCCCTCGCCCACGAGGAACAGGTCGAAGAAGGGGGCCACCGGCTCCGGGTTGATCTGGACGGCGATGCCGCCGGCGACGACGAGCGGGAACTCCCCTCCCCGCAGTGCCGCGCGCAGCGGCAGCCCGGCGCGCTCGAGCAACTCGAGCACGTGGATGTAGTCGTCCTCGAACGAGAGGGAGAAGGCCACCACGTCGAAGTCGCGGAGGCCCCGGCCCGACTCCACGGTGCGCACCGGCTCTCCGGGGGCGTCGGGCAAGAACGCCCGCTCGCACAGGACGTCCGGCTCGGCGTTCGCGATCCGGTAGACGGCGTGCAGCCCGAGGTTGGCCATGCCGAGCCGGTAGGCGTTCGGGTAGACGAGCGCCATCCGCAGCCGCCCACCGTGGTCCTTGCGCACCGCTCCGGGCTCGAGCCTGGTTCGTTCCATCCGGGCACATACCTATAAGGAAGGAGCCCGGGACGCACGCACCGGCGCGCGGGCAGTCCGTCGCGCGCCGCGGCCCGGTGCTAATATCAGCGTCCCTCCAACCGTCCGGGCACCGATGACCCTCGCGCTCCCCCTCCTCATGACCGTCCTCTCCCAGGGCCTCGCCGCCCCGGCCACCACGGCCGGTCCCTCCGCGCCGGCGCTGGACTGGTCCACCATCCCGTCCACGGTCGGCGCGGACGTCTTGACCGCGCAGCAGAAGGCCGTCCTCGCCAAGGTGCTGCAGGAGGAGTTCTGCTACTGCGGCTGCCCGCACACGCTGCTCGGGTGCCTCACCGAGCACACGGGCTGCAAGCACGGCCCGAGGATGGCTGCGCTCGCTGCGCGGCTCGCCGGGATGAACCTCGCTTCGAACGACATCGAGCGGCTCCTCACCGACTACTACTCGTCGTTCGACGGCGCCAAGCGGGCGCGGCTCGACGTCGCCGGCTTCGGCCCGCCTCTCGGGGATCCCCAGGCCCCGATCACGATCGTCGAGTTCTCCGACTTCGTCTGCCCGTTCTGCCAGCAGCTGCGACCGAAACTCGAGGAGTTCATCGAGAAGCACGCGGGCCGCGTGAAGCTCGTCTACAAGCCCTTCCCGCTCGCCATGCACCCGCGCGCCGAGGAGGCCGCCGAGGCCGCGGAATGGGCCCGCGACCAGGGGGTCCTCTGGGCGTTCTACGACGCCCTCTTCGAGAACAACCGGGCGCTCGACGACGAGACCCTGGCTGGCCATGCCGAGCGGCTCGGCAAGGACGGCGCCGAGCTCAAGAAGGCGCTCGAGAGCCACCAGTACCGCACCCGCGTGGGCGACTCCCAGTCGGAGGCCCGCCGCGGCGGCATCCAGGGCACGCCGAGCCTCTTCATCAACGGCAGGCGCCACCTCCTGCCCGACTACTCCGACACCATCCTCGAGTTCATCCTGGAGGACGAGGAGGAGTGGCTGAAGTCGAACGGCTGGAAGGACTAGGCGTGGAGCGGACCTTCCTGGAGATCGACGCCCACGGGCGCGTGGTCCCTCAGTCCGAGGAGGTGCGCCGCGCGCTCGCCGACCGCGCCGGGCGCTTCGAGCTCGTTCCCGCGGCTCCCGACCTGCTCGTCGCGCTGCGGACCCCCGTCGGTGGGGGCGCAGCGCCCGCCGTCCGCGCCATCCTGGCCGGAGACCTGTCCGCCTTTCCGCTGCCGGACTTCGTCGGCTTCGTCCACCAGGCGCGGATGTCCGGGACGCTTCGGGTCCTCACCGGGCCCGTCGCCCGGTCCATCTTCTTCCGCGCCGGGCAGGTGCGCGGCGCCTCGTCGGAGGCCCCCGGGGAGCGGATTGGCGAGGTGGCGCTCCGGCTCGGGTACCTCGACGAGCGGCAGCTCACCGACGCGGTGTCGAGCGGCAGGCCCGTGGGGCGCATCTTCGTCGAGCGCGGCCACATGACGTCGAACGACCTCTGGAAGGTGGTGCACGAGCAGGTGGCCTCCGTCTTCCACGCCGTGCTCATGGCCCGAGAGGGGTTCTTCTACCTCGTGCAGGGCGGCGACGACGACGTGCCCGGGGCCGCCCTCTCGGTCGACACCCAGGGACTGCTCATGGACGCCATCCGCCGCATCGACGAGATGGGCATGTTCCGGGGGCGGATCCCGAACGGCCAGGTGTTCCTGCGCCGCAAGGAGCCGCGCCGGCACGTGCAGCTCGAGCCCGACGAGGAGCGCCTCCTCGGCATGGTGGACGGCCGCCGCCGGCTCATCGACCTGGCCCGGGACGCGCACCTCTCCGAGTTCGATACGACCAAGATCGTCTACCGGCTCGCGGAGGTGGGCTACGTCGAGGTGTCGGAGGCCGCTGCGGCGCAGGTGTCCGCCCCCGCCGATCGCGCCCGGGCCATCGCCTCGGGCATGAACGACATCCTCCGCGACATCGCCGGCGCGGTGGTCGCCTTCCGCGGGGCCGAGGCCTTCCTCGCCGGGGCCCGCGCCTTCCTCTCCGACGCCGCTTCCCGATTCGGGCCGCTGTGGCGGCGAACCTCGCCGCGGTCCGACGGGTCCGTCGACGAGCAAGAGCTGCTCGCGAACCTGGAGGCGCTCGCCCCCGCCCCGCTGCGGGCGATCGAGCCGAGCGGCGACCGCAACCGGCTGCTCCTCGACGCCATGCGCGAGCTGATGTTCTTCTATCTCTTTCAGGCCGGCGAGCGACTCCCGCGCGACGCCGACGAGGCGGTGGCCCGCTCGGTGAAGCAGAAGCTCGAGGCGATCGAGGGGCTGCTCCTTTGACGGGGGCGGCTCCTCCCGCGAACCCGCGGATCACCTCCGAGCTGCCCGGGTCCGGCGGCCAGGTGAAGGTCTCGCCGGAGGACTTCCGCGTCGACGAGATCCCCGCCTACCTGCCCTCGGGCAGCGGGCCGCACCTGTACCTCCTCGTCGAGAAGCGCGGCCGGACCACCCGCGACGTCGTTCGCGCCATCGCCCACCAACTCGCCGTTCCAGAGAGGGACGTCGGCGTCGCCGGCCTGAAGGACCGCCAGGCGGTCACCACCCAGTGGCTGTCCTTCCCGTCGGCGCGCGATCCCGACCCGGCATCGCTCTCCGGCGAGGGCTTCCGCGTCGTCTCGGCCTCCCGCCACGGGAACAAGCTCCGCACCGGCCACTCCCGCGGCAACCGCTTCGAGATTGCCGTCCGCGGCGGCGACGTGGAGGCGGCGCGAGCCTGCGCCGCGGCCCTCGCCGAGCGCGGGCTGCCGAACTTCTTCGGCCCGCAGCGCTTCGGCGCCGCCGGGCGGAACGCCGACGTGGGTCGCGCGCTCCTGCTCGGGACGCTCGACGACCCGGCGGCCCGGCGGGCGTCTCGGGACCGCTTCCTCAGGCGGCTCAGCCTGTCGGCCTGGCAGTCGCTTCTCTTCAACCGCTGGCTCGCCGAGCGCATGGCCGACGGCCTCTTCGCGCGCGCCATCGCCGGCGACGTGATGAAGAAGCTCGACAGCGGCGGGGTCTTCACGTGCCTCGACCCGGCGGCCGACCAGCCCCGCGTCGAAGCCTTCGAGATCTCCCCGGCGGGGCCGATGTTCGGCCACAAGCTCCGGCCAGCGGAGGGCGCTGCCGCGCCGCGGGAGGCCCGTCTGCTCGACGCGGAACGCATCGGGACCGCCGAGCTCGCTCGGGCCGGCGGCGAGGCGGAGGGGACGAGGCGCCCCGCCCGGCTGCCGATCCGGGTGGTGCTCGAGCAGACGAGCGACGGGTACCGAGCGGCCTTCGATTTGCCGCGCGGCTCCTACGCCACCGTGGTGATGGCGGAGCTCGTCAAGGGCGAGGCGGACCTCGCCGAGGCCGCCGACGATTGAGGCCTACTCGAGGCGGTCGAGGAACTCGCCGGCCTTGTGGCCGAGGTAAGAGAGCACCGCCAGGTCCGCAGCACTGAAGGCGCCGCTGCCCTTGTTGAGGAGCTCGAGCGCTCCGCGCACGCGACCGCCCGAGGCGATGGGGGCGCAAAGGGCGGAGCGGGTCGCGTAGCCCACGGCGTCGGAGACGGCGCGGTAGAAGCGCGGATCCCTCTCGGCGTCCGACACCGCCAGGCACACGTTCTCCTGTGCGCTGAAGCCGACGATCCCCTTCCCCCACGGTACCGACAGGCGCAGCCGCAGGATGTCGTCCGCCTTGGGCCCGCGGGCGATGACGAAGGCCAGGTCCCCGGTCTGGTAGCGCCCGAGCAGCACCGAGCCGGCGTCGCAGCGGATCTTCTCCATGGCGAGGTCGAGGACGAAGCGAAGGCCCTCGTCCCGGTCGGTCTTCCGGTGCAAGTCGGCGACGCGGTAGAAGACGTCCGCGAGGACGTCGGCCGGCCCGCCTTCCGGCACGGAGATGCGGCCGATGCGCTCGGGCTGGGGCTCCGCGGGCCCGGCCACCTCCTCGATCATGGACGCGACCGAGTCCGGTGTCGGGCGGACAGGTGCGGCGGGCCGCTGCAGCCGGCGCTCCTGCGGCACCGGCGCGGGCGCAGGGCGCGCCGGTGGGGCAGCGGGCGGGGCCGGAGCCTTGGCTGGGGGCTGCGGGGGCGCCGCGCGTGGAGCGACCGGGGGCGGCGGCGCGGTCGCGACGGGCCGCGCTGCGGGTGCGGGGGCGGGCGGCGGGGGCGGCGGCGCGTGCATCACCGCGGTGCGGTTCGCGTCCGGGATCGGCGGCGGCGAGGCCGGCGCTGGGCCCTGCATCTCGCGGATCCGGAACACCCGGGCCCCACCCGGGTCGGTCACGTGGATGGATCCGTCGGCCTGGATGTCGCAGAGGATGTTGGCGGCGAGCTCCCCGCCTCCGACCTTCTGCAGGCCGACCTTCAGCGCCGCGAGCCAGTTGTCGGAATCGACGCGGAGCGTGATTGCGACGGGCAGCTGCGGGGGCGAAGCGGGGACATAGACCTCGAACTTGGGCATGGACTCACTCCGGGGATTCTTCGGACACGACCTGGAAACCGACGCGACGGTTCTGGGCTCGCCCGGCCGCGATCCGGCTCACGGCGAGGGGCCTCGACGAGCCGGCGGCGTTCAGGCGAGTCCGGGTAACGCGCCTCGCTCGGTACGCCGCCACGACCTCGGCGCGCCTCCGGGAGAGCACGAGCTTCGACTTCTCCGCCCCGCCGAGGTCGGTAGGCCCCTCGAGGCGCGGCCGGAGCAGGAGTCGGTCGGTCATCAGCTGAGCCACCTGGTCGGGCACCATCGAGCTCGACCGTAGCAATTTCCGCTGCGCGGCGGAAAATTTCACCGGTTCTCGGACCTCCACGCCCTCGCTCGCGACCAGGATGAGAGTGTACTTCCCGGGGCAGCCGTCGGTGGGGGGATCCCCGACACGTCCGGATACCGCTCGAGCCGGTCGGGGACCCCGTCGCGGTCCCGGTCGGGGCAGCCCTCGTTCTCCTTCCGACCGGGAAGGTGGCGCCGCGCCAACGGGCGGCAAGAAGGCGGATTGTGGGAGGCGCACCGGGGTCCTTGCGCGATTGGCCGGACGCTATCCGTGGGATCCGGGCGAGTCAAGAAGGGCCGGGGCTATACTGGCGCGCGTCTCGTGTACCTCTCGCTTCGATTGGTGGGCCTTGCCCTCGTGCTCGCTGCTCCCCCGCGCGAGGCGGCGCTGCGCGCCCGGCTCGACAGCGGTCTCGCGGGCCGGTCGGCCGGTCCCGATCGCGCCTCATGGGCCGCGTCGCTCCTCCTCGGGGCGCCCTATGTCTCCTCGCCGCTCGGCGAGGGGGCCGGGATCGACCCCGATCCGCGGTTCCGGCTCGACGCCTTCGACTGCGTCACCTTCGTGGAGACCGCGCTTGCCCTGGGAAGCGCGCGTACCGTAGCCGATGCCGCGCGCCTGCTCGACGACGTCCGCTACTCCGGCGCACCCGAGTACCGAAACCGGAACCACTACGTGGAGTCGCAATGGCTGCCTTCGCTCGTCGCGAAGGGCTGGCTCGAGCCGGTGACTCGCGAGGTCGCAGGCCCGGCCGCGACGATGGCCGCGAAGCACCTCGACGAGGCAGCCTGGGGCAGGCCGAGCGCTCCGGGCACGCGGTGGCGGGACTCTCCACGGCGGAGCTCCCCCGTGGAGACTTCGAGATCGACCTCGTTCCGCTCGGGGACGCATTGGGCGTGGCTCCCCGAATCCCGAACGGCACGGTGCTGCTCGTCGTGCGCGAGGACCGGCCGAACCGGCCATCCCGCATCACGCACATGGGGCTCGTCGTCGTTCGCTCCGACGGGACGCGAGTGGTGCGCCACGCGAGCGACGTCCCTGGCGTGCTCCGCGTCCGCGACGAGGCGCTCGAGGCCTTCCTGCGCCGCGCGGGACGCCAGAAGTGGAAGGTCGTCGGGGTGAGCCTCTACCGCGTCCGCGACAACGGGGCGCACGCCGGGGAGGTGCTGAGCTCCGGAAAGGAAGTCGAAGTGACTAAGGGCAGGTAGTGTTTGGCGAGCAGGCCGAGCTCGTGGTCACTTGCCCCGAAGCGATGTAATCCGTACCGGCCACCGGCGGCTGTGCCTGCCATTGGTCGTATGAAGCATCGACGCTCGTTGCATTCACCGACAGGCCGACGCCACCGTTCGCGGTGTCGTAACAGCCGAAGGTATTGGCTGTCATGGGGCTAGACGTGCAAGCCGACTGGCTCGCGCCGCCACTGAGACTAAGGGAACCGGTAATCTCGACGAGCACCTGGTCAAACTTGTTCTTGGTGAACCGGTTCCCCCGAGCAACCAGCGTCAGTTGATCTCCCAGCACAGCCATCCCGCCGCCTCGGCGAGGCCCCGAGATGGGGGTGGGTAGTCGTGGCCGTATTGCCGGTAACAACGTTACTGAGGAGGCTCGCAGTGGCGTTTGCCGCTGAGGTGGAATCGATGATCACTCCCGAGTCGCCCGCGCCCGTGATGATCGATGACTCCAGGTTTAGCGGACAGCTGCCGGCGTGGTAGACGCCGGTCTTCGCGGCACTGCCGACCTTCACATCTTGGACGGTTATTGGATCTGTCAGCGAACCGCAATTCGTCTCGATGGCGTTGGCCCCTGCTACCGCCGCCTCGATATCGAATTCCGAGATCGTCGCCCCTGCAGCGAGCGAGATGAACGGCGATGCCGTCGCGTTCGCGACCACGGTGTAAAGGTGTGTGCAAGGTGGTGAAGCCGTTGCAGAGCAGGCGGGCGCGTCCGATGTCAACGTCACCCCATGGCCGACGACAAGCGGGCCGGACTCGTGAAATGTCACGGGCGCACTGCTCGACGCCCCAACTGCCGTCACGACGGACCCCGCCGTTGTCGCCACCGCCAGGCCAGCGGTGAGCGTCTTGAATCGGCAGCTCACGGGGGACTGCGCGCCAGTTGGATTGGACGCGGTGCCGCCAGCCGCGTCGACATAGTATTGCGGCCCGGCGGGCGGACAGACGCAAGCCTCGACCCCGCCCTCGGTCCCGCACGTGAGGCCACCGGTGCAGGAGATGGTGCAGGCCTGGCAGGTTCCGCTGGCGGCGACGCAGCGCTGTCCCGTGGGGCAGTTGTCGTCGGTGTTGCATTGCCCGCCAGTCGTCGCGACGGTGCAGGCAGACAGGGCTGCAGCGAGCGCGCAGGCGAGGCGATGGGGGGTCGTCGCCCTCATTAGAAGTACCCCCCGAAGACGAGGAACCCGCCGCCCGTGAGCGCCGCCGCACCCGCAACCCCGTAGAGCACGTTGGCCGTCGTGGCGTCGTTCTTGGCCTTCTGGGCGAACGAGTCCGCGCTCGACCGGCTGGGCGGATACCCGTGGAGGAGCGAGTTCTGCGCGTTGCGCGCCTGCACCCCCATCCACGCTCCGGCGCCGGCCGCCACCACCGCCGCGCTGCCCGCGATGATCGGGCCGAGCCAGTTCTTGCGCTCCACGGGCTGCGGCGCCGGCGCTGGCTTCGTCGCCTCCGGCGGCGCCGCGTTCGGAGCGGACGGGGGCGGGACGGCCTGAGCCGCGACACCCGCCGCCGCGCCGCCCGCGACGCTCGCAGCGGCGGGAGGCGGCAGCGCGATGGGCTCCGGCTGGAGAGGCAGCGTCATCGAGAGCGAGCGCTCCGGGGTCAGGGCCACGCTGCGCAGCTCCGTCCGGTATCCCGGCTTCATCACCGATATTGCGTGCGCCCCCTGGAGCAGGGCGACGTAGAAGGGCGAGCGGCCCCGCGACTGTCCGTCGATCCAGACCTCGGCGTCTGGCGGGTCGGTGAAGATGTAGAGCATCTGGACGCCGCCGGCCGCGAGACGTCTCTCGAGGTTCGCGATGGCGTGCTGAACCGTCTCCCGGTTCGGCGCCGCCGGCGCCTCGCGGAGGTAGTTGTTGTAGGAGGCAAGCGCGGCGGGGATGTCTCCCAACTTCTCGTAGGCCTGCCCGATGTTGTACTGCAGGACGCCGCTCGGCTTGATGCGGTAGGCGGCCAGGAACTCGTCGATCGCCTCGCGGTAGCGCGCCTCTTTGTAGAAGTTGGCGCCGCGCTTGTAGTGCGCCTTGGCCTCGGCGGTGCGCGCGTCGTCGCTCGCCGCGGTCTTGGGCGCGGCGCCGGCCGCAGCCGGCGCAAGCGTCGCGACGAGGACCGTGGCGAGCACGGCGAGGGTGCGCTTCATGTCGCTCCGGGCCGACTCAGGTCAGCGATAGGGGTCCAGAAGATCGTTCACCGGACCGGCATTGTCGCCGCTCTCGCCCTCCGCGCCAATCCCGCGCTTGGGCGTGGTCGTCCCTGGATGCATTTTCCGCTTGGAGGGGTGCGAGGACTTCGCGGGCGTCGACTTCGACCCCGACGCCACGGCGTTGGCGCCGGGCGATATCGCGGGCGCCTCGGGCGGCGCCGACGGGACGGCCTGCGGCTCGGCGGGTCGGCTCGCGAGCGCGTTCGGGTCGGCGCTCACCTGGGGTGACTCCGCCGGGGCTGCTCCCTGCTCCGTCGGCGGCGCTGGCGGGCGCGGATCGTCGCGGCGGATGAAGAGCGCCGCCACGGCGGCCCCCACGATGACGAGCCCCGCGAAGCCGAGGATGGACGCGGCCACGGTCTGGGCGCGCCGCCGCCGCCACGTCTCGATGTCTCCTCTCGTGTCGCGCCCCGCCCCTGTCGGCGTTGCGGTTCGAACCCGGGGCGTCATGCGCGGAACCTCCCTCAGGGTGATGCTCGGATCGGTGTCGAGAATGGGCAACGTGCCCCCTCGCGACCCCGAGCGAGGCGGCCGGAACCGCGCCGTGCCCTGGTTCGTCATGAGCGGCGCGAGCGCCGTGCCGAAGATCGGCGTGTGCAGCGGTTCGAGATCGATGGCCGCCATGGCCCGGGTCAGGTCGGCCGCCACCTCGGCCATGCTCTGCTGGCGGCCCTCGGGCTTCTTAACGAGCGCCCGCAAGATCAGCGTCTCCACCTCGATCGGGAGATCCGACCGCAGCCGCCGGGGCGACAGCGGCGCCTCGCTCTGGTGCTTGAGAAGCGTCGCGAGCGGCGTCTCGCCCTGGAAGGGGAGTCGCCCGGTGACCATCTCGTAGGCCAGCACGCCGAAGGCGTAGATGTCCGAGCGGTGGTCGACGCTCGTCGCGGCCGCCTGCTCCGGCGACATATACTCGGGTGTGCCGATGATGGAGCCGGCGCGCGTGAGACGCTTGCCGTCGGAGACCATGGCGCTCTTGGAGATCCCGAAGTCGAGCACCTTCACGAAGTCCGCCCCGTCCTCCCGGCGGACCACGAAGACGTTTTCGGGCTTCAGGTCGCGGTGTACGATCCCTCGCTGGTGGGCCGCGCCGAGCGCCCGGCAGATCTGGTTTAGAATGGGCAGGGCGCGCTGCATGGGGAGCGCGCCCTCGCGGCGGAGCAGCCGCGCCAGGCTCTCGCCGTCGAGCGCCTCCATGACGAAGTACGCGGAGCCGTCTTTCGTATGACCGAAGTCGAAGACGTCGATGATGTTTTCCTGCCCGATCTGGCTCGCGGCTCGCGCCTCGTGCTGGAAGCGGCGCAGGAGCTCCTCGTCTCGGGAGAACTCGGGACGGAGCACCTTGACCGCCATGCGCTTCCCGAGCGCCACATGCTCGCACAGGTAGACCGTGCCCATCCCGCCCTCGCCGATCGTGCCGAGGATGCGGTAGCGGTCAGCGAGGGTCCTGCCGACCAGGCCGCCGCCCTGGGGCAGCTGCGTCCCGTCGACCGGGCAGATGAGGACGCCATCCTCGCTGGGCGTCCGGCAGGTCGGGCAGACGGGCATACGCGAAGGCGGAAGTTGGTTTAAGCTATCACAAGCGGCTGAAACACCGAGCGAAAGAGAAGGCGAGGCGGCGTGGCAGAGCTTTTCGTCGTGAACGGCATCTGCGGCGGGACGGTGTTCTTCCTCCCCGACGTACCCACGGTGCTCGGCCGCTCCCCCGAGTGCCAGGTCCAGATCGCCGATCCGTGGATCTCGAGCATGCATGCCATGTTCGAGCGCCGCGGCGAGCAGCTGTGGCTCGTGGACCTCGACAGCCGCAACGGAACATGGGTGAACGAGACGCGGGTGCGCGAGTCGCAGCTCGCGCCCGGCTCCAAGCTGCGCTTCGGCAAGACCGTGGTGCAGCTTCGCGACGACCCGACGCCGCGCCCGGCGGCGCCGCTGCTCTCGGAGCACGGCACGGTCGTTCGCTACCTCGCCGACCTCCAGAACGAGGTCCGGCTCGCGCACGACGTCGAGCCCAAGCGAGACACCGACGCGGGCAACCGCCGCACGACCGGTCGCGGGCCGGCGGCGCGTCGCCAGATTGCCGTCCTGAACGACATCGGCAAGGCGCTCATCGACGCCCCGGACCTCGACACCTGCCTCTCCAAGATCCTGCACACCGTGGCAGCGGCCGTGCGCGCCGAGCGCTCCTCCCTCCTCCTCATGGACGAGCAGGGACGCATGGTGGTGCGCGCCAGCGACCCCCCGGGGTCCGCCCCCCGCATCTCCGAGACGGTGGTCGCGGCCGCGGCGAAGAGCCGGGCCGGCCTGCTGACCGTCGACGCCCAGCAGGACCTGCGCTTCGCGGCCAGTCAGTCGGTCATCGCCCAGGGGATCCGCTCCTGCCTGTGCGTCCCCGTCTGGGCGGACAACCGCATCCTCGGCATGCTCGTGCTCGACCGCGGCTTCGTCGACCCGTTCACGGCCGACGACCTCGAGCTCACCACGGTCGTCGGGTACCAGACCGCGCTCGCGATCGAGCGGGCCCGGTTCCTCGAGCGCGCAGTGGCGATGGAGCAGCAGCGCAAGAAGTTGCTCCGCCACTTCTCGCCCGACGTGGCGAGCATGATCCTGTCGCAGGAGCAGCTCGACCGGGACCCGCTCGACGCTCAGGTGCGCGACGACGTCACGGTGCTCTTCTCCGACGTCCAGGGCTTCACGGGCCTCACCGAGCGACTGCCGCCGATGGAGCTGGCGGCGCTCCTGCGCGAGTACTTCCGGACGATGACCGAGGTGATCTTCGAGGAGAAGGGCACCCTCGACAAGTTCATCGGGGACGGGTTGATGGCGGTCTTCGGCGCCCCGGTTCCGCTCGCGGACGGCGCCGCCCGCGCCCTGCGGTGCGCGTGGAAGATGCTCAAGCGGGTGGAGGAGATGAACCGGCACCTCCCCGCCGACCGCCGCTTCTCCATCCGAATCGGCGTCGACACCGGCCGCGTCATCGCCGGGAACTTCGGCTCCCCGGACCGCCTCGAGTTCACCGTCCTCGGGGACGTCGTCAACATCGCTGCCAGGCTGGAGTCGATCGCCGAGCCCGGGACCGTCTTCGCCGCCCGGGACACGGTGGAGCGGGCCCGGAGCGCTTTCGCGTTCCAGGAGCTCGGCCCGCGCACGCTCCGGGGCCGCTCCGGTACCGTTGAGGTGTTCCAGGTCACCGGCCCGCTTCCGGATCCGTGAAGCCCCGCCGGACGCTTGCGGGTCCTCCCGCTTTGCCGTAGTAGGGTTGGGCGAGGGTCCGCCCGGGATGCAGCTCACAGTTCGCGACGCAGCCCGCCTGCTCGGGGTCACCGAGCAGGTCCTGGAGCGCTGGGTGAGGCGCGGCGAGTTGCCCGCCGAGCGCGTCGACGATCGTTATCGGTTCAACCGCGTGGAGCTCCTCGAGTGGGCCGCCCAGCGGAAGATCCACGTGTCCGCCGAGATCCTCGAGGACCCGGGCCTGGCGCCCAAGGGGCTCCCGCCGCTCTCGGAGGCCGTGCGGGCCGGCGGCATCCACTACGACGTCCCCGGGACCGACAAGAGCAGCATCCTGCGCCAGGTCGTCGACCGGCTCCCGGTCCCGAATGGATTTGACCGCGAGTTCCTTCACGGGATGATCCTGGCGAGGGAGCGGCTCGGCTCCACCGCCGTCGGCCGCGGCATCGCCATCCCTCACCCCCGCGATCCCATCGTGCTGCGGGTCGACCGACCGGCCGTCGCCATCTACCTGCTCGCGACGCCGGTGGACTTCGGGGCGGCCGACGGCCAGCCGGTCCACACCCTCTGCCTCCTCGTCAGTCCCTCGACGCGCGCCCACCTCCACGTCCTCGCATCCCTCGCCGTCGCCCTGCGCGACCCCGCGCTGGCGGCCAAGCTGGCCTCCCGTGCCCCCGAGGCCGAGATCCTGGCCGAGATCGACCGCGTGGAGCGAGAGGCGGCAGGGCAGCGGGCCGCAGCGGTGGCGAGGAGAGACGGGGCGTGAGCCTCTACCTCGGCGCACTCTTCGCGCTCCTCGGCGGCGGGGTGGCCGCCCTGGCCGCAGCCCGCCGACCGAACCTCTCGCTGTGGCTGGGATCCGCTGGCGCGGCCGTCGGGGGAGCGCTCGGCCTCGCCGCCGTCGCGCCCTTCCTCCTCGGTGCGCCGGCCGTGGAGCTCTCGCTCCGGTGGTCCGAGCCCATCGGGGCCTTCCACCTGCGCATCGACGCCCTCGCCGCCTTCTTCCTCGCCCCCCTCTTCGCGCTCGCCATCCCCGCCGCCGTCTACGGGGTGGGCTACATGCGCCACCACGGCGGCCGGCGCTCGCTCGCCGTCTTCGCCTTCTTCTTCGACCTGCTGCTCGCCTCGATCTCGCTCGTGCTCACCGCCGCCGACGGCGTGCTCTTCCTCGTGGCCTGGGAGGTGATGACCGTCGCGACCTTCGTGCTCGTCACCTTCGACGACGAGCACGCCGAGGTGCGGAGCGCCGGCTACACGTTCCTCGTCGCGTCGCACCTCGGAACCGCCTTCCTCGTGGCCCTCTTCCTCGTGCTCGGCCGCCAGGCCGGGAGCTTCGACTTCGACCGCTTCGAGGCGCTGCGGGCGGCGGCGGGGCCCCCGGCGCTCCTCTTCGGGCTGGGCCTCGTCGGCTTCGGCACCAAGGCGGGCCTCGTCCCGCTCCACGTCTGGCTCCCAGAGGCGCACCCCGCCGCGCCGAGCCACGTGTCGGCGATTCTCTCGGCGGTGATGATCAAGACCGGCGTCTACGGCATCCTGCGCGTGCTCGGGTTCTTGCCTTCGGCGCCCGTCGGCCACGGCGTCGTGCTCGCCGGCGTGGGGCTCGCGAGCGCGCTCGCCGGGATCACGCTCGCGCTCGGGCAGGAGGACCTGAAGCGGGCGCTCGCCTACTCCAGCGTCGAGAACGTGGGCCTCGTGACGCTCGGGATCGGGCTCGGCGTCCTGGGCAGCGCGAGCGGCATGCCGGTGGTGGCGGCGCTCGGCTTCGGCGCCGCGCTCTATCACGTGTGGAGCCACGCGCTCATGAAGGGGCTCGCCTTCATGGGCGCGGGCGCGCTCGCGCAGGCCGCCCACACCCGCGAGCTGGAGAGGATGGGCGGCCTGCTCTCCCGACTCCCGGTCACGGGATCGCTCTTCCTCGTCGGGACCGCGGCCCTCTCGGCGCTGCCGCCGCTCGCCGGGTTCGCCTCGGAGTGGCTGCTCTATCTCGGGCTGCTCCGCGGTGCGGGCTCCCTCTCCGGCCCGGCATCGCTCGTCGCCGGCCTGGCGGTGGCGGGCGTGGCGCTCGTGGGCGCGCTCGCCGCCGTCGCCTTCACCCGCGTCGCCGGCGTCGCGCTCCTCGGCGCTCCACGCGCCGCGGCCGCCGCCGAGGCCCGGGAGCCGTCGCCGCTCCTGTGGGCCCCTCTCGCGCTGCTGGCGGTCGCCTGTCTCGTCCTCGGCGTCCTCCCGGTGGAGGTGCTGCGCCTCGTCGCACCGGCGGCCGCCCTCGTCGGCGGCGCCTCCGTCGCCGAGGCGCTCGGGCCCGCGGCGTCGCTCGCCGGTCCCGTGCGCGGCATGGCGCTCGCGCTGCTCTTCGTCGCCGCCGTGCTGGCGCTGTGGGCGCGGCGGGCCCGGACCAAGGCCGAGGTTCGGGAGTCCGAGACCTGGGGATGCGGGTTCAGCCGCCCCACCCCGCGGATGGAGTACACCGCCTCCTCCTACGCACAGCTGCTGCTCTCCGGAGTCGTGCCGCGGGCCATGCATCCGCGGGTGCGGCTGCGGCCCCCGGGCGGCATCTTCCCCGGCGCGAGCTCGCTGCACACCGACGCCCAGGACCCGGCGCGCACCGGCCTCTTCGACCCCCTCTTCCGGGCGCTCGCCGACCGCATGAGCCGGCTGCGACGCTTCCAGGCCGGTCGCCTCAACCTCCAGCTCCTCTACACCGTCCTCACCCTGCTCGCGCTCGGGGTGGCGATGGCGCTGCGGGGAGCCCTGCGGTGACGGCCGCGCTCGCCATCGCGGCGGTGGCCCTCGCGGCGGCGAGCGGCGCCTTCGGCGCTGTCCTGCGGCGACGGCCGTGCTTCGGGCCAGGGCCTCTCCTGCGCAGCGCTCTGCACCGCGGCGGCGCTCGGCGCCGCGGCGAGCGCCCGGGTGCTCGCCGGCGCGGACGCCGTCGCCGCGCGGCTGCCCTGGCACGAGCCCTACGGCTCGCTTGCCATCCGGCTCGACCCGCTCGCCGCCCTCTTCCTCGTCCCGGTGCTGGCCGTCCCGGCGCTCGGCTCCGTCTACGGCCTCGCCTACTGGCCCGCAGGCAGCGCCTCGGCTGGAAGGCGGTGCGGCTCCAGCTCTTCTTCGGGCTCGTGACCGGCGCGATGGGGCTCGTCGTCCTCGCCGACAACGCGCTGCTCTTCCTCCTCGGCTGGGAGGCGATGGCGGTCGCCGGCTTCATGCTGGTGCGCACGCGAGGAGGACCGGCCCGAGGCGCAGCGGGCGTCGTGGGTCTACCTGGCCGCGGCCCACGTCGGAACCTTCGCCCTCTTCGCCTTCTTCTCGGTGGTGGGCACCGGCCGCGGGTCCTTCGACTTCGCCGCCTGGAGGGGCCTGCCGGCGTCGGGGGTGGCCGGAGGCTGGCTCTTCGCGCTCGCGCTCGTCGGATTCGGCATCAAGGCGGGCCTGGTGCCGCTCCACTTCTGGCTGCCGGGCGCCCACGCCGCGGCCCCGAGCCACGTGTCGGCGGTGATGTCCGGCGTGCTCCTCAAGACCGGCATCTACGGGCTGCTCCGCACCACCGGGTTTTTCGAGGCGCCGCCTGCCTCCTGGGGAATGACGCTGCTCTTCCTCGGCTCCGTCTCCGGCGTGCTGGGCGTGGGGGTGGCGCTCTCGCAGCACGACCTGAAGCGCCTGCTCGCCTACCACTCCGTGGAGAACATCGGCATCATCGCCATGGGACTGGGGATCGCGCTGCGTGGGCCGAGCCCGCGGGCGACGCCGCGCTCGTCCTCCTCGGCTTCGCCGGCGGTGCGCTCCACGTGGTGAACCACGCCTTCTTCAAGTCCCTGCTCTTCCTCGGCGCGGGCTCGGTCCAGCACGCCACCGGGACGCCGCGACATCGAGCACATGGGCGGGCTCGCCCGGGCGATGCCCGGCACCGCGGCTGCTCTTCCTCGTCGGGCGCGGCGGCCATCTGCGGCCTGCCGCCGCTCAACGGATTCGTCTCGGAGTGGCTCGTCGCGCTCGCCTCGCTGCGGGGCATGCAGCTGCCGAGGAGCGACCACGCCGCCTATCTCGTGCTCGCCACCCCCGTCCTGGCCCTCATCGGCGGCCTGGCCGCTGCCTGCTTCGCGAAGGTCCACGGGACGGTCTTCCTCGGGCAGCCCCGATCCGACGCGGCAGCCCGCGCCCACGAGTCGGGCCGCGCCATGCTGCTCGCCCATGGCGGCGCTCGCTGCTTGCCTGCGCTCGCCATCGGCCTCGGGCCCGCGCTCGCCATCGCCCCCCTTGCCCGCGCGGCGACCGCCTGGGCCGCGCTCCCCGCCGACGCGCTCGCGCCGGCAGCGGTCGCGGCGTCGGCGCCGGCGCGGTCGGTAAGCCTCGTCGCGGCCGCCCTCGTCGCCGCGGTCGGGCTCGTCGCCATTCTCCGGCGCCGGCTCGGCCGCCCCGGGCGAGCGGCCCCGCTCGTCGAGACCTGGGGGTGCGGCTACGCCGCCCCAACGCCACGGATGGAGTACACCGGGTCGTCGTTCGCGCAGATCCTGGGGCAGGGTTTCCGGTGGGTGCTCTTCCCGCGCGTGCGCTTCGAGCCACCGCGCGGGATCTTCCCCCGGACGGCCCGCTTCGCGACGGACGTCCCGGACGCCGTGCTCGACCGGGCCATCCTCCCCGCCGTCCGGGCCTACGAGCTCGCCGCCGGGAAGGTCCGGGGCATCTTCCCGGGCCGCATCCACCTCTACGCCGTGCTGGTCCTCCTCGCGCTCGTGGCGATGCTCGCCTGGCGCTTCGTCTGGTGGTGACATGCTGCTGCGCGCCGTCTTCCAGATCGGGCTCCTCCTCGCCTTCCCGCCGCTGCTCCTCGGGGTGGTGAACCGGGTGAAGGCGACCGTCGCCGGCCGGACCGGGCCCGCCGCTCTTGCAGCCCTACTACGACCTCGGGAAGCTCCTCCGGAAGGGCGCCGTCTACAGCCGCGACCACGACCTGGGTCTTCCGGGCGGGCCCGGCGGTCGGCCTCGCGGCGGTCGCGACCGCCGGGGCTCATGCTGCCGGTGGCCGGCGAGCCCGCCCTCGTCTCCTTCACGGGCGACTTCGTCCTCTTCGCCTACCTGCTCGCGCTCGCGCGGTTCTTCACCGCGCTCGCCGCGCTCGACACCGGCTCGTCGTTCGAGGGCATGGGCGCGGCGCGCGAGGTCTCCTTCGCCAGCATGGCCGAGCCGGCGCTCTTCCTGTGCTTCGTCGTGTTGGCGCGGGCCACCGGGTCGCTCTCCCTCTCCGGCATGCTCGGAGCGGGCCTCCCGGCGGCGTGGCGGGCAGTCGGCTCCGGCGCTCCTGCTCGCCGCCATCGCGCTCTTCGTGGTCGCGCTCGCCGAGAACGCGCGCATCCCGGTCGACGACCCCAACACCCACCTCGAGCTCACCATGATCCACGAGGTGATGGTGCTCGACCACTCCGGGCCCGGACCTCGCCCTCATCCTCTACGGCGCCTCGCTCAAGCTCTTCCTCTTCGGCGCCATCCTGGTCCGGCTCGTGCTCGGCGTTCCCGTTCGGCAGCGTCTGGGCGGCCGAGGCGACGTTCGTCGTCGGCCTGCTCGGCTTCGCGGTGCTCGTGGGCGTGACCGAGTCGGTGATGGCGAGGCTCCGGCTCACCCGCGTGCCCCAGATGCTCGTCGGGGCCTCGGTTCTCTCGACGTTCGCCCTCGTGCTCCTCCTCAGGTGACCATGGCCTCCTGGATCGACATGACGTTCATCCTGGTCGTGGTCATCGACCTCTTCCTCCTGGCGTCGAGCCGGCTCGGGGCCGCCATCCGCGCCGTGGCGCTGCAGGGGGCGCTGCTCTCGCTGCTCGCGCTCATGCTCGCCTCCCCCGCGCACGACCTTGGCCACGTGCTGCTCGTCGCCTTCGGCGCCCTCGCCATCAAGGCCCTGTTCATCCCCTGGCTCATGTTCCGGGCCATCCGCGAGGCCGCCATCCGCCGCGAGGTCGAGCCGCTCATCGGCTACGTTCCCTCCATGCTGCTCGGGGGCGCCGGGGTGGCCCTCGCGTTCGCCTTCTCCCGCGGGCTGCCGCTCCCCACCCCCGAGATGCACGCCTTCCTCGTGCCCACCGCGCTCGCCACCGTCTGGACCGGGCTGCTGCTCGTGGTGAGCCGCAAGAAGGCGGTCACCCAGGTGCTCGGGTTCCTGGTGCTCGAGAACGGGGTCTTCGTCTTCGGCCTGCTCCTCACCGACTTCATGCCGGTGATGGTCGAGGCCGGGGTGCTCCTCGACCTGCTCGCCGCGGTCTTCGTGATGGGCATCGTCATGTTCCACATCAACCGCGAGTTCTCCTCGCTCGACACCGACGCGCTCACGTCGCTCAAGGACTACGCGGCCCCATGGTCCCTCTCGTCATGCTGGTGCCGCTCCTGCTCGCCGCCGTGGCGTTCGCCTGGCCGGACGGCCGGCACCCGCCCGCTCCTGCTCGTCGCCGGGGCGGCTGCCCACGCGGCCTGGCTGGCGGCGCTCTGGATGCGCGCCCGAGCCGCCGTCTGCTCGAGGGCTACCTGTTCCTCGACGCGGCCGGGAAGGTGCGTCCTCACCACGACGAGCGCGCTCTTCCTCGCCACGCGCCATCTACGCCCAGGGGTACCTGCGCCGGCGCCCGGACCGCGACAACCGCGTCTTCGTGGGAGGCCTGCTGGGCCTGCTCGCCGCCATGACCGCGGTGGGCCTCGCCCAGCACCTCGGCATCCTCTGGGTCGCCATCGAGCTCACCACGCTCGCGACGGCCCCGCTCATCTACTTCAACCGCAACGCCCGCTCGCTCGAGGCGGCCTGGAAGTACCTGCTCGTCTCCTCGCTCGGGATCGCGCTCGCGCTCCTCGGCACCTTCTTCGTCGCCCTCTCCGGGGCCGGGCCCGGCGGGCCGAGGTCCCTGCTCCTCGGGGCGCTCGTCGAGGCCGGGCCGGAGCTCTCCAGGCCCTGGATTCGGGCCGCCTTCGTCTTCCTGCTCGTCGGCTACGGGACGAAGATGGGGCTCGCGCCGCTGCACTCCTGGAAGCCGGACGCGTACGGCGAGGCCCCCGGCATCCTCGGCGCGCTGCTCGCCGGCGGCGTCACCAACGTCGCCTTCCTGTCCCTGTTCCGCGTCTTCCAGGTGGCGCGCGCCGCCGGGGAGCAGGCCTTCGCCCGCGACGCGCTCGCTCGGCCTCGGCCTCCTCTCCATGGCGCTCGCCGCGGTCTTCATGGCCGGGCAGCGGGACTTCAAGCGCATGCTCGCCTACTCCAGCGTCGAGCACATGGGCATCCTCGCCGTCGGCCTCGGCCTCGGCGGCTCCGCGGTCGCGGGCGCCTTCTACCACCTGCTCAACAACGGCCTCGCGAAGGGCGTCCTCTTCCTCACCGCCGGCAACATCCACCGCTCCTACGGGTCCAAGCGCGTCGACGACGTGCGGGGCGCGGCCCGCCGCCTGCCCTGGTCCGGGGCCGCTGTTCCTCGCCGGCTTCCTGGCCGTGACCGGCACGCCGCCCTTCAGCCCCTTCTGGAGCGAGTTCGTCATCCTGAACGGCGCGCTCGGCAGCGGGCGGTGGGTGGTGGGCGGGCTCTTCCTCCTCTTCCTCGCCGTCATCTTCGTGGGCATGGGGGCGACGGTCCTGAAGGTGGTGCAAGGCGACGACGAGGGCGCGCCGCTGCGCCCCGGCTTCAAGGACAGCTGGCTCACCGCGGGCCCGCCGCTCGCGCTGCTGCTCGCGGTCCTGGCCCTCGGGCTCTGGCTGCCGTCCGTGCTCGAGAACCTCTTCCAGTCGGCCGCCCTCCTGGTGGCGGGGAGCTAGCCGTGCCGAGCCGCATCCTCCAGGTGTGGAACGCGGAGGCCGTCGACCGTCACCCAGGTCCCGGTCCTCCCCGTCGAGGCCTTCCAGCAGATCGTGGCCGACAGCGTCACCGCGGGCGGCCGGATGAGCGCCTACTTCGGCCGCCCGGCGGGCGACGGCGGGGTGCTCGTCACCGCGGTGCTCGCCGACGACGCGTCGGGGAGGCTCGGCCGTGCTCTCCACCCGCATGGGCGCGTCCTGCCCGTCGCTCGCGGCCGAGTGCCCGTCGCTGCAGGTCTTCGAGCGGGAGCTCTACGAGCAGTTCGGCGTGCGGCCCGAGGGACACCCGTGGCTGAAGCCGGTGCGCTTCGAGCCGCCGCTCGTGCCCGGCGCCGATCCCTGGGGGCGCCGCTCGGACCCCCAGACGATTCCGGGCGACTACCCCTTCTTCCGCGTGGAGGGCGAGGAGATCCACGAGGTGGCGGTGGGCCCGGTGCACGCCGGGATCATCGAGCCCGGCCACTTCCGCTTCCAGTGCCACGGCGAGCACGTCTTCTTCCTCGAGATCGCGCTCGGCTACCAGCACCGCGGCGTGGAGCCCATGCTCGTCGGCGGGCCCGACCGCCGAACCCTGGCGCTCCTCGAGTCGGTGGCCGGCGACACCGCCGTGGGCCACGGGCTCGCCTACGCGAACGCCGTGGAGGGCCTCGCCGGCTGCCAGATCCCGCCGCGCGCCGCCGTGCTCCGGGGCGTGGCGCTGGAGCTGGAGCGGCTCGCGAACCACGTCGGCGACCTCGGCATGCTGGCCGGGGACGTCGGGTTCCTGCCCGACCGCCTCCTACTGCGGCGCGCTCCGCGCCGACTTCCTGAACGCGCTCGCCGAGGTCTGCGGCAACCGCTTCGGCCGCGGGCTGATCGTCCCGGGCGGCGTCCGCTTCGACCTCGACGCCGGCGCGGCCGACGCGCCTTGCCGACAAGGTCGAGAAGGCCTGGGAGCAGGTGCGAGGCGGCGGCCCAGCTCTTCTTCGACTCGCCCTCCGCCCGCAACCGCACCGACGGCACCGGGGTCGTGACCCGCGAGCTGTGCAACGAGCTCGGGCTGGTGGGGCCCGCCGCGCGCGCCTGCGGCGTCTCGCGCGACGTCCGGCGCGACCACGCCACGGGCGTCTTCCGCTTCGTGCACGTGCCGACGGTGACCGGCGAGACCGGCGACGTCTTCGCGCGCGCCTGGGTGCGGCTCATGGAATCGGAGCGCAGCGCCGAGTTCGTGGCGAAGCAGCTGCGGTCGCTCCCGGGCGGGCCGGTCGCAGGTCCCCTGCGCGCCGCCGCGCTCCGGGCCGGCTCGTCGTCTCGCTCATGGAGGGCTGGCGCGGCGAGATCGCGCACGTGGCCACCACCGGCGACGACGGCCGCTTCGCCCGCTACAAGGTCGAAGGACCCCTCCTTCCACAACTGGATGGGCCTCGCCATGGCGATGCGCGGGGAGCAGGTCTCGCGACTTCCCGCTCTGCAACAAGAGCTTCAACCTCTCCTACTGCGGGCACGACCTGTGATCGACGACCTCGTGAGAATCGTTCGCTTCCGGGCCGGGTTCGGGCGCCAGACCGTGGCCTACCCGGAGGGCCCGGCCCGCTTCCCGGAGCGGTTCCGCGGCCGCCCGGCTCTCGACCCGGCCCGCTGCCCCGACGGCTGCCGCGCCTGCGCGGACGCCTGCCCGACCGAGGCCATCCTCGACCCGGGGCGGCCGTCCATGCGACTCGACACGGGCGCTGCCTGTTCTGCCCGGCCTGCGAGCAGGCCTGCCCCGAGGGAGCCATCCGATTCACCCGCGACTACCGGCTCTCCGCGCGCTCCCGCGAGGAGCTGCTCGTCTCCGGCGACGCGCCCGTCCTCGCCGCCGCCCTCGAGGAGAAGGTGCGCAAGGTCCTCGGCCGCGCGCTGCGGCTTCGCCAGGTCTCCGCCGGCGGATGCAACGGCTGCGAGGCCGAGCTGAACGCGTCGGGGAACATCCAGTTCGACCTCTCCCGCTTCGGCGTGCAGTTCGTGGCCTCTCCGCGCCACGCCGACGGGATCGTCGTCACGGGCCCATCTCCGAGAACATGCGCCTCGCCACCCTCAAGACCTGGGAGGCGACGCCGGCGCCGCGCATCGTCGTCGCCGTGGGGGCCTGCGCGCTGTCCGGCGGGATCTTCCGCGACAGCCCGGTCCAGTCGAACGGGATGCCCGGCCTCCCGGAGATCCCCGTGGACCTGTGGGTGCCCGGGTGCCCGCCGCACCCCATCACGTTCATGGATGGGCTGCTCCGGCTCCTCGGACGCGTCGAGGGCGACCGGCTCCGGCTTGCCGGCACCGGCATCGTCGGCCCGGCCACCCCCGCGGAGTAGACCCGGGGCATCCCGTCCAGCCTGGCGCGCGGGAGCCCCCGCTGTCACGGAAGGGGCCCGCCCTGCGGATGGCTGGGCTCGGTGATTATCCTGCGCGCCCGGAGGGACCGGGTGCGGACATGCAAGACCTGACGACGGGTTCGATCGCAGGCCACGTCGCTCGCTACGCGGCCTTCATCTTCCTCACCATGCTTTTCCAGACGCTGTACTTCCTCGTCGACCTGTTCTTCGTCGGGCAGCAGGGAACGGCGGCGGTCGCGGCGGTCAGCATCGCCGGCAACCTGATGTTCGTCGTGCTCGCCATCACCCAGACGCTGGGAGTGGGCACCACCACGCTCGTCTCGCAGGCGGTCGGCGCCCGCGACATGGCAGCTGCCGAGCACGCGGTGAACCAGTCGCAGTCCCTCGCCCTGCTCGTGGGCGTCCTCTTCGGAGCCGTCGCCTTCGCGTCCCGCCGCGCTCTCGCCGGCGCCTTCGCCGCCGACGGCGCCACCGCGGCGCTCGCCGTCGCCTACCTCGACTGGTTCATCCCGGCGATGGTCGTGCAGTTCGCCCTCGTCGCCATGGCCTCGGCGCTGCGGGGCGCGGGCGACGTCCGGCTCGCCTCCACCGTCCAGGTGACCACGGTGCTCCTCAACGTGGCGCTCGCGCCGGTGCTCATCGCCGGATGGGGCACGGGGCGCGCGCTCGGCGTGGCCGGCGCGGGTCTCGCCACCTTCCTCGCGGTCGCGGTGGGGGCGCTCATCCTCGTGCGCGCCTTCACGCGCCCGGGCGCGCGCCTGCGCCTTCGGCTGCGCCCTGGCGCGCCCGACCGGGCGCTGTGGCGGCGGCTCGTCTCCATCGGGGCGCCGGCCGGGGGGGAGTTCCTGGCGATGGCCGTGCTCCTCGGCGCCATCCAGGCCATCCTGGCCCGCCTGGGCGCGTCGGCCCAGGCGGGCTTCGGGGTCGGCGTCCGCGTCATGCAGGCGGTGCTCCTGCCAGCCATGGCGGTGTCCTTCGCGCTCGCCCCCATCGCTGGCCAGAACGTGGGCGCGCGCCTGGCGGGGCGCATCCGCGAGACCTTCCGGGTGGGCATGATCGGCGCCTGCGGGGTCATGGCTGCGGTGACGGTGCTCGTGCAGCTCGCGCCCGAGCGCATGGTGGGCGCCTTCAGCTCCGACCCGGCCGCCGTGGGCGTGGGCGCGCAGTACCTGCGCATCGTCTCCTGGAACTTCGTGGCGAACGGCGTGATCTTCGCTTGCGGAGGCATGTTCCAGGCGTTCGGCAACACGCTGCCGTCGCTATTCGCCTCGGCGCTGCGAGTGCTCCTCTTCCTCGCCACCGCGGTCGTCCTGTCCCGGCAGCCGGGATTCGAGCTGCGCCAGCTCTGGATCCTGTCGGTCGCCTCGGTGGCCTTCCAGATGGTGCTCGCGCTGGCGCTCCTGCGGCGCGAGGCGGGCCGCCGGCTCCCGGCGATGGAGGCGGCCCGCGCCGACGGCGTCGCCACCGGGAGGGCGGCGTGACGCGCGAGCGCCCCGGCGGGCGATCCAGGCGGTGGCGCCGGGCTCGAGCTTCTCCGTCGGGCGCGGCGGCGGGGTCACCACGGCCGGCACGGGCGGGGCTGCCGGCTGGGGCAAGATCGGCATGGCGATCCAGAGCGCCACGTAGAGGATGAGCCCCCAGCCGCCGAGCAGGATCGAGAGGACGAGGATGAGGCGCAGCGCGGCCACCGGCACGCCGAAGCGGTCCGAGAGGCCCCGGCACACGCCCCCGATCATCTTCCCCTGGCGGGCCCGGTACCACTCGCGCTGGCGCGGCGCCGCCTCGATCCAGCTCGTGCAGTGCCTGCAGCGGATGGCGCCTTGCTCGTTCTCGGTGCGGCAGTAGGGGCAGACCATGGCGAGTCCCTCCGGACCTCCCGTACGTAACGCGCCGGCGGCCTATTTCAGCGGACCGGGCGCGCCGGGCCGGCCCGGAACACCCCCACGTGAAACCGGGCGCCCGCGCCCGCGCGCGTCTCCCATGACCCCACCCGCCTGAGCCCCTCGGCGGCGAGCAGCTCGGCAACGGCGGCCGGCTCAACGAGCGCCATCCGGTCCTCGACGCGGCGGATGCTGTCGTGGACGGCCGCCGCGCCCGACACCTCGTCCAGGGGCCGCTGCAGGACGACCGCGCAGGCCCCGCCCGGTGCCACCCAGGCCCCGATGGCGCGGGCGAGCTCACCGGGGTCGACGTGCTCGAAGAGCAGCGACACGTGGACGAGGTCGAAGTCCGCCTCCGGCTGCAGGCGCGCGTGGAGCGCGTCCGCGCAGTACAGCTCGAGCGCTGGCCCCAGGTGGCGGTACCTCTGACGGGCTACCGTCACGTATTGGATGTTCAGGTCGATCCCGATGGCGCGCCGCGTGAGCGAGGGGTCGACGTGCTCGAGCCCCGCCCCTGGGCCGCACCCCGGCACTAGAAGGCTCCGCGGGCGGACGGACCGGTACACATGGCCGAAGATCCCGGAAAGAGGACCGAGCTGGTCCACCCCGTCCGGGCCCATGTGTTCCTCGTATTCGGCCGCGGTGACGGCCAGCCAGGGTGAAGGCATGGCCACGCACTGTAGCGTCATGTAGGAGATTATGCGACAGGCCCCAACGGGGGCTATCGAGCGCCCAGCCCGGGCCACGAGCGCAGCGGGTCGGTGCTCGCGACGAGGTGCACGCCGGCGCGGGCGAAGGTGTCGAGCGCCGCCTGGGCCTCTTCGGTGAAGTCGGCGACGAAGCCGCCGCTGCGGTCGGGAACCGCCACCGGCGACATGCAGTCGACGAGGAGGTAGACGCGGGAGGCGAGGCGCGGGTCGCGCGCGCGGATCTCGTCGAGGAGGTCCTCCAGCGTGCTCTTCACGCAGTGGCTCGAGGCCTGGCCGGCGACGACGAGCGCGCCGGAGGCGAGCAGCGATTCGACGAGCGCGGCGTTGCGCTCGCCGAGCGGCTTGCGATCGTGGCGCGACAGCACCTCGGGGCGCAGCACGGAGTAGTTCTCGGTGAGCGGGTTCGAGCCCTTCAGTTCGGTCCACGACTGGGCGCCGCGCGCGTAGGACTGGAAGAGCCGCGCCTCCTGCACGGCGCCGACGAGCGTGTGACCGTCACCGCCGACGAGGCAGTGCGGGGGCCACAGGTAGAGCTGGTACTTGCCCGCGCGCTCGAGCGACTCGCAGTAGTGGAGCACCTCCGCGGCCAGCCAGCCCTCGTCTCCGAGCGCGAGCCACGCCGCCACGGCCGGGCTCGGGCGCACGACTCCCGCCCGCACCTCGGCGGCGGTGATCACCCGGTGGGGCGAGAGCCCCCGCCCCTCGCGGTCGACCCAGAACGACGGGAAGAAGATCTGGAACGCGAGGTGGGTGTCGAGCGTGGCCGTGATGCGGGTGACGGAGGCGAGGTTGCGGTAGATCCACTCCACCAGGCGGCGCGTGTCGTCCACCGCGCCCCTGCCGCTGCGGCCGCCGACGTAGAGTGCGCCCTCCGGCAGGCAGAAGTCCTTCTGCTCGTCGACGAGCAGGAGGTGCAGGTCGAAGGCGTCCTCGCCGGAGGGCAGGACGGCGTGCTCGTCCGCCCAGGCCCGGGCCGCCTCCGACAGGGCCTGCGGGTCGGCGCGGTGTTCCCAGCGGCCAGCGCTCGAGGGGTCGTAGAACGGCGGCAGCGGCAGCTCGCGAAAGCGCATGGGGGTCCCTAGGGGGAGATGCCGCGGGCCTCGAGGACGAGGCGCGTGCGAAGGTCGAAGAGGCCGCGCTCCAGGCCCACCGGGTACTGGTGCGGGTTCACGAGCCGCTTCACGCCGCCGTGCAGGCGGGCGAGCTGCTCGCCGGTGCGGGACCGGATCTCCTGCAGCGAAGGGCTCTTCCACGCGGCGGCGCCGCGGCGAATGACCGGCACGAGGAGGTCCTCGCTCGCGGTGCCGGCGGGGAGGACGCGACGGCGCGTCGGGTCGAGCGGGTCCACCATCTCGGGAGCCTCCGGCAGTCCCATCTCCTCGTCGTAGATGACGTCGGCGAGGAACCCTGTCGCCGTGCTCGAAGCGCCGCACCTGGAGGACCCCGGGGATGGTGATCTTGGCCGCCTGCTCGGAGAGCTTCACCCGGTAGCTCCAGGGGGAGCCCGGGCCGTCGCGCACCGCGGAGAGCTTGTAGACGCCACCGAGCGCCGGCTCGTCCCAGCCGGTGACGAGGCGCGTCCCGACGCCCCACACGGCGATGGCGGCCTCCTGGTCCTTCAGCGCCTGGACGATGGACTCGTCGAGCTCGTTCGAGGCCATGACTGCCGTGTCGTGCAGCCCGGCCTCGTCGAGCAACCGGCGCGCCTGTACCGAGAGCCAGGCCAGGTCGCCCGAGTCGAGCCGGATCCCGACCAGCCGGTGGTCGCGCTCGGCGAGCCACTTGCCCACCTCGATGGCGTGGCGGACGCCGGCGAGGGAGTCGTAGGTGTCGACGAGGAGGATGCAGTTCGCCGGCAGCGCCCGGGCGTACGCGAAGAACGCCTCGAGCTCGTCGTCGAAGAGCATCACCCAGCTGTGGGCGTGCGTGCCCTTGGCCGGGATGCCGAGGAGCTTGCCCGCGAGCACGTTGGAGGTGGCGGCGCAGCCCCCCACGAAGGCGGCGCGGCTCGCCGCCAGCGCCCCGTCGATCCCCTGCGCGCGCCGCAGTCCGAACTCGACGACCGGCTCGCCGCGCGCCGCCTCCACCACCCGGGCCGCCTTGGTGGCGATGAGCGTCTGGAAGTTCACCATGTTGAGCAGCGGCGTCTCGAGCAGCATGCAGGGGACGACGGGCCCCCGCACCCGGAGGATGGGCTCGTGCGGGAAGACCGGCGTGCCCTCCGGCATCGCGTCCACGTCGACGTCGAGCCGAAGGCCCGACAGCCAGTCGAGGAACCCCGCCTCGAAGAGCGGCTTGCCGTCGGTGCCCTTCTGGGTGGCGAGGTAGGCGAGGTCGTCGGCTGCGAAGCGGTGGTGGAGCACGTAGTCCACCGCGTGCTCCAGCCCCGCCGCGACGGCGTAGCCACCCTGGAAGGGGTTCCTCCGGAACGAGAGGTGGAACACCGCCTCCTTGCCGGCGATGCCACCCTTCCACGCGGCGTACGCCATGGTGAGCTGGTAGAAGTCCGTGAGAAGAGCGAGCGACGTCCGGTACACCTCCGACGGGACCATGGGCGCCTCCGCGCCCTTTGTAACCCCGACACCGCGTTGATGTAGAAGGAATCCCCATGCCGCAGGCGAGCCCCGTCGACGAGACCGACCCGCGCGGGTCGGGGTTCCTGGGCGACGTCCTCTGGCCCTTCGGCGTCACCCGGCTCCTGCTCGTCGCCGTGGCCTGGTTCGGCACGCAGGTGTCGGCGAGCTGGACCTACCCCTTCCCCGAGGCCGCGCGGCGTGGCTGGGCCTTCGTCCCGCTCGCGGCGCTGGACGCCTTCGGGCGCTGGGACTCGCACTGGTACCTGTCGGTCGCCGAGGGGGGCTATGCGCTGCGGGGCCCGCTCGCGTCGGTCCAGAGCAACGTGGCCTTCTTCCCCCTCTACCCGTGGCTCGTGCGCGCGGCGGGCGCGCTCGTCCCCGGAGCGCTGCGCGGCCCGGGGTCGACCTACGTCGCCGCCCTGCTCGTCTCGAACGCCTGTGCGCTCGCGGGCCTGGCGCTCGTCGCCGCGATCGCGCGACGCTCGGGTGCGAGCCGGGCCGCGGCCTCGCGTGCGGTGCTCTACCTGCTCGCGTTCCCGACCGGCTTCATCCTGTCCTCTGCCTACCCGGAGTCGCTGCTGCTCCTGCTCGCGGTCGCCTGCCTCTGGAGCGCGCGCGAGGGCCGCTTCGCCGCGGCCGGGGTGCTGGGGCTGCTCTGCGCGCTCACCCGGCCCGCCGGCGTGACGGTCGCCGCCGCCATCGCCTGGCTCGCCTTCGAGCCCACCGAGCCCACCCGCGACCCGCTGCGGCGAAGGGCCGCGCGGGCAGCCTGGGCGCTGCTGCCCTTCCTCGGCCTCGCCGTCCACGCCGCCTACCTGTGGCGGCTCACGGCCGATCCCCTCGCGCTCCTCCACGCCCAGGTGCCCTGGGGGCGCGCGCTCGCGGCCCCGTGGCGGACGGTCCTCTCCCCTCGCGACTTCCATCCCTGGCTCGGCCCGCTCGAGGCCGCCTGCCTCCTCGGCTCGGCGGCACTCGCCCTCTGGCTCCTGCGCGAGCGCCGCACCCGGGCGCTCGGCGTCTACGCGCTCGCGTCGCTCGCGCCGGTGGCGCTGTCGGGGACGCTCTTGTCCGCCACCCGCTTCGCCGGGGTCCTCTTCCCCTCCTTCGTCGCCCTCGGCGTCCTCGGCCGGCGGCCGGCTGTCGACCGCGCGCTCGTCCTCTCCTTCTCGTTCGCCCAGGCGGTCCTGTTCCTCTTCTGGAGCCGCTTCTTTTGGGTCGCATGACACGCCCGGGACGCGCGGCGGGCACCGCGCGGTTGCGGCCGGACCCCGGCCACGTAAGAGATCGCGCCAAGGGAGAGCCCCATGCGCGATCCGCTCGGCGTCCTCGCCACGTTCCAGTACGGCGCCGGCCGCGACGGCCGCCTCTTCTCGCTCCCGGCGCTGGAGCGCAAGGGGCTCGGCCGCATCTCGCGGCTGCCGGTGTGCATCCGCATCGTCCTCGAGTCGCTGGTGCGCAACCTCGACGGCCAGCGGGTCCACGAGAAGGACGTCCGTGCGCTCGCCGCCTGGCAGCCCACAGCGGAGCGGACGGAGGAGATCCCCTTCCTGGTCTCCCGGGTGCTCATGCAGGACTTCACCGGCGTGCCCCTGCTCGTGGACCTCGCCGCCATGCGCGCTGCGGTGGCCCGCCTCGGCAAGGAGCCGCGCCGGGTCGAGCCACTCGTGCCGGTGGACCTCGTCGTCGACCACTCGGTCCAGGTGGACGCCTGGGGCTCGCCGGAGGCCCTCGGGCGCAACATGGAGATGGAGTTCCAGCGCAACCGGGAGCGCTACTCCTTCCTGAAGTGGGGCACCCAGGCCATCGAGCGGCTCCGCATCGTGCCGCCGGGGATCGGCATCTGCCACCAGGTCAACCTCGAGTACCTCGCCAGCGTCGCCAGCGAGCGGGACGGGGTCTACCTCTACGACACGCTGCTCGGCACCGATTCCCACACCACCATGGTGAACGGCATCGGCGTGGTGGGCTGGGGCGTGGGCGGGATCGAGGCCGAGGCGGCCATGCTGGGCCAGCCCGCCTCGTTCCTCACCCCGGACGTGGTCGGGGTCCACATCCACGGCCGGCTCCCCGAGGGCGCCACCGGGACCGACGTGGTGCTCGCGGTGACCGAGCTGCTGCGGCGCGAGAAGGTCGTGGGCAAGTTCGTCGAGTTCCACGGCGAGGGAGCGACGAGCCTCGCCTGCACCGAGCGCGCCACCATCGCCAACATGGCGCCGGAGTACGGGGCCACCATGGGACTTCTTCCCGCCCGACGAGCCGACCATGGGCTACCTCACCGCCACCGGGCGTACGGCGGAGAGCGTGGACGCGGTGCGCGCCTACCTGAAGGCCCAGGGCACCTTCGGCATCCCGCGGCGCGGCGAGTGCGACTACACCCGGGTGGTGGAGCTCGACCTCGCCCGCGTGGAGCCGGCGGTGGCGGGCCCGAAGCGCCCCCAGGACCTCATCCGCCTGCCGGAGCTCGGGGCGCGCTTCACCGAGCTCCTCTCGCGCCCGGACGCCACGGGCTATGGCAAGCCCGCGGCGGAGGCCCGCGCCCGCCACCGCGGGGAGGGCGTCGAGCTCGGCCACGGGGACGTGGTCATCGCCGCCATCACCTCGTGCACCAACACCTCCAACCCGGCGGTGATGATCGCCGCCGGCTTGCTCGCCCGGAAGGCCAACGAACGCGGGATGCGCCCGCCGGCCCACGTGAAGACCTCGCTCGCGCCCGGCAGTCGGGTGGTGAGCCGGTACCTGGAGAGGACCGGGCTACAGCGCCACCTCGACGCGCTCGGCTTCGAGGTGGTGGGCTACGGGTGCACCACCTGCATCGGCAACTCCGGGCCCCTCGACCCCCGGCTCGAGCGCCTCATCTCCGAGAGCGACCTGGTGGTGGCGAGCGTCCTGTCGGGCAACCGGAACTTCGAGGCCCGGGTCCACGTGAACGTGAAGGCGAACTTCCTCATGAGCCCCCCGCTCGTGGTGGCCTTCGCGCTCGCGGGCACGGTCGTCCGCGACCTCACCCGGGAGCCGGTGGGCCGGGACAGCAAGGGCCGGGAGGTCTTCCTGCGCGAGCTGTGGCCCTCCGACGCCGAGGTCGCCGAGCTGCTCGCCAAAGCGAGCGACCCCGAGGAGTACCGCCAAAACTACGCCCGCTTCGACCAGAACCCCCAGTGGAACGCGATGCAGGCCGCGACCGGGATGGTCTACCGCTGGGATCCGAGGTCGACCTACATCCAGGAGCCCCCCCACTTCATGACGCCGCCGCGGCCGCCCGGCGACGTGACCGGGGCTCGGGCGCTCGCCATCTTCGGCGACTCGGTGACCACCGACCACATCAGCCCGGCCGCCTCCATCCAGGAGAGCTCCCCCGCGGGCCAGTACCTCGTGTCGCTCGGCGTGAAGCCGGCGGACTTCAACAGCTACGGCTCCCGGCGCGGCAACGACCGGATCATGGTTCGCGGGACCTTCGCCAACGTGCGCATCCGAAACCTCATGGTGCCGGGCGTGGAGGGCGGCGTCACGGCACTGCAGCCGAGCGGCGAGCGGGTCTCCATCTACGACGCAGCGGTCGAGTACGAGCGCAGCGGGGTGCCGCTCGTGGTGATCGCCGGTCTGGAGTACGGCACAGGCAGCTCCCGCGACTGGGCGGCGAAGGGCACGGCGCTGCTCGGGGTTCGCGCGGTGGTGGCCCGCTCCTTCGAGCGCATCCACCGGTCGAACCTGGCCGGCATGGGGGTCCTGCCCTGCACCTTCCCCGACGGCGTCTCGGCCCAGACCCTCGGCCTCGACGGCACCGAGACCTACGACCTCACCGGGATTGCCAGGCTCGCGCCGCGCATGGCGGCGGTGCTCGTCGTCCGCCGGCGGGACGGGCGCGTCGACGAGGTGCCGGTGACGGTGCGGCTCGAGACCCCGGTCGAGGTCGAGTACCAGAAGGCGGGCGGCATCCTTCCCTACGTGCTGCGCCAGGTCGCCGGGTGACCGGCACCGGGGCCCTCGCCGTCCGTTTTCTGGCGTCGGCGGCCGCCCGCGGCAAGATGCGCTCATGAGCATGTTCGACATCCTCTCCGTCGCGGCCTGCGCCGCCTCGCTCGTGCTCCTCTTCGACGCCGCCGCCCGGGGCCCGGGCGTGGCGGCGGCGGTGGCGGCCGGCCTGCAGGTGCTCATCCTCTTCCACGTCATCCAGATCCGGGCCGGAGGGTTCCCGCTGCCCCTGCTCCTCGGGGGCGCGGTGGCCATCGCCGCGGCGGCCGCCTGGGTGCGGGCCTCGGCAAAGCCCGGGGTCACCGCCGCGACGGCGGCGACGCTCGCGGGCGCGCTGCAGGTGCTCCGCGGCCTGAAGGTCCTCTAGGCCGTCGCCCGCGTCGGCGCCGGGCCCGGGGCGAAGCCCAGGCGGGCGGCGACCGCCCGGAGCTCGTCGCCCGAGAGCGTCTCCTGGACGAGGAGCGCCTTCGCGGCCTCCTTCAGCACCACCGCCCGCTCCTCGAGGAGCTTGCGCGCACGGGCGTGCTGGGTCTCGACGATGCGGCGGACCTCGGCGTCGATCTGCCGCAGCACCTCCTCGGAGGAATCCGGGCGGCTCGGTGGCTCGCCGGTCCGCAGGAAGAGGGGGCGCCCGTCCCGCTCGAAGGAAAGCGGCCCCAGCGCCTCGCTCATGCCGTAGGAGCGCACCATGCTCCGGGCGATGTCGGTGGCCTTGAGCAGGTCGTCCTGGGCCCCCGTGGAGACGTCGCCGAAGGAGATCTCCTCGGCCACCCGCCCGCCCAGCAGGACGCGAGATCTTGTTCTCCAGCTCGCCCTCGGTCATGAGGAAGCGGTCCTCGGTGGGCAGCTGCAGCGTGTAGCCGAGGGCGGCGATGCCGCGGGGGATGATCGAGACCTTCTGCACCTGGTCCTGTCCCGGCAGCGCGAAGGCGAGCAGCGCGTGGCCAACCTCGTGGTGCGCCACGCGCTCCCGCTCCATGCGGTTCAGCACCCGGTTGCGCTTCTCCAGGCCGGCGACGATCCGCTCGACCGCCTCCTGCAGGTCGCGCAGCTCCACCCCCTCGGCGCCGCGGCGCACGGCGAGCAGCGCCGCCTCGTTCACCACGTTGGCGAGGTCGGCGCCCACGAGCCCGGCGGTCATCGCGGCCACGACGTCGAGCGCGCCCTCGTCGGCGAGCTTGATCTGGCGGGCGTGCACGCGGAGGATCGCGAGCCGGCCCCCCTTGTCGGGCCGGTCCACGAGCACGTGCCGGTCGAAGCGTCCCGCCCGAAGGAGGGCCGGGTCGAGGATCTCGGGGCGGTTCGTCGCCGCCATCAGGATCACGCCCACGCGCGGGTCGAACCCGTCCATTTCCACGAGCAGCTGGTTCAGGGTCTGCTCGCGCTCCTCGTGGGCCAGCGGCCCCACTCCCCGGGCCTTTCCGAGCGCGTCGAGCTCGTCCATGAAGACGATGCACGGGGCGCGCTCGCGCGCCTGCAGGAAGAGGTCGCGCACCCGGGCCGCCCCCACCCCCACGAACATCTCGACGAACTCGGAGCCGCTGATGCTGAAGAAGGGCACCGCCGCCTCGCCGGCCACGGCCCGGGCGAGCAGCGTCTTGCCCGTGCCCGGCGGACCCACGAGGAGGATGCCCTTCGGGATCTTGCCGCCCAGCCGGCGGAACTTGTCGGGCGTCTTCAGGAACTCGATGACCTCCTGGAGCTCCTGCTTGGCCTCGTCGACCCCGGCCACGTCGGCGAAGGTGACCTTGACGTCGGTCTCCACGTAGATGCGGGCCTTGCTGCGGCCGACCGCGAACAGCCCCCCCTGGCCGGCCGGGCCGGCGCGCCGGAAGATCGACATCATCACGAGCAGCGAGATGCCGAGCGGCAGGAGCCACACGAGCGAGCTCCACCACGGGGCGCGGTCAATCGCGCCGGTGAGCTTCACCTTGGCGGCCCCGAGCTCCCGCACCAGGTCCGGGTCGTCGACGCGGACGAGCACGAAGGCGGCGCCCTCCTTCCCGCCCTCGCCCTTCATCCGGCCGCGGATCTCGGTTGGCGAGATCACCGCCTCGGCCACCTTGCCCGAGGCCACGGCGGCCTTGAACTCGCTGTAGGCGAGCACCTCCGACTTCGCCGGCTGGGAGAAGAGGCCGAAGGCGAGCACCGCCGCCCACAGCAGGGCCACCCCGAGCCAGGTGTAGCGGCGGATGTTTTCCCCGGGCGACTTCATGGACACCCTGGCAGTGATGTTACCGCCCCGCGCACCGGGCCGCGGGCAGCCGGGCGGGGGCGCCCCGATGGGGCCTGCCGGCCTCCCGCTCGATCTGGCGTCCGGCGCTCGAAGCGCTAGGCTCGCGCCATGCCCTCCTCGCTCGAGATCGCCCAGGCAGCCCGGCTCCGTCCGCTCGCCGAGGTCGCAGCGGAGCTCGGCCTCTCCCCCTCCGAGGTCGAGCCCCACGGGCGGCACGCCGCCAAGGTGGACCTCGCCGCGCTGCGGCGGCTCGAGGCCGGCAGCGGGCCGGCGGGGAAGATCGTGGTGGTCACCGCGGTCACCCCCACGCCGGCCGGCGAAGGGAAGACCACCACCGCCATCGGCCTCACCGACGCGCTCCGGCGGATCGGGACCCGGGCGGTGCTGACCGTGCGCCAGCCCAGCCTGGGCCCGGTGTTCGGCATCAAGGGCGGCGGCAACGGCGGAGGGCGCGCCCAGGTCGTGCCCATGGAGACCTTCAACCTGCACCTCACCGGCGACTTCCACGCCGTCGGCACCGCGCACAACCTCGCCGCGGCCATGCTCGACAACCACCTGAACCACGGGAACCCGCTCGGCATCGAGCCCGGCTCGGTGGTCTGGCCCCGGGTGGTGGACATGAACGACCGGCCGCTCCGGGATGCGGTGGTGGGCCTCGGGGGCCGCGCCAACGGCCCGGTGCGAGAGGCCGAGTGGACCATCACCGCCGCCTCGGAGGTGATGGCGGCCCTGTCGCTCGCGGAGGGCGTCGCCGACCTTCGCCGCCGCCTCGGGCGGATCGTGCTCGCCCGCAACCGCCAGGGGCGCCCGGTCACGGCGGAGAAGATCAAGGCGGCCGGCGCCATGGCGGCGCTGCTCGCCGAGGCGGTGAAGCCGAACCTCATGCAGACGCTGGAGGGCTCCCCGGTGCTCGTCCACACCGGCCCCTTCGGCAACATCGCCCAGGGCACGAGCTCGGTGCTCGCCGACCGCCTGGCGCTCCGCTGCGCCGAGCTCGTGGTGACCGAGGCAGGCTTCGGCGCCGACCTCGGCGCCGAGAAGTTCTTCGACCTGAAGTGCCGCCAGAGCGGGCTGCGCCCGGCAGCGGCGGTGGTGGTGGCAACGGTCCGCGCCCTCAAGCACCACGGCGGGAAGGGGCGCGGCAGGAAGGGCGCCGCGCTCGACGCCGCCCTCGCCGAGCCCGACGTCGACGCGGTCCACCGCGGCGCCGAGAACCTGCGGCTGCAGGTGGAGAACGTCCTCGCCTTCGGCGTGCCGGTGGTGGTCGCGGTGAACGCCCACCCTGCCGACCAGCCGGAGGAGCACCGGGTGGCGCGGAACGCGGCGCTCGAGGCCGGAGCGAGCGACGCGGTGGTGGCGACCCACTACGCCGAGGGCGGCCCGGGCGCGGTCGACCTCGCCCGGGCGGTGGCGAGAGCGGCGGCCGCCGGCGCGCCAGGGTTCCGCTTCCTCTACCCGGATGAGATGCCGATAGGGCGGAAGATCGAGGAGGTGGCGGTGCGCATCTACCGGGCAGCCGGGGTCGACCTCTCCCGCGGCGCGGCCGCCCAGATCGAGGACCTCACCGAGCTCGGGCACGGCGGGCTCCCGGTGTGCATGGCGAAGACCCCGTTCTCCTTCTCGCACGACCCGCTGCTCGGGCCGAACCCCAAGGGGTTCCGGCTCCCGGTGCGGGAGGTGCGGCTGTACGCCGGCGCGGGGTACGTGACCGCGCTCACCGGCGAGATCGTGCTCATGCCCGGCCTTCCGGAGCGCCCGGCTGCCGAGGACATCGACCTCGCGGAGGACGGACGCATCGTGGGGCTGCGCTAGGCGGGTGCCGGCCCGGCCGTGCTGCGACGGCGCGCAGGCCGGAAGGGAGGGTCTGGGATGGGTTCCTCCGCGGAAGCCGGGAGCGCTGGGCCGCTGCTCGCCCGCCTGAGGGCGTTCTGTCTCCCGGGCGGCGAGGCCGCGGCACGGGCCGTTCGCGGAATCCGCTCCACCCAGCGGGGCATGTTCCGCTCCGCGCCCGCCGCCCGATGGGTCCCGTTCACCGCCGAGGAGTTCGTCGACGCCACCCGCACCGGGTTCTGCTGGGACGCCCGCATCGGCCGCGGCCCGCTCGCGTCCGTCCGCGTCACCGACGCGTACGAGCAGGGCCGGGGGCGGCTCCTGGTGCGCAAGGGCCCGATCCAGCTGAAGAAGCTCTCCGGCCCCGACATGGACCGGGGCGAGATCCAGCGCTACCTGGGATACGTCGGGTACTGCCCGTCGCTGCTCGTGAACCACCCGACGCTCGAGTGGAGCGAGGCCGGGCCGCTGTCGCTGCGCGTGCGCGACCGGCTCGACCCGACGCGGTCGGAGGTGGAGATCGACCTCGACGCCGATGGGCGCCCGGTCGCCGTCCGCGCGGAGAGGCCGATGCTGGTCGGCAGCAAGGTGGTCCCGACGCCCTGGTCCGCAAGCGGCACCGAGTGGCGGGAGTGGGAGGGGCTCCGCGTCCACGGGCGGATGGAGGGGAGCTGGCGCGGCGGGAGCGGGCCCTTCACCTACATCCAGATGGAGCTCACCTCGCTCGAGGTCGTCCGCTGAGCTGCCGGGTCGACCGGGCCCGTTCCTCGAGAGCGGGCGCCGCGGCAGCCCCAGCTGTCGCCGGGCTGCGACCGACAGGCTCGCCGTGAGCTGCTCGGCCTCCCACAGCCCCTTGCAACCGGCCATGAGCCCGACCAGCGTCGCCCGGAGGATCTGCGCCAGTGACCAGCGTCCCTCCCGGGTCCGTGGGTCGGCGACCGCGTCCAGGTCCAGCTCTGGCAGGCGGGCCCGCAGCAGGCCCACCATCCTGCGAAGTCTTCTTCCTTCCATCGATCTCCCCTCGTAAGATCTCGGGTGTCGTAGCTGCCGGGTTCCCACCGGAAGCAACCGCGGCGGGCGATCTTGCGGATCGCCCGCCGCACCTGTTTCCGTACCTGAAGTGAGATCCGCGTGCGAATTTGTGCACGCGCTTCGGCCCGCCCGCTCGCCGAGACAACCCCGCGAACTGTCTGGTGCCTACCGCGTCGGCGGCTGCCCGCTACCAATCACTTCTGCGCGCCCACCGCGAGGCCGCCCCGAATGTCAGACCGGCGATCCAGTCTCGTCGGCGCAGGCTCCTCCCCCGGGCGGGGCCGCGAACCCGAGACGAGGAGGATCGCCGAAATGGCCGTGAAGGTGATGGTGGCGCACGCGATCACTGCCGGCGACGTGGCAAGGCCGGCCAAGAAGCCCGGGGACCCGGAGGCGGCGGCGAAGCCGCGCCGCCGCAGGTCGGCCGTCTACGACGCCGACGGGCACGAGGTGCTCATCACGCTCATGTGCCTCAAGTGCCACAAGATGCGGCCGCTGTCGCAATTCGGGTTGCGGCGCATGGCCGACGGGTCGATCCGCAACCAGCCCTGGTGCCGCACCTGTCGCTCGAGCGCCGGCGCGGAGCGCCCGCGCCGCCGGCGCGAGGAGCTCGAGGTTCCGGTGGAGGTCGCAGCGCAGGCCGCGCCCGAGAAGCCGATCGACGCCGGCATCGTCGCCGCCCAGGTCGCGGCCGCGCTCGCCGGCGGCTGGGGCAAGTAAGGGGATTCCCCGGGCCTCCCGGGGAGCGACAACGCTCGAGAGAGCGAGGGCCACCCGCCTCACCGCGCGGTGGCCCGTTTTCTTCTTGGAGCGGGCCGTCGCGGAGGCAACCTTGGAGGCCGCGGCGCCTCGCGCGCTTGACCCTGATCAACGTGCTGATTTTCCAGTCGATGCGGCCGCCCGATGCACGTTGCACCTTCGCTCTCGAGACGGGTAGGATTCGCCGTCTCTCCGAGCCCTCTCGCAGCAGATCCCCTTTCGAAATCCGCCCCAGGAGTATCCCCATGGCCCAGAGCACCCTCAAGGCGAAGCTCCTCGAGAAGATCGAGGCGTTCCGACCGCGGACGCAGAAGCTCAACAAGGAGTTCGGCAACGTCGTCATCGACAAGGTGAACATCGGCCAGTGCATCGGCGGCGCGCGCGACATTCGCTCGCTCGTGACCGACATCTCCTACCTCGATCCGCTCGAAGGCATCCGCTTCCGCGGCAAGACGATCCCGGAGACGTTCGCGGCGCTCCCCAAGGTTCCCGGCAAGGAGCAGCCGTACGTCGAGGGCTTCTTCTGGTTCCTGCTCACCGGCGACGTGCCGACGATGGCGCAGACGCTCGAGGTGGTGGAGGACTGGAAGGCTCGCGCCGCCGTCCCGAGGTACGTGGTCGACGTCCTTCGCGCGATGCCCCGCGACTCGCACCCGATGACGATGCTCTCCACCGCCGTCCTGGCGATGCAGCGCGACTCGGTCTTCGCCAAGCGCTACGGCGAGGGCGGGCTGAAGAAGAACGACATGTGGGATCCGATGTACGAGGACTCGATGAACCTCCTCGCGCGGCTGCCGGTCATCGCCGCGTACATCTACCGGCTGAAGTACAAGGCCGACACGCACATTCCCGCCGACCCCAAGCTCGACTGGGGCGGGAACTTCGCGCACATGATGGGCGTGCCGCCGCCGTACGACGAGGTGGCGCGCATGTACTTCATCCTCCACTCCGACCACGAGTCGGGCAACGTCTCGGCCCACACCACCCACCTCGTGGCCTCGGCGCTCTCGGACGCCTTCTACTCGTACTCGGCCGGGCTGAACGGGCTCGCCGGCCCGCTCCACGGCCTCGCCAACCAGGAAGTGCTGGGCTGGATCCAGGGCGTGATGAAGAAGCTGAACAACAAGGTCCCGACGAAGGAGGAGCTCGAGAAGTTCCTCTGGGACACGCTCAACGGCGGCCAGGTCATCCCGGGCTACGGGCACGCGGTGCTCCGCAAGACCGACCCGCGCTACACGGCGCAGAACGAGTACGCGAAGAAGCACCTGCCGAACGACCCGCTGTTCCAGCTCGTGAACATGATCTACGAGGTGGCGCCGGGCGTCCTCACCAAGCACGGCAAGACCAAGAACCCGTGGCCCAACGTGGACGCGCACTCCGGCGTGATCCAGTGGTACTACGGCGTGCGGGAGTGGGACTTCTACACGGTGCTGTTCGGCGTGGGCCGCGCGCTCGGCGTGCTCGCCAACATCACCTGGGACCGCGGCCTCGGCTACGCCATCGAGCGCCCGAAGTCGGTCACCACCGCCATGCTCGAGCAGTGGGCCAAGGACGGCGGCCGCAAGGGCGCCGAGGACTAGGCTCGCAGCCTGGTAGGGTATCGAGGGGCCGCTCCCGCCGGGGGCGGCCCCTTTCTCGTGCGATCATCCGGCCGCCGCTTCGCGGCGTCTCGCCGCGCGCAGCAGGAAGTCCCGCACGACTCCCATCGCCTCCGCGGAGCACCGCTGCAGGACGAGGTGCGGGCCGTCGAGCATGCGGATCTCGGCGTCGGAGCGGAGCGCTCGGACCTCGATGGGCAGCGCGCTTCGCAGGAGTCGGTCGTGCTTCCCCCCGAGGAAGAGCAGCGGCACCGCGCAGGCCCGCAGGAGCTGCGTCGCGTCGACGCGAAGTGCCTCGCGCGCCCGGGCCGCCATCACCCTCCCCCGGACGGAGGCCACCGCGTCGCGGACCTCCTCCACGAGGTCGTCGGGAGCGTCGGCGCCGGCGAGCAGCAGGCGGACCGCGTGGGCCGGCAGCGGCAGGCGGAAGAAGGCCGGGCCGAGCGGCGAGACCGCCCTGAACATGCGCGCGGCCGGCCGCTTGTGGAAGGAGGCGGCGAGCACCACGCCGACGAGGCCCCGTGGCGGCCGGGCGGCCACGCGCAGCGCCAGCGGGCCCCCGTACGACTCCCCGAGCAGCGCGAACGGCCCCGACGGCACCTCGCGCCGGACGAGCTCCTCGAGGTCGGGGTAGGCCAGGTAGCGGTCGACGGGGTAGGACAGGACGCGCAGGTCGAGCGCCCCGTCGGCAGCGGCCACGAAGCGGGCGAAGAGCCTGCCGGTCCCGTCAAGGCCCGGCAAGAGCAGCGTGGGCAGCGGTCGCCCCCCGGTCATCACCGGGAGATCATCTCACGGGGCCGGAATCCTCAGAAGAAGAAGCGATCGGCCACCCCTCGGGTCCACTCCAGGATCGTGGGCCACCCCACCACCGCGTCAAGCGCCGCCTCCGCGCGGTCGAGCTCGAGGCGGGCCTCGACCACACTCTGCGAGCAGGCGAAGAGCCGGCAGGCCCCGGCGGCGCGAGCCTGCTGCAGGGGCGCGGCGGCGTCCCCCGGCTCGTCCGACGCCTCCACCACGGCACGAACGGCGGGCCCGAGGAGGAACACGTCCACGCGGTCTCCCATCGCCGCGGCGGCGAGCGCGCAGGACCCCGCGAGCCGAAGGGCCGTCTCGTCGGCTCGGGAGAGGAACACGGCGGTGCGGCGCTCCATTTGCACGATTCGGGGCGTGTTATAACGCGCCCGATGCCCGACGAGGAGAAGAAGCCCGAGACCGGCCCGGTGGTGGTGCGCAAGGGCCACGTGAAGCCGCCTCCGCCCGGCTCGAAGATCGAGGCCCCGGTGGTGGAACCGCTGGCGGCGGACGCCCCCGCGGAACCGCCCGCGGTGGACCCACGCCCGCTGTGGCAGCGCCTCGCCGAGGAGAAGGCCGGCGGTTCCGCAGCGCCCGGCGGTCCCGCGAAGCCGGCGTCGAAGGGAAGCGCGGCCTCGCCCCCGGCGGGTCCGGGCCGGTCGCATCCCCGCGGCCCCCGCCCCGGCGGTCGCCAGGGCGGCCCCGGGGCCTCGCGCGACCGGCGCCCCGGCCGACGCGAGACCGCCCCCGGCCCGCGCGCCGAGCCCGACCGCCGCGACCTGGCGCTCCCGCCCGGCGAGCCACCGCCTGCCCCCGAGGCGCCGGTGGCCGAGGAGGGGGCGTTCGCCGACCTCTTCGCCGAGGCCGACACCCGGCCGCGCCGGCGCTTCGAGCCCGGCGAGAAGGTGGCCGGCAAGATCCTCCAGATCGGGCAGGACGTGGCCTTCCTCGAGCTCGGCTCCGGCCTCGCCGACGGGATGATCGAGACCCTCGAGCTCCGCGACGACGAGGGACAGCTCGAGTTCCGCCCCGGCGACATCGTCGACGGCGTGGTGGTGAAGGGCGGGGAGCGGGGGGTGGTCGTCTCCCGCGGCCGCGCCCGCGTGCACGCCGACCGCCGGGCCCTCATGGATGCCGCCCGCGCCGGGCTGCCCGTCGAGGGCGTCGTGAAGGGCGTGAACAAGGGTGGCCTCGAGGTCGAGGTGCTGGGCCAGCGGGCCTTCTGCCCGGTCTCGCAGATCGACGTGCGCTTCGTCGGAGACCCGGCCTCGTTCGTCGGCCAGAAGCTGCGCTTCCGGGTCACCAAGGTCGACGACCGCGACGCGGTGCTGTCGCGACGCGCGCTGCTCGAGGACGAGCGCGCCGAGCAGGCCCGCCGCACTCGGGAGCGGCTCGCCCCGGGCGCGAGCTTCGACGGCACGGTCACGAGCGTCCAGGACTACGGCGCCTTCATCGACATCGGCGGGATCGAGGGGCTCGTTCACGTCTCCGAGCTCGCCTGGGATCGGGTCTCGCGCCCCTCCGACCTCTTGAAGGCGGGGGACGCGGTGCAGGTCCAGGTGCTGCGCATCGACGAGGACCCGAAGAAGGGCGAGCGCATCGCGCTCTCCGTGCGGGCCCTCGTCCCGCGGCCGGAGCCCGCCGAGGCTCCGCCTCGCTCGGCCACCGCCCCGCCCGCTCCCCCCAAGGTCGGCGACGTGGTGAAGGGCTCGGTGGACCGCGTCGAGCCCTACGGCGTGTTCGTGCGCTTCCCGGGCGGGCGCGGGCTCGTCCCCGCCGCCGAGACCGGGACGGCCCGGGGCCAGGACCTGAAGCGGGCGTTCCCCGCCGGCCAGGAGATGACCTGCCTCGTCACCGAGATCGACGAGCGCGGGCGCATCCGCCTGTCGCGAACCCAGGCCGAGGCGGCGGAGGAGCGCCGCGAGGCATCGGAATGGATGTCGAAGGCCCCCCGCGGCGCCGGAAAGGGTTTCGGGACCCTTGGCGACCTCCTGCGGGAGAAGCTGAAGAAATAGCGCGGGGGGCGCCCGGGCGGGTTCGCGCCCGAGCCTCAAAGGCGTCTGCCCCCGGCCGTGCGGCCACCGCCGCCGGGAAACTGTCAAGCGAGACCTTTCGGGGGCGCTGGCGGCCCCTTTTGGCACGGCCCGCCGCGTGTGCTAGAAATCCGCGAGCCCCCTTCATCCTCGGGAGAATCCGCGCATGTCCGCCACCGCCAATGCTCCGACGAAGAACCCGGCCCTCCTTTCCTGGGTCGAGGAGATGGCCAAGCTCACGCAGCCCGACAAGGTGGTCTGGCTCGACGGCTCCGATGAGGAGCGCAAGCGCCTCATCGACCTCGCCGTCAGGGAGAAGGTCCTCATCCCGCTCGACCAGAAGAAGTGGCCCGGGTGCTACTTCCACCACTCCAACCCGAACGACGTCGCCCGCGTCGAGCACCTCACCGTCATCTGCACGCCGACGAAGGAGGAGGCCGGTCCCACGAACATCTGGACCGAGCCGAAGGAGATGTACCAGAAGATGGGCGCCCTCTTCGAAGGGGCGATGAAGGGGCGGACCCTCTACGTGGTGCCCTACGTGATGGGCCCGTCCGACTCGCCCTTCGCCAAGGTGGGCATCGAGCTCACCGACTCGGTGTACGTGGCCCTCAACATGGGGACCATGACGCGAATGGGCAAGGTGGCCCTCGACCGGCTCGGCGACAAGGCGGACTTCAACAAGGGCCTGCACTCCGTCCGCGACTGCAACCCGGAGCGGCGCTACATCGCCCACTTCCCCCAGGACAACACCATCTGGTCGGTGGGCTCCGGCTACGGCGGCAACGCCCTGCTCGGGAAGAAGTGCCTGGCGCTCCGCATCGGCTCCTACCTCGCCAAGCGCGAGGGCTGGCTCGCCGAGCACATGCTCATCCTCGAGGCCGAGAGCCCCGAGGGCGAGATCAGCTACGTGGCGGCGGCCTTCCCTTCGGCCTGCGGCAAGACCAACTTCGCCATGCTGATCCCGCCCGCCCAGTTCGAGGGCTGGAAGATCCGCACCGTCGGAGACGACATCGCGTGGATGCGCGTGGGCCCCGACGGCCGGCTCTGGGCCGTGAACCCCGAGTACGGGTACTTCGGGGTCGTCCCGGGCACGAACTACAAGACCAACGCCAACGCCATGAAGAGCATCACGAAGGACACGCTCTTCACCAACGTGGCGCGGACGAAGGACGGCGACGTCTGGTGGGAGGGCAAGGACGAGCCCGCCCCGGACGAGCTCATCGACTGGAAGGGCCAGGCCTGGAAGAAGGGCACCGACGACAAGGCGGCGCACCCCAACAGCCGCTTCACGGCGCCCATGGCGAACAACCCGGCGCTCTCCCGCTTCGCCCACGACCCGCGCGGCGTTCCCATCAGCGCCATCATCTTCGGGGGGCGCCGGTCCAACACCGTTCCCCTCGTGCTCCAGTCGTTCAACTGGACGCACGGCGTCTACCTGGGCGCGACCATGGGCTCGGAGACCACCGCCGCCGCGACCGGCCAGGTGGGCGTGGTGCGCCGCGACCCGATGGCGATGCTGCCCTTCCTCGGCTACGACGCGGGGAGCTACCTCTCGCACTGGCTCGACATGCAGGAGCGCATCCCCAACCCGCCCAAGATCTTCCTCGTGAACTGGTTCCGGAAGGGCTCGGACGGCAAGTTCCTGTGGCCGGGCTACGGCGACAACATGCGCGTCCTGAAGTGGGTCCTCGACCGCGCCCACGGGCGCATCAACGCCCACGAGACGCTGCTCGGCTGGGTGCCCTTCCCGGGCGACCTCGACCTCACCGGCCTCAACATGTCCGCGGCGTCGGCCGAGCAGGCCACGCGCATCGACCTCGGCGAGTGGGAGTACGAGCTCGAGTCGCAGAAGGAGTGGTTCGACAAGCTCGGCGCGACGCTGCCGAAGCCCATCGCGCTCCAGCGCGAGATGCTGCTCGCCGAGGTGAAGAACGCCCGCAGGGTCGCGGTCGGCAAGAAGTAGCCCGGCCGGGGCGGCTCCCCCCGGGGCCGCCCCGCGCCACGACCATCCACCGTGTGCACGCTCGCCGTCGCCTTCCGGGTCGACGCCCGCTGGCCCATCGTGGTCGCGGCCAACCGCGACGAGCGCCTCGACCGGGCCTCCGAAGACTGGGCGGTCCGCGCTGCGCCCGGGGCGCTTCGCCAGATCTCGCCGCGCGACTCCGTGGGCGGCGGGACCTGGATTGGCGTGAACGCCCGCCACGTCTTCGCCGGGATCACCAACTTCCACGTCCCGGAGAGCATCGGGCCCGATCCCCTCCCGGCGGTCGAGGGGCGAGCTCGTGACCCACGCGCTCGCCCGCCCCTCGGCGGCCTCGGCCCGCGAGCTGTTCGCCGGCGTGGAGGCCGACCGCTACAACCCGTTCCACCTCCTCGTCGCCGACCCCGCCGAGGCCTTCCTGTGGTGGTACGACGGCGAGAACGCCGAGTTCGAGGAACTCGGAGCCGGCCTGCACATCGTCACCGAGAGCTCGCCCATCGGTCGCTGCCCCCGCGGCGAGTGGCTGCGAAGCCGGTGGCCCGTCGACCCGTCCCCGGCGCTGCTGCGCGAGCTCCTCGCCACCCACTCCTCGAGCCCGCTCGCCGGGACCTGCATCCACATCGACACCCGCTACGGGACGCGCTCCTCCGCGGTGATCCGGCTCGCCCCTTCGCTCGACAACTCCGAGCTCTACACCGCGGCCGGCCCCCCGTGCGTGACGCCGCTCGAGGACCGCTCCGCGCTGCTCTCCTCGCTTTCGCGAGGCGCTTGACGGGGGGCGGTCCGGCCGCCATCTATCCTTCCATGGGCCTGCTCGATCGCATCCACTCCCGGCCGCCCCCGCCGGAGCCGCCAGAGGGCATCGCCGCGAACGCCCGCGGCGAGATCGAGGTCACCTGGCCGGGCGGCCGGCACGTCATCCTTTCCCCCTTCCAGCTGCGCGACGCCTGTCCCTGCGCGGGGTGCGTCGAGGAAGGCACCGGCCGCAAGATCCTCGACCCGGCGAGCATCCCGCAGGACATCCGGCCGGACCGGATCGAGGGCGTCGGGAACTACGCCATCCAGATCTTCTGGTCCGACGGGCACTCCTCGGGCATCTACACCTGGGACGCGCTGCGGCTGGCCTCGGGCCTCTAGCTCAGATGAAGCTGCGCGCCGGGGCGGCGATGGCGGTGTAGTGGTTCACCGTCGGCTCGGGAGCGTGGCGCGACCGGGCGAAGCGCAGCGCGCGCACCTCCCCCTCGCCGCCGCGGAGCGCGTGTACGAGCAGCTTCACGGCGTACGGGTCCATGCGCTGCTGGCTCGCCTCGGTGACGAGCAGGTCCACGGCCGCACGCGGGTCGAAGGGGTCCGAGCGGTAGGCGCGCGACTGCGTCAGCGCCGCGAAGGCGCTCGCCACCGCCACCACCTCGATGCTGCGCGCCGGGCGCCGCGACAGGTCCGGGTAGCCCTGGCCGTTGCGCCAGTGGTGGGAGAGCGCCGCGTCCACCGCCGGGTGGGGCCCGAGGACGCGCGCCAGGTGCCACGCTCCCAGGAGCGGGTGCTCCGCCATCTCGAGCTTCTCGGGCCCGCGCAGGGGCTCGGGGCCGCGCACCAGCCGGGAGGGCAGGTGGCGCATCCCGAGGTCGTGGAGCAGCGCCGCCGCGGCGATCTTGGGCGACACCCGGGCCTCCCCGGCCGCCACCACCAGCATGCGCGTGGCGACCGCCGCGGTCGCGACCGCGTGCTGGTAGCGCGACGGGTCGGCGGCCTTCACCGCGTGCAACTCCTCGTAGAGCGCGTCGGGGAGCTCGACGGCGAGGAGCACGCGAACCACCGCGGCCTGCGCCTGCGGCGATCGGAAGAGATGCCTGTAGCCGTGCTCGCCGAGCGGCTTCGCGAGGTCGTCGGCGAGAAAGATCTCGGCGAGCCTGCGCAGCGGCCCCGGTCTCGCCGACAGCGCCGCCTCGCCGATGCTCTCGAAGGAGACGACCGTCCCGCGCCGCGCCAGCACCTGGCCCTTGCAGTCCGCCAGGTCGCACCGCAGCGTGATCCGATCGAACATCACCTACAGGGTAGCTGCGCCTGGCGGTGCTTACCACCCCCGCCCCCACGGGGTCCGGTGCGTGCGGGTGGTGGGGTGTGGGCGACGCGGCGCGCCGACGCCAAGGGGTCAGCGCCGCCGGCGCGACATGGCTCGCTCGATCTCGCGCTTCTGCTCGCGCTCGGCGATGTGCTCGCGCCGGTCCTCGTGCGTCTTCCCGCGCCCGAGGCCGAGCTCCACCTTGGCCCAGCCGCCGCGGAAGTAGAGGGAGAGGGGCACGAGCGTGTAGCCGCGCTGCTCCACCTTGCCGCGGAGCTTGTCGATCTCGGCGCGGCGGACGAGCAGCTTGCGCTCGCGCAGGGGCACGTGGCCGAACACCGAGGCCGCCTTGTACTCCCCGATCCGGCAGTTGACGAGCCAGAGCTCGTCCCCCCGGAGCGTGGCGTAGGAGTCGGACAAGGCGACGTTGCCCTCGCGCAGCGACTTCACCTCGCTGCCCGCGAGAACCAGGCCCGGCCTCGATGCTGTCCTCGATGGCGTAGTCGAAGCGCGCGCGCTTGTTCTGCGCGACGACCTTCACGCCGCCGTCCCGGATCCCGGGCCCCGCCCTTCGTCATGGCAGCGCCACGTTGTCGATGAGGCGGGTGCGGCCCGCGAACGCGGCGAGCAGCATGCGCGACCCCGGCTCGGCGCGCGCCACCGGGGCGAGCGTCTCCGGGTGGACCACCTCGACGTAGTCGGCGCGCAGCCCGGCGCGGACGAGCTCGCTGGTCGGCACCGCGCGGCGAGCCGCGCGGCGTCCGCGCTCCCCGGCGGCGGCCGCGCTCGCTGTGCCCCGAAGAGGCAGCGCGGAGAGCGCCCGCGCGCGCCGCCGCTCGTCGGCGCGACAGGTAGGCGTTGCGCGAGGAGAGGGCGAGCCCGTCCGGCTCGCGGACGATGGGCATCCCCACCACCTCGAGCCCCATGTCGAGGTCTCGGACCATGGCCCGGATGACCTGCAGCTGCTGCCAGTCCTTCTCGCCGAAGACGGCGAGGTGCGGGCGCGAGAGACCGAAGAGCTTCGCCACCACGGTGGCCACGCCGCGGAAGTGACCGGGGCGCCGCCCGCCGCAGAGGCCCTTCGACACCGCCTCCACGTCGACCCAGGTCTGGAAGCCGGGGGGGTAGACGCGGTCCGGCGACTCGGGCGAGAGCACCCAGTCCACCCCGGCCGTGGCGCACTTCGCGAGGTCGCCCTCGAGGTCGCGGGGATAGCGGGCCAGGTCCTCGCCGGGCCCGAACTGCGCGGGATTGACGAAGATGGTGGCGAGCGAGAGCCCCCGGGCTCCCCGCTCGTCGGCGCGCAAGCGCGCCTCGCGCATGAGCGAGAGGTGGCCCTGGTGAAGGAACCCCATCGTGGGCACGAGCGCGATGCGGCGGCCGGCGTCGCGCGCGGCGATGCACCGGCGCTGCCACTCGGCCGGGTCGCGGATGAGCTCGGGAAGGGGCATCGCTGCCAGCGGAGCTAGACCGGGGCCCCCACGACTCCGGCGTGCTCGTCATCGGGCTCCGGCCGAGGCGACACCACCTGCAGCAGCCGCAGCGAGGGGGCGTGGAAGCTGTGCTCCTCGGCGGGGAACGTGCCCTGCTTCACCTCGGCGACGAAGTCGCGCACGGCGGTCGCCGCGAGCGGGCCCAGGTCAGCGAAGCGCTTCACGAACTTGGGCTTGAACTCGGTCTCGAGCCCGACGAGGTCGTGGAACACCAGCACCTGGCCGTCGCAGTGCACGCCGGCACCGATGCCGATGGTGGGGATGTCGAGCTGGCCGGTGATGAAGCGGGCGAGCTCGGCGGGGATGCACTCGAGCACCATCGCGTAGCAGCCCGCCTTCTCGAGCGCGTCGGCGTCGCGGACGAGCTGCTGCGCCCGCTCGCCGTCCTTGCCCTGCACGACGTACCCGCCCATCTTGTGCACCGACTGCGGGGTGAGGCCGATGTGCCCCATGACGGGAATGCCGGCGCGGACGATGCGCGAGATGACGTCGGCGAACTCGGCGCCGCCCTCGAGCTTCACCGCCTCGACGCCGCCCTCGGCCACGAGGCGCATGGCGTGCTTGACCGCCTCGTCCGGGCTCGCCTGGTAGCTGCCGAAGGGCATGTCGCCGACGAGGTGCGCGCGGCTGCCGCTGCGGGCGAGGCCGCGCCGCACGGCGGCGCAGTGGTAGACCATGTGTTCGACGGTGACCGGCAGCGTGGAGTCGTGGCCTTGCATGACCATCCCCACCGAGTCGCCGACGAGGACGACGTCGACCCCGCCCCGGTCGACGAGGCGTGCGCTGGTGGAGTCGTAGGCGGTGACGACCGCGATCCGGTCGCCGCTCGCCTTCATGCGCTTCAGCTCGTGGATGGTCACCCGCTTCTGCGGGGTGGTCTGGCTGGACATGATCTGCGCCTCCGGTGTGGGCCCGTCTCGGGGTCCCGCCCATCGGTGCTGCGAGTCGAATCTACCCCGGGATGGGCCTCCAGCGCCATGGTTCCCCTTCCCTGGCGCGGCTCAGGGCTTGTGGCCCTCCGGGTTGTAGTGGAGCCGCCCCTTGCGGTGGCGGCGGATCTCGGGTGACGAGCGCGTCGAGGTCCGCCTCGTCCGAGAGGTCGAGGTCGCTCGTGTTCACCACGAGCAACGGCGTCTCCTCGTAATGAAAGAAGAAGTCGCCGTAGGCCCGGCAGAGCGCCTCCAGGTAGGTGGCGTCCAGGTGGCGCTCGAAATCCCGGCCCCGCTTGCGGATCCCGGGCCTGCAGGACGTCGAGGCGCGCCTGCAGGTAGACGACCAGGTCGGGCTTCACCACCCGGGTCCCCATCACCTGCCAGACCCGCTCGTAGAGCGCGAGCTCGTTCGGATCGAGCGTCAGCGCCGCGAAGATCCGGTCCTTCGCGAACAGGTAGTCGGCGACCGTGACCTGGCTGAAGAGGTCCTGCTGGAACAGCTCCTGCTGCTGCTGGAAGCGGGAGAGCAGGAAGAAGACCTGGGTCTGGAACGCCCGCTTCTTGCGGGTCCTCGTAGAAGCCCGGCGAGAAAGGGGTTCTCCTCCACCGACCTCGAGGACGAGCCGCCCGCCGAGCTCGGTCGGCGAGGCGCCTCGGCGAGCGTGGTCTTCCCGACTCCGATGGGACCCTCGATGGCGATGTAGCGGGGCTTTTCCATCGAGCGGGGGTCGGAGCTTGCCACAGGGCCGCTTCGTGTGTCCACGCGCGCTTCGGCGCGATTCCTTGACCCTGCACGACACGCCATGTATCGTCATTTCTCGTTTTCCTCGCGGGAGCGGCTGGAGGCGGGATGGCAGGCGGGCGGCGGAGGCCGGCGGGACGCTCGCGAGGCGACTCGAGCGGCAGCGGAGGCCGAGGTGGACCCCGCCTTCCGGAGGGCGATCCTGAAGATCGCCCTCGAGCTGCGGAAGCCGGGCGCCCGGAGCTACGACGCCGTGGTGGAGGAGACCATTCGCGCCATGCGGCTCGACCCCAAGGAGTTCCGCAGGTACCTGGGCGAGAACGGCGCGCGAAACATGAGTCTCCTGCTCGCGACGGCGCGGGCCGCAGGTCTGTAACGGGGCGGCGGCGGGAATGGGCGCCCTTCCGGCGGCGGGTGTGGCGGCGGCGGCGCGGGTTTTCTGGAAGGGCGCCCTGTGGTTCGGCGACGGGCGGGGCGCCGCGGCGCCATGCCGCGTCGAGGGCTGCCAGAGGCCTCACTTCGCCTCGGGCCACTGCGGCCTCCACGCGCTGCAGGGCCGCTACCGGACCGTCCTCGTCCCCGGCGCCGGGCTCGCGGCGGCGAGGGTCTCCTCTGCTCCCCGCATCCTCGTCGCGCCGGCCGGCGCCCCGACGGCGGCGCGCCAGCGGGGGCGCTGACCGTCAGGCGCCCCGGGCCGAGAGCGCCCGGTCGAGCGCCTCCCACTCCTCCACGGAGAGGGTCTCCCCGCGGCGGGATGGGTCGATCGCGGCCTCGCCGAGCGCCCGCTCCATCTCCTCGCGCGGGGCGATCCGCGCCGCCTCGAGGGCGTTTCGAAGCGTCTTGCGCCGCTGCCCGAACCCGGCCTTCACCATCCGCCGGAAGCGAGCCGGATCGGCACAGGCCGGCCGGCGAACGCGGAGGTCGATGCGCACGACCGCGCTGTCCACCTTGGGCCGAGGGTGGAAGGCACCCGGCGGCACGACGCGCTCGATGGTCACGCGAGCGCGCTGCTGCAGGAACACCGACACCACTCCCCACTCCTTCGTCCCGGGCCCGGCGGAGAGCCGCTCGGCCACCTCGCGCTGGACGAGGAGCACGGCGCGGGAGACGACGTCCCCCTGCTCGAGCACGGAGAAGAGGATCGGGGCTCGTCAGGTGGTAGGGGATGTTCCCCACCACCGCGAGCGACGGCGCCTCCCCGGAGGGGGCCGCCGGCGCTGCCAGCTCCGAGAAGTCGAGCCGCGCCGCATCCGCCTCGCGGAGCCGGATGGCGTCGCCGAACTCGCCGCGGAGCACCCGCGCCATGTCGCGGTCTCGCTCCACGGCCACCACGTCCGCGCCCCGTGCGAGCAGGCGCGCCGTGAGATGCCCGAGCCCGGCGCCGAGCTCCACGACGCGCGCCCCCGGGCGCGTCGACGGCGAGACGCGCGATGTCGTCGAGGATCCCCTCGTCGGACAGGAAGTTCTGGCCCCAGCTCTTCTTGGGCCTGAGCCCGTACTTCGCGAGCAGGCTGCGCGGGGACGCCGTGCGCCATCAGAGCCGCCAGGCCGGGTCGGCGTTGAGCGAGAGCGACTCGCGCTCGCCGCGCAGGAGCGCGTGGGTGCCCGCGACGGCGATCATGGCGGCGTTGTCGGTGCAGAGCCTCGCCGCGGGCAGGAAGACCGCGCAGCCCCTCGTAGTCTGCGGCCCTCTCGGCCACCGCGGCGCGCAGCCGGCTGTTCGCGGCCACGCCGCCGGAGAGGACCACCCGCTCGAGCTGGAGCTCGCGCGCGGCGCGGAAGAGCTTCTGCGAGAGCGCCCGGACGATCGCCTCCTGGTAGCTCGCGCACAGGTCGGCGAGCCGCTGGCCGCTCGGGCACGCCCTCTCGGCGGACGTGGTGAAGGAGCGCCGTCTTCAGCCCGGAGAAGCTGAACTCGAGCGGGCCGCCCTTCACGATGGCCTTCGGGAAGCGCACCGCGCTCGCGGTCGCCCTCCGCTGGCCAGCCGGTCGATGGCGACCCCGCCCGGGTACGGCAGCCCGAGCAGCTTCGCCCCCTTGTCGAACGCCTCGCCGGCTGCGTCGTCGCGCGTCTGGCCGAGGAGCCGGTAGCGCCCGAAGGCCTCCGCCAGGTAGAGCGAGGTGTGGCCGCCCGAGACGACGAGGCCGAGGTAGGGGAACGCGGGCGGCTCCTCGGCCGAGGAAGGCCGCGAGGAGGTGGCCCTCGAGGTGGTTCACGCGGACGAGCGGCTTCTCCCAGGCGAGCGGCGAGCGCCTTCGCCACCTGCACGCCGACGAGCAGCGCGCCCACGAGCCCGGGGCCCGAGGTGACCGCGATGCCGTCGAGGTCGGCCGGCGCCGACGCCGGCGCTGCGCATGGCCTCGTCGACCACCGGCATCACCTGCACCACGTGGTTGCGGCTCGCGAGCTCCGGCACCACGCCTCCCCAGCGGCGGTGGATCTCGATCTGCGTCGAGACCACGTCCGAGAGCGCGCGGCGACCGTCCTCGACCACCGCGGCGGCGGTCTCGTCGCAACTCGTCTCGATGCCGAGGATCTTCACGTCGGGGCTCGCCGGCTCTTCGCCCGCGCGGGGCGCCGGCGGGGCCCCTGTTCTAGCCGACGGCCGCCGCTCGGCGCGAGCAAAGCCGCCGGCGGCCGCTCCTAGCGCAGCCGCTGCAGGACCTGGCGGACCTCGTCGGCGTGGGCGCCGCCCGGGGCCACCTCCAGGTACCGGCGGTAGGCGGCGCGGGCTTCCGCCCTCTCGCCCCGCGACAGGTGCACCTCGCCGAGAGCCAGCCAGGCGTCGCCGTTGGCCGCGTCGAGCGCCACCGCCCGGTCGAGCGCCTCGAGCGCCTCGCCGGGCCGGCGGGCATCGTAGAGCGCGCGACCCAGGCCGGCGAGCGCCTCGCTCGTCTCCTGCACGCCGAGCGCCCGCCGGTAGTCGGCCGCCGCCGCGGCGAAGTCGCCCGCCTGGTACCTGCGCCCGGCCCGGTCGAACGCCTCGCGGTAGGCAGCGCCCGCCGGGGCCGCCTCTGCGACCGCCGCCGGCTCGGCGTCGACCGCGGGCGGCACCGGTGCGGGGACGATGGCGGGCTCGGGCGGCGGCGGCTCCTCCGCGGGAGCGGCCGCCGCGGCCTCGGCTGCCGCCGCGATCTCGCGCTGGGTGCGCCGGTGCTTGAGGGCCACGCCCCCGACCACGACGACGAGAAGGCAGACCACGAGCGCCCACACGACGAGGGTGCCCCACGAGGCCGTGGCTTCCACTGGCTCCGCGGCGGGCGGTGGGACGGGGCGGCGCGCCCTCGCGCCGGCAGAGGCGGGCGCGCCCGTGCGCGGCTCCGCTGCGGGCGGCGACGCGACCGCGGCCGGGGCCGCCGTCGCCTCGGCGACGGGGAGCGACGGCGGGGGCGACGGGGGCCCGTTAGCCGCCTCGCGCGCCGCCGGGCCGGCCGCCGGCTCCGCGGACGACGGCAGGCGGGTCACGGTCGGCTCGACCGGGCCGGCGAACCAGTCCACCCCGCCCGGCTCCGGAGTCGGCCCGGCGGGCTCGACCGGGGCGGCCGCCGAAGACGAGCCCGCGGCACTCGCTTCGCGCAGGATTCCCTCGAAGTAGAGGCGGGAGATGACGGCCGCCGCCCCCAGGTCGTCGCGCCCCGAGTCCTCGACGACCTGCTGCAGCGTGCGCCTCCCGTCGACGAGGCGGAGCGTGGCGTTCACGTCGTCGGGGATCTCGCCGAGTCGCCGCGACAGGAGCTCGCCGTCCACCTCGAGCACCCGGTCGGGCGGGGGCATCTGCTCGGCGAGCCTGCTCCACTCGTCGAGCCGCCGCATTCCCTCGAGCAGGAGTGACCGGGTGGAGATGGAGATTCGGGCCTGGCGCTCCACCGGACCGAACTCCACCACGAACTCGCCGTCCCCCCAGTGGAGCAGGCGGTAGAAGGCCGGCTCCCCGACGAGCGACCCGGTCTCGCAGTCCACGATTCTGGCCGTCCCGGAACCAGACGGTGGCGGAGCTCCCGGTGGCGTTGGCGACCCGCAGGGCAGCGCTCTTGCGCCCGAGCTCCAGGGTCTGCACCACGTCGACCACGCCCATCTCGGCGAGGTTGCCCGTGAACCCGGCGCGCCCCTCCTTGCGCTCGAGCCGCTCCCGGTCGCGCCGCTGCAGCAGCATGCGTACGCGTGTGACGATCTCCTTGATGTAGATGGGCTTCGTCAGGTAGTCCTCGACGCCGAGCTCGAGGCCGCGGACCTTGTCCTCCACCGACTTCTGCGCGGTGAGGAACACGAAGGGGATGCCCTGGAACCGCTCGTCCTCGCTCAGGCGCCGGCAGAGCTCGAAGCCGTCGACCTCCGGCATCCGCGTTTCCGAGATCACCAGGTCCGGGGGCGAGATCTGGCACTTCTCGAGCGCGTCCTTGCCGCTCGTCGCCGACGTGACCGAGAAGCCCGCCTTCTTCAGGCTGACCTCGGTCACGCGCAGCGACTCGGGGTCGCCGTCGACGAGGAGCAGGTGCTGGCGGGCCAATGGGTTTTTCCGTGCGGGCGGGGGCGGTGAGGCGCCCCTTGCCGCGTCCTCAATCGTGGCGCCCCCCGGCAGGCGCGTCAAGGAGCCGCCACCGACAGTGCGACGCACGCCACCCAGGGTCACTTCTTGGCGCCACCGCGGTCATCCGCCCTTCCCTGTCGCCGCCCGTCGAGGAGCCTCACCTCGCGCACGGCATCGGCGTTCTTCGGGTTGGCCTTCAGAGCGGCGCGGAACATCTTTTCGGACCGCTCCTCGTCTCCCGCCTGCCGCGCCACCACCCCGGCAAGGTAGAGGCCCCGGTCGCAGGAGGGATCCTTCGTGGCCTCGCCGAGCAGCTCCTTCACGCGGTCGCGGTCCGGGGCCTTCGGGTCGGCGAGGATGGTCGCGGCGAGCGCCGCGTAGTAATCGGCCCGCGGGTCACCGCGGAGGGCGGCCTCGAAGAACATGCGGGCCTTCCCGAAGTCGCGGGTGCGGTGGCAGGCTTCCCCCTTCTGGAAGTCGATGCGCGCGGCTTCCGCGTCCTCCTTGCTCGAGGCCATGCCCCCGGCTCCCGTCCGGGCTAGGTACTCGGCACGCTTCGCCTTGTCGGAGAGGGTGGAGTAGGCCTCGTTCAGCGCCGCGAGCAGGTCCTTCAGCGCCGGCTGCAGGTCGGCGAGGCCCGCCAGGCCGTACTTGTCCGGGTGAAACTGGCGGACGAGCTGGTGGTACGCGGTCTTCACGTCCTCGGGGCCGGCCGTCTTCGGCAGCCCCAGGCGCGCGAAGAGGTCCTTTTCCCGGGCCCTCGGAATCACGAACTCGAGCGCGCGCCGCATGGCCTGCTCCGCGCCGCTCTGCTGGGCGCGGACGGCGGCGTCCGCCTTCGGGGCCTCCTGGCGCGCCGGCGGCGGGGCGGAGAGCGGCCCGACGCCCATGTTCTGCATGGCGCGGGCGAGCAGGCGCTGCCGGCGCTGCCGGGCCTCCTCGGGGTCGCTGCGCTTGCCTGGCGCCGCAGGCGGGGGAGCCGCCGCGGGCGGGGACGCCGCGGGCGGGACCGGGGGAGGCTGCAGGGCGATGTCGGCGAGGTCCACCACCACCTCGTCGGCGACCGCGGCGCTCGCCGCCTCGGCGCCGCGGGACGCCTCGGCGAGCCCGAGCAGGAGCAGCGCGGCGAGCACCGCGCGGGCCTTCTCCGCGGGCAGCCCGCTCGCCGCGACGAGGGGCTCGGAGGCGCCGGGCAGCCCTGCCAGCAGGGCCTCCTCCGCGAGCGTCCACCCGAAGGACGGGGCGAGCTCCGGGTACCCGGCTCCGAGGGCGATGGTTCCGCCGGCGCCCCCGAGCGCCGCGGCGACGAGCGGCTCCGCCTGCGGCGCCGCGAGCGCGTCGGCGATGGCGCGCAGCGGCCGGATCCGGATGCCGCGGGTCCACTCGGGCACCTCGTCGCGCGCGTCGAACCGGTAGGCCCCTTCCTGGAGCCCGGCGATGAGGGAGACGTAGCCCGTCTGCTGCTCGGAGAGGGCCGCGTCGAGGGTGGCCCGGTCGACGGCGCCGAGCGCGAGGAGGATCTCGCCCTGGGGCCGCCGCTCCCGCGCCATCTCGGCGAGGCAGCGCTCGAGGACGTCGATGTCGATGAGCCCCTTGGCAAGCAGGAAGTGCCCGAGCGGCCGGAAGCCAGCGTACACCTGGGCCCCGACCGGCACGCCGTCCCGGAAGAAGAGGCGCGAGGCCCCTCCGCCCTGCTCCACGGTGAGCGAACCGGAGAGCCGCAGGTTCCAGACCTCGAGCAGGATGGCCGCGAGCGGGGTACGCGAGATGTCGCCGGGATCGGCGAGGAAGGACATGCCCGGGCATTCTACTCCCCGACGATCCGGATCGCCTCGTACAGGGCCACGCCGACCGCCACCGCCAGGTTGAGGCTGCGCTGCCCCTCCCGCATGGGGATGGCGACGCAGGCCCCCGGATGGGCGGCGAGCAGCGCCGGCGGGAGCCCCAGCTGCTCCTGGCCGAAGACCAGGAAGTCACCCGGGGCGAAGCGCGCGCCGAACAGGCCGCGGTCCGCCCGGGCCGTGAAGAGGTGCAGCTGGCCGGCGGCTCCCTGCAGGGCCCGCGCCTCGAAGTCCGGCCAGTCGAGGTAGAGTTCGGGCGAGAGCTCGGCCCAGTAGTCGAGGCCGGCGCGCCGGAGCGCCTTGTCCTCGAGCGAGAACCCGAGCGGGCCGACGAGGTGCAGCCGTGAGCCGGTGACGGCGCAGGTTCGCGCCACGTTGCCGGTGTTCGGGGGGATCTGGGGCGCGACGAGGACCACCTGGAGCGGCGGCGAGGGAGGCGAGAGGACGGGCATGGCGCGGATCGGCATCGTGAACAACCCGCGCTCGCGGCGCAACCTCCGGCGGCCCGAGACCGCGGCAGTGCTCGTCCGCCTCGCCGGCGCGGAGGGCATGCTCGTCGACGCCTCGTCGGAGGGCGAGACCCTGAGTGCCCTCTCGAGCTTCCGCGCCGCCGGGGTCGACCTCCTCGCGGTGAACGGCGGCGACGGGACGCTCGCGAAGGTGGCGACCGCGCTCGCCGCCGGCTGGGGGCCGCCGCCGTGGCCGCGGCTCGTCCCGCTGCCGGGCGGCTCCATGAACAACGTGGCTCGGGCCCACGGGTACCGGGGGTCCCCCGAGCGCGGGCTGGAGCGGCTGCTCGCGCGCATCCGCGCCGGGGCGCCGCTCGTCACCGTCGAGCGCGACCTGCTGTCGGTGGAGGCCGACGGGACGCCTGCCCGGCTCGGGTTCCTCTTCGCCACCGGCGCGGCGGTGCGCTTCCTCGAGCTGTGGGACCGGGGAAGGGAGCGGGGCCGCTGCAGGCCGCCTGGCTGCTCGCCCGAGCGCTCGGCTCGGCGCTCTCCGGGGGCACCCTGGCCCGGGAGCTGGCGCGGCGCGAGGTCGTCCGGGTGGTGGCGGACGGGGACGAGTGGCCTTCCGCCGAGTGGCTCGCGGTCCTCGCCGGGGCGGTGCCGGGCCTGGGCCTCGGGTCCCGCCCGTTCTCGCGGTGCGACGAGCAGCCGGGCTTCTTCCACGCCGTGGGGGTCACGGCGTCCCCGCTCCGCCTCGCGGTGGCGCTGCCCTCCCTCTGGCGCGGGCACCCCTGGAGGCGGAACGTCGCCCTCGACGCGGTGGCGTGCGACCTCAGCCTGGAGCCGCGGGAGCCGCTCCGCTTCACCCTCGACGGCGACATCTACCGGGCGGAGCGGGCGCTGCGCGTCCGGGCGGGCCCGATGCTGGAGGTGGTTGTGGACCCCACCCGGGCGCCACGCGACGAGTGGCGCCCGGATTGACCGCCCGCGAAGTCGCGCGCTACCCTCGACGGGTCCATGCGCGTCGCCGCCATCGGAGCCACCGACGTCGGCCGTCGCCGCACCCACAACGAGGACGCCTTCCTGGTGCTTCAGGAGGAGCACCTCTTCTGCGTCGCGGACGGGATGGGCGGCCACGCCAGCGGCGAGGTGGCGAGCCGCATCGCGGTCGAGGAGATGGCGGAGTTCTTCCGCCTCACCGGGCGCGACGAGGAGGCCACCTGGCCCTTTCGCGAGGACCGCGCCCGCAGCTACGACGAGAACCGCCTGCTGACGGCCATGCGGGTCGCCAACCTCCGCATCCACGAGCGAGCGCGCTCGGACGAGCGGCTCGCCGGAATGGGGACGACGCTCGTGAGCGCGCACTTCACGCGGGGCGGGCGAACGCTCGTGGGCAACGTCGGGGACAGCCGCGCCTACCTGTTCCGCCAGGGAGCGCTCCGCCAGCTCACCGAGGACCACTCGCTGCTCGCGGACTACATCCGCCAGACCCATCCGAGCCGGGAGGAGATCGAGGCCTTCCCGCACAAGAACGTCATCGTGCGCGCGCTGGGCATGCGCCCGAACGTCGAGGTGGACGTGGTGGGGGAGGACGCGCTCGAGGGCGACGTGCTCTTGCTGTGCTGCGACGGCCTCTCGGGAATGATCAGCGACGCCCGCATGGCGGACATCCTCCGCGGCAGCAAGGGCGACCTGCGCCGGGCCAACCAGGCGCTCGTCGACGCCGCCAACGAGGCCGGCGGTGGCGACAACATCACCTCGCTGCTCGTCCAGGTCCTCGAGCCCTAGCCGCCGGCCGGGACGCGCAGCGCCCCGGCGGCGACCGCGTCCACCACACGCTCGCCCGCCCCCACCGCGGTCCCGGCCCAGAGGACGGCCCGGCGGACCACGGCCCCGGCCGCCACGCTGGAGCCGGCGCCGAGGACCGCGGCCGGGCCGACGTGCGCCCCGCTGGCCACCTGCGCCCCGGGGCCGAGGAGCACTGGCGGTGCGAGCGTGGCCCCGGGCTCCACCCTCGCGTCGGGGGCGACGAGGACGCCGGGCGCGACCACCTCGAGCCCCGCGGCGGGATCGGCGCGGGCGAGCCGCCCGGCCCCGGCGCGCCCCGCGAGCAGGTCCACGTTCGCCTCCAGGTACCGCGCCGGCGTGCCGAGGTCGCTCCAGTAACCGCCCGCCACGATCCCGCGAACGCCCCCGTGGGCGAGCAGCGGCGGGTACACGGATCGGTTGATGTCCAGGGCGAAGGGCTCGGCGGGAACGGCATCGAGGATCGCCGGCGAGAGCACGTGGACGCCGGTGAAGTGCAGGCTCGCGAGCCCGTGGCCGCCGGGCCCGACTCCGGCGATGCGGCGCACAGCCATCCCGGGGTCCACCTCGACGGCCGCGTAGGTCGCGCCGGCGGGCATGGGCTGGAGCACCATGGTGGCGAGCGCCCCGCTGCGCCGGTGGCCTTCGAGCACCGCCCGCAGATCGATCTCGAAGAGGATGTCGCCGTTGAAGAGGACGATGGCGTCCGCCCCGGAGAGCAGGGCTCGCGCCTGCCGGAGCGCGCCGCCGGTCCCGGCGATCACCGGCTCCTCGGACACGCCGAGCTCGATGCCCGCGGCCGCGGCCGCGTCCCGCGCCACCCGCGCCATCGCGGGGGCGAGGTGGTGGACGTTCACGACGGCCCGGCGCGCGCCGGCAGCGGCCAGCCTGGCGAGCGCGTAGCGCACGAGCGGCAGGCCGAGGACCGGCACCGCCGGCTTGGGCAGCACCTCCGTGAGCGGCCGCAGGCGGGTGCCGAGCCCGGCGGCGAGCACCATGCCGACGACGCCTCCCGCCGCGCTCTCCGGCGAGGGCGGGGTCACGGGAAGGCGGGCTCGAGCAGGAGGGCGACCTCCTCGAGGAACGCCCGGTCCCCGGCGCCGAAGGCGGCCGCGTGGTCGCTGTCGACATCGATCTGGGCCAGGTAGCGCCCGCCCCTCATGACGGGCACCACGATCTCCGACCGCGTTTCCAGGTTGCAGGCGAGGTAGCGCGGGTCGGTGGTCACGTCGTCCACGACCACGGTCTGCCGGGTTCGGGCCGACAGCCCGCAGATCCCGGACCCGATGGGGATGCGCACGTGCTCGGTGTCGCGCCCGGCGTGAGCGTCGAGCTCGAGAAAGTCGCCGCGGAGCACGTAGAGGTAGACGCCGGTGTGGCGGGGCAGTCGCTGCAGCGCGGCGGCCACCGCCCCGAGCCGCTCCGCGAGCGGCGCCTTCCCGGAGAGCGCGGTGCGCACCCGGGCGCGCACCTCGTCGCGAGCGGTTTCCATGGTAAAGCGCAGCATAGCCGATGTCCCCCGCCACGCGCCTGCGGCTCTTCTACTTCGCCTACTACGGCAGCGTCGGCGCCTACCTCCCCTACTTCGCCCCCTACCTGCGTGGGCTCGGGTTCACCGGCGGCGAGATCGGGACCGTCCAGATGGTCGGCCCGCTGCTCGCCGTCCCGGTGGCGCTCGGCTGGGCGGCGCTCGCGGACCGGCTCGGGGCGCCGGCGCGCGCGCTGGGGTTTGCCACCGCCTGGAGCTTCGCCGCCATGCTGTTCCTGCCGTTCGCGCGGGCGCCCCTGGCAGTCGGCCTCGTGCTCCTCGCGAACGGCCTCGGCGATCGCGCCGTGGTCCCGCTCGTCGACTCGGTGACGGTGGAGTGGGCGAGGGCTCGCCCCGGGGCCTCCTACGCCCGCATCCGCCTCTTCGGGTCACTCGGCTACAGCGCGCTCGCGCAGGCGCTCGGCCTCGCGCTCATGGCCCGCGGCGATCGCGCCGGCGACCCGCTCGTGCCGCTGGCGGTGGTCGCTTGCGTCGGCGCCTACGCCCTGCTGGCCCGGCGCCTGCCCTCCCCGCCGCCGCTCGAGGGGCGCCCCCGCCTCCGCGAGATGGCGGGGCTCGCCGCCGATCGCCCGCTCCTCTTGCTTCTCGCGGTCTGCGCGGTGCACTGGGCCGCCTGCGCCCCCTACCACCTCATGTTCGGCCTGCGGGTGCTCGAGCTCGGGCTTCCCGCGGGCGTGACCGGGCTCGGGATGTCGGTCGGCGTGGGGGCCGAGGTGGTGGCGCTCGTCGCCTTCCCGCGGCTCGAGGACCAGGTCTCCCTCCGCTCCGCCTTCGCCCTCTCCTTCGCCGCCAGCGCGGCGCGGTGGCTGCTCTTGTCCCGGGCCACCGGTGCGACCGAGGTGGTCCTGCTGCAGCTGCTGCACGGCTTCACCTTCGGCATCTTCTGGGGGGCGGCCGTGAGCGCCCTGTCGCGCGCGGTGCCGCCGCGGCTGCGCGCGACCGGGCAGGCGCTGTTCGCCGCAGTCGTGTTCGGGATCGGCAACGCCGCGGGCTACGAGCTCTCCGGCGCAGGCTACGACCGCTACGGCGGGGTCGGCCCGCTCTACGCCTGGGCGGGGCTCGCGGAGCTCGTGGCGCTGGCGGCGGTGCTGGCCTTGCCGCTCGGCGTCGTCGGCCGGCGCGCCGCCGGAGATTGGCCGGGCGCCTGACGCCCCGCGAGCTCAGCCGCGCAGCGGCACGACCGCCACGGGAACCGGCGACGACGACGCGAGCTCGGAGGAGAAGCTCGGCAGCACCGCGCGCGCTGCCACGGACAGGCCGCGCGAGCCGGTGACGAGCAGCGGCGAGCCGAGCCGCAGGCCGAGCTCGACGGCCTCCTCGACCGCGTTCCCCTGCAGGACGACCGCGCTCTCGGCCTCGATGCCCCAGGTCGCCATCCAGGAGGCGAGCTCCCGCTCCCCCTGCTCCCGGTGCCCGCCGCCGAGCCGCTCCCGGGTATCCGGGGGCAGGAACTCCGCGCCGGAGTCCTCGGCCCGCGCCACCACGTGCGCCACGGCGAGCGGGCGGCCGATGCGGCGGGCCACCTCGGCTCCGAAGCGGCAGGCCGCGGCCGACTCCGGCGAGAGCGAGGTGAGCGCCAGCACCGCCCCCTCCCCCGGGTCGGCGGGTCCGAGGTCCGGCGGCACCACCACGACCGGAGCCGGTGGCGAGCGCAGGAGCCGGCGGGCGACGGAGCCGAGGCGGACGAGCGAGCGAGCCCCCCGCGGGGCCCGGCGGCCGACGACGAGCACGTCGCCGCCCTCCTCGAGCAGCGCCGTCTCGAGGCCCTCGTCGGCGCGGACCGACTGCAGCACCTTCACGTCGGGCACCGCTTCGGCGGCGCCGGCGCGGGCGACGAGCTCCCGGGCGAAGCTCCGCGCCGCCTGCATGATCTCCTCGGCGCTCCGCTCCTCCAGGATCGGCCCGAGCAGGCCCTCGTCGAGCACGTGCACGCCGAGGAACCGCTCGAACCCGGCCGGCCGGGCGGTCCTCGCGAGCCAGGTGGCGAAGCGCAGCGCTCCGTCCCCGGAGGACCGGAGGTCGAGCCCGACGATCCATTTCATGACGCCCCTCCCTTTCGCCCGCCTTTGGCGATGGTCCGCCGCGGGCCCGACCCTGTCAAACCGCTGGAAGGTCCGGGAGGGACTCGCGCGCATGCCATGAGGGGCGCAGCCCCGGCGAGGGCGGTGTCGTATCCTCGGGCGGAAGATGGCCTCGATCGACCCGATCTCCTACGTCCGCTCCATACCGCCGTTCGACGCGCTTCCCGAGGCGCTCTTCGCCGCGGCCGTCCGGGCGCTCGAGGTGGGCTACTACCCGGCGGGCACGCGTCTCGCGCAGGTCGGCGGCGAGCCTCTCCGGCACCTCTTCGTGATCCGCAAGGGCGTCGTGCAGACTCGAGCGCGACGGCCAGACCGTGCAGGTGCTCGAGGAGGGCGAGACCTTCGGGTACACCTCGCTGCTCACCCGAAAAGCCTCGCTCGACGTGCTCGTGGAGGAGGACCTGCTCGCCTACCTGCTGCCCGACGCCGAGTTCCAGGAGCTGCTCGGCGACGCCCGCTTCGCGGGCCACTTCGCCGTGGGGCTCGGCGAGCGGCTCCGGAACACGCTCGCGCGCTCGCCGGTGGCGACGTTTCAGGCCGACCTCTCCTTCCCGGTGGAGCGACTGCTCAAACGGCCGGCGGTGTGGATCGACGACACCGCCACCGTCGGCGACGCGGCGCGCGTCATGCGCCACGAGCGCGTCTCCTCGGTGCTCGTGCGGGGCGATCCGCCGGGCATCGTCACCGACCGGGACTTCCGCAACCGGGTCCTCGCCGATTCGCTCGGCCCGGACACCCCGGTCACGGCGGTGTGGACGCGGCCCCTGCAGACCGTGACCGCGGCCACGCCCATCTACCAGGCCTGGATGACGCTCCTCGACGCCGGCGTGCACCACCTCCCGGTCACCCGCGAGGGCAACATCGCCGGGATGGTCACGGCCACCGACCTCCTGCGCAGCACGGCACAGGGACCGGTGGCGGTGCTGCGGCGGGTGGAGCGGCTCGCCTCCCGCAGCGACCTCCCCGGATACGCGACCCAGGTGGCGGAGATGGCCGCCTCGCTGCTCGCCGGCGGGCTCGACGCCGCCGTCATCGGCGGGTTCGTGGCTCGCCTGAACGACGCGCTCCTGCAGCGCATCCTTCGATGGAGCGAGGCAGACCTCGGGCCCGCGCCGGCGCCGTACGCCTGGATGGCCTTCGGCTCCGAGGGGAGGGCCGAGCAGACGCTCGTGACCGACCAGGACAACGCCATCGTCTACGCCGACGAAGGCCTGCCGGCCCGCGGCTGGTTCGACGCGCTCGCCCGGCGTGTCACGGGCGACCTCGAGACGGCGGGCTTCCCCGCCTGCCACGGAGGTCACATGGCGGGCAAGTGGCAGGGCACGCTCTCCGAGTGGACGAAGCGGTTCCACGATTGCGTCGACGAGCCCCGGCCCCACGACGCGGCCCTGTTCTTCGACTTCCGCAAGGTGGGCGGCCACCTCGACTTGGAGCCGCTCGAGGTCGCGCTCGCCCGCGCGTCGAGGAGCCCCCAGTTCATCCGGTTCCTCGCGCGGGACGCCATGGCGTTCGGGCCGCCCGCCGCCCTTCGGCTCCGGCTGCGCGGCGCCTCGGAGGTGGACCTGAAGTGGCAGGGAATCAACCCCATCGTGTTCATGGCCCGCTGCTACGGCATCGAGGCCGGCAGCCGCGCCCGGGGCACGCTCGAGCGGCTCGACGCGGCGCTCGCGGCCGGGCTCATGGGCCAGGAGGCCTTCGCCGGCGTCACCCAGGCCTACCGCTTCCTCGCCGGGCTCCGGCTGCGCGTGCAGCTGCGGATGCTGTCGGCAGGGAAGGTCCCGGAGAACAAGGTGGCCCTCGCGGAGCTGTCGGCGGTGGAGCGGACCCACCTGAAGCAGGCGTTCGGCACCATCCGGCGGTGGCAGGAGCTCGCCGCCTTCCACTACCAGACCGAGGTCTAGTCGAGGTCATTCGCCGGAGGACGTCGCCCCGTGCTGTTCTCCTCACCTCCCTGGGAGTCGGTCGTCTACTGGGCGATCGACCTCGAGACCGGCGGCCTCGACTCGAGGACGGACCCGATCATCGCGGTGGGGATGGTCCCGGTCCGAGGGGGGACCATCCGACTCGGCGAGGCCTACCGCACGCTCGTGCGGCCCGAGGCGGGCGTGGCGCTCGACCCGGAGTCGGTGCGCTACCACCAGCTCGTCTGGGGAGAGGTGCGAGAGGCGCCGCCGCTCGCCCAGGTGATGCCGGAGGTGGGCCGACGCGCCGCGGAGGGGGCGCTGCTCGTCCACAACGCCTCGGTCGACATCGCCTTCCTGAAGCGGGCCTTCAAGGCGCTCGGGCTCCCGTGGCCGTCCCCCCCGGTGGTCGACACCGTCGAGCTGCTCGTGCGCGCCGCCACCCGCTCCCGGCGGTGGAACCCGAGCGCGCCCGACGACCTTCCCAACCTGAACCTGACGCACGCCCGCCGCGAGCACGGGCTGCCCGACTACCAGGCGCACGATGCGCTCACCGACGCGATCGCCGCTGCAGAGCTCTTCCTCGTGCTCCGCAAGGTGATCGGAGCGAAGACGCTCCGTCAGCTGCGCTGACACCCGCAGCGCGAGAGGCGGCTCGCCCTCCCTCGCAAACGGTGCGCCGCGATTTTGCGCGGCGCGCGCGAGGCGTGCGGCAGCCAGCCCATCCCCTAGCGAGGCGCGCCTCCGTTCGCAGCGAAAAGGGCGATCTGGCGGTAATGCCCCTTTGGGGATACTTCACAATTAATGTGTAATTTCCCAAAGTTGTACTGTCGGGGCTTGGAATCGCTCGGAGCGCCAGCGTATAGTGTGCGGCCATGCCCGCCAGACGCGCTGATGTGGGTCCTTGCCCACGTAGAGCCGCACCGGACGGAATCCTTGCAGCCCGGGGGGTCCGAAGGGTCGGCGCGGCGCGTGCGGCTGTGCGTTCGGGCGGGTAACGGTCGCGGCACCACAAACCAACCTCGGAGGTATGGAATGGCGCACGCAGCACCTGCTGGAGGAGCGAGCCCGACGAAGGGCACGCAATCTGTCGTCCAGGTCCTCGAGTCACCAGCGTTCAAGCACCTCGTCGCCCGTCGCCTGACGGTGAGCGTGGTGGGTATCGTCCTCCTCTTCGTCACCTACTACGGCTACGTGATCGTCATCGGCGCGAGCCCCGACACGCTCAAGCAGAAGATCGGCGAGTACACCACGCTCGGGATTCCGGTGGGCGTGGCCGTGATCGTCATCGCCTTCTTCCTCACGTGGTTCTACGTGATCTGGGCGAACCGGTCCTACGACCCCGAGGTCCAGCGGCTCAAGTCGGAGCTGAAGCATTAGCGGCCCGCACCCCGCCACGGAGAAAAACCGACCATGAACCTTCCCGCCGCCCAATCCCTCCTGTCTATCGCTCTCGGCCAGGCCGCACCCGCGGCACCGACGACCCGGATCGGCCAGACCAACATCACCTCCATCGTCTTCTTCTTCATCATCGTCGCGGTGACCCTCGCCATCACCTACTGGGCCGCCAAGAAGACCAAGACCTCGACCGAGTTCTACGCCGCCGGCCGAAGCGTCTCCGCGATGCAGAACGGCCTCGCGCTCGCCGGCGACTACATGTCGGCGGCCTCGTTCCTCGGCATCTCCGGCATGGTGGCCCTGAAGGGCTACGACGGCATGATCTACGCCACCGGCTGGCTCGTCGGCTGGCCGGCGCTCATGTTCCTCATCGCCGAGCCGCTGCGAAACCTCGGCAAGTATACCTTCGCCGACGTGGTCGCCTTCCGGCTGCAGCAGCGGCCGGTGCGCATCGCCGCTGCGATCGGGGGCATCACCACGGTGCTCTTCTACACCATCGCCCAGATGGTGGGCTCGGGCTCACTCGTCAAGCTCATGTTCGGCATCCCCTACGAGGCGGCGGAGATCATCGTAGGCGTGGTCATGCTCGCCTACGTGCTCTTCGGCGGCATGCTCGCCACCACCTGGGTGCAGATCATCAAGGCCGGACTGCTTCTCATCGGCGTGACGCTCCTCACCGTACTCGCCCTCGCCCAGTTCGGATTCAACCCGGCCGAGCTGTACGCCAAGGTCTCCACCACCTATGGCCAGGCCTCCCTCGAGCCAGGCGGCCTCGTGAAGAGCCCCGTCGAGGCGGTCTCGCTCGGCCTGGCCCTCATGTTCGGCCTCCTCGGGCCTCCCGCACATCCTCATGCGCTTCTACACGGTGCCGGACGCCAAGGCGGCGCGGAAGTCGGTGCTCTACGCCACCGGCCTCATCGGCTACTTCTACATCATCATCCCCATCGTCGGCTTCTCCTCGTCGGTCCTCGTGGGCCGCGCGCTCATCACCCAGGTCGACAAGGGCGGAAACATGGCCTCACCGCTCCTCGCGGAGTTCTTGGGCGGCGACGCATTCCTGGGCTTCATCGCCGCGGTGGCCTTCGCCACCATCCTCGCGGTGGTCGCCGGGCTCACGCTCGCCGGCGCGTCCGCCTACTCGCACGACATCTACGTGCACGTCATCAAGAAGGGGAAGGCAACCGAGCAGGAGGAGGTGCGGGCCGCCAAGATCGCCACGGTGGTGTTCGGCATCGTTGCGGTGGCCTTGGGCATCCTCTTCAAGGGGCAGAACGTGGCCTTCATGGTGGGCCTCGCCTTCTCCATCGCCGCCTCCGCGAACTTCCCGGCACTGCTCTTGTCCATCACCTGGAAGGGCTTCACCACCGGCGGCGCGGTCGCCGCGATCCTCACCGGTGCCTTCCTGTCCATCGCAATGATCGTCATCTCGCCGACGGTGTGGGTGGCGGTCTTCCACAATCCGACGCCCATCATCAAGCTCGCGAACCCCTGCATCGTCTCGATGACGGCGTCGTTCGTGGCGGGATGGCTCGTCTCCCTCATGACGCCCGACAAGGTGGCGCAGGAGAAGTTCGAGGACGAGAAGCTCCGCACCTACCTCGGCGTCGGCGCCGAGTAGTCGCGGTCGAACCGGACAAGGCGCGGGCGGGGCGGCGACGCCCCGCCCGCTTCCTTTTCGGGGCGAGGCCTAGCCGAGCTCGGGCACGTGGCGGGAGAGCACCTCGCGCAGCTCGGCGAGGTCGTGGCGGCGCGCGAGCGCGTCCCTCACGTAGCGCAGCGAGGCCGGGATGGACGCCAGGAATCCCGGGTTCCCCTTGACGCGGTCGATGAAGACGAACCTCCCCGCGTCCTTCAGCTTCCGCTGCACGGTGAGGAGGTCGAAGGTCTCGCAGAACGGCCCGTACTCGAGGCGAGGCCCGCCCTCGGCGGCGAGCCTCGCGAGGTAGCGGCGGACGAGCCCGTCCACGAGACCGGCGGGGAGCTCGACGTAGCTGTCCCGGAGAAGCGCCACGAGGTCGTACTGCCGCGGCCCGAGCAACGCGTCCTGGAAGTCGATGACCGCCTGCTCCCCGGACGGGAGCACCATGAGGTTTCGCGACTGGTAGTCGCGGTGGGTGAGGCCGGCCGGCTCCGCGGCGAGCGCCTCGCTGATGGCGTCGAAGTGGCGCTCGGCCACGACCCGCTCGCCCGCCGAGAGCCGGGCGCCCTTCCAGGCCTCGAGGAGCCACTCGCGGAAGTGGTCGAGCTCCCATCGGTAGAGGTCGCGCTCGAAGCGGCGCTGGAAGGCGATGCAGGACGCGTCCGGGGCCCGCTCGGCGTGCGCGCGCATCCGCGCCAGCTGGTCGACGGCCCTCTCGTAGAGCGGCCCGGCCTCGTCGCCGGCCTTGAGCCGCGTCTCGAGCATCTCGTCGCCCAGGTCCTCGAGGACCATGAGCCCGTCCTCCTCCAGGAAGGCGTGGATGGCGGGGACGCGGACCCCGAGCCGCGAGAGGTAGCGCTGCACGTCCACGAAGGGGTTCACCGCCGGCGGCCCGCCGCTCGTCGCCTCCTCGGGCCGGGCGTCCGGCGGCATCACCATCACCACCCACGACGCCGGGGGCGCTCCCACGCGCCAGTAGCTGCGCATCGAGGCGTGGCCCGCCAGCCGGCGCACCGGCAGCCCCGGGCCCGGCACCCCGGTGACCCGTGAAACCGCGTCGCGAACCCTCGACTCGGTGAGCTCCGTCGACTCCATGCGCGCCTCCGCCTTCCCTCGGTTCCACCCTCGGGCCGCCGCGTTGACACCCCATCGGCGCGGGCCCTATAAGGCACCGACCCGCGCGACATCCTCATCCTTCCGGGAGCACCCGCATGTCCTGGTACCCCGACGTCCTGTCCGCCATCGGCCGCACGCCGCTCGTGAAGCTCAACAAGGTGGTCGGTCCGGACGACGCCACGGTCCTCGTCAAGCTGGAGTACCTGAACCCGGGCGGCTCCATCAAGGACCGCATGGCGCTGCTCATCCTCGAGAAGGCCGAGAAGGCCGGGCTGTTGCGCCGGGGCAGCACCATCGTCGAGAACACGAGCGGAAACACCGGAGTCGCCATCGCCGTCGCCGCGGCCGTGAAGGGCTACCGCTGCATCTTCACCATGCCCGACAAGATGTCCAAGGAGAAGCAGGACGCGCTCAAGGCCTTCGGGGCCCAGGTGGTGGTGACCCCGACGAACGTGCCGGCCGACTCCCCCGAGAGCTACTACTCGGTGGCGAAGCGCATCGCCGCCGAGACCCCCAACAGCTTCTACCTGAACCAGTACCACAACCCCGACAACATCGAGGCCCACTACCGCTCGACCGCCCCCGAGATTCTGGGAGCAGACCGAGGGTCGCTTCGACGCCTTCGTCGCCGGGCTCGGCACGGGCGGCACCATGTCCGGCTGCGGCCGGTTCTTCAAGGAGAAGGACGCCCGCATCCGCAACATCGGGGTCGACCCGGTGGGCTCGGTGTACCACTCGATGTGGAAGACCGGGAAGATGTCCGAGCCACACGTCTACAAGGTCGAGGGCATCGGCGAGGACATGATGTGCGGGGCCATGGACCTGTCCGTCCTCGACGACGTGCGACAGGTGACCGACCAGCAGGCCTTCACCATGGCGCGCCGGCTGGCCCGGGAGGAGGGCGTCTTCGGGGGCGGCAGCTCCGGCGCGGCGGTCCACGTCGCCGCCGCCGTGGCTCGCGAGATGGGCAAGGGGAAGGTCGTCGTGGTCCCGCTGCCCGACACCGGCCGCGCCTACATCTCCAAGTTCTACTCGGACGAGTGGATGCGCGACAACGGCTTCGCGCTCGAGGGCGGCGAGCGCGTCTCCGGCGCCACCGTCGGCGACGTGCTCGGGCCGAGGCGCGGGCACGTGATCACCGCGCAAGAAGGGCGAGAAGGTCGAGGCGGTGGTGAAGAAGCTTCGCGACCACGACATCTCGCAGATGCCGGTGGTGGACGACGAGGGGCGCGCCATCGGGATGATCCACGAGTACGACCTGCTCAACTTCCTCGTCGAGGGCAAGCACCGCCTCTCCGAGGTGGTCGAGCCGCTCGTCCAGCCGCTGCAGGGGCTCGTCGCGCTCGACACCCCGCTGTCTCGCCTGCGGGCCATCTTCAACGACGACAACGTCGCGCTCGTGAAGGAGGGCGACCGGGTCACCGGCGTCCTCACCAAGATCGACCTCATCGAGTTCCTCGCCGAGCGGCTCCACTAGCGACGAGCCCGGCGCGGGAGCGCCACCGGAGGACCGCCATGAAGCCCGACGCGGGGCTGCGCCCCGAGACCCTCGCCATCCACGCCGGCCAGGAGCCCGACCCCACCACCGGCGCGCTCATGACGCCGGTGTACCTCACCTCGACCTACGCCCAGTCCGCCCCGGGCGAGCATCTCGGCTACGAGTACTCCCGCACCCAGAACCCCACCCGCCACGCCCTGCAGGACTGCCTCGCGGCCCTCGAGGGCGCGCGCTTCGGGCTCGCCTTCGCCTCCGGGCTCGCCGCCACCGACGCCATCCTCCACCTCCTCGACTCGGGCGACCACGTCGTCTACTCCGACGACGTCTACGGCGGGACCTTCCGCCTCTTCGACAAGGTGTTCCGCCGCCAGGGCCTCTCGTTCACGGCCGTGGAGATGACCGACCCGAAGAACGTCGAGCGGGCCATGACGCCGCGCACCCGGCTCGTGTGGATCGAGAGCCCCACGAACCCCATGCTGAAGATCGTGGACCTGGCGGCGGTCGCCGCCATCGCCCGCTCCGGCCGGGCCCTCTCGGTGGTCGACAACACCTTCGCCACCCCCTTCTTCCAGCGGCCGCTCGATCTCGGGATCGACCTCGTGGCGCACTCGACCACCAAGTACCTGAACGGCCACTCCGACGTCGTCGGCGGCGCGGCGGTCACGAGCGACCCCGAGATCCACGAGCGGCTCCGGTTCCTGCAGAACGCCGTCGGCGGCGTGCCCTCGCCCATGGACTCCTTCCTCGTGCTCCGCGGGCTGAAGACGCTCCACGTGCGCATGGATCGCCACCAGGAGAACGCGCTCGCGGTGGCCCACTTCCTCGAGCGCCACCCCCAGGTGGAGAGGGTCACCTACCCCGGCCTGGAGAGCCACCCCCAGCACGCGCTCGCCGGCCGCCAGATGCGCGGCTTCGGCGGCATGCTCACCTTCGTCATCCAGGGCGGGCTGCCTGCCGCCCGCGCCTTCCTCAGCTCGCTCGAGATCTTCGCGCTCGCCGAGTCTCTGGGCGGCGTGGAGAGCCTCATCGAGCACCCGGCCATCATGACCCACGCGAGCGTGCCCCCGGAGACCCGCGCCCGGCTCGGGATCGCCGACGGGTTCATCCGCGTCTCGGTGGGCATCGAGGCCGTCGACGACCTCGTCGACGACCTCGAGCGAGGCTTTGCCGCGGCGCGGCGAGCAGGCCACGGGATCTGACCCCCGCGTGGCGAGGGGACCCGCCCCCGTTCGCTGGTACCATTCCTGACCCCTCACCCGGAGGAACCGTGCTCGCGTCCGCCCTCATCACCCTCGCCATCGCCTCCGCCCCGGGCACGGCACCCGACCCCGCCATGGCCGCCGCCGCCGCCCAGGCCAAGGCAGCCCTCGTCGCCCGGCACGGCGAGGCGCAGCGCGCCCGCGCCGAGCGGGGCGTCGACCAGGTGGCGCTCTACTGGCTCCCGGCCGACGGCGACGCCGCCGCGATGCGCGCCTTCGTCGAGGAGCACTTCCTCGCCGACCCCGCGGCCCTCGAGGCCACGCTCGCCCGCTTCGAGGAGGCGCTCGAGCAGGTCGACGGCCACGCCCTGGCGGTGAACCGCGAGCTCTCGAGGCACGCCGTCCTGGAGCTCGGGCCCACCGTCCCCGTCGACGAGCTCTTCGCCTCCACCGACGCCGGCGCACACGTCACCGACGACCTCTTCGCGTCCAAGGTCGCGTTCGTGGCGCTGCTCAACTTCCCCCTCACCACGCTCGCGGAGCGCCTTCGCGACGGCGCGTCCTGGACGCGCCGCCAGTGGGCGGAGGCGAGGCTCGTGCAGCGCGTCTCGGCCCGCATCCCGGGGCCGGCGAACCTGGCCGTCGCGAAGGCGTACGCCGACGCCCAGGCCTACGTCGCCGACTACAACATCTGGGCGTACCACCTCGTCGACGCGAAGGGCGCGCGGGCCTTCCCCCGCGGCAAGCGGCTCTTGTCCCACTGGAACCTGCGCGACGAGGTGAAGGCCTCCTACGGGCAGCCCGGCGGGCTCGAGCGCCAGCGCACCCTCGCGAAGGTGATGGAGCGCATCGTCACCCAGGGAATCCCCCAGGCCGCGGTGAACAACCCGGCGGTGGACTGGGACCCCTTCGCGAACGAGGTCCGCCCGGCCCCGGCTGGCACCGTCGAGACCGGGGCGGCACCGCCCGCGAAGGCGGTGGCCGACCGCGAGCCGGACACCCGCTACGCCCGGCTCCTCGAGCAGTTCCAGGCCGCGCGTGCCGTCGACCCCTACTCGCCGACCGCCCCCACCGCCATCGCGCGCAAGTTCGAGGTCGAGCGCCAGATGCGCGAGTCCCAGGTGACGGCGCTCCTCGAGGAGATCCTCTCCTCGCCCCTCGCGCCGCGCGTGGCGAGCCTCATCGAGAAGCGGCTCGGGCGCGGGCTCGAGCCCTTCGACATCTGGTACGCGGGGTTCCGGCCCGCCTCGGGACACTCGGAGTCGGAGCTCGACCTCCTCACCCGCAAGCGCTACCCGACCGCCGAGGCCTACGCCGCCGACATCCCCCGGCTGCTCGAGGGACTCGGCTTCACGCCGGAGAAGGCCCGCTTCCTCGCGGCGCACATCGCCGTCGACCCGGCGCGCGGCTCCGGCCACGCACTCCAGGCCGCCATGCGCGGCGACCGCCCCCACCTGCGCACCCGCGTCGGCAAGGACGGAATGGACTACAAGGGCTACAACATCGCGGTCCACGAGATGGGGCACAACGTCGAGCAGGTGTTCTCGCTCTACGAGGTGGACCACACCCTGCTCTCCGGGGTCCCGAACAACGCCTTCACGGAGGCGCTCGCCTTCGTCTTCCAGGCCCGCGACCTCGAGCTCGCCGGCCTGGGCAAGCCGAGCCCGGAGGCGGAGCGGCTCTTGGCCCTCGACGCCTTCTGGGGCGCCTACGAGATCGCCGGCGTGGCGCTCGTCGACCTGCGCGCCTGGCACTGGCTCTACGAGCACCCGGCCGCGACGCCGGCGGAGCTCCGCCAGGCGGTGGTGGGGATCGCTCGCGAGGTCTGGAACCGGTACTACGCGCCGGTCTTCAAGGTCCGGGACGTCCCGCTGCTCGCCATCTACAGCCACATGATCGAGGAGCCCCTCTACCTCGCCGACTACGTCATCGCCCACGTCATCGCCGCGCAGCTCGAGGAGCGCTTCCAGCGGGCCGGCAAGGTCGGGCCGGACTTCGAGCGCATGGCCACCTTCGGATCCGTGCCGCCCGACCTGTGGATGAAGAACGCCACCGGCGAGCCGCTCTCCACCCGCGCGCTGCTCGAGAACGCGCGCCGGGCCCTGGAAGCGGAGAAGGGGTAGGATCGCGCCCATGGCACTCTTCTCCCCGCTCTCGCTCCGGTCGGTCACGCTTCGAAACCGCATCGGCATGTCCCCCATGTGCCAGTACTCGGCCGAGGAGGGTCGCGCGACCGACTGGCACCTCGTCCACCTCGGCGCCCGCGCCACCGGCGGCGTGGGCCTGGTGATGGTGGAGGCCACCGCCGTCGAGTCCCGCGGGCGCATCTCGCCGGCGGACGTCGGCCTCTGGGAGGATGGCCAGGTGGAGCCGCTCGCCCGGCTCGCCCGCTTCGTCGAGGCCCAGGGCGCCGCGGCCGGCATCCAGATCGCCCACGCCGGCCGCAAGGCGAGCGTGAGCCCGCCCTGGGTGAAGGGCGGCTCGCCGCTGCTGCCCGGGAGCGGCGGGTGGGTCCCGGTGGGGCCGAGCCCCATCCCCTTCGCCGACGGCCACGCCTCGCCCGAGTCGCTGTCCGAGGAGGGTATCCGGGAGGTGGTCCGCGCCTTCGCGCGCTCGGCGCGCCGGGCGCTCGGTGCCGGGTTTCGCGTCCTCGAGGTCCATGCCGCCCACGGCTACCTCGTCCACCAGTTCCTCTCCCCCCTCTCCAACCACCGCCAGGACCGCTACGGCGGCTCCTTCGAGAACCGCACCCGCCTGGCGCGCGAGGTGGTGGAGGCCGTGCGCGCCGAGTGGCCCGATCGGCTTCCGCTGCTCGTGCGGGTGTCGTGCACCGACTGGGTCGAGGGCGGCTGGGACCTCGCGCAGACCGTCGAGCTCGCGCGCCGGCTGCGCGAGCTCGGCGTGGACCTCGTCGACTGCTCCTCGGGCGGAACCTCGGCGTCTGCCAAGGTCCCGGTCGGCCCGGGCTACCAGGTGGCGTTCGCGGAGGTGGTCCGCCGCGAGGCCGGCCTCGCCACCGCCGCCGTCGGGGTCGTCACCTCCCCGGAGCAGGCCGACCAGATCGTGCGCACCGGGCAGGCCGACCTGGTGCTGCTCGGCCGCCAGCTGCTCCGCGAGCCGTCGTTCGCGCTCCGCGCCGCCGCGGCGCTGGGCGCCGAGGGCCCGTGGCCGGCGCAGTACCTTCGGGCGCGCTGACGCCCGGGACGGGACGGCGCTTCTCCTTGGGCAGCCTGTTCGCCGAGCCGGTGGTGACGCTCTCGCGGCGCGGTTCCGACCGCCTCGCGGGCGGCCACCCGTGGATCTACCGCTCCGACGTGGCCCGGGCCGCCTCCCCGGCGAGCGGCGACGTGGTGGCGCTCGTCGACGGGCGCGGCCGCTTCCTCGGGAAGGCCTTCTGGTCGGAGCGCTCGCAGAATCGCGCTCCGCCTCGTCACCCGCGAGGAGGAGCCGGTGGACGAGGCCTTCTTCGCGCGCCGCATCGCCTCGGCCATCGACCTGCGCCGGCGCGCCCTCGGCGACGAGACGGTCGCTCCGCCTCGTCCACGGGGAGAGCGACCTCGTCCCCGGGCTGGTGGTGGACCGCTACGGCGACGTGGCGGTGCTGCAGACGCTCGTTCCCGCCACCGACCGGCGCAAGGAGATGCTCGCCGACCTCGTCGCCTCGGCGCTGCCCCTGCGGGCGGTGCTCGAGCGCAACGACGTGCGCGTGCGCGAGCTGGAGGGGCTCGCCCAGGTGAAGGGCGTGCTCCGCGGCGTCGACCCGGGCCCGGTCGAGGTCCGGGAGGGCGAGGTGCGGCTGCGCCTCGACCTGCTCGCCGGCCAGAAGACCGGCGCCTTCCTCGACCAGCGCGAGAACCACCTGCGCGCGGGCGAGTACGCCCGGGGAAGATGCCTCGACTGCTTCAGCTACGCGGGCGGCTTCGCGCTGCAGCTCGCCCGGCGCGCCGAGGCCGTGGTGGCCGTGGAGATGCAGCCCCAGGCCGTGCGCATGCTGCGCGAGAACGTGGCCTTGAACGCCACGCAGAACCTGGAGGTGGTCGAGGCGAATGCCTTCGACCGGCTCCGCGACGAGGCGGAGCGCGAGCCCTCCTGGGACCTCGTGGTCCTCGACCCACCCGCCTTCGCCAAGGGAAAGGGCGCCGTCGCCGCCGCGCGCCGCGGCTACAAGGAGGTGAACCTGCGGGCCTTCCAGGCGCTGAAGCCGGGAGGGATCCTCATCACCGCCTCCTGCAGCTACCACGTGCCCTGGGAGCTCTTCGAGGAGGTCGTCCTCGACGCCGCGCGCGACGCCGGGCGCACCGCCCAGGTGCTCGAGCGGCGCGGAGCCGGCCGCGACCACCCCGAGCTCCTCGGGATGGCAGAGACCCGCTACCTGAAGTGCCTCGTCGTCCGCGCCCACTAGAGACCGCGGCCCGCCGGGCCGCGAACTTCCGGCACCCCGCGCTCCCGGTGTAGCATCGGGATTCCCCCGACCGGGGGATCCCCATGACCTCGCGACCGGACCGCGCGCAACCGCCGCCCGCCGACGTGGTGGCGCTCGCGCGCTGCCGGCTGCTCTCCGGGCTCTCCGCCGACGAGCTCGCCCGGCTCCTGTCCTGGGCCGAGCACGTGGAGGTCACCGCCGGCGCCGCCTTCCTCCGCGAGGGGGACGAGACCCAGGACATGTACTTCGTGCTCGCCGGCGAGGCCCGCCTCGACCGCCACCAGCTGGCCTTGAAGACGCTCGGCGAGGGGGACCACTTCGGGGCGCTCGGGCTGCTCACCGGCCGGCCCCGGACCACCTCGGTGACGGCGGTCACCGCGCTCACGCTGGCGCGCATCTCGCCCCGGTCCTGGGCCGAGTTCGCGGTGCGGGAGCCCCACCTCGGGCTCCGCATCGTGCAGGCGCTCCTCGGCCAGGTGCGCGACGACCTCGTCGAGATGACCGACAGCGTCGGCGCGCTCTTGCAGGGCCGGTCGCTCCCGCGCTCCCGCGAGGTCGCGGTGCAGGTGGGCGGCGCGCGGCGGACGGTGCCGACCGGAACGCCCATCCGGGCGCTGTTGCCCGCCGAGGTCGGCGGCGCGCTCGTCGTGGCCGGGCTCCTCGGGCAGAAGCCGGTGTCGCTCTCCACCCCGCTCTTCGCCGACGCGAGCGTCTCGCCGCTCACCGTCTCCCACACCGAGGGGCGCCAGATCTACACGCACAGCGTCGGGCTCTTGCTGCTCGAGGCCGCCCGGCGGGTCGCGCCCGGGCTCGTCGTCCGGCTCGGCGCCGCCCGCGGCCGCTCGCACGAGGTCGACGTGGAGGGGCCGGCGGACCGCCCGGCGCTCGCGCTCGCGCTCGACGCCGAGATGCGGAGGCTCGTGGCCGCCGACGCGCCGCTGCGCCAGGAGCACTGGATGCTGGAGGAGGCGATGGCGCTCTTCCGGGAGCGCGGCTGGGACGACGCGGCCCAGCTGTTGCGAACCCGGCGGGAGGGCACCGCGCCGCTCGCCGCCCTCGGCGAGGTGTACGCGATCTCGCCCGGGCCGCTGCTCCCGAGCACGGCGCTCGCCGGGGACTTCCGGATCGAGGTCAGGGACGGGGAGATCGTCCTCGACTGCGGCCCCGGGGACGATGACGGCGACGCCGGCCCGGCGCCCGAGCCCTCGCGAGACGGCGGGATGATCGAGGAGCACCGGGCCTGGCTCTCCGCCATGGGCGTCGTGAGCGTCGGGGCCTTCAACGACGCCTGCATCAGCGGGCAGGTGAGCCAGCTCATCCGGGTCGCCGAGGGCTTCCACGAGAAGCGCATCGGGCGCGTCGCCGACGACGTGGCCTCCCGCCGCGACCGGCTGCGCATCATCGCCATCGCCGGACCCTCCTCTTCCGGCAAGACCACCTTCATCAAGCGCCTCACCGTCCAGATGCAGATCAACGGGCAGAACCCGGTGGGGCTCTCGCTCGACGACTACTACGTCGACCGGGACAGGACCGTGCGCGGCGCCGACGGCGCCTACGACTACGAGGCGCTCGAGGCCCTCGACCTCCCGCTGCTGCAGGGCCACGTCCGCCGGCTGCTCGCCGGCGAGGAGGTGGTGACGGCCCACTACGACTTCCGCACCGGCAAGAGCGAGCGGGGCGGCGGCCCCCGGATCCGGCTGCGGCCCGGCGACGTGCTCATGCTGGAGGGGATCCACGGGCTGAACCCGCGGCTCCTCGGCCCCATCCCGGGCGAGGGACAGCTCTACCGCGTCTTCATCCACCCGGCGACGACGCTCCCGTTCGACCGGCTCACCCGCGTCTCGGCGACCGACCTCCGGCTGCTCGCGGCGGATCGTTCGCGACCGCCACGGGCGCGGCTACAGCGCCGCGGCGAGCATCGAGCGCTGGCCCGCGGTGCTCCGGGGGGAGGAGGAGCACATCTTCCCCTTCCGGGGCGAATCGGACGCGGTGTTCGACTCCTCCCTCATCTACGAGCTCGCGGTCCTGAAGGTCTACGCGGAGCGCTACCTGCTCGAGGTGTCGCCGCAGCACGCGGCCTACCCGACCGCCATCAGGCTCCGCCACCTCCTCGACCGCTTCGTCCCCATCCACCCCGACCACGTGCCACCCACCTCGATCATCCGGGAGTTCGTGGGCGGCAGCGGCTTCGAGTACTGAGGCGCGGAGGGCTGGCAGCTCCCGCGAGGATTGAGCGCCTCCCCGCCGCCGGGCGCGCCGGCTCCGGCCGGAGCCGAGCGCGCGGGTCCCGCCTCTCAGTCCCCGAGGAAGTCCGAGGCCGGGAAGAGGAGCACGTCGGCCACGGTCGGCGCACCGGCGAGGACCATGAGCAGCCGGTCGAGCCCCAGGGCGACCCCGCCCGCGTCCGGCATGCGGCCAACGGCCTCGAGGAAACGCTCGTCGAGCGGGTAGGCGGCCCGCCCCATCCGCACGCGCAGCGCCCGCTCCTCGACGAGCCGGCGGCGCTGCTCGGCAGCGTCGTTCAGCTCGGCGAAGCCGTTCGCGAGCTCGAGCCCGGCGGCGTAGAGCTCGAAGCGCTCGGCCCAGCGCGGGTCCTCGGAGGAGATCCTCGACAGCGCCGCCATCGAGGCCGGCCAGTCGATGAGGTAGACCGGCCGCCGCCGGCCGAGGCCGGGCTCGATCGCCTGGAGGAAGATGCGGAAGAAGGCGTCGTCGAACCCCTCGCCGTCGGGGCCGGGGTCGATCCCGCGGCTGCGCGCCGCGGCGCGCAGCCGGCCGGCGTCGCCCTCGCAGGCCGCGAGGTCCACGCCGGCGCCGGCGAAGGCTTCGGCGACCGTGAGCCGATTCGAAGGGCGGGGCGAGATCGAGGTCGACGCCGCGCCAGCGCGCCCGCGGCGCGCCGCCCGGGTCGAACGCGGCGGCACAGGCCGCGACGAGCTCCTCCAGGTCCGCCATGATCCCCCGGTGGTCGGTGCCGGCCCGGTACATCTCCAGCATGGTGAACTCCGGGTTGTGCGTCGCGGAGAGCTCGCCGTTGCGGAACACCCGGGCAAGCTCGAAGACCCGCTCGAAGCCCGCCGCGAGCAGCCGCTTCATCGCGTACTCGGGGCTCGACCGCAGGTAGAGCGGGCGCGGCCTTCCTCCCCCCTCCGGCGCGAAGGGCGCCTCGAACGCCTCGATGTGCGGCTCCATCCCCGGCGCCGGCACGAGGCACGGCGTCTCCACCTCTTCCCACCCTCGCGCGACGAGGTGGCGCCTCATCTCGGCCTGGAGCCGGGAGCGGGCCCGGGCCACCTCTCGCTTCGCCGTCGGCACCGCGCGAGCTTAACGGCCCGGTCCGGCGCGCGCCCCCGGGGCTCCGTCGTAAACCGGTGCGCCTCGCCCGGTTGACGATGGGGCGCCGGCTGCTATCCTGCCGCCGCCGCATGGCCCCCCCGCCTCGCTCCCTCCACTTCGCCGAGGCCGGAAGCGGTCGCCCGCTCCTCTTCGTGCACGGCTTTGCCACCTCCGGGCTCGTCCTCTCCGGGCTCGCCCGCTCGCTCGCCGGCCGCGCCCGCGTCGTCTTGCCCGACCTCCGCGGCCACGGGCGGTCGCCGCCCGTCCCCGGGCCGCGCTCCGTCGTCGACCACGGCGCCGACGTCGCCGCGCTCGTGCACGAGCTCGGCCTCGAACGCCCGGTCCTCGGCGGCTGGTCCCTGGGCGCCCAGGTGGCGCTCGCCGCTGCCGCCCGGCTCGCCGCGGACGGGATCGAGGTTTCCGGCCTCGCGCTCGTCGCCGCCACCGCGCGCTTCACGCGCACCGACGGCTACTCCCACGGGCTCTCCGCGGCAGAGGTCGACGGGCTCGCGGCGCGGATGCGGATCCACCCCGGGAAGGCGCTCGCGCGCTTCTTCGCGGCCTGCGTGGCGGACGGCGAGCTCCCCGCGGGCGAGCGGGAGCGGGCGCTCGCGGCGCTCGGCGCCGACCCGCCCGACGCCCAGGCCGCGCTCGGCGCGCTCGAGGCACTCGCCGCCGCCGACCAGCGCGAGCTCGCCCGCACCGTCCTCGCTCCGGCGCTGCTCGTGCACGGCGAGGCGGACGGCATCGTCCCGGCGGGCGCCTCGGAGGTGCTCGCCGCGCTGCTCCCCCGGGCGCGCCGGGTGGTGCTCGCTCGCGCCGGCCACGCTCCGTTCCTCACCCGCGAGGCCGCCGTCGCCGACCTCCTCGGCTCCTTCCTCGGGGAGCTCGCCTGAGCGGCGTCGACAAGGCACGGCTCGGCGCCGCCTTCTCGAGGAGCGCCGCCGCCTACGAGGCGCAGGCCGGCATGCAGCGCGAGGTGGCCCGCCGCGTCGAGGCGCTCGCGCGCGAGGCCGCGCCGCAGGCGCGCGCGGCCCTCGACGTCGGGTCCGGCGCCGGCGGGCTCGTGGCCTCGCTCCGGCAGTCGGGCCTCCGGGCGACGGGCGTCGACCTGGCAGAGGGCATGGCGCGGCTCGCCCGGGAGCGTGTGCGAGCGGCGGCCTTCGCCGCCGGGGACGCCGAGGCCCTGCCGTTCCGGGCGGCGGCCTTCGATCTCGTCGTCTCCACCTCCACCTTCCAGTGGCTCCCCGACCTCGGGCGCGCGCTCGCGGAGGTCCGCCGCGTGCTCGTCCCGGGCGGCACCTTCTGCCTGGCGCTCTTCTGCGGCGAGACGCTCTGGGAGCTCCGCGAGGCCTGGCGCTCCGCGCTGCCCCCCGGGGTCCCCCCCGCCACCCACCGCTTCCACCCGCCCGCCGCGGTGCGCGCCGCCCTCGAGGACGCGGGGCTCGCGCCCTCGCTCTTCGAGGTGGAGCGGAGGCTCGAGCGACACCCCTCCCCGCGCCAGCTGCTCCTGTCCCTCCGGGAGATCGGCGCCGGCAACGCCGTGGCGGGCCGGGGCGGCGGTCTCGGCCTGAGGCGCGCGGTGGCGGAGATGTCGAGGATCTACGAGGAGCGCCACGGGGGCGAGGGCGGCGTGCCCGCCACCTGGGACGTCGCCTACGCGCTCGCACGCGCGCCCCGAGACCGATAGCCCGTTCGGGGCTCCGCGACGCGCTCCGGACCCGGCCCGGCCTGGCGCGCCTCCCCGCGCACATGGAAAGGGTCGCGAGGGCTACCGCCGGTCGCCCAGGGCGGATAGAAGATCCGAGCAGCCTTGGCGAGCCGCACGACCCCAGCCCTCCGGAACTCGAGGCCGCTCTTCGTCGGCTGGGGACTCGCCGCGGTCCTCGCCCTCCCGCGGTGCCTCCCGTCGCAGGCGCCGCCGCCGGCCGCCCTGGCGACCGGCGTCTCCTGGCCAGAGGCCGACCCGCTGTTCCAGGAGGACTCGCTCTGGCTCGGCGCCGACGGCGCGTACTCCACCGGCCTCGGCGGGAACCGGGTCGCGTGGTTCTTCGGCGACACGTTCGTCGCGACGAGCCCGGCGCGCTTGCGCGCGGAGTCGAAGGTGGTCCGCAACACCGTGGCCGTGGAGACCGGGCTCGACCCGACAACGGCGACGATGCAGTTCGCCTGGAAGACGGCGGCCGACGGCTCGCCGGCGTCCTTCTTCGCGGAGCAGGGCGACACGTGGCACTGGCCCGGAGGCGCGGTTCGCATCCCCGGCGGGCCGCTCATCGTGTTTCTCGCCGTCGAGCGCGCCACGAGCGGGGGCCTCGGCTTCTCGAGCTGCGGCTGGCGCGCGGCGGCCATCTCCAACCCGGATGCGCCGCCCGGCGAGTGGCAGGTGGCCGTGCTCGAGCCACCGCCGCAGGCGTTCGACGCGGTCGCCGGCACCGCGGCGGTCCTCGACGGCGACCACGTGATCGCGCTCGCCGCCTCGAGCGACGCCTCGCATCGCGGCTACCTGGCGCGGTTCCCCGTCGCGGCTCTCCTGCGAGGCGACCTCTCGGCAGTGGAGTGGTGGGACGGCGGGAGCTGGGTCGCGCCCTCGAGGCTCTTCGGCGCGCCGGCCGTCGTCATCGACGACGCCGGCAGCGAGGCCTCGCTCCACCGGGACCCGTCGCTCGGGGTCTGGATCCACCTGGCCAGCCGCGGCTTCGGGGCGACCACCCTCGCGCTGCGCACCGCGGCCCAGGTGACCGGGCCGTGGTCGGGGCCGGCCGACGTCTTCGATCCGCCCGAGTCGCGGGGGCCGAGCCCGTTCGTCTACGCCGGCAAGGGCCACCCGGAGCTCGCCGCGCCGGGCGGATCGCTCGCGGTCACCTACGCGACGAACAGCTTCACCTTCTCCGACCTGCTCACGCCCGACGGGATGCGCACGCTGGGCTGGCCGCGGTTCGTGCGCCTCACCCTCTCGCCCCGGTGACGGCGGCGCCGGCGAGCTCTACTTCGTCCCTCCCGGCTTCGACTCGAGCTCCCGCACCCGGGCCTCGAGCTCCTGAACCTTCTTGCGGGTCTCGCGGTCGCGCGTGAAGCGCGCCGTGACGTCGCGGACGACGGCCGCCGCCCCGAGGAGCTCGTCGCCGTCGTCGCGGACGATTCGGATCGTGAACTCGATGGAGAGCGCGGAGCCGTCCTTGCGCGCCGCCGGAACGGCGAGCAGCTCCTTTCCGTAGCGGGTCACGCCGCTCGCCATGACGCGGTGCCACCCCTCCCAGTGCCGGCCCCTCAGGCGGTCGGGGATGATGATGTCCATCGACTTCCCGTGCGCCTCGGCGGAGCTCCACCCGAACATCGCCTCGGCCCCGCCGTTCCAGAAGCGGATGAGGCCGTCGCGGTCGCAGAAGAGCACCGCGTCGCCGGTGGCCTCGACGATGCGGCGGCACAGCCAGGCAGGGTCCAGCTCCCTCACGGTCGCCTCCTCTCGGCAGTCGCGGAGGACAGCGTACGCCCCCCTGGCGCCGCCGGGGAGCCCCCTTCAGTTCCTGGGGCCGAAGCCCGGGGGAGCGAGGGATTCGTCTGCCCCGTCGACGGGCCGCGCCGGCCCCTCCCGCGCCGGGGCGCCGCCCTCCTCCACCGCCACGAGCTCGTACTTGTTGCCCCGGCCCTCCACGACGCGCAGCCGGCGGCCCGGTCCCACCGCCGCCTCGAGCGAGCGGTGTCGGCTCTTCTCGGCGATCACCCACAGCCGCCCGGGCCGCCGCGCGACCTCCCGCATGCGCTCGTCGTCCATGACCTCGCGGACCCGGTTGCGGCCGTAGAAGGTCTCGCCGCGCCAGTTCATGAAGTAGGCGACGAGCTCCTCGTCGGGCGAGCCCCGCTCCCGGAGGTAGGCCGCGACGACGTCGCGCTGGCTCCAGTGCGGGGCGAGCTCCCGCCAGTGGAACCAGGAGAGCCACAGGGAGAAGGCGAGCGCGGTCGCGGCGAGGCTGCCCACCACCCAGCGCCGCGACCTCCACAGGACGCCGAGCGCCAGGCCGGCCGCGCCGGCAGCGGACAGGGCGGAGATGAGCGCGCGCGGCTGCAGGGAGAAGGCGAACGGCCCGATCCGGGTGGCGGGGTGGAGCGCCGCGAGCTCGCGCTCCGGGTAGGGGCGCTGGTAGTTGTAGACGAACAGGTCGGCGAGGCTCTGGGGCTTCAGCCACAGGCTGTAGGCCACCACCGCGAAGGCGGCCCCGCCGGCGAGCAGGGCCGGCAGGTGCTCGTCGGGGCCCTCCTCGAGGAGCCGGTCGAGGAACAGGCCCGCGAGGATCGCGAGCGGCGGGACCGCCGGGAAGATGTAGTGGTGGAACTTGGTGGCCGACAGGCTCATGAGCACGTAGGTGACGAGCGCCCAGATGCCGCAGAGGAGCGCGAGCCCGTCTCGCGGATCGCGCGAGCGCGGCCTCGCCCGCAGGAGCTCGCCGAGCGCGCCCGGAAGCGCCGCCACCCACGGGAAGGTCCCGTACCCGAGCTGCTCGAGGAAGTACTCGAAGGTGCCTCCCGGGGTCGTGGTGTGGACCCCGGTGGCGAGCCGCCGCGCGTGGTCGTGGATCCAGAAGCGCTGCGCGAAGGTGCTGCCCTCGTCGTCACGGCCTCCGAAGGAGCTCAGGACCGCGTACCAGGGGCCGGCGATGGCGAGGAACACGAGGGGCCCGAGCGGGAGCCAACTGCCCCCGACGCGCTCGACGAGGCGCAGCCGGCCGATCCTTCCCCACTCGCCGGTCGCGAGCAGCCAGGCGAGGAAGGTCGCCCCCACCAGGCCGACCCCGAGCAACCCCTTCGCGAGCGTGGCGTAGGCGACGAGCACGTAGCCCGCGTAGGCCCAGGCGCTCGCGCGGGCCCGGTCGTCGAGCAGCGCCACCGCGAAGGAGAGGGCGCCGGCGGTGGTGAGCGCCACGAAGGGCATGTCGGGGATGGCCTGCCGGGCGAGCAGCGCATAGAAGGGCATGGTCGCGAGCGCGATCGCCGAGAGGAACGCGGCGCGCCGGGAGGCGAGGCGCGCCACCGCCAGGTACACGAACGCCACCGCCAGGACCGCGAGCAGCGCGACGGGCAGGCGCACGGCCCACTCCGCCCGGGTGGAGATCCCGCTCGGCGAGGGCGGCGACCCGTCCGCCCCGCGCGGCAGCGACCGGTCGTCGACGCCGATGGCCGCCTGCCCGAGCGCGCCCGTCCACAGGAGCAGCACCGGCTTGGAGAAGAAGTAGGCCTCCTTCCAGTAGGGCCGGATCCAGTCCTGGCGCTCCAGCATCTCGCGGGAGACCTCGGCGTAGTGCGGCTCCCACGGGTCCCAGAGGCCGACCGAGCCGAGCCAGGGGAGGAACACCGAGGCGGCGACCGCGGCGGCCGCGAGCGCGCCGGGCAGCCGCGGGAACCGGCGCGCGGCCGGGTCGGGGTTCGCGGTCGCGCCGTCCTCCGCCACCGGGGCCCCTTACCACGGCCCGGCCCCGGGGCGAAGCCTTCCCGGGAGCGCGCCCCGGGGACCGCCCCGCGTTCTGGGGACGGGGGGTGACCTTGGCGAGCCGCCTCCCGGGGGGCTAACATCGCGAAACATGGCCGAGCCGGCTCACATCTCGACGCCGGACTTCAAGCCCCACGTCTTCGGAAGGTTCTTCCTCCTCCAGCGGCTGGCGGTGGGGGGGATGGCAGAGATCTTCCGTGCCAAGGTGTCGGGGGCCGAGGGGTTCGAGAAGGAACTGGTGGTGAAGCGAATCCTGCCCGCCCGGTCGCAGGATCACGGCTTCATCAAGATGCTCATCAACGAGGCCAAGCTCACCGTCCAGCTCACGCACAACAACATCGCCCAGATCTACGAGTGCGGCTCCATCGACGGCATCTACTTCATCGCCATGGAGCTCGTGAACGGGGTCTCGCTGAAGGACATGATGACGTCCTTCGCGCGCGCCGGCGCGGCGCTCTCGCCCGAGCAGGCCATCTTCATCGTCCTCCAGCTCCTTCAGGGGCTCGACTACGCCCACCGGCGGACCGACTCCGCCGGCAAGGCGCTGCGGATCGTCCACTGCGACGTGTCGCCCGACAACGCCCTCATCTCCTACCAGGGCGAGGTGAAGCTCCTCGACTTCGGCATCGCCCGGGCCGCCACGAGCCTGTCGAACTACAAGGAGGGCATGCTCATGGGGAAGCTCGGGTACGTGGCCCCCGAGCAGGCCTCGCTCGAGCGCACCTGGGACCACCGGGTGGACATCTTCGCCGCGGGCATCATCCTCTACGAGTTGCTCACCAAGCAGAAGCCGTTCCCGCGCGCCACCGACGTGGAGTCGCTCATCCAGTCGCGCAAGGGCAGGGTCATCCCGCCGTCCTCCATCGACGAGCGGCTGCCGAAGGACCTCGACGCCATCCTCATGCGGGCGCTCGCCGACGACCCGGACGACCGCTACCCCGACGCGCGGGCCTTCGCCGACGCGCTCGTGGACGTGCTCTTCCCCACGCCGCACAGCGCCGTCCAGGACCTGCTCGGCCGCCAGATGCAGCAGGTCTACGCCGAGCGCATCATCCGGCAGCGGGCCGCGCGCGCGCACGACGCGCTCGTGATGAAGGTGCTCCGCCACGTCGCCGATCAGCAGAAGGCGGCGGTCTACGAGCGGGTGGCGCAGGCGGAGGCCGCCAACAACGGGCGGCCGCTCCACGACCTCCCGTCGATCGACATCGACGTCGACCGCCCGGACCAGCCCCTGCGGGTGGTGCCGCTCGGGCCGGAGCGGGTCCGCACCGTCCGGATCGGCACGGCGCGCGCCGTGGCCGCCGGCGTGCTCGCCGGCGCCGCCGTCGCCGGGGGGCTCTGGGCTGCCTCCATCTACCTCCGCCCCGGGGCGCTGCTCGTGACCTCGACCCCGCCCGGGGCCGAGGTGTCCCTCGACGGCCACGCGGTCGCCGGGGCCACGCCCCTCGCGGTGGACGGCGTCGTGCTTTCCCGGCGCCACCAGATCCAGCTCACCGCGCCCGGCCGCCGGGTGGCGACCGTGGATCTCCGCCCCGAGCTCGGGGAGCTCGTGCGGCGCGTCCACGTCGAGCTCGCGTCGGTGCTCGGGGCGCTCACGGTGGACAGCGAGCCACCGGGCGCCGAGGTGCGGCTCGACGGGCGCTCCATCGGGTCGACCCCGGTGACGGTCTCCGAGATCCGCCTCGACGAGCGCCACCGCTTCGACCTCTCGCTGCCGGGCCACGAGATCGACCAGTTCGTCGTCCTCCCCGAGAAGGACGGCACCCGGTTCCACCGCAAGCTCGCCGCCCAGGGCAAGTCGAGCAGGCCGGGCGGATGACGGGATGAGCGCCCCGCTTCGCATCCTCCTCGAGGACCGCGACGGGCGGCAGCAGGCCGTCGCCTTCCCCGACGGCGAGATGTCCGTCGGGCGCGCGGCCGGCAGCTCGCTCGTGCTCGACGAACGCAACGTCTCGCGCCGCCACGCCCGGTTCCTGCGCCAGAGCGGCGCGGTGTTCGTGGAGGACCTGGGGAGCGCGAACGGCACCCGAGTGAACGGCGAGCGCATCGACGGGCGCCGCAGGATCCGCCCCGGCGACCTCGTCCAAATCGGCGACTGGGACCTGGCGCTCGAGGGCGCGGCCGCCGAGGGCGTCGGCGCCGCGGCGGCCGAGGAGGAAGTGGCAGCCGCGCCCGCCGCCGAGGTCCCCGCGGCCGGCGCCCCGGCCCCCGGCCGGGCCTGGCGGCCCGCCGCGATTATGCTCGCCGTCGCGCTCGCTTCCACGCTGGCGGGCTACGCGGCGGGGCGGACGCTGCGCGCCCCGCCCGCTGCCGCGGCGCGCGCCACGCGCTAGCCGGTCGGCACCGGGCCTCGACCGGAGCGGCTCGCGCGGGCGTCAGCGCCCGCGGAAGAGCGGCGGCCGCCGCTCGGCCCAGGCGGCGCGCCCCTCCTTCAGGTCGGCGCTCTCGAAGGCCCGGCCGCGCAGGCCGGCGACCTCCTCGCGCTCCGCCTCGGTGAGGCCGCGCTCGTGCGCCGCCTCGAGCAGCCGCAGGATGCGCTTCATGCCCTGGACCGCGAGCGGCGCGTTCCGGGCGATCTCGCCGGCGAGCTCGAGCGCCTCCGCCTCGGCCCGGTCCGGCTCGACGACCCGGTCGACGAGCCCGATGGCGCGCGCCGTCTCGGCGTCGACGGGTCGCCCGGTGAAGAGGAGCTCGCGCGTGTGTGCCGGCCCCACGAGCGCCAGGAAGCGGCGGATCCCGGCGGCGGCGTACACCACCCCGAGCTTGGCGGGCGGCATGCCGAGCTGGGCGCCGATGCGCGCCACGCGGAGGTCGCAGGTGACCGCGAGCTCGCAGCCGGCCCCGAAGGCGGCGCCGTTCACGAAGGCGACGGTGGGGCAGGGCACCGCTTCCACCGCCTCCATCGCCCTCTCCACCGCCAGGTCCGGCCGGTCGCCCCCGGGGCCGTCCATGGCGCCGATGTCGAAGCCGGACGAGAAGGCCTCCTTGCCGGCACCGCGCAGGACGAGGCAGCGCACCTGGTCGCGCTCCGCGGAGAGGCACGCCGCCTCGAGCTCTGCGAGCGACCCGTAGTCGAAGGCGTTGCGCTTTGCCTGGTTCTCGATGGTGAGGACCCGGACGAAGCCGCGGTCCTCGACCCGGATCTTCTGGCTCGCGGCGGCCCCGCGAGGAGGACCCTCGGCGTCGGTCACTCGATCACCGCGAGGACGTCGCCCTCGGAGACCGACTGGCCCTCCTTGCAGCGGATCTCCTTCACCCGTCCCGCCGCCGTCGCCTCCACCGGCATCTCCATCTTCATGGACTCGAGGATGATCACCGGGTCGCCCGGGTGCACCGGGTCGCCGGCCTTCTTCTCGATGCGGACCACGGTTCCAGTGATGTGGGCGGCGAGGCTCGGCATTGTCCCTCCCTGGCTCGGTGAACCGTCGATCGACGCGGGGATCGACGGGGAGACCGGTTTACCGCGTCGGCCTCGACCCGGCAACGATGGGCGCGACCGTCCCGGCCGGTGGTATGGGTGGAGGGGTGAGCACCCCGCCCGACCTCTCCCCCTCGATCCAGGAGCGCTACGCCCCCGGGCTCGGCTGCTTCGGCTGCGGTCCGGCCAACGAGAGGGGCCTCGGGCTCCGGAGCTTCGAGCGAGGCGAGGAGGTGGTCGCCGAGTGGCGGGCCTCCGCGCACCACGAGGCCTACCCCGGGATGCTGAACGGCGGCATCGCGGGCACGCTGCTCGACTGCCACTCCTGCTGGGCCGCCGCCGTCCACCTCATGCGCCGGCGCGGCGCGTCGTCCCCCCCGTGCGTCGTCACGGCGGAGTACGCGGTGAGGTTCCTGCGCCCCATGCCGACCGCGGGCCCCATCGGCCTGTCCGCCCGGGTGGTCGATTCCGGCGACGACCGGGCCGTCATCTCGGCGACCCTGTCCGCCGGGGGACGGGTGTGCGCCTCCTGCCGCGGCACCTTCGTCGCGGTGACCGAGGGCCACCCGGCCTTCCATCGCTGGTGAGAGATGAGAGACGAAAAGGTCCGCCACGTACCGGGCGGACCTTGGTCGAGTCGGGACGCACCGCTTCGCTCGTCCTCGGGCCGGCGGGCTGCCGGTCGTCTCTAGCTGTCCTTGTGCCCCTTCGGAGAGGGCCGGTCAATGCGCCCCCTTGGACCCTCCCCCAACGGGGGCGCGGTCTCCTCCTTCGGGGCTTGACGGGACGGCATGGGCGCGCCCGGCTGCGGCCCGGCCCGCAACAGCGTGCGGACCGTGGTGACGATGTCCTGGTACTTCACCGGCTTCTGCAGGAAGAAGTTCGCCCCGAGCCGGCTCACCCGCTCTCTCTCCTCCTCGCCGGCCGAGGAGATGACGATGATGGGCAGGTGGCGCAGCCGGGGCTCGGCGCGGACCTTCTCCACGAGCGCGAACCCGCTCATGACCGGCATGTAGACGTCGGTGATGATGAGGTCGATGGGCGGCTGGGCGAGCAGGCGGCCGAAGGCCTCGTTGCCGTCCACCGCCACGTCGACGGCGAGGCCGCCGAGGCCCTCGCTCGCGGCGAGCCGCCGCAGGGCGGAGGTGTACATGGCGGCGACGAGCGAGTTGTCCTCGACGAGCAGCACGCGGTAGGCGGGCTGGGTCGCCTCGACGGCGGTGGCGGCGGCCTCGGAGAGCTGCTCGAGGCGGCGGCGGTCCTCGGCGCGGTCTGGGGGCACCCACACCGCCACCCCGGCCGGCTGGCCCGCGGCGCCGGCCCGGATGCGCACCACCTCGACCTCGAGCTCGGCGGGCTCGAGGAGCTCGGGGAAGGAGATGAGCAAGGCCACCCGGTCGCCGACCTCGAAGTCGCGCTCGGTCCGGATGAAGAGGCCGCCCGCCGAGAGGTTCTCGGTGTAGTCGCGGACGGTCGACGCCGCGCCGGGGTACTCGACCGCCAGGATGAGCGGGAACCTCGGGTTCGATCGCTTCTCGGTGCCCACGCAGACCCGGCCTTAGCCGCCCCTTCCCCCGGAAGTACCCGCGGCGGTCATGAGAGCACTTCTCGCGCAGGTCCGCGACGATTCACCCTGCCAGAATGCTTCGATGGGACGGGCAGGCAAGATTTCGTCACGCCGGGTGGCCGGAATTCGACGACGCCGCTCCGGTCTCCTCCCGGGCCAGGGCCGCTGTCAGCGACACCTCCGGCCACCTTGGGGTAATCTGCCGGCGCACATGCGGCGCCGCAACCGATATCGAAGAGAGCGCATCTGGCTCCCGGGCGAGCACGAGGGGCGACGCAGCTTCCTCAAGTGGGGCCTCGCCGGGACCGCGCTGCTCTTCGTCGGCGGCGGCACCTGGCTCGGCACGCGCCGCACCCGCCCGGCCCCCGGGATCGGCGGCCCGCTCGCCGCGCTCTCCCCGGTGGAGGCCACGGTGATGCTCTCCCTGGCGGAGCGGCTCGTCCCCCCCGGGCGGGATTCCCGCGCCCCGCCGACATCGAGATCCCGCGGCGGGTGGACGCCGTGGTGGCGCTCGCGAGCGAGCCGGCGCAGGCGGAGATCCGCCAGCTCGTCCGGCTGTTCGACAGCGCGCTCGCCGGCTTCCTGCTCGACGGCCAGTTCCGCACCTTCTCCGACTCCTCCCCGGAGCAGCAGGACGAGCGCATCCGGGCCTGGCAGAAGAGCCGCTTCACGCTGCGGCGCACCGGGTACAAGGCGCTGAAGAAGCTCGTCTACGCCGCCTACTACGCCGCGCCGGAGACGTGGCCCGCCACCGGGTACCCCGGCCCCCCCTCGCTCGGCGCGCTCGCGCGGCCCGAGGCGCCGGCGAAGCCCGCCAAGGCAGAGGAGGCCCCGAAGCCTCAGCGGCGCTCGCGCCCCGCGGGCCCGGCGCCGCGCCCGGTGGAGGAAGTCCCCGCCCCGCGCAGCGGGATGGACCTGCCGCAGGAGGGCAAGCCGTGAGCGACGGCGGCCCGGGGCGGATCCTCGACGCGGGCGAGCTGCACCGCGACGTCGAGGAGACTCCCGACGTGTGCGTGGTGGGCTCGGGCGCGGGCGGCGCGGTGGTGGCCGCGCGCCTCGCCGCCCACGGGCTGCGCGTGGTCGTGGTCGAGGAGGGCGGCCACTTCCCGCCCGAGAAGGTGAAGATGGACGAGTCGTGGGCCTACCCGGCGCTCTACCAGGAGGCTGGCCAGCGGGCCACCGCCGACCTCGCCATCACCATCCTGCAGGGGCGCGCGGTGGGCGGCAGCACCCTCGTGAACTGGACGACGAGCTTCCGGACCCCGGCGCGGGTTCTGCGCCACTGGGCTGCCGCCTTCGGCGTCTCCGGCCTCGACGCGGACACCCTCGAGCCCCACTTCGCGGCCGTGGAGGAGCGCCTCCACATCGCCCCCTGGCCGCTCGAGGTGGTGAACCCGAACAACCGCGTGCTCTGGGACGGGGCCGGGGTCCTCGCCTGGGACCGCGAGGTCATCCGGCGCAACGTCTTCGGCTGCGAGAACCTGGGCTACTGCGGCACCGCCTGCCCGGTCGGCGCGAAGCAGTCGATGGACCAGACCTACCTCCTCGACGCGGTGCGCGACGGCGCCCGGGTCTACTCCCGCGCCCGGGCGGTGAAGCTCGAGAAGTCGGGCAAGCGGGTGAGCTCCGTGCAGGCCCAGGCGCTCGACGCCACCGGGAAGCCGACCGGGCGGCGGCTCTCGGTGCGCGCCAAGCAGGTGGTGCTCTCCGGCGGCGCCATCAACACTCCCGCGCTCCTCCTGCGCAGCGGCTACGACCCGAGCGGCTGCGTCGGCCGCCGCACCTTCCTCCACCCGGTCGTGGCGAGCGTCGGGGTCTTCGGCCAGCCGGTCCAGGCGTTCTACGGCGCGCCGCAGTCGGTGGCCTCCCACCACTTCGCCGACCGGGGCCGCGGGAAGGTGGGGTTCTTCCTCGAGGCGGCGCCGGCACACCCGGTGCTCGCCGCCACGTCGCTCGGGGGATTCGGGGCCGAGCACCAGGAGCAGATGTCGCGCCTCGCGAGCTCGAGCGTCCTCATCGCGCTCGCCATCGACGGGTTCCTCCCCGAGGAGGAGGGCGGCACGGTCTCGATCCGCTCCGACGGGCGCGTTCGCGTCGACTACCCCATCCGGCCGGAGGTCTGGGAGTGCCTGCGCGAGGGCAACAAGGCGCTCGCGCGCCTCCAGCTCGCCGCCGGGGCCTCCGAGGTCTACTCGTTCCACGAGAACCCGGTGGTCATGAGGACGGAGCGGGACGTGGCGCTCCTCGACCGGGCGCCCTGGGAGCCGCTGCGCGTGGCGGTGTTCAGCGCCCACGCCATGGGGGGCTGCGCCATGGGCCGCGACCCGGAGAAGAGCGTCGTCGACTCTCGGCTCAAGCTGCACTGGCTCGACAACGTCTGGGTGGTCGACGGCTCGGTCTTCCCCACCAGCCTGGGCGTGAACCCGCAGGAGACCATCTACGGCATCGCCCACTGGGCGTCGGACCACATCGCCACCGCGGCTGGCTAGGGTCCGTCGGGAGGAGCACATGGAGTCCATCCGCGGGCGCGTCGCGCTCGTCACCGGAGGAGGCAGGGGCATCGGCCGGGCCATCGCGCTCGCGCTCGCCAGCGAGGGGGCCGACGTGGCGGTGGCCGCCCGCAGCGTGCCGGAGATCGAGCAGGTGGCCCACGAGGTCCAGGCGCTCGGGCGACGCGCCTTCTTCGTCCCCCTCGACGTCATGGACCGCCAGGCGCTCAGCGCGGCGCCCGCTCTCGTCGAGCGGGCGCTCGGGCCGGTGGGCATCCTCGTGAACAACGCCGGCATCCACGGCAGCGGGCCGGCACAGCGCATCTCCGACGCGCAGTGGGACGGCATCATGGCGGTCAACCTGACGGCGCCGTTCCTGCTCACCCGCGCCTTCCTGCCCGGCATGTACGGGCGCTCCTTCGGGCGCGTCATCAACGTCGCCTCGGTGGCCGGCCGGGTCGGCGTGCGCTACGCCGCGGCCTACGTCGCCTCGAAGCACGGCCTCGTCGGGCTCACCCGCACCGTGGCCCTCGAGGGCGCGCGCAAGGGCGTCACCGCGAACGCCATCTGCCCGAGCTGGGTCGACACCCAGATGATGGACGAGGCCATCCAGGCGATCGTCGACTCCACCGGCCGCACCGCCGAGGAGACGAGGGCCGCCATGCTCGGGGCGAACCCGCGCGGGCAGGCGGCCTCGCCGGACGAGGTCGCCGCCGTGGCGGTGCTGCTCGCCTCGAACCCCGCCATCAACGGCCAATGCATCCACGTCGACGGCGGCGAGGTGCAGGCGTAGAAGGACCGCGGACCTCGGGGCCGGGGCCCGGGGTGCGTCGCCGCTTGACTCCCCCGGCGGGTTCGGGTCCGATCCACCCTTTCCTAGAGCCCCCGGGAGCCCCTCGACGCCATGCAGACCAAGTACCTCCTTTCCGAAGACCAAATCCCGACCCACTGGTACAACGTCATCCCGGACCTGCCCGGCCCGATGGCGCCGGTGATCCACCCCGGGACGAAGAAGCCCGTCACCCCCGACGACCTGCTGCCCCTCTTCCCCATGGGGCTCATCGAGCAGGAGGTGTCCCAGGAGCGCTGGATCAAGATCCCCGACGAGGTGCGCGAGATCTACCGGATCTGGCGGCCCAGCCCGCTCTTCCGCGCCCACCGGCTCGAGAAGGCCATCGGCACCCGCTCGAGGGTCTACTACAAGTACGAGGGCGTCTCGCCGGCCGGCTCGCACAAGCCCAACACCGCCGTGCCGCAGGCCTACTTCAACAAGATCTTCGGGACGAAGCGCATCGCCACCGAGACCGGCGCCGGCCAGTGGGGCAGCTCGATGGCGCTCGCCTGCAAGATGTTCGGGCTCGAGTGCACCGTCTACATGGTGAAGGTGAGCTTCCACCAGAAGCCCTACCGCAAGAGCATGATGCAGCTGTGGGGCGCCGAGGTCATCGCCTCGCCGTCGGACCGGACCAACGCCGGCCGCGGCATCCTCGCGAAGCGACCCGAAGAACCAGGGCTCGCTCGGCATCGCCATCAGCGAGGCGGTGGAGGACGCCGCCACCCACGAGGACACCCGCTACGCCCTCGGCAGCGTGCTGAACCACGTCTGCATGCACCAGTCGGTCATCGGGCTCGAGGCGAAGGAGCAGATGAAGCTCGCCGGGGACTACCCGGACGTCGTCATCGGGTGCCACGGCGGCGGCTCCAACTTCGCCGGCATCTCCTTTCCCTTCGTGGCCGACAAGGCGGCCGGCAAGAAGCTGCGGCTCGTCGCCGCCGAGCCCGCCAGCTGCCCGACGCTCACGAAGGGCGTCTACGCCTTCGACTACGGCGACACCGCCCAGATGGCCCCCATCGCCAAGATGTACACGCTCGGCCACGACTTCATGCCGCCGGGCATCCACGCCGGCGGGCTCCGCTACCACGGCGCGTCCCCGCTCGTGTCCCAGCTCGTGGACGCCGGCGTGGTCGAGGCCAAGGCGGTCGGGCAGCTCGCCTGCTTCGAGGCCGCCGTCACCTTCGCGCGCACCGAGGGCATCATCCCGGCGCCGGAGTCGTCGCACGCCATCCGCGTCGCCGTCGACGAGGCGCTGCGCGCCGAGGAGGAGGGCAAGGAGCGGGTGATCCTCTTCAACCTCTCCGGCCACGGCCACGTCGACATGGCCGCCTACGACGCCTACTTCGCCGGCGACCTCGAGGACTTCGAGTACCCGGCCGACAAGGTGCGCGAGGCGCTCGCGCGGCTGCCCAAGGTCGAGACCGTCGGCTAGTGCGCCGGGCGAGCGCCCTCCTCCTCGCCCTCCTCGCGCGCGCGGCCCCGGCCGCGGGCGCGGACGACGTGGTGCACCTCGGCAATCTCAAGTTCGCCCACTACGGCGCGGTCTCCTACATGAAGGAGCACTGCGGCCGCTTCGGGCTGCGCGTGGAGGAGACCGTCTTCGCGAAGGGGATCGACATCTTCCCGGCGCTCGTGCGCGGGGAGGTCGACCTCGCCGCCAGCGCCGCCGACGCCGCCATCGCCAACCGCGCCGGCGGCAGCCCCGTCTTCGTGGTGGCCGGGTTCGCCCGGGGCGGGGCGCGGCTCGTCGCCCGCAGCGACCTGCCCATCGTCATGGCGAGGGACCTGAAGGGCCGGAGGGTCGGGGTGGCGCGCGGCGGGGCCCAGGAGCTCCTGCTCTTCGCCGAGCTCGCGAAGAACGGGCTGACCTGGTCCGAGCAGCCCGGCAAGGCCGACGTGCAGCTCGTCTACCTGCAGTACGCCGACCTGAACCAGGCGCTCCTGCAGAAGCAGATCGACGCCATGTGCCAGTCGGAGCCGCAGTCGTCCCAGGCGCTCGCCAAGGGTTACGGCAAGGAGCTCCTCAAGCCCTACGACACGGCCATGGGCGAGCCGGTGCGCGTGCTCGTCATGTCGGAGAAGCTCTACCGCGACCGGCCCGACGTCGCCCGCCGCGTGCTCGAGTGCTTCGTCGACGCCACCCGGACCTTCGTCGAGCACCCCAAGGCGGCCGAGAAATACGTGCGCGAGCAGATGTTCAAGGGCCAGATCTCCGCCGAGGAGTACGCGGAGGCCATGAGCAACGCCGCCTTCACCACCGACGTCACCGCCGAGCACATCCAGATCACCACCGACCTCATGGTGAAGTACGGGGTGGGGAGGATGGCGAGCCCGCCCCGCGCCCAGGACTGGGTGAAGCTCGACCTGCTCGAGCAGGCCAAGCAGAAGCTCGGCGCGAGGTAGGCGATGGGGCGCGCACCCGGCCGGCTCGCCCGGGCGCTCGCAGTCCCGCTCGTCGTCCTCGTCGCCTGGGAGCTCGCCTGCCGGGCCGGCCTGTTCTCGCCGCTCGTGCTCCCGTCGCCGGGGGCCGTCCTGCGCCGCCTCGCCGCCTACGCGAGCCCGCTGTCGCCCTACGATCCCGCCGCGCAGGGGTACCTCGCCTGGCTCTGCTCCGGCGAGCTCTGGCAGGACGCCGCCGGCAGCCTCGAGCGCGTGCTCGGCGGCTTCGCCATCGGCGCGGCGCTCGCGCTCCCTCTCGGCCTCCTCATGGGGGCCCGCCCCGCGGTGAACGAGCTCTTCGACCCGCTCCTGCAGGTGCTGCGCCCCATCCCGCCCATCGCCTTCATCCCGCTCGCCATCCTCTGGTTCGGGCTCGGAAACCCTCCCGCCTTCTTCCTCATCGCGCTCGGCGCCTTCTTCCCGGTGCTCGTGAACACGGTGGCCGGGGTGAAGAACGTCGACGCCATCTACCTCCGCGCCGCCCGCAACCTGGGCGCCGGGGAGCTCACCGTCTTCCGCCGCGTCATGATCCCCGCCGCCATGCCCTACATCCTCGCCGGGATGCGCATCGGCATGGGCGTCGCCTTCATCGTCGTCATCGTGGCGGAGATGACGGCGGTGAACCGCGGCCTCGGCTACCGCATCCTCGAGGCCCGCGAGTACTTCTGGTCCGACAAGATCATCGCCGGCATGATCTCCATCGGCGTCCTCGGGCTCGCCATCGACTCGCTCATGGGACGGGTGTCGGCGAGGCTCCTCCGCTGGCGCCGGGGGATCGACGGGTGAGCGGCGAGCCGGCGATCCGCGTCGACGGCCTCACGGTGGCCTTTCGCTCCGGCGGCCGCGAGGTGGTGGCGCTCGACGGCCTCGACCTCGAGGTGGCGCGCGGCGAGTTCGCCTGCCTGCTCGGCCCATCGGGGTGTGGCAAGTCGACTCTGCTCAACGCCGTGGCGGGCTTCCTCGCGCCCACCGCGGGGCGGGTGCTCGCGGACGGGCGCGAGGTGACGGGGCCCGGGCCGGAGCGCGCCATGGTCTTCCAGGAGTACGCGCTCTTCCCCTGGATGACGGTGGAGCGAAACGTCGCCTTCGGCCTGGAGATGAAGGGGCTCGGGACCCGGGCCGTGCACCTCGCGGTGCGGGCCTGGCTCGAGAAGCTCCACCTCGCCGACTTCGCCGACCGCTACCCCAAGGACCTCTCCGGCGGCATGCGCCAGCGGGTGGCCATCGCCCGGGTGCTCGCCGTCGATCCCCCCGTCTTGCTCATGGACGAGCCCTTCGGCGCGCTCGACGCGCTCACCCGGCGCAACCTCCAGGACGAGCTCGCCCGCATCTGGGCCGGGAGCGGGAAGACGGTGCTGTTCGTCACCCACGGCATCGAGGAGTCCCTCTACCTCGCCGACCGGGTGGTGGTGATGACCTACCGCCCCGGGACGGTGAAGCGGATCGTCCCGGTGACGCTGCCGCGGCCCCGCGACCCGTCGTCGCCCGAGTTCAACGAGCTCAAGAAGGAGGTGACGACGCTCGTGATGGAGGAGCAGGCCCGCCACGAGCGGGACGAGCTCGGCCGGGAGGGCGGCTAGGCCCGCGCCATGCGCGGGTAGGTGTTGTGCGTGCGGCGGACGGACCGCAGCGGGGCGCTCGTGTAGTCCGGGAGCATCTCCAGGAAAACGTCGAAGCTCTCGAGGCCCACCCCGCCCAGATAGGGGACGCCTCGCACCCAGAAGCTCGCGCCGTCCGGGCCGACGAGAAGGGCCTGGCGGTGGCGGACGTCCACCATCACCGTGCGCAGCTCCTCCCAGCGGATGACCTCGATGACCCGGCCGTCGCCGCGGATGCGGCGGACGCCGCTGCCGTCGAGGTAGACGGCGCCGAGCCGCCACGCCTCCTCGCGACTCGCGAGCCACAGCATGGCCCCGGCGGCCGCCGCGGGAAGCGGCAGGACCGCCGCGAACCTCCAGAAGCCCGGCATCATCGCCACGAAGGCCGCACAGAGCGCGAGCGCGCCCGCGAGCAGGAAGGCGGGGGCGAAGGCGAAGCATCGGTAGCGAAAGCTCATGATCTCTCCGGGGCGTGTGCGATCGATCCATACACCGGGGGCGGCGTTGCTCAAGTTCTCGACCTGTCCCACGCGGGGAGGGTGCATGGATGGCCGGCCGGCCCGCGGCGAGAGCTCCTTCCATCCATGCCGGGCGCCCCCCCAACGCCACCTTCCACGGCCCGGGGCGCAAGACCGCGCTCGCCACCTCCTGGTCGCCGCTTGCGTCCGACACGCGCCCCTTCGAGCCGAGCCGGGCCCCCTTCATGGTGAACTGCCGGGCCCGCGACCTCGGCGCGCTGTTGCGCCGGCCGCGCCGCGCCGGGGTGGCCGTCGACGACCGACTCGAGGAGCACCGGTACGGACGGTTCGGCTTTGGCCACCGACCCCGAGGGCAAGCGCATCGAGCTTCGGGAGCCGCGCGGCTCGCTGCCCCCCTCGGCCCCGCCGGTGAAGCGGCGGCTCACCCGCGGACGGCCTCCCTCTCGCCCCTACGGGTCGAGGAAGAGGTCGGGGGCGAGCTCGCTCGAGGGCACCCTGGCGTAGCGGGAGAGGTCGGTGACGCCCTCGGAGCGCAGCACCTCGTCGTCGATGAAGAAGTTGCCGGTGCAGCTGCGCGAGTCGCGAAGCAGGATGAAGCGGGCGGCGTCGGCGACGATGTCCGGGCTTGCGCGCGCAGCGGGCGAGCGCCTCGCCCGCCGAGGAGGTTCAGCGCCGCGGTGTCGATGACGGTGCGCGGCCAGAGCGCGTTCACGGCGATGCCCTGCGACGCGAGCTCCTCGGCCATCCCCAGCACGCACATGCTCATGCCGTACTTCGCCATGGTGTAGGCGACGTGGGGCGCGAACCACTTCGCGCGCATGTCGAGCGGCGGCGAGAGGTTCAGGATGTGCGGGTTCTTCGCCTTGGCGAGGTGGGGCAGGCAGGCCCGCGAGGCGAGGAAGGTGCCGCGGGCGTTCACCTGGTGCATGAGGTCGTAGCGCTTCGCCGGCGTGTCGGCGGTGCCGGCGAGGAAGATGGCGCTCGCGTTGTTCACGAGCACGTCGATGCCGCCGAACCGCTCCACGGCCGCGCGCCACCGCCGCGCTCGATCTGCTCCTCGTCCCGGATGTCGAGCTTGAGCGCGAGCGCCGGGCCTCCGGCGCGCTCGACCTCCTCGGCCGCGACTGGATGGTCCCCGGGAGCTTCGGGTTCGGCACCTCCGACTTGCCGGTGATGACCACGTTCGCGCCGTCGCGCGCGGCGGCGAGGCCGATGGCCTTGCCGATGCCCCGGCTCGATCCGGTGATGAAGACGGTCTTGCCCTTCAGCGTGGCCATGGGGCTCCTCGGGAGCGGGAGGGGACGGGGGCGAGCATCCCCGCCCCGTCGCCCGGGCGCAAGCGCGGCCAGCTGCACCCGTTCGGGAGGGGCCCGCGCCGGCCGCTACCTCTCGCGTGTGGGCCCGGGCACACCCCCACCGGTGGGCCCGATCGCTGCACCCATGATCAGTACAAGGGCCCGTTTCTGCGGGGCTTCTTGACATCCCGCGCCGATCTCCGTAGATCCGGCTGGTCGGTGGGAAAAAGTGTCATGCAGCGGATCAACGTGGCAGGATCGGGCATCCGGTGTTCTTCGGGACCTTCCAGCACGCGATCGACGCGAAGGGGCGCACGAGCCTCCCGGCGAAGTTCCGCGAGGCGCTCGCGTCCGCCGGCGAGTCGAAGCTCGTGCTCACCCAGTACCCGCACTGGCGCGCCGTGCAGGCGCTGCCCCACTCGGTCTGGAAGGAGCTCGAGAAGAAGGTGCTCGAGACGAGCCCCGCTCGACGCCCGCGCCCAGCGCAACATCCTGCGCTTCTACTCCTCGGCGCACGAGGTCGACCTCGACGTCCACGGCCGCGTGCTCGTCCCCCCCCCGCTCCGCGAGCACGCCGGCGCTCTCGAAGGACGTGGTCTGGGTCGGGCATGGGCCGCACCATCCAGCTCTTCGACAAGGCCGCCTACGACGAGCAGATGTCGCCGCGACATCCCGGCCGACGAGGTCGTGGACTTCTTCCGGTGAGGCCATGCACGTCGTCCGCGAACAGACCCGGCGTCACCGTCCTCCGCTGCTACGGCGAGCTCTCGCTGCGCGGAGCTCGCCTGCGTGGCCGCCGCCGCCGCCCGCGCGCGCGCCGCCGGCCGAGGCGGTGGTGATCGACCTCTACCGGGCCGTCCACCTCCACTACGCCGGCGCGGCGCTGCTCGCCGAGGTCCCCGGCCTGCGGCTCGCCGGCGCGAGCCGCTACGTGCGCGAGCTCCTCTGCGGCGGGCGGCGGCTACGGCAGGTCGAGCTCCACGCCGACGTCGAGGAGGCCGTGAGGGCCGGGTGACCGGGTACGCCCATGCGACCGTGCTCGCAAAGAGGTCGTCGCTCTGCTCCACCCCGCGCCGGGGGAGCTCTTCCTCGACGGCACGCTCGGGGGCGGGGGCCACTCCGAGGCGCTGCTCGAGCGGGGGGCGAACGTGATCGGCACCGACCGCGACCCCGCGCGCGCTCGCCGCCGCGCGCGCCCGGCTGGCCCGCTTCGGCGAGGCCTTCCGCGCCGTGCGCGCCGACTTCCGCGACGCCGAGGGCGTCCTCCGCTCGCTCGGGCATCGAGGCGGTGGACGGGGCCCTCGTCGACCTCGGCGTCTCCTCGCCGCAGCTCGACGAGGCCGGCGCGCGGCTTCTCCTTCTCCCGCCCGGGCCCCCTCGACATGCGGATGTCCGAGCGAGGGCGAGACGCTCGCCGAGCTCCTCGAGCGCGCCGACGAGCGCGAGCTCGCGCGCATCCTCCGCGGAGTACGGCGAGGAGCCCTTCGCCCGCCCCGTGGCCCGCGCCATCAAGCGGGCCGTCGAGCGAGAGGGGCGAGGAACCTCGACACCGCCGCGCCTCGCCGAGATCGTGGCTCGGCGCCATCCCGCGCCGCGCCTGGCCGCGCAGCATCCACCCCGCCACCCGCACCTTCCAGGCGCTGCGCATCGCGGTGAACGACGAGCTCGGCGCGCTCGCGGCCTGGCTCGACAGCCTGCCCGCGGGTGCTCACGCGGGGCGGCCGCGCCGCCGCCATCAGCTTCCACTCGCTCGAGGACCGGATGGTGAAGCGGGCCTTCCAGGCGCTCACCCGCGCGCTGCATCTGCCCGCCCGGCCTGCCGGTCTGCGCCTGCGGCGCCCGGGCCCAGTTCTCCCCGCTCACCAAGCGGGCCGTCCGGCCGTCCGACGCCGAGGTGGCCGAGAACCCCCGGGCGCGCAGCGCCAGGCTGCGCGCGGTGGTGAAGGCGCGATGAAGGCGCAATCGCCCCGCCCGGAAGGTCCTCGCGGCCGCCGCCCTGGCCCTGCCGCTCGCCGCGCTCGGCATCTTTCACGTGTGGTCGCGCACCGGCGTGCTCCTCGCGGGCTACGAGCTCGCGCGGGTCGAGCCGGAGCGCCGCGGTCTGCGCGGAGGAGCGGGACCTGTTGAAGCTGGAGGTTGCGACGTTGCGCTCGCCGGGCCGCCTCGAGCGGTACGCGCGCGAGCGATTGGGGATGGCTCCGCCGGCACCCGGGACGGTGGTGGCGGGTACGGTGGGCGGGAAGGTGGCGGCGGGTGAGGTGGTCGACGGGGCAGACCGCCGCCCCGGGCCGGCGGAGCCAGTTGTGCGCGGGGTGGGGCGGCCGGAGGACGGGCCGCTCGCCCTTCGCCAGTCGAACTGAAGGAAGCGGATGCGCACCGGAATCGATGCCCGGTCGGCGCGGTGGATCGCCATCCGCGTCGGGATCGTCGCCGCCGCCTTCGCCGCGGGCTTCGCGGTGGTGGCGGGCCGCGCCGTGCAGCTTCAGGTGCTGCAGGGCGACCAGCTCGGGAGCCTGGCCCGCGACCAGTACCTGCGCGACCTGACGCAGAAGCCGCGCCGCGGCAGCATCACCGACCGCAACGGCGCCCTGCTCGCCACCAGCGTCGAGGCCGAGTCGGTCTTCCTCGACCCGCGCGACTTCCCCGCCGCCTCGCGCCCGGGACGTCTCCCGGCTCGCCAAGGCGCTGCAGGTCGACGCCAAGGCGCTCGAGAAGCGCCTCTCCCGCGGCGGACGCTTCGCCTGGGTGAAGCGGCGCATCTCCTCCGCCGAGGCGGAGCAGGTGCGCGCCCTCGGCATCCCCGGGGTGCGCTTCGTGAAGGAGACCCGCCGCTACTACCCGGGCCGGGAGCTCGCCGGCCAGGTGCTCGGGGTCGTGGGCGACGACGACGAGGGGCTCGAGGGCGCAGAGCACGCCCTCGACGACTCCCTCCAGGGCGAGTCGATGCGGGTCCCGTCGCTGCGCGACGCCCGCGGGCTGCACCTGCTCGGAGAGGCCCCGGCCCCGGAGCGGGATCCTCGAGGGCGCCCGCGTCGAGCTCACCATCGACCAGGGCCTCGCAGCTCGCCGCGGAGCGCTCGCTCGCCCAGGCGGTGGCGCAGGCCCACGCCGCGTCCGGGATGGCAGTGGCGGTGAACCCCGCCACCGGCGAGATCCTGGCGCTCGCGAACGTCCCGCTCTTCAACCCCAATGCCCCGCGCCGGGAGGACCTGCGCAACCGGGCGGTGCTCGACAGCTTCGAGCCCGGCTCGACCATGAAGACCTTCGTCCTCGCCCGCGCCCTCGACGAGGGAGCGCTGCGGGCCTCCGACTGGCTCTTCTGCGAGAACGGCGCCTGGAGCGTCGGCGGCCACGTCATCCACGACCACCACGGCCTCGGCTGGGTGACGCCCGCCCGGGTGATCGCGGCGAGCTCCAACATCTGCGCCGCCAAGGTCGGTGCAGCGGCTCGGCCGCGACCGGCTGCAGCAGGCCTTCCTCGCCTTCGGGCTCGGGGAGCGCACGTCGATCGGCATCCCCGGGGAGCCGCGGGGCCAGGTCCCCTACCCCCGCGCCGAGGTGTCGCTCGCCACCATGAGCTTCGGCCAGGGCCTCAGCGCGAGCGCGCTGCAGGTGACGATGGCCATGGCGGCGATCGCGAACGGCGGCATCCTCATGAAGCCGTGGCTCGTGCGGCGGGTCGTGGACCCGGCCGGCGGCCACGCGGACTCCGAGGCGGTGCCGACGCCGGTGCGCCGAGCCGTCTCCGCGGTCTCGGCCGCCCAGATGTCCCGGTGGCTCGAGGGCGTGGTCGCCGACGCCGACGGCACCGGAAAGCGGGCGCGGCTCGAGGGCTGGCGCGTCGCCGGGAAGACCGGCACGGCCCAGAAGGCCGACCCGGTCTCGGGCGGCTACTCGGCCGACCGCCACTTCTCCTCGTTCGTGGGCTTCGCCCCGGCCGACGCGCCGCGCATCGCCATCGGCGTCTTCATCGACGAGCCCAAGGGGGAGATCTACGGCGGCGAGGTCGCCGCCCCCGTCTTCCGGGACATCGCCGAGTTCGCTCTCAAGGCGGTGGGCGTCGCCCCCACCGAGCACCCCGTCGCGCTCAGCGCCGCCGCCGCGACGGCGGCCGCCGTCGAGCCCGACCGCGACGACGCTCCCGCTGTGCCGAGCGTGGAGCTCGCCCCGAGGCGCGCCGCCCGCGGGGCGGACGGGGTCGCGGTGCCGTCGGTGGAGGGCCTGCCGGTCCGCTCGGCCCTGCGGCTGCTCGAGGCCTCCGATCTCTCCGGGGAGGTCCGCGGCACGGGCCGCGTCTCGGGGCAGCTGCCTCGCCCCGGCCAGATCGTCTCTCGCGGCTCCCGGGTCCGGCTCACGCTCGCCCCGCCGGGCTAGCGGGAGGGCCCTTCCCCCGCCCCTCGGGCGGCGGCCAAAAACCTGCCGGGATATCGCGTCCGGGCTAGGATGCGGCTGGCGTGTCCCGGGCGACACGCCAGCCGCGCAAGAGGCCGGAAGACCGAAGGAAACGTCGCGGACACCGGATTGCATACAGGCAGGTGGGGGTAGGTCGGAGGGATGCGGCTCTCCCAGGTCATCGCGGGCAGCGGCGCGGCAGGCGGCATCGGCCGCGACCCGGACGTTCGCCTCGTCACCGCCGACTCCCGGTCGGTCGGCCCGGGCGCGCTCTTCGTCGCCGTGCGCGGCGCGCGCGCCGATGGGCACGACTTCGCCGCGGAGGCAGCCCGCGCCGGGGCCGTGGCCGTGATCGGGGAGCGACCGGTGGAGTGCGCCCCGGCGCTCTTCCTCTTGGCGCCGAGCTCGCGGCGCGCGCTGGCCATCGCGGCGGCGAACTTCTTCGGACGCCCGGGCGACCGGCTCGACCTGTGCGGCGTCACCGGGACGAAGGGCAAGACCACGGTGACCTACCTCGTCGAGGCCTGCGCGCAGGCCGGCGACGAGCCGGCGGGGGTCATCGGCACCGTGACGTGGCGCGTCCCGGGCCGCTCGCGCAAGGCCTCCCACACCACCCCCGACGCCACCGACATCCACGCGCTGCTCGCCGAGATGGTCGAGGCCGGCGCTCGGCTCGCGATCCTCGAGGTGTCCTCGCACGCGCTCGACCAGGACCGGGTGACGGGGCTCGCCTTCCGGGCGGCCGGGTTCACGAACCTGGGGCGCGACCACCTCGACTACCACCCCGACATGGAGGCCTACTTCCAGGCCAAGCGCCGCCTCTTCACCGAGCACCTCGCCCCCGAGGGGCGGGCGGTCGTGAACGTCGCCGACTCCCACGGCGCTCGGCTCGCCGCCGGGCTCGCACGCGCCGGCGTCCCGGTGTGGCGCTACGGCGTCCCGGGCGGCGAGGTCGAGGCTCGCGACGCCAAGCTCGGCATCCGCGGCATCGCCGCCACGCTCTCCACCCCGTTCGGCGAGCTACCCGTGACCTCGCCGCTCGTCGGCGCCCACAACCTCGAGAACCTCCTGTGCGCGGCCGGGCTCGCGCTGTCGCTCGGCATCGACCCGGCCGCGGTGGCCCGCGGGCTCTCCGCCTCGCGGGGTGCGCCGGGGCGGCTCGAGCGCATCGAGGGGCGCGGCATCGCCGCCTTCGTCGACTACGCCCACACGCCGGACTCGCTCGCCGCCGCCTGCGCGGCGCTCCGCGCCCAGGCTCCCCGGCGGCTCGTCGTGGTCTTCGGCTGCGGCGGCGACCGCGACCCGGGCAAGCGCCCATGATGGGCCGCGCCGCCGCGCTCGCCGCCGACCTCCTCGTGGTCACGAGCGACAACCCCCGCACCGAGGAGCCCCGGGCCATCATCGACGCCATCGTGGCCGGCGTCGACGGGACCGGCATGGCGCGGCTCGGGGTGCCCGAGGCCCGCCGCGGCGCAAAGGGCTACGCCGTGGTCCCGGACCGCCGCGAGGCCATCGCCCTCGCCATCGAAGCCGCGCAGCCCGGCGACGCGGTCCTCATCGCCGGCAAGGGGCACGAGGACGTCCAGATCGTCGGGACCGAGCGGCGCCCCTTTGACGACCGGGAGGAGGCCCGCCGGGCCCTCGGACTCGCATGAACGCGCCGCGCTTCACCGCCGACGAGCTCGTGCTCTCCACCGGGGGGCGCTGGACGGGCCCGTCCCCCGACGAGGTGGCGGGCGTGTCCACCGATACCCGCCACGTGGCCGCCGGCAACGCCTTCGTCGCGCTGAAGGGCGAACGCTTCGACGCCCACGACTTCCTCGCCGACGCCGCGCGCGCCGGCGCGGCCTGCGCGGTGGTGGAGACCGGCCGCGCGGCCACCCTCGCCGGCCCTCCGCCGCTGCCCCTGCTCGCGGTGCCCGACACGCTCCTTGCTCTCGGCGCCATCGCCCGCCACCATCGCCGCCGCTTTCCCATCCCGGTGGTGGGTGTCACTGGGTCGAACGGCAAGACCACGACCCGCGAGATGATCGCCGCCATCCTCGCCACCCGCGGGCCGGTGCTCAGGACCGAGGGGAACCTGAACAACGAGGTGGGCGTCCCGCTGACGCTCCTTGGGCTGTGCCCGGACCACACCGCCGCGGTGGTGGAGATGGGGATGAACCACGCCGGCGAGATCTCGCGGCTCGCCGCCATCGCCGAGCCCCGGGTGGGGGTGGTGACGAACGCCAGCGCCGCCCACCTCCACGGCCTCGGCAGCGTGGACGCGGTGGCCTCGGCCAAGGCCGAGCTCTACCGGGGGCTGCCGCCCGACGGCATCGTGGTGGCGAACCTCGACGACCCGCGCATGCTCGCCAAGGCGAGGAAGTCCGGTCGCCGGGTGGTCACCTTCGCCGTCGGGCGCGACCGGAAGGCCGACGTGGCCGTGCTGGAGATCGTGGCCCGCGGCGCGCTCGGCCAGTCGCTCCTCGTCGGGATCGGCACGAAGGAGCTCGCCGTCGAGCTCGCGCTCGTGGGCGCGCACAACGCCGCCAACGCGGCCGCGGCGGTGGCGGCGGCCGTGGCGCTCGGGGCGAGCGACCGCGAGGTCGTCCGCGGCCTCGCAGCGGTGCGGCCGGTGGGCCGGCGGCTCCGGCTCGAGCGGCTTCCCGGCGGCGCGCTGCTCGTCGACGACTGCTACAACGCCAACCCCGCATCGATGGCGGCGGCCCTCTCGACGCTCGCCGACCTCTCCCGCGGCGGCCGGGCGCTCGCCGCGCTCGGCGACATGCTCGAGCTCGGCGAGGCGGAGGCGGAGGCGCACCGCGAGCTCGGCCGGCTCGCGGCCAGCTCGGGGCTCGCCGCGCTCGCCACCTTCGGCCCGCGCTCGCGGCTCTCCCACGAGGCGGCGCTCGCCGCCGGGCTCGACCCGGCGCGGGCGTTTCACACCGAGGACGTGGACGAGCTCGCCGCCTTCCTGCGCGAGCGGCTCGGCCCCGGCGACGCGCTTCTCGTGAAGGGGAGCCGCGGCATGAGGCTCGAACGGCTGGTGGAGGCCCTGCACTAGATGCTCTACCTCGTCCTCTACCCGCTCTCGCAGCGGTTCGGCCCGTTCAACGTGCTCCGCTACCCCTCCTTCCGCATGGTGGTGGCGGGCTTCACGGCGCTCGTGCTGGGGCTGCTCGCGGGGCCCTGGTTCATCGAGCGCATGCGCGCCCTGCAGTACGGCGCCTCCAACGTCCGCGAGGACACCCCCGAGAGCCACCAGCGCAAGTCGGGCACCCCGTCGATGGGGGGCGCGCTCATCCTGCTCTGCATGGCGGCGGCGGTGCTGCTCCTCGCCGACCTCCGCAGCCGGCTCGTGTGGTCGGTGCTCACCGTCACCCTCGGGTTCGGCGCCATCGGCTTCGCCGACGACTACCTCAAGATCGCGAAGAAGAACTCGAAGGGGCTCCCGGGCCGCCGCAAGCTCGTCTTCCAGGTCCTGGTGGTCCTCGCGGTCTACGTGGCCTTCCTCACCGACTGGAACTTCCGCCTCGAGGCGGCCTTCCCCTTCCTCACCGTGGGCAGCTACGTCGACCCGCACCTCACCCTGCCCTTCGTCCCCACCCGCTGGTTCCGGCCGGACATGGGCTGGGCCTACCTGCCCTTCATGCTCTTCGTGGTGGTGGGCACCTCGAACGCCGTCAACCTCACCGACGGGCTCGACGGGCTCGCCATCGGCCCCACCATCGTGTCGGCGATGACCTTCCTCGTGCTCTCGTACGTGGCCGGGGCCACCATCGCCGGCTTCAGCCTGGCCGCCTACCTGGGCATCCCGCCGGTGCACGGCGCCGAGGAGCTCGGGGTCTACTGCGCGGCGCTCGCCGGGGCCGGCATCGCCTTCCTCTGGTACAACACCTACCCGGCCTCGGTGTTCATGGGCGACGTGGGCTCGCTGGCGCTCGGCGGGGGCCTGGGGATGCTCGCGGTGCTCACCAAGAACGAGGTGGCCTCCGCCATCCTGAATGGCGTCTTCCTGGCGGAGACGGTGAGCGTCATCGTCCAGGTCGCGTCGTTTCGGACGACCGGACGTCGCGTCTTCCGCATGGCCCCCATCCACCACCACTTCGAGCTGAAGGGCTGGGCCGAGCCCAAGATCATCGTGCGCTTCTGGATCATCGCCATCATGCTCGCGCTGGTGGCGCTCATGTCGCTCAAGCTTCGCTAGGGGAGGTCATGTCGCTCGAGCTCGCGGGAAGGAAGGTGCTCATCGTCGGCCTCGCGAAGAGCGGGGTGTCGGCGGCGCGGCTCGCCGCGCGGCGCGGCGCCCGGGTGACCGCCACCGATCGCCGCGCCGCCACCGAGCTCGGCGACGCGCTGCGGGCGCTCGACGGCGTGTCGGTCCAGTTCGCCATGGGCGGCCACGACGAGAGGGACTTCGTCACCTCCGACCTGGTGGTCGTCTCCCCGGGCGTGCCGCTCTCGCTGCCGGAGATCCAGGCGGCCCGGCGGGAGGGCGATCCCGGTGATGGCCGAGGTCGAGCTCGCCGCCCGATTCCTCGGCGGCGTGGCCGTGGTCGCCGTGACCGGCACGAACGGCAAGAGCACCACCACCGCGCTCGCCGGGGCGCTCTTCCAGCAGGACCGTCGCGCCTTCATCGGCGGCAACCTCGGCACCCCGCTCTCCGACCTCGTGTTGTCGGGCCGCGAGGTCGACGTGGCGGTGGTCGAGCTCTCCTCCTTCCAGCTCGAGGGCATCGAGCGGCTGCGCCCGCGGGTGGCGGCGCTGCTCAACGTCACCCCCGACCACCTCGACCGCTACCCGTCCATGGCCGACTACGCCGCCGCCAAGACCCGCATCTTCATGAACCAGCAGCAGGGCGACGTGGCGATCGCGAACGCCCGGGACGAGCGCACGGTCGCCATGGCGAGCTCGTCGCGCGGGGAGACGCTGGACCTTCGGCCCCGGGGCACCCGAGGCCCGCTCGGTGCGCGACGACGGCCACGCGCTCCACGTCGAGCGAGGTCTCGGCCGAGCCGGAGGCCTACCTGGTGCGCTCCCGCGCGCTGCGCGGCCGCCACAACCGCGAGAACGCCATGGCGGCACTCGCCTGCGCGCGGCTGCTCGGGGTCCCGGGCGCGACCGTGCAGCGGGGGCTCGACGAGTTCGCCGGGCTGCCCCACCGGCTCGAGCTCGTCTCCGAGCGCGGCGGGATCGAGTGGGTGAACGACTCGAAGGCCACCAACGTCGACTCGACGCTCGGTGGGCCTCGCCGCCTTTCCCGGCCGGCCGCCCTTCGGTGGTGCTCGTGCTCGGCGGGCGCGGCAAGAGGGCCCCCTACGCCCCGCTGCGCGACCTCTTTCCCGGCCGCGTCAAGGCGCTGCTCACCATCGGCGAGGACGCGCCGGCCATCGAGCGCGAGCTCGGCGGGCTCGCCCCCACGGAGTCCTGCGGCGGCCTCGCCGAGGCGGTGGCCCGGGCGAGCCGGATCGCCCGGGCGGGCGACGTGGTGCTGCTGTCGCCGGCGTGCTCGAGCTACGACCAGTTCAAGAACTACGAGGAGCGCGGCGAGGCCTTCCGGCGCCTCGTCGGCGAGCTGCCGACGCCATGATCGATCGCCAAGAAGAGGGCCAAGGACGGCCCACCCTCCCCCGGCCTCGACCCCTGGCTGCTCGGCGCGGTGCTGCTGCTCACCGTCTTCGGCCTCGTCATGGTGTACTCGGCCTCCGCCGTGACCGCCGACAGCAAGGTCCACGACCAGTTCTACTTCCTGAAGCGCCAGCTGGTGGCGGCCGCCATCGGGCTCGGCCTGCTCGCCGGGCTCGTCCAGCTCGGCTACCGGCGGCTCGAGCCGCTCGCGGCCCCGCTGCTCCTCGCGGTCCTCGGCGGACTCGTGCTCGTGCTCGTGCCCGGGGTGGGCAAGGTCGCCGGCGGGGCCCGGCGGTGGATCGACCTCGGCGTCATCTCCTTCCAGCCCGCCGAGGCCGCCAAGGTGGTGCTGGTGCTCTACCTGGCGCGCTCGCTCGCCCGCAAGAAGGAGCGGATGCGGATCTTCTCGATCGGCTTCTTGCCGCACGTGCTCGTCACCGGCGTGCTCGTGGCGCTCGTGCTCGCCGAGAAGGACCTGGGCACCGCCGTGATCCTGCTGCTCGTGCTCTTCGTCATGCTCTTCGCCGGAGGCGTTCCGGTCGGCTACCTCGTGGGCGCGATGCTGGCCGCCGCCCCGGTGGCCTGGAAGCTCGTCGCCGGCACCCCCTACCGCATGCAGCGCATCGCGGCCTTCCTCGACCCGTGGCAGCACCGCGACGGCATCGGATTCCAGATCGTCGAGTCGCTCATCGGCATCGGCAACGGCGGCTTCACCGGCCAGGGGCTCGGCGAGGGCAAGGGCAAGCTCTTCTACCTGCCGGCGGCCCACACCGACTTCATCGCCGCCGTCATCGCCGAGGAGACGGGGCTCGTCGGCACCACGATGCTGCTGCTGCTCTTCTCGGCGCTGGTGTGGCGCGGCATGCGCGCCACCTGGCGCGCCCCCGACGCCTTCGGCTGCTACCTCGCGCTGGGGCTCACGACGCTCCTCGGCGCCCAGGCGCTCGTGAACGTGGCGGTGGTCTTCGGGCTCCTGCCCACGAAGGGGCTCACCCTGCCCTTCGTGTCCTACGGCGGCAGCTCGCTCATGACGCTGCTCGCTGCCGCGGGGATCCTGCTCTCGGTGAGCGGCGGGCGGCGGCGGGTTCTTGTCCGCGCCGCGCGCCACCCGGCTCGCGTCGGCCGGGGGAGCGACGTGAGGCTGCTCGTCGCCGGCGGCGGAACCGGGGGCCACGTCTTCCCCGGCATCGCGCTCGCCGAGGAGGTGGTGACCCGCCACCCCGACAACGACGTGGTCTTCGCGGGCACCGGCCGCGGCCTCGAGGCCACCGTGGTCCCGGAGGCCGGGCTTCCCCCTCGAGCTCATCGAGGTGCGCGGGCTGAAGGGCAAGGGACCGCTCGGGGTGCTCTCCGGGCTCGCGAAGCTCCCGCGCGCCATGCGCGCAGTCCTTCCGGATCCTGCGGCGCTGGCGCCCGGACGTGGTGGTGGGCGTGGGCGGCTACGCCTCGGGGCCGGTGGTGCTGGCGGCGCGCCTGCTCGGCATCCCCACCGCCATCCAGGAGCAGAACGCCATCGCCGGCCTCACGAACCGCATCCTCGGCCACGTGGTGAACGAGGTCTTCACCGCCTTCCCCGAGGCGGGCCGGCACTTCCCGGCCCGGAAGGTCCACGTGCTCGGCAACCCCATCCGCCGCCAGCTGCTCGAGAACTACATGCGGCCGGAGCAGAGGCAGGGCGACCGGCCGCGGCTGCTCGTCTTCGGCGGGTCGCAGGGGGCGCACGGCCTCAACATGCGGGTCATCGAGGCCCTGCCCCACATCGCCGACCTGAAGGGGCGCATCCACATCACCCACCAGACCGGCGCCCGCGACCGCGACTACGTGGAGAAGGGATACGCCGCGGTCGGCTTCGAGCCGGACGTGCGCGACTTCATCACCGACATGAGCGCCGCCTACGCCGGCGCCGACCTGGTGGTGTGCCGCGCCGGCGCCACCACGCTCGCCGAGCTCACGGTCTGCAAGAAGCCCTCGATCCTGGTGCCGTTCCCGGCGGCGGCGGACAATCACCAGGTGGTGAACGCCATGAGCCTGGTCGACGCCGGGGCCGCGACGATGATCGAGGAGCGCGACCTCACCGGCGAGCTGCTCGCCGCCGAGATCCGCCGCATCCTGGGCGACGAGGGCCTGCGCCAGCGCATGGGCCGGGCGGCGGGGAGGCTCGGCGGGCCGCAGGCGGCCGGCGAGATCGCCCAGGTGCTCACCGAGATGGTCCGGCGTCGCTGGGGCTCGCCGCGCGGCCAGGACCGCGGACCGGGCTTCCAGCCCCAGCGCCCGGAGCTCGCCCGGCTGGCGGCGGTGCGGCCGGAGGTGGTCGAGGCCCGCACCCCCGAGCTCGGGCCGGGAGACGTCCCGTGACGCTCTTCCGCTCCCGCAGCCCCCGGATCCACTTCGTCGGCATCGGCGGCATCGGCATGAGCGGCATCGCCGAGGTGCTGCTCAACCTGGGCTACCAGGTCTCGGGCTCCGACCTCCGGGCCTCGGAGACCACCCGGCGGCTCGCGTCGCTCGGCGGCCGCATCGAGGAGGGCCACGACGCCGCGCACGTCGGCGACGCCGACGTCGTCGTCACTCGTCGGCGGTGAGGAGGGACAACCCTGAGATCCTCGAGGCCCGCCGGCGGAAGGTCCCGGTCATCCCGCGGGCCGAGATGCTCGCCGAGCTCATGCGGCTGAAGTAGGGGGTGGCCATCGCCGGCTCGCACGGCAAGACCACCACCACCTCGCTCGCGGCGCACCTGATGGCCCGCGCCGGCCTCGACCCCACCGCGGTGGTGGGCGGCAAGGTGAACGCCTTCGGCTCCAACGCCAAGCTCGGCAAGGGCGAGTAGATCGTCGTCGAGGCCGACGAGTCCGACGGCTCCTTCCTCCACTACACCCCGACCCTCGTGGTGGTGACCAACATCGACCCGGAGCACCTCGACCACTGGAGGACGGAGGACGCGCTGCAAGCAGGGCTTCGCCGATTTCGTGAACCGCGTGCCCTTCTACGGCACCGCGGTGCTCTGCATCGACCACCCCGGGGTGCAGTCCATCCTCCCCCGCGTGGAGAAGCGCTTCGTCACCTACGGCGAGGCGCCGCAGGCCGACTACCGCGCCACCCGCATCGAGGTCATCGGCCCGCGGGTGGCGCTTCGAGGCCACCCGGCGCGGCGAGCCGCTGGGGCGCTTCGAGGTCCACATGGTGGGCCGCCACAACGCGCTCAACGCGCTCGCGGTCGTCGCGCTCGCCGACGAGCTGGGCGATGCCCACCGAGGTGACGCGCGAGGCGCTCGCGGGCTTCCAGGGGGTGCAGCGGCGCTTCACGGTGCGGGCGAGAAGGGCGGCGTCACCGTGGTGGACGACTACGGCCACCACCCCGCCGAGGTGCGGGCCACGCTGCGCGGCGCCCGGGAGGCCTTCGGCCGCCGGGTGGTGTGCCTCTTCCAGCCGCACCGCTACACCCGCACCCGGGACCTCTTCCAGGACTTCACCACCGCCTTCAACGACGCCGACGTGCTGCTCCTCACCGACGTCTACGCCGCCTCGGAGGACCCGATCGCCGGCGTTTCCGGATCGGCGCTCGCCGAGGCGGTGCGCGCCTGCGGCCACCGGGACGCCTCCTACGTCCCCCGCGCCGAGCTCGCCGCGGCCGCCCGCGAGCGGGTGCAGCCGGGCGACATCGTCCTCACGCTCGGCGCGGGCGACATCACCCGGGTGGGCCCCGAGCTTTTGTCCCTGCTCGGCCGATGAGCGCGCCCTCCACATCGCGGCCCCCCGAGCGGTCCGCCTGGCGGCCGGCGGTGGCGAGCGCGGTGCGGGGCGAGGCGCTCGCCGACGCGCCCATGGCGGGGCGCACCTCCATCCGGGTGGGCGGGCCCGCCGACCTCCTCGTTCGCCCGGCGGGACCGGACGACCTCGTCTCGCTGCTCGCCACCTGCGAGGCACTCGGCGTGCCCGTGACCCCGCTCGGCGGCGGCGCCAACCTGCTCGTCGCCGACGCCGGCGTCCGCGGCGCGGTGGTGCGCCTCGCTGCCGACCCGTCCGAGGACCAGGCCGACGGAGAGCGGCTCGTGCTCGGCGGCGGCGCCCCCATCGGGCGCCTGGTCCAGCGGGCGCAGGAGCTCGGCCTCGTGGGCTGCGAGTTCGCGGCCGGCATCCCCGGCACGCTCGGCGGCGCCGTGGCCATGAACGCCGGCACGTCGCATCGGCGAGATGAAGGACATCGTCGAGCGGGTGGAGGTGGCGACGGCGAGCGGCGTCGGCTGGGTCCTTGCCGCCCGACTCGGGTTCGCCTACCGCACCTGCCGGCTGCCGGCCGGCGGGGTGGTGACGCGCGTCGCCGTCCGGCTCCGGCGCGGCGACGCGGCGGCGAGTCGGGCCGCCATGGACGCCGACCGGGACCGGCGCCGGCGCACCCAGCCGCTCACCCAGCCCACCTGGGGATCGACCTTCCGCAACCCCCCCGGCGACCACGCCGGCCGGCTCATCGAGGCGGCCGGCCTGAAGGGGCACCGCCTCGGAAACGCCATGTGGTCCGACGTCCACGCCAACTTCGTCGTCAACCTCGGCGGGGCCACCGCGCGCGACTGCCTCGCGCTCGTGAACCTCGCGCGGGCGCGGGTGCGGGAGCGGTTCGGCGTCGAGCTCGCGCTCGAGGTGCGGCTCGTGGGCGAGTTCGGGCCGGGCGAGGTCCCCTGAGCTCGGCGGGCAACGGTCTCGAGGAGGAGTCATGGGTCGCTGGCACGGAGAGAAGGTGGCGGTGCTGCTCGGGGGTCGCTCGAGCGAGCGCGAGGTGTCCGAGAAGACCGGGCAGGGCTGCGCCGAGGCGCTGCGCTCGCGGGGCCACGACGTCGTCGAGATCGACGTCGACCTCGACGTCGCCGAACGGCTGCGGGAGGCCGGGGCGGCCGTGGCCTTCGTGGCACTTCACGGCCGCTTCGGGGAGGACGGCTGCATCCAGGGCCTGCTCGAGTCGATGGGGATCCCCTACACCGGGTCGGGCGTGCTCGCCTCGGCGCTGGGGATGAACAAGACCATCTCCAAGCTGCTCTTCCGCAGCCACGGGCTCTCGGTGACCGAGTACCGGGTCGTGCCCCGCTCCGAGGCGGGAGAGGTCACGGTCGCCAGCCTCCCCTTCGGCCTGCCGGCGGTGGTGAAGCCGTCCTGCGAGGGCTCCTCGGTGGGCGTGCACATCGTCCGCGACCCCGCCGAGCTCCGCGCCGCCTGCCTCGAGGCCGCGCGCTACAAGGGGGACGTCATCGTCGAGCGCTACGTGCGCGGGGCGGAGATCCAGGTGGCGGTGCTCGAGGGCACTGCACTCGGGGCGATCGAGGTGGTCCCGGCCCGGGAGTTCTACGACTACGCCGCGAAGTACACGGCCGGCAACACCCAGTACTTCTACCCGGCCCGCATCTCGCCGGAGACCCTGGCGCGGGTCTCCCGCGCCGCCGAGGTCGCCCACGCGGCGCTCGGCTGCTCGGGCGTCACGAGGCAGGACTTCATCGTCACCCCCGCGGGCGAGCCCTACCTCCTCGAGGTGAACACGCTCCCGGGCATGACGCCCTCCTCGCTCGTCCCGAAGATCGCGGCCGGGAACGGCATCTCCTTCCCCGACCTGTGCGAGCGGCTGCTGGAGGGGGCGGCCCTCAAGGCCTGACGGCCGGCGTGCAGGGCGCCTTGCGCCCGGCCTCTGCCGCCGCCTCGGCGGGGTCGAGCGCCAGCGCGCGGTCGAAGGAGGCCCGGGCCGCCGCGCAGTCGCCCCCTGCCGCCTGCGCCTCCCCGGCGAGGGCGTGGGCCGCGGCCGAGGCGGGGTCGAGCGCGAGCGCCCTCAGCGCCGACTCGAGCGCCTTGGCGGCGTTCCCCCGCGACAGGAGCATCCGGCCGAGGGTGACGTCGCGGCGCGCCACCATGCGCGGGTCGTCGCCGGGCATGGTGCCACGCGGCGGGGACAGCGCCCGCGCGACCTCCGCCTCCGAGATCTCCCCCAGGGCGAAGAGGACGCGGGCCCGCAGGACCTCCCGGTAGTTCACGTCGCGGAAGGGCTCCCAGGCCGCGAGCCTCCCGTCGGCGCCGGCGACGCCCACGAGCGGGTGGAGCCTCACGCCGAGCGCCCCGTAGAGCCGGTCGCCCTCGTCGACGAGCACCGGCATCCGCAGGCCGGCCGCCCGGGCGGCCTCCGCGAGCTCGGCGGCCGTCCAGGACGAGGACGCCACCGCCGCGAAGGAGACCGGCCGGTCGCCGAGCTCCGCTGCCAGGTCGGCGAGCTTCCTGAGCGCATCGGCGGAGTGGTCCTGGTGGGGCCGGAAGAAGACGAAGACGCTCACCCTGCCCGGCGAGACGAGCGGCCGGGCCTCGCCTCCTCCGAGCACCGGCAGCGGGTCCCTCGGCACGGGATCGCCGGGCGAGAGGTGGTCGATGGCGAGGGCGCCTTGCGCGGCGAGCGCGCAGGCGAGCGCGGCGGCGGGAGCCCTCACGGCGAGCAGGCCTTCCGCGCCGCCCGGGCGGCGGCGTCACCTGGATCCTCCGCGAGCGCCGCCTCGAGCTCGGGCAGCGCCTCGGCGCAGCGGCCGAGCGCCGCGAGCGCCCGGCCGACGAGCGCGCGGGCGGCGGCGGAATCCGGGGTCGCGGGAGAGCGCGCGTCGGGCCGACTGGAGCGCCGCCTCGGCGTTCCCCTTCTCGAGCAGCATGCGGGAGAGGTTCACGTCGCGGCGAGCGACCGCGTGCGGGTCGTCGCCGGGCATGGCGGCCCGGGGCGGGGTGAGCGCGAGAGCCGCCTCCGCCGGACCGATCTCGCCGAGCGCCTGGCGGATGCGGGTGCGCAGCACCTCGGCCTGGTTCACCTGGCGAAAGGGTTCCCACGCGACGAGCCTCCCCTCGGCGTCGACCACGCCGACGAGCGGGTGGAGCCGCACCCCGAGCTGCCCGTAGAGCCGGTCGCCCGCGTCCACGAGCACGGGCATCGCGAGGCCCGCCTCCCGTACCATCGCCTCCACCTCCTCCCTCGGGGCGCCGCCGGAGACGATGGCGGCGAAGGCCACCTTCCGAGGCGGGAGCCCCGCCTCGATCCCGGCCAGCTGGGCGAGCGTGTCCCGGGTGTGGTCCTGGCCGGGCCGCACGAACGCGAAGACGCTCACCCGGCCCGGCTCGAAGAACGGGCGGCGGGGGCCGCCGCCCACGGGAGGGAGCTCCTCCGGGGCGAGGACCGCGCCGATGGCCGCGTGGTCGAGCGCCGTCTCCTCGGCCGGGGCGGCGGCGAGCGCGAGCGCGACGGCGATGGCGGAGGCGCGCACCGACCTCACTTCCTGCAGGCCGCCCGGGCAGCGAGCGCCGACGCGTCGTCCGGGGCGAGCGCCAGAGCGGCCTCGATCTCGCCGTCGGCCTCGGGGCAGCGGTGCAAGAGCGCGAGCGCCTGGGCCGCGAGCCCGTGAGCGGTTGCGGCGTCGGGAGCCCGTGCGATGGCCCGCCGCGCGCTCTCGAGCGCCTTGTCGAGGAAGCCCTGCTCGAGCTGACGGCGGCCCAGCTGGACGTCGCGGCCCGCCACCGCCGCCGGCGAGGCCCCGGGCATCTCCGCCCGGGGCGGGGCGAGCGCCTTCGCGAGCTCGGCCTCGCCAATCTCGCCGAGGAGGAAGCGCACCCGGGCCTTCACCGAGTCGCAGTAGTTTACCGCCTGGTAGGGCATCCAGGCGGCGAGCCGCCGCGCCTGGTCGGCGATCCCGACGACCGGATGGAGCCGCACGCCGAGCCGGCCGTAGAGCGCGTCGCCGGCATCGACGAGCACCGGCACCCGCAGCCCGGCCGCGTCCACGGCGGTCCGGACCTCGGCGGGGGGCAGCGACCCGGACACCACCACGACCCAGCGAACCGGGCGCCCGGCGAAGCCGGACGCGCACGCCGCCATCTGGCGCAAGGCCTCCGCCGAGTGCTCCTGCCCCGGCCGCGCGAAGAGGAAGACGCTCACCTCCCCCCGGGAAGAGAGCAGCGTGTCGCGGCCGCCCTCGAGGGTAGCCATCTCCGGGTTGTCGAGGGGGTCGCCGGGCGCCACTCGGGCCAGGACGGGCTCCGCCGCGAGCGCGAGCGCGAGCCACGCCAGCCGGGGTGCGAGCGGCAGCGGCACCGGGGCTACTTCTTCTTCGCGGGCGCCTGCCCGGCCTGGTTGTTGTAGCTCTTCGTGTCGTGGCAGGTCTTGGCGCACGACCCGCCGGTGGGCGTCTTCGTGTAGTTGAGCTTCAGCACCCACCCCTTCGTCCCGTAGGGCACGCCATCGCGGATGTGGTGCTCCTGCTGGGAGGCGTGCACCTCGTGGCAGGCCCGGCAGGTGCGGCCGCGGTCCGACTTGTTGACGTGGAGGTAGTGCAGGTTGCGCGAGCCGTCCCGGAAGTTGGTGAGCGTGGTGGTCTCCGCCTCGGAGACCACCTTGTCGTTGTGGCAGCCGAAGCAGAGCGCGTAGTTCTTGGGATCGTAGGGCGCGTAGAACTTCGCCGGGTACTCGGCCACGAGCAGCCGGAAGTTCTCCGACCCGTGGGTCCGGTGGCAGGAGCTGCAGTCCTTCGCCTCGACCGGGGCGTGCCACACCTTGTTCTGCTCGAGCCACTTCGTGAAGTTGGTGAGCGTCGACCCGCGGCCGTCGGGGATGCCGTCCTTGGAGTGGCAGTTCACGCACAGGTCGAAGGGGAGCGCCACGAGCAGGTGCTCGACGTTGGCGCCGTGGGGGTTGTGGCAGTTCGCGCACTTCGACCCGGTGGTGAGCGCCGCGTGCTTCACCCTGGCCTTCTCCGAGATCCCCTTCACGTCGGCGTGGCAACCGAAGCACAGCACCGTCTGCTCGGAGAGGAGCAGCTTCCGCTCCCGGGAGTTGTGCGGGTTGTGGCAGTTCGTGCAGGCCTGCACCGCCGGCGGGTGCTTCACCTTGCGCGCCATGATCTCGGCGAACTCCTCGTGGCAGGTGAAGCAGAGCTCGTTGCCGGTCTTGCTGAGCGGCCCGGGGCTCTTGGGGTCGTTCTTCGCGTGGCAGATGCTGCAGTCGCCGGCCTCGAAGGGCGCGTGCGACCATCCGACCTTGTCGCCGAGGGGCAAGGGGGCGAGCGAGTGCGCCGGCGCGGCCGGCTTGGCCGGCTTCTTCGCGGGAGGCTCGGCGGCGAGGGCGGTCCATCCGACCGCGGTCGCGAGGACGAGGAGGGCGCTTAGCGTCGGCGTCTTGGCCATGGCGGTCTGCTCCGGTGGTTCCCCGGGGGGGTCTCGAGGCGGAATCGCGGATAGTACGGACCTTTGGGGGGGCCGAGTCCTTGATCGCGCCCAAGGTGCGGAGCCGTGTGCCAAGGGGACACCCGGCCAAGGGGCATCGCGGCGGCCGCGGCCCCGGGCGCCCCCCGTCCCCCCGGGGCGGGTTCGCCCGGGCCGGGGGCCCCGTCGCGCCCACTTCGCCCGGAAGATCGAGTGCCTCGAGCGCGAGGTCGCGGCGGGAGGAGTCACGAGGCCGCCGTCGTGCGAGTGAAGAACGCGGTCTTCGACTGCCTCGTGAGGCGCCTGGTGACCCGGGACGCGACGTCCCGGGGCTCCCTCCGCGACGGCGGCCCGGCGTTCGGACCGGGCGGGACCGGGGGCCTCTCGCCCTCGCGAGCGAGCTCGGCCTGTGGCCTTTCTTCAGCACCTCGCGCACCATTCCCGACGCGGGCCCGCGGCACGCGCCCGCGGCCCTCCCGCGAGTGGTAAGGCGAACACCCGACATCGAGATCAGGTGCCCTTCGACCGAAGTTTGGTGCGCCACCTCGCAGCGACGACAATGGTCTCGGCGGAGAGCATGTCGGGCCGCGCGGGGTACGAGGCGAGGGCGGGTCGTCTCGCGCCGGGGGCTGCACGTATGGAGCAAAGAGCGTCTCGGGCGAGTTCGTCCAGGCGGTTGACCCGCCCTTCGACGAGGCTCGAGCTGTGGGTCCCGGCGGCGTACGCGGCCATCTCGGCCGGGTGGATCGCCCTGTCCGACCTGGTGGTGGCCCGCGCCGCGGGCTCTGCGGAGCAGCAGGCCGCCTGGTCGATGCTGAAGGGGCTCGGATTCGTGGCCGTGACGGCCGCGCTGCTCTTCGCGGGGCTCCGCTGGGCGCTGCGACGGGAGCGGGAAGCACACCGCCAGGTCCTCGCGAGCGAGGCCCTGCTCGACGCCATCACCCGCGCCATCCCCAATCCCGTGTTCCTGAAGGACCGAGAGGGCCGGTGGCTCTTCGCGAACCCGGCGACGCTCGAGGCGGTCGGCAAGACGTTAGAGGAAGTCCTCAACAGGACGGACAGGGAGATCTACGGCGATCCCCGGGTCGGCGAGGCCCTCATGGACACCGACCGGAGGATCCTGGCCGGCGGCGTCGCCGAGGTCGTCGAGGAGCGGATCCCGACGCCCACGGGCGAACGCGTCTTCCTGTCGACGAAGGCGCCCTACCGCGACCGGGATGGCCGCGTCGTCGGGATCATCGGCAACGCGCGAGACATCGCCGACCGCAAGCGCGCCGAGGAGGCGCTGCGCGAGAGCGAGACGCGCTACCGCCTTCTCTTCCAGAACATGCTGCACGGCTTCGCCCACTGCCGGATGGTCTACGACGACAGCGGGCGGCCGGTCGACTTCGTCTACCTGGCCGTCAACGCCGCCTTCGAGGCGCTGACGGGCCTGAAGGACGTGGTGGGCAAGCGGGTGAGCGAGCTCATCCCCGGGGTCCGCGAGGCCGAGCCGGAATTGTTCGAGACCTACGGAGAGGTCGCGAGGAGCGGCCGGCCGGCGCGGCTCGAGGTGAACTTCCACCCGCTCGGCATGTGGCTCTCGGTCTCCGTCTACTGCCCGAGCCAGGACCACTTCGTCGCCATCTTCGACAACATCACGAGCCGCCGCCGCGCCGACGAGGCCCTGCGGGAGAGCGAGGAGCGACTGCGGCTGTTCGTGGAGCACGCGCCCGCCGCCGTGGCCATGTTCGACCGCGAGATGAGGTACCTGGCCGTGAGCCGGCGGTTCGTTTCCGACCTCCGCCTGAAGGAGCAGGACCTCATCGGCCGCAGCCACTACGACATCTTCCCCGAGATGCCCGACCGCTGGAGGGAGGTTCACCGCCGCTGTCTCGCGGGAGCCGTGGAGAAGTGCGAGGAGGATCCCTTCCCTCGCCCGGACGGGACCGTGGACTGGGTCCGCTGGGAGATCCGCCCCTGGCGCGACGCCGGTGGCGAGATCGGAGGAGTCGTCCTGTTCAGCGAGATCGTCACCGAGCGCAAGCAGGCGGAGGAGAAGCTCGCCGCCGAGCGGGAGCGGCTGGCGGTGACCCTGCAAAGCATCGGAGACGCCGTCATCGCGACCGACGAATCGGCGCGGATCGCGGTCTTCAACGGCGTGGCGGAGCAGCTGACCGGCTGGAAGGCCCAGGATGCCCTCGGGCGGCCTCTCTCCGACGTGTTCCGCGTCATCGCCGAGGACACCCGCGAGCCGGTCGCGAGCCCGGTGGAGCGCGTGCTGCGCGAGGGAGTCGTCGTGAACCTCGCGAACCAGACGGCGCTGCTGGCAAAGGACGGCGCCGAGCGCCCCATCGCCGACAGCGGCGCCCCGATCCGCGACTCGAGCGGGCGCATCTGCGGGGTGGTGCTCGTGTTTCGCGACCAGACCGAGGAGAGGCGCGCCGAGCGAGCGAGGCGCGAGAGCGAGGCCCGCTACCGCGTCATCTTCGAGCAGGCTGCCGCCGGCGTCGCCCACGTCGACGCGGCCACCGGGAACTTTCTCCAGGTCAACGCCAGGTTCTGCGAGATGCTCGGCTATTCGCGCGACGAGGTGCTCGCGGGCACCTGGCAGCGGTTCACCCACCCGGACGACCTCGAGGCGGACCGGGCCGGCGTTCTCCGGATGCAGGCCTCCGGAGAGCCCTACCGGTGCGAGAAGCGCTACGTCCGCAGGGACGGCTCGGTCGTCTGGGCCGGCGTGACCGTGAGCCCGGTCGCCCTGCCCGGGGAGAAGGCCAAGAGCCAGGTCGCCATCGTGGAGGACATCGGGGAGCGCAGGAAGGCCGCGGTGGCCCTGGAGCAGCGCGAGCGCGACCTGCGGACGATCCTGCAGACGGCGCTCGACGGCTACTGGCTCGTGGACTCGCTCGGGAGGCTCGTGGACGTGAACGAGGCGTACTGCGAGATGAGCGGCTACGCGAGGGACGAGCTGCTCTGCCTGCAGATCAAGGACCTCGAGGTCTCCGGGACGCCCCAGCAGACCGCTGCGCACATGCAGCGGATCATCCGCCAGGGATTGGACCGCTTCGAGACGCGTCACCGGTGCAGGGACGGCCGCGTCCTCGACATCGAGGCAAGCGTCAAGTTCGTCGAGCGCGCCGGCTCGTTCGTGTGCTTCTTCCGGGACATCACCGAGCGAAAGCGCGCCGACGAGGCGCTGCGGCGCAGCGAGAAGCGGTTCCGCGCGCTCATCGAGAAGTCGACCGACATGATCCTGGTGCTCGACGCGGAGGGCCGGTACCAGTTCTGGAGCGAGAGCGCCGCCGAGACGCTCGGCTGGACGCCCGGCGAGATGCTGGGGCGGTCGGCGCTGGAGCGGGTCCACCCCGACGACCGGCCACGCATCGCGCACGTCCTCGAGCGCTTGCTCTCCACGGAGAGCGGGATCGCGCGCGAGCTTTTCCGCCACCAGCACGCGGACGGCTCCTGGCGGCAGCTCGAGGGCACTGCCCGCAACCTCCTGCGCGACCCCGCGGTCGGGGGGATCGTCCTGAACAGCCGCGACGTGTCGGAGCAGCGCCTCCTCGAGGAGCAGTTCTGGCAGGCGCAGAAGCTCGAGAGCGTGGGCCGCCTGGCGGGTGGCGTGGCCCACGACTTCAACAACCTCCTCACGGTCATCCTCTCGAGCGTCGAGGAGATGAGGGATCAGCCGCAGGGCGAGGCGCAGCCAAGCGCGGTGCTCGTCGAGGAGATCGGGGCCGCGGGGGAGCGGGCGCGCGACCTCACCCGCCAGCTGCTCGCCTTCGCGCGCAAGCAGGTCATCGCCCCGGAGTCGCTCGACCTGGGAGCCGTGGTCCTCGGGACGGAGAAGCTCCTGCGGCGCCTCCTGGGCGAGGACGTGGAGCTCGCGACCGGCCTCGGGCCGGGGCTCTGGCCCGTCCGCTGCGACCGGGGGCAGGTCGAGCAGGTGATCGTGAATCTCGCCGTGAACGCGCGCGACGCCATGCCCGGCGGCGGCACCCTCCTCATCGAGACCTCGAACGTCGAGGTCGACCGCGACGGGGTGTCCGCCCACCCGGGGATGCGGCCCGGATCCTACGTGCGGCTCTCGGTGCGCGACTCGGGAATGGGCATCGCCCCCGAGGTGAAGGCTCGCATCTTCGAGCCCTTCTTCACCACCAAGGCCACCGGAAAGGGGACCGGCCTGGGACTCGCGACCGTGTACGGGATCGTGAAGCAGAGCGATGGGTTCATCTCCGTGGAGAGCGAGCCGGGGCGCGGCACGGCCTTCGAGCTGCTGTTCCCCCGCGCGCAGGGCGGGGTCAGCGAGCCCGGGCCCCGGGTTTCCCTGGCGAGGCCTCAGGGGAGGGAGACCGTGCTCGTCGTCGAGGACGACGAGCTCGTGCGAGGGGTCACCGTGCGCACGCTCGCCTCCGCCGGCTACCGGGTGATCGTCGCCGGCAACGGGACCGAGGCGCTCGACGCTGCCGCGCGGGAAGGGGGGCCGGTGCACCTGCTCGTCACCGACGTCATCATGCCCGGCCTGAACGGGCACGAGCTCGCGAGCGAGCTGCTTCGCGGCCGCCCCGACCTCTGCGTGCTCTACGTCTCCGGGTACGCGGGCGACGTGATCTCCGAGACCGGCGTGCTCGATTCGGGGGTGGAGCTGCTCGAGAAGCCCTTCACGGCGCCGACCTTGCTCGGGCGCGTGCGGGCCATCCTCGACGCGCGGGCGCGGAGCCGGGCGGGAGCCGCGACCCGCGCCTGACCTAGAGCAGCAGGCTCCTCTGCCTGGAGTTGTGGGGGTTGTGGCAGCTCGTGCACGCCACCCCCGGGGCGGGGTGCTTCATCCGCTTCGCCTCGGTGGCGCTCCCGAGCTCCCCGTGGCACTCGAGGCAGACCTGGGAGGCCGGCATCCGGGCCGGGCCGACCCGCTTGCCCTCCTGGGCATGGCAGACGGCGCAGTCCCCCGACGCGTAGGGGCCGTGCGTGGAGGCGGCTGGGCCCGCCACCGGGGCGAGCCGGTTCTCCGGCGCCTGTGCCGTCGGCTCCGACCGCGGCGCGGGAGAGCGCGGCTCCGGCTGCGCGACGAGAAGCGCGAGGGCGGCGACGAGCGTTCGCATGGTCCGTTCCCCGGGGGCGCTGCGCACCCGAGCCTACTCCGGGGGCGCGGCCCTGTCCCCGGTCCCCGGGGAACCCCGGCGGGGCGCGGAAAAAACTGGACATGCCGGATCGGTCGGGCAAGCTGCACCTTCGGGCGATAGCGCCCGTTAGCGCCCGGTGTGGTTGGGTGTGGGAGGCGTGGGTGGCGCGCGGCCGCAACAGGAGGCGTGTCGACCGGGAGCGGCCCGCGCCCCCGACGAGCGCGCTGCGCCACGGCCTAAGGCTCGCGGTGCTCTGGACCGCCGGCGGGAGCGCGGCCGTCGCGGCCGCGCTGCTCGGCTGGCGCACCTTCACGGCCGGCGAATCGCTACGCATCCGCGCCATCCGCGTGACCGGGCTCGCCCGCGCCACCGAGGGCGAGCTCCTCGCGCTGTCGCCGGTGAAGGTCGGGGACAATCTCTTCGCTGCCGACGTGGAAGCGATGGAGCGGGCGCTCGCCCGGCACCCGTGGGTGGCGAGCGCGTCGGTGCGCCGGAGGCTCCCGCCTGCCGTCGAGGTGAAGGTGGTCGAGCGCGAGCCGCGGGCGCTCGTGGACCTCGGCGCCCTCTACCTCGTCGACCGCGACGGCCAGGTGTTCAAGCGGGCCACCCCCGGCGACGGCCTCGACCTCCCCCTCGTCACCGGCTTCGGCCGGAACGACTACGAGGAGCGCCGCGCCTCGCTCGAGCCCAAGCTCCGCGGCGCGCTGGCGCTCCTCGACAGCTACGGCCGCGAGGGGCTCGGCCCGCTCGCCCCCGTCTCGGAGCTCCACCTCGACGGCGACGGGGGGGTCGTCCTCTACGTCGGCGACGAGGGGACGCAGGTCCACCTCGGGCAGGGACAGACGAACCTCCCGGAGAAGCTCGCCCGGCTGCGCGCGGTGCTCGAGGAGCTCCGCAAGGTGGGCCGACGGGCCGATGTGATTCACCTCGACGACCGAGCGCACCCGGACCGGGTGGCCGTGCGGCTGTCGGGGCGCGGTGCAGAGCGGGAGGGGGCGGGCGTCGGGCCTGCCCCGGCGAGAGCAGAAGGGGCCCGAGAGGGCCCGGGTCGGCGGCGTGGGCGCGATGCGCCACTCGCCCGGAGGTAGTCATGGCGAAGAGCGGAGACATCCTGGTCGGCCTGGACATCGGCACGACCAAGATCTGCGCCATCGTCGGCGAGGTGACCGACGAGGGCATCGACATCATCGGCATCGGGTCGCACCCGTCGAAGGGGCTGCGCAAGGGCGTGGTGGTCAACATCGACGCCACCGTCGCCTCCATCAAGCGGGCCATCGAGGAGGCCGAGCACATGGCCGGGTGCGAGATCACCACGGTCTACACGGGCATCGCCGGCGGCCACATCAAGGCCTTCCCCTCCCACGGCGTGGTGGCCATCAAGGACAAGGAGGTCAAGCAGACCGACGTCGACCGGGTCATCGACCAGGCGAAGGCCGTGGCCATCCCGCTCGACCGCGAGGTCATCCACGTGCTCCCGCAGGAGTTCCTGGTGGACGACCAGGACGGCGTGAAGGAGCCGGTGGGCATGAGCGGCGTCCGGCTCGAGGCGAAGGCCCTCATCGTCACCGGCGCGGTCTCTTCGGCCCAGAACATCGTCAAGTGCGCCCAGCGCACGGGTCTCAACGTCGCCGACATCGTGCTGCAGCCGCTCGCGAGCTCGCTCGCCACCCTCTCGGAGGACGAGAAGGAGCTCGGCGTCTGCCTGGTGGACATCGGCGGCGGCACCACCGACATCGCGATCTTCGCCGGCGGCGCCATCGCCCACACCGCGGTCTTGTCGCTCGGCGGCAACCACCTGACGAACGACGTGGCGGTGGGGCTCAGGACCCCCACCCACGAGGCCGAGCGGATCAAGAAGGCCTACGGGTGCGCCGTCGCGTCGATGGTCGACCGCGCCGAGACCATCGAGGTCCCGAGCGTCGGCGGCGGACAGGCCCGGGTGCTCTCCCGCCAGATCCTGGCGGAGATCGTGGAGCCGCGGGTCGAGGAGATCTTCATGCTGGTCCAGCACGAGATCCAGCGCTGCGGCCTCGACGAGAGCATCGCCTCGGGCGTGGTGATCACCGGCGGCTCGACGCTCCTCGCGGGCATGGCCGAGATGGCCGAGGAGGTGCTCGGCGTGCCGGTGCGCCGCGGGCTGCCGCGGGGCATCGGGGGCCTCGTCGACGTGGTGCGCAGCCCGCAGTTCGCCACCGCGGTGGGGCTCGTCATCTACGGAGCGCAGCAGGGCGCCGGCAGCCCCTACTTCAAGATCCGCGAGGAGAACGTCTACCGCAAGGTTCGCGAACCGCATGAAGGAATGGCTGGGCGAGATCTTCTAGCCCCGGAGGACACGGACATGATCGAGTACGAGAACCGGGAGCCGGCGGCGAAGATCAAGGTCATCGGCGTCGGCGGCGGCGGCGGCAACGCCATCAACACCATGGTGGCCGGGCGCCTCGAGGGCGTCGAGTTCATCGCGGCCAACACCGACGTCCAGGCGCTCAACGCCAACCGCGCCGAGGTGAAGCTGCAGCTCGGCAGGAGCGTCTCTCGCGGGCTCGGGGCGGGCGCCAACCCCGACCGCGGCCGGGAGGCAGCGCTCGAGGTGAAGGACGCCATCGTCGACGACGCTCGCCGGCGCCGACATGGTCTTCGTCACCGCCGGCATGGGAGGCGGCACCGGCACCGGCGGCGCCCCCATCATCGCGGACATCGCCAAGTCCACCGGCGCGCTCACCGTGGGCGTGGTCACGAAGCCCTTCCTCTTCGAGGGCAACCGCCGCCGCAAGCAGGCCGAGGCGGGCATCGCCGAGCTGCGCCAGGCGGTCGACACCCTCATCGTCATCCCCAACCAGCGGCTGTTGTCCGTGGCCGGCGAGAACATGTCGCTCGCCGACGCCTTCAAGCGCGCCGACGAGGTGCTCCTGAACGCCGTCCAGGGCATCAGCGATCTCATCACCGTCCACGGCCTCGTCAACGTGGACTTCGCCGACGTCCGCACCATCATGGCCGAGCAGGGCATGGCGCTCATGGGCAGCGGCCGCGGCTCCGGGTCGAGCCGTGCGGTCGACGCCATGCAGGCCGCCATCAGCTCGCCCCTGCTCGAGGACGTCACCCTCGACGGCGCCATGGGGCTGCTCGTGAACATCACCGGCGGCTCGTCGCTCACGCTCCACGAGGTGAACGAGGCCGTCACCATGGCGCAGGCGGCCGCCGACCCCGAGGCGAACATCATCTTCGGGTCGGTGGTGGACGAGCGCATGGACGACGAGGTGAAGATCACCGTCATCGCCACCGGATTCGCGCCCAAGGAGGTGCCGGTCCGGGCGGTGGCCCCGAAGCAGGCCACGCTGCCGGCGGTGTCCGCGGCCCGGATCTCCCCGCCCCCGCCACCGCTCCCGCAGGCCGCCCGCCCCGCCGAGCCGAAGGTCGCGCCTGCCCAGGCGCGGCCGGCACAGGAGCCCGCGGCCCCGCGCGCCCGCCCGGCGCCGCCGCGCGCGCGCGAGGCCGCCCCCTACAAGCAGCTCGACGAGGACCAGTACGACATCCCGGCGTTCCTGCGGCGCGGGGGACAGGGCAAGGAGTAGGCAAGGTCGCTGCGGACCCCGGGCCCGGCACCGACCGATCCCCTCCGGTCGGGCGCCGGGCCCGGTTCTTTCCGCCCGGAGGCGCGGCGTCCCGCAAGCGGCCGCCCCCGGCCCCACGCCCAGGTGCGGGCCCGGTCGCCCCGGGTGGAACGAGCTCGCGGACCCCGGCGACGGCGTCCTTCGCGGCTGGGGAGCCGGGGCCACCTGTTCACCGCGGGCTGGAGGTTCTACCATCCGGCCGTGCCCGCCATCCCGCAGCGCCCGACGGACCGGATCGCCTTGAGGGGCCGGAGGCCCGCCGTGAAGAGCGCGCCGCTCGTCACCGCCCGGGCGCTGAACGCGCTCCTCGCCGCCCACGCGTTCACCCGCAGGCTGGGAGCGCGGGTGACGTCCGTCGGCCCCGGGGAGTGCGGGCTCCACGTCCCCTACCACCCCGAGCACGACCGGCCGGGCGGCATCGTGAGCGGCCAGCTCTACATGCACGCCGCCGACGTCGCCTTCTGGTTCGCCGTGAAGACCCTCCTCGGCCTCGACGACGCCTCGGTGACGAGCTCGCTCGGCACCGCCTTCCTGGGGAGCGCGCGCGCCGAGGGCTTCACCTGCAGCGCCCGCGTCCTGAAGCTCGGCGGCAGACTCGTCTACGGCGTGGCCGAGTGCCGCGCCGGCCCCCGCGTCCTCACCCACCACACCCTCACCTACGCCCGCCCTCCCGCCACCTTTTCGGCGGCCGCGGCCCCGGAACTCACCCGCAGAAGAGCCGGCGGGCGCGCTCCATCTGCGCCACCACGTCGACGCCGTGCGGGCACGCGCGCCGGGCGGGAGCGAAGTCGACGCCGTCGAGGCGCCGGGCCTCCGCCGGCAGCTCCCGGAAGCGCCGCACGGCCTCGTCCCGATCGCCGTAGGCGTCGTGGTACATGAGGAAGCGCAGCGTGGCGCCGATCCTCACCGGCGCGTCCACCGCCGGGTTGCACAGGTGCTCGCAGCCGTCGCAGGCGAACCCGCGGGTGGCCTCGGCGTAGCGGCGCAGCGAGCGCTGCTCGGAGGCCCCGAGCTCGCTGCGGTCCACCGCCGCGGCGACGTTCTCCTTCAGCTTCTCGAGGGTGTCCATCTGCGAGACGGCCGCGACGATCCGCTTGTCGGCCCAGACCGCCTTCAGCACCGACTGGAACTTGTTCCACTTGCCGGTCTTCTCGAACTTCTTCCAGGCGTCCTCGATGCCGCTCTCCGAGCCCTGGGTCTTCATGGCGATGAGCCCGATGTCCGCCCTCGCCGCCGCGTCGATGGCGGCGTTCAGCTCCCTGTTGCCGTACTGGCGGAAGTTGTAGCGGAACATGATGGCGTCGATCCACGGGAGCCCGGCGGCCTGCGTGAGGAGCTCGGCGACGTTGCCTCCGTGGCAGGAGAAGCCGAACGCCTTGATGCGTCCCTCCTTCTTGAGCCGAGCGGCCGTCTCGGCCACCTGCGGGGTGAGCGCCTTGCCGTCGTCGAGCATGTGGAGGAAGAACATCTCGACGTGGTCGGTCTTGAGCTTGCCGAGGCTCACCTCGAGCGTCTCCACCATCCCCTTCGGGTCCCACTTGTCGCTCTTGGTCGTGATCCAGGCCTCGGGGCGCTGGTGGGAGCGCTCGAGGAAGTTGCCGACGGCCGTCTCCGAGGTCCCGCCGGCGTAGCAGTCGGCGGTGTCGAAGTAGTTCACCCCGTAGCGCATCGCCTCGGCGAGCTTGGGGTCGAAGCGCTGGTCGAGCCGCATGCCGCAGCCCATGAGCAGGATGGGGATGTCGCGGCCGGTCTTTCCCAGCCGCCGCCGCGGCACCTGCGGCAGCGAGGCGTCGGTCCCCGGGGCCGCGCGCACACCGCCGAGTGGCAGGAGGAGCCCGGCGGCCGCGCCGATGCCGGTGGCCTGCAGGAGCTCGCGCCGGGTGAAGCCGGCCGGGGGTCCCTTCTTGGAGTCGCTCATGTCCTCTCCTTCGCCTTTCGGCTCGACTCGAGGAGCAGCGACCGGTCCCCCGACCGCGTCTCCCCCACCGCCGTGACGTACACCGCAGCCTGGTCGACGACCGGGCACTCGTGCTCGCAGATTCCGCAGCCGATGCACAGCTCCGGCCGCATGTAGGGCTTGCGGAGCAGCACCTTCCCCCCGTCCCAGCGGGTGATCTCCTCCTCGTAGGTCCCGATGGCCTTCGGCGTCACCGGGCAGACCTCCTCGCAGACCACGCAGGGGGTCTCCATGGCCCAGGGAAGGCAGCGGCCGCGGTCGAAGAAGGCAGTCCCGATGGAGATGGGCCCCTTGTCGGCGAAGGCCCCCACCCCGAGCTTCCGGGGCAGGGTGGTCTTCTGGATGGCGCCGGTGGGGCACACCTCGCTGCAGAGCGTGCAGTTGAGCTGGCAGAAGCCGATGGCGAAGTTCATGACCGGCGTCCACAGGCCCTCGAGGCCGGCCTGGGCGAGCGTGGCGGGCTGCAGCACGTTCGTGGGGCAGACGCGGACGCACTGGTCGCACTTGATGCAGCGCTCCAGGAAGGCCGATTCCTCCACCGAGCCGGGGGGCCGGATGGCCTTGGGCGAGAAGCCGCGCTTGTTGACGGCGGCGGAGAGCCGGAGGAACGGGAAGGCGAGCACGCCCCCCACGGCCGCGAAGAGCCAGCGGCGCCTCGCCACCGCCGGCGCCGCCCGGACCGTCTCGGGCACCTTGGAGATGACGTTGCGGCCGAAGAGCGTGGCGAGGCCCTTCGAGACGTCGCCCGCGATCCGGTCCTTCACCGGCAGCGGCGAGAGCCGGAAGGAGAGCGCGCCCTCCGGGCAGTCGTCGATGCAGTTCATGCACACGAAGCACTCGCTCTTGCGCAGCGCCTGGTGCGGGTCGGAGGCCCCCTCGCAGCGGCGCAGGCACAGGTCGCAGTCGGTGCACTTCGTGAGGTCGCGGTCGATGCGCACGAGCGACCAGCGCGACAGCACGCCGAGGAGCGCCCCGAGCGGGCAGAGGACGCGGCAGAAGAAGCGGGGGATGACGAGGTTCATCCCCACCAGCCCGACGATGACCGCTCCCACGAACCAGGCGCCGCGGAAGACGCGCTGCTCGAGCGCGCCCGGAGCCGACGACAGGAAGAGCAGCGGCTCCGGGTCCATCCCGAGCCTCGTCCGCAGCGCCGCGGCGAGGTTTCCGTGGGCGAGGTCCGCCGCCGGGGCGATGGCGGTGGTGAAGGTGCGCACGAGCAGGCAGATGGGGTCGAGCAGCCCGATCTGCAGCGAGCCCAGGGCCGCCATCACCAGGAACACCGCGAGGACGAGGTACTTGATCTGGTAGGCGGCCCGGTAGCGGTTGCGCCCCATGTTGTCGCGGTTCGTCCAGACGTTGAAGAGCCAGCCCACGAACTGGTGGAGCGTGCCGTAGGGGCACATCCAGTTGCAGAAGGCCCGCCCCAGCAGGAGCGTGGGCACGAGCACGATGAGGCCGCGCCACAGCCAGCGGTAGACGGTGTGGTTCGCGAGCGCGGTCGCCACCCCCACGAGCGGGTCGACCTCGAGGAAGAGGGAGACCGGGTACCCGCGGAGCCGGCTGAACCAGGTGCACCACAGGAGGAAGACGAACAGCGAGAAGAAGAAGAGCTGCGAGGCCACCCGGACGCGGGTGATCCGGAACGTGCGCGCCCACCAGGGCGAGCCGTCCCTGTTGGGCTGCATCCGGCGCTTCACCCATCCGGGCGTGACGAGGGGCTCGCTCATGGACGCTATCCCGCCCGGACCTTCCGGACCACCTGCGCCTTCCAGTCCGGGTTGCCGAGCCCGCGGGCCGCCGCGCGGGCGAAGTAGGCCGGGAGGGGCTCGGCGCCGCGCCCGAGGAGCTCGCTCCAGCCGTAGGCGTCGGCGGCGAGCGAGTCCGTCGAGGCCACGATGGTGTTGCCCGGCCTCACGTCGGCGAGGCTGCCCCCGGTGGGGCCGGAGCGGAAGAGCACTCGGGTGCCGTCGAGCAGCACCAGCGTGGGCCGCATCATGAGCGCCAGGTCGGCGATGATCCCGTGGATGTCCTGGTGGAACTGGTTGCGGCGGCCGCCGAGCAGCCCGTACCAGTTCTTGGTGGTCATCGAGGCCCGGCACAGGTTGTGGTCCTTCACCGGGGCGACGCCGATCACCTTGTTGGCCCCGACGAACGGGCTCGAGAAGAACGGCCAGCGCTCGATCCAGGTCGCCCCGGGGACCCGCAGGGTCTCGAAGTCGCGCGCGGCCGGCAGCACCACGCGGGCCCCGGCCTCGAGGGCGGCCTTCTGCACGCCGCTGCGCACGAAGCAGCCCTCGGGCGACTCGATGGGGTTGTCGGCGACGCGGACCTGGCTCGCCCCGGCCTCCCGCAGCAGCGCCACGACCGCGCGCACCACCTCCGGGTTCGTCGTCGCCCCGAGCGCCGCGGAGCGCTCGAAGGCGACGTTCGGCTTCACCACCACCACGTCCCCGCGCTGCACGAAGCGCCCGATGCCGCCCACGGCGTCGACGGCGGCCCGCACCATCCGGGCCACGTCCTCGCCCTCGGCGACGCCGAGGGCTGGCAGCACGGCGGAGGGCTCGACGGCGTAGCCGCCGCGGGGGAGCTCGAACTCGGGCCGTCGCGGCTTGCCGCGCTCGCCGTCGGGGTCGCGCAGGGCCCACGAGAGCGCGCCCGCGGCCGCGGCGCCGCCGGCCACCACGGCGGCCTGGCGGAGGAAGTGGCGCCGCGAGTCGCGGAGGTACGCGTCGTCGCCCACTGGCTCACTCCTTGGCGCCCGCGGAGGGCGCGGAATAGTCGGTGCCCGCCGGCAGGGCCCGGACCGCCGCCCGGAGCCTCTCGAGGAGCGCCGCGCCGGAGCTCTCGTCGGGCGCGCCGTGAACGCCGTAGACGAGCCTGTCCTCGGCCCCGGCGGCGGACGCGCGCGAGAGGTACCTGTCCTTGAACCATCGAACCCCGGCGCGGCTTCCCAGGGGCTCGCCGTACTCGGCGAAGCCCGCCTGGAAGCGGGCGGCGAGCCGGCGGGCGCGCTCCGCGTCGGCGGCGGGCGCGACGAAGAGCTCCGTCTCCCCGTCAGCGAGCAGCCCCACGTGGACGTTGCTCGCGAAGCCGAAGGAGAACGCGTTCTCGGCGAGGTAGGACACGTTCGCCGGGGCCACGCCGAGGCCCCCGAAGAGCGCGTAGGACCACGGCATGCGCTCGGCGGGGAGCGTCGCGAGGAAGCGGTCTCGCACCCGGGCGAGCGCGCCCCGGACCGCGTCGCCGCCGTCGGAGCCGATGGCGCGCAGGTAGAACCTCCCTCGCGTCAGGTAGAGGGCGTTCTTGTCCTGCAGGGACAGGCTGCCGTCCCTGAACTCGGGCAGCGCGCCCTGCGGCAGCTCTCCCGAGGCGGCGCCGAGCGCGTTCGCCGCCCGGCCGAGGTCGTAGAGCTCGAGGTCCACGGTCGGGGAGCCGCCGGGCCCGACGAGCGTCGCGCAGTGGAGCCGCTCGAACCCGAGCGCCTTGTAGTAGCCCTCCCGCCCGTCGATCTTCACGTAGAGGTCGGCGGGGCCGAAGACGGCGAGCCTTTCCTCGCGCCACCCCGGGGGGGCGAGCTCCGCCGGGAGCGGCCCGCGCTCCACCTTCTCGGCGGTGCGGCGCGTGAGCCCCGGCCCCGCCGCCGTGAGAGATGGATCGGCGTGCGCCCCGCGCCAGGCGATCCAGGCCGCGACGCCACCCAGGAGCAAGAGCAGCACCCCGCCGAGCCGGGCCTCGTTCACCGAGTAGCGCGGCCGGAAGTGCTTGCGGCCCTGGACGAAGACTCGGTCCTCTCCCCGCTGCGCCATGCGGCGAGACGCTAGCAGGTCGCCCCCCGGGGAAAAAGGCGAGGCCTGCCCCGGCGAAGGGGCCGCGCGAGCGCGCCTCGGGCCGCCAGATCGCGCTCGCGGTCCTCGGGCGCACCCCTCGATATCGCTCCCCCCTCGTAGGTTCCACTGCGCGCGGCGCTCCCGAGGTGGGCCGGCAACCCCAACCAAGACACCTGTCAGATGGATACAGTTAGGGGATATTGCTACGTTTATTCCCCTACTTTCAGGTATTTGCACTATTCGCGCCTACATCGGCGCTACCTCTTCATGGGGTTTTGGGAGCCCCGATCTAGTGAGTAATCTCCCCGGGCCGAGCGACACCAGGACGTGGTACAGCACGCGATCCGCAGCTCCGAGGGGGGCTCACCGACATGGCCGTCCAGAATCTTCGCGCCGCCGCACTCGTCGCCTCGCTCATCGCCGCACCCCTCGCTGCCTGCAACTACCAGGCGACGCCCGACAAGTCGCCGGGCGCAGCCCAGTCGGTGACGGTCGACATCGAGCCCAAGACCGCCGGGCTGAAGCCGGGGGCGTCGACGCAGTTCGCTTCCGCCGTCACCGGCACCGCGGACACATCGGTCACCTGGGCCGTGGTCGAGACCGGCGGCGGCTCGGTGGACGGCACCGGGCTCTACGTCGCGCCCTCCGGCGCGGGCACCTTCCACGTCCGCGTGTCGAGCCACGCCGACCCGACGGCGCAGGCCACGGCGACGGTCACCGTCTCGCTCGCCCCGCAGGTGAGCGTGACCGTCTCCCCTCACACGGCCACGGTCGCGGCACTCGGGCAGCTCACGCTCTCCGCGGCCGTCGCGAACGCGTCGAGCACCTCGGTCACCTGGTCGGTCGTGGAGACCGGGTGCGGAAGCGTCACCTCCGGCGGGGTCTACACCGCCCCCGGCACGGGCGCGACCTGCCACGTCACCGCGACGAGCGCCGCCGACGCGACGAAGAGCGACACCGCCACGGTGACGGTGACGCCTCCCCCGCCGGTGACGGTGGCCGTCGCCCCGACGAACGGCACCGTCAACGGTTGCCAGACGCTGACCTTCACGGCCGCGGTCACCGGGTCGGCGGACACCGCCGTGGCCTGGTCGATCCAGGAGGGCGCGGCGGGCGGGACGATCGCCGCCAACGGGACCTACACCGCGCCCTCCACCTCCGGCACCTACCACGTCGTGGCGACGAGCCACGCCTCGCCGAGCTCGAGCGCGACGGTGCCCGTCGCGGTGACCGACAAGATCCTGAGCGTCGCGGTGAGCCCCTCGACGATCAGCCTGCAGGCGGGCGCGAGCGCCCAGTTCACCGCCACCATCACCACCACCTGCGGGACGGTGACCGCGACGCAGGTCGTGACGGCCCAGAACTGAAGCGAAGGCTCCGAAGACCGCCGCGGCGCGCAGCGCTCCAGATCCTTTCCGGGCCCCGTGCGTTTCCTCTCCCGAGAGGAGACGTCCATGCGCCCGTACCGCTTCGCCCCGCCCTTCGCCCTGTCGTTCGCCCTGCTCGCCTGCATTCCCGCCCTCGCTCCCGCCGACCCCGGCCCCCGCTCCGGCCCGTACCGCCTGCAGGTGGTGGACGAGGACGGCCGCGAGCTGCCCACCTTCTGCCTCGACGGCCGGACCTACGTGCAGGGCGAGCTCGGGCAGCGCTACCTGCTGCGCGTCCGCAATGACTCCGGCCGCCGCGTCGAGGTCGTCGCCTCGGTGGACGGCCGCGACGTCGTCGACGGCCGGCCGGCCTCGCTCGCGAAGCGCGGCTACCTCGTCGGCCCGCGCGAGGAGCTCCTCGTCGACGGGTTCCGCATCTCCGCAGAGGCGGTGGCGGCGTTCCGGTTCTCGAGCGTGCCCCGGTCCTACGCGGCCCGCACGGGCGACGCCCGGGACGTCGGCGTGGTCGGCGTGGCCATCTTCCCGGAGCGGCCGCCGCGCCGGCTCGCGCCGGCCGGGCCCCCCTACCCCTTCCTGGACGAGTCCGCGGGCGCGGCGCGGGACGAGGCGCGCCCGGAGGCCGGGCAGAGCGCGAAGGCGGCACCCGCCCCCTCCGGCGCCGAGGCCCGCTCGGCGAGCCGACCCGGCCTCGGGACCGAGTTCGGCGAGGAGCACCGCTCGCAGGTCGAGCGGGTGGCCTTCGAGCGGGAGCGCGCCCAGCCGGCCGCCGTCCTCACGCTGCGCTACGACGACCGCTCCGGCCTCGCCTCGATCGGGATCGACGTGGACGGGCGCGTGGCGCGCCGCGACGAGGCCTTCCTGCGCGGCACGGCGCGGCCGTTCCCCGCAGGGCGCGACTACGCCGAGCCGCCCCCGGGGTGGCGGCCCTGAAGAAGCTTCTCTAGGGCGCTCGCGGGAGCGGCGGCGCCGGCTCGTCGGGCAGGTCGGCCGCCGGCGCCCCGTCGAGCCCGAGCGCCGCCGCGATGGGCACCTGCGCGCGGATGCACGAGTCGCCACGAGCTCGGGCAGCGGGACCCCCCACTCCTCGGCCCCGCGCAAGATGTACCCGCGGTCCACCGAGCGGGCGAATGCCTTCTCCTTCATGCCTCTTCAGCACCGACTCCACCGGCACGTCGGCGACCCTCCTCGAGGGACGGACGAGCGCGCAGGCGCCGACGAAGCCCGAGAGCTCGTCGGCGGCCAGGATGGCCTTCTCCACCGGCGCCACCCTCTCGATGCCCGTGTAGAGCGCGTGGGCCCCCACGGCCCGGACGATGTCGCCTCGGGCCAGCCGCGCTCGCGCAGGATCTCCATGCCCCGCCAGACGTGGTCGTCCTCGGTGGGGAAGCGCTCGTAGTCGAAATCGTGCAGCAGGCCCACCACACCCCAGGTCTCGAGCTCGCCCGCGTCGACGACGCCGCGGCTGCGAGCGAGCTCGCGCATGGTCGCCTCGACCGAGAGCGCGTGGCGGCGCAGCGGCTGCGACCGCGTGAACTCGGCAAGCAGCGTCCAGGCGGCGGCGCGGTCGTTGGCCACGGATGCATGATATCGCCGGGGCGGCGCGGCGCCACCGGCCCCGGGCGGGCTCGACTTCCGCCCGGGACCCGTGGTCTCATCCGCGCGTCCGGAGAAGCGATGCGCGCCAAGGTCGTCGTCCTCACCGCCGTCGGGGTGGTCTCGCTGCTGGCCGTCCCGGCAGCCGCCTGGCTCCTCACGTCGGCCCCGCGGCAGGCGTCGAACCTCTCCTTCGTGAACGACGGCACCGACCTGAAGGCGAGGGACGTCCAGTCGGCGCTCGCCGAGCTGTCGGCGCGGGTGAAGCACGTGGAGAGCGGCAACGCCGCCCTGCAGGGCGCGGCCATGCTCCAGCAGACCCAGATCGGCTCGGTGCAGGCGACGACCGAGGAGGCCCGCGCCGCCACCGAGACTCGCATCGCCGCTCTCGAGGGACGCGTGGCGGAGTCGATGTCGACCCGCAAGCGCCTCGAGTACTCGGACGGCGCCTCCTCGAACTCGGTCGCCTCGGCCTACGCGCCGCTGCGCGACATCGGGCACTTCGCGAAGAACGTGGCGACGAGCGGGATCCTGCTCACCTGGAACACGCACATCGACGCCATGGGCGAGCCGGGCACCTTCTGCGACTTCCAGCTGCGGGTGGACGGCCGCACCGACCAGGAGAGGGACGGCGGCGGCGGCCGCGCGGTCGTCTACGTACCCCCCAACGCCTCCGGAGGGTCGTCGCCGGTGACGGTGGCGGCGCTCTTCGGCCAGGTCGGCGCTGGCCAGCACACCGTCAGCATCTGGCTGCGGGGCACCGCGCGCGAGTGCCTCGAGAACTACGGGAACTTCCCGCGGTCGGTGATCGTGGAGGAAGGGCCGCGCTCGCCCTGAGGGGCCGTCAGCGCCGCGCCAGGATCACGTCGGACCGGGCCGAGAGCGCGGCGGTGCGCGCGAGGAGCTGCTGCACCTCGCCGTAGACGACCTCGGCCTCGCGCGGATCGACGCCGTCGACGAGCGACAGCCGCGCGAGCAGGTCTCCCACCTTGAGCAGGTGCTGGTGCGCGAGCAGGAGGTCGCGGGCGAGCCGCGCCCCGGCGCGCGAGTAGATGAGGCCGCTCTGGAAGAGCCTCGCGAGCGCCCGCTTGTTGGTGTCGAGCACCTGGCGGCTGCGGCACTGGGTCTCGCGCAGCCGGCGCTCGTCGCGCGCCAGCTTGAGGTCGATGACCGGGGAGCCCCGCCTCCCGCCGCTGCGCTCCAGGCGCACCAGGGCAACTCCTGCGAGGCTCATGGTAGGGGCGCCGTGCCGGCTCGGTCAACGGGCGCGCGAGGCCCCGGCCTCGCCCCCCCGATCCGGAGCTTGACAGGCCGCGTCATTCGTCAGGCGGTCGCGCTCGCGACGAGCTCGCCCACGCGGGCGAGCGCCCGGTCGATGCCGGCGGCGTCGGGCCCTCCGGCCTGCGCCATGTCGGGCTTCCCCCCGCCGGAGCCGCCGATGCACTTCGCCGCCTCCCGCACGAGGTCGCCGGCCTTGACGAGGCCCGTCAGGTCCTTCGTCACGGCGACGAGCAGCACCGCCTTGCCGTCCTGCTCGCTCGCGAGCGCCACCACGCCGCGGCCGAGCCGGTCGCGCAGCTTGTCGGCGAGCTCCCGCAGCGCCTTGCCGTCGCCGTCGACCCGTGCCGCGAGCAGCTTCACCCCGTTCACCTCGCGCGCCCGGGAGGCGAGGTCGCCGGAGCGGGCCTGGCGCCATCTGCCCCTGCGCGTCCTCGAGCTGCCGCTCGAGCTCCTTCACCCGCTTCTGCAGGCCCTCCACCTTCTGCGCCACCTCGAACGGCCCGGAGCGGAGCAGGGAGGCCGCCCGGTGCAGCTCGCCGTCGGTGCGCTGGGCGAGCTCGACCGCCTCGGGGCCGCTGTACGCCACGATGCGGCGCACGCCCGCGGCGATGCTCTCCTCGCTCGCGATCTTGAAGAACTGGATGTCGCCGCTTCGCCTCACGTGCGTGCCGCCGCAGAGCTCCTTCGACGGCCCGATGGCCACCACCCGGACGGTGTCGCCGTACTTCTCGCCGAAGATCATCATGGCGCCGGTGCTGCGGGCCTGCTCGAGGGGCACCACCGCGGTCGTCGCGTCCTCGTTGCGGCGCACGAGGTCGTTCACCCGGCGCTCGACGTCGCGGAGCTCGTCGTCGGTGAGCGGCTGGAAGTGCGAGAAGTCGAAGCGCAGGTAGTCGGGGGCCACCACCGACCCCGCCTGCTTCACGTGGTCGCCGAGCCGCTCGCGGAGCGCCAGGTGCAGGAGGTGCGTGGCCGAGTGGTTGGCGCGGATGTGGTCGCGCCGCTCCTCGTCGACGCGAGAGCTCGACCTCCGTCGCCCACCGCGGATCTCTCCCTCGGTCACCTCGCCCGCGGTGGGTGACGAGGCCGGGCACCGGCCGCTGCGCGTCCCTCACGGTCACGCGCCCGTGCGGCGAGGAGATGGCTCCGCCGTCGCCCACCTGGCCCCCCGACTCGCCGTAGAAGGGGGTGACCGGGGTCACCACCTCCACCCGGTCGCCCTTCCTGGCAGACTCGGCGCGGTGGCCGTTCACGATGAGCGCGGCCACCGGCGCCTTCGCCCGGGTGGACTCGTAGCCGAGGAAGCGGACCTCTCCCACCTCGTTCGCGACCTGGCGGTGGACCTCGCCGACCGCCTCCTCCCCGGAGCCCTTCCACTCCGAGCGGGCGCGCTGCTCGGCCATGGCGAGCTCGAACCCCTGCTCGTCGACGCCGACGTTTCGCTCGGCGGCGATGACGCGGGTGAGGTCCATGGGGAAGCCGAAGGTGTCGTAGAGCTGGAAGGCCACCCGCCCCGGGATGGTCCGCTCGCCCCGGCTGGTGAGGTGCGCGGATCTCGCTCCTCCAGGATGGCGAGCCCCTTGTCGAGGGTGCGGCGGAAGGCCTCCTCCTCCTGCTCGGCCACCTTGACGACGAAGGCCCGGTTCTCCCGGATCTCCGGGTAGGCCGAGCCCATCTCGGCGATGACCGCCTCGGCCACCCGCGCGAGGAAGACCTTCTCGAGGCCGAGCCTCTTCCCGTGCCGGATGGCCCGCCGCATGATGCGCCGGAGCACGTAGCCGCGCCCCTCGTTCGAGGGCAGCACGCCGTCGCCCACGAGGAAGGTGGTGGCCCGGGCGTGGTCGGCGATGACCCGCATCGAGACGTCGTCCTCGGACTCGCCGTGGCCGTACCTCTTGCCGGAGACGGCCTCGATGGAGCGGATGATGCTCTGGAACAGGTCGGTGTCGTAGTTGGAGCGCTTCCCCTGCACCACCGCGGCCATGCGCTCGAGGCCGGCGCCGGTGTCGATGGAGGGCTTCGGGAGCGGCAAGAGCTGCCCGCCCTGGTCGCGCTCGAACTGCATGAACACGAGGTTCCAGATCTCGAGCCAGCGGTCGCAGTCACAGGCGACCCCCTGGCAGGGCCGCGACGCCTTCTCCTCGGCGCAGGGCACGTCGTTGCCCTGGAAGAAGTGGATCTCCGAGCACGGCCCGCAGGGGCCGGTGTCGCCCATGGCCCAGAAGTTGTCCTTCGCCCCGAGCTTGTGGATGCGCTCCTTCGGGACCCCCGCGGACAGCCACAGGGCCTCCGCCTCCTCGTCGCAGGGGAGGCTCCCCTCGCCGGCGAAGACGGTGGCGGCGAGCCGGTCGGCTTCGGGATGCCGAGCCAGCGGGGGCTCGTCACGAACTCCCAGGCCCAGGCGACCGCGTCCTTCTTGAAGTAGTCGCCGAAGGAGAAGTTCCCCATCATCTCGAAGAAGGTGTGGTGCCGGGCGGTGAAGCCCACGTTCTCGAGGTCGTTGTGCTTGCCGCCGGCGCGGACGCACTTCTGGGCGGTGGTGGCGCGCCGGTAGTCGCGCTTCTCCCGGCCGGTGAAGACGTCCTTGAACTGGACCATGCCGGCGTTCGTGAAGAGGAGCGTCGGGTCGTTGGCGGGGACGAGCGAGGAGCTCTTCACCCGGCGGTGTCCCCGCTCCTCGAAGAACTGGAGGAAGGCCTCGCGGATCTCGGCTGGCGGACAGGGTCTTCATGCGCGTTCGCTCTTCGGTGCGGGGGAGAGGTTAGATAACACCGCCCCCCGGGGCCGGTCCATCCCGCGCCGCGGGCCGGGCGCCGGCGCTACGGCGCCGGCTCGGGCAGGGGGAGCTCCACCTTCCAGCGGCCTCCCTCGCGCACGACGAGCACCTGGCGCCGCTCGCCGCCGCCGGCAGGCTCCACCGACAGCACCGCCCGCTCGCCGGTGGTGGAGGCGACCGAGATCGCCGCCGGGGGCCGGACGCCGAGCGCGGCGTCGCCGACGAGCATGGCCCGCGCGTTCGCGGCCACCACGCCGGGGGCCATGGCGGCGGCCCGCGTCGCCCGTCCCTCGAGCCAGCGCTGGCTCCCGGCCGAGAGCACCGCCCAGGCGGCGTCGGCGTCGCGCTCGGAGACGGCCCGCGCGAGCGCGCGGTAGGCGCCGTCCGGCCCCGGCTCCCGGTTGCAGGCGACGAGCGAGAGGGCGACGGCGAGGGCGGCGGGCAGGAGAGGGCGCACGGGGCGACACTGTAACCCGGGGCAGGGCCTCCCGCCTCACTCCCGCAGGAGCCGGAGCCGCCACACCCGGCCGCCGCTCGAGAGGTAGCGCTTCTCGCGGGTGGAGGGGATCTCGTCCGGGGCCCGCTCGGCGAAGCGGCCGCGCCCGGCGGGGTTCGCGAAGCCCGCCTCCTCGAGCCGCGCCACCGCCTCCTCGGCGTAGCGCTCGACGTCGGTGCGGAAGTCGAGGACCCCGCCTTTGCGCAGGAGCCGGAAGAGCAGCGTCGACACGTCCCGCTCGAGGAGCCGGCGCCGCTCGTGGCGGCGCTTCCACCAGGGGTCGGGGAAGTGCACGTGGACCGCCGCGAGCGAGCCCTCCGCGAAGAGCCGCGGCGCCAGCAGCCGGGCGTCGCCCTGCAGGACCACCACGTTCGCGAGGCCGCGGCGACTCGCCCGGGCGGCCACGTCGGCGGCGAACTTCCGGCGCTGCTCGATGGCGACGAGCGCCCGCTCCGGGTGGCGAGCGCCGAAGGCGAGCGCGAACCCTCCGTGCCCGCAGCCGATCTCGAGCTCGAGCCGCCCGGCCGCTTCTCCGAACGTCACACCCCAGTCGGGTCTCAGGTCGAGCGCCAGGGGCGCGTCGTCGCCGTCCGAGAAGATCATCCGCCGAGCTCCGTCCTTCGTTTGGGTGATAATGCTTCCCGATGCCCCGCGCCCTGGCACTGCTCCTCGCTCTCGCGCTCGGGGCCGCCGGTTGTGGCCGCAAGCACGCCTACCCTCCCCCCGAGCGCTACCTCCCCGCCGACGCCCCGATCGCCGTGGTCGTCCCCTCCCTGGGAGCGGCGGCCCGGCAGGCGGGGGCGCTGTATCGCACGGTCGCGCAGGCCCCGCCAGCGGCACAGCTCGGCGAGGCCTACGCGGCGGTGAAGGGCCAGCTCGGCTTCGACCCGCTCGACCCGCGCGGCCTGGAGCAGGCGGGGATCGACCCGAACGGAAGCGCCGGGGCGGTGCTCGGCGCCGGCCGAAGCCCGCTGATTGTCGTGCCCATCCTCGACCTGGGGCGCTTCGACTCCACCGCCGCGCGGCTGGCTCGCGACCGGATGGGGGCCTCGCAGCGCGTCGCCGTCACGGCGCGAGGGCTCGAGGTGGTGGTCTTTCGCCGGGACGCCGGCGCCGAGGCGGCCCTCGCCTACGCGGCGGTGGGGCCGCACGCCATCCTCTCGTCGGGCCCCCAGGCGCCGGACGCCGTCGCCGCGGCCGCCGCGCTCGCCGAGGACCGCTCGCTCGCGGCGAGCCCGGCCTTCTCGGCGGCCCGCGCAGCCGTCGGCGACGGCTACCTCGCCACCGCGCTGGCGGCGGCCGGCTCCCCGTCGCTCTCCGGCATCGGCCTGCTGCGAGACGGCGCCGCGCTGGGGGTGCGCGCGAGCGCCACCACGCTGGGGCTCCGCATCGCGGTGCTCCTGCCGCCCGGCCGCGAGGAGTACTGGAAGGCGCTCGGGGCGCTCCCTGGCGGACCGGCCCCGCACGAGGCGGACCGCCTCGCGCCGGATGCGGCGCTGCTCGCGCGCTGGGCCGGCGACCCGTCGGCGTGCTGGCGCCGGGCCTCGCCGTTGCTGCCCCCCGACATCGTCCGGTCGCTCGCGGCCGCGCACCTCGACCTCGAGCGGGAGCTCCTCTCCGCGATCGGGCCGGGAGCGGCGGTGTCGCTCTCGCTCGCGCCCACGTTCAGCGTCGCCGAGTTCTCCTCGCCCCGCTTCGACATGCGGCGCACCGACCCCTTCCGGCTTTTCCGGCTCGAGGGGGCCCTGCCGCTGCGGGACCCCGCCGCGGCCCGCGCCTTCCTGGGTCGCCTAGAGAAGGCCGGCCCTCGACTGGGCGTCCGGGTGACGCCGAAGGGGTCGTCCGCCTTCACGGTGGCCTGGGGCAAGGCGCGCCTCGGCGTCGGCCTCGAGGGCGACGCCGTGCTCGTCGCCGGGCCGGCGGACGGGCTCGAGGCCCTCTCGGCGCGCGCGGCGTCGCAGGGGTACCGGCCGCCCTCCGAGGCCGCGGGGGCCGCGCTCGCCACCGGGCTCGGCGGCGCGGTGCTCGACGTGGAGCACCTCGCCCGCGCGATTGAGGCGCTCCCCGAGGAGGCCTACGGCACGGGCCCGAACGCGATGGTGATGCGCTCGCTCGTGAGCCGCTACCTCGAGCCCGCCTCGGCCATCGCCTCGGTCTCGCTCCGGCTCGACCTCGCGCCCGGCGCGGCGCTCGTCGACCTGGAGGTGGTGGGCCGCTCGACGGTTCCGGCGAAGCCGTGATCTCGCTGCGCCAGATTGCGAAGCGCTTCCGCGACGTGGACCGCGACCACGAGGTGCTCTCGGGCCTCGACCTCGACGTGGCCGACGGGGAGTTCGTGGCGGTGGTGGGCGCGTCGGGCTCGGGCAAGTCGACGCTCCTCTACATCGCAGGCGGCCTCGACGCCGACTTCGACGGCGAGGCGGTCGTCGCCGGCCGCCGCCTCCACGAGCTCGACGCCGCCCGCCGCGCCGCCTTCCGCAACGAGGCGGTGGGCTTCGTCTTCCAGTCCTTCAACCTTCTCCCGGCGCTGCCGGCGGTGGAGAACGTCATGCTGCCCGGGCTCTTCGTTCCCCGCGGCGCGCCGGCTCCGTCCATCCACGCGCTGCGCGAGCGGGCCGAGGAGGCGCTCGGGCAGGTCGGGCTCGCCGACAAGGCCTCGCGGCTGCCGGCCCACCTCTCGGGCGGCGAGCGCCAGCGGGTCGCCATCGCCCGGGCGCTGCTCTCGCGCCCGGGGCTCCTGCTCGCCGACGAGCCCACCGGCAACCTCGACGCGAAGAGCGGCGAGAGCGTCATCGCGCTCTTCGCCGGCATGGTGGACCGCGGCATGACCGTGCTCGTCGTCACCCACGAGGAGCGGGTCTCCCGGGCAGCAGGCCGGGTATTGCACCTCGAGGGCGGGAGGCTGCGGTGACGGCGGGCGCGGGCCGGAGGGGTTCGCCGTGAGAGCGCGGGCGCTCGTCCACCTCGCGACCCTGAACCTCCGCTCCGACCGGCGCGGCGCCCTCGTGAACGCGGGCGCCGCCTGCGTGGGGGCGGCGGCGCTCGTGTTCTTCCTCGCGCTCGGCATGGGGGTGGGCGAGGCGGCGCGCCGCCTGTTCCCCGGCGACGCGCGGCTCGTGGAGGTGGTCCCCGCCGCCGTCTCCCTCGGCGGCGCGCTCGGCGGCGGCGAGCTCGACGACGCCGGCGTGGCGAGGCTCGCCGCCATCCCCGGGGTGGAGGGGGCGTGGCGGAGGCTCTCGCTGCGGGTCCCCGTCGCGGCGAGCCGCCCGCCCGAGGGCGTGAAGGTGAACTGGCCGACGGGGTTCACGGTGCAGGTGCCCGTGGTCGGGGTCGACCCGGGGCTGCTCGCCTCCGACGTCGCGAGGGGCCTGCGCTTCGAGGACCCGCCGCCGGGGCGGCCCATCCCGGTGATGGCCTCGCGCCGGTTGCTCGAGGTCTACAACAAGACCATCGCTCCGGCGTGGAACCTGAGGCGGCTGCCGCCGGGCCTCGACCTCGTCGGGCTCGAGTTCCCGGTCCGGGTGGGCTTCTCCATCATCCCGCAGAAGACCGAGGACAGGGTGAGCGAGGAGAGGCTCGCGCTCGTGGGCCTCTCCGACCGGATTCCCGCTCTACTCGCTCGCCGTGCCGGTGGAGACGGTGCGCCGTCTTCACCATGAGTATGGCAAGGCGGACCAGGGCTACACCGGGGTGGTCCTCCAGGTGGCCCGGCCCGACGACGTTCCCAGCGTGGCCGCGGCGGTGCGACGGATGGGCTACGGCGTCGACGAGGGGGAGCGTGCGCTCGCCGAGCGGGTCGGGCTCGCCATCGCCGTCACCGCCGGGGCGCTCGCGGTGCTGGCACTGCTCATGACGGCGCTCGCGGCGCTCGCGATTGCCCAGTCGCTCTCGGCGAGCATCCGCGCGCGCACCCGCGAGATTGCCATCCTCGAAGCGCTCGGGGCGACTGCCGGGGACGTGCGCGCGCTCGTGCTCGCCGAGGCCGGCCTCGTGGGGCTCGCCGGCGGCGCCGTGGGCGTGCTCGTCGCCCGGCTAGCGGCCCTGGGCGCCGACCGGGCGGCGCTCCGCTGGCTTCCCGACTTCCCCTTCCGCCCCGAGACGTTCTTCAGCTTCCCGGCCTGGCTCCTCGCGCTCGGGGTCGGGGTGTCGGTGGCCGCCGCCGTGGTCGGGGCGCTCGCGCCCGCCGCGATTCGCGGCTCGCGTCGACCCGGCTCGCGCCGTCTCCTGAAGCGGCTCGCCGGTCGCCGGGGCGGAGGCGCCTCGCCCCCGGGCGACCCCGCGGACACCCGCCGGCTCAACGTCCCGGACAGCTTACTGGCAGCGCGGAACACCCCCGATATTGAGGTCGCCCATCCGGGCGGCGAGAACCCCGTTGGCACCGGCGGCGTATCCCTGGAGCCGATCGCCGTGGCAGTTCACGACGAATCCGTACTCGTCGATGCCGAGCGCCCCATCGCGCGAGAAGAGGGGTGCGCTTCCGGCCGGAGAGGTGGGCCTGAAGATGAAGAAGCCCGGGCCGACGATTCGCGAGGTCGAGCAGGTCCTGCGTCTCCTCGAGCGTCCCCTGGCAGGCGAGATTGAGGGTGGCGGCTTGCGCGCAGGCGCGCGGCGTCACGGTCTCAGGGGGCTCCGCGCCCCCGCAGCAGGCCGCGGCGAGGGCGAGCAGGGCGACACCCCGCGGCGAAGAGGCGTCGTTCGGTCGGCGAGCGGTTTCCACGGACAGTAGAAGAGCAAGGTTCGGGCCGGACGCCGGGGCAGCGTGCAAGGCGGCGGACTTGCTCCCGAAGCGCGGCACGGCGGCCGGGCCGCGTCAGGTTCGTGACGGAGGGCGACCTCGCGACGCGACGACCGGATGTCGCCCGACGACCCGGGCGCGCGCGCCGCTCTCGGTCTCGCCTGCACTCTCGGCGAGGATGGGGCGCGCGCTGACCCGGCGCGGGGAGCCTCACCGCCGCCCCTGGGAAGTGCGGCCCGCGAGACGAAAAACGGGCCGCGAGGCGTCGAACGCCCTGCGGCCCGCGTAAAAATCCTTCGGTCGAGCTGGCTACTTCAGCCCGGCGACGAACTTCGCCACGTCGGCGGCGTCGTCGATCTCTGACGGGCTTCATCTTGCCCGAGCCCTCGTTGATGGCCTTGAGGGTCTTGTCGGCGGCGGTGCCCGCGATCGGGGCCTTCGCCATCGAACCGCCCTCGCCCTTGGCACCGTGGCACATCTTGCACTTGGCGGCGTAGGTGGCGGCGCCGTCGGCGGAGGCGGTGGCGGCGAAGGCAACGAGGAAGAGGGCGGCGAGAATGCGCTTCATGTCGGGACTTCCTTTCGGGAGGGGTTTGCTGCTCTCGAAACCCGGACGGGCTGGAGTCTCCGGCAATTCAATCGCGCCGTCGGCGGCCCGTACCGGTCGTGTCGGGGCGCCTAGATACACGATCCGGGGCGTCAGGTCCACAGCCTTACCCACAAGAAGACAGGATGTGGGGCGGTGTCCTACCCGGGGACGGCGCCCGCCGCTGCGGCGGAGGTCAGGCCCTTCGGGAAGACGACGAGCGCGCTGCCGATTTGCAGCTTGTGGCGGCGCGGGTCGCGGATGTTGTTCCAGCGGCAGAGCTCCTCGAGCCTGACCCCGAACTTCTGCGCGATGGCCCACAGCGAGTCGCCCGCCTGCACGAGCACGGTGGCGCGGGTGCGGCCGTCGACCTGCTCGACCTTGGGTGCGGGCGCCGGCTTCGCCGCCGGCTCGCGCTCGAGGAGGTCCGGGTTCTGCTTCTGCAGCTCCTCGATGCGGGCGCGGGCGACCGCGGCGGTCGCGGGCGCCTGGCCGCTCTTCTTCGAGAGCGCCGACAGCGGGATGACGAGCTCCGTGCCCGGCTTGACGCGGCGGCCGGGCTTGAGGCCGTTCATCTGCACGACGGTCGCCACCGGCACGCCGTAGGCCTGGGCGACGGCGGGGAGGCTGTCGCCCTTCACGACCACGTGGTGGGCGAACCCGAGCCGAGCCGACGGTGCGAGGGCGGGCCAGTTCTGCGAGAACGACTCCGCCTTCCCGCGGGGCACCTTGAGCTCGTAGGGCCGCGGCGGCGTGCAGCTGCGGCGAAGCTCGGGGTTGAGCTCGTGGAGGTCGCGGTCGCTCACCCCGGCGGCCTTGGCGACGGCGGCGAGGTCGGCGGCCTCCGCCACCTCCACCACCTCGTAGTCCGGCCAGGCCTCCGGCTCGATCTCGTCCGCGCGGAACCCGAAGGCCGCGGGGTGCTTGGAGATGATCGCGGCGGCCATGAGCTTCGGCACGTAGCCCTTCGTCTCCCGCTTCAGGACCTTGCCCTGTGCCATGGTCCAGAAGTCGGGCTGGCCCTTCTTCTGGGCCTTCTCGATTTTGCCGCCGCCGGCGTTGTAGCCGGCCCAGGCGAGCCGCCAGTCGCCGAACTCGCCGTGGAGCTCCTTCAGGTAGGCCGCCGCCGCCCGGGCCGACTTCTCCGGGTCGCGGCGCTCGTCGATCCAGAAGTCCTGCTTCAGCCCCATCCTCCGCCCGGTCCCGGCGATGAACTGCCAGGGCCCGACCGCGCGCGCGCGCGAGGTGGCGAGGTTCGCGAAGCCGCTCTCGATCATGGCGAGGAAGAGCGTGTCCTCGGGCAGCCCGCACTCGCGCATGATGGTGCGGTAGCGCTGCTCGTAGCGGGCGAGCCGGCCGAGCCACTTCACGAAGTGCTTGCGCGCCGGCTCCGCCTGGAAGAAGCGAACGTAGGCCCGCACGGCGTCGTTCACGTCGATGGGGATGTCGTACTCGGCCTCGAGCTTCTTCTGGTCATGGCCGATCTCGGGGAAGAGCGCGATCGTGCCCACCTCGCCCGCCCCGGCTGCCTCGGGCTTCGGGGCCGGGACGAGCGCTGCCTCGGCCTGGCGGACCTCGTCGAGCTCGGCAGACTCCGCCTCGAGCTCCTCCTCCACCGCCGGGTCGTCGCCGCTCTCCGCCACCGCCGGCTCTCCCTCGGCCGCGAGCCCCGGAGCGCCGGGCAGCGCGCCGTCCCGGGCGAGGGCCGGGACGGGCGAAGCCTCGGGAACCGCGGCCGGCGAGAGCCCACCGCCGAGGAACGGGACGTCGGCCGCGTCCTGCGCGGCGGGCTCCGCCGCGCGGGCTCTAGTCGCGAGGGCGAAAACGCCCACAGCGATCAGGAAGAGGGTCCTGGTCATCGACGTCCTTGGGATGTGTCTGTGAAGGGAGCGGCCCCTTCAGGAGCCACTTTACCTTCGACACGCCGGCGCGTGAAGATCAGGTGCTCGTGGGACGGTCCGATCGCCCCATGGGTGCGGGACGACCCATGCCCCCCTCGTTGCGCCGGGCGGAGTTCGTGCTAGCTAGAGCCTCCCCCGCTCCGGGCGGGCGGATTCCCTCGTGCGCATCGGGCCCCACACCTTCTCCGGCCGCTTCTTCCTCGCGCCGCTCGCCGGCGTGTCGGACCGCCCCTTCCGAGCCATCTGCCGCAGCATGGGTGCCGCCTTCACCTATACGGAGATGGTGAGCGCGCACGGGCTCGTCCACGGGAGCGCGCAGACGAGGAGCTACCTCGACCGCGACCCGGACGAGGAGCCCTTCGCCGTGCAGATCTTCGCCGCCGAGCCCGACGTGCTCGCCCGCGGCGCCGAGGCGGCCGTGGCGGCGGGCGCGGGGATCGTCGACATCAACATGGCCTGCCCGGTCCGCAAGGTGTGCGGCACCGGCGCCGGTGCGGCGCTCGCCCGGGACCCGCGCGCCGTCGAGGACGCGGTGCGCCGGGTCGCCCGGGCCGTGGCGGTGCCCGTCACGGTGAAGATCCGGGCGGGCTGGGACGAGGGCAGCGTGAACTGCGTGGAGGTGGCGCGCGGCGCGGAGGCCGGGGGGGCGGGGGCGGTGGCGCTCCACGGGCGCACCCGGGCGCAGGGGTACTCCGGCCAGGCCGACTGGTCGCTCATCCGGGCGGTGAAGGAGGCGGTCGCCATCCCGGTGCTCGGCTCGGGCGACGTCTGGAGCGCCGCCGACGCGCTGCGCATGCGCGGCGAGACGGGCTGCGATGCGGTGCTCGTGGCACGCGGCGCCTGCGGCAATCCGTGGATCTTCCGGGAGCTCCGCGCTGCCGAGCGGCGCGGGGCACCGGTGGGCCCGCCGTCCCGGGACGAGTGGGTCGCCACCGTGCTCCTCCACGTGCGCCTCCAGGTCGAGCACCGCGCGCGCCTCGAGCCGCTCGCGGCCGGGGCCGACGCCGAGCGCCAGGCCGTGCGCGAGCTGCGAAAGCACCTCCTCTGGTACACCCGCGGCCTGCGCGGCGGCGCCCAGTTCCGGCGCGAGGCCTCGACCGTGGACTCGGTCGCCGGCGTCGCGGCGCTGCTCGACCGCCACTTCCCCGCGGGCGGCCCCTTCGAGCTCGACCCCGCGCTCGCGGCGCGCGAGGCCATCGCCGAGTGAACGCTGCGGGACGCGACCGGTGCCGCTATGACCTCGCCGGGGCGAGTCGCGGACCGCCTGCTCCCCGCGAGGGAAACGACCCGTGACCGAGGCCCTTTCGCTCACCGCCTACTCCGGGGCCATCCTGGCCGGCTCGCTCGCCGGCGGGGCGGTTCCTCTCTTCGGGCGGCGCGAGCGCTCCGACGAGCTGCTCTCCTTCTCCGCGGGCGTGATGCTCGGCGCCGCCTTCTTCTACATGCTGCCGGAGGGCGTGCGGCTCGGCGGCGAGGGGGTCATCCCCTGGGCGCTCGCGGGATTCCTCTTCCTCTTCCTGCTCGAGCGCTTCGTGCTCGTGCACGTCTGCGCCGAGCCCGGCCCGTCCGAGCGGCTCGTCGCGCACCCGCCGCCGAGGCCGCACGGCGTCCGCGAGCACCCGGGCCACGAGCACGCCCACGAGGCCACCGGCTGCGAGGTGCACACGCTCGGCGCGGCGGCCTTCGTGGGCCTCTCGCTCCACACGCTCGTCGACGGGTTCGCGCTCGGCGCGGCGCAGACGGAGCCGGCGCTCGGCCTGCTCGTCTTCGTCGCCATCCTCGCTCACCAGGTCCCGGCCTCGGTGTCCCTGTCGGCCATCCTGCGGGCCGAGGGCTACGGGCGCCGCCAGACGCTGCTCATGAACGCCAGCTTCGCCCTCATGGTGCCGCTCGGCGCCGCCCTCTACGTGCTCATCGACCGCCTGGTGCGCGGGCCGCGCTTCACCGCGGTAGCGCTCGCCGCCTCGGCGGGGTCCTTCCTGCAGCTCGCGCTCTCCGACATCCTCCCCGAGCTCCACCGGAGAGGCGGGAGCCGCTGGCGGATCTCGGGAGCGCTCGTCACCGGCCTCGCGGTGATGTGGGCGCTCCAGGTCCTCACGCACGGGTGAGCGCGCCGCCGCCCTGCGGCGCCTCGGCCTCGAAGGGCGAGCGCGGAAGCCGCACCGTGAAGGTCGTGCCCCTGTCGTCGCCGGTCCGGACCTCCATGGCGCCGCCGTGGGCGCCGACGAGCTGGCGGGCGATGTAGAGCCCGAGCCCGAGCCCCTTTCGACGCTGGGTGCGATCGTCGGCCCCTCGGCGGAAGGGCTCGAAGAGGTAGGGCAAGAGCTCCGGGGCGATGGGCGGCCCCTGGTTCGTCACCTCCACGACGCCGTCGTCCCCCTCGAGCCGGCAGGTCACCTCGACCGCCGACTCCTCGGGGCTGTAGTGGATGGCGTTGCCCACCAGGTTGGCGAGCGCCTGGCCCACCCGGTCCGGGTCCCACTCGCCCGGGATGGCCTCGCAGGGGGCGACGCGGACGCGCCGCCCCGGGTGGGCGGCCTCCGCCTCCTCGGCGACGGTGCGGGCGATGGAGCCGAGCTCGGTGCGGCGACGCTGCAGCGGGATGCCGCCCCCGACGTGGACGAGCGTGAAGTCGACGAGCGCCCGGATGATCCCGTCGATGCGCTGCGAGGCGCGCAGGATTCGCCCCACCGAGCGCTGCTCGCGCTCTCCGAGCGCCACCGACTGCAGGAGCTCGGCGGAGGCGGTGATGGCCATGAGCGGGCTGCGGAGGTCGTGCCCCACCACGCCGAGGAGGTGGCGCTGCGCTTGCTCGGCCCGGCGCGCGTCGGTCACCTCGCGCACGAGGCAGCCCACCCCGATGAGCCGGTCCCCGACCGTCACCGGGTAGAAGCTCACGAGGAAGGACCGCAGCGGGTCGACGGGGTTCCGCAGCTGCGCAGCGATGAGGTGCTCGACCACGGGCTTGCGGTGCTCGAGGACCGACTGGAAGTCGTGCACCAGCTCCTCGCGGACCATGAGCGGCATCACGTCCCAGACCTGGCGGCCGACGTGCTGGGCTGGCGGGACCCCGGTCAGGGCGCCGAGGTGAGCGTTCACCCGCACGTAGCGCATGTCGCGGTCGAAGAGCGCCAGGCCGACCGGCGCGTTCTCGAAGAGCGCGTCGAGCAGCGCCATCGACTCGTCCCGCTCGCGCAGCGTCCGGCGCAGCTCCTTCACGAGCTCGTCGCGCTCCTCCGCCACCCGCACGGCGAGCGCGCGCTCGCGGCGCTGGGCCTCGTAGAGCCGCGACCGCTCGAGGGCCTGGGCGCACTCCTGCGCGAGCGCCACGATGAAGTCCCGCTCGTCCTCGCCGAAGGGCTGGGCGCCGGCGAACCCGAGCCCGAGCACGCCGAGCGTGCGCTCGCGAACGACGAGCGGGACCGCCGCCCACGAGGCATCGGTGACCGCGACGCCCGCCGGCGCGAGCGCCGGGTAGCGGCGGGCCAGCTCCGCGGCCGAGCCGATCCACACCGGCGCGCCGCGGGAGAAGCACTCCGCCGAGGGAGCCGCGAGGCTCTTCGGCTGCGGGGCTGGCGAGCCCCCGCGCCGCGCCATCGAGCCGAAGGCGTGGGCCACCTCGAGCGCGCCATCCTCGCCGGGAAAGGAGAGGCTGCCGCCGCTCGCTCCCAGCACCGAGACCCCGATGTGGAAGGCGGCCGCCACCACCTCCTGCTCGGTCGCCGCCGCCGAGAAGGCCGCGCTGACCTCGACGATGCGGGCGAATCGCTCGTCGCGGTCGGCGCGCAGCCGCCCCGCGGCCCCGAGCGGCCCCGCCTCGTTGGCGACGAGAACCACCGTCCCGCCGAAGGCCCACGGGACGAGCTCCAGGTGGCGCGGCGCGACGCAGGTGGCGACCGTCCACGGGACCGGCGCGCCGGGGGCCTCGCCGTGCTTCACGCGCCGGGCGGCGAGCGCGAGGTCGGGGGGCACCCCGGGCAGCGCCTCCTCGATGGGCGTCGGGGGCCGCGGGCCGGCCGAGAGGCAGGCCTGCGCCGCGAGCGCCCCGTTCACCCGCACGACGAGGAGCCGCTCGTCGAGCACGGCGACCCCGAAGGGAGCGCCGTCGAGCGCCAGGACCGCTTCCGCGGCCCAGGCGGCGCTCCCGGCCCGGGGGCGCCGCCCGGCGCGCTTCGGTTCCGCCGGGCGCGCGCGCCCGCCCTCGGTCGTCTTTCGCCTGGCGGGGCTCAAGGAGGTCCATTCTGGCACGCGCCCCCGACGCGGCGCCACCCGCACCGGCGGAGGAACGCAGAGGGCTTCAGGCGACGCGGAGGTGGTTGGAGAGCGCGCGGGCGCCGCCGGTGCGGAACACGTCGAGGGCGACGTCGGCGGGCGACCGGCGCGAGGCGGCGATCTCCTTCATGGGCGCGAGCCAGATCCGCTCGTCCTCGCCGCGCTGCCCGCATGCGCCCTGGCGGCACAGGCCCAGCGAGGCGGCGTCGATGAGCGAGCCGGCGAGCTCGGCGAGCAGGCGACCGTCCGGCAACCGCGCCGCGAGTCCCTGGCGCCCGGCGGCGTCGCGAAGCGCCACCCGCTCGGCGAGGCTCCAGCGCCTGACGAGGTCCCAGGCCCAGTCGCGCGACTCCTTGCTGTAGAGGAGCCCCTTCCAGAAGGCGGCGAGCGCCTTCACGAGGGCGGGAGCGCCCGAGTCGGCGCCGCGGACCTCGATGACGCTCTTCATGCGCACCTCGGGGAAGACCACCGAGAGGTGGTCCTCCCAGTCGGAGAGCGTGGCGCGGTGGCCCGCGAGGCCGTCGGCGAGAAAGCGGCGAAACGGGAGCCCGGCGGTGTCGAGGTAGCGCCCTTCGCGGCGCAGGAAGACCATGGGCACGTCGAGGGCCCACTCGGCGTAGCTCGAGAACGCGCGCTCCTCGAAGCCCGGCTCGAAGGCGAACGGCAGGATCCCGCAGCGCGCCGGGTCGGTGTGGTTCCACACCTCGGTGCGGAAGCTCTGCCAGCCGGCCTCGCGGCCGGCCACGACGGGCGAGTTGGCGCAGAGGGCCACCACCGCGGGCTGGGCCGCGAGCGCCAGCCGGAGCTTCTCGGCGGCGTCGCGCTCCGACCCGAAGTCGAACGAGGCCTGGGCGGACGCCGTCATCGACATCATGTCCGGGGCGAGCCGGCCTCGCGCCGCGAGGAAGGGGCGCATGACGGCGTAGCGGGCCTTCGGGACCCACTGCGCCGTCGACGGCGTGCCCCAGGGGCGGTAGCCGGCGGCGAGCAGCTCGAAGCCGAGCTCGGCCCCGAGCGCCCGGGTCATCTCCAGGTGGCGGTCGAGCTCCGCGGCCACCGCGTGCACGTCCTGGAAGGGCCGGCCGGAGAGCTCGAGCTGGCCGCCGGGCTCGATGGAGATGGCGAGCCCGCCCCGCTGGGCCGCGATGGCGTGGCCGCCCTCCTCGAAGGGCTCGTAGCCGAAGCGGGAGAAGGCGCGCAGCACGGCCTCGATCCCGCCGCGGCCGGCGTAGGGCACCGGGTCGAGCGTGCCGGTCACCTCGGCGAGCGCCTCGTACTCGATCCCGACCTTCCAGTCGGCGGCCGGCCGCTCGTGCGCGCGGAACCACCCGACGAGGTCCTCGGTGCCCCTCGCGGGAGGGCTCTCGCCGGCGCGCTTGTCGAGCGACATGCGGGCAGAATGTACCCCCCCGCCCGAGGACGCGCCACCGTTCGCTGCGAACGCCGACGCCCGGTGATAGAACCCTCGGCCTGCCCCGGAGGCACGGTTGAACGGCCCGCTCCACCCCGCGCTCGTCCACGTCCCGCTCGGCCTCGCCGTGTGCGCGCCGCTCGTTCTCGCCGGGCTCGCCTTCGCGATCGGCCGCGGCGCGCTGCCGCAGCGCGCCTGGTGGGTGGCCGTGGCGCTCGAGGCGTTCCTCGTCGCCGGTGGAATGATGGCGATGCAGGCGGGCGACCGCGACGAGAAGACGGCGATCCGCGCGGTGGACCGCTCGCTCGTCCACGAGCACGAGGAAAAGGGCGAGGCCTTCGTCTGGGCCGCGGCCGCCGCGCTCGCCGCCTGCGCCGCGGTCGCGTTCGCGCCTGCGCGGCTCTTCGCCGCGGGCGCCGCGGCCGCCACCTGCGCGGCCCTCGTCGTCGGCGGCCTCGGCGTCCGCGCGGGGCTGGCGGGCGGCGAGCTCGTCTACGAGAAGGGGGCCGCCCGGGCCTGGCAGTCCACGGGGAATTCGCCGCCTCCTGCCCCCGTTCCCCGTTGACCCGGCGGTCGCTCGCCGCCTTCCGCCCGCCGTTCCGGAGGATCACTTGCGCCACCCCGCCGCTGCCCCTATCCTCCTCGAGACGGCCGTATTTCCCGTGGTCGCAGGGACTCGCCCCCGCATGAACCGCATCCTCCGCCTCCTCGCCGCCGCGGCGACCGCGCTCGCGCTCGCCGCCGGGATCAACTTCGCGATCGGGCGCCGGCCCGAGCCGCCGTCCCACCCGGGTCTCTCCGCGGTCGCGTCCCTGGGAGCCCACGGGGAGGCGCAGGCCTCCGACGAGGCCGAGGGGGGCGACGCCGACCCGAGCTACCGGCTCGACAAGCTGCCGGTGCTGTCGCGGGTGGTCATCTACGTGAAGGAGAACTACGTCGACCCGCGCCGCATCGATCCGAAGGTGATGCTCGCCTCCTCGCTCGACCAGGTCGTGAAGACCGTCGCCGAGGTGATGGTCGAGGGCGACGTCGCCTCCGGCAAGCTGAAGGTCACCGTGGGCTCGGCGTCGCGCGAGTTCGACGTCTCGCGCGTCGACTCCATCTGGCAGTTCCGGGCCTCGCTCGGCGAGATCATGGGCTTCATCCAGGAGCAACCTGGTCGCCCACAAGAACCTGCGCGACATCGAGTACGCGGCCGTGAACGGCATGCTGCAGACGCTCGACCCGCACTCCATCCTGCTCGAGCCCAAGTACTTCAAGGAGATGAAGCTGCAGACCCGGGGCGAGTTCGGCGGGCTGGGCTTCGTCATCGGCATGCGGGACGGCAACCTCACGGTGATGAAGGTGCTGAAGGGCACGCCGGCGCAGAAGGCCGGGGTGAAGGCGAAGGACGTCATCACCAAGATCGAGGAGCTGTCCACCATCAACATGGACCTGCAGGAGGCGGTCGATCACATCCGCGGCAAGCCCGGGACCCGCGTGAACCTCACCACCGCCGCGCCAGGGCGCGGAGCCGCACCGCCTGGCGCTCGTCCGCGAGCTCATCAGCGTCGAGACGGTTCCCTTCGCGAAGCTGCTCGACCGAAACGTCGGCTACGTGAAGGTGCAGCAGTTCTCGGCCAACACCACCCGCGACCTCGGAGCGGCCATCGCCCAGCAGAAGGCGCAGGCCGGCGGCCGGCTCCAGGGGCTCATCCTCGACCTGCGCGGCAACCCGGGCGGGCTGCTCGAGCAGGCCATCCAGGTCTCCGACCTCTTCCTCTCCCAGGGCGTCATCGTGAAGACCGTGGGCGAGGGCGATCGCCACCAGATGCACGAGGTGAAGGAGGCGCACGCCGACCGCGGCGACATGACCGACCTGCCGCTCGTGGTGCTCGTCAACAATGCGAGCGCCTCGGCGAGCGAGATCGTGGCCGGCGCGCTGAAGAACAACAACCGCGCGCATCGTCGTCGGCCGCCAGACCTTCGGCAAGGGCTCGGTCCAGGTCCTCTACGACTTCGCCGACCCGTCCCGCCCCGGCGAGGAGTCGGCGCTGAAGCTCACCATCGCCCAGTACCTCACGCCCGGCGACATCTCCATCCAGGAGGTCGGCATCACGCCCGACGTCTCGCTCCAGCCCGGCCGCGCGCTCAAGGACGCGGTGAACTACTTCGCCCCGCCCCGGAGCATGGGCGAGGTCGACCTCGACAAGCACTTCCAGAACCCCCTGCTCGGCAGCGACAGCGACACCGCCAAGCGCGCCGAGGAGAGGAAGAAGAAGGCGGACAAGTCCCCGCTCGAGCTGCGCTACCTGCTCGACGAGAAGGAGGACCTGCTCGCGAAGGCCATGAAGAAGGAGGCCCGCGAGGAGGCCCGCGCGCACGACGAGGCCGAGCTCACCCCGGAGCAGCTCGAGGACGAGGACGCCGACGCGAACCCCGACGAGCTCGTGGAGGACTACCAGATCCGCTTCGCGAAGGACCTGCTCGCCCGGGCGCCCTACGCCGACCGCACCCGCCAGCTCGAGGCCGCGAAGGCGCTCGTGGCCGAGCGCCGCGGGGAAGAGCAGGCCCGGCTGCAGCAGCGGCTCGGGCAGCTCGGCGTCGACTGGTCGGTCGGGCCGGAGTCCGGAACCCCGCAGCCGGTGGTGACCGTCAGCCCGGCCGACGGCAAGCCCTCCGTGCTCTCGTTCGGCAATGGCGGGTGAGATGGCCGGCAACACGCCGCGCTGCCTGTCTCTGCCGGAGCCCACGCCGGGGCCGCTCCCGGTCCAGGAGACTCCGCCTCCCGCCGCCTCCTCGCCACCGCTGTGGCCGCCCCCGTGAAGGTGGCCACGCCCGCGCCGTCGCCTCCGCCGACAGTCGGTGAGATTCGCAAGTTCGAGGGCCATACCGACGGCGTCTCGGTGGTGACCTTCTCGCCCGATGGTCGCCGCGCCCTCTCGGGGTCGGGCGACGGTACCGTCCGGCTCTGGGACGTGGCCACCGGCAAGGAACTGCGGAAGATGCAGGAGTTCGTCGGCAACATCGTCGGCGTGGCGTTCTCACCCGACGGCCACCTGGGCCATCGCCGGCTGCTACGACCACACGATCCGGCTCTGGGACCTCGACGCGGGCAAGGAGCTCAGGAAGTTCGAGGGGCACGCCGAATGCCCCAACCGCGTGGCCTTCTTGCCGCCGACGGCCACCACGCCGCCTCGGCGAGCTGGGACCGCACCATCCGGCTCTGGGATCTCGACGCGGGCAAGGAGCTCAGGAAGTTCGAGGGGCACACCGGGGTCGTCTTCGGGCTCGCCTTCGCCGCCGACGGCCGCCGTCTCGTCTCGGGGGGCTGGGACCACACGGCCCGGCTCTGGGACGTCGCCACCGGCAAGGAGCTCAGGAAGCTCGAGGGACACGCCGCCGAGGTCGGCGACGTCGCGTTCTCGTCCGACGGCCGCCGCGTGCTCACCGGCAGCAACGACCAGACGCTCCGGCTCTGGGACCTGGAGAGCGGTCGCGAGCTGGCCGGCACATGGACAACGGGCCAACACCGCCTGGGCCGTCGCCCTTTCGCCCGACGGCCGCCGCGCCCTCCACGTCGCACGACCACGACGTCGCCCTCTGGAACCTCCTTACAGGCAAGCAGGTCCAGCTCTTCAAGGGTCATGCCGATCAGGTCACGGGCGTGTCGTTCGCACCCGACGGCCGCACGGCCCTCTCCTCCGGACGCGACCGCCTGCTGCGGCTCTGGGGCCTGCCCCCCGTGCCCACCGGCCCGTGGCCGCTTGCCCGCGCCCGCGCCCCGCCGGAGCCCGCCACCGGGCCGACGGCGCTGCTGGCGAAGGCCGCCGAGGCCCGCAGGCGGCTCGACACCAACACCGACGGCAACCGGCAGTGGGAATTCCAGCTCGCGTTCAACGCGGCCCTCCGCGGCGGCCCCGGCGCTCACCGAGATCGAGACCGGCACCGACGAGCGACCGTCTCGGTTCGCGAAGGTCGTGCTCAACAGCCAGCGGCTCGGCTTCGATGGCGTGCGGTTCAAGGCACCGGCCACCGGCCCGCGCAGAGATATGCAGTGGGAGTTCATCATGCCCGCCGTCGAGAACGACCGCGGCCGGACGATGAAGTCGTGGTACATCATGGCACTCTCGGGTGACATGATGGGGTTCCGGAACTACGTGCTCGGCGACGACCAGCCGATCGAGGGCGTCGACCTGCCGAAGAAGTTCCACGTGGTCCAGAACCTCGTTGACGCCCAGGTCCGGCCCGGGAACGAGTACCTGATCTGGTTCAGCTTCGAGCTCGACGCGCCGGCGGTTCCCTCCTACGTCAAGATCGACCTGGTTCCACCGGCTCCCGAGACCCAAAAACGCCTTGATGCGACCGCGGCCGCGCTGCGGCGGACGTTCGAGCTGCCCGAGTCGGCCTGCGGCCTGGGCATCAGCCGCGACGGCCACACCGCCTACATCGCGGCCGGGTCGAGCGTGTCGACCGGCGACGTGGAGTCGGGCCGCGTCCAGAAGCGGTGGGACGGGCCCGCGGGCAACGTCCGCACGGTGGCTTTCGCACCCGACGGCAAACACGCGGCGGCCGGCTGCGGCGACGGCAAGATCCTCATCGTCGACCTCGACGCCGGCAAGGAGCTGCGGCCTGCGAGGGGCACACGGGGGCCTTTCGCTGCCTGGCGTTCCTGCCCGACGGCAAGCGGCTCGTCTCGGGCTCCGAGGACAACTCGGCACGGCTCTGGGACGCGGCCACGGGCAAGCCGGTCCGCAAGTTCGAGGGCCACACCGACCAGGTGCTCTGCCTGGCCGTCTCCCCCGACGGCCACCGCCTCGCCACGGGCCCGAGCGTCGGCGACAAGGTGGCGCAGGTCTGGACATCGCCACCGGCAAGCTCCTCGGCGCGGCTCGAGGGGAACACCGAGGCGGTGTACACCCTGGCGTTCTCGACCGACAGCAAGGCCGTGCTCACCGGCGGCGAGGACACCGCGCTGCGGCTCTACGACGCTGCCTCCGGCCGGCTGATCCGCCGGTTCGAGCCCGACCTCGGCCGAGGCCACGCGGCCTGGCGTTCCTGCCCGACGGCCAGGTGGTCGTGGCCAGCGAGGGCCCTTTCCTCACCTTCTGGTCGGCCACCGCGGGCCGACTGGTCGGCACCTTCGAGGGCCCCTTCGCCCGCTTCTCCGGCCTGGTCGCAGTCGCCTCCGGCGGCCGCTTCCTCACCGCGGGCGGCGGAACAACACCGTGTGCCACCCTGGTCAACCGCAACCTCTCCGGGCACGGTCAAGAAGAAGCGATGAAGTCTTCCTCGCCGTTCAATGCAAGGCCATTCTTGATTTGAGCGTGAGCCATCCAGAAGAAGGGGCCGCGGTGGCCATGGCCACGTCGTCGGGGCCATGAGACCACCTTGGCACCGGCTGCCGCCGGTAAGGCACTGCGAGAAAATAAGTTGAGCAATTCGAGCAGTGAGCATGTACTGGGTGGCAGGGGCGGAGTCTTCGACGCCCCGGTGCCCTGGCCAACGTGCCGGGGCGTCGAAGACTCCGCCCCTGCCACCCTTCTTGGCAAGTTCGCTCAACTTATTGATTCGCGGTTCCTGAGCCCGGGGTGGTGTCCGGCAGCTATTGAATAGGATTCTATCGATGGTTAATCTGGTCGTCCAGGAACTGCTTTGCCAAGAAGGACCGCTTCAGGACGACCCATGCCCACGGACGACCTCAGCCACTTCTGCTGCCAGAACCCCGAATGCGACAACTACGGCCAGAGGGGCGGGGATAACCTCTTGGTCATCGACCACTTCGGCAAGGCCCGACACCGCTTGCTCTACTGCCGGACCTGCAAGGCTCGGTTCTCCGAGTTCAAGGGCACTCCGCTGTTCAACTCCAAGCTCCCGCACGACAAGGTCCTCTCGATCCTTGAGCATCTGGCCGAGGGATGTGGCATCCGCCAGACCGCACGGCTGGTCGGGGTCAACAAAGATACGGTCACGCGGCTGGCACTGCTCGCCGGCAAGCATGCCAAGGCCACCCACGACGAGTTGGTGGCCTTTTCCCCCCTGTACCCGCGAGGTCCAGTTCGATGAGAAGTGGGCCTTCGTGTACAAGAAGCAGAAGAACTGCGACCCCACCAACCCTGACGACGATCACTGCGGCGACTACTGGGACCATGTCGCCCTCGACCCTGAACACAAGCTGGTCCTGGCGGTGGTCCCCGGGGCGCGGACGGAGGAGAACGCCCGTGCCATCGTCGCCGAGGTGGCAGAGCGGGTGAGTTGCGACCCGCCGCCGTTGATGACCAGTGACGAGTACCCCGCGTACGCGACGGCAATCGAGGAGATCTTCAGCGAGCCAGTGCCCGCCCCGCCCCAACGCAAGCCGGGACGACCGCGCATCGTGCCCGAGCGGCGGTTGCCGGACAACGTGATCTACGCGACCGTGCACAAGCACCGGGAGAACGGCCGGGTCATCGCCGTGGAGCAGAAGCAGATCTTCGGCTCCCCGGAGGCGCTGGAAGACGTGCTTGGCGAGTCGGCGGCGAGCCACCGCGTGAACACCTCGTTCGTAGAGCGGCAGAACGCGACCGACCGGGGCCGTAACGCCCGAAAGACGCGGAAGACGTACCGGTTCAGCAAGGACTGGCAGGTTCATGAGGCGATGACCTACCTGACGCTGTACAGCTACAACTTCTGCTGGCGTGTCCGGACGCTACGAGTCAAGGATGAGCAAGGGCACTGGCAGGAGCGATCACCGGCGCTGGCGGCCAAACTCACCGATCACGTATGGACATGGGCGGAATGGTTCAACCGGCCGGCCGTTCAGCCAGCGTAGGACACCACCCTCTCTTCAGACATCTCCGAATTGCAACAAATCGCTCACAGCGATTCGTTGCCCTGGTATCAAGTTCGGCGTGCCCGAATTGTTCTGGGCATCGCTGCAGGCCAACGGCGAGAAGACCTCGCTTCTCAGCTCAAGTGCGACGATTCCACGATCTGGCGAACTTGTCAACGGTATCGGCACTTGGGGCTGGTCGGATTGCTCGCTGATCAGCGGCAAAGCCACTCGGGACGTGACATGGAGATTTCGCCGCTGCAAAGGGCACAAATCGTTGGACTTGCTTGTCTGGAACCTGTGGCCGAAGGATTGCACATCACACATTGGTCGAGTGACGACCTGGCCCGCCAAGCCGTGGCGGACGGGATTGTGGCTCGCATTAGCCCACGCACCGTGCGAGATATCTTGAGCAACGTCGATCTGCAACCTCATCGCACCCGCTATTGGAAGACGCCTCGCCTGGATGCCCGATTCAAGGAAAGAGCGGAGCAAGTCCTTTGGTGCTATGGAAATGCGACTCGGCTTGCGGAACAGGGCATCTGGGTAGTGTGTGTCGATGAAATCCCGACATTCCAGATATTGGAGCGTCGTCCGATCCGCAGAGCGATCCCTGGATCGATCGAGCAACAAGAGTTCGACTACATCCGGCACGGGACAGTGAACATGTTGGTGTTCCTGGGAGTACATAGCGGGTTGATGGAATTAGCATTCCTGGCGAAGAACGACCATGAGCACTACCTTCCTGAATTAGAACTGTTTCACAGGCAGCACAAGGAGTTGAAGGGCGTCTTCCTGATCCAGGACGGCGGGGCTAGTCACATAGCGGCTGGGACGCAGAGGTACTTTGCCAAGAGCCGGGGATGGTGGAAGCCTCGCTATACGCCTGCTAATGCATCGTAGTTGGATCAGGCTGAAATCCTTATCCATGTCTTCAAACACTATTACCTCAAACGGGCGTCATGGAAGAGTCAGGAGGAATTCAAGACTCACGTTCTGGCTTCGTGGCCGGAATACAACCATCGGTACGCCCATCCCTTTGAATGGACCTGGACGAATCACAAGATGCGCCGCTGGTTCGCTAAACATGCCTCATGAATTCAGTGCAAGTTTTCGTGCCAAAAACACTAGCACTCGGTCCCGCCAATGCCAACTTGCCCGCCGCCGCGCGGGTGAACGCAATCAGCGCCGTCGCACGCGATTGATTCTATTTCGTCGAGACGACCAGCGAGGAAATGACGTTCCAGATGGATCAATCCGCTATTGCTGGTCACGAAGCCCGGTTCACCGGGCTTTCTTTGCTCCATCCAGGCCCGGCGTTGACGCCGGGGACAATGGCAGCGACATATGACTCAATGCCAGGGAACCAGGTAGCCCGGTTCACCGGGCTTTCTTTGCTCCAATCCAGGCCCGGCGTTGACGCCGGGTACGGGACGTGAAATCAATAACCCTGTCCGATTCGTGCACTTCGGGATCCCCGTTCACGGGGCTTGTCCCGATCGCGGCTTTAGCCACAGCCCTAACATGTAAGGTCACTGTGTCGCAAAATTACTACAGCGAGATCCACCTCCATCTCATCTGGCACACGAAAGAGAGCTTCCCGCTCTTGATCCCGGAGGTCGAGACCGTCGTTTACAAAGACATACAACAACGGCTGATCCGAAACGCCGCGGCGTTTTCGTCCATGAAATCGGCGGGACCGAGACTCGACCTGCACGTTTGCCTGACGGTCCCACCCACTCTGTTGATCTCCGAGATGATCGGCACTCTGAAAGGAGGCTCTTCGCACGAGGTCAATCAACCCCTGGGTCGAGGCCGGAAGCCGTTCCAGTGGCAGGCCGGCTACGGCGTCTGAGCTTTGGGACCAAAGACCTCGAATGGGTCAAATCGTACGTGCGGAACCAGCGAGCCCATCATGCTCGGAATCGAGTCTATGATCGCCTGGAACGAACGATGAGGACGAGGGCCGTCCGAAGCCGACCCGGCGTCAACGCCGGGCTGGGCACGGATTCGGAAGCCCCGTGAACGGGCTTACCACGGCAATGATCCAACAAAAATCATCACCCCGCCCGATGTACCCGGCGTCAACGCCGGGCCTGAACCCGCGGAGGAAACCTGGTAACCAGGCTCTCCCGATTGGTCGCCCCTGCCGCCCTCTCTCACCCACCCTGACTCGTTTCCAAGTAATCGACGCGGAAACTCCAAACGAATCAGCCCCCTGATCCACCCAGCGATGGTCTACGCTCAACACACGATGACCTCGAAGAAAGCGGTTAGATCCTCCGCCGCATCGCGATTGTCACGCACAGGTACCACAAAAAAGCAACGGTCCGACAGGGGGCTAGCTTAGGCGTTGTCGCACGTATCCTATTATTGGGTTTGCCCCATCGACGGACATCACCAGGACACGGAGGTCGGCACGATGCCTTACCAATGGCCCGAGGATACTGATTTCGCGGACTGGGATTCGACTTTCTCAACCGCGCCTGTCCGGCCTGCGGGCGCATGATGTACATCTGCGATCACCGCTATCGCCGGCTGCACACGCTCGAAGGCCCGGTGCAACTGATCTGCAAGCTCAACCACTGTCCGGACCGGTCCTGTCCCGGTCATGCCAAGACAAAGAGCCCGGAGGAGGAGATTTTCATCGCCCCACCGAACTGGGCGATTGGCTGGGACGTCTTCTGCTGGATCGGGCACCGGCGGTGTTCGCGCCGCCTGTCGGTCTCCCACATCCGGACCGACTCGAGGACAGCTACGCGATCAAGCTCTCGGACGATGCGATCGAGAACTATATTCAGCGCTACCAGGTGATGCTCGCCGACGTCAGCAAGACCCGGAAAGCTTGCGTCGCGCCTACGCATCGGTCGATGAGATCGTCCTTTCGATCGACGGTCTCCAACCCGAGAAGGGGCACGAGGCGCTTATGTGGTGCGGGAACTGACGCAGAAGCGGGTGTGGTTCGCCGCGGCGTTGATCTCGGCGACGGCCGCCGAAGTGCAACAGTTGATCGCGCAGGCCAAGGCGTGGGCCAAGCGGTTGGACAAGAAGGTGGTGCTGTGGATATCGGACAAGCAGAGCGCGTTCGTGACGGGGATCGCGGCGGAGTTTCCCAACGTGCCGCACCGCTATTGCGCCAATCACTTCCTGCGGGATGTGGCGAAGCCTGTGCTGGAGGCCGACAGTCACGCCAAGGTGACAATGCGTAAAAAGGTCCGTGGCCTGCGCAAAATCGAACAAGCCGTGCTTAAGGCCAGCGTGCTCTGGTGTCAAACGGCTTCGTGGAAGATGGTCCTGAAGCAACCCCAACTCCGATCTCTTCGGGAATCGTGGTCTCTACCGAGGTGCTTTCTCCAGAAGTGGACCCGACGGGCGACTTGGTGTTGGACTACTGCACTACCGTCCGGGGCATTCTTAATAACGATCAGGGCGGGCCGCTCCATCCGCCCGGATTACAGATGGCCGACGCTCTGGGTGAAGTCCGGGAGTCGATCCAACACAACTTGGACGCGAAAAAAGGGGGTTCGCTGAAGAGCAACTCAGCCGACTGGCCGGTTGTATCGACCGGGGATTGGAGCGGGTTCAAGCCGAGCAAGCGACGATCCGCGGGTACGTCAAAGACATCGCGGAAGTCGCCGCGCTCCTCGAAACGGAAGCGGCGAGTGGAGTAGATAGCGAAGTGACAAGTGGATTGGACAATGGAGTAGAGAGTGGAGTGGACAGTGAAGCGGGCCGCCCCGAGAAGTTCCAAGCGTTAATCGATCGCTTCGAGCAGCAGGAGGATCCGATTCACCAACACATGGCCACCGTGATGAAGAGCTTTCTACCTGGCCTCTTCGTGGGTGAAGATGTGTTCACTGAGATCAGTGACAATCTCAACCTCGAACGATTCTTTCGCTTGCCCAAGAGCCACGAACGAAAAATCCACGGCCATCACCACGCGGGCGTGCGCATCGTCCAAGACGGGCCAACAACGGTCCTCGCGCTGGATGCACACGCGGCGACCCGGGCCCTTCACCGCGGACGACCTGATGCCCTACCGCACGGCCCGAATCCCGCCCTGCCAGAGTGAGGCACGACACCGCCGTAAGATCATGAGGAAAGCGCGGTCGAAGAAGAAACGACCTATCCTCTTGGCTGAACTCGAGCGTCGGTATTGCGAATTACCTACGTTTTAGCTCACTGTCGGACCG
>CAVWHZ010000018.1:0-631739 GCA_963754915.1 uncultured delta proteobacterium | reverse complement strand
CCTCCACCGCCTCGGACGGCTGCAGGTGGTGCCAGGAGATCCGCAGCGGCGCGATCATGGAGTCCTCCTCACCACCAGCACCGGGCAGTGGGCCATTCGCACCACCGCCTCCGCCACCGAGCCCAGCACCATGTGACGCAGGCCGCGCCGGCCATGCGTCCCGGTCACGATGAGGTCGACGGCCCGCTCCCGGGCCACGCGCACGATCTCCGAGGCCGCCGGGCCTGGCACCACCTCGGCCACCACGCGGCCGCCGCTCAGGCGAGCGGCCTCTGCCTTCCAGGTCTCGAGCTTGCGAGAGAGCTCGGCTCGGTTCGCCTCGAGGAGGCTCGGTGCCGGCGGCATGTCCACCGGGGCATCCGGCGTCTCGAACACGTGCATCAGCAGGAGTTCTGCCCCGATGCCGCGCGCGAGATCCGCCGCCGCCTCCATGGCGGCGCGCGAGGTCTCCGAGAAGTCCACCGCGCAGGCGATCGTCTTCCAGTTCGGCATGACACCCTCCTCGCCGGCCCCGTGTCGCGCGGGCGGCGCAAGCCATCCGCCAGGACCCCTGTAAAAAGCTTGGATCCGGAGCGGAGCGAGGAGCCGGGATGAAGGGGCTACCGCCCCAACCGGGACGAACCCGGTGGGGTCTACCGCCCTACCCCGACCGACCGGGAGGAGGGGGAGGTGGTGGACCCGGCGGCGCCCCGACCACCGTCACCCGGTAGACGACGCGGACCGAGGCGGCGTTCACGAGCGAGCAGAGCGTCTGGCCCGGGCTCAGGCCCTTCAGCGCGGGCCCCTCGTCGGTGTCCAGGAGCTGAACAACGCTCACGTCGTCGCAGATGACCTGCCGGACTGGGCCAGGCCCGATGGGCACGACCGCCCCGACGGCGACGGCGAGGGGGATTTCGCCGGGGTCGTCTGCTCGCGGTGAATGGGCGGCGAAGGCGATGGCAGCGGCGACGGCGACGGCGACGGCGACGCGCATTGGATGAACTCCTCTCCCCGCCAGTCGAGCCTGGCCGACTCCCTGCTTCATTCTACCGCCTTGGCGCGATCGCGGCTCGCGCGGACCGTGCGGACCCGGGCCGCGTACCACACCGGCCCCGCGGCGGCGAGCAGCGCCGCCACGCCGACCGCCGGGAGGCCAAGCGCGCCGGGCTCCTCGCGTCCGGCCCAGCCCGCGAGGATCAAGAGCCCCGTGGGGAGCGCCGCCACGGCGACGACGCCGGCCAGGCCGCCGGGGACCCGGAACGGTCGGTTCAACCCAGGCTCGCGCACGCGCAGCACGACGAGCGCGACGAGCTCGAGGACGAGGCCGGCTCCGTAGAGCAGGACGTCGATCTCGACGAGCCGCCGCAGCCCGAGGCCCACCACAGCCGCGCAGCAAAAGGCGCCGAGCAGCACCGACGTCGCGGGCGCTCCGGTGCGCGCGCTGCGCCGAGCGAAACGTGCCGGCATCCAGCCATCGGCGGCGAGCGCCACCGGCAGCCGGGACCAGGAGAGGAGGATGGCGACGAACATCGCGACCACCGTGGCCGCACCGCCCGCCACGACCAGGGTCGCGAGCCCCCTCCCCCCGAGCCGTTCCGCCGCGTCCACCCAGCTGCCTGCGCTCCAGGCGGCGGCCGGCATGCCGGTGCTGGCGGCGGCGAGCACCGGCAAGAGGTAGATGGCCGTGACGAGCGCCACGCCGATCAGCATGGCCCGCGGATAGTTCCGGTGCGGCCGCTCGACTTCCCCCGCGAACGTGGAGGTGTTGTCCCATCCCATGTAGTTCCACATGCCGACGAGCATGGCCGCTGCGAGCCCGGCCGAGTCCGCGGGCGCCGGCGCGCCGAGCGCCGCGACGAGTCGCTCGGCACCGCCCGACGGGAGGGCGAGCGCGGCGAGCACCACCATGGCCGCGAAGGGCGCGAGCACCAGGGCGCCGAGCCCCTCCGACCCACGACCCACGGCGCGGATGCCGAGCAGGTTCCAGGCGGCCCCGGCGGCGATCATGGCGAGGGATACCCCCCAGCCGGGAGAGCCCACGTCGACTCCGTCGAGGTGCGGCCAGAGCCGGGACACGTAGACGACGAGCATGGCCGGGTAGATGGCCAGGTCGAAGATGGTGACCGCGAGGAAGAGCCAGGCCGCCTGCAGGCCCCAGAACTCCCCGAGGGCGCGGCGCACCCAGACGTAGTACCCGCCCGTCGCGGGGATGGCGGCCGACAGCTCCCCCACCGAGAGCGCCACGGGCAGGCTCCAGACGATGGGGAGCAGCAGCAGGAGCGCGAGCGCCCCCGCGTAACCGCGTCCGGCCACGACGTCCTCCAGGCCGTAGGGGCCCCCGGAGACGATGAAGAAGGTGGCCGCGACGAGGCCAGGGAGCGCGAGCCGCCGTGACGACATGCGGGAACCGGGTCAGGTGAGGCGGTCGCCCCGCACGCCGATGGTCGACTCGGCGTACGGGATGGCACGGCCCGACAGGCGGAGCGCCTCGCGCACGCTCGCGGCGATGGCGGCACAGCAGGGGACCTCCATCTTCACCACGGTCACGCTGCGCGGGGCGGACTCCCGCAGGAGCACCGCGAGCCTCGCGACCTGTCCCGCCGCGTCGTCGAGCTTGGGGCAGCCGACCACCACCCGGCGGCCGGACAGGAATTCGCGGTGGAAGTCGGCGTAGGCGAAGGGAACGCAGTCCGCCGCCACGAGCAGGTCCGCCCCGGCGAGCCACGGCGCCTGCGGCGAGACGAGCTCGAGCTGCACGGGCCAGTGGCTGAGCTCGCTCGCTCCGGTGGCGGCGGCTCCCGGCCCGGAACCGCGAGCGGCGAAGGCCTCGCTGCGCGAGCCTCGACAGCCCTGCTCCGCCACGGGCTGCCCAGCCTGAATCACGGAAAGTGACATGCGCCGCGGCCCGGCGTTCGGCGCGGTCCGCGCCCGCCCGAGGTGCAGCGAGACGGCGTGCTCATCGAAGGGGTCCGCATGCCGCTCCGAGACCCGTAGGGCGCCGCGCGGGCACTCGCCCAGGCAGGCGCCGAGCCCGTCGCAAAAGTTCTCGGAGACGAGGCGCGCCTTCCCAGCGCGGACCTCGATCGCCCCCTCGGCGCAGGAGGGAACGCACTTGCCGCAGCCGTCGCACCGGGCCTCGTCGATCTCGACAATTCTGCGAAGCATGGGGCCACTGAATTGCCATGGATCAAGTCCTGAAGTCGAGGCCCGCCGGTGATTTCGCCTGCCGGGTCACGCGCAGGCGTTGCGCCCGCCGCGATACCCCTCGATGCCCCTGCGTGAATACGCGCAGGCGACCGGCTCCGCCTGCGGCAATTGCCCCTATCCGACGACACCGGTCGGACCAGATGCCACCGCCTGTCTACTTCCTGCGCCTGCGGCACACATCTTGATTGGCTGGTCTTGCCTTGCGGCCAACTCCCGAGTGCCCACGCAACTCTTTCGCGCCCGCGCTAGCCCGCACAACCAGAGAACATCGACGGCGACCGTCCATATTTCTTCCGTGATTGCCTTTCGAAGTTGAATCCGTAACCTGCCCCGAACCTACGGAGGCTTCCACACAATGATCGAGACGCGCTCACACCAGGACAGCGGGGCAGTTTCCCGCCGGGACTTCCTCAAGGTCTGCAGCATGGCCGCTGCCGCGGTGGGCCTTCCCGCGTCGGCCGCGGACAAGATCGCGGACGCGGTCTCGAAGAAGAAGCCGTCGGTGATCTGGCTGCAGTTCCAGGAGTGCACCGGCTGCACCGAGTCGCTCCTGCGCACCGGGCACCCGGACGCGGCCCAGCTCATCCTGGACCTCATCTCCCTCGACTACTCGGAGACGCTCATGGCCGCCGCCGGCCACCAGGCCGAGGCGGCGCTCGAGCAGGCGATGAAGGACAACGCCGGGAAGTACGTGCTTGTCATCGAGGGCGCCATCCCCACGAAGGAGGACGGCAAGTACTGCATCATCGCAGGCAAGACGGCGATCGAGGCCACGCAAGAGGCCGCTTCCAAGGCCGCCGCGATCATCGCCATCGGCTCCTGCGCCTCCTGGGGCGGCATCCCCTCGGCCGACCCGAACCCGACCGGCGCGGTGGGCGTGAGCGAGATCGTGAAGGGCAAGCCGGTGGTCACCATCCCGGGCTGCCCCGCCAACCCCTACAACCTGCTCGGAACGGTGCTGCAGTTCGCCACCTTCGGCACGCTCCCGGCGCTCGACGAGAAGGGCCGCCCCAAGTTCGCCTACGCGCGCGTCATCCACGACGACTGCCCGCGCCGGCCGCACTTCGACAACGGCCGCTTCGCGCAGCGCTACGGGGACGAGGGCTCGCGCCAGGGCTGGTGCCTCTACAAGATCGGCTGCAAGGGCCCCCAGACCCACGCGAACTGCTCGCTGCTCGTCCTTCGTCGACACCGTCGGCGCCTGGCCCATCGGCATCGGCGCGCAGTGCTTCGGCTGCACCGAGAAGGACATCGGCTTCAAGGTGCCGCTCTTCCAGACCGTCGACGTGCAGGGTGCGACGCCGCCTGCGATGTACACGCCGGTGAACCCGCAGGCCGGCAGCGTGAGCCCGGTGGCCACGGGAGTGGCGGGCCTCGTGGGCGGCGCGCTCGTCGGCGCCGGCCTCGCCTACGGCGCGAAGCTCGCGAAGACCGAGGACGAGTCCAAGAAGGAGGAGAAGAAGTCATGACCGTCTCCCGCCGTACCGTCCTCAAGACGCTCGCGGCCACCGGCGCTGCCGGCGCTGCCGCCGGCTTCGCGACGACGGCCGAGGCGAGCCACGAGGCCGTGACGCTCGCGCCGGACGCGATGGGGCTCCTCTACGACTCCACGCTCTGCATCGGCTGCCAGACCTGCACGGTCGCCTGCCAGCGGGCGAACGGCATGCCCGTCGACAAGAGCCTGCAGGAGGTCAACGGCGCGCCGTACGACTTCCCCACCGACATCAACGGCTCGAACAAGACCGTCATCAAGCTGTACCGCGAGGGCGACAAGTACGCGTTCATGAAGATGCAGTGCATGCAATGCGTCGACCCGGCCTGCACCAAGGCCTGCATGCTCGGCTCCCTTCACAAGGTCGAGAACGGCATCGTGGCGTGGGACCCCATCCGCTGCACGGGGTGCCGCTACTGCCAGATCTCCTGCCCGTTCAACGTGCCCAAGTTCCAGTGGCTCTCCGCGGTGCCCCGCATCATCAAGTGCGAGCTCTGCCGGCAGCGCGTCGACGGGGGCAAGGGCTCGGCCTGCGCGGAGGTCTGCCCGCGAAGCGCGGTCATCACGGGCAAGAGCGTGGACCTCCTCGCCATTGCCAAGAAGCGCATCGGAGAGAACCCCGCCAAGTACTTCGCCGAGGTAGGCGAGGACGGGAAGAAGGTACCGAAGGTCTACGGCGAGCACGACGGCGGAGGCACCCAGACCATGTACCTCGCACCAGCCGGCGTGTCCTTCGAGAAGCTCGGGCTCCCCAAGCTCGAGCACGTGCCGCCGGCCCAGATGGCGATGAGCGTGCAGCACACGCTCTACAAGGGCTTCATCGCGCCGGTGGCGCTGTACGTGGCTGCGGCCTGGGCCATCGTGCGCAACCTGCGCAAGGAAGCGGCCGAGGCGAAGGCCCACCCCAAGGAGGGGAAGTAGCCATGAGCGCAGAAGCCCGTCCCGTCGGTGGACGCATCTTCACCCCGTTCTTCTACGCCCTGCTCGCGCTCACCGCTGTGATGGGAGCGCTCGTGGTGTACCGGCTCTTCGCCGGCGTCGGCTCGATCACCGGCGCTGACCGATGGCTACAGCTGGGGCATCTGGAAGCCCATCAACGTCGTCACCTTCACCGGCATCGGTGCCGGCGCCTACGCGGTGGGCCTGCTCACCTACATCCTCAACAAGGGCAAGTACCACCCGCTCGTCCGCCCTGCCGTGCTCGTGGGAGCGCTCGGCTACACGCTGGGCGGCACGTCCGTCATCGTGGACCTGGGCCGCTGGTGGGGCTCGGTCTTCCTGGGCTTCCCGCCCTGGTACAACCTGAATTCCATCCTGCTCGAGGTCGCGCTCTGCGTGATCACGTACATGGCGGTCCTCTGGGTGGAGGTTCTGCCGGCGGGGCTCGAGCGCCTCATCCACGACGGCACCCCGGGCTGGAAGGCCTTCGCCACCAAGTGGCTTCCGCGCGTCCGGCAGGCGCTGCCGTTCATCATCGCGCTCGCCATGTTGCTCCCCACCATGCACCAGTCGTCCCTCGGTGGGCTGTACATGATGGCGCCGACCAAGGAGCACGCGCTCTGGTTCACAGGCTGGCTGCCCTTCCTCTTCCTCGTCTCCTGCCTCACCATGGGATACGGGTCGGTGGTGGGGATGGACATCCTTCTCGGCATCGTCTTCCACGGGAAGTACCGCACCCACATGAAGCTCCTCGGCGACCTCGCCAAGGTGGCCGGGTGGGTGACCCTCTTCTACGTCGCCTTCCGCTTCGCGGCGCTCGGATGGGAGGGCAAGCTCGGATACGCATTCACGTTCTCGGGCCCGGTTCCCTTCTTCTGGCTGGAGATTGTCCTCTTCCTCGCCTCGGGCCTCATGTACCTGAGCCCGAGCGTGCAGCAGAACCGCGGCCGCCTCTTCCTCGCCGGCTTCGTCGGCATCCTGGCCGGCGCCGCCTACCGCGTCGACACCTACCTCACGGCCTACGACCCGGGCCCGGGCTGGCACTACTTCCCGAGCGTCGGCGAGGTGATGGTTACCGTGGGCCTGGCCGCGGTTGGCCTGGCCGTCTTCATCCTCGTGGTGAAGACGCTTCCCATCCTGGCGCTCGGCCCGAGCCCCGACGAGAAGGCGGACCCGAGCCGTCCGACGCACTAGCGGAGCACTGACGGATTCCGACAGGCGAGCCGCAGCGCGCTCGCGTTCGAAGAAAGGACTTCAACCATGAGCCGAATCACCATCGACCCCATCACCCGAATCGAGGGCCACCTCCGCATCGACTGCGACGTCGAGGGCGGCAAGGTGAACAAGGCCTGGTCCAGCGGCACCATGTGGCGCGGCATCGAGAACATCCTGCAGGGCCGCGACCCGCGCGAGGCCTGGATCTTCGCGCAGCGCATCTGCGGCGTCTGCACCACCGTTCACGCCATGGCCTCGGTGCGCGCGGTGGAGAACGCCCTGGGCCTCGAGATCCCGCTCAACGCCCAGCTGATCCGCAACCTCATCGTCACCGCCCACGCGCTGCACGACCACATCGTCCACTTCTACCAGCTGTCCGCGCTGGACTGGGTGGACGTGGTCTCGGCGCTGAAGGCCGACCCGGCCAAGGCGGCGAGCATCGCGCAGTCGCTCTCGGCGTGGCCCGGCAACAGCGTGCAGGAGATGAAGGCCGTCCAGGACAAGCTCAAGGACTTCGTGGCGAAGGGCCAGCTCGGCATCTTCACCAACGGGTACTGGGGCCACCCGGCGATGAAGCTGCCGCCCGAGGTGAACCTGATCGCCGTCGCCCACTACCTCCAGGCGCTCGACTACCAGCGGATGGCGCTGAAGGCGGTGGCGGTGCTGGGCTCGAAGACGCCCAACATCCAGAACCTCGCCGTGGGCGGGGTGGCCAACGCCATCAACATGGACGCGGCCGCGCCGCTCAACATGAACAAGTTGTTCGAGGTCCGGGACCAGCTCGAGAAGGTCGTGCAGTTCGTGCAGCAGGTGTACTTCCCCGACGTCTGCGCCATCGGCGGCATGTACGCTGACTGGCTCAAGTACGGGTCGGGGGTGACGAACTACATGTGCATGCCGGAGCTGCCCACCGACGCCAAGGCCACCAAGTTCGACCGGCCCGGCGGCATCATCTGGGGCGGCGACCTGACCAAGGTGAGGCCGATCACCAGCTGGAAGGACGAGTACTGGGAGAAGAACGTCACCGAGAGCATCGCCCGCTCCTTCTACGACGGCGATTGGGCGAAGAGCCCGTACGACGAGACCACCGACCCGAAGGTCACGGCCTGGAACGCCGACAAGCGGTACTCCTGGGTCAAGGCCCCTCGCCTCGAGGGCAAGCCGGTGCAGGTGGGCCCGCTCGCCGACATCCTCGTCTCCTACGTCTCGGGCGACCCGCTCACCCGAAAGTGGGCGGATCGCTGCCTCGAGACCGCCGGCAAGGTGGCAGGCGCGAAGCTCGGCCCGGGCGTCCTGCAGTCGACGCTCGGCCGGATCGCCGCGCGCGCCATCCGGGCCGCGGTCTACTCGGAACTCGCGATCAAGCACTGGGGGCTGCTCGCCGAGAACATCGGCAAGGGCGACTACGCCATCTACAACGAGCCCAAGTTCCCGTCGGGGACCATCCGCGGCTTCGGCGTCCACGAGGCACCGCGCGGCACCCTGTCTCACTGGGTCGTCATCGAGAACGGCAAGATCAAGAACTACCAGGCGGTCGTCCCCTCGACCTGGAACGCGGGCCCGCGCGACGCGAAGGACCAGCCCGGGCCGTACGAGGCCTCGCTCGTCGGCAACCCCATTGCCGTCCCGGAGAAGCCGCTCGAGGCGCTGCGTACGATCCACTCCTTCGATCCTTGCCTCGCGTGCGCCATTCACACCCACGACGCCGACGGCACCGAGATTGCCAAGGTGAAGGCGCTGTAGAATCCTGTTCCCCGGTTGCCCTTCGGGGCGGGGGCGAGATTGGGGTGAGGGGCATCGCGCCCCCTCGCCCCGTTCGCGTCTGGAGGCGTGCATGGCCCGCGTGGCGGTGATCGGGATTGGCAACGTCCTGAACGGCGACGACGCGCTCGGGCCCTACGCCGTTCGCCTCCTCGAGGCGGCCTGGGAGCTCTCGGAGGAGGTCGAGGTGATTGACGCCGGAACGCCAGGTGCCGACCTCGGGGCCCTGCTCGACGGAGCGCGGGCGGCGGTCATCGTCGATGCCGTGAGCGCGAAGGGGCGGCCCGGCGAGCTGCGGCGCTACGACCGCGCCGAGATCCTCCGCGGCGCTCCCCGTCTTGCCATGAGCCCTCACGAGCCCGGCGTCCGGGAGGCGCTCCTCGCCCTGGAGTTTCAGGGGAGTGGCCCCGACGACATCGTGCTCCTCGGGGCGGTCCCCGGCGACCTGGAGCTCGGCACGGCGCTGAGCTCGCCCGTGAAGGCGGCGCTTCCGGCCCTGGTGGATGCCGTCGTCGCGGAGCTGCGGCGCCTCGGCGTCGAGCCACGCCGCCGCTCCGAGCCGCTTCGCCCCGACATCTGGTGGGAGCGACGCCCCTAGGCCTCTCGGTGCCGGCTCCGTCCCGTCACGCCGCTCCCGGCGTCGCCGCCGGCGGCAGGCAGAGTACCGCCACCGCGGCGGCCGCCAGCGTGAACGCCGCCGCGCTCGCGACGGCCACGCCAGGCCACCCCCACCGCTCCCAGGCGAGGCCCGGCAGCCAGGAGCCGAGCGTCCCGCCCGCATAGTAGAACGCGAGGTAGAGCGCGTTCGCGCCACCCTTGGCCGACTGCGCGGCCTCGTTCACCCACGACGGCCCCAAGGCCTGGGCAGTGAACGTCCCGACGACGAGCAACACGAGGCCCGCCACGATGAGCGGGAGCGTCGGGAGCAGTGTGGCGGCGACACCGGCGACGGAGGCGGCGAGCCCGAGCAGCATGATCCGCTCCGGCGCGAACCGGCCGGCGAGCCGCCCGGCCACCGGGGACACCACCACGCCGGCCATGTAGACGAGGTATACGCTGGAGACGGCGTCGGTCGAGAGGCCCCAGGGCCGGCCCGACAGCCGGTAGGGCAGGTAGGTGAAGACGGCGATGAACCCGAAGAAGAGCCAGAAGGCGAGGAGGTATCCGCCGGCAAGCCTCCGGTCGCCGAGGTGGCGCACCATCCCCGCGAACGCGAGGCGCCAGGCGCCGGGGGCCCCCTGGTCCGGGGGCAGCTCGACCGCCATGCCGAGCGCTCCGAGCGATGTCAGCCCCGCGGAAAGGAGGAAGGGGGCACGCCAGCCCCAGTGCGCGGCGACGAGGCCGCTCCCGACCCGGCCGGCGAGGCCGCCGGCGACGCTGGCGGCGATGATCGCCCCCACCGCGGCGCGCAGGTCGCGCCGCGCGTAGTGGTCCCCGGCCCAGGCGACCGAGACCGCGGTCACGCCCGGGATGAGCAGGCCCTGGGCGCCCCGGAAGATAACGAGCTCCGGAAAGGTCCGCGACAGGGAGCAGGCCACCGTCGGGAGCACGAGCAGCGCGCTCGACCCCACCATCACGGCCCTTCGCCCGACCGTGTCGGAGAGCGGACCGTGAACGAAGGATCCGACGGCGATGGCCAGGACCACCGCCGACACGGTGAGTCCGGCCGTCGCCGGGGAGACCCCGAACTCGGAGGACAGCACCGGGAGGATCGGCTGCGTGACGTACATGGAGGCGTAGCTCGCCACGGTCCCGAGGCAGAGGGCGGCGGTGGAGCGGCTGGCGACTCGGACGGGGGCCTGGGTGCCGCTGGACGCGGGCATGACGCGGCGCGACGATACGCCGGCCCGGACCCAAGGTCGAGGCTGCGGGCCGGCCGGCGCGATGTTATCCAGTGGAGTGCGCGGGGTCCACGGCGCCGGGAGGGAAGGCGCAGCCACGGAAAATCCGGGAGGGTGCATGCGGATCGGCGTACCGAGGGAGAAGGCCCCGCGCGAACGCCGCGTGGCGCTCGTCCCCGAGGCGGTGGGCCGGCTCACCCGCTCCGGGCTCACCGTCGCCGTGGAACGCGGCGCCGGCGAGCGCGCCTTCCTCCCCGACGCCCTCTACGAGAAGGCGGGGGCGACGATGTCGAGCGCCGACGAGGTGCTCGGCGCGGACCTGGTGCTCGCCGTGCGCCAGCCGCCGCCGGAGGACGTGGCCCGGCTGTCGCGCGGCGCGACGCTGGTCGGGCTCCTGCAGCCGTCGGCGAGCGGCGAGCTCTTTGGCCGCCTGGCCACCGCCGGCGTGAACGCCGTCGCCATGGAGCTCGTGCCTCGCATCACCCGGGCCCAGTCGATGGACGCCCTCTCCTCCCAGGCCACCGTGGCCGGCTACCAGGCCGTGCTGATCGGCGCCACGCACCTGGCACGGGTGCTCCCCATGCTCACCACCGCCGCCGGGACGCTCGCACCCGCCAAGGTCTTCGTGCTGGGCGCCGGGGTGGCCGGCCTCCAGGCCATCGCCACCGCGCGGCGGCTCGGCGGCGTGGTGTCGGCCTTCGACGTGCGCCCGGCAGTCCGCGAGCAGGTGCAGTCGCTCGGGGCCGCCTTCGTGGAGGCCGCGCAGGTGAGCGCCGACGGGACCGGAGGGTACGCCGGCGAGCTCGCCGACGAGCAGCGCGACAAGGTCCTCGCGGCCGTCGGGAAGCGGATCGCCGACCAGGACCTCGTCATCACCACGGCGCAGATCCCCGGCAAGCGCGCGCCGCTGCTCGTCACGGAGAGGATGATCCGCTCCATGCCGCCCGGGTCGGTGATCGTGGACTTGGCCGCCGAGAGCGGCGGCAACACGGAGCGGACGCGGCCGGGGGAGACCGTCGAGGCAGACGGCGTCAGCGTGATCGCACCGCTCGACCTCGCCGCCACCATCCCGATGCACGCGAGCCAGATGTACAGCAAGAACCTAGAGAGCCTTCTCAAGCTCGTCGTGAGGGAGGGCCACCTCCACCTCGACCCCGCGGACGAGATCGTCGGCGTCATGGCCGTGGTCCTCGACGGCCGGGTCCGCACGGGGTCCCCATGAGCACGGCCGCGCTCGTCCAGTCCCTGTACGTCTTCGTCCTGGCGGGCTTCGTGGGCTTCCTGGTCATCACCCGGGTGCCGGCGCTGCTCCACACCCCGCTCATGTCGGCCACGAACGCCATCTCGGCCATCTCGCTCGTCGGCTCGCTCGTGGCCGCGGGCGCCGACCGCAGCCGCGTCGCCACCATCCTCGGCTTCGTGGCGGTGACGAGCGCCACCATCAACGTGGTCGGCGGGTTCCTCATCACCGACCGGATGCTGAAGATGTTCCACCGCGCTCCCAAGTCGCGGCCCCCTGCCGAGGAACCGAACAAGTGAGCCGCGAGTTCCTCATCGCGGCGAGCTACCTCGCCTCCTCGGTGCTGTTCATCCTCGGGCTGCGCAGCCTCACCCACCCGGACTCGGCCCGGCGTGGCATGCAGCTCGCCGCGCTCGGCATGCTCATCGCGGTGGTCGGCACGCTCCTCCATCGCGAGATCGTGGACTTCCGGTGGATCGTGGCCGGCCTGGCCCTGGGCTCGCTCATCGGCTACCCGATGGGCATGTGGGTCCCCATGACGGCCATGCCGCAGCGGATCGCCATCTCCCACATGTTCGGGGCGCTCGCGGCCACGCTGGTGGGAGTGGCGGAGTTCTACGACCTCGGCAGCGGGGCCGGCGTCGGCCACGCGCAGATGGCCGCGCTCGGCTTCGAGGTGCTCTTCGGGTCCCTCACCATCACCGGCAGCCTCATGGCCTTCCTGAAGCTGCAGGAGGTCCTGGCTGGCGCTCCCATCACCTTTCGAGGCCAGAACCTCTTTTCGCTTGCCCTCTTTGCCTCCGGCCTCGGGCTGCTCGGCTGGCTGGTCGCGAGCCCCGCCCAGCCGGGCGCCTTCTACGCAATGCTGGCGGTGGGGCTCGCGTTCGGCGTCTCCCTCGTGCTCCCCATCGGGGGAGCCGACATGCCGGTGGTGATATCGCTGCTCAACTCGTACGCGGGCCTGGCTTCGGCGGCGACGGGATTCGCCATCGGCAACAACGTGCTCATCATCGCCGGCGCGCTCGACGGCGCCTCCGGCTTCATCCTCTCCATCGTCATGAGCAAGGCGATGAACCGATCCTTCGGCAACGTCCTCTTCGGCGCCTTCGGATCCCCGCAGGTGGCCGCCGCCGGGAAGACCGCGGAGGGGCTCACGGTTCGCGCCGTCACCCCCGAGGATGCGGCCATCCAGCTCGCCTACGCGCACAAGGTCATCGTGGTACCCGGCTACGGCATGGCCGTGTCCCAGGCGCAGCACCAGCTCCGGGAGCTCGCGGCGCTCATCGAGAAGAACGGCGGCGAGGTGATCTACGCCATCCACCCGGTGGCGGGGCGCATGCCGGGCCACATGAACGTGCTGCTCGCGGAGGCCAACGTCTCCTACGACAAGCTCAGGGAGATGGAGGAGGTGAACCCCGAGTTCGCGAGCGCCGACGCGGTGCTCGTGATTGGGGCGAACGACGTGGTCAACCCGGCCGCCAAGCACGACCCGGCGAGCCCCATCTACGGGATGCCCATCCTCGACGTGGACCAGGCCCGGAACGTCATCGTCATGAAGCGCTCGATGAACCCCGGCTTCGCCGGCATCGAGAACGAGCTCTTCTACATGCCGGGGACGTCGATGCTGTTCGGCGACGCCAAGCAATCCCTGCAGAAGCTCATCGCCGAGATCAAGCAGGCCTGAACGCCATGGCGTCGCCCGCGGCGGGGCGGCGAGACGCCGGACGCGGTTGCTCGGGCGCGCCCCGCGGTCAAGGTACGAGCACCACCGAGCCGGTGGTCAGGCGCGCCTGCAGTGCGCGGTGGGCCGCGGTCGCCTCCGCAAGCGGCCAGGTCCGGGGCGAGGCCACCCTCACCTTCCCCTTCGCGACCATCTCGAAGAGCTCGCCGGCCCCCTCCTCCAGATCCTCGCGCCGAGCCGTGTAGCTGAACAGCGTGGGACGGGTGAGGAAGAGCGACCCCTTGGCGGCGAGCTGCCCGATGTCGAAGGGGGGCACGGGGCCCGAGGCGTTGCCGAAGCACACGAGGAGCCCCGCCGGGCGCAGCGAGTCGAGCGAACCGTCGAAGGTGGCCTTTCCCACCGAATCGTAGACCACCGGGACCCCCGCGCCGCCCGTCAGCTCGCGGACGCGCTTCGGGAAATCCTCCCGGGCGTAGACGGTGACCTCATCGGCGCCGTGGGCGCGAGCGAGCGCGGCTTTCTCGTCGCTGCCGACCGTCGCGAGCACCCTCGCCCCGATGGCGCGGAGCCATTGCATGGCGATGAGCCCGACGCCGCCCGCGGCGGCGTGAAACAGCACGGTCTCTCCGCGCTCCACCCGGTGGACGCGTCGCACGAGCATCCACACCGTGAGGCCCTTCAGGAGCACCGCCGCCGCCGAGAGGTCGGAGAGCGCCTCCGGGACCTTCACCAGGCGGTCGGCGGCGATGAGCCGGACCTCTGCGTACGCGCCCGGGGGACCGCCGGCATAGGCAACCCGGTCTCCCGGGCGCAGGTGGGCGACACCGGGGCCCACCGCCTCCACCCGGCCTGCCGCCTCCACGCCGATCCCGGACGGCAGCGGGACCTTGTAGAGCCCCGAGCGGTGGTAGGTATCGACGTAGTTCACGCCGATGGCGCTGTGCCGGACTCGCGCCTCGCCTTCCCCCGGCTCGCCGACCACGACCTCCTTGAGGCTCATCACCTCGGGGCCGCCGGCCTCGTGAATTCGAATGGCCTTGGGCATGGTTCTCCTCCGATGCACCTAGATTTCTAGCACCACCGGGGGTGCGGGCAAACGGGGGCTCCCTAACCGGGATCAAGGCCCGGCGCGGCGCGCGTGCCCAGAATCCGTGCAAGGGAGCGAACCACGCGCCGGCCGCCCCATGGCGGTGCCGTCGCTTCCCTGAGGGGATCGCCGGTGGCGGAGCGTCCGGGCGGCGAATCGGAGACACTGGAGCGCCTCCAGGTCGACGAGGAAGCTTTGGAGCGCGCACTGGCGGAGGTTCGCGCCGAGACCGCCGCCACCCTGGCGGATGCGCGGGCCGCGGCCGGTCGCCTCGCGGCCGAGGCCCGCGTCGCGCTCGAGGCGGAGGTGGCGGTGCTCCGGGAAGCGGCCGCGACGGATGCCGCCGCGCTCGAGGCCGGGGCCCGCGCTCGCGCCGCGGCGCGGGCAGCGGCGCTGCGCGCCCGGGCGGCCGTCCGCCTCGACACAGCCCTCGCCGCGGTGCTCGAAAGGGTCGTGGGGGGCAGCCCATGATCGCCCCCATGGCGAAGGTCCAGGTCCTCGGACCGAGGAGGCTCCTCGACGCCTCGCTCGCCGTCTTGCAGGAGCAGGGCGTCCTCGACCTGCGAACGCCCAGCACCATCACCAGCGGCGCCCCGAGCGGGTCGCTTCGCGCCGTGCCGCTGCGCGAGGGGGAGCACGCGACCGAGCGGGCGCTCCTGGCGGCCCTGGAGGGCACCGAGCGGCTGCTTGAGGGCCTGCCACCCGCCGGGCGCGCCGCGGAGGAGCCGCTGCCGGACCCGACCGAACCCGAGTTTGCAGCGAGGCTCGAGGCCCTCGCGGCAACGCGCCGTTCCCTGGAAGAGCGGGTCGCCGCCCTCAAGGAGGAGCGGCAGGTGGTGGACCGCTACGGTCGGCTACTCGCGGCGCTCGCCCCGCTCCGCCCCGAGCTGCCCCAGCCCGGCCAGCCCCATGCGGTCGGCCTGGTGATGCGGCCTGACCACCGCGCCCTTGAGCTTCTCGACTCCGAACTCCGCAGGATCACGGGCGGGAACTGCTCGGTGCAGGCCCGACCCGCCGGTGAGGGACAGCTGGCCGTCCTCGTCACCGTTCCCCAGACCCATGCTCGGGAGGTGGGAGCGCTCCTCTTCGAGCAAGGCGTCGAGGAGATCCGGCTCCCGGAGCGCTACGCGGGTCAGCCCCTCGTCGACGCCCTGCGGCTCCTGCTCCAGCGCGAGCGCGACATGCCCGGGCAGCTCGCGGCGGCGCAGGATGACCTCGCCCGCTACTCGTCCCGCGTGGCGCCGGCGCTGCGCCGCGCCGCTCGCAGCGCCCGTCGGCGGCTGGCCCGGGTCCGAGCACTCGCGAGTTGCGGCGAGACGCAGCACGCGTTCGTCGTCACCGGATGGGTGCCAAGGTCGCGGGTACCCTCGCTCGACGGCGAGCTTGCCGGTGCCTTTGCCGGCCGGGTGGTGCTCATGGCGTACGCGCCCGAGCCGGGACAGGAATCCGACGTGCCGGTGGTCCTCGAGAACCGGGCGGTGCTGCGTCCCTTCGAGCGGCTGCTCGCTCTCGTGCCACCCCCCACCTACGGCTCCCTCGACCCCACCCCGTACCTGGCGGTCTTCTTCCCGCTCTTCTTCGGCCTCGTCGTCGGCGACGCCGGATTCGGCGTTCTCGGGGTCGCCGTCTCCCTCGTCTGGCGGTGGCGGGGATGGGGCGGCGCGGCCGGCCGAGACTACGCCGCCATCGCGCTCGCCTGCTCGGCGGCCGCGATTGCCTTCGGCGTCCTCTTCGGCGAGGCGCTCGGCGACCTGGGCAGCCACCTCGGCTTGCGCCCGCTTCTCCTCGATCGGAGGCGGGCGGTCCTCGCCTTCCTCGGCCTGGCGATGGGTGTCGGCGTGGTCCACGTCGGACTGGGCACGGCCCTGGGAGCGGCGCAGTCGCTAAGTCACCGCCACCTGCGGGAAGGGTTCGAGCGGCTGGGGCGGCTGCTCCTGCTGGCGGCAGCGGCCCCCGCAGGGCTGGCGCTCGCCGGAGCGCTGCCGCACCGGGTGCTCGTCCCGTCTCTCGTCGCCGGAGGAGCGGGCGTGCTCCTCGCCGTGGGCGGGGGCGGACCGCTCGCGCTTCTCGAAGTCGTGCTCTCGCTCGGCAACGTCCTCTCCTACGCGCGCCTCATGGCGCTGGGCCTCGCGTCCGTCCTCCTCGCGGAGGTGGCGAACCACATGGCGACCGCGGTGCGCCCGATGGTACTCGGCGTCGCGCTCGCCCTGATGCTGCACGCGGTCAACTTCAGCCTCGGGCTCCTGAGCCCGCTCATCGCCTCGCTGCGCCTCCACTACGTGGAGTTCTTCGAGAAGTTCTATGAAGGCGGCGGACGGCGTTACCAGCCGTTCGCCCCGGGAACCTGAAGAAAGGGAGGGAACATGGAAAGGGTCTACCTCGCGCTTGCAGCCGCCTTCTCCGTGGGCATCGGCGCCATGGCCACCGCGTGGGTCCAGTCGCGCATCGGCACGGCAGGGGCAGGGGCGCTCTCCGAGAAGCCGGAGCTGCGCGGCGCCGTCATCGTCATGCTCGCCATCCCCGAGACGCTCGTCATCCTCGGCTTCGTGGTGGCGGTCCTCATCCTCACGGGTGGGGGATAGGCCGTGGGTTACGGGGACCTGCTGCGCGCCCTAGAGGAGGAGGTGCGCGAGCAGAAGCTCGCCCTGCGGGAGTCGGCCCGCGCGGAGGGGGAGCGCCTCGCCGCCGAGGCCCGCCGCCTGGCAGGCGAGGCCCGGGCGGAGGCGCTCGCGCGCGTGGAGGCCGAGGGCGCAGCGCTGCGGCAGAGGGCGGCGATCCGCGCCTCGCTGACGGAGGAGAGGCTGCTGCTCGTCGAGAGGCGCCGACTCCTCGAGGAGGTTCGCGTCGAGGCCGGTCGGCGCCTCGCAGGGCTTTCCTCCCCGGAGCTGACCGGGCGACTCCTCGACGAGGCCCTTGGCGACGACGACGGCGGCCGGCTCGAGGCGGTCGTCGACCCCGGACACGGAGAGGCCTGCCGGGCGGCGCTGGCCGCGTCCCGGCCGGAAGTGGCCCGGCGCTTGGTCATCACCGAAGGTGACGTCGCGCGCGGCGGGGTAGAGCTGCGCGTCGGCGACCACCTCGTGGTGGACGACACGCTGCCTGCGCGCCTCGCACGCGCCTGGCCGGGGCTGGAGGTGGAGATTGCCTCGCAGCTCTTCGGGGAGCCCGGTGCCCGCCACTGAATACACGCTCGGCCGCCTCGGCGGCGCGCGGTCGCGGCTCCTGGCGACGCGGGGCCTCGACGACCTCCTGTCCCGCCCCGGCCTTTCCGGGCGGCTCGACGCCCTGCGGTCGTCGGTGTGGGGCCGATCTCTTCCCCCGCCGGCGCCCGGGCCGGGACCCGACGTCGGAGGGGTCGAAGAGGCCCTGGCGGGCGCGTTCCATCGAGAGATGCGGCGACTGGTCGCGGACCTTGGCGGGGCGCCGGGGCGCCTCTTTGCGGCCTTCCTGCTCATCGACGACGCGGCGAGCCTCAAGGGGCCGATGCGGGCCATCGCGCGCGGGCTCAAGCCGCAGCACGCCTCGCGCCTGCTCGAGCCGTCGCCGAGCCTGGACCGCGAGGCGCTCCTGCAGCTCGCCGGGAGCCCGGACGCCGCCGCTGCGGCCGGCCTGCTTTCCGGCTGGGGAAGCCCCTTCGCGGCCGCCGTGGCGGCACACGCAGCCGAGATCCGCACGCCGGGCGGCCTCCTCAGGACGGAGGTCGCCATCGACCGGGCGGCCTTCGAGGCGGTCCGCCGGGCGGCGCGCGGCCCGGGAGAGGACCGGCGCGTGCTCCGCCGCCTGGCCGCCGTCCGCGCCGACCTCGTCAACGCCGCGACGCTCCTGGCGGTCGACGGCCAGCCAGAGACCGAGGACCTGTGCGCGCCCGGCGGCGAGCGGATCGACGCTGCCGCTTTCGCGCGAATGGCCGTTCTCTCCGGCCCGCAGCTCGCGGGGGCGCTCGCGACTTCGCTCCAGGACCTCCTCGGCGCCCCGTCCGCCGCCGCCCTGCAACTCGCCGCCCCGCTCGCCGCCGACCACCTGCTGGGCCGTGCGCTCGCCCGGGTGGCGCGGGCGGAGGCGCGGCGGTCTCCGCTGTCTCTCGCTGTTCCCTGCGCGTGGGCGGTCGAGCTGCTGGAGGAGATGAAGCGCGTCCGGCTGATCCTGCGCGGAACGGAGCTCGGCTTTCCTCCGGCCCGGCTCGCCGATCTCCTGGAGGCGTGACGTGACCCCGGCCCGCCCCAGCCCGGCAGCGCCTCCCCCACCCGCGCGGGTCTCCGCGGCACCCGCGGACAGCACGCTGCGCATGGTCACCCGCCCGGGCGACGCGCTCGGGCTCCGGCTCGCCGGCGCCCGCGTGGAGGAGGTCACCGCCGGGGAGGAGGCGGCTCGGGTGCGCGCGCTCCTCTCGGACCCGTCTGTGGCGGTCCTGGCGGTGGAGACATCGGTCCTCTCCGCCGTCCCGGAACCGATGCTTCGTCGAGCGGCGGAGCGGGGGCTACCGGTCGTCCTCCCCTTCACGCTGCCGACGCGACTCGGCGAGGCCGCCGGAGGCCGGGAGTACGTGGCCGCGCTCATCCGCCGCGCCATCGGCTACCACGTCAAGCTGGAGGAGCGGCGACGATGACCGGCCGGCTCACCCACATCTCCGGGCCAACCGCGACGGTGCGTGGCCTCCGGGGCGTGGCGGTGAACGAGCTCGTGCTCGTGGGCGAGGAGCGACTTCTCGGGGAGGTCGTCCGCATCGAGGGGGACCTCGCCACCGTGCAGGTGTACGAGGACACGGCGGGGCTCAGCCCGGGCGAGCCAGCGACCGCGACCGGAGCCCCGCTCTCGGCGGAGCTCGGTCCGGGGCTGCTCGGCCTGGTTCTCGACGGGGTGCAGCGTCCGCTCGCGGCGCTGGCGGCGCGGGAAGGAGACTTCCTGGCGCGCGGCGCGAGCCTCCCGGCGCTCGACCGGGAGCGCCGGTTCCGCTTTGAGCCTGCGCTCCGGCCCGGCGACTTGGTCGAAGGCGGGGAACTGCTCGGCCGGGCCACGCCCGCGGGCGGCGGTCGGTCGGAGAAGGTGCTCGTTCCCCCCGGCGTCCGCGGCCGGGTCGCCGAGGCGCGCACCTGCGAGGCGCGGGTGGACGAGGCGGTGGTGAGCCTCGAGGGGGACATCCCTCTGTCGATGATGCACCGGTGGCCGGTGCGCCGCCCCCGCCCGGTCCGGAGGCGGCTCTCTCCGGACGTGCCGTTCCTCACCGGGCAGCGGGTCCTCGACTGCTTCTTCCCGGTGGCGTGTGGTGGCACCGCCATCGTCCCCGGCGGGTTCGGCACCGGGAAGACGGTGCTGGAGCAGAGCCTCGCGAAGCACGCGGCCGCCGACGTGATCGTCTACGTGGGGTGCGGCGAGCGCGGCAACGAGATGGCGGAGGTCCTCGACGAGTTCCCTCGGCTGTCGGACCCGCGCTCCGGGCGGCCGCTGCTCGAGCGGACGGTTCTCGTCGTCAACACTTCGAACATGCCCGTCGCGGCGCGCGAGGCATCCATCTACTTTGGGATCACCATCGCCGAGTACTTCCGCGACCAGTCGATGCAGGTGGCGCTCATGATCGACTCGACCTCGCGATGGGCGGAGGCCTTGCGGGAGATCTCGTCGCGACTGGAGGAGATGCCCGGCGAGGAGGGCTATCCGACCTCCCTCGCCTCCCGGGTGGCCCAGTTCTACGAGCGAGCGGGCCGCGCCGTGCCGCTGTCGGGGGAGGGAGAGGGGGCCGTGACGGTGGTGGGGGCAGTCTCGCCGCCGGGTGGCGACTTCTCGGAGCCGGTGACCCAGTCGTCGCTGCGCGCGAGCGGCGCGCTCTGGGCGCTCTCGGCCGACCTCGCCCACCGTCGGCACTTCCCGGCCGTCGACTGGGGGCTCTCCTTCAGCCTCGACGCCCCTCGCCTCGATGCCTGGTTCCAGCGAGAGGCCGGGGAGGACTGGGTGGCGCTCCGCGACGAGGCCATGCGCCTCATGCAGCGGGAGCGCGAGCTTCTCGAGATCGCGCAGCTGGTGGGCGTCGAGGCGCTGCAGGACGCGGAGCGAGTCGTCATGGAGTCCGCGCGGGTGCTCCGCGAGGGGTTCCTCCGGCAGAGCGCGTTCCTCCCCGCCGACGCCGCCTCCCCACCGGCGAAGACGCTCGCGATGCTGCGGGCCTTTCTCCACTTCCACCGGCGCGCCGCCGACGCGGTACAGCGGGGCGTACCGCTGCGCACCATCCTCGACGCCAGGCTCGACGGGCATCTCCTGAGGCTCCCGGAGGCCGCCCCCGCGGAGGCACCGGCCGCCGCCGCCGCGGTGACCCGGGCGGTGGACGAGGCGCTCGCGGCGCTGGAGGGCGCGTCGTGAGCGACCTCGCCACCCGGAGGATCCTCTCGGCCGCCGCGGTCCGGGGACCGTTGCTCATCGTCCGGGGCGCGAGCCGTGCCCGCCTGGGCGAAATCGTGCGCATCCGCTGCGGCCACGACGAGCGTCGCGGCCAGGTCATCGAGGTAGGGGAGGACCTGGCCGCCATTCAGGTGATGGAGGAGACGCGGGGGCTCGCGCCCGACCGGGCCCAAATCGAGCTCTCGGGCGAGGTGGCGACGCTGCCGGTGTCGCGGGAGATGCTCGGCCGAACCTTCGACGGCACCGGGAAGCCGACCGACGGGTTCCCGCCGCCCATCCCGGAGGCGATCCTGCCGGTGCAAGGGGCCGCCATGAACATCGTTCGGCGAGAAAAGCCCTCGGAGTTCATCGAGACCGGAATCTCCGCCATCGACGGCCTCAACACCCTGGTGCGCGGCCAGAAGCTCCCCATCTTCTCCTGCGCCGGCCTCCCCGCCTCCCGCCTCGCTGCCCAGATCGTTCGCCAGGCGCGGGTCCGCGGAGGGGAGCCCTTCGCGGTGGTGTTTGCCGCCGTGGGAGCTCCGTTCCGGGAGTCGCAGGAGTACCTCGAGTCCTTCGCCGAGTCGGGGACGCTCGACCGGACCGTGGTGTTCCTGAACCGCGCCGACGATCCGCCCATCGAACGGCTGCTGACCCCGCGCTGCGCCCTCACCTGCGCCGAGCACCTGGCCTTCTCCCACGGAATGCACGTGCTCGTGGTCCTGACCGACATGACCGCCTACTGCGAGGCGCTCCGCGAGGTGGCGCTCGCCCGGGAGGAGCTCCCCGGGAGGCGCGGCTATCCCGGGTACCTCTACACCGACCTCGCGAGCCTCTTCGAGCGCGCGGGTCGCCTCGCCGGGCGGCCCGGCTCGGTCACGCAGCTGCCGGTCATCACCATGCCGGACGACGACCTCACCCATCCGATTCCCGACCTCACGGGTTACATCACGGAGGGGCAGGTGGTCCTGTCGCGCGACCTCGACAGAAAGGGGATCTTCCCGCCCATCGACGTACTCCCGTCCCTCTCGCGGCTCATGGGGCTCGGCACCGGCGAGGGGCGCACGCGCGAGGATCACCGCGCTGTCGCGGACCAGCTCTACTCCTTCCACGCGCGCGGCGTGGACGTCCGTCGCATGGCGGCCATCGTCGGGATGGCGAACCTCGGCGACGAAGAGAGGCGGTTCCTCGACTTCTCCGAGCGCTTCGAGCGGGAACTCGTGCACCAGGGCGGAGCCTTCCGGACGCTGGAGGAGACCCTTGCCGTGGGCTGGCGGCTGCTCGCCACCTTCCCGCCGAAGGCGCTGACGCGCGTAAGGGCGGCGCTCGTGGAGCGGTACCTGCCGCGGGAGGGCCCGGCATGAGCGCGACCCCCACCACCCGGATGGGGCTCCTCGACGCGCGCGCCAAGCTGGACGTCGCTTCCAAGGGCGCCCGCCTTCTCCGGAGCAAGCGGGAGGTCCTGGCGGGGGAGTTCTTCCGGCTCATGCGCGAGGTGATGGACGGGCGGGAGCGTCTGGATCTCACGCTGCTCGAGGCGGCGCGGGCCCTGGCGGTGGCGCGCGCCCGCGAAGGGCGCGAGTCGCTCGAATCCACCGCGTTGGCGGGGGAGCGGGAGATCCCCGTCAGCGTGACGCACCGGCGCGTGTGGGGCGTTCCGGTGCCCCGCATCGAGTCGCCAAGGCTCACGCGCCCCGCCTCGGCTCGCGGCGTCTCCCCCGTGCGCATCGGGCTCTCCTCGCAGGAGGCGGCGCGGCGCCACGAGGAGGCCCTCGAGGTTCTCCTCTCCATCGCGTCGCGCGAGCTCTACCTTCGGCGACTCGGCGAGGAGATCCAGGACACCTCCCGGCGCATCAACGCGCTCGAGCAGCTCCTCGTGCCGCGCCTCGCCGGCGAGGCGGTCCGCGTCGAGACGGCGCTGGAGGAGCGGGCAAGGGAGGACGCGGTCCGCCTCAAACGCTTCCGCGCTCGCCGGCGCAGCTGACTACGCCCGGCCGGGAGCCTTCCGGCGGGACTTTCCAAGCCGCTTCCCCTTGCGCGTTCGGGGTGTCGTCCGGCCAGGCCTTGCCCCCTTCGCCTTGCGCGAGCGGCGCGGGACTGGCAGCGCGGGGGCCGGCCGGCCCGCCTCGCTGCGCGGCGGCAGTTCCTCGGCCCCGGGTGGGTGATCGCGGAGCCACAGGAGGAGGTCCACGTAGGAGAGGACGCCGCGGATCCGGTCGGACGCATCCACCACGACGAGCGCGCCGACGCGCTCGTCCGCGAAGGCATCGAGCACCTCCGCGGTGCGCGTACCCGTGCGGACGGTGATCGGGGCTGGCGTCATGACGCCAGAGACCGGCTCGGAGAGCGCCTCGACGGTGGCCTGGGTGAACCCGTAGAGGTCGGTCCCGAGCCGGGCGCGCAGGTCGCGCTCGGAGATGATCCCCACCGGCCTTCCCGCGTCATCCACGACGGGAAGGTGTCGGAAGCCTCCCTGGAGGAGCGCCTCGGCCGCGTCTGCGAGCGATGCATCTGGCACGAGCGTCGCGGGCCTCGCGGTCATGAGCCTGTCGACGGGCATGTCCTGGAACGGGACGACCTCCGCCATGGGCGCACCTCCCTCGGCGGGGAGGATGCACCCGAACCGGCACCGCTCAACTTTTTCGACCCGCCGGCGGTGGGTTGCGCCCGTCGAGGCAACGACCCCGCGGGGTGGGCCCGATATCGTAGTCCTACCTAAGAGGGTCGCGACCGCTCGGACCGGAAGAGCGCAAGATGGATCGGTCAGCTAGCGCCACCGACGGTCGCGGCCGGAGGGCCCATGGAAGGTTTCCAGATTGCCTTTCTCGTGCTCGCAGCGCTCGCCGTCGGCGCGCTCTTGCCACTGGTCGTCCAGCTTCACTCCGTGCTTCACACCTTGCGTCACGTCCTCGACAAGACCTCGAAGGACATCGAGGAAGGCGCTCGGGCCGTCCACAAGGTGGCGGATCGGGTCGACCGGCTCACGGCCGAGCTGGAGAAGGACGGAAAGCTCGACACCATGGTCGCGGGCGTAGCAGCGGTCTCGGACATGGCCCTGCAGCTCCGCGACACCATCCGGGTCGCCTCGGCAGTGGGCGCGGCGGTAGGTCCCGCCGTGGGAGCAGCCGTTCGCGCGTGGCGCTCGGATGGACCGGACCCCGGGGCGGGCGCCTCCCGCGAGGCGGCGGGCGCCGAGACCGGCCCGGAGGCCACGAATCAACCGAGACAGGAGGTCGCGTCATGAGAGAGTACACGAATGGTGGTAGCGGAGCTGGCACCGTGCTTCTGGCGTTCCTGACGGGTGCGGCAATCGGAGGGGCGGTCGCGCTTCTCTTCGCTCCGAGGTCGGGCGACGACACCCGGCGGCGGCTGGTGGAAATCGGCGAGGAGGCCCGCGACAAGCTCGGGCGCGTGCCGGTGGCCGTGCACGAGGCCGAGAAGGCCGCCGTGAGCGCGTTCAACGACACGATGAAGAAGGCCTGAGGCGCGGCAGTTCGGGGCTGCGCCGGACGCAGCCCTGGCGCGCGGCGCAGATTTTTCCGCGACCGGCTTCGCCCGGGCACGGGGGAATGCATCGCAATCGCTGGGTTTTTGGCCGGTTCGCCAGGGGCACGGAACCTGCTAACTTGCGCTCTCCTCTGTCCTTGCCGGGCAGGGGAACTCCATGAGCACGACGAGCCCCCGAGAGATCCCCTACAACTACACGTCCGCCGACGACCGCCAGGCGGTGTCGATGCTGCTCGGCAAGGGCGTGTGGCAGAAGCTCGAGGAGCTTAGGTCGCGCCGGGTGACCGGGCGCTCGGCCCGGCTGCTCATGCGGGTGTTCGGCGAGGTCCTCATCCACCGCCGCAACCCCTACCTTCGCCAGGAGCTCATCGAATCGCGCCCGCGCCGAGCCCGCTTCTTCCGCGAGGCGGAAGCGAGCCTGCGGATCATCCAGGAGAACGCCGGAAACGAGTCTCTGGTCCTCGAGATCCTCGCCGACTGCAGGCGGCTGCTCGACGCGTTTCGCGAGGAGGTGCTCCGGGCTCCCGACCACCAGGCCCGGATCCGCCGGGCCCTCGGGGCCGTGGTGGGCAAGGAGAACGTTCTCTTCGATCCCTTCACGCTCGTCGCTCACGCCACCGACGCCACCGACTGGCGCCTTCATCTCCCGGTGGCGGTGGTGACTCCGACCGCCGAGGGCCAGGTCGCGCCGCTGCTGACGGCCATCCGCGACGCCGGGCTCCATGCCATCCCTCGCGGGGCCGGCACCGGGCTCACCGGGGGCGCCATCCCGCTGCGGCCCGACTGCGTGGTGGTGAACACCGAGAAGCTCGACCGCATCCGCGGCGCGGAGTCCCGCCCCTTCGCCCTGGAGGACGGTCAAGTGGTGGACGCCCAGGTGCTGTCGCTGGAGGCCGGGGTGATCACCGAGCACGCCATGGAGTTCGCGGCCCACCGCGGGCTCGTGTTCGCCACCGACCCCACGAGCGCCTGGGCGTGCACCATCGGCGGGAACATCGCCGAGAACGCCGGCGGCAAGGACTGCGTCCTGTGGGGGACCTGCATCGACAACATCGTCTCCTTCCGCATCGCGATGCCCGCGGGGAGGAGCTGGACGGTGCGCCGGGCGAACCACCAGCTGCGCAAGATCCTGCCCGAGGACCTGGTCCGCTTCGAGGTGCAGGAGACCGACGGGACCCCGGTTCGGTCCATCGAATTGCGCGGCAGCGACATCCGCCGGAAGGGCCTGTGGAAGGACATCACCAACAAGGCGCTCGGCGGCCTGCCGGGCGTGCAGAAGGAGGGGACCGACGGCGTCATCACGTCCGCCGAGTTCATCCTCTACCCGGCCTACCCGGAGCAGCGCACCTTGTGCCTCGAGTTCTTCGGCCCCGACTTCGACGAGGCGAGCGAGGTCATCCAGGAGATTGCGCGCTCCATGCCGAACCGCGGCGAGGAAGCGCTCTCGGCGCTCGAGCACTTCGACGATCAGTACGTGAAGGCAATCGGATACCAGGTGAAGGCGCCCCGGGCGGAGACTCCCAAGGCGGTGATCATCGTCGATGTGGTGGGCCACTCGGCCGAGCAGGTCGCCCGCGGCGTGGCGACCCTCCGCGGCATCTTGGCGCCCCACGCCAGCACCTTCCTCACCGAGGCGCGCGACGCCGCCGAGGGCAAGCGGTTCTGGGCGGACCGAAAGAAGCTCGGGGCCATCGCCCGACGAACCAACGCCTTCAAGATCAACGAAGACGTCGTCCTCCCGCTGTCGTCGCTCGGGGAGTTTTCGCTCTTCATCGACGCCATGAACGTGCACGAGGAGCGACACAGCCAGGAGACCTACGCCCGCCGCGCCGAAACGTTCCTCAAGGGACTCCCGCAGGCCGACGAGGCCAACTGGCCCGCCCGCCTGGAGGCGGCCCTCGGGCTCTGCCGCGCGTGCGTCGACGCGCTGCGCACAGCCAACGAGGCGGCGGTCCGGTCGCTCGCGGTCGCCTCCAAGCTCCGCCAGGACCTGGCGGTCTTGGTTCAGGGGCACGGCAAGGTGGCCACCGCGCTCGAAGCCATCTGGGAAGAGGTGCGGGCCCGGCTCATCGTGCTCGCCACCCACATGCATGCGGGCGACGGCAACGTCCACGTCAACATCCCCGTGCTCTCCAACGACCGGCCCATGCTGCGGCGCGCCGAGGCGGTGGTGGACAAGGTGTTCGAGCGGGTTCGCGAGCTCGGCGGCGTGGTGTCCGGCGAGCACGGCATCGGGGTGACGAAGCTCAGGTACTGGGACGCGGCGCAGCGCGCCGAGCTCGAGGCCTACCGGCGGGTCGTCGACCCGGGCGGGCTCATGAACCCCGGGAAGCTCTCCGACCTCGAGGTGCTCGAGCAGATCTTCACCCCCTCCTTCAACCTGCTGAAGCTGGAGGCGCGGATCCTCCAGCACGGCCAGCTGGAGGAGCTGGCGAAGAAGATCGCCACGTGCGTGCGTTGCGGGAAGTGCAAGCCCGATTGCTGCGTCTTCTACCCGCCGCGCGGCCTCTTCTACCACCCGCGCAACAAGAACCTCGCGATCGGGGCCCTCATCGAGGCGCTCCTCTACGATGCGCAGCGCGAGCGCTCCGGGTCGTTCGAGCTCCTGCGCAACCTGGAGGAGGTGGCCGACCACTGCACCATCTGCCACAAGTGCCTCAAGCCGTGCCCCGTGGACATCGACACCGGCGAGGTCTCCGTGATGGAGCGGGAGATCCTCGCCGCCCAGGGGTTCAAGCACACGCCGCTCGCCACCCGGCTGACCCTTCGCTACCTCGACACCCGCTCGCGCGCGGGCAACGCGCTCTTCCGCCGAGGCCTCGTCTCCATCGGCGGGGCCATGCAGCGGGCTGGCCACGAGGTCACCGCGCCGCTCCGCGCTCGCAACGGCGGCTCTCGGCTCCTGCAGGCGCTGCGATCGCCGGTGATGGCCGCGGACGAGGGGACGCTGCGCGACGTGGTCCCCGAATGCCGTCCCGACCAGGCGCTCCTCTTCCAGCCCGAAGGCGAGGCGCGGCGCACCGTGTTCTACTTCCCCGGCTGCGGCTCGGAGCGACTCTTCTCCCGCGTGTCCCAGGCGGCGCTCCACGTGCTCCTGCAGACGGGCACCCGGGTGGTCCTCCCGCCACCGTTCCTCTGTTGCGGCTTCCCGGCCCACGCGAACGCCCGGGCCGGGCAGTACGGGCGCACCGTGCTGCGCGACACCATCCTCTTCAGCCAGATCCAGGAGATGTTCTCCTACCTGAGCTTCGACGCCGTCGTGGTCACCTGCGGGACATGCATGGAGGGCCTCGAGGGCATGGAGGTGTCGAAGATCTTCGACGCGCCGCTCGTGGATGTCGTCCACTTCGCGCTCGACGGCGACCTCGCTCTCGAAGGCACCCGGCCGGCGCTGTACCACGCTCCCTGCCACGACTCGCTGCGCGGGAAGGGCGTCGAGACGCTGCGCCGGGCCGGCTACGAGGCCGAGGCGGTGCCCCACTGCTGCTCGGAGGCCGGGACGCTCGCGCTGTCTCGCCCGGACATCACCGACTCCATGCTGCAGCGCAAGGCAGAGGCCATCCGCGCGGCCGTGGCGGACCAGCCGCCGGGTGTCGTCATCCTCACCAACTGCCCGTCCTGCGTCCAGGGACTGGGACGCAACGCCGTGCTCGGCGCTGCGCCGCGTCACATGGCAGTGGAGCTCGCCGCGCGCATCTCCGGCGAGGGGTGGCAGGAGATCTTCCGCGCCCAGGCGGCGCGGGCGAAGGCCGTCCGCATCTAGCCCTTTATCGATGCCGCCGCCGGAGAAGTCGCTGCTGGATTGCCACCTCGTCGCGCGCAAGGGATCGATCTTCACTGGGAATTCCCTTAGCTGACTGGCATTGCCCCCAGGGCGCCGCCATGGCCACCCGCCTTCGCCTCACCTCCGCCCAGGCCCGGGCCCTCCACCTCGCCGCCCAGGGGCTCCTCGTGCCCCCGTCGCACCCGGCCCGGCGCGACGACGTGCGGACCGCGGTGGCCCGGATGTCGCTCCTGCAGCTCGACACCATCCACGTGGTGGCCCGAAGCCCTTATCTCGTCCTGTTCTCGCGCCTGGGCGACTACCAACCGGCCTGGCTCGACGAGCTCGTGGCCACGGCGGCGCTATTCGAGGTCTGGGCCCACGAGGCCTGCATCGCCCCCATCGAGGACTACCCGCTGCATCGGCGGGCCCTGGAGACCCGAGACCACTGGGCCGTGAACCGGGCCCGGCGGCTGCGGGCTCGCCACGCCGACGACATGCAGGCCCTGCTCGACCACGTCAGGGCGCACGGCCCGGTGAGGGCGGCTGACTTCGCCGCGCCGCGCCGGCGCCGCACCAGCTGGTGGGGCTGGAAGAAGGAGAAGGCCTGGCTGGAGGCCTGGCTCGCCCTGGGGGAGCTGATGGTGGCGCGGCGAGAGGGCTTCCGGCGGGTCTACGACCTCTCGAGCCGGGTCCACCCGCCCGCCGCCGCCGCCCCGCTGCCGCCCCGGGCCGAGGTGGAGCGGACCTTCGTCGAGCGGGCGGTGCGGGCGCTCGGCGTTGCCCGGGCGCGCTGGGTCTCCGACTACTTCCGCACCCGGCCGCGTCTCGGCGAGGCCGACCTGAGCCCGCTCGTCGAGGACGGGGCGCTGCTCGAGGTGGCGGTCACAGGCTGGCCGGGGCCGGGCTTCGTGCACCGCGACCTCCGTGACCTTGCCGAGCGCGCCGCCGAGGGTGAGCTCAGGGCCACCCATACCGCGCTCCTCTCGCCCTTCGACCCGGTGGTCTGGGACCGCGAGCGGGCCCGGGATTTGTTCGGCTTCGACTACCGGCTCGAGTGCTACACGCCGGCTCCGCGGCGCCGCTATGGCTACTTCGCGCTGCCCATCCTGCAGCGCGGCTCGCTCGTGGGCCGGCTCGACGCCAAGGCCCACCGGGCCGAGGGGCGCTTCGAGGTGCGCTCGCTCCACCTCGAGGCCGGCGTCCGGCCGAGCGCGGCGCTGCTCCTCGACCTGGCCCGCGCCATCGGCGCCTGCGCGCGCTGGCACCGGACGCCGGAGGTGGTGATCGAACGGACCGCGCCGGCCGCGGTGCGCCGGCCGCTCGCGGCCCTCCTAAGGGAGCCGACCGGTGCGCGCCGCGGCTGATGGAAGCGAGGCGCCGGGCCGAGCCCGCACAGGAAGGGAATTCCCTAGCTGACCGGCTTTGCATCGCGGCCGCCGTCTCGAGCCTCGCCGAGCCACCGGACCAGCACCTCGCTCACACGGTCAGGGACCTCGCTCTGCACGAAGTGGCCTGCGTCCTCGACAAACACGACCTCGGGGCGGTTCCCGGGAGCCAGGTAGGGCCGGAGCTTCCCCGGGTCCGCCATCTCTCTTCCCAGGAACCGATCGCGCGCACCCCACACCACGAGCACCGGCACCGCGATGGGGCAGACGCGGCCGTCGCGCCAGGAGGCGGGGTGCCGGAAGATGGCGCGGTAGTAGCCGAGGGCGGCCCGGGCGCGGCCGGGGCCGAGCATCGCCTCCTGGTACGGGGCGGTCTCTCGCCGCGGCCAGGCCTCCCGGACGTAGGAGCCGCCCCGCAGCGAACGGCCCACGGCCGCGGCGCCGTCCCGGCGCAGGATCCATTCGGGGACGAGCGGGATCTGGAAGAAGAACATGTACCAGGAGCGCGCGAGCTGCCGCGGGTTGACGAGCAGCTCGCTCGCCATCACCCCGGGGTGAGGGCAGTTCAACGCCACCAGCCGGCCGACCACCTCCGGCTCGTGCATGGCGCTCGCCCAGGCCACGGCTCCGCCCCAGTCGTGCCCCACCACCGTGGCGCTCTCCCGGCCGAGCACCCGCACGAGCTCGCGGACGTCGCCCGCGAGGGTGCGGAGGTCGTAGGGCCCGTCGAGGCCGCTCTTCCCGTACCCCCGCAGATCCGGCGCCACTGCACGGTAGCCCGCCCGGGCGAGCGCCGGGATCTGGTGGCGCCACGAGCGCGAGAGCTCCGGGAATCCGTGCAGCAGAAGGACGAGCGGCCCCTCGCGCGGCCCGTCGGCGAGCGCGAAGAAGTCGAGGCCGTTGGCGCGTACGCGGAGCTCCTCCACGGCACTTCTCTACCGGGCTTGGGCCCTGGCGAAAACGTCCCTCCGGGGCCCTGCCGCCCGCCCCTCACCGCCGATCGAAGCAGAACGCGTGGGTGACGTACGGAAGGTGCACCGCGGCATCGCGGCCGGCCCCGCGCGCGAGTCGCCGGACCTCGGCGAGGATCTCGTCGCGGCGCTCCCGCGGCAGGCGCGCGACGAGGCTCGTCGAGGCGATCCGATCGACCACCATTTCGGCCGACCCCACCTGCTCGGTCCCGAAGTCCGCCAGGCGGGGCGAGCCGAACAGCGCCTCCGAGCGCAGGACGTCCCGCCAGCGCCCGCTGCGGTACCGGGGCGCGTCGCCCTCGATCGTCTCCAGGATGTCCCCGATCCGCCGCACCCATTCGACCGACTCGTCGCGCTGGTTCCACACGAGCCCCAGGCGGCCGCCCGGCGTGAGCACGCGGTGGATCTCCCCGAGCGCGTCCGGGTTGGCGAACCAGTGAAAGGCCTGGGCACAGATCACGGCAGTGGCCGAGCCGGCGCGCAAGGGCAAGGCCTCCGCGAGGCCCGCCACGACTCGCGCGGTCGGAAGTCGAAGCGCCAGCTCGCGGCGCATCTCGGCGAGCGGCTCGACTGCGACGACCGCCCGACACCGCGGGGCGATTTTTCGGGTGAGCTTGCCCGTCCCGGCGCCGATCTCGACGACGAGGGAGCGAGAGCCGAGCCCCAGGACTTCGGCCAGCCACTCGATTGCCTCGGCCGGGTAGTCCGGGCGCGAGCGCTCGTAGCGCCCGGCCTCCCGGTATCCGTCGCGGGCCGCGCGGTGCACGGCCGCGATTCTCCCGCGAAGCGGTGGGCCCGTCACGCCCCGCTTCGCAGCGCTGCGGCGAGCCGCTCCAGGGCGGCGAGGAGGTCGGGCTTCTCGGAGAGCACCGGCGACATGGGATCCCTCCCGGACCGCTCCATCCGCCGCAGCACGGTCCGGATGGTGAAGCGGGCGGGGTCGAGCCTCGCCGTCACCTCGGTCCACGCGAGCGGGGTCGACACCGGGGCCCCCGGCCGCGGGCGCACGCTGAAGGGGGAGACGATTGTCTTCCCCTGCCCGTTCTGTAGCCAGTCGAGGTAGACGCGCCCCTTGCGCGCCTCGATCGACCTGGCCATGGTCGCGATCTTCCCGTGCTCGTCGGCGACGCGGCGGCAGAGGACCTGGGCGAGGTCCCTCGCTTGAACGTGGGTGAGCTGGCGGCCGAGGGGCACGAGCACGTGCATCCCCCGCTGGCCCGTGGTCTTGGGATGCGTCGGGAGCCCGGCGTCCTCGCAAAGGTCTCGCAGTCGACGGGCGATCCGCACCACGTGCTCGAATGGCGCTTCCTTCGGATCGATGTCCAGCACGAGCCAGTCGGGCCGCGCCGGATTGGAGAACCGGCTCGAGGTGACGTGGAGCGGGATGGACCCCATGTTCACCACGTAGAGCAGCGTCTCCACGTCGTCGGCGACGAAGTAGTCGATGTCGCGCCCAGCGTCCTCGCTCCAGACGCGCTCCGTTCGAACCCAGCCCGGCGTCCACGCCGGGGCGTCCTTCTGGAAGAAGGATTTCCCCTCGACACCGTCGGGGTAGCGGGTGAGCGTGAGCGGCCGGTCGCGAAGGTAGGGCAACAGCCACGGCGAGACCTCCCGGTAGTAGTCGAGCAGGTCGCCCTTCGTGATCCCCTCCCCTGGCCAGAAGACCTTGGAGAGGTTGGTGAGCTTCGGGTCGCGCTCGGGAGGATCGCCGTCCCCGCCGGGATCCGGGACCGGCGGGGGAGGCGGCCCGGGGTCTGCGGAAGTAGGTGCGATGCACTCCTCGGGCGCCTTGTCGTCGCGCAGGCGCACGAACACCGGGTGGCGCAGGAGCCCTTCCCGGGTCCGCTCCAGGTAGCGCACCTCGGCAACGAGCACGGGCTCGACCCAGTGGTTCCCTCGCCCCTTTGGGACCGCCCCGCGGACCGGAGGCGTGCGCCGTCGCAGCGGGTCGAGCCGCTTCCGGATGGAAGCGAGCTCGTCGTCGCCCAGGCCCGTCCCTACACTTCCCGCGTACGCGTAGCTCCCGCCCTCGCGGACGGCGAGGTGCAGCGCACCGAAACCTGGCCGGCTCCCGGCCGGGTCCGTGAAGCCGACCACCGCGAAATCGTCCGAGCGCTCGATGCGGACCTTGAGCCACGCTCGCGACCTCCCTCCGCGGTAGGGCGCGTCGGCGCGCTTTGCCATCATCCCCTCGAGCCCCAGATCGCGCACGGCGCGAAAGAACTCCTCGCCCCTCCCGTCGACGTGATCGGCGTAGCGCACCGCTCCGGCCCTGTTCACCAGCCTGGCGAGGACGGCCTTGCGCCCCGAGAGCGGCAGCGGGCGCGCGTCGCGGTCCCCGATCGCGAGCAGGTCAAACGCGAAATAGGTGGCGGCGTTCTCGCGGGCGGCCCGGGCCGCATCCCGCGCCCGCCCGAGCGTCGCCCGTTGCTGCAACGCCCGGAAGCTCGGCTTGCCGCTGGCGTCGAGGACCGCGATCTCTCCGTCGAGGACGGCTCGCTCCACCGGAAGCGCGCGGAGGGCGGCGACGAGGTCGGGGTAGAGCTCGGCGGCGTCTCGCCCGCCACGGTAGCGAATCTCCACCCGGTCCCCGTCCTTGGCGGCGATCGCCCGGAACCCATCGTACTTGAGCTCGAAGATCCAGCCCGGGCCCGAGAAGGGCGCCTCGGCGGTCTCCGCCAGCATGAGCTTCACGCCGGCGGCGCGGACGGCCCTGCGCGGCGCTCCCATCCGCGCGAGCTCGGCCTCGAGGTCGCCGGCCCGCACGGGGAGCGGGCCAGGTCCTCGAGGGTCCGGCCGGACACCACCGATGCCTCGGAGTAGGCGCCACCGCGTGCCGCGTACGCGTCGCGGTGCTTGATGAGGAGCCAGTCCTTCGGTCCGCGCCGCGTCTTCACGAGGGTCCACACGCCGCGAAGCTTCTCGCCGCGCAGCTCGAAGAGCAGCTTCCCGGCCTCGAGCCCCCTCGAAGGGTCCTCGAGCCACGTGAAGGGCCCCCGATCCCACACGACCACGCGCCCGGCGCCGTAGTTGCCCTCGGGAATCACGCCCTCGAAGTCGGCGTACTCGACCGGGTGGTCCTCGGTGCGCACCGCCAGCCTCTTCTCGGCGGGGTCGGCGGACGGCCCCTTGGGGACCGCCCAGGAGAGGAGCACTCCCTGGTGCTCGAGCCGGAAATCGTAGTGCAGCCGCGAGGCGGCGTGCTTCTGGACCACGAAGTTGCCGCCGTCGCGGGGAGTGACGCTCGGCCGCGCCGGGCCGAACGGCTCCGGCGTCGCGGAAGCGTCGCGCTTCGAACGATATCGCTCGAGCGGGTCGCTCTCGTGCCTGCCCATCGCCCGAGCCCTATAATCCCGCGCATGGCCCCCCGCCCGATCGGCTCTGGCACGATCTCCTTCGGCCTGGTGTCGATCCCGGTGCAGATCTACCCGGCGACGCAGCCCAAGGCAGGCGTCTCCTTCAACCTCCTTCACGCCAAGGACGGCTCGCGCCTGAAGCAGCAGTACGTCTGCGCGAAGGACGGCGAAAAGGTCGAGCGGGACGAGATGGTGAAGGGCTACGAGTTCGAGAAGGATCGGTACGTCACCTTCACGACCGACGAGCTGAAAGCGCTCGAGGAGGCGGCCAGCCCGGCCATCGAGATCTCGGAGTTCGTCCGCGCCGATCAGGTCGATCCCGTCTACCTCGATCGGCCCTACTACCTGGCACCGGACAAGGGCGCCGCCAAGGCGTACCGCCTGCTCTCGGAGGCACTCCGCCGCTCGGGGCGGGCCGCACTCGCTCGCCAGTCCGCCCGCGGCAAGCAGTACCTCGTGCTGCTGAGCCCGCGCGACGGGCGGATCGTCATGCAGCAGTTGCTCTACGCCGACGAGGTCCGCTCCATCGCGGAGGTCCCCGTGGACGAGGCCGAGGTGAAGGAGCCGGAGGTCCAGCTCGCTCTCAAGCTCGTCGACCAGACCGCAGCGGAGGAGTTCCACCCCGAGAAGTACCAGGACGCCGTCCGCCAGCGCGTGCTCGCGGCGGTGGAGCAGAAGGTGGCGGGCCAGGAGATCCAGCTCTCGCCCGCCGCGGAACCGGCGGCGCAGGTCATCGACCTCATGGAGGCGCTCAAGCAGAGCCTGGCCGCGCCGGCGGCGCCGCGTGCCGCGGAGGCCCGCAGCGAAGCCGAGAGCGGCGCCGCCGAGCGCAGGCCGCCCAGGCGCGCCCCCCCGGAACCCCCCGCAAGGAAGGCCCGGGCCCCTTCCAAGAAGTGACCGTCGGTGCCAAGCTCCCGCCGATGTGGGGGTATCGCACGGGGGACGTGGCGCGACTCCTCGGCGTCTCCGCGACGCGGGTTCGCGGCTGGGTCCGGGCCGGCCTGGTCAAGGGCCGCCGAGGAAGCCGCCGGGAGTTCCTGTTCTCGTTCCAGGACCTCGTGCTCCTGCGAGCCGCGGCCGGGCTGGCGGCGGCGCGGGTTCCGCCCCGCCGCCTGCGGCGGGCCCTCTCCAGGCTGAGGGGGCAGCTGCCGGAGGGCCACTCGCTCGCCTCGGTAGCGATCGCCACCGACGGCGACCGGGTGGTGGTGAGCGACGGGCGCTCGCGCTGGCAGCCAGAGTCGGGGCAGGCGCTCTTCGACTTCGAGGTCCGCGAGGTGGCGTCGCGAGTAGCGCCGCTGTCGCGGCGCCCCTCCTCCGACCTCGACGCCGCGGGATGGCACGCCTGGGGCTGCGACCTGGAGGACGGGGCGCCGGAGCGAGCGCTGGAAGCCTACGAGCGGGCGCTGTCGCTCGACCCCGGGCACGCCGCTTCGCACCTCAATCTCGGGCGCCTTCTCCACGAGGCCGGAGACCCTGCGGCCGCCGAGGATCACTACCGCCGCGCGCTCGCGGCCCGGCCCCGCGACCCCACCGCGCTCTTCAACCTGGGGGTGGCGCTCGGGGACCAGGGACGGCTCGAGGAGGCGGTCGACGCCTACGACCGCGCGCTCGACGCCGACCCCGCCATGGCGGACGCCCACCAGAATGCCGCGCGGCTCTGCGAACGCCTCGGGCGCCGCGCCGCCGCCATCCGCCACCTCCGCGCCGTCCGCAGGCCCGGGACCCCGGGCAGCGCCCCCGAGTGAGCGGCCCCCGCTGACGCCACGGGCGAAACGTGGTTTCTTCTGCCGATGGCCTACACGCTCCTCATCGGCAACAAGAACTACTCGTCGTGGTCGCTGCGACCATGGGTGCTCATGCGGCAGGCGTCCATCCCGTTCCGGGAGGAGGTGGTCTCGCTCCGGCCGGACGCCGGCAAAGCGGCCCGCATGGCCCGACTCCCCGCCGGCCGCGTCCCTTGCCTCGACGACGACGGGCTGCTCGTCTGGGACTCGCTCGCCATCGCCGAGTACCTCGCCGAGCGCCACCGAGACCTCTGGCCTGCCGACTCCCGGGCCACGGCGTGGGCCCGCTCGATCACCGCCGAGATGCACTCCGGCTTCGGGGCGCTGCGGGAGGGCATGTCGATGGACGTCCGTTCGCGGCGCCCCCAGCGCAGGCGAGGTCCGGCACTCGACGCCGACATTGCCCGGGTCGAGCGCATCTGGTCCGAGACGCGGGCGCGCTTCGGCGGCGAGGGCGGCCTCCTCTTCGGCCGGTTCACCATCCCCGACGCGTTCTACGCACCGGTGGCCTTCCGCTTCCGGACCTACGCAGTCGAGCCGGCGGGAGATGCAGGCGCCTACCTTCGGACCCTGCTCGCTCTTCCGGCGATGCAGGAGTGGGACCGGTCGGCGCAGGGCGACGAGGCCCTCGCCGACCACGACCTCGACCTCCTCTACCCCGACGACTGAAGCGAGCGGCGTGCCTGTTCCCGACGCGGCCTCGCGGGGCGCCCGCTCCCCCCTGCTCGGCAGGATCGTCGACGTCCGGCCCGGCGAGGCCGCCGCGGCCCTGCTCGCCTTCGCCTACTTCTTCGCGCTCATGGCGGGCTACTACATTCTCCGGCCGCTCCGGGAGGAGATGGGGATCCGCGGCGGTGTCGAGCACCTCCCGTGGAACTTCACCGCGACGCTCGTGGCCATGCTGGTCGCGGTTCCGCTCTACTCGGAACTTGTGGCCCGGCTCCCCCGGGCCCGCGCGGTCCCGCTCGTGTACCGCTTCTTCCTCGTCAACCTCCTCGCGTTTTACGCGGCGATGCGGGTCGGGCTCGCGCCCGCCGCGGTGGCCCGGGCCTTCTTCGTCTGGGTGAGCGTCTACAACCTCTTCGTGGTGTCGGTGTTCTGGTCGTTCCTCTCCGACCTCTTCACGAGCGCCCAGGCGAGGCGCCTCTTCGGCTTCGTGGCCGCCGGCGGCAGCGCCGGGGCGCTCGCCGGCCCCGCCATCGCGGGCCTGCTCGCAGGCGTGCTCGGGGTCCCGAACCTCGTCCTCGTATCGGCGGCACTCCTGGAGGTGGCGACCCAGGCGGTGGGGCGGCTGGTGCGCTGGTCCCGGGAGAGCGGGGCCTCGGCGGCCAGGGCCGGGGAGGCAAGCGGGGACACGGGCGGGGCCGCGCTCGGAGGCAGTGCCTTCAGCGGCATCGGCCTCGTCTTCCGCGATCGCTACCTCCTCGCCATCGCTCTGCAGATGCTGCTCTTCACGCTCTGCTCGACGCTCCTCTACCTCCCCACGGCGCGGCTGGTGGCGTCGGTGGTGCCCGACTCGGCGCGGCGCACCGCACTCTTCGCGTCCGTCGACTTCGCCGTGAACGTCCTCGCGCTTTTCACCCAGTCGCTTGCCACCGGCGCCGTTCTCACGCGCCTCGGCCTCGGGGCCGCACTCGGGATCGTGCCCGCGCTCTCGGCGATCGGCTTCGCCGTGGCCGCCTGCTGGCCCTCCGTCTGGGTGCTCGCGGGCCTACAGGCCCTGCGCAGGGCGGGGAGCTACGCGGTGGAGAGGCCCGCCCGGGAGGTGCTCTTCACGGTGGTGACCCGCGAGGAGAGGTACAAGTCGAAGGGGTTCGTCGACACCGTGGTCTACCGCGCCGGAGACGCGGGCTCCGCGTGGCTCGCCCAGGGGATCGCCTCCGCGGGCTTCGCCATCTCCGGTAGCATGCTCGCCGGGGCGCCCTTCGGCCTGGCCGGCGTCGGGATCGCACTCTGGCTGGCGAGGGAGCAGCGCGCCAGGGAGGCGCGGTGAGGAACCGGAACCGTCTCGCCGGCGCGACCGTCGCCGTACCCGGTGCAGGGGCGGGTCCCCTCGAGGAGGACCGATGCTCGAGCGCACGATCCCGGTGAGCGGCGAGGCAGTGCCGGCGGTGGGGCTCGGCACCTGGCGGACCTTCGACGTCGGCGGAGGCCCCGCGAGGGCCCCGGTCGCCGACGTGATGCGCCGCTTCCTCGCCGGCGGGGGCGCGGTCGTCGATTCCTCGCCCATGTATGGCCGCTCCGAGGCGGTAGTGGGAGACCTCCTCGCCGACGTCGCCCAGGGGGCGAGAACGTTCCTCGCCACCAAGGTCTGGACCACCGGTCGCGCCGCAGCCGAGCGGCAGCTCCGCGACTCGCTGCGGCACCTGCGCGCCTCTCGGCTCGACCTCCTACAGGTCCACAACCTCCTCGACTGGGAGACCCACCTGCCGGCGCTGCGCGCCTGGAAGGAGCAGGGGCTCATCCGCTACGTCGGCGTCACGCACTACGCGCTCTCGGCCTTCCCGCTGCTCGAGCGGCTCCTGCGCACGGAGCGCCCGGACTTCGTGCAGCTGCCCTACTCGCTCGCGAACCGGGAGGCGGAGAAGCGGCTCCTGCCGGCAGCCGCCGACTGCGGCGCCGCCGTCCTGGTCATGCGCCCCTTCGAGGAGGGCGCCCTCTTCCGGGCGGTGGAGGGCAGGAACCTCCCCGCCTGGGCGCGCGAGGCCGGCGCGGTCAGCTGGGGCCAGTTCTTCCTCAAGTACCTCGTCTCCCACCCGGCGGTCACCTGCGTCCTGCCCGCCACCTCGAGCCCGGTCCACCTCGCCGACAACCTTGCGGCGGGTGACGGGGCCCTCCCCGACGAGAGGCTGCGTCGACGCATGGTGGACGAGATCCGCCTCTAGGGGTTTCCATGAACGTCAGCCGCCGCAGATTCGTCGAGCTCTCGCTGGGTGCCCTTGCGGCCGCCTGCGCCAGTCCCGGCGCCAGCGGGACGCGCCGAGGGTCGCCGCCTCCGTCCCGCACCCGAATCCTCATCCTGGGCGGGACGAGCTTCCTCGGACCGGCCCTGGTGGAGGCGGCGCGCTCGCGAGGCTCCGTGGTGACGCTGTTCAACCGCGGCCGCACCAACCCCGGCCTGTTCCCTGACGTGGAGCAGCTCCACGGGGATCGCGACGGAAAGCTCGAGGCGCTCCGCGGCAGGACGTGGGACGTCGTCATCGACACCTCCGGCTTCGTCCCGCGCGTGGTGCGGATGTCCGCCGAGCTTCTCGCCCCGTCCGTCGAGCGATACGTGTTCGTCTCCAGCATCTCCGCCTACGACGAGTCGCTCGCGCCGGGGTCCGGAGAGGAGGGGCGGCTGGCAGCGCTCGCCGATCCGTTTACGGAGGACGTGGGCCGGAACTACGGCGGGCTCAAGGCGGCCTGCGAAGCCGCGGCCGCGGCGGCGATGCCCGGTCGTGTGCTCGTGGTGCGGCCTGGCCTCATCGTCGGCCCCGGGGACCCCACCGACCGCTTCACCTACTGGCCCGTGCGCATCGACCGGGGCGGAGAGGTCCTCGCCCCCGGCGAGGGCAGCGATCCGGTGCAGTTCGTCGACGTCCGCGACCTGGCGCGCTGGATGATCGACATGGCGGACCGCCGCGAGGCGGGGACCTACAACGCGGTGGGCCCCTTGTCCCGCACGTCCATGCGCCAGATGCTCGGGGACTGCCGGGCCACCATCCCGTCCACGGCTGCCTTCACCTGGGTTCCCTGGCCGTTTCTGGAGAGGGAGAAGGTGGAGCCCTGGAGCGACATGCCGGTCTGGGTCCCCTCGGGCACCGAGGGAAGCGGTCTCGCCCAGGTGTCGTGCGCGCGCGCGATCGCTGCCGGGCTCGAGTTCCGCGGCATCGGCGAGACCGCGCGCGACACGCTCGCATGGTGGAAGGCGCAGCCCGAGTCGCGCCGCAAGCTCCGCGCCGGCATCTCGCCGGAGCGCGAGCTCCTCGTGCTGCAGGCCTGGAGAGCGGGGCGGGCCGGACCCTGACCCTCTAGGGCGCCGGCGGCCGCGGGACCCCCGGGGGGCGCGGGGCCGGGGCCACGACCGGGTGGACGTCGCCCCGGCGCGCCACGTTCATGGCGAGCGCGATCATCGAGGCCACGTCCGAGAGGTTCGCAGGGACCACGAGCGTGTTTCCTGCCTTGGCAAGATTGCCGAACTCCCTCACCCACTGCTCGGCCACGCGCAGCTGCACGGCCTCCATCCCCCCGGGCTGGGCCACGGCCTCGGCCACGTTCCGGATGCCCTCGGCGGTGGCGCGCGCCACCCCGAGAATGGCCTCCGCCTGGCCCTGGGCCTCGTTGATCTGCTGCTGGCGCTTGGCCTCCGACTCCTTGATCACCTGCTGCTTGCGCCCCTCGGCGGTGTTGATGGCGGCGTCGCGCTCGCCCTCCGAGCTCAGGATCACCGCGCGTTTCTCCCGCTCGGCGCGCATCTGCTTCTCCATGGCCGCGAGCACGTCCTGCGGCGGGGTGATGTTCTTGATCTCGTAGCGGAGCACCTTGATGCCCCAGGGGCCGGTGGCCTTGTCGAGTTCCTCGACGACCTGGGCGTTGATGTGCGTGCGGGCCTCGAAGGTCCGGTCGAGGTCGATCTTGCCGATCTCGGAGCGCAGCGTCGTCTGGGCCAGCTGGCTGATCGCAAAGTAGTAGTCGGCGATGCCGTAGCTGGCGCGCTGCGCGTCCAGCACCTTCAGGAAAAGAACGCCGTCGACGTGTACCTGGACGTTGTCACGCGTGATGCACACCTGCGCGGGTATGTCGACCGACTGCTCCTTCAGCGTCTGCTTGTAACGGACGACGTCGAGGAAGGGGACGAGAACGTGGAACCCTGCATCGAGCACGCCCGTGAAGCGCCCCAGCCGTTCCACGACGAAGGCACTCTGCTGCGGCACCACCACCGCCGTCCGCAATACGACGAACACCACGAAGATGGCGAATACGATGGCAACGACGAGCGCGGTCACGGCTCTGCTCCCTTCTCCTCTGGCCGGAGGAAGATGCGGAGGTCGGCCACCCTCGCCACCCGGCAGCGCTGGCCGCGGGCGAGCGCCACCCTGCCCTCGTTGGTGGCGGTCCACGGAACGCCTCTGAGCTCGGCCCTCCCGGTTGCACCCGGCCCCAGGTCCTCGAGCGGGAACGCCACCTCGCCAACGAGGGCGTCCACGACGGCGTGGTGGCGGTCGAGCTGTTCTCGCAGCCGCCGGCGCAGCACCACGAGGAGCAGGACGCCCACCGCCGCGAAGAGGAGCCACTGGAGCCACGCGGGGCCGAGGCCGACCCCCGCGAGCGCAGCGAGGAGAAGGGCCGATATCCCGAAGAACAGGGCGAAGAGTCCACCCGGCGTCACGATCTCCACGGCCAGGAGGACCACTCCGAGCAAGACCCACATCCACCAGTCCATTGGCTGCGCCACCTCCCCTCGCCGGCAGTGATGCTAGCACTCGCGACCGCGAGGCGTCGATCAGGCGCGCGCGCCGGGCGTCGCCTCCTCCCGCGCCTGCGCCACGGTGCCCGCCTGGTGGTGGCAGAGCATCCAGGTACCGCCCTCGCGGACGAACACGTTGGTCGCCACCACCGGAGGCCCGCCGGGGATGCGCTCCCGGCACACCACGTAGGCCGAGTCCCCGAGGACGTGGGCGGACGCGGACGTGCAGGAGATGGCGGGCGGCTCGCCGTCGAGGATGCCGCGCCAGCTCTCCATCACCCGCTCGCGCCCTCGCAGCGCGTCCCAGCCCGGGTGGACGCAGGCCACCGGTGCCCGGCGGGCCCACAGCGACTCCATGGCGGCGACGTCCCGCGCCGCGAACGCACGGTAGAAGGCCGAGTTGGCCTCGAGGACGGCGATCTCGTCCGGGGACATGGCTCTCCTCCCCTGTCAGTCGGCCCGGGCCCGGCGCCAGGCCGGACGATCGAGCAGCCGGGCCACGTAGGCCTCGGCGGCGGGCAAGCCCTCGAGCAGGCGGTGACCCTTCGCCCAGGCGAGCACCGCTCCCACCACGACGTCGGCCACGGAGAACTCGGCACCGAGCAAGAAGGCGCGATCCCGGACCACGCCATCGAGTACGGCCACCGCTTTGCGCGCCCGGTCGCGCGCCTCGGTCAGCGCGGCGACGTTGCGCTCCTCCTCCCGCTTGCGCGCCTCCGCCGAGATGACGCCGAGCGGGGGCTCGAGCTCGGTCATGGCGAAGAAGATCCACTGGTACACAAGGCCGCGCCCCGGGGACCCCATGGGAGGGGAGAGCTTGCTCTCGGGGTACTTGTCCGCGAGGTAGAGGCATATCGCCGCAGACTCGAAGACGCGCTGTCCCGCATCCTCGAGGACCGGGACGTGGCCGAGTGGCTGGCGAGCGAGGTGCTCGGCCGACCGGGTGTCCTTGCCCGGCTCCAGGCGGACGAGCTCGTAGGGCACCCCCAGCTCCTCGAGCATCCACCGCGGCCTCGTGGCGCGGGTCTTCGGCACGTAAAAGAGTTTCATGTCCTCCTCCGAGTCTCTCCCCTACCTAATCAGGCCTCCTCGGCCTCGCCGAATAGCAGCCGCACGAAACCCCGGTCCTCCGGGCGGGTGAGCAGGTAGACGTGGTCGCCCGGGGACAGGACCGTTGGTCCGCGGGCAGCGAGCAGGTCGTCACCGCGCAGCACCATGAGCACCGAGGAGCCCGCCGGGAATGGCGGCAGCTCGGCGAGGGTGGAGCCGGCGACCGCCGAGGCGGGGTCCACATAGAAGACCTCGATGTCGGCGTCGAGCGGGCGGCTGGACGAGATCTCGATGAGCCCCTGCGGGGGAGGCGGGCGAGCCGTCTGCAGGTCGAGGCGGCGGGCCCCTCGCCTGACCGTGAGGCCTTGCACCACGATGTTCAGGAGCACGACGAAGAAGACGACGTCGAAGATCCGGTCCGCGCCAGGGGCGCGCACCAGGACCGGACCGATGGCCAGGATGATGGGCACGGCGCCGCGCAGCCCGACCCAGCCGACGTAGGCCATCTCGTGCCGGCGGTAGCGAAACGGCCACAGCAGCGGGAAGACCACCAGCGGGCGCGCCAGGAGCAGGAAGAGCCCGAGCGCCAGGCCGACGCCCCCGTTCGCCCAGAGCCGCGACGGAGAGGCGAGCAGGCCGAGGACGAGGAACATCGACACCTGGAGGAACCAGGCGCCGGCGTCGTGGGCGCGGAGCACCCCGCCCTTGAAGGGAAGCGGACCGTTGCCGATGACAACGGCCGCGAGGAACACCGCGAGGAAGCCACTCCCGTTGACGAGCTCCGGGATCCCGAAGGCGAGCAGGGCGAGCGCCGTGGTGAGAACCGGGTAGAGGCCGCCGACCGGAAGGCGCACCCGCGACAGGATGAAGCGGCCTCCCCAGCCGATGCCAAGGCCCGCGGCTGCTCCGAGGGCGAGCTTCACCGCCACCTGGGCCAGCGTTGCCCAGCCGAGCGGCCGCCCGGTGACAAGCTGCTCGGTCAGCGCGGCGGCGAGGATCACCGCCATGGGGTCGTTCAGGCCCGACTCGAGCTCCAGCGTCGCCCCGACGCGACGCTTTAGCTGGATGCCACTCGTCCGCAGGATGGAGAAGACCGCCGCGGCGTCCGTGGAGGAGACGACCGCTCCGAGCAACAGGGCCTGAGCCCACGGGAAGCCGAGCAGGTGTGCCGCCCCGCCGAGCAGGGCGGCCGTGGCCACCACGCCCACGGTGGCGAGCACGGAAGCCGGCGCCAGCGCCACGCGGAACGAGGCCGCTGGCGTGTTCAGCCCGCCGTCGAAGAGGATCAGGGCGAGCGCCACCGTGCCCACCCGCCAGGCGAAGCCGTAGTCCTCGAAGGTCAGGTGGCCGAGCCCCTCCGACCCGGCCAGGATCCCGATGAGGACGAAGACGAGCCCCGCCGGCATGCCGAAACGCCGGGTGGCGCCGGAGAAGAGCACGCTCGCCGCGAGCAGCGCGCCACCGGTAGTGAGGAGCAGCGCGGTGGTGAATGGCTCGCCCGACGGCATCCCTATCGCCAGACCGCGAGCAGGGAGGCGCAACCGGCCGCCAGGATCGCGCCGAAGGCCGCGAGCACGTAGCGGGCGAATCCCCAGCGCCCGATGGCGAGCGCCATGCCCCCCTTCACCACCGTGTTCATCGCCCCGGCCAGAAACACGGCAGTGGCGGCGACCCGGAGCCCGAGCTGGCCGCGGGCCAGGTCCGCCATCGAGAGCGAGATGGCGTCCATGTCGGTCGTCCCGGCGGCGAGCGCTGCGACGTAGACGCCCGACGGTCCCAGGTAGGAGCTCGCGGCCTTCGATCCGACGAGCACCGCCGCGAAGAGCCCGGCGAACTCGAACGCCGCCGACAGGCTCACCGGGTTCTTGAGAAGCACGCCCCCGCGCACGATCGGCGCCCCCGGCCGGCGGTGAAGCAAGAGGCTCGCACCGAGCCCGGTTGCCGCCATGGCGAGCATGGGAGCGGCGAGGGTCCGCGCCAGCGCAGGGTTGACGAGGGCGACCACCACCTCGACGCGCAGGAAGACGATCGAGGAGGCGAGGACAACGGCCAGCGCCGCCGGGCGCTCCAGGGCCGCGTCGTCCCGCGCACGGCGGGACATGGAGAGGGTCACGGCCGTCGAGGAGACGAGGCCCCCCACGAAGCCGGTGATGCCGAGGCCTCGCTCCGCGCCGAGGAGGCGCGTGGCCCCGTAACCGACGAAGCTCACCCCGGTGACGAGCAGCATCATCCAGCCGATGATCCGCAGGTTGAGCGCGTCGTACGGGCCGAAGGCCCGGTCCGGGAGCAGCGGGACGAGGATGACCGCCACGATGAGGAACTTGAGCGCGGCCACCACGTCTTCCCGCGAGGCGCGGCGCATGAGCGGCTGGAGCACCGGCCTCGAGGACAGGAGGACGGTGGCCGCCACGGCGGTGCCCAGAACGGCCACGACACGTCGGCCGATCGGCGCCACGACGCCCTCGGAGAGGGCCAGCGCGCCGAGGAGGAAGGTGACGAGGAAGGCCGCCTCCGACGGGAAGCCCCGCTCCACGCCTCGGCGGACCGAATCCGCGTACGCGACGGTAAGGAAGACGACCAGCGCCGCGAAGGCGGCGATGAGGACCGCGGGCCCGAGCTGGCGCGACAAGAGCGTGGCGAGTCCGGCGGCGAGCGCCACGAGCGGATGGGTGCGGGCACCGCCCAGGAAGGACTCGCCGGACGCCTCCCCGGGCGCGGACTGCTCCCGCTCGAGCCCGATGAGCAGGCCAGCGGCCATGGCGAGGCCGAGCGAGAGGAAGGGCTCGTAGGCGTCCAAGGATCCGCTCCGGGGCCGATCCTACACCCCCGGCGAGGTGAGGCGCTGGAATGTCCGGAATCGGTGGCGATTCCGGAGACCGGGCCCCGTCTCGAGCACCCGTCCGCGAGCGGCTTCCTCGGGAAGCGCGATCGGGACGGCAGAGCGTCGGCCCGCTCCGCCGCGCACGACCGGGGCATGAACCCAGGCAGGGCTCGCGAGCGGGCGACCCGCGCGGCTGCCTGCCGCCCGCGCAGGCAGCTGGCCGGATCTCGGGCAACACTCGCCCGCCGGTTCCCGCTCCGGGCTCCCGGCGAGCGAGCAGGACTGCCCGCGGCTGCGCGCGAGCCGCGATCCTGCCTGCTCGCCGTGCAGGCGTTTGCACGAAGGGGGCTCAGCAGTCTCTCCGCGCCGTCCCTTTCGGGCGAGCGACCGCGATCGGGCCGCGGGCACGGCGGCTGCAAAGGGTTGCGGCGGGCGCGGGCGGGCCGTCGAGGGTCCGGGCGAGCGAAGAGGCAGTGCACCTTTCCCGGCGTACCAGCGCCGGGCAACCACGCAGGAAGGGAGTCACCAATGGCAGAGGGAAGTGGCGACAAGGTCTCGACCAGACCGACGCTGGGCCTCACCGGCTTGACCGTAAACGCCATGGCGCTCATCGCGCCCGGCGCCTTCCTCTGGCTCACGTTCCAGATCCAGGCGCTCTACGGCGCCCCCATGGCCGGTGCGGCCATGTGGTTCGGCATCGTGGTCGCGTTGCTTCTCTGCTTCGCGACCGCCATCAGCTACGCCGAGCTCTCCAAGCTCTACCCGGGCGCCGGCTCCTCCTACTTCTTCGCAGAGCAGGCCTTCCTCACGAAGACCAAGGCCTTCAGGTTCGCGCGGCTCGCGAAGTTCGTCACCGGATGGGCGAGCCACCTCTACTACTGGGTCTACCCAGGCGTGATGGTGGGCGTGACCGCCGTGCTCGCGGGGTACCTCCTGAACCAGTTCTTCCCCGACACGTTCAGCGGCACCTACAACAGCCCGCTGTTCATGTTCGTCTTCTGCTTCGCCTTCGCGATCGGCGTCGCCTACATCGCCTTCCGCGGCGTCACCGGCACCACCGGCGTCAACTTCGCCATCAACGTGATCCAGATCGCGGCGCTGCTCGTGTTCGCGGTGATGGCCCTCTCCTACCGCATGGGCCACGGCGAGGGCTCGAAGGGCTGGCACCTCGTGAACGGCGTCCCGGTCGACTTCGTAGTCGCCCAGGAGCCAGTGCTCGAGAACGGCAAGCCAAAGCTCGATCCCACTGGCCAGCCGGTCCTGCAGAACAAGATGGACGCCGACGGGAACGCCGTCCCGGAGATGAAGGACGGCAAGCCGGTGCCGTTCATCCTGAGCTACGCGGCGGACCAGGCCGTCACCATGGAGCCCTCGGACGCGGACCACCCGAAGGACCTCACCCCGCACTTCAAGTTCCACCCCACGGCGGCGTCGGTAACCGCCCCGCACGGGTTCAACCTGATGTTCATCCAGGCGTGCATCGCCATCCTCATCCTGGTCGGCTTCGAATCCGTGACGTCCATGGGCGAGGAGGCCAAGAACGCCAAGCGCGACGTCCCGCGCGCCGTGCTGCTCTCGCTCGGCATCCAGGGCATCGTCTGCTACCTCATCGAGTACTTCGCGGCGAACTACTTCCTGAACCAGGGGTACACGCTGGCCGACGCTGCCGCCTCGGGCGCACCGCTCGGCGACATGATGGTGATCGTGGGCACCTGGCTCTTCGGCAGCTACGCGGCCGGCCGCGCCTTCATGCTCGTCCAGGCGGCCACCGTGTTCCTGGCGCTCATCGGCACGACGCTCTCGTGCCTCAGCACCGGCGCCCGGGTCACCTACGCCATGGGCCGCGACGAGGAGGTCCCCGAGCACTTCGGCATGCTCCACGGCAAGCGGCTCACCCCGCACCGCGCCATCTGGACGCTCGCCATCCTCTCGGCGGTGATCGGCGTCGTCACGGTGTTCCTCTACCTCGGCGGAACGACCCCAGCCGCGCTCGAGCCGAAGTACCAGAACTTCTGGTACAGCTTCGGCATCTTCAAGCCGGAGACCTACGCCAAGCTGCCGAACACGCTCGTCATCACCACGCTCGTGAGCAACTTCGGCACCTTCCTCCTCTACATGCTCACCTGCGTCGTGGCCATCGTGGCCTTCCGCGAGCACCACAGCTTCCACGGCTTCAAGCACCTCGTCGTCCCGGTGTTCGGGCTCATTGCCAACCTGGCCTGCATGCTCTTCTACCTGGTGGGCCCCTTCACGGTGTCCGGAATGAGCTGGAAGGAGCCCTACATCGCGCTCGGGGTGGTGGCCGTCTGGGGACTCTACGGCGCCGTCTACTTCCTCCGCTCGAGCAAGAAGAAGGGCAAGTCGGTGCTGATCGACAAGCCGGTCACCGCGGCCTGATCCAGCACAGTGGGCGCCGGGGTGCTGGGCCGGGATTGTCCGGGCCTGCCACCCCGGCACCTCGTCCGGTCACCCGCGCGGGTAGGCGTCGGTGCCCATCTCCAGCGCGTCGAGGCCGGCGTGCTCCACCTCGGCCGGCACCCGGTTGCCCATGAAGCGCTCCACCAGCCGGAAGAACCCGTACGCCGCCGAGAACACGAATACGGCGTTCGCGACCACGCCGACGAGCTGCGCCCCGAGCTGGCCGGGATCCCCGAAGAAGAGCCCCCGGACCGGGCCGGCCACGCCGTTCCACCCCGAGCCGTAGCTCCCGTCGGCGAACAGGCCCACCGCGATCGCCCCCCAGAGGCCGCAGCCCCCGTGAACCGCGATCGCACCCACCGGATCGTCGATGCGCAGGCGACGCTCGAGCATCGCCACGGTCCACACCACCACCACCCCGGCGATGAGCCCGATGAGCACGGCCGCCGCCGGGCTCACGAACGCGCACCCCGCGGTGATGGCCACCAGGCCGCCGAGCAGGCCGTTGCAGGTCATCCCCACGTCCGGCTTGCGGAAGGAGAAGCGGACGTAGAGCAGCGCCGCGAGCGCGCCGGCGGACGACGCGAGCATGGTGTTCACGGCCACGAGCGCGATGCGCGGGTCGGAGGCCGACGCCGTCGAGTCCCGCGTTGAAGCCGAACCACCCGAACGCCAGGATGAGCGTGCCGATCACCGCCATGGGGAGGTTGTGGCCCAGCATGGCGCCGACGGTGCCGTCCGCCCGGTACTTCCCGAGCCGCGGGCCGAGCACGAGAACCCCCGCGAGCGCCGTGATCCCGCCGGTCATGTGGACCACGCTCGACCCGGCGAAGTCGACGTGGCCGTGACCGAGGCCGGCGTTCGCGCCCAGCGAGGCGAGCCAGCCCCCGCCCCAGACCCAGTTCCCGTAGAGCGGGTAGAGAAGCGTCGACATGAAGACGCCGTAGAGCATGAACGCCGTGAACTTCCAGCGCTCCGCCATGGCGCCCGTCGGGATGGTGGCCGCCGTGTCCATGAAGACCACTGCGAAGAGAAACATGGCCAGGTGGCCGGGGTTGCGCGCCACGCTCACCAGGGCGAACTTGGCGGCCCCGAAGAGCCCCTGCGAGTGTCCGAAGAGCCGCACCGACACCTCGTGGGCGCCCGCGGCTGCGCCCAGTGCCGGCCACTCGGTCACTCCCCCCAGCATGATCCCGTAGCCGACGAGCCAGAACCCGAGCACGCCGATGGGATAGATGACGAGGTTCATCGCCATGGTGTTGGCGGCGTTCCGGGAGCGGGTGAACCCCGTCTCCACCATGGCGAATCCGACCTGCATGAACATCACGAGGAATCCGCACAGGAGCACCCAGGCGAGGTTGAGCGACTGCTCGAGCTGCACCGGCATGGTCTACCTCGAACGGTTGGTGGTCTGCGGGGCCGGCGGCGGGGACTGGCGCGCGCTCAGCCAGACGAGCGCTACCAGCCCGAGGAGGATCGCGGGCACGATGGCGAGGAGCACGAGCCGGCGCGAGATGCGCGAGCCTCCCCGGCGGCGCCGGCTCGCCGTGTCCGGGTCCCGGGGCGGCACCGCCGACGGGTTCCTCAGGTCGGCGAGCATTTGCTTGGCGCTGCCGTAGCGGTCGCGGGGGTCGCGCTCGATGGCGCGGAGGATGATCGCCTCGAGCGAGGGGGCGAAGCCGGGCACGTAGTAGGTCGGCGGGCGGGGCTCCTCGCTCGCCTTGGCCCGCAGGAGCGCGCGCGGGTTGGGGCTGTCGTAGGGAAGGTTGCAGGTGAGCATCTCGTAGAGCATGAGCCCCACGGCGTACACGTCGGTGCGCGGATCGCCGCGCCTCCCCGGATCTGCTCGGGTGCCATGTAGTCCGGGGTGCCGAGCGTGTTCGAGAAGCCGGTCCAGGTGAGGCGCCGCTCCGAGGCGACGAGCGCGATCCCGAAGTCGAGGATCTTCACCTGCCCGCTCGGGGTGAGGAGGATGTTCTCCGGCTTGATGTCCCGGTGGACGACGCCCTGCGAGTGCAGGTACTCGACGGCCTCGCAGACCTGGCGGGCGATGTCGAGCGCCTTCTCGGTCGGGAGGGGCTCCTTCTCCTTCATCATGGCGCGGAGCGAGGTGCCCTCCACGAACTCCATGGGCAGGTACACGCGGGTCTGGCTCTTGGGCTTCAGCACCCGGACGATGTTGGGGTGGTCGAGGCGCTGGCCCACCTCGACCTCGCGCTCGAAACGCTGGGAAAAAACGATGTCGCTCTCGAACTGGACATGGGGGATCTTGAGCGCGACCGTGGCACCCGTCTCGGTGTCGATGCCCTTGAAGATGGAGGCCATTCCGCTGCGCGCCAGCAGCTCCGTGAGCTGATACTGATCGATCTTCTCGCCGACGTCGGAGTCGCGCATCAGGCGACCGGAGCCCAAGATGGCATGGCGACAGCCTAGTGTGCATGGAGCCGGCTCCGCAACAGCTTCCCGGCGCACCCGGCGAACGTCACTTCACCCGTGGTTCCCGCGCGGCCGGGGTGCGCTGCACGGTTCCCGGGCACGGCGCCGGGGAGGGGCGCGGTGAACGACTACGAGCTCGAGATCGGCGCGCTCTCCGACGTCGGGACGACGCGCGACCACAACGAGGACGCCTGCGGCTCCTTCATGGAGAGCAACGACCTCGCCGTCGTCGCCGTGGCGGACGGGGTGTCGATGGCCGAGGGCGGCGAGGTGGCGAGCCGGATGGCGGTTGACTGCACCCTGAGGGCCTTCCGCGAGGAGCCCAAGACCCTGGCGGCGGGCCAGCGCCTCTACCGCGCCGTCCAGCAGGCCAACATCGAGATCCACGACCGCGCCATCGTGGTGCCGGAGCTCCGCGGCATGGCGACGACCCTCACCGCGGTGGCCCTCGACCGCGGCCAGCTCACCGCGGTGCACGTGGGAGACTCGCGGCTCTATCTGGTGCGCGCCGGGGCCATCGCCCAGCTCACGAAGGACCACACCGTGGCAGCGGAGAAGGTGAAATACGGGCTGCTCAGCAAGGACAAGGCGCGCAACCACGCCGACCGATCGGTGCTCACGCGCAGCGTCGGACGCGAGCTCATCGTCAGTCGCGACCGGGTTTCCCATCGCGTGGTCGAGGGCGACGTCCTCGTCCTTTGCAGCGACGGCCTCCACAACGTCCTCGAGGACGACGAGATCGCCGACCTGGTGTCGGCCCGCGACGCCGTCTCGGCGTCCCGCGCGCTCGTTTACGAGGCCAACCGGCGGGGAACCGCCGACAACCTCACGGCCGCGGTGGTGCGCATGGTAGGGCCGACACCGCGTCCACCCGAGGAGGGCGGGTTCTTCACCAGGCTCCGGCTCCTCGTGAGCCGGGCTTCCGGTCGCCGCCCCTAGGCGCCGAGCAGCTCGAGCAGGTCGGACTTGATGGCGTCGCGCGTGGTGGCGTCGGGCGCCGCCGCCAGGGCGCGCTCCAGGGTCTCCGCCGCCTTGCGGCGGAACCCCTTCTCCGTGTACAGGGCCGCCAGGCTGCGCAGCGCCGGGAAGGACGTGGGCCGCAGCTCGACCGAGCGCTCGAAGGCCGTCATGGCCCGGAAGTGCTCCCCCTTGGCCCGCAGCGCCTTGGCGAGCTGGTAGTGCCCCTCGGCGGAGAACGAATCGAGCCGGAGCGCCTCCTCCAGCGCTGCCACGGCGTCGTCGAGCTTGCCGGCGAGCAACAGCTCCTTGCCGCGCTGGAAGAGTGGCTCCGCGGATGCGGCCTTGTCGGTCGACCGGCTCGAGGTCGCCTCGAGCACCGCGTCGATGCGCCGCATGAAATCGTCGAGGCGGAAGGGCTTCTCGATGTAGTCCTCGGCGCCGTAGGTCTCGCGGGCGTCCTGCGCGAAGCGCCACCCGCGGTAGATGGCCGTCATCATCACGATGGGCACGCCGCGGGTTCGGGGATCGGAGCGCAGCTTTCGCGCTACCTCGAAGCCGTGGATCTTCGGCAACATGGCGTCGAGCAAGACGAGGCTCGGCGGGCGTGCCTGGACGCTCGCGAGCGCCTCCTCGCCGTCAGCCGCCGTCTGCACCTCGAACCCGCGGCTCGCGAGCGCCTTCTCGACGAGCATCCGGATCTCCGGCTCGTCGTCGACCACCAGCACGCGCCGCCGGTCGGGCGGAGCGGGGTCGGCGGCGAGGGCCACGCCGTGAACCACCTCGTCCTCGCCGATCCCGACCGCGATCTCGATCTCCGCCTCGACCTCGACGCCGGGGAGCGGCGAGAGCGCCTCGTCGGGGCCCTCGAGCGGCTCGACGTCCTCGGCCGCCACCTCGATGAGCTCGTCCCCATCGGGCAAGGGCAGGTCGCCCGGCAGAACCACCGCGAGCTGGCCCGGGCCGGGCGGCGCGGCGAACCCGCGCCACTCCGGGAGCCCGCGCTCGAGCGCCTCGTAGGCCCCGATGGTGGCACGGCGGAGGGACTCCTCCACCGCCACGTAGCCGGAGACCTCCATGCCGGTGACGAAGCGGACCTCGGCGAGGATCCGCTCCACCTCGGCCGGAGAGGCGAGCGCGAGGTGCAGGCGGCCGCCCTCCGTGGAAAGGGCCAGGATGCCGTCGGCCTCGGCCACCGGGCGGGGCACGAAGTCGAGCGCGGCGGTGGCGATGGCCGACCGGGAGAGGTCCACACCGGGGACCCCGTGCCGCTCGGCGAGCACGGCGACCAGCGCCCGCTCGTCGGCCGCTCCCATGGCGAGCAGCTGGCTGCACAGGCGCCTTCCCGTGACGGCCGCCTCTGCCTCCGCCTGCTCCAAGGCCTCCGGCGTCACCGCGCCGCGGGCCAGCAGGAGGTCCCTCGTGGAGTCGCTCATGCGTGCGCGGCCGGGGCCCGGCCGCGCCTCCCCTTATACCGCGGCCCCCCGCCCGCCCCGCATTTTCGGCCCGCCTACCCGATGGTGTCGGCGTAGGTCATCACGAGGTACATGATGGCGTCGGCCTGACCCGGGTTCCGGTACACGTGCGGCACGTCGGCCTCGAAGACAAGGGCGTCTCCCGGCCCGAGCGCATGGGTGGCGCCGCCCACCTCGACCTCCACGGCGCCGCGGCTCACCACCAGGTTCTCGGTGGTCCCGGGCGGGTGGGCGTCGGCGCGCTCCACGCCCCCGGAGCTGAGGCGCAGCTCGTAGAACTCGACGCGCCGCGGCTCGTCGAAGGGAAACAGGGCGCGCGAGGCGAAGCTCCCGTCGCTCGAGGTGAGCCGCTTCGCCTGCTCGGCGCGCATGATGTGGAAGGACGTCGCGGGCCGCTCGGTGATGAGGGCTCCGAAGGGGACCTCCAGGGCGGCGCTGATCTTCCAGAGGACGTTGACGGTGGGGGTGCTCTGGCCGAGCTCGACCTGTCCCAGCATCGCGCGGGACACGCCGGAGGAGCGCGACAGCTTCTCCAGGGAGAGACCGCGGCGCATCCGAAGCCGCCGGAGGTTGCCCCCCACGACCTGCGTCAGGTCCGCCGCGGCGGCCGGTGAGCGTTCGTGCCCCGGGACCGGCTCGCCCCGAGACCGGCCTCTCCCGCGCGTGCGCCGCCCACTCGCCGTATGTGATGCCATGAACCGGTTATCCGTTCCAGCGGACGGATTGTCAACCCGCCGGCGCCCCGGCGCGGCCGCCCGCCGTCCCATCCCGTCGGAGTCACGGATCCTGGCGCAGCTCGTCGGGCAGCTCGTTGCCGGGTCCGGCGCCGGGGCCCCGCGGGAAGTGCTCGGCGAGCCGGGCGCCGACGATGCCGATCGCCTCGGCAAAGCCGTCGGCCGGCGCGTCGCGGCGCATCGCCCCCACGAGCGCGTCGACGGCGCGGCCCCACTCGTCCTCCCCCATCTTCTCGTGGATCCCGACGTCCCCCATGACCACTGCCCGGTGCTCCCGGAGCGACGCGAAGACGAGTACGCCGGTGCCCTGTGTCGTGCGGTGCAGGCCGTGCTCCAGGAAGGCCTGTTCGGCGCGCTCCCGAACGGCCCAGTCCTGGTCGTGCTTCCCGGCAACGAGCCGTTCCACGGCCGGGATCCTGCCGAAGAGCGCCCCGACGAGGCCGGCGGCGATCTGCAGGAAGGGGAGCTCGATGAGCGTGGGAGACCAGGGCACCAGCTCTGCTACCGCGGTCGCCAGCGCCGCCGCCGCAACGCCGGCAATCCACGGAACGTGCTCGTAGCGGGAGGACCGCTCCACCACCACCGGGACGATCTGGCCTGTGCTGCGGGCCTCGGCGGAGCGGACGGCCTCGCGCACCGTTTCCCTGGCTCCGGGCGGAAAGAAGCGATCCACCATCATCGCGGTCTCCTACCAGCTCCCCGAGGCACCACCACCGCTGAATCCGCCGCCTCCGCCGCTCCACCCGCCTCCCCCTCCGCCGGACAGGCCTCCTCCCCCGAATCCCCCGCCCCCGCCCCAGCGGTTCCAGGGCCCCCGCCGCCCGCGCCCGATGCCGAGCACCGCGAAGATCACAAACAGGAGGAGCAGCCCGACGACCGGGCCGCCCCCCGAAAAGAGCAGCCCGAGGAGCGCCCCGATGAGCGAGTTCGGGAGCTGGTGCGGCGCCGGCGGCGGCCGGGCCTCGCCGGAGGACTGCGGCAGCGACCCGAGCGCCGCCAGGATCTGCCGGCCCGCGTCGTAGAGCCCCTGCCCGTATCGACCCTCGCGAAACGCCGGGCCGATGGCGGTGCGGATGATGCGCCCGGCCTGGGCATCCGTGAGACCGCCCTCGAGTCCGCCGCCGACCTCGATGCGCACGCGGTGGTCCCGGACGGCCACCACCACCAGCACCCCGTTGTCCTTCCCCTTGGAGCCGATCTTCCAGGCCTCGGCCGCTCGCATCGCGTAGGACTCGATGGGTTCGCCGTCGAGCGTGCTGACCAGGAGGTACTGAAGCTGTGGCCCGCTGCCACCCTCGAGGGCACGGGCGCTGCGGGCCAACTGCTCGAGCTGGGCCGTGGAGCCGGCGTCGAGGATGCCTGCCCGGTCCACCACGGGACCCGTCAGCGGCGGAACGGGGACGTCGGCCGCGACCGGCGCGGCCGCGAGCAGGAGCGAGAGGGCCGCGGCGCGGCCGCAGGTCACCGGGCGCTCCCTAGAACTTCACCTTCGGCGCCTGTTCCGCGCCGGGCGTGGTGACGGTGAACTGGGCCTTCGCCTGCTTCTTGTAGAAGAGGCCGTTCGTGAAGCTGGTGGGGGGAACGGTGATGAGGTTATTGAACTCCTGAACCGCCTGGATGTAGCGACGCCGCGCCACCGCGATGCGGTTCTCCGTGCCCTCGAGCTGGACTTGCAGATCGCGGAACTGCTCGTTCGCCTTGAGCTGCGGGTAGTTCTCGGAGACCGCCAGGAGGCGTCCCAGCGCGCTCTGCAGGGCACCCTGCGCCTGCTCGAACTTCTGCATGTTTTCCGGAGTGAGGTCGTCCACCTTGATCTGGACCTGGGTGGCGCGCGCCCGGGCCGCGATCACGGCCTCGAGCGTCTCCCGCTCGTGGGTGGCGTATCCCTTCACCACCTCCACCAGGTTCGGCACCAGGTCGGATCGCCGCTGGTACTGGTTCTCGACCTCCGCCCAGGCCCCAGCCACCGCGTTGTCGGCCTGGGGGATCGACTGGAACCCGCACCCCGAGAGGGCGAGGGCGGCGGCGGCGACGGCGGCTATGGGTGCCTTGGGCATGGGCGAAGGGTAATGCTCGCACCGGCCTTGTAAAGGGAAACCGGACGGGAGACCCGCAGGGGATGGCACGCAAGGTAGATCTCCCCAGGGGCTGGCAGGCCTTCTACCGCGTGGTGCAGCGCGTCCCGAGGGGCCGCGTCGTCACCTACGGGAGGGTGGCCCTGCTCGCCGGCAGGCCGCGCGCGGCGCGGCAGGTGGGCTTCGCGCTGTCCGCGCTGCGGGGCTCCCGTCACCGCGTCCCCTGGCAACGGGTCCTCGGCGCAAGGCCCCGCGGCATGGCCGCGGTCTCGCTTCTCGACCCGATGGGCGCGGCCGTCCAGCGCGCGATGCTCGAGCGCGAGGGGGTAGTGTTCGACGAGCGCGGGCGGGTGTCCCTCGAGGAGTTCGGCTGGGTCCCGCGCAGGCGCTAGCCGAGGGGAATGGGGCTCACCTGCCAGATCTCCTCCGCGTACTGGCGGATGGTTCGGTCGGAGGAGAAGCGCCCCGTGCGGGCGACGTTCAGGATGGCCATGCGCGTCCAGCGCCCGAAGTCGAGATACGCCTGGGCGACGTTCTCCTGGGCCTCCACGTAGGCGGCGAAGTCGGCGAGCACCAGGTAGGGGTCACCGCCGTTGAGAAGGGAGTTCACCACCGGCTGGAAGAGCCCCGGCTCGCCGGGGGAGAAGGCTCCGGAGGCGATGGCGTCGATGACCGCCCTCAGCGCCGGGTTCCCGCGGTAGAAGTCCCAGGGGTTGTAGCCCTTGCGCTTCAGCTCCTGGACCTCCGGGACCGTCAGGCCGAAGAGGAAGAAGTTGTCCGCCCCGACCGCCTCGCGGATCTCGACGTTGGCGCCGTCGAGGGTCCCGACGGTGAGCGCGCCGTTCATGGCGAACTTCATGTTGCCGGTGCCGGAAGCCTCCTTCCCGGCGGTGGAGATCTGCTCCGAGACGTCTGCGGCGGGAATGATCCGCTCGGCGAGCGAGACCCGGTAGTTCTTCAGGAACACGACCTTGATGCGGTTGCGCACGTCGGGGTCGTGGTTGACGACGTCGCCCACCGAGTTCACGAGCTTGATGATCCACTTCGCCATCGCGTAGCCCGGCGGGGCCTTCCCGCCGAAGAAGTAGGTCCGGGCCACCGGGGCGTACCCGGGGTCGGCCTTCATGCGCAGGTATTGGTGGACGATGTGCAGCACGTTGAGCAGCTGGCGCTTGTACTCGTGGATGCGCTTCACTTGCACGTCGAAGATCGAGGTCGTGTCGAGCTCCAGGCCGTTCTCGCGCTCCACGATGGCGGCGAGCCTCTCTTTGTTCGCTGCCTTGACCTCGCGGAAGCGCTGCCGGAAGGCCTCGTCGTCCGCGACCAGCTCGAGCCTCTCCAGCTCGGAGGTGTCCACGACCCAGCTCGGGCCCAGCACCTCGTTCAGGACGGAGGCCAGGTCGGGGTTGGCCTGCAGCATCCAGCGGCGCGGCGTGACGCCGTTCGTCTTGTTGTTGAACCGGGCCGGCCACAGGAGGTTGAAGTCCCGGAAGAGCTCGGTCTTCAAGAGCTCCGTGTGCAGGGCAGCGACGCCGTTTACGGACCGCGAGCCGACCACGGCCAGGTTCGCCATCCGGACCATCTTGGGCGTTCCCTCCTCGATGAGCGACATCCGCTCCACCGCGGCCTCGTCGAACCGCTTGTCCAGCCGGATCTCGTCGAGGAAGCGGCGGTTCACCTCGTAGATGATCTCGAGGTGGCGCGGCAGGACCCGGCCGATGAGCTCGACCGGCCACTTCTCCAGCGCCTCGGGCATGAGGGTGTGGTTCGTGTACCCGAACACCGCCCTGCCGATCTCCCAGGCCCTCGCCCACTCCAGGCCCTGGTCGTCGACCAGGATGCGCAGGAGCTCGGCCACCGCGATGGCCGGATGGGTGTCGTTGAGCTGGATGGCCACCTTGTCCGGGAACGAGTCAAAGCCGTCGTGGGTCTTCAGGTGGCGCGTGACGATGTCGTGGAGGGAGCAGGCCACGAAGAAGTACTGCTGCTGGAGCCGCAGCTCCTTGCCCATCACGGTGAGGTCGTTGGGGTAGAGCACCTTGGAGATGTTCTCCGAGACGTTCTTGTCCTCGACCGCGCTCAGGTAGTCGCCGGCGTTGAAGTCCGCGAGGTCGAACTCCTCCGAGGCCTTGGCGCGCCAAAGGCGCAGCGTGTTGACGGTATGCGTTCCGTACCCGGCGATGGGCGTGTCATAGGGCATCCCCAGCACGTGGCGGGTGTCCACCCAGCGGACCTTCACCGCTCCCCGGCCGTCGGGCGCCTTCTCGGTCCTGCCGTAGAAGCGCACCGGCACCTGGTACTCGGGCCGGGGCACCTCCCAGGCGTTTCCGAAGCGCAGCCACTCCTCGGGCCGCTCCACCTGCCAACCGTCGCGGATCTCCTGGTCGAAGATCCCGAACTCGTATCGGATCCCGTAGCCGTAGGCCGGCAGCGACAGGGTGGCCATCGAGTCGAGGAAGCAGGCGGCGAGCCGACCCAGGCCGCCGTTTCCGAGACCCGCGTCCGGCTCCTGCCCGAGGAGGTCCGACAGCTCGAGCCCCAGGCTCGCGAGCGCCCCCTTCATGTTGTCGATGAGGCCGAGGTTGATGAGGTTGCTCTCGAGCGCCTTTCCCATCAGGAACTCGAGCGACAGGTAGTAGACCCTCTTGGCGTCGCTCCGGTAGTAGGCCTGCTGCGTCTGGATCCATCGGCGCATCACCCGGTCGCGCACGGAGTTCGCGACCGCCTGGTAGCGGTCGTGCACCGTGGCGCTGTGCTCGTCCTTCCCCTGCGTGAACTGCAGGTGGTCGGCGAACGCGCGACGCAGCGAGTCCATGTCGGTGGCGGTGCGAACGCTCGGCAGGTCGCGCGCGCGCTCCAGCAGGCGCGCCTCCTGCCCCAGCGCGTTGGGGAGCTTGCTCGCGGCCATTGCCTCTCCTCGAGTTCCTGACGGGCGGAGCGCCATGTTAGCGCTCCTCGCATCCCGCCGCGAAGTTACCGGCGCATCGCCGTGGCGAGCTCGCCGTACAGGTGGATGGCGCTCCTCACCGCGGCGTCGAAATCGGCCAGGCTGAGGCTCTCGTTCTCCGAGTGCGCGTTCGAGCGCGGGTCCTCGACGCCGATGAGCAGCGCGGGAACGCCGCCCAGAGCCTCGGCGAAGGGCTCGACGAACCCGATGGAGCCGCCGCAACCGATGGCGAGGGCCTCGCGCCCGTACCCGGCGCGGAGCGCGCGGAAGGCCGCCTGGAAGGCCGGGTGCTCGACGTCGGTCTTCCAGGCCGCGCTGGCAGTGGCGATCTTGACCGTCACCTCGACGCCCCAGGGGGCCGCGCCCCGCAGCGCCCCCTCGAGCAGCCGCGCCACCTCGGCCGGGTCCATGTCGGGCACGAGCCGCACTCCGACGCGGGCCCACGCCACGTCGTTGATGATGTTGCGGGCGTCCTTGCGGCTGGACGCCTGGATGGCATTCACGGACAGCGACGGCTGCCACCAGTTCGTCTCGAGCGGGTGCCGCCCGCCCAGCAGCTCGACGCCGGGCCGGAGCCCGGCCAGGCGCCGGAAGTCGGCGGCCGTGACCGGGAGCAGCTCGATGGCGCGCCGCTCCGCCGCGGTGAGGGGGCGGACCCGGTCGTAGAGCCCGGGAATCGCGATGCGCCCCTGGGCGTCGACCAGGGCCGCGAGCATCTTGGAGAGGGCGAGCACCGGGTCGGGCAAGGGCCCGCCCCACATGCCCGAGTGCACGCTTTGGTCGAGCGACCGGACCTCCACCTCGGCGACGACGAGGCCGCGCAGCGCGATGGTCACCGCCGGGACCCCCGCGTCCACGTTGGCGGTGTCGGTGAGGACGATGGCGTCGGCCGAGAGCCGGTCGCGAAAGCGCTTCAGGAACTCGCTCAGGTGGTCCGAGCCGGTCTCCTCCTCGCCCTCCACCACCACCTTGAGGTTCACCGGAAGCTCGCCGGCGCCCTTCATCCAGGAGTCGGCGGCAGCCGCGTGCACCAGGATGCCGGCCTTGTCATCGGCGGCCCCTCGCCCGAAGAGCCGCCCATCGCGCTCCACCGGCTCGAAGGGAGGCGAGAGCCACAAGGACTCATCCCCGGCGGGCTGAACGTCATGGTGGGCGTAGAGCAGGACCGTCGGCACCCCGGGCCCCGCCCGCTGCTCGGCGAAGACGTAGGGGTGCGCCCCCGGCACCTCCAGGACCTCCGCGGTGCCAAAGCCGCGCCGGCGCAACAGGGCCGCGGTGGCCTCGGCGCTGCGCCGGACCTCGCCAGCCGGGAACCCCTCGAAGGAGACGCTGGGAATGCGCACCAGGGCCTTCAGATCCTCGAGGTACCCCTGGGCATTCTTCCGGTGGTGTTCGAGCGCGCGAGCGATGCCGTCGGAGGGGGACATGGCGGACCTTATAACCTGGATCCGCGGCGCCAGGCGCGGGGACGGTCGATCGCCGCCGCGACACCCGGCGACGATCCCGGCGCTTCTAGGGATGGGGACCCGCTCCCGCGAGCTCGGCCCCCGAGAGCCAGCCCGCCTTGGCGAAGCCACCGACCACGTGGGCGTCCTCGATCGTCATCTGCCAGAAAGAGAAGTCGCCGAGATCCGCGAAGGCCTTGCCCTCGGGGTGGATGGCGACGTAGCGGGCCTTCGCCTCCGCGGCCTCCGCCTCCGGCAGGGGCGCCACCCGGCCGATCACGGCCACGCGACCGGCGGACTGGGGGTTGCGAGCTCCTGCCTCCTGCACGAAGAGCGAGGCGCGCGGGTCGGCCCGGAGGTTGCGGGTGTGCTGCGAGAGCTCCGAGAACAGGAAGACGGGATCGCCGCGCTGGGTGAGCGCGTAGGAGACGAGCGAACCGAGCGGCCATCCCGCCTTCCGCGTCGAGAGGGTGCAGAGAACGCCGCTTGCCTGCGCACGCAGGAGCTTATGGGCCGCGGCCGCCAGCTCGGAGTGCTCGGGTCCTGGGATCTGCTCCTCGCTCATTCCGCGTCCTCCCAGCGGCCGGTGGGCCGCGTGCCGTTGGACTCCTTACATAGCGCATTGCCGGCGCCGATGCCTGCCGGCGCGACGACCCCCGGTTACACCGGAGAGATGGACCCGGTGAAGGTGCTCGTCGTGAGCGCCGACCCGCTGGCGCGAGGAGGCCTCGCCGCCCTGCTCGGAGACGAGCCGGCGGTTGCCGTGGCAGGCGAGGCGGCGCCGGACGGCGCCGTCCGAGGCGCGTTGCGGGCGCTCGTCCCCGATGTGGCCGCCTGGGACGTCGGACCCGGGGACGGCTTCGCCGAGCCGCTCGCCGCGGCCATCGAGATTGGTGTCCCGGTGCTGGCCATCCTCTCCGTTCCTTCCCAGGCGAGAGAGGCGCTCGCCTCTGGCGCTCGCGGCCTCCTCCTCCGCAGCGCTCCCGCGGCGCGCATGGCCGCGGCGCTGCGGGCGGTAGCCGAGGGGCTGTGGGCGCTCGACGACGCGGCGTCGGCGACGATCCTGCGCCCGCTGCCCGCCGCGGAGGCCCCCGAGCGGCTCACCCCGAGGGAGCTCGAGTTCTTGGCACTCCTCGGCGAGGGGCTCTCCAATCGGGCCATCGCGGATCGGCTCGGGATTTCCGAGCGCACGGCCAAGTTCCACGCCAGCTCGATCCTGGCGAAGCTGGGCGCGGAGAGCCGGGCCGAGGCCATCGTCCGGGCCGCGCGCCTCGGGCTCGTGGCGCTCTAGGCTCCCTGGCCGTTCGGCCAGGATTGCCCCGTACCACCGGACGATGCGGCCGCCCCCCTCGCGCCCTTACGCTCCCGGCCATGGCACACGCAATCGAGGAGATGGCAGTGGGACTCTCGGACCGCCTCGCCGACCTGGCGGCCCGGGCAGAGCGTTCTGTGGTGCGCGTGGACGGGCGCCGCGCGCCCGCGAGCGGCGTCGTCTGGTCGAGCGGCGTGGTGGTGACCGCCCACCACAACCTGGAGCGCGACGAGGTGTCCGTGGGCTTCGCCGACGGGCGCACCGCGGCGGCCCAGGTCGCCGGCCGCGACCCGGCCACCGACCTGGCCGCGCTGAAGGTCGACACCGCGGACGTCCCCAACCCGGACTGGGCGGACCCGACGGGCCTGCGCGCTGGCCAGCTCCTCGCCGCGGTCACTCGCCCCGGCCACGCCCCGCGCGTGTCGCTCGGCGTTCTCTCCCGCGTCGCCGACTCCTGGCGGGCCCCGACCGGCGGGAAGCTCGACCGCTACCTGGAAGCGGACGTGCCGCTCCACCCTGGCTTCTCCGGGGGCCTGGCCGTCGACATGGCAGGGCGGGGGGCCGGGATGCTCTCCGCCGGGCTGCTGCGGGGCACCGCGCTCGTGGTGCCGCGCCCGACGCTGGAGCGGGTGGTGGCACAGCTGCTCGCCCACGGCGGCATCAAGCGCGGGTTCCTGGGGATCGCCTCGCTTCCCGTCCGCCTGCCGCAGGCGGCCGAGCGCCTCGCCGGGCAGGCGGGAGCGCTGCTCGTCTCCGCGGTGGAGCCCGGGAGCCCGGCCGACCGGGCCGGCCTCCTCCTCGGCGACGCGCTTTTGTCCCTGGACGGCCACGCGCTGTCGTACGTCGGCGACCTCCTGCCACTGCTCGACGCCGAGAGGATCGGCCGCCCCGTCGAGGCGAGGCTCTTGCGGGCGGGCGAGCTCAAGCAGCTGGCCGTGGAGGTCGGGGCGAGGGGGGGCGAGCGGTGACGCTCCTCCGCGCCCTCTCGGACGAGCTCGCCGGCCTCGTGGCCGGGGCTGCCGCCGGCGTGGTCGGGCTGGAGCGGCGGCGTGGCCAGGGATCTGGTGTCGTGCTCGCGCCCGACGGCTACGTCCTCACGAACGCCCACGTCGCCGAGGGGGGCGGCCCGCTTCGGGTGCGCCTGCCCGGCGGCGCCGCGGTGCCGGGGGAGCTCGTCGGGGCCGACCGGCGCACCGACCTGGCGGTCGTGCGCGTGGACGCCGGGACGCTCTCGGCACTCCCGCTCGCCGAGGGGCGTCGGTTACGGGTGGGCGAGGTGGTCGTGGCCATCGGAAATCCGCTCGGGTTCGAGCGCTCCGTCTCGGTGGGGGTCGTGAGCGCCCTCTATCGCAGCTTGCCCGGCCCCGGGTCGGCCCTCCTCGACGGGCTCGTACAGACCGACGCGGCCGTGAACCCCGGGAACTCCGGGGGACCGCTCCTCGACGCCTCCGGGGAGGTGGTCGGGATCACCACCGCCATGATCCGCGCGCCAGCGGGCTGGGCTTCGCCGTTCCGGCCCACACCGCCTCCTGGGTGGCGGCCGTCCTCCTCCGGGAGGGCGAGGTCCGCCGGCCGTACCTGGGAGTCGCCGTCCGCGGCGAGGAGCTCGAGCCGGTGCTGGCGGCCGAGGTCGGCCACCTGCGAGCCGTGCGCGTCCTCGGCGTGGAGGCAGGGACGCCTGCGGAGCGGGCGGCGCTCGAGGTGGGAGACCTCCTGCTCGAGGCAAACGGGAGCCCGGTGGACACGCTCGACGACCTGCAGCGGGTGCTGGTGCTCGCCGGGCCGGGGGACGTCGACCTCGGGGTGATGCGGCGCCGGGAGCGCCGGCACCTGGCAGTCCGGCCAGAGCCGAACCGCCAGGCGGCTTGAGGGCGACCTAGTAGCGGTATTGCTCGGCCTTGAACGGCCCCTTCTGCGGGACGCCGATGTACTCGGCCTGCCTCGGGGTGAGCTTCGTCAGCTTGACGCCGACCTGGTCGAGGTGAAGCCTCGCCACCTTCTCGTCGAGGTGCTTGGGGAGAACGTAGACCTTCTTCTCGTACTTCCCGGCGTGCGCTGCGAGCTCGATCTGGGCGAGGGTCTGGTTCGTGAAGCTGTTCGACATCACGAAGCTGGGATGCCCGGTTGCGCACCCCAGGTTGAGCAGCCGCCCCTCTGCGAGCACGAGCACCGACCGGCCGCTCGGCAGCGTCCACTTGTCGAACTGTGGCTTGATGTTGGTCCGCGTCACGCCGGGGACCTTCTTCAGGCCTGCCATGTCGATCTCGTTGTCGAAGTGGCCGATGTTCCCGATGATGGCCCCGTCCTTCATCCGCTTCATGTGCTCGACGGTGATGACGTCGAGGTTGCCGGTGGCGGTCACGAAGATGTCCGCCTTCTCGAGGACGTCCTCGATGCGGAGCACCTGGTACCCCTCCATGGCTGCCTGCAGCGCGCAGATGGGATCGATCTCGGTGACGACGACGCGCGCCCCCTGCCCGCGGAGCGCCTGGGCGCAGCCCTTGCCCACGTCGCCGTATCCGCAGACCACGCAGAGCTTGCCGGCCAGCATCACGTCGGTGGCCCGGTTGAGCCCGTCGACGAGCGAGTGCCGGCACCCGTAGAGGTTGTCGAATTTCGACTTGGTGACGCTGTCGTTCACGTTGATGGCCGGGAAGAGCAGCTCCCCGCTCTTCTGCATCTCGTAGAGGCGGTGGACGCCGGTGGTGGTCTCCTCCGTCACTCCTCGGATCTCCCTCGCCAGATTGGGTGAACCGGCGCCGGTCCTTGCGGATCTCGCGGCCGAGCAGCTTCAGCACGACAGCGAACTCCTCGGAATCCGACTCGGTCGGGGAAGGTACCTTGCCCGCCTTCTCGAACTCGACGCCCTTGTGGATGAGCAGGGTGGCGTCCCCGCCGTCGTCGACGATCTGGGTGGGTCCCCGGCCGGTGCCGAAGTCGAGCGCACGCTCGGTGCAATCCCAGTACTCCTCGAGGCTCTCGCCCTTCCAGGCGAACACCGGCACGCCGCGCGGCGCGTCGATCGTGCCGCCCGGCCCCACCACCGCCGCAGCGGCGGCGTGATCCTGCGTGGAGAAGATGTTGCACGAAGCCCATCGAACGTCGGCCCCGAGGTCCCGCAGCGTCTCGATGAGCACCGCGGTCTGGATGGTCATGTGAAGGGAGCCGGTGATCCGCTGGCCCTTCAGGGGCTTCTTGGCGGCGGACTCGCGCCGCACCGCCATGAGCCCGGGCATCTCCTTCTCGGCGAGCTCGATCTCCTTGCGGCCCCAGTCGGCGAGCGAGAGGTCCTTCACCTGGAACTCGAAGGGGGCGGCGGGGCGGGACTTGCGGGCGCTGGCGATGCGGGGGGCCATGGTGTTCTCTCCTCTTCTTCGGTTCGGGGTAGGCGGTCGAGAATGTCGGTCAGGGGCGCCGGGCTCGCGCCAGCAACAGCGCGGGGCCCCGGGCGCCGGGCTCGGGAGGGAGCGTCCCGCATCGGGGCTCGGCCCAGCCGGCCGCGGTGAGCAGCGCCTCGACCCGCGAGGGCTCGAAACCCGGCCACACCTGGCCGGCGCGGCGGCGAAAGGCCTCGTCGGCGTGGAGCACCGCGTCGACGAGCGCGAGCCGGCCGCCCGGGCGCACGACCCTCGCCGCCTCGGCGAGGGCCCGGGCGGGATCCACCACCCAACCGAGGGCGAGCACGAGCAGCGCGGCGTCGCACGTGCCGTCCCCGAGCGGCAGCGCCTCGAGGGCTCCCTGGTGGAACTCCACGTTGTCGAGGCCGCCGGTGCGGCGCCTGGCGGCCTTGAGCATGTCAGCCGACTGGTCGACCCCCACCACGCGCCGGACGAAGGGGGCGAGGGCCGTCGCCAGGGCACCGGTGCCGCAGCCGAGGTCGGCAACGGTGGAGTCGGGGGGCAGGAGCGCGAGCAGCGCCGCCGCCCCGAAGCCGTTGCCGTACCACTCCGCCCGGAGCCGGTCCCAGTCACCGGCTGCCCCGGCGAAGAAGCGCTCAGCCCCGGAGCGGCGGTCCCTCAGCCTGCGCTCGAGCCGCAGCCGGTCGTGCTGCAGGGTCGCCCAGGTCCCGCTCTCGTCGCGCGTGAGTCGCCAGAGTCGGCGGGCCACCGGACTCACCTTCTCGCCCATGCGGTAGAGGCGGTTCGCCCCCTGGCGCTCCACGCCGATGAAGCCCTGGTCGGCGAGCACCTTGAGGTGACGGCTCACCGTCGACTGCGGGAGCTGCAGGACCCCGCACAGCTCGGCCACGCCGAGCTCGTTGTGCTCGAGGAGGTGGAGGAGCCGCAGCCGCGTGGGGTCGGCGAGCCCCTCCATCCAACCGAGGAGGGCGTCGGGGCGTGCTGAGGTGGAGTTCATCCTGATATCCGGATGAACGGATATCACGCGAGACTCGAGGCGGTCAACCCGAGCGGGCACCTACGGCGCGGCAAGACCCAGGGCGGGACGGCGCAGGGCGAGCAGTGCAACGTCGTCGGAGGGCGCCCCCGGCGCGCCTTCGAGCGATTGGCCTCGATCCGGCCGAGCCGCCCCTCCGCGCTCGGCGGCGCCGGGCCCGCGAGTTCACCTAGCGAGCGGTCGGGGGCGGGGCTCGGTCCGGGCTGCCGGCGCCGGCCCGGTGTGCGCCTTGAGGAAGGTGAGCAACCGCGTGTACATCCTCAAACGGGCCCCCTCGTCGTAGAAGCCGTGCGCCTCGTCGGCCTCGACGAGCCACTCCGGCGGCCTGCCCTGCCCCTCGAGCGCTTCCCGAAGACGCTCGGCGTGGTCAATGGGGGCCGTCCGGTCCTTCTTGCCGTGGACGAGAAGCACCGGGACAGTGAGCCTGGCGGCGTTGTAGACGGGCGACGCGGACTTCAGGGCCTCGGCGTCGTCGCCGAGAACCGCTCTCTGAAAGCCGCGACCTTGCCGCGAGATGGCGAACCCGTCCGACCGGGAGAGGAGCTCGAGGTCGTAGATCCCGGCGTATCCCACCGCGCAGCGAAACAGGTCCGGCGCCAGGATTGCGGCCTGCATCGCCGCGTAGCCTCCGAAGCTCGCCCCGTAGATGCAGATCCGGGCGGGGTCGGCGAACCCCTTGCGGATCGCGAACCGCGTAGCGTCGACGACGTCCTGCGTCATGCGGCTGCCCCACTTGCGGTAGCCGGCCTCCTGGTATGCAGCTCCGTATCCGCCGGATCCGCGGAAGTTGACCTGGAGAACCGCGAAGCCCTCGCTGGCGAGGAGCTGCACTTCCGGGTTGAAGCGCCAGTCGTCGCGGACGAGGTGCGGGCCGCCGTGCGGGAGCACGACGAGCGGGGGTGGCCCGCCCTCGCCTCGGGCTGGGAGCGTGAAGTACCCGTGGATGCGGAAGCCGTCGCTCGCGGCGATGTGGAACGCGCTCGTCTCCGCCATCTCCTCCGGTCGAATCCAGGGGCGCGTCGACAGCACTTGATCCGCCGTCATCGTCTCGCTGTCGACGACAAGGTATCGACCCGGATCCCGGTCGCTGTAGATCGACGCCAGCACCCTCCCGCCGTCTCGCGTCCAGTTCACGAGCCTCACGTGCTCGCCGGGGTAGGCCGCGAGCAGTCCCCGGAGAAGGCGACAGATCTTGTGGTCGGGCACGAGGTAGCTGTAGACGGGGAGGTCGGGCTCGGACTCTATCGCCACGACCTGCCCCGCCTGGTCGCGAATGAGCGCGGGCGGCGCCGTCTCGGTGCTTGCCACCAGCCGGCGCTCGCCGCTGTCGACGTGCACGGCCACCACGTCGAAGCGACCCTCCGCCTCCTCGATGACGTACAGGAGCCGCCCTTTCGCGAAGAAGGCTGCCGGTTGGCTGGCGCGCGTCACGCCCTGCAGGCTGGCGAGCTCGCGCCACCCCCCGCCGGCCTCCCGGTAGAAGAACTTCGCCCGGAACTCGCTGTCGTGACCCCAGGCGATCCGAGGCTCTCCGTCTTCGTCCGTGAGGAACCCCGCCTCGCGGATGGGGCTGTGGACGATGAGCGTCTTCACGCCGCTGTAGGCGTCGAGGTCGTAGAGGTGCACCTGCCGGTCCCCGACGTCCCGCATCTCGCGGGCCCCGACGACAACGTGCCTGCCGTCGCGCCGCGCGGCGACCACGTAGCCCCAGGCCGCGTCGCGCTCGGCCTTCGGGATGCGCGACCCCGTGCTGAGCTCGCCGCGATAACCGAAGATGATCTCGCCGCCGCGGCCAGTGGCGTTCACGGCATAGATCTCTCCACGGCTCACCGGGGCGGCGAGGTCGCCGTCGCGGTCCGCGAGCTCGACCACCACGCGCTCGTCGCTGACCCAACGCAGGCTCGAGGGCTCGGAGCGCGGATCGATCTCGACGACCACGGAGGTGCCCTTCCGCAGATCGAGAAACAGGAGGAGCCGCTTTCCTTCCTCCATCCGGACCGCGGCCACGTAGGTGCCGTTCGGCGACATGCGGGCGCCATAGGCGCCGGCGTGCCGCGAGAAGGCCGCCACGCCGGACGGGGCGAGCACGGAACGTCCCTCGGCCGACCGCACCGCGCCCGGCGACGCGATCAACCCGAGGCCGGCGAGCGCGACGGCCACTCGCATCGGGACCGAACCCCTTCCCTGCGCTCGAGACCGCATCGCGGCGGGGATCCTACCGGGAGCGAGAGGAGCGTGCCAGGCGCCGCCCCGGACGGCGCCTGGCCCCGCCCGGAGCCGAAGCCTACCCCTGCGCCGCCGAAGACATCGGGCCGGTCGGGACCGCTGCCTCGCGGCCGTAGGGGAAGAGGTCCTTCATCCTGAGGAAGTGGCGCTCGAGGAGGTGCCAGGAAGCGAGTGCGGCCGCGATCGAGGCAGCGCCCGCCAGCGCGGCGAACGAGAGGATGCCTCCGAGCCGCGACCCGAGGGTCCGGGCGAGCGCTGCCGGCCCCAGCCCCGCCCCCTCGAGGGCCAGGAAGACCGGGTAGTGGAGGACGTAGAGGCCGTAGCTGTAGCGGCCGGCCCCGCGCAGCCATCGCGCGGAGAGCCCGCGGGCGAGCGCGGAGCCCGCCGGCGCCGAGAGGGCGAGCACGAGCACCGCTCCGTAGCCGACCGCGAGCGGCGTGAACCCCCACACCTGAACGGCGGGGTCTCCCCCGAAGAAGGCGCCGCGCGCGACCCAGATCGCCGCCACCGCGGCCGCGCATGTCGCGAGCGTCCAGGGGGCGACGCTCCGCAGGCGCGCGAGGCCGGTCTCTTGCCGGATTCCGATCGCGACCAGGGCCCCTATCGAGAGCGCGTCGGCCCGGCACGGCGTCAGCACGTAGGCCGCCGCGGCGTTCCAGCTCGTGTGGTGGATGCCGAGGCGGATCGCGAAGGCCCCGCCGACGAGTGCCAGCGAGACCGCGGCGAGGCGCCGGGGCGTGAGCAGCCAGACGAGGAAGGGCCACGCCAGGTAGAACTGCTCCTCGACCGCCAGAGACCAGAAGTGGCCGGCATAGGGGCTCGCGCCGAATCCGCGCTCACGCGCGAAGAGGACGTTTCCGAGATAGCTCCACAGCCACCCCTGGGAGCCGGGCTTCACATCCAGGACCGCTGCGGGCACGACCCGCGGGATGACCCAGAACAGGACGGCCAGGTACGCGTAGTAGAGGGGAAAGATCCGCAACGCGCGCCGGAGATAGAACGCGCGGAAGTAGCCGGGAGTGCCCTTGGCGTCGAGGAGGATGCCGGTGATGAGGAAGCCGGAGAGAACGAAGAACAGGTCGACGCCGGACCAGCCGAGGCCCGTCGCTCCAAGGAGCGCGCGCTCGACGGCCCCCGGTCCGCCCTCGAGATGAGCGAAGTGAAACGCCAGCACGAACAGGACGGCCGCACCCCGCAGTCCGTCGAGAGACGGCAGGTGCCTGCCCCGTGTACAGGGGACATGGGCGGCGGATGGGTTCATGGCGAGGCTCGACATCCTACCAAGTGCGCAGAGGTGTGCCAGCCGTCACATTTCCCGCACCGCGTTGTGGGGGTACCCTGGCGCCGTGGAGGGCCTCATCACGCGGGACGTCGACGCGCGCCAGCGCAGCCGCTGGCTGCATCTCGTCGGCTTCGGCGTTGCCTATCTTCTGCTCGCCGAGGCGGGCGAATGGCTGACCGATCCGCTGACCCAGTTCTCCACGTTCTGGCCCGCCGCAGGGCTCTACGTGGCGGTCCTCCTTCTCAGCGAGCGGCGACGCTGGCCGGTGGTCGTCCTGGTGGCGGCCATCGCCGACGTCATCGTCTGTGTGCACGTGGGGCGCTCGCCGCTCCTCACCGTCGCCACCCTCGTCGCCGACCCGATCGAGGCGACGCTCGCAGCGTGGCTCGCGGAGCGGGTGCTGGGCGGCCGGCCCAGCATGTCGCGGCTGCGCGACGTGCTGGGGATCATGGTCCTCAGCGCCGCCCTGGCCCCGGCGCTGGGCGGGATCCTGAACGCCAGCGCGGTCGCGTACCGCTACGGCCGGTCGCCGCTGTTGCCGTGGGAGGAGTGGTGGGCCGGCGACGGCCTCGGCATCCTCATCGTGACGCCGCTCGTGCTGTCCTGGAGCGCGCCCAACGGGTCGGGCCGCAACGCCATCCGCAAGGCGCCGTGGGAGTTCGCCGGCCTGCTCATCGCCTCGGTGGCGATGGCCTGGATGGTCTTCCACCGCACCGGCCAGGGGATCCTCTCCCACCAGTACCTCATGCTCCCCGTCTTCGTTTGGGCCGCGCTGCGCTTCGGCGCACGCGGGGTGAGCGCGGCGGGCTTCCTCGTGGCCTCGTCCGCGTCCGTGCTGACCGCGCTGGGCTCGCTGCGCGGAGGTCCGGGCGCTCTCGTCCCCACCGCTTCGTCCGTGCAGCTGCTCCTCGTCGTGGTCGTGGGCACGACGCTCATCCTCGCCGCCGTGCTCTCCGAGCAGCGAAGGGCCGAGAGGGCCCTGCGCCTTGCCCGCTACGCGCTGGACCACGGGTCGGACGGGTTCCTGGTCATCGACCCCTTCGGCCTCGTCACCTTCGCCAACGAGGGGGCCGGCCGCATGTTCGGGTCCTCGGCACGGGAACTCCTCGGCAGGGCGATCTGGGATCTCGACCCCGGCCTCCCACCGGAGAGCTGGACGGCTCGCTGGCGGGAGATGCGCAAGGGCGGAACGGCCCTGTTCGAGACCGGCCTCGCCGCGGCGGGCGGCCGTCGCGTCGTCGCCGAGGTGGGCCTCTCGTACCTGTCCTTCGACGGCCAGGAATACGGCGTCTGGTCGGCCCGCGACGTCTCCGATCGCAAGCGCGCCGAATCCTCGCAGCGCCTCGCCAGCGTGGGCACCCTCGCCGCCGGGGTGGCTCACGAGATCAACAACCCCCTCACCTACGTCGCCTCGAACCTCTCGTTCGTCGGCGACCTGCTCGCCCGCCTCCGGGGAACGGATAGCGAGGTGGACGAGGCCGAGGCCGCGATCCGCGAGGCCATCGACGGCGCCCGCCGCGTGCGCAACATCGTGCGCGACCTCAAGTTCGTGTCGCGCGCCCCCGACGACCGCCCGGTCCTCGTCGACATCCAGGCCGAGGTGCGCTCGGCACTCAACCTGGCCCAGAGCGAGATTCGCCACCGCGCCAGGCTGGTGACGCGGTTCGACCCGGTCCCCGCGGTGCAGGCCTCGGAGGGCCAGCTCGGGCAGGTCTTCGTGAACCTGCTCGTGAACGCAGCCCAGTCCATCCCGGAGGGCAACCCCTCGCTCCACACCGTCCGGCTCACCACCCGGACCGGGATCGACGGCTGGGCGATCGTGGAGGTCTCCGACACCGGTGCGGGCATCCCCTCCGCCGTCCGGGCCCGCATCTTCGAGCCGTTCTTCACCACCAAACCGGTAGGCACGGGCACCGGGCTCGGCCTGTCCATCTGCCACGGCATCGTCACCAGCCTCGGCGGCGCCATCGAGGTGGAGAGCGAGGAAATGCGAGGCACCACCTTCCGGGTCCGGCTTCCGCCTGTCCAGGCCGCGCGCCCGGCCGGGGCGCAGGAGGGGCGGCCCGGCCGCGGCGGGGTCCCGCGCGGCCGCGTGCTGGTGGTGGACGACGAGCCACTCATCGGGAAGAGTGTCTCCCGCATGCTCTCCCGGGAGCACGACGTCGTCTCCTCCACCGACCCGCGCCAGGCGCTGGCCCAGCTTCTCGGGGGCGAGCGCTTCGACCTCGTGCTCTGCGACGTGATGATGCCCGGGATGAACGGCGTCGACTTCCTGAGGGAGCTGGAGCGCCAGCGGCCAGGGGCCGGCGAGGTGGTGGTCTTCATCACCGGCGGTCCGTTCACCGCGGGCGCCCAGGATTTCCTCGAGAACTCCGGGCACGTCCACATCCAGAAGCCCTTCGAGATCGACGTCCTCCGCGACCTGCTCCGCCAGAGGTTGGCAAGCGTCCCCGTCGTCATCCCCTGACGGGGCGGCGGCGGACGGATTGGCTCGCCCGACTCAGCGGGTCTTCACGACGACGTAGGCGGAGAGCCCGGCGCGGACGTGGATGTCCGGCGGCAGCGGCTGCGTCCAGGCGATCCGCACGGGGACGCGCTCCACCACCTTGACGAAGTTCCCCGACGCATTGTCCGGCGGGATGAGGGAGAAGCGCGCGCCGGTGCCTCCCGAGAGGCTCTCCACGCTGCCCTCGAACTTGAGGCCGGGGTAGGCGTCGATCTCCACCACCGCGCGCTGGCCGGCGCGCATGGCGCCCACCTGGGTCTCCTTGAAGTTCGCGACGACGTAGTTGCTGTTCGGGACGAGCTCCGCGAGCGGCTGGCCCGGCGAGACGAGCTGACCCTCGTGGATGGCAAGCTTGGATACCACTCCGTCCTCCGGCGCCCATATCTTCGTGTAGGAGAGCTGCAGCTGTGCCAGGTCGAGCGTTGCCTCCGCTGCCTTCACCCGGCCGTGTGCCAGCTTCTCCTGGGCCTGGGCCACCGCGACCTGGGCGCGGGCGCTCGCCACCCCGGCCCGGCTGGTACCCGAGGCGGCCTTGGCGGTATCGAGCTTCTCCGGCGGGATGGCGTCCCCCTTGCGGAGCTGCTCGGCGCGCGCCAGGTCGATCCCGGCCTTGTCCCCCTCGACCTCGGCGCGGCGCAGTCCAGCCTCCGCCGCCCCCACCTGGGCCTCGGCGGCCTTCGCCTGGGCTCGCACGGTCTCGAGCTCCGCCTCTGCCTGGCGGACCTTGGCGGCGAAGTCCGCGTGGTCGATCACCACCAGGAGCTCGCCCTTCTTCACCGCCTGGTTCTCCTGCACCAGGACCCGCGCCACCGCGCCGCCGACCCGCGGCGCCAGGGGGACGACGTCGGACTCGACCTGGGCGTCGTCGGTGCTCACGTCGAAACGGGTCGCGTAGGCGTAGGCACCGTACCCCAGGGCCGCCGCGACCACGGCAGCCACGGCCGCGAAGGCGAGCGCGCGGCGGCGCGGGGGCCGAGCGGGGCTCACTTCCGCCGGGCGGATCGGCTCGGGTTGCGCGGGGCCCCGGCCCTCGGGGCCGGGAGTGGAGGCAGGGGAGGCTGGAGTCATGTTCAACCCATCTCGATTTCGACGTGCGGTTTGTCCTTCGCCTCGCCTCGATTCACCTTGAGGAAGAGGAGAAGCGGGAGGACCGCCAGGAAGACGATCCCGGCGAGGTGGAAGACCTGCTCGAAGGCGAGAACCGTCGACTGCTGCGTGGCGATCCCGTCGAGCGCCTGCAGGGCCGCGCCCTTCGCGCTCACGGCGTCGTAGCCTTTCGAGGCGAAGAAGCTCTGCAGCTGGGAGAGCCGCGCCATCACCTCGGGCCGCTCGGCGGTGAAGTGGGCGACGACGGCGTGGCGGGCCTGCACGGTGTCGCGGGAGAGCAGGGTCGCGAAGATCGCGAGGCCCACCGAGCCCCCGATCTGCCGCAGCAGCGAGTTCAGCCCGGTGGCGTCGGAGAGCCTCGCCCGGGCCACGTTCGAGAGCGCCGCGGTGGTGAGGGGAACGAAGAGGAACGCGAACCCGGCACCCTGGATGAGAATGGCCTCGACGATGCCCGCCGAGGTGGTCTGGAGCGTGATCCGCCCCAGCGCGAAGGAGCCAGTCGAGACCATGACCACGCCGATGCCCACGAGCAGCCGAGGGGAGACGCGGTTGTAGATCTTCCCCACGAAGGGCGTCGTCACCATCATCACGAGGACCCGCGGCATGAGGGCGAGCCCGGACTGCGTGGCCGTGAAGCCCAGCAGCTCCTGCATGAAGACGGGCAGGAGGAACATGCTCGCCATGAGCATCGCGAACATCACCGACCCGACCAGGGTGCCCGAAGTGAAGACCGGGTCCTTGAAGAGCCTCAGGTTGACGGCCGGGGCCGGCGCGGTCAACTCCCGCCAGACGAAGGCGGCGAGGCCCACCACCGCCACGGCAGACAGGGCGACGATGAGCCGCGAGTCGAACCAGTCGTCCTGCTGCCCCTCCTCGAGGACGTACTGGAGCGCCGCGAGCCCGGTCGCGAGCAGCGCGATTCCCTGCCAGTCCAGGTTGCGGCGCTGGGCGGCGGCCGCGGCGCGGTTTGCGTCCCGGATGTCGTCCGGCTCGTGAACGAAGCGCGTCACCATGAGGAAACCGAGGAGCCCCACCGGCAGGTTGATGAAGAAGATCCAGGACCAGTGGTAGTTGTCGACGATGTAGCCCCCGAGCGTCGGGCCGATGGCTGGCCCGAGCATGACGGCCATCGCGAAGAGCGCCATCGCCATGCCCTGCTCCTTGGGCGGGAAGGTCTGGCGCAGGATGGCCTGCTCGGTGGGCTGGAGCGCGCCCGCCCCGAGCCCCTGGATCACGCGGAAGAGGACGACCTGCGGCAAGGTCCGGGCCATGCCGCACAGGGCGGAGCCCGCCACGAAGAGAAGCAGGCTCGCCAGGTAGACGCGCTTCTGGCCGAAGAACCTGCCGAGGAACGCCGTGAGAGGCATCACGATGACGGTGGCCATCGCGAACCCGGTGGTGATCCAGGTGATCTCCTGGATGGTCGCGCCCACGGCGCCGCGGATCTGGGGCAGAGCGACGTTGACGATGGAGGAGTCGATGGCTCCCATGAGGGTCCCGAACGAGACCGAGACGGTCACGAGCCACTTGTTCACCCGCGGGGGCGCCGGCGCCGCCACCGCCACGGAGAGCGCCCGTTCCACCGGCTACCTCCCCGCCCCTCGCAGGAAGACCTCGAGGACCCGATCAGCGCGATCGACGGGCACCTCGCCGCCGTCGCGCATCACGTCCTGCACGAGGACGCCGCGCGCCATCCCGACCAGCATGGCGGCCTGGAGACCGGCCGCGTCCGGCCGCAGCTTGCCCTCGGATCGACCCCGGCAAAGCACCGCCTCCGCGCGCCGCACGATCTCGCCCAGGATCGCCCCGCGGCCGCGCGCCGTCCGCCCAGGCCAATCCGACTGGAAGAGGAGGGAGATGAGGCCGCGGTGCGCCGCCCAGTGCTCGACGAGCGCGCGGAGGAGCGCGCCCAGTTCCTCCTCGAAGGACCGTCCTTTCCCGGCGGCGAGCGCGGCGTCCAGCCGGCCGAGAAGTGCGGCGCGCTGGTGGTGCACCAGTGCCGAGAGCAGCGCTTCCCGGTCTTCGAAGTGGTTGTAGAGGGTGCCAACGGCGACGCCCGCGCGCGCCGCAATGGACTCCATCCGGGCGCGGTCCAGTCCCTCGTCGGCGAAGACGAGCTCGGCCGCGGCAAGGATGGCAGCGTGCGTCTCTCCGCGCAGCCGTTCGCGAAGGCGAACCGGTCTTTCAAATTCTGAATCTGTCTTCATTCCGGCGGACTTCATACCGCCCGGGGCTTCCAGCGTCAACCGGGCGCATGCAGGCGCCTCGGCGAGGGCGCGCGCCCGCCCCGGCCAGCCCGGGCGGGTCCCCTCACCACATGCCGAGCTGGAGCTTCGCGGCGTCGCTCATCTTGGCGGGCGTCCAGGGCGGGTCGAACACCAGGTCCACGTCCACGCTCGCCACGCCCGGGACCTTCGACACCCGCTCGCGAACGTCGTCGAGGATGAGCGGAGCCACTCCGCAGCCCGGAGCCGTGAGCGTCATGCGGATGACGACCCTGTGGCCTCCGCTGTCGAGGGGCTCGGCGCGGCACTCGTACACCAGGCCGAGGTCGACGATGCTCGCCGGGATCTCGGGGTCGAAGACCTTCTTCAGGGAGTCCCAAACCTGCTGCTCGTCGAAGGGCCGGTCGCGGGCGGCGTCGACCTTGGCCTTCTCGGCGTCGGCCGCGACCCGCGCCGCCTCGCCGAAGGCCTCCCCCAGCGCGTCGGCGTCGGCGTCGGCAATCCGCGCCAGGCCGCCCCGGTCGGTCATCACCGTGAAGTGCCCCCCCAGCACCTGCTGGAGGACGACCCAGGCTCCTTCGGGGAGGACGTGCTTCTCCCCGGAGGGCACGAGTGTCACCTCCACTGCGCGTCTCAGGGCGATGGGCTCGCGCCGCTCCATGTCACTCCGTCGAGACGGCCTTGCGCTCTCCGTGGAGCGCGGAGTGCAGCGTGTGCCACACGAGGCTCGCGCACTTGACGCGAGTGGGGAAGTCGCAGACGCCCTTCAGGACGGCCAGCTTCCCGAGGCTCTCGGCCTGGCTGCGATCGCCCTCGACCACCATCTTGTGGAATCGCTGGAAGATCTCCTCGGCCTCCGCGATCGTCTTCCCCTTCAACGTCGAGGTCATGAGCGACGCCGACGCCTTCGAGATGGCGCAGCCGGCACCCTGGAACGAGACGTCCGCAATCCGCTCGCCCTCGAGCTTCAGGTAGACGTGGTAGTGGTCGCCGCAAAGGGGGTTCAGCCCCTCCGCGTCCGCGCTCGCGCCGTGGATGATCCGGAAGTTCCTCGGGTGGCGACCGTGGTCGAGGATCACTTCCTGGTAGAGGTCCTGCAGGTCGCTCATCGGAACATCTCCCGCACGCGCGCGAGGCCGCGCACCAGGGCATCAATCTCCTCGCGGGTGTTGTAGAGGGCGAGTGAGGCTCGCACCGTGGCCGGGACGCCAAAGCGCTGCATCAGGGGCTGGGCACAGTGGTGACCGGCCCGGATGGCGACTCCGTCCCGGTCGAGGATGGTGCCGACGTCGTGGGGGTGGACGCCGTCGAGGACGAAGGAGAACACCGCCACCTTGTCCGGGGCCGTGCCGATGAGGCGCAGCCCCGGGACGCGGGAGAGCTCCTCGGTGCCGTAGGCGAGCAGGTCCCGCTCGTGTGCCTCCACCCCGGCCCGGTCGAGGCCCTCGAGCCACTCGATGGCGGCCCCGAGCCCGACGGCGCCGGCCGCGTCGGGGGTTCCCGCCTCGAACTTGTAGGGGATGCGGTTGTAGAGGGTGCGCTCGAACGTCACCGAGAGGATCATGTCCCCGCCGCCCTGCCAGGGGGGCATCGCCTCGAGGCGGGAGGCCTTGCCGTAGAGCACGCCGATGCCGGTGGGGCCGAAGACCTTGTGGCCGCTGAAGGCGTAGAAGTCGCAGCCGAGCGCGCGCACGTCCACGGGCAGGTGCGGCACCGCCTGCGCGCCGTCGACGACGACGGCCGCCCCGCGGGCGTGGGCCATCTCGGCGATGCGCCGCACCGGGTTCACGGTCCCGAGCGCGTTCGACACGTGGGTCACGGCGACGATCTTGGTCCGGGCGCCGATGCGGCGCTCCAGCTCGTCGAGGGGCAGCGCCCCGCGGTCGTCCACCGGAGCCACCACGAGCCGGGCCCCCTTCTCCTCGGCAAGCATCTGCCAGGGCACGATGTCCGAGTGGTGCTCCATGGCGGTGATGAGGATCTCGTCGCCCGGGCCGACCTCCTTGCGCCCGAAGGTCTGGGCCACCAGGTTCAGCCCCTCCGTCGCCCCGCGGACGAAGACGATCTCCCTCGGGTCCGCTGCGCCGAGGAACCTCGCCACACTTGCCCGCGCCTTCTCGTAGGCGGCCGTGGCGCGCTCGGCGAGCGCGTACACGCCGCGGTGCACGTTGGCGTTGTCGGCCGAGTAGAAGTGGGAGACCGCGTCGATGACCTTCCGGGGCTTTTGCGCGGTGGCACCACTGTCCAGGTAGGCGAGCGGCTTGCCGTGCACCCTCTGCGACAAGATGGGGAACTCGCGGCGTACCCGCTCGACGTCGAAGGGCTCGGCCCGCTCCACCTCCGCCTGGATCTGGGCAGTGCCGTCGCTCACGCGGCCTCCAGGACCCGGGCTCCCTCCGGGAGCCGGGCTGCAATGACGCGCCCGAGCCGCTCGCGCAGGAACTCCGGCCTCACGCGTTCCACCATGTCCCGGGCAAAGGCATAGATGAGCAGGCTCCGGGCGTGGCCGAACGGGAGCCCGCGGGAGCGGAGGTAGAAGAGGGCGTCCGCGTCGAGCTGGCCCACCGTCCCCCCGTGCCCGCACTTCACGTCGTCGGTGTAGATCTCGAGCTGCGGCATGGAGTCCACGGTCGCGTCTCGCGAGAGGAGCAGGTTGGAGTTCATCTGGTGGGCGTCGGTCTTCACGGCGCCCTCGAGGACGCGAACCCGGCCGCCGAAGACGGCACGCGACTCGCCGTCGAGGACGCCCTTGAAGACCTCCCGGCTCGTGCCATGGGGCACGGCGTGCTCCACCACCGAGTGGTTGTCGACGAGCCTCCGGCCGTCGGTCATGTAGAGCCCGAGGAGACTCGCCTCGGCGCCCTCGCCGGCCAGCCGGACGCGGACGTCACTGCGGGAGATGGCCGCCCCGAGCGCCGTCGAGTGGGTGGAGAAGCGCGCGTCTCGGCCCTCCTCGGCGGCGACGAGCGCGAAGTGGAACGCGCTCGGTGGCTGGTCCTGCACCTGGTAGTGGTCCACGTGCGCCCCGTCCCCGACCACGAGCTCCGCCACCGCGTTGGTGAGCGCCGCCCCCGAGCCCGTCGCCAGGTACCGCTCCACCACCGTGCACTCGCTGCCCGGGCCCGCGACCACGAGCACCCGCGGCTGGGCGGCAGTGGCCTCCGTCCCGGCGGCGGTGACGAACACCAACTCGAGCGGCTCCGCGACCGCCGCGCCGGCGGGGAGGTGGACGAACGCGCCGTCGTCGAGGTGGGCGGAGTTGAGGGCGGCGAGCGCATGCCCGGCGAGCGGGGCCAGGCGGCCGAGGTGCGGCTCCACCAGCGCCGGGTGCTCGGCGAGGACCCGCGCCAGGCTGCCGACGACGGCGCCCTCGGGGAGCCGGGAGACGGCGGACAGCTGCGGGCGCAGCGTCCCGTTCACGAAGACGAGGCGAGTTCCGCCGGCGGGACCTGCCTGTCGCAGGAGCTCGTCCGCGGAGATGCCCGCGGCCACATTCCCGGGCGCGAAGCTCTGGGAGAGGAGCGGCGCGAGCGAGGTGAAGCGCCACTCCTCCAGGCGGGTCGTCGGCAGCCCGAGAGACGCGAACGAATCGTGGCCGGAGCGGCGCAGGGACGCGGCGAATGCCGGCAGCGCCGGCGACCGATCGGCCCCGCGGAGGAGGCTCTGCTCGACGGAGGTCACGGCGCGACCCGCGCGGGCTCGGACCAGGCCCCGCGCTTCGCCTCCTCTTCGACCCAGGCGTACCCCTTCTTCTCCAGCTCGAGCGCGAGCTCGCGCCCTCCGGACAGCACGATCCGGCCGAGCGCCATCACGTGGACGAAGTCGGGGACGACGTACTCGAGGAGCCGCTGGTAGTGGGTGACGAGGATGGTGGAGCGCGTCGGGGCCCGCAGGGCCTCCACGCCCTTTGACACCACGCGCAGGGCGTCGATGTCGAGGCCGCTGTCGATCTCGTCGAGGATGGCGAGTCGAGGCTCGAGCACGGCCATCTGCAGCACCTCGTTGCGCTTCTTCTCCCCGCCGGAGAAGCCCTCGTTGAGGCCACGGCTCATGAAGGCCGGGTCCATCTCGACGAGCCTCATCTTCTCCTTGGCGAGGTCGAGGAAGTCGACCGCGTCGAGCTCCTCCTCCCCTCGGGACTTTCGCTGGGCGTTGAGCGCGGTTCGCAGGAAGTAGAGGTTGCCCACCCCGGGGATCTCCACGGGGTACTGAAAGCCCAGGAACAGCCCGGCGTCGGCACGCTCCTCTGGGGACATCGCGAGCAGGTCCTTCCCGTCGATGGTGGCGGTTCCCCCGGTCACCACGGCGTGCTCGCGACCGGCGAGCACGCCGGCGAACGTGCTCTTGCCGGAGCCGTTCGGACCCATGATGGCGTGCACCTCGCCGGCATTCACCGTGAGGTCAATGCCCTTCAGGATCTCGCTGTCGCCGATCCGGGCTCGAAGGCCCTCGACCCGCAGCAGCGGCCTCTTCTCGTGGTCCTTCGAGCTCATCCGACGCTTCCCTCCAGGCTCATTCCGAGCAGCTTCTGCGCCTCCACTGCGAATTCCATGGGCAACTCCTTCAGCACCTGCCGCGCGAACCCGTTGACGATCATGGAGACCGCGTCCTCCTCCTTGATCCCGCGTTGGCGGCAGTAGAAGAGCTGATCCTCGCTGATCTTGGAGGTGGTGGCCTCGTGCTCCACCTTGGCGGTCGGGTTCTTCACCTCGATGTACGGGAACGTGTGGGCCCCGCAGCGGTCGCCGATGAGGAGCGAGTCGCACTGGGAGTAGTTCCGGGCGTTCTCGGCGCCCTTCAGGACCTTGACCTGGCCGCGGTAGGTGTTCTGGCCGTGCCCGGCGGAGATGCCCTTGGAGATGATGGTCGACCGGGTGTTCTTCCCGATGTGGATCATCTTGGTGCCGGTGTCCGCCTGCTGGCGGTTGTTGGTGAGCGCCACCGAGTAGAACTCCCCCACCGAGTCGTCGCCCTGGAGGATGCAGCTCGGGTACTTCCAGGTGATGGCGGAGCCCGGTCTCGACCTGCGTCCAGGAGATCTTGGAGCGTCCGCATCGCCTTGCCGCGCTTGGTCACGAAGTTGTAGATGCCACCGCGCCCCTCGGCGTCCCCCGGGTACCAGTTCTGCACGGTGGAGTACTTGATCTCGGCGCCGTCCAGCGCCACCAGCTCCACCACCGCCGCGTGGAGCTGGTTCTTGTCGCGAACCGGGGCAGTGCAGCCCTCGAGGTAGGAGACGTAGGCCCCCTCGTCGGCGACGAGCAGCGTGCGCTCGAACTGCCCGGTGTCGGCGGCGTTGATCCGGAAGTAGGTCGAGAGCTCCATCGGGCAGCGGACGCCCTTGGGGACGTAGGCGAAGGAGCCGTCGGAGAACACGGCCGAGTTCAGCGTCGCGAAGAAGTTGTCGCTGTAGGGCACCACCGAGCCCAGGTAGCGCTCGATGAGGTCGGGGTGCTCCTTCACCGCCTCCGAGAAGGAGCAGAAGATCACGCCGAGATCGCCGAGCTTCTTCTTGAAGGTCGTCGCGACCGAGACCGAGTCGAAAACGGCGTCGACCGCGACGTTGGCGAGGCGCGCCTGCTCCTCGAGCGGGATGCCGAGCTTCTTGAAGGCGGCCCGGAGCTCCGGGTCCACCTCGTCCATCGAGGCGAGCTTCTTCCTCGGCTTGGGCGCGGAGAAGTAGACGATGTCCTGGTAGTCGATGGGTGCGTGGTGGATCTTGGCCCAGGTCGGCTCCTGCAGCGTCTGCCAGTGCCGAAACGCCTTGAGGCGAAAGTCGAGGAGGAACTGGGGCTCCTCCTTCTTCTTCGAGATGACCCGGACCACGTCCTCCGTCAGCCCCTTGGGAATGCGGTCCTCGTCGATGTCGGTGACAAACCCGTACTTGTACTTCTGCTCGGTGAACTCGCGGATGGCGTCACTCATGGCGCGACTCCGTCGGGGGTGGCGAGACGAACGAGGCCCGCTGGCTCGGGCCGCATGGCGGAGAGCGGCACGTTCTGGAGCGCCCGCTCGATGGCTCGACTGATGGGCCCCCATCGACCCTTCGCCGCGCAGAACGCCTCCAGGTCGCAGTTGCCCTCGGTACCGGTCCCGCACTCGGTGATCCCGATCGGCCCCTCGATGGCGGCGATGATCTCGGCCACGGAGATCCGGTCGGCTTCGCGGGCGAGTCCGTAGCCGCCATTGCGGCCGCGATGGGAGACGACGAGCCCGGCCCGCGCGAGGGACTTGAGCAGCTTGCTCGCCGTCGGCAGCGGCACCCTGGAACGGACGGAGAGCTCCTGCGCCGTGTGCAAGCACGCGCTCTCCCCCATCGCCATGTGCGTGAGGAGGACGATCCCGTAGTCGGCAAGCTTGGTCATTCGGATCATCGCTCGTGCACCACCCCGGAAGGGGCCTCGGCGCCGACGTTTTTGACTCGGCAGGAGGCCTATGTGGACCGGAATGGTCCTGATAGCCGGAACGGGGCGCGCGCGCAAGGGCTTGCACCAAACAAGGCTGGAATTGCTAAGGAACGCTGGTCCGGTGGAGCGGCCCGTCGAGCGTCCTTCTGCCTACCTCGACGTACACGTGGTCGCCCACGATGGTGAGCGAAAGCCGAACCCTCCGCTCTTCGTTCGAGGCGAGCTCGGCGAGGAGCGCGGGCTCGAGTGCAGCGAGCAGTACCCGCCCGAGGCGCGCGTGGCCTGCCCCGCGAGCCTCTGCGGCGAAGGCCTCCATCCGCCGCGGCGAGTCAAACACGACCGCCACCACGGCGCGCGGGTTCCGGTCGGCCTCCTGCTGCACCTTGGCCGGGTCCGGGCGGCCGACGCGCGCCCACAGCGTCACCTCGCCGGTGAGGTCGCGCGCGACCACGTCGGGCAGGTCCGGATCGCTCAGGCCCGGCCCTTGCTCGAATCCCTTCCCGCCACAGCCAGCACTGGGTGAGCACCCGAAGCCAGACGCGCTCCATCGACTCGGAAGGGTGGCGCGCCACGCGGATGGCGACGCGCTCGGTCACTCCCGCATCGACGTGCGACAGCTCGACCTGGAAGTCGTGAAGGGTCGCCGGCAGGGCCACGAGCGGCAAGGTAGCAGAGCCCCGGCAACGAAGGTGGTCGACGGTCGCACCCCGGGGCGCGAGGTGCGCGTGGCGGCCCCCCGCGGCCCGTGCCAGACTGAAGCCACCCCTCCGCCGGAGCCCCTCTCATGCGACCCCTTGCAGTCGCCGCCCTCCTCGCCGCGTCGGCGCCGACCATTGCCCCCACCGCCGCCGTCGCGGAGGAGCCCTACCCGCACTTCGGAGCCTCGCTCGCGATCGGCGCGCCCGACGGCGCGGTCTTGTCGCTCGTGGGGTCCCCCTGGTACTGGCTGCTCGCAGACGTGGGCTTCGCCTACACGCTGCAGCCCGGCATCGTGGCCGGCGTCACGCTGCAGCCGATCGATTTCGTGATCGCCCCTACCCTGCGCGGCGAGTACGGGCACTACTTCCCCGGGAACGCCGGCAACTACATCAAGAAGTGGGCGAGCGTTCCCCCGAACTCCAGCCCTTCATCAGCCAGGCGAGCTACAGCTGGTGGTCCACCTACCTCGGGCTCGCCATCGGGAGCCGCCGGGGCTTCACGTTCCGCATCGAGGGCGGCGTCGGCTGGATCACGCTCTACGTGAAGGGCGTCACCGCGACCTTCCCGAGCGACAGTGTCACCATCGACGCGGCCAGCACGAAGTTCACCGGCTTCGTCCCGGTGGCCCGCCTGTCGTTCGCCTACTACTTCTGACCGCCGAGGCCGCCATGAACCTCGCCATGCCCGCCATCGTCGCCTCCTCCCTCCTCGCGGCGGGGTGTGGGGCCTTCTACTTGGAGGCCGAGCAGCCCCAGGTGTGCATCACGCAGGACTCCATCGATGTTCCGATCACCACGAGCGGGGTCTCGGGAGGCTTCTCCTCCCAGGTCTCCTTCGACGTGGGCAAGTGGCTCCCCGGCATCGGCGACAACGGGCCCGTCAAGGGCGAGGTCGTCCGGTTCCTGCAGATGCGGGTCAGCCTGCCGCAGCAGCCACAGGTGCCGAACCTCGACTGGCTGACGAGCTTCGACGTGACCCTCGTCTCGCCGACCTCCGACCTGCCCCCGGTCGCGCTGCTGCACTACCAGAAGCCGGCGGGGAGCGAGACAGTCACTTCCCTGTCGCTCGACTCCACGGCGAGCAACGAGGACATCTCGGCGTACATCCGACAGGGGGCTCTCACGGTCACCTTCTCGGGATCGGGCGCGGGGCAGCTTCCGCCCCCGAACTGGCTCGTGAACGTCGGCGGCTGCTTCTACGCCAGCGTGCGCAAGGACCTGAGCAACATCACCCAGTAGGGCGAACGGCGCCCGCGTCGCGGGGGCCATGAAGCAGGCGGCGGGCCCGGCCGAGCCGGACCCGCCGCGGGCAACCGCAGAAGGCGCGAACTACTTCTTCGCGACCGTCGCCTCTTCGATGATGACCGGGTAGGCGTAGCCGGCGCCGAAGTCCTTGTCGATCCGGACCGTCCCCACGACGATGACGACGTCGCCGACGGCAGCCGCCTCACTGCTGGTGACCGTGATGTCGTTGTCGCCCTTCGCCTGGGTGCCGGTGCCGTCGCGAAGGTGGATCCAGTTCTTCCCCATGATGCCGGAGTTGTACTTCACCACCTTGCCGCGGACGGTGACCTTCTGCTCCTTCAGTTGCGCCTTCTGGCCGTACACCTCGGCGATGCTCTTGGCATTCGCGCCGGTCGCCTTCGGAACCTTGACGTCGCCGACGTCGGCGGGGCCAGCAGCCGCGGCGGCGTGCTGCGCCGCCATTCCCTGGGGCATCCCGGTAGGCGGCATCCCTGCAGGCGGCATCCCGGCAGGCGGCATGCCTGCGGGAGCGGCGCCCGCCGGCGCCCCGGCGGGAGCCTGGCCGGAGAGCGTGGCGAACAGGATCTTGTCGAACTTGCGGTTCAGCGTCTTGCTCTCGAAGCCGTCCATCGGCATCGGATTCTCGAGGCCAACCTCGGCTCCAGTGGCGACGGTCGTCTGCGGCACTGCCGCCCAGACTTCGCCTCCCGGCGTGGCGAGCCGGAGGTAGCTGTACGGAGAGGCGTCGATCCGCTCGAGCACCTTGCCGCGGACGCCGGCGGCGGCGCCCGGTGCTGCGGCCGGAGCCTGCGGCGCCGAGGCGGGCGGCTCGGACTTCTTGCAGGCCGTCAGGGCCAGCGCGAGCGAGACGATGACTGCGAAACGCATTTGATATTCCTCCGAAAAATGTTCCCTGGAATTTGGGGGCCGTAGGATAACCCATGAGGGGGCAAAGTCCATCCCGATCTGGAAGCGATCAGCCCCGCAATCTCCATCCCGTCCGCAGCATGGCGTAGCCGCTCCCGAGCGACAGCGCGCAGAGCCCCGCCGCGATGAGAAGCGCGGGAACGGGGCCCGTCCCCGATTGCCCCAGCATGCCCCAGCGCAGGCCGTCGACCACGTAGTAGACGGGATTCGAGAGGGTGAGGGTGCGCAGGGGCCCGGGCAGCATCGCCGCGGAGTAGAAGACCCCGCCGAGAAAGGTGAGCGGCGTGATGACGAAGGTCGGGAAGAAGTTCACCTGCTCGAAGGTCCGCGCCCACACGCCGGTGAGGAAGCCGAGGCCGCCGAATGCCGTGGCCACGAGCACGACAAGGACGAGGGCAAAGAGCGGGTGCGCGAGCCCGAACCCGGTGAACGAAGCCGCCACCAGCCAGACCACCGCGCCCACCATCATCCCGCGCACCACGGCGGCACCCACGAAGGAGCCGAGGATCTCCCCGTAGGAGAGGGGCGAGACGAGAAGATCCACCATCGTCCCCTGGAGCTTCATCACCATGATGGAGGACGACGTGTTGAGGAAGGCGTTGGTGATCGCGCCGAGCATCACCAGCCCGGGCACGATGAAGCGGGCGTAGGGGACTCCCTCGACCTCGCGCAGGCGCCCGCCGAGCGACCACCCGAAGACGAGGAAGTAGAGGCTGGTGGTGACAAGGGGAGACAGGACCGTCTGGCCCGGGACGCGCATGAAGCGCCGGACCTCCTTGAGGAAGAGCGTCCGGGGGCCGATCCCGATCAACTCTGCCTCCCAGGCGCGCCGTGCCGAAGCAAGGAGACGAACACGTCCTCGAGCCGCATGCGGCGGGTCTCGACGTCGCGCACCGGAAGCCCCGCGTCGGCGATCGCCGCGAGCGCGGGTCCGAAGGACGCGCCCGGAGGCGCCGAGACCGCGACGGCGAGCCCGCCCTCCTCGAGCCGGGCCCCGAGGGCGATGAGCGGCTCCGGCAGGGCGGCCGCCGGGGCCGAGAGCGCCACCCGCAGGGTCTTCCCAGCATAGCGCTCGAGCAGGCTCCGCTTCTCCTCCACGAGAAGGATGCGACCCTGGTCGATGACGGCAACGCGGTCGGCCAATTCCTCGGCCTCGTCGAGGTAGTGGGTGGTGAGAACAATGGTGGTGCCGCGAGCCCGCAGCGTCCGAACGTAGGCCCACAGGGACTGCCGCAGCTGGACGTCGACGCCGGCGGTTGGCTCGTCGAGAAACAGCACGCGTGGCTCGTGCACGAGCGCCTTGCCGATAAGGAGCCGGCGCTTCATGCCTCCGGACAGCGACCGGGTATTGGCGTGCCGCTTGGCGGCGAGGTCGAGAGCCCCGAGGATCTCCTCGAGCCGTTCCGCGGAGAGCCGTAGCCCGAAGTACCCGGCCTGGATGCGCAGCGTCTCCTCGACGGTGAAGAACGGATCGAAGTTGATCTCCTGCGGCACGAGCCCCACCGCCCGCCTCGTGAAGCGGTAGTCGTCCACCACGTCGCGGCCGAGCACGCGCGTCGTGCCGGCGCTCGACCGCACGAGGCCGGCCACGATGCTGATGAGGGTGGTCTTGCCGGCGCCGTTCGGGCCGAGGAGCGCGAAGATCTCGCCCGCCGGGACGTCGAGGTCCACGTGCTCGAGCGCCGTGAAGGCACCGTACCGCTTGGCAACGCCGCGCAGGGTCACGACCGGCTCGAACACGCGGAGAGTGTAGCGCCCTTGTGGCCGGCGCGCCCTCCCGCACTTGGAGGGGCGTCCGATCCGGGCGCGCTGATAGGCTGTGCGGCCGTGGGACGGCGCGCGGCACACATCGCGGATCCGGGCCGGTGGGTCTTCAACCGCCTCGCGGAGGACTACCGCGATCGACCCGGCTATCCGCCGGCGCTCGTCGACCGGCTGCTGGATCTCGCGGGAGGCGCGGGTGCGTCCGTGGCCGAGCTGGGCGCCGGAACGGGCCTGCTCTCGCTGCCCCTGGCCGCGCGCGGCGCCCACGTCGTGGCGGTGGAGCCGGCCGCAGCGATGCTGGCCGTGCTCCGCGAGCGAAAGGCGGGACTGCCGCTGGAGCTCGTGCACGCTCCTGCGGAGGACACCGGCATCGGCGACGGATCGGTCCGTCTCGTCGTCGCCGCCGATGCGCTGCAGTGGCTCGACCCGGAGCGCGCCGGACGGGAGACGGCGCGCATCCTGGAGCCCGGCGGTTCGGTCGCGGTGGTCGAGGCCTGCCTCTCGACGGACCCGTTTCCGGCGGCGATCTCCGCGCTGCTCCGGCGCGCGAACCCGAAGGCACGTCCCCGCCCGCCGGAGCGGCTCGCCCAGTTCTTCCGAGCGGCCGGCGCGACCCCGTCCGGTCGCGAGACCTGGCGCCACGCCGAGGCGCTCTCCCCCGCCCGGCTCGACTCCGTGCTTCGATCGCTGTCGCTCGTCGGGCCCGCGCTCGGCCCCGAGGCCCTCGGGCGCCTTCTCGCCGAGGCGCACCACCTCGCCGAGGCGCACGGCGGGGCGGTGTGGACCCGCGACCTGGCCCTCACGTGGGGCCGGCGGGGCAGACCTTGAGCACGGACTCACGCTCCCGCCACGTGGCGACCGCCTCCCGCGAGCGCTCCCGCTCCTCGGCGAGGTGGCGGCGGATGGCGCCGTCCAGCCTGGGGTCCATGAAGAGGTGGCCACTCCAGGTCTCGGCGGGCTCGAAGCCGCGCGCGAGCTTGTGTTCCCCGCCCGCCCCGCCCTCGAAGACCCGAAGGCCACGGCGGATGCATTCCTCCACCGAGTGGTAGAGCGCCACGTTGAAGTGCAGGAACGGGTGCTCCTCCGCCGCTCCCCAGTAGCGGCCGTACAGACGCTCGCGCCCGACGACGTTGAAGGCCATGGCCACGAGCCGGCCCTCGCGGCGCGCCTCGACCACCTCGAGGCTCGACGGCATGTCGCGGAACACCCGCTCGTAGAACGGCCGGTCGAGAAAGCGCCGGCCCCAGGCCATGCGCGACACCGAGTCCTCGTGAAGCCTGGCCACGTCGCGAGCCCACCGCGAAGCCGCCGCGGCGAGCTCCTCGCCGGGCACGGTCCGGATGGCGATCCCCTGGCGCGACGGAGCCGCCCGCTCGCGCCGGATGGAGTTGCGGCGCTTCGATGGGAACCGCGCCAGGAAGGCGTCGAAGTCCCGGTAGCCCGCGTTCACCCAGTGGTACTGGAAGTCGAGCCGGAGCGCGAGGCCCGCCTCCTCGAGGTCCCGCGCCTCGTCCTCCCACGCGTAGAGGACGTGGATAGAGCGAATCGCCTCCGCGGCGCAGAGCGCGCGCAGCCCGGCGACGAGCCTCCGGCACATCTCCCCGCGGTCCTCGCCGGGGGCGACGAGCAGACGTCTGCCGGCGACCGGGGTGAAGGGCACCCCCAAGACGAGCTTGGGATAGTACGGGATCCCCGCGCGCTCGGCCGCATCGGCCCAGTGCCAGTCGCGACCGAAGTCCCCATCCGAGTCGCCCTTCACGTACGCCGGCGCCGCCCCGACGAGGCGTCCGGCGCGCCGGACGCTCAGGTGGCGAGGCGCCCATCCCCGCCCGGGCGAGACAGCCCCCGACTGCTCCAGCGCGTCGAGCCAGGCGTGGCGGAGGAAGGGCGTCGCCCGCTCCGGCTCGTGCTCCCAGAGGGAATCCCACTCGGGCGCGGGGACCGCGCCGATGGCGGAGTGGACGTGGACCTCGAGGCCGCGCAAGCGCGGGGATCCATACGGACGGCGGCGCGCGCGTGCAACCCCGGCGGCCCAGTCACCGCCCGCGCGACTCCGTCTTTACGGATTGAGGCCTCCCTGGCACGCTCCGGGCCATGCGCAAGGCTCCCGTGTCCCGGCCCGTCCTCGCCGTCGCGCTCCCGCCCCCGCCCCCGCCCCCGGTGGCCGTCCCGGCCTCCGGGCCGTGCGAGGACCGGAAGGCGCCGCGCCCATGAACCTCTTCACCCGTCACTTCACCATCCGCTGGTCGGACGTCGACGCGAACGGCCACATGCGAAACACCGCCTACAGCGAGCTCTGCAGCGACACCCGCGTGGCGCTCTTTGCGGCGGGCGGGTTCGGCTGGGCTCGGTTCGAGGCCCTGGGGCTCGGCCCCGTGCTGCTCAAGGAAACCATCGCCTACCGACGGGAGGCGGCGCTCGGGGAAGACGTGCGCGTGGACGTGCGGGCGGCCGGCGTTTCCCCGGACGGGGCCCGGTGGCTGCTGCGACACCGGATGCGCAAGTCCGACGGCGAGAGAATGGCGACCGTCACCGTGCTGGGTGGCTGGATTGCGTTCGAGGGGCGCCGTCTCGTCGTCCCCCCGCCCGAGCTCGCGGCCGTGATGCTGGGGACGCGGCGCACGGCTTCGTTCGTGGAGCTCCCCCCGCTCCGGCGATAGGCGGTGGGCTCGCTCTAGATTGGGTCGAGCGCCCAGTCGCTCGCCCCCTCGGCACAGTGCCGCGCGAGCAGCGCATAGTCGTCGTCCACTTCCCGCTGCGCGTGGGCGATCTCCTCGGGCGTGAGCTTGCCGAACCGGCCCTGCAGCGAAAGGTATTCGGTCACCGGACGAGGCGCCGGGGCCTCGGTGATCCGCCAGTCGACGCCGTCGACGATCTCGTAGAGGGGGAAGAACCGCGTCTCCACCGCCAGCCGCGCCGAGGTGATGCTCAGGCGCTCCTCCATCCGCCATCCCGGGGGGCAGGGCGAGAAGCAGTGCAGCATGCGGAAGCCGCGGACGGCGATGGCGGTTCGCATCTTCCGCTCCAGGTCCTCGATGAAGCCCGGGCTCACCGTGGCGAAGTACGGGATGCGGTGGGCGGCCATGATGCCGTCGAGGTCCTTCTTCCGCTGCTTCTTTCCGGTGGTCGACGTGTTGGTCCAGGCGCCCTCGGGCGTGGCACCGGATCGCTGCACGCCCGTGTTCATGTAGGCCTCGTTGTCGTAGCAAAGGTAGAGGATGTCCTCGTTGCGCTCCGCGGCCGCCGACATCGATTGCAGCCCGATGTCGAAGGTCCCCCCGTCGCCGGCCCACGCCACCACGAGGACGTCGTCGATGCCGCGCGCTCGGAGCCCTGCGCGGACGCCCGCGGCCGTGACGGCGGCGGTCTCGAAGGCACAGTGCACCACGTTCACGCCCGAGGCCGAGTACGGGAACGGCCCGTCGATCACGGAGCAGCAGCACGCCGGGATGCAGAGCACCGTTCGGGGCCCCGCGAACCGGAGGAAGGTGCGCAGGAGGAGCGAGGCCCCGCAGCCGGGGCAGGCCAGGTGGCCGGGCTGCAGCAGCTCGACCTCGGGCAGCCTCAGGCGGGGCTCGGCAGCCGGCCGGGGGCGCGTCAGTCGCGTAGCCATGTGCTCTCCGGTCGCGGCTCGCCGGCTCCCGCGAAGGCCAGCGCAGCCTCGATGGTGCGCGGCGTCACGTCGCGCCCGCCCATGCCGGCGATGAACCCGTGGACCGGCGGCATCCCCCTCACGCCGCAGAGTGCGGCACGTATCTCCTGGAAGAAGACGCCGGAAGCGCCGTAGGAGCAATTGCGGTCGAGCACCGCGACCCGGTGCGCCGTGCGGAGCGCGGCGCGCAGCTCCTTCACCGGGAAGGGACGGAAGGCCCGGATGCGAACCAGCCCTGCCCGGCGCTTGCGCGAGCGCAGGTCGTCGACCACCTCGCGGGCCGTGGACGCGGCGGTGCCACTCGCCACCAGGACCTCCTCGGCGTCCTCGCAGCGGTAGCAGTCGACGAGACCGACGCCGCGGCCGAATCGGTCGCGCCAGGCCGCCGCCAGGTCGGCGATCTCCCCGATCGCCGCCTGGTGCGCCTCGGCGAGCTTCTGCCGCATCCCCTCGTACTCGGCAGGAGCGACGAGCGACCCGATGGCCTTCGGATGGTCCAGGTCGATGCGCCAGGGCGCCTCCCACGTCGGGATGAGGTCCCGGACCTCCGCCTCGTCGGGCACCGAGACCGGCTCGGCCGTGTGCGAGAGAAAGAACGCGTCGAGGACGACCATGACCGGGAGCGACAGGCGCGGTGCCAGCACAAAGGCCTGGAGGGTCGAGTCCATCACCTCCTGCGCGTCCGCGCAGTAGATCTGGATCCACCCAGTGTCGCGCTGCGAGAGCGTGTCGTTCTGGTCGGTCCAGATGTTCCATCCGGGGGCGAGTGCCCGGTTCACGGCGGCAAGCACGATGGGCAGTCGCGCGCCGGCCGCCCAGTGGATGAGCTCGTGCATCAGGGCGAGCCCCTGTCCGCTCGTGGCGGTGAAGGTCCGCGCCCCGGCGTGGGCCGCGCCGACGCACGCGGCGAGCGCCGAGTGCTCCGACTCGACCGGCACGTATTCGGCGCGCGAGACGCCCTTCTGGACGAGCGATGCGAGCGTCTCGATGATGGAGGTCTGGGGGGTGATCGGATAGGCGGAGGCCACCTGGACCCCGGCGCGGGCCACGGCCCATGCCACCGCCTCGTTGCCGGTGAGCAGGCGATCCTGCGCCATCAGCCACCTCCCCGGTCGCGGAGTTCCACGGCACCTCGCGGACACTCCTCCACGCAAACGCCGCAGCCCTTGCAGCGGGTGGCGTCGACCGAGTACCCGCCGGGCAGCCCCCGCACCACGGCCCTCTCGGCGCAGAGCTGGTAGCAGACGTCGCAAGCCGTGCAGGTGCCGCAGGCGAGGCATCGGGCGGCCTCGGCGAGCGCCTCCTCCGGTGCGAAGCCCAAGCGGACCTCGCGCTCGTCCTGGCGGCGGAGCGCCGCGTCCTCGCTCCCCCGAGGCACCGGGGTCGCTGGCCGGTGCCACGCCGGCCGGATCGCCTCGAAGCCGATGACGCCTGGCGCCGCGCCCCGCTCCGCGAGCAGGTCCACGGGGGGCGGTGAACCGCCGAGCCTGGCCGCGACCTCGGCGGCCGCACGCCGCCCGGAGCCGATGGCGTGTGCCACCGTCCCTCCGCCCCCGGCGCAGTCCCCGATGGCAAGCACCCGTCCCCCGAAGATCCCGGCGCCCGGAGGGGCGACCGCCCCGCCCGAGACCCATTCCGGAGGAAGGCCTGCGGGATCGAGCTCCTCGCCGGCGCACACCGCAACCAGGTCGGCGGGCACGTCGAGCTCGCTTCCGTCGATGACCACCGGCCGGCGTCGCCCGCTCTCGTCGGGCGTCCCGGGCCGTGCCCGGGCAAAGCGGACGAACTCCGCGCGACCGTCCACCACCCCTACCTCCAACGGGACGAGCCACTCCTCGACGGCCACGCCCTCCTCGGCCGCCTCGCGCACCTCGTCGGCGAACGCGGGCATGTCGGCACGCCCGCGGCGGTACGCAACCGTCACCTCGGTGCCCCGCCTGCGCAGCGCCCGCGCGCAGTCGAGGGCGCTGTTCCCGCCGCCCACGACGACCGCGCGCTTGCCCTCGTGCAACTCCGCTCCAGCGTTCAGCGCGGCGAGGAGCTCGAGGCCGTCCACGACGCCCGTCGCGTCCTCGCCCTTCACGCAGAGCCGTCGCGGGGCGCGCATCCCGACCGCGAGCACCACGGCGTCGAAGGCGTTGGCGAGCGCCTCGAGGTCCAGGTTGACACCGAGCGCCCTGCCGCCGGCGTAGCGCACGCCGGGGCGCAGTGCGCGATCGATCTCGGCGTCGAGAACGGGCCGCGGGAGCCGGTAGCGCGGGATGCCGGTTCTCAGGAGCCCGCCCGGCAGCTCGCCCCGGTCGAAGAGTTCGACGTCGCATCCCCCCAGCGCCAGGTAGTGGGCGGCCGTGAGCCCGGCCGGCCCCGCGCCGACCACCGCTACGCGAGCGCCCTCGCCGGTTCGACGGTCGAGCTCGAAGCGCTCGGAGAGCAGGGCGTCACCCAGAGCCCGCTCGAGGCCGGGGATGTCGAGAGCTCCGTCCATGTGCCGCCGGTTGCAGGCGGCGGTGCAGGGGTGTGGGCAGACGCGCCCCGTTGTGGCCGGGAAGGGGTTGGCCGAAAGCACGACCTCTCCGGCCTCTCGCACGCGACCCTGCGCGAGGAGGCGGATTCTGGTCGCAGACGTCCTCGGCCACCGGGCACGCAGAGGAGCACGGAGGCGTCAGGTCCCGGAAGAACGGCTCCCTCGAGCGCCAGTCGCCGGTCCGATTCCAGGCGGTGCTGCCGAGCGTCATCGCGACGGGCGGGACCTCGGCTCGGGTCTCGAACTGGATCCGCCCGTCGGGAAGCCTCTTCAAGGCGCCACCCCCGCGTCCTGCCCGATGGACGGTCGGGTTGCAGCGACCCGCACCGACTCCCACGCCTCGCGCGCAGCCTCCACGTTCACCTCCGCCGCAGATGGCGCGCTCTCGCGAATGGCCCGGGAGAGCGAGTCGAGCCCGACGAGGCCGGTCACCCGCGCGAAGGCACCCGCCATGGGCTGTTGACGATCGGAAGGGCCCCGCCGCCGATGCCCAGGGACCGGACGATGCGGTTGGCGTCGAGGGTCGCGACACGCCATCCGTCCGGCACCGCGATCGACGAGGGGTCGAGCGGTGTGTTCGCCACGAGCCACCCCGACCCGCGCGCGGGGACGTCGACCTGCGCGAGCAGCTGGGGATTGAGGACCAGGACGTGGTCCGGGTCGTAGACCTTGCAGCGGAGGTGGATCGAGTGATCCGACAGGCGCAGGAACGCCGTCACCGGCGCTCCGCGGCGTTCCACGCCAAAGTCGGGGAATGCCTGGACGCCGCACCCCTCGAGCATGGCTGCGCGCGCCAGCATCAGCGAGGCGACCACCGTGCCCTGCCCCCCGCGGCCGTGGAGGCGTATCTCGACGAGCTGCCCCGGCGCGCGGCCACGACCGTGGTCCATGCTGCCCCCTCCCCCGGCGGCCGATGCCGGGGAACGACCTCGAGTGAAGCTTGTCACGCCGCGGGACGGGGTGGAAGGCCCGGGAGGAGCGCGAACTGACCCAGGACAAGGGGTCGGGAAACGTGGGCACCCGGGCGGCGCGGCCAGGCGGCGCCATCGCCGGCCCGTCAGTCGAGAGGCGCGGCCTCGGCCGGGTAGCCGGCGTTGATCGGATTCAGCACGCTCGACGGCACTCCGAGGTACTTGAGCATCCGGTACTGGTGCTGCCTCAGGCCGCGGACGGACACGCGTGCCCGCGTCGCCGCGAGGGTGTCGCCGAGGACGGCGACGGCGCGGTCGTGAAACTGGCCGACGCGCGAGAGGTCCACGTACACCTCGGCTCCCTCTGGAAGGCCGGCGAGCCGTTGCTGGATGGCGTGCGCCGAGTCCATGTCAAAGGCACCGTCCATCCGAATGATGAGGCTGCCGCGCTCTGCTGGCATCGACGACTCCACGACCAAGTTCGCGGCGTTTGCTTTCCGCGACCGGGCTCCGCGCCCCGCAGCCCGCCCGCCGAGGCCAAGTCCTTCGCCCCTTCGCAGTCTACGTGTGCAGGCGGGGGGCGGCAATGTCCCTGCCCCCCACGCGGGCGGGCGCGCGCCCCCCCGCCGGGGCTCCCCCTCCTGCGCCCGAGTTGCCATCGTAGGGGGGAAAGGAGGGGCAGCCATGATCCCGGCGCCCATCGAGAAGTACCTGCAGGACCACCGCCTCGCCTTCGCGCACCACGCGCACCGGCGCGCCGTTCCGGCCCAGGTGCTCGCCGCGGTCGAGCACGTCTCCGGCCGCCGCGTCGCCAAGCCGGTGGTGGTGAGCCTCGACGGCTGGCTCGCCATCGCCGTCGTGCCCGCGCACCGCCGGGTCGACCTCGAGGTCCTGGCGAGGGGCACCGCATCGGCCGAGGCCGAGCTCGTGCCCGAGCCGGTCTTCGCAGGCCGTTTCTGGCCTTGCGAGGAGGGTGCCGAACCGCCGCTGGCGATGTTCGGGGTCCCGATCCTCGTGGACGACGCCCTCTCCCGGGAGCCCTTTCTGTTGATGAGGGCCGGGACCCACGAGGATGTCATGCTGGTGACGACGCGCGACTGGATGCGCAGCGAGAGAGCTCGCTCCATCGTCGGGCTCGCCGCCGAGGCCAGCTGAGCAAGCGCGCTCGCGCGTGGCTACTCCTTTTCGTAGGTTCCGACGACCTGCGCGCGGGAGAGGACGTGCCCCTCGATGGCCCTCTCCAGTTCCCCCTTGTTGGGGGCGCCGATGTCCCCGAGGGCCGCGTCGAGGGCGTAGAGCTTGAAGAAGTAGCGGTGGCGCCCGACGGGCGGGCAGGGGCCGCCGTACCCGGTCCGATGCCAGTCGTTCGTCCCCTGCCGCGCCCCCGGGGGCAGAGACCCGCCCTCCGGCAGGCCGGCGGCGGCTACCGAGATGTCGTAGACCACCCAGTGCACCCAGGTCCTCCTCGGCGCGGCCGGGTCGGGTGCGTCGGGGTCGTCCACGATGAGGGCGAGGCTCTTCGCGCCGGGTGGCACGCCAGTCCAGGCGAGCTCAGGGGACGTGTCGCGCCCCTGGCACGTGAAGCGCTTCGGGATGGCGCCGCCGTCTCGAAAGGCGGGTGAGGTGACGGCGAGGGCCATGGCCGCTGCTCCCGCCCCGGCAGGGACGAGGAGGGCGAGCAGCACGCGGGCGGGCCGGGGCATGCGCCATGATAGGTCGGCGGCGGCCGGCCAGGCTTCATCCCGTGCGGGTCTGCCCCTCCGCGGCTACACTTCGCGCCCGTGTCCGGCGACCCGAAGACGAGGTCCCTCCTGCCCCACGAGCACGGCGCCTACGGCCAGATCGCCGTGCCGCTCGCGACGGGCCTCGCGCTCGGACGCCCCACCTGGGCAGCGCTCCTCCTCGCAGTCGCCGCCTCTTGCGGATTCCTGGCCTACGAGCCGCTGCTCGTCGCCTCGGGCCGGCGGGGCCGCCGCGCTCGCGAGGAGCGCGGAGCCCGCGCCCTCCGCCTCGCCGCGCCGCTCCTCGGCGCCGCCGCATCCCTGTGGGCTCTCGGCTTCCTCCTCTCGCCCCCACTCGCCCGCTGGGCCGCACTGGCACCGCCTCTGCTCGCCGGCGCGGTGGCGCTGCTCGTGTGGCGGAACGCGGAGCGCACCACCGTGGGCGAGATGGTCGTCGCCACCGCGCTTTCCTCGGCCGGCTACCCGGTGGCCCTCGCCGCGGGAGCGCCACTCCGCAGCGCGGCGTGCGCGTGGCTCGCGTGGGTGATGGCGTTCGCAACGGCTACCCTGGCCGTGCAGGCGCTCCTCGACCGCGCCCGCGGAGCGCCCCGGGATCCGGGGCCACGGTCCGCGCTCGCCATCCTCGGCATCGTCGCGGCCGCCTTCGCCACGGCGGCCCGCGCGGCGGTGCCCTGGGCCGTGCCGCTGGCCGTCCTGCCGGTGGCGCTTGCCGGCCTGTGGGTGGTTCTCTTCCGGGTCCCCCCGCGCCGGCTCAAGCGAGTTGGCTGGACCGTTCTCTCGGCGACGATCGTGAGCTTCGCTCTCCTGGTGGCTGGCCTTCGCTAGTCTCGCCCCGTGGCGTTCCTGGCAGGTGCAGCGCCCCGCTGGTAGATTGGGGCGCCGTGCGCGTCCTCCTCTCCAACGATGACGGGATCCACGCCCCGGGACTGGCGGCGCTCGCGGCAGCCTTTCCCGAGGACGAGGTGTGGATCGTCGCTCCGGACCGGGAGCAGTCGGCCTCGAGCCACGCCATCTCGCTGCATCGACCGCTGCGCATCGTCGAGGTGGGCCCGCGCCGCTTCGCGGTGGACGGCACTCCCACCGACGCCGTCTACATGGGCATGAACCTCGTGCTCAAGGCGCACAAGCCGGACGTGGTCCTCTCCGGGATCAACCACGGGCCCAACCTGGGCAGCGACGTCCTCTACTCCGGCACCGTCGCCGCGGCCATGGAGGGCGCGCTCCTCGGGGTGAATGCCCTCGCCGTCTCGCTCGCCTCCTCGCCTCCGCACGAGTTCTCCCACGCCGCAGCATTCGCCGCGGAGCTGGCGCGTCGGGTGGCGGCGGACCCGCCCCCGGCGCCGACCCTCTTCAACGTCAACGTGCCTCCCGGCCCGGTGCGGGGTTACCGCTTCGCTCGCCTCGGCCACCGCACCTACGGCAGCGACGTGGTCGAGAAGGTCGATCCCCGCGGGCGCAGGTACTTCTGGATCGGGAGCGAGGCGAGCTACCGGGACATCCCGCGGTCCGACTGCAACACCGTCTTCCACGACGGGCTCGTCTCGGTCACGCCGCTTCACCTCGACCTGACCCACGACGCGATGTTGCAGGAGCTGCGCAACTGGACCTTGCCGGGCTTCCGCAAGGAGCCCGCTCCGTGAGGCTGCGCGCCGGCCTCGCCGGGGCCGCGCTCGCCCTCGCCGCATGCGCCGCCCCCCAGCACCGGCCGGCCGGGGAGACAGTTCCCGGCGAGGGAGGGCATCCTGCGAGCCCGGCACCGGGGCCCGAGGCGCTCCACGTCGAGCCCGACCTGGTCGGCTCGACGCACCTGGTGCAGAGGGGCGAAACCGTCTACCGCATCGCCAAGACCTACGGCCTCGAGCCGCGGGAGCTCATGGAAGTGAACGGGCTCACCGACCCACGCCTGCTGCAGCCGGGGATGGAGCTCTTCATCCCCGGAGCGCCGCGGCCTCTCGAGGTCCCCGCGCTCCCGACCGGGGCTGTGGAGCCGGCCCCGCCGGTCGCCCTCGCGCCCTTGACCCCAGCGCCGGCGGCGCAGAACGGCAAGATGCGCTGGCCCCTGCCGAAGGGCCTCGGCGTCCTCCGGCAAGGGTTCGGCGTCAAGCAGGGGCAGCGGCACGACGGCATCGACATCGCCGCGCCCGAGGGCACGCCGGTGGTGGCGGCCGCGCCCGGACTCGTCGTGTACACCGGCCGGCAGTCCGGCTACGGCGTCATCGTCATCCTCCGACACGCGTCGTCGCTCGTCACCGTCTACGCCCACAACAGCGCGGTCCTGGTGAAGGAGGGCGATCGGGTCGAAGGGGGCACGCCCATCGCCCGCGTCGGGCAGTCCGGTCGCACCACGGGGCCGCACCTCCACTTCGAGGTTCGCGACGGGACGACGCCCCGCGACCCGCTCCATTACCTCCCCTGATACACTCGCCCGCCGCCAAGGAGGCCGGCCCACGCGCCGGCGCACACCCCATGGACGCCATCGCCACCGCCCTCCGAGAGAAGATCCGAGATGTCCCCGACTTTCCCAAGAAGGGCGTCGTCTTCAAGGACATCACGCCGGTGCTCGCCGACGCGGCGCTGTATCGCAGCGTAGTGGACGCGCTCGCCGCCCGCTGGGGGCCGGAGCGCGTCGACAAGGTCGTGGGCATCGAGTCGCGGGGCTTCATCTTCGCGGCGCCGCTCGCCTACGCGCTCGGCGCCGGCCTGTGCATCGCCCGCAAGCCCGGAAAGCTCCCGTACCAGACCATCCGCGAGGCCTACGCGCTCGAGTACGGAGAGGACGGGCTCGAGCTCCACATCGACGCCGTGGGCCCTGGAGAGCGCGTGCTCATCGTCGATGACCTGCTCGCCACCGGCGGTACGGCCGAGGCGGTGGGACGGCTCGTAGCCCGCCAGGGCGGTGACCTCGTCGGCTATGCCTTCGTGGTGGAGCTCTCCTTCCTGCACGGGGCCCGCAAGCTCGGCGCGCAAAAGGTCAACGCCCTGGTGCAATTCTGAGCCGAGGCGGCGCGGCGGCCAGACCGGCGCCGGGCGCACCTTCGTTCGTGGGCGACTTCGAGGGCGACGGGATCCATGGGCCGGGCACCGCGGGAGCGAGCCCGGGGCGCTCCACGCAGCCCCGCGCCCGCCCCGACTCGCGACCGGCTCCGCGCCGATTGGCTGCTCCTGGGGAGGCGCCGTGACGAGTGGCGCAGCCTCGGCCCTCTGGACGGTCGCGGCCGGCCTGGCGGCCTTCTTTTGGGCCCGGGCCGCGTGGGTCGGTGTCCTCACCGAGAATCGGCTCGACGAGTTGCCCCTGTCGCCGCCGACTGCGCCGCCGGGTGGGTGGCCGGCGCTCACCGTGGTCGTGGCGGCCCGCGACGAGGCCAGGGGCGTGGAGGTGGCGATTCGCTCGCTGCTCGACCAGGACTACCCCGACCTCTCGGTGTTGGCGGTCGACGACCGCTCCACCGACGGGACCGCCGAGATCCTCGACCGGCTCGCCCGGCAGGCCGCGCGCCTGCGGGTGCTGCACATCCGGGAGCTGCCGGAAGGGTGGTTGGGAAAGAACCACGCCTGCGCGCGCGGCGCCGAGGCCGCGGGGGGCCGCTGGCTGCTCTTCACGGACGGCGACGTCGTCTTCGCCCCGAGCGCGCTTCGCCGCGCCACCGCGTACGCCGAGTCGCGCGGCCTCGGCCACCTCGTGGCCCTCCCGCGCCTCGTCGCCCCGGGCGCGCTCGAGCGGGCGTTCGTCGCGACCTTCGCCGCCTTTGCCAACCTGGTGTTTCGCACCTGGGAATTGCGCCGGCCCGGCACCTCGGCATTCATCGGCATCGGCGCGTTCAACCTGGTGCGCCGCGACGATTACCTGCGCGCCGGCGGCCACGAGAGGCTCCGGCTGGAGGCGGTGGACGACGTGAAGCTCGGCATGGTGCTGCGGCGCAGCGGCGTCCGCCAGGGCGCCATCGCCTCGGGCGGGATGGTCTCGGTGCGATGGAACGCCGGCTTCCTCGCCTCCTGGGCAGGCCTGCTCAAGAATGCCTTCGCCGGCGCGGAGTACCGATGGTCGCTCGCGCTTGCAGCCGCGGCGGGACTCGCCTTCGTGTCGGCAGCGCCACTCGCGGCTTCGGTCCTCTCGCGGGCCCCCGTAGCGCGGGCGATCGGAATCGCCGGCGTCGCTCTCTCGAGCGCGGTGGTCGGGACCGTCGCGCGCCGCGTCGGCGGGGCGAGCGGCGCCGAGGGGCTGCTCGTCCCCGTGACCGGCCCGGCCCTGGCAGCCGCGCTGCTCGCGAGCGCGGCGGCCGCCACGTTCCGGGGAGCCATCGTCTGGCGCGACACCCGGTACCCGCTCCGGGTCCTGCGCCGAGGCTGCGTGCGGGCGCGCGATTGGCGGTCAGACGCCGCCGTGGGATGGGACCCGCGTTGGTGGTAGGTTGGAGCGCCATGTCGGCGCAGGTCACGACCTACGAGCGCGTCCAGGTGCTCGACGCGTGGGACGAGACCCCTTCTCTTCGCTCCGTGCGGGTCGCGCTCGGCGCGCTCGCGGCCAACCACACCGCCCCGGGCCAGGTCGTGAAGGTGCGGTCGCGGTCCGGCGAAGCCTACTTTGCGCTCGCGAGCGCCCCCTCGCTCGGCGGCCGCGCCGACCTGCTCGTGAAGCGGGGCGGCCGCATCGCCGACGAGGTCATCGCCGCCACCGCGCCCGGCGCCTCGGTCGCCGTCTCCGCTCCGTTCGGGAAGGGGTTCCCGGTCGCCGAGGCCGAGGGGCGCGACGTGCTCCTCTTCGCCGCCGGCTCCGGCATCGCCCCCATCCGTGCGCTCGTTCAGTACTTCACCTCCCGGCGAGAGCGACACGGTCGCATCACGCTCTTCTACGGCCAGCGCCAGGGCGGGGACTTCGCCTACCGCGGCGAGCACCTCGACTGGGAGCGACACGGCGTCCGGGTGGTCCTCTGCCCCTCGGGCCCCGACGACGCCTGGCAGGGGGTCCGCGGTCGGGTTCAGGAGGTGGCCCGCTCGCTCGCGTTCGGCGGGGCGCCGCCCGGCGACGGCGTGGCCTTCGTCTGCGGCATGAGCGCGATGGTGAACGAGGTCAAGGCCACGCTGAAGGAGGCTGGCGTGCCTCCCGAGCGGGTTCACCTCAATTTCTAGGACCGGTCCTCATGCGCCAGAGGCTCGACCCCCGCTACGTCCTCGTCCTGCTCACGGCGCTCGCCCTGTGGCTCGCCTGGCAGGTGGTTCGCCCGTTCGCGTCGGTCCTGTTCATGGCCACCGTGGTGGCGGTCGCGCTCAGCCCCATCCACGCGTGGGTGATCCCGCGCCTCGGCGGGCGCAAGACCCTGGCGGCGGCGGTGGTGACGCTCGTCGCGCTCGTGGCGGTGGTGGGACCCCTCGCCGCCATCGGGGCGGTGGTCGTCCGCCAAGCGATCGAGGGGATCCGCTGGCTCCTCGCGACCCTCGACGAGCGCGGCGTCGCCTCGCTCGTCGAGCGGTTGCCGGAGTGGAGCCGCGGCGCGGCGCAGGAGGCGCTCGGCCGGCTGCCGCACGGCATCAGCGAGGTGGAGACGTTCGTCAGCCGGTCGATCGGCGGCGGCGCCGTGTCGACTGTGGGAGGCCTGCTCCAGGCAACCGGGGCGGCGCTCTCGCAGCTCCTGCTCTTCTTCGTGGCGCTGTTCTTCCTGCTGTCGGACGGCGGGCAGCTCGTGGAGTGGCTGAAGCGCATGCTCCCCCTTCCGGCGGGCAGGGCCGCGGTCCTCCTCGGCTTCCTGCGCAGCGTCACCGTCTCGGTGCTGGTCTCGACCCTCGCGACCTCGGGGGTGCAGGCGGTTCTCGCCTTCGGCGGCTACCTCGCCGCCGGGGTCCCGTACGCGCTCTTCTTCGGCGTGGCCACCTTCTTCACTTCCCTCGTACCGGTGGTGGGCACCGCGCTCGTGTGGGCCCCGCTCGCGCTCCTCAAGCTCGCCACCGGCCACCCGCTGGCAGCGGCGTTCGTGGCCGCCTGGGGCATCCTCGTGGTGGGATCGGCGGACAACGTGGTGAAACCCCTCCTGATGCGACGCGGGGTCGACTTCCCGGTGGGCGTCGTCTTCTTCGCCCTGCTCGGAGGGCTCGCCGCCTTCGGCCCGGTGGGCCTCGTCGCGGGCCCGCTGGTGGTCGCGCTCCTCGTCGCCGTCGTCCACGCCTGGAGCGAGTGGTGACCGGGGGCGGCCCGCTCGCATCGGTGGACCTTCTGGACCTCGCCTCGCGGCTGCCCGAGGACGCGCGCCTGGCGCGCCGGTCCGTCGCCCGGTTCGTGGACGAGCGCTTCCTCCCGGTGATCCGGGAACACTTCCGAGCCGGGACGTTCCCGATGGACCTGGTGCCGGAGATGGCCTCGCTCGGACTGTTCGGGATGAACCTCCGCGGCCACGGGTGCGCCGGCCTCTCCGAGACGGCCTACGGCGCCTGCATGCAGGAGCTCGAGCGGGGCGACTCCGGGCTCCGCAGCTTCGCGTCGGTCCAGGGCGCGCTGTGCATGTACCCGATCCACGCTTTCGGGTCGGAGGAGCAGAAGGCGCGCTGGCTTCCGGCCATGGCCCGGGGCGAGGCCATCGGCTGCTTCGGCCTGACCGAGCCGGACTTCGGCTCCGACCCCGGCGGGATGCGCACCCGCGCCCGGCCCGACGGAGGTGACTTCGTCCTGCAGGGCAGCAAGGCCTGGATCACCAACGGGACCGTGGCAGACGTGGCGCTCGTCTGGGCCAAGGTCGGCGACGGCGACGCCCGCTCCATCCGCGGCTTCCTGGTGGAGCGGGACACGCCCGGGTTCTCTGCGCGAGAGGTACAGGGAAAGCTCTCGCTGCGCGCCTCGGTGACGGCCGAGCTGCACCTCGACGAGGTGCGGGTGCCGGCGGCGAACGCGCTTCCGGGGACGGCCGGAGCCGGGCTCCGGGCGCCGCTCGCGTGCCTCACCAAGGCACGCTACGGCATCGCCTGGGGCGCGGTGGGGGCAGCGGCGGCCTGCTTCGAGGCGGCGCGCCGCCACGCCGTGGAGCGCGTCCAGTTCGGGCGGCCCATCGGCGCCTTCCAGCTCGTACAGGAAAAGCTGGTGGAGATCTGGCAGGGCGTGGTCCTGGGCCAGCTGCTGGCCGTCCGGCTCGGCGAGCTCGCCGACGAGCGGAGGCTCGGTCACGTGCAAGTCTCGATGGGGAAGCGGGCCAACGTCCGCATGGCCCGCGACGCCGCGCGACTCGCGAGAGAGGTGCTCGGCGCAAGCGGGGTGGTGGACGACTTCCCGGTGATGCGCCACATGGTGAACCTCGAGTCCGTCTACACCTACGAGGGCACCCACGACATCCACACGCTCACCCTGGGGCGGGCGGCGACCGGCCTCGACGCCTTCTCGTGAGCTGGCTCGCGCTGTTCTTCTCGCCTGTCCGGAGGCTCCACGACTCGCCGGGGGGTGGCCCTCGCGCCGGCCGCGCTCCTTCCCGCGCCGGCGCCGCTCGCCCGTCGCGAGCCGGCTCAGCGGCCGGCGCGACTGTGAAGCACCGTGGTGGCCCTCACCTGGGCCGCCTCCGGCGTCTCACGAGGTGCGCATGGCCTGGGAGCGGTCGGGCCATCGGGGGGAACGCCGCCATGCGGCCTCCGCGCCGCTGCGGTGGCACGGATCCAGTGGCGGCTCAGCCGCCGGCCTTGAAGGCGCGAAAGGCGAGCAGCGTCTCGGTCTCGCGCACCCCCGGGACCTTCTGGAGGCGACCCGGGATGATGTCCCCGAAGTCGTCGTAGCTCGGCGCGTAGAGCTTCACGAGCAGGTCGAACGGGCCGGTGATCGAGTGCACCTCGGAGACCCCGTCGATCTCCATCACCGCGTTGGCCACCTCGTCGAGTCGGCCCCGCTCGCACTTCACCAGGACGAAGGCGAATTTCATGGCCGGTGTTTATCACGGCCACGTCGGCTCGTCCGCGTGCCAGTCGGCGGTGAGCTCGAGCCACATCGCCAGCCCGGCCCACTCCTTCCAGGGGTCGAACCAGCGCCGGAGCGTCGCGTCGGAGGGCTGGCCGCGGCGGCCCCGCAGGCGCGCCAGCTTCTTGCGGCTCCAGGAATCGAGCGCGAGCCCGCCGTGGCGACCGAGCAGGCGGAGCAGGTGCTCGGTGGCGTACGGACCGAACCCGGCCAGCGCGCGGATTCGTCGCTCCAGCTCGCCGAGCGGGATGGAAGGGCTCCTCCAGGACTCCAGGCCGGCTTCCCCGGATGCGGCTCGGGCGAGATCGAGCAGGAACGGCGCCCGGTAGCCGGCCCGGATGCGGTCCCGGTAGAAGGCCTCTCGCCTCGACGCCATGTCGGCGGCCCGGGGAAAGGTGCGGCCCCCTCCGGGGGCGGGTCGGCCGAGCTCGTCGACGAGCCGCCCCACCATGCTCCGGGTGAACCCCCAGGAGCAGTTGGTCGTGCACAGCGTCTTCACCGCGTCCTCGAAGACGGTGGGGGAGCGGAGAAGGCGTCCCGCTCCCCTGCGCAGGGCGCGGCGCAACGCCGGTGCCTCGGGGCGGCCCGCGAGCTCCTCCACCCGACGCAGGAACGGCGTCAGGTCCTCGTCGAGGGAGAGGCACGTCCTCAGCTGGGCCCGGGCGTCTGCGACTTCCGCGGCCGCCAGGCTTCCCTCGGCGGTGATCCGGACGGAGAGCGCCCCGCCCGGGGCCGGGGCCGTCTCGACCCGCACTGCGCGCCCGCCGGAGAGCAGCAAGGGGCGGGACAGGACCTTGCGCTTCTGATCCCACTGCCACGGAGGCAGGTCGAACCAACCGTGGCTGCGGACGACCAGATCCAGATCAAACGGCAACGGCACCCTCATCGCGACCCCTCGGGGGCATTGCCCCGGCCGATACGGGGGCGCGGAATGGAGGGCGAGGCTCCGAAGGCGGCGCCGGAGGGGTGACCCATATGGCACGAAACGACGACATCGAGGTCCTGGAAGGTGACGAGGTCGAGATCGAGGTCGGCCGCCACGCCGACGTCGGCCGCCAGCTCCTGCAGACGCGGATCTCCGAGCTGAAACGGGAGTCGAAGGCCGTGACGGTGGGGCCGGAGGCCACGGTGAGCAAGGCCGTCGAGCTCATGCGGAAGAAGGGGGTCTCGGCGGTGCTGGTGGTCGACAGGAAGAAGCTCGTCGGCATATTCACCGAACGTGATTTCATGGAGCGGGCGCTCTCGACCCGCGGCCTCGGCCAGATGGCGATGAAGAAGGTGATGACGAGGGATCCCGACGTGCTCCTCGCCGGGGACAGCCTCGCCTACGCGGTCAACAAGATGTCGGTGAACCGCTACCGGCACGTGCCGGTGGTGGACGAGCAGGGCGCGCCGAAGGGGATGGTGTCGCCGCGCGACCTCGTCGACTTCATCTGCGAGCTCTGCCCGGAGGAGCTGCTCAACCTGCCGCCGGAGCCGTCGCTGGCCATCCCGCACCAGCGGGACGGCGCCTAGCGGACCGGCCGGGAGGTCTCTGGCCATGCGACCGGCGGACGCCTCTCAGGCGGCCGCCTCGGTCGCCCCGTGGCACTTCTTGTACTTCTTGCCCGAACCGCACGGGCAAGGGTCGTTCCGCCCCACCTTCGGCTGCGAGCGGACAACGGTCTCCTGCTTGGGCCTCTCACCCTGGCCCGCGTCGGCCGCGGCGTGGCTCTCGATGACTCGCTGTCGGCGGCCCAGGGCGAGACGCTTCTGCTCGATCTCCTCGGCGGTCTCCTGTCGCGCGGGCACGAGACGCAGGACGTTGCCCACCACGCTCGAGCGGACGTTCCAGGTCATGCGCTGGAACAGTTCGTAGCCTTCCTTCTTGTACTCCTGCTTCGGATCCCGTTGCCCGTAGCCGCGCAGCCCGATGCCCTGGCGCAGGTGGTCCATCTGCAGCAGGTGGTCCTTCCAGAGCGCGTCGATGCCCTGGAGGTAGAGGTACTGCTCGTACCGGCGCAGGAGCGGAACGCCCTCGGCGTCGACGCCGAACAGTTCCTCCTTCTGCCGGTAGGTCTTCTCCACCACCTGATAGATCTGCTCCTCCAGGGCCCCGCGGGCCTCGGCGGCGCGGGAGGCCGCCGGGTCAGAGAACCTCATCTCCACGTTGAATTGCTCGCGCACGCGCACGCCGAGCGCGTCCAGGTCCCAGTTCTTGCGCTGCTCCGGGCAACAGTCGGCCACCATCTCGCGAACCAGGTCCTCGACGAGGTCGAGGACGTGCTCGCGCGCGTCGGCCCAGGACCAGACCTTCTCCTCGCGGGTCTTCTTTCGGGTCTTGGGGTCGTCGTTGTACTCGACCACCGGAACGCCGGCGCCAAACCCGAGCACCATGCGGCGCAGCCGGTAGACCGACTTGCGCTGCTGGTTCATCACGTCGTCGTAGTCGAGCAGGTTCTTGCGGATGTCGAAGTTGTGCGCCTCGACCTTCCTCTGGGCGCCCTCGATGGCCTTGGTGAGCCAGCGGTGCTCGATCTGCTCGCCCTCCTTCATTCCCAGCTTCTCCATCATCCCGGAGATGCGCTCCGACCCGAAGATCCGCATCAGGTCGTCCTCGAGGGAGAGGAAGAAGATCGAGGAGCCCGGGTCCCCCTGGCGGCCGGCGCGGCCGCGCAACTGGTTGTCGATGCGGCGCGACTCGTGGCGCTCGGTGCCGACGATGTGGAGGCCGCCCGTGCCCACGCACCTCATCGTGCTCCTTGGCGGTCTGGCCTCGCAGCGCCGCGGTGCGTTCCTCGAGCCGCTTCGCCCAGTCGGCCTTGCGGGACAGGAAGGCCTCCTCGACCTCGCCCTCCATGGGAGCGTCGGGCTCGGGGCCCACCTCGTGCTTCGCCATCATCTCCGGGTTGCCGCCGAGCAGGATGTCCGTGCCTCGCCCGGCCATGTTGGTGGAGATCGTGACCGCGCCCTTGCGGCCAGCCTGGGCGACGATCTCGGCCTCGCGCCCGTGGTTCTTGGCGTTCAGCACGTTGTGGGGGATGCCGCGCTTCTTGAGCAGCGACGACACCACCTCGCTCTTCGCCACCGACACCGTGCCCACCAGGATGGGCTGGCCCGCCTGGTGTCGTGCGGAAATCTCCTCGCAGACGGCCGTGAACTTCTCTCGCTCCGTCTTGTAGACGACGTCCTCCGCGTCCTTGCGGACCATCCGCTGGTTGGTGGGCACCGCCACCACGTCGAGGTCGTAGATCTTGGCGAACTCCTCCGCCTCGGTCTCCGCCGTGCCGGTCATGCCGGCGAGCTTCGAGTACATGCGGAAGTAGTTCTGGAACGAGATGGTCGCGAGGGTCTGGTTCTCCGCCTCGATCTTCACCCCTTCCTTGGCCTCCACCGCCTGGTGCAGGCCGTCCGACCAGCGGCGCCCCGGCATGAGCCGACCGGTGAACTCGTCGACGATGATCACCTCGCCGTCCTTCACGACGTACTCCACCTCGTTCTTGTAGAGGTGGTGAGCCCGCAGAGCCTGCTCCACGTGGTGGAGCCATTCGATCTGCTCGGGGTCGTAGAGGTTTCGGATGTTGAGCTTCTGCTCCATCTTCTCCACGCCGCCGTCGGTCATGACCACGGTCTTCGTCTTCTCGTCCACCGTGAAGTCGGCGTCGCGGATCATCGAGGGGATGACCCGGTTGACCTGGTAGTACTTCTCGCTCGACTCGTCGCTCGGTCCCGAGATGATGAGCGGCGTGCGTGCCTCGTCGATGAGGATCGAGTCCACCTCGTCGACGATGGCGAAGTTGAGCTCCCGCTGCACGTAGTCCTGCAACCGGAACTTCATGTTGTCGCGCAGGTAGTCGAAGCCGAACTCGTTGTTCTGGCCGTACGTGATGTCGGCGGCGTAGGAGTCCTGGCGCTCCCGGTCCGTCAGGCCGTGGACGATGATCCCGGTGCGCATCCCCAGCATGCGGTAGAGCCGGCCCATCCACTCCGCGTCGCGGCGGGCCAGGTAGTCGTTGACGGTGACCACGTGGACGCCGCGGCCGGTCAGCGCGTTCAGGTAACAGGGGAGCGTGGCGACGAGCGTCTTTCCCTCGCCGGTCTTCATCTCGGCGATCTTGCCTTCGTGGAGCACCATGCCGCCGATGAGCTGGACGTCGAAGTGCCTCATCCCGAGCGCCCGGATACCGGCCTCGCGCACGAGCGCGAAGGCTTCCGGCATCACGTCCTCGAGGGCGCGCCCCTTCTGGACCTGCTCCCTCCACTCCTGGGTGAGCCGGGGCATGTCCTCGGTCTGGAGCGCCTTCATGCGCTGCTCGAGAGCCCCGACGCGGGCCACGATCGGCCGCATCCTCTTGAGCTCACGCTCGTTCTTGGTGCCGATGGCCTTGCGCAGTACCCAGTTCAGCATCGTTCCCTCTCGGCGGTGCCTGGCCGAAACGAAGGCGCGGCGGCCGCCGCACGTTGGGCCCGCGGCGCCAGGCGGCCGGAAGCTACCCTTTGAGGTAATGCCGCGCCAGCCAAAAGCAAACCGGCGCCCCCGCCCGCGCGAGGCGCGGCGCGGCTACTCCAGGATGAACTTCCGGGGGTTCTCGGGGATCCCGTTCACCCGCACCTCGTAGTGGAGGTGGGGGCCGGTGGAGCGCCCGGTGTTTCCGACCGCCGCCACCTTCTGCCCGCGCGCGACGCGCTCGCCGAGGTGGACGAACACCTCGGAAAGGTGGCCGTAGCGCGTCTTCACCCCGTAGCCGTGGTCGAGGACGAGCACCTTGCCGTATCCGCCCTCGGTGCTGTTGAAGACGACCGTGCCATCGGAGGGGGCGAGTACCCCCTGCCCGTGGGGCGTGGCGATGTCGAGCCCTTGGTGCATGGAGCGGTCGGCGCTGTAGGGGTCGAGCCGAACGCCGAAATCGCTCGTCACCCAGCCCTGCGTCGGCCATATCGAGGGCGTCGATGCCAGCAGCGACTTCTGGTCGTCGAAATACTCCTGGAGTTCCCGGAGGCTCGCTTCCTGGCGCGCCGCCTCGGTCTCGAGCGAGTGCAGCCGCCCGGGAAGTGCCGCGAGGTTCTCCTGCGCGGCCGGGGTGGGCCCGGCAGCGCCCGCGTCTGCGTCAGCCGGGCCGACGGGCCCGATCGCCAGGTTTCGCTCGGGGTCCTGCAGGTGCGTCACCGCGGTGCGCAGCTTGGCGTCGAAGCGCTCCACCCGGTCGAGCGTAGACTGGATGTGGGCCACCTTCTCCTGGACGAGCAGGATCTGCGAACGGAGCTGCGCGTTCTCCTCCTTGAGGACGCGGTTCTCGGCCGAGGAGGCGAGGAGGGTGAAGTAGTGCACCAGCGTGACGAGGGCGATGAAGCCAACGACCACCCCGCCTACGAGCCCCTGGCGAAGCCAGCGGCGCGGCATGCGAAACTTTCGCACCGCCTGCGAGTGGTCGCTGACGACGATGACGGTGTACTGCCGGCTGTCTGGCGCTGGAGGCATGTCCTTCTTTTCGGTACGGAGCAGCAGCAACACAAACCCTGCGAGTACCCTTTTCGGGTTCCCGAACGCCGGCTCCACCTGAAGCGGTAGCAGAGCCTCGCCGGGGGTGTCAACGCCTTTAGGTACGCGCCACGTCCACCCTAGGGCGACCGGGTGGGTGAGCGGCTCCGATCATCCGACCCCCACCGCCACCGCAAGAGCGCGACGGTTCGTCCCCAAAACCCCCGGAGGGGTAGCGTCCGGGAGGCGGTGCCCCGACGCTCCCTCGCTAGGCGAGTTGATTGGCTCGGGGCGTTCGCCGTATATTCAACCATATGGTTGAGCATGTGGCGGTCCCCCTCCTCGATCGCGCCTTCGGCGCATTGTCGGACCCGACCCGCCGCAAGATCGTCGATCGCCTGGCGAGGGGGACGGTGCGCGTGACCGACCTCGCCGAGCCCTTCGAGATGTCGCTCAACGCGGTCTCGAAGCACGTCAAGGTGCTGGAGCGCGCCGGGCTCGTGCGGCGAACCCGCTCCGGCCGTGAACACCACATCGCCCTAGACCCCGAGCCCCTCCAGCGCATCGCGCGTTGGGCCCTCCGCTACGAAGGCTTCTGGACAGAGGGCCTCGGCAGGCTCGACGCGTTCCTGCGCGCAGGTAGAGGGAGAGACCGACGATGACGGCCACCGGCGACGGCAGCCCCGGGAAGAAGCTCCTTCAGGTCACGGTCCCCCGCTTCATCGAAGCCTCGCCGGAAGAGGTCTTCGACGCGTGGGCGGATCCCGTGCTCTTCGAGCGCTGGTTCGAGCCGCACCGCGCCCTGCTGCGGCCGGCGGCGGTGGACGAGCTCTGGTACTGGGAAGCTGACTTCGACGGCCGGCTCTGGGCGCACTACTGCCGCTACCTGCGCGTCGAGCGGCCGAAGGTGCTGGAGTTCACGTGGATGTCGGAGGCCACCCGAGGGCTCGAGTCGCGCGTGACAATCGAGATAAAGCCCTCCGGCGGTGGCTCCGACCTGGTCCTGACGCACAGCGGCCTGCCCGATGACGACATGGGTCGCGGCCACGAGGAGGGCTGGAAGCTCATCACCGCCAAGCTCGCCGAGAGGATCGGCCTCGTCGGCACCGACGCGAGCGCGCCCTCCTCTGCCGAGCGGTGAGCCTCGCCCGCGCTCGTGGCGCACCCGATTGTGTCGACGCACCCGCACCCGAACGGGGAGCAAAGCCGCTCACACCCTGCCGGGCCGCGCGCTGGGCTGCAGGATGCCTATGCTGAGAAGCCAGCTCTACCCGCCGGGAGGGGGAAACCATGCCCTATCTGCGACTCGCGGTTCTCGGAGCGATCTCCGCTGGCTTCGCCGTCCCCACACGCGCCCAGTTCGGCGACCTCCTCAACCAGGCGCAGCGGAAAGCGTCGGATGCCGTGGACAAGGCGACGACCGAGGCCCTGAAACCGCAATCGCCACAGCAGAGCCCCGCGCCCAAGCCGGCGGATCCGACCTCGGCCGCCGGCCAGCCCGGTCCCGGGTCCGCGAATTCAGCCGCCGGCGCACCCTCCTCGCCATCCGCACCTGCTCCGGGCGAGGTGTACGGAAACCGATTCGACTTCGTTCCGGGCGACAAGGTGCTCGTCTACGACGACTTCTCCGACACCGACGTGGGGGAGTACCCGGCAAAGTGGACCGTGAAGGCCATCCCGGGCCACAACCCCGGTGGCGGCAACTCCGTCGAGGTGGTGGAGATTCGCGGACGCCGGTTCCTCAAGTCGCGATACCAGGAAGGCCATCAGGAGTCGTCGATGCAGTTCCTGCGCTATCCAGTGAAGGGCGACCTGCCGCACAACTTCACCATCGAGTTCGACATGGACGTCGCCGGGTCCGCCACCGTCTTCTTCTCGGACCCGCGCGGGTGGGGCGGCCAGCAGGTAGAAATCAGCCAGGTCCACGAACCTGGCCATTGCAAGAGCGACAACGCGACGGGCCGATTCGCCCCGACAGCGGGCGTCTACCACGTCGCCATCGCCGTGAGCGGGACGCAGTTGAAGCTCTATGTCGGCGGCGAGCGCGTTCTCGCCGACCCCGACGGCGTGGTCCGCCCCATCGCGCGGCTCGGAATCGAGTTCCCAGAGCCACCGGCGGAGATGGCCGATCACGAGATGATTGGGGTCTTCCGGCTCGCCGAGGGCGGCAAGCCTGCGAAGCAGATGCTGGCCGGCGAGGGACGCATCGTCACGCACGGGATCCTCTTCGACACCGGCTCGGACGTCATCAAGCCGGAGTCCGGCCCCACGCTTCGCTCCATTCTGGCGCTGCTCCAGGAGGATCCGGGCCTGCGCTTCTCCATCGAGGGTCACACCGACGACCAGGGGGGAGCCAAGGTGAACGGCCCTCTCTCGGACCGCCGGGCGTCCGCCGTGAAGGCGTGGCTCGTGAAGCAAGGAGTGAGCGGGCAGCGCCTGCAGGCCAAGGGGGTCGGCGCGACGAAGCCCATCGACACCAACGAAACCGCCGAAGGGCGCGCCAACAACCGCCGCGTGGAATTCGTGAAGGTTGCGGCGTAGCCGGCCCGTCGCCGCGCGTGGCCATCGGCGAGCGCGCCCGGCTATCGCGTGGGCATCGCGGGCACGGGGCGCCTTAGAAGCGGCCCTTCACCGTCCCGCATTCTTCCCGGTCCCGTTCTGTAGCCGCGCCTGGAGCACCTTCGCCTCGCGCAGCAGCGTCAGGTCGGGGTCAGCCCGCTTCGACCCTTCCAATAGCTCGTCGAGCCGCTCGCGCGCGAGAGCGCGGTTCCCGGTCCGATCGTATGCCTGCGCCAGCAGGAGCAGCGTCCGGGGGAGCCGAAGCGCAGCGTCGGCGCTGGGGCGGATGGGCATGGGGGCGGCGCGATATCGCTCCAGCGCCTCGATGGCGGGAAGCTCGCGCCGGCGCCCAGCCTCGAGCTCCCCGAGAAGCCCGAAGGCCAGGGCGCGATCGGATGCGTACTTGCCGTCCGAGAGCGCCCGCAGCTGGCTCGCAGCCTCGTCGACCTTGCCCGATCGCCAGGTCTGGACCGCTTCGTAGAACGCCAGCTGCCGGGAGCCCGGGAGGAGCAGCCGCGCGGCCTCGGCCGCATGCGCCAGGTCGCCGGCGAGCGCGAGGTGCATGGGGATGAGGTCCACACCGCCACCCGACTCGACGAGCTTCCGCGCCGCGCCCCAGGCCTTCTCGGCGGAGCCGGCAAAGGAGAAGATGGCGGTGCGCATACGCGGCGGCACCGCCGTCCGGTCCGCCAGTGACACCTGCTCGGGCATGCCGTCTAGCACTCGGAGAGCGTCCCGGTAGCGCCCTTGATAGAGGTACACCTCGACGAGGGCGGAGAGCACGCCGACGCGGGCGCTTGGCCACGTGTCGAGCGGAACGCTGTGAAGGACCGCCTCGGCCTCCTCGAAACGCCCGGACCTCGCGAGACTTCGCGCGTACGACGGAAAGTAGATCGGGGCCACGCCCATGTCGACCGAGCGCCGGTATGCCTGACGGGCCTCCTCCGGCTGTCCGGCCACGGCGAGAGCGGTCCCCAGGGAATCGTATGCTACCGCCGAAGGAGCGACCTTCACCCACGTTCGCGCGGCCGCGAGCGCATCCGCGTCGCGGCCGAGGAACATCAAGCAGCTCACGAGGTGGTTCTGTGCCTCGGCGGCGGTCGGGTCGAGCGCCACCGCCGCCTCGAAGAAGGGCAGGACGTCGGCGAGGTCGCGCCGGCTTCCCCGGGGCGCCAGGAACTCGTGGAAGCGTAGATCGCCCGCGAGGTACTGCAATTCCTTCTCGCGCGGATAGGCGGTCACGGCGCGCACGTACGTCGCGTCAGCGTCGTCGTCCCGCCCGTCGAGGTGGGCCTTCCACGCGAGCAAGAGGAAGCGCTCCTTCTCGGGAAGGCGGTCGACGACCCGGAGCGCGCCGTCGAGGGCTGCGCTCCGCTCGGCCTCGGGCAGGTCCGTCCATACCCCCAGGTAGGCGAGCTCGAAGTTCGCGAGCGCGAATCCCGGGTCGATCGCGACGGCCTTCTCAAACTCCTGAACGCCCTCCGCGTAGGCTCCTCGGGCGGCGGCCACCTCCTTCCCCTTGAAGTAGTGCTGGTAGGCCTCCAGGCTCGGCGTGATGGCCTCCGCCACCTTGAGACGCGACGACTTCACGTCCGCCGGCCTCTCCCGCAGCCTCTCCCGCGTCCGCTCCGAGAGTCGATTGATCATTCCCGGGACGCTGGCCTTCCCCTTCCCATCTTCCTTCAGCGTGAAGAGGTAGGCGCTCGTTCCTGGGTCGAGCGCCTTCATCTCGATGGTGTAGAGCGTGTCGAAGCGGTGAATGGTGGCGAGGACGAGTGCGCGGACCGCCGCCTTACGCCCAACCTCTCGCCCCAGCGTCTCGTCGATCCGCGGAATGGACGCGTGGCCCATCTGACGAAGGATGTCTAGCATCCGAGAGCGCGTCAGGACCTCGAGACGCCGCGACTGCTCCAGGGAGGTGATGAGGAGGCCCGACAGGGCGTCGAGCTCGGGCTCTCCGGTCTCGTTCTCGAAGTCGGCGACCGCTACCGGGATCCGCTCGCCCGGAGGTGGCTCGGGAGGCTCCGTCGCAGGACGCCACAGGAAGAAGTAGACGGCACCGGGGGCGGCGGCAGCCACGCCGATCCCGAGGAGCAACAGCACGAGACGCGCCCGGGCCGGCCCTGACGTCTGCTCGATGCCGGGCGTGGGAGCCGCCACCGTTCGCTCGATGCCAGTGGTCTTGAGGTCGAAGACCCACGCGAGAGCGGAGGTGACCGGGAAGCCGAAGGCCAGGGCGGCCACGACGACCTTCAGGGCCCAGTCGGGCAAGTCGAGCGCGTGCATGAGCGGCTCGACCACCTGGAGCACGGCAAAGGATACGACGCCCCACCCGACCAGTGCGCGGATGACGCGCCGGCGCCTCAACTCGGAGATGAAGTCGCTGAACTCGGCCAGGCTCTCCCCCTCGCAGCTATCGCGGATATAGCGACCGTGAGCGGCGGCGCCACGGTTGCTGAGCGTCAACGCGGGGAACCCGACTCAGGTCGCAGGCGGCGCGCTCGCGCGCAGCACGACTGCATGGGAGGGCCTGGAGGATGTCGCGCTGGGCCGCTCTACGTCGATCGTCATGCGTGGGCGTCCTCGTCGAGCCGACTCTCGCGAGAGAGCGTGCTCCTCAGGTGGTCCGCACCCGTTGGCCCCCTGGCTGGCAGGAACGAGTGGATCCCCGCGATCACCTGGGCGCCCTCGCCGACCGCGGCGGCGACCCGCTTCGTCGAACCAGAGCGGACGTCTCCGATCGCGAACACGCCCTCCTGGCTCGTCTCGAGGACGTGCCGACCGGCGGCGGCGTCGGCGCCCGTCCGCACGAACCCTTTCGCGTCGAGCGCCACGCCCGATCCCGACAGCCAGGCCGTGTTCGGATCGGCGCCGATGAAGAGAAACAGGTGCCGGAACGCGCGACGCGTCTCCTCGCCAGAAGGAACATTGCGCCAGCGAACCGCTTCCAGGACGCCGTTCCGTCCCTCGAGCGCGGAGACCGTCGCCTGCAGCAGCACCTCGACGTTCCTCAATCCAGAGATGCGGTCGATGAGATAGCGCGACATGCTGGTGTCGAGGCTGGCTGCCGCGCACCAGGAGACACACCCTCGCGCCCTCGCTCGCCAGGAACACGACCGCTTGGCCCGCGGAGTTGCCGGCGCCGACGAGCCCGACGTCCTGGCCAGCGCACAGCCTGGCCTCAAGCGGCGAGGCCCAGTAATGGATGCCGGAGCCCTCGTAGGTGGCGAGGTCCGGGACCTCGAGGCGCCGGTAGCGCGCGCCGGATGCGATCACGACCGAGCGCGCCGTCACCCGCTCGCCATTCGCCAACCGCAGCTCGAAGCGCCCGCTCCGGTCCGGACCGTCGCGCCGCAAGGTCACCACCTCGTCTGGGATCGCCATCTCGGCGCCGAACTTCTGCGCCTGGTTGAAGGCGCGCGCCATGAGTGCCATGCCGCTGATGCCAGTTGGGAAGCCGAGGTAGTTCTCGATCCGCGACGACGCGCCCGCCTGACCTCCGAACGCGCGAGCGTCGAGCACGATCACGGAGAGGCCCTCCGAGGCCCCGTAGACGGCGGCACCGAGACCTGCCGGCCCGGCTCCCACGATGGCGACGTCGTACAACCGAGACGGATCGACCGCGTGGACGAGGCCAAGGCAACTCGCGAGGTCGACGTCACTCGGGTTGTGGAGGATGCGGCCGTTCGGGCAGAGGACGATAGGCAGCTCCGAGCCGGATAACTGGAAGCGCTCGATCAGAGCCTTCGCCGACGCGTCGTCGTCCGGGTCGAGGCGCTGGTGCGGGTGGCCGTTGCGGGTGAGGAATCCTTCCAGCCGCAGCACGTCCGCGTGATCGGCCGGCCCGACGATCACCGGTCCGGAGATGCCGCTCTGGAGGAGACCGACACGTCGGAGGATGAGAGCGCGCATGATGCGCTCGCCGATCTCTGCCTCGGCGACCAGCACCTCGGGCAGCCTGCGCGTGGGGATGACGAGCGCCTCGACGGGCTTCGTGGCACGCGCGTCCACGAGCGCGGGCCGCCCAGCCAGTTGCGCGAGCTCTCCCATGAAGGAGCCCGCGGAATGAGTGACGATGGGTTGGTCCCGGTTGAGGAAGTTGTGCTGCGTGACAGCGACCTCTCCCGTCAGGATAACGACGAGGCCGAGGGTGACCTCACCGGCGGTCGCCAGAGCCTCGGCGGCGCGGTACGAGCGCTTCTCGCCGAAGCGGTGGAGCCGAGCGATCTCCGCCGGTTCGAGCGTCGGGAACATCTGATCGTAGCGGGTCTCGATGATCGGCCGTGAAGGGGAGGCCATGGGTCACCCGTGTTCGTCGCAGTGAAACGTCGCCGTCGCCTCGGGCGGCGCCTGGCGATCGTTCAGGAGCGCCCCGATCTCGGCGACCGTCCCATGCTCCATGGCCCACTGCGCCAGGCGCCGCGCGCCAGTCGAACGTGGCGGATGGCGTTCTGCGAGGTTGGCAGCGGAAAGTGGGGCGGAAACCGTGTCGCCGCCGAGATCGAGCAGTCGGAAGACCTCCGTCGCGCGCGAGGAACTCGTGCTGGTCGTCCTCTGTCGGAACCGCGGTGGGATCGGGAAGGCGAACGCCTTCGCGGGAACGCCGAGGCCGCGCTCCATCTCTGCCCGGCCCTCTTCGACATCATGGCGTGTTGCCGGTCGCCACCCGGGGGATCGCGGTGTCATCGAGCGTCGATCCGCGCGGCCGAGCGCCACGTCGAGGCGCCTGCACTCGCCGGCGACCTCGGAGACGGCGATCGTGCGTCGCGCGAGCGCCGATCGATGGTCACAGGCGGGGACGAGAGCGCCTCCGCCCTTCGAGAGACCCATTCCGCGGATCAGCATCGACCTGGCCTCAATAACGTGCGTCTCCTGGCGACCCGTAATGCCGGGGCGGAGATTCCGCGCCAAACGTCGGTATCGACTCGATCATCTCCTCATCCACGAAGCACCATGCCCAGTCCTCTCCCGGCTCGAACGATTTGATGACCGGGTGATTCGTGGCATGGAAGTGGCGGGTGGCATGGTGGTTGGGCGAGTCGTCACAGCACCCGACGTGCCCGCAGCTGAGGCAGAGTCGCAGGTGGACCCAGGAGTCCCCGCGCTCCAGGCACTCCTTGCAACCGTGTGAACTAGGCGTCACGGGCTGCCGGTCGCGAGCGGCGGACTTCCTGAGGTGGCTGCACATCGTGGTCCTCCGGACATGAGCTGTGATCTGCGCGGCTGGAGCCGAAAATTAACGCCAGGCGGGGACGCTCGCTCGTCGCCACCCGCCCCGATCGGGTCCTCTCGGCGGCAAAGTGAACCGCGGGCACCGCGCAGCGCTGCCGGACGGGAATGGCGACGACCGGCCTTAGCTAGCTCGATGGGCCAGAGCCGGGCCTGACCAGTCGAACAGCCCCATCGCAGATGGCGCGGCGTCGAGCGGGGGTACCGCCGCCCTGCCCCCACCGAGCATTGGGCGGGAACCCAGCGCGACTTCCGCGCGAGGACTCGATGAACAAAGGGCGGCGTGGCGCGCCCTGCAGCTCGACGGCTGGGTCGCCGCGGCGGCCTCCGCGCCGCCGGCCTCGTCTCGCCGGCGCGAGCTAGCTGCCCTTGCCCGCGTAGAGGAGGTGCCTCACCGTCGGTCGCTCTCGCGCCAAGTGGCGGGTGGACTCCTCCACCAGGCGGTCGGCCGCAACCGGGCGCTCGTGCTGGCGGAGGTGCTCGGCCCAGGAGTTGACGATGAAGGTTTCGACGTATCGGTCGGGCACCTCGGTGTCGCGGTAGATGCCCCAGCGCGAGGCGCCATCGCGCCGCCGCAAGCGCCCGAGTCGGTGAGCCGCCTCCACGAAGGCGGCGGCCCGCTGAGGGTCCACCCGGTACTCAACTGTCACGAGCACCGGCTCGTCCTCGAGGTCGTGCCCGAGACTCCCGATGGGCGCGGGCACAGGCCAGTGGATCCAGGCCGTCAGATCGACGTCCGCGTCGGGGAGGGGAGCGACGAAGCGGAGAACCATGGTCGCCGCCAACCCGGCGCCCGCGCAGAGGAGGGCGACATGCAAGCCCGCGTGCTCGGCCGCGAGGCCCCAAAGGACGCTCCCGATAGCCAGGCTTCCTTGGAAGACGAGCAGCGACACGGCGAGGACCCGGGCCCGCACCCACGCGGGCGCGAGGTTCTGGAGCATGGCGTTGAGGGTGGTGACGAAGGTCATCCACCCCGCTCCTCCGACGAGCATGAGCGGTACCAGGGACGGCAGCGAGTGGAGCGAACCTGCGGCGATGATGTCGGCGCTCAGAGCCGCGAGCGCCAGGGAGAGGAGCGTTTCCGTGGAGAGGCGTGCCCGGAGCAGCGGCAGGAGAGCGGCGCCCAGCACCGCGCCCGCCCCGAAGGCCGCGAGGAGGAGGCCGTACCCGAGCGAGCTGTCGCTCATGCGCCGGGCGACCACCGGCAGCGTGGCGGGAAGGGCAGCAGCGAACAGCATCACGCTCCCGGAGCGGACGAGCATGGTGCGGATGGCAGGCGAGTGGCGGACGTAGCGGACGGCCGCCACCGTCGCTCCCCCGAGCCTCTCGGGCGGAGCGGTCCTCCGGGGAACCTGCCGCTTCCACCGGGCGACGACGACGATCACCCCGACGAACGAGAGAACGTTCAGGGTGAAGACCGCGGTGACGCCCGTGGCGGCGATGAGGAGGCCTCCGAGGGCGGGCCCGACCGCGCGCGCGAGGTTGAACTCGATCCCGTTCAGGGCCGAGGCCGCGGGGATGTCCTCGCGGGCGACGAGCTCCGGAAGAAGTGCTCGCCACGAGGGTGCCTCGAACGCGTCGCCGGCGGAGAGGACGAAGGTGAACGCGAGGAGCAGCCAGGGAGACATGGCTCCGAGCGCCGTCACGCACACGAGGACAACGGCCGCGACGAGCATCCAGGTCTCGGTGGCGAGGATGAGCCGTCGCCGGTCGACGATGTCGCCAAGGACGCCCGCAGGCAAGGCGAGGACGAAGAACGGCAGCGTGGACGCCGTCTGGATGAGGGCGACGGTCACCGGGGGGGCGCCGAGCGACACCATGAGCCAGGCGGCGCCGACGGCCTGCATGAAGCTGAAGACGTCCGAGGCGAGGTTGGCGACGAGGAGGTTTCGAAACGTGGGGTTCCGAAGCGGTCGCCACGGGCTCGCCGGGCGAGCCCTGGTCTCGCCGGCCTCCGCGGCCGCTGGCCCGTCTCCGAGACGCTCTTGCGCTCGCTTCATCAAAGCCGGCCTCTTTCTTGGTACCCCGGGCCCGGGGCCGCCACCGATTGCCCAAGTCCCCCTTGGGGCAGGCGCCGCCTCCGCGGACCGGGAAGGAAGCCGCCATCGACCGATGCTGCAGCGCTCTACGCAGAGCCAGCCCGGAGATGGCCACGAGCAGCGGCGCCCGGTCGATCGAGGCGAGATGGCTGAGCGGGGCGAGTCGTGGGCCCCGTTCACAGCCGCGATGCACAAGAACGCCGCGCTCCATGCGCCAATGGCGGTCCGGGGCCGTCGGAACCACGAGGGGTAACGAGTGGCTAACGGAGGGGGAACGGCTCATCCACGCGACAGAGGCCGTCTCTTCCACGACTGCAGTTGCCCGAGCAGAGCGAACGCGGGTGCTCGATTGGGGAGGCGCGACAGAGCCTCCGACGCCGGCCGGTCCGACTACATGGGGCGCGTTTCGGTCCGGCCCGCCGCGTCCCCGCGAGCATCGAGCCGCCGGTCACGCGAGCTACCTCGGCGTCACCTTGAGGAGCCGCGGGTCGAACGAGTATGGCTGCGGCGCTCCGATCTTCACCTCGTCGAAGCGAACGTGGGCCGGGTTCAGCACTGCGTTTCTCTCGACAGGCAGAACGGCCGACGGCACAACGAGGGCCAACGAGCGACCGGACGTCGCCCATGCCGATCCCAGCGCCTGGGTAGAAGGCGGGGAATCGGCGGCGTCCCAATCTGCTGGCAGCTCCGCTCCCGAAAGCGTCTCAACGAGATTGTCGGGGACGTCAACCGGGAACGCATGGTGAAGCACGCGCATCTGCGTCGGCGTCATGTGGACCAGTAGTTCGAGCACAGCCAGCGCGAGGTGCTCACTTGCGTACACGGCTCGGGTCCCGAGTTCGTTCCACCGCCCGGGGAAAGCGCGAGCTCCGTCCCCGCTAAACGTCCTGCCAGGTTCGCGGAACCGCGAGAGGCGCCAGAGCCGCATCAGGTGTAGACGCCGAACTCGATGCGCCCCAGCAGGTCGAGGACGCGCTTGGCGCCGAGTTCGGTATCGAGCAGATTGAAGGGCTTGTCCCCGCGGAGTGCGCGGTTGGGCGTGGCAAGCCACTCTAGCGCTGCGTCCCTGGCTCCGAGAACATGCTCGGCACGAGCCACAACGCGTGCCAGGCGGAGCAAGAGCTCGGACTCGGTCTTACTGAGCCGCCGGCCTTTCTTCCTCCTGAGTAGCGAGCGCGGGCTGATGCCGAGCGTCTGCTCGATCTGGCCTAGCGTGAGTTGCAGTTTGCTTCTGACCGCCTCGAAGGCGGGAAGGGGCATTCCCTGTCGGACGAGTGCGATGAAGTCAGCCTCGCTGGTCAGGTCAGCGCCGAGGGCCTTCCGACCGCCGAGAAGTGCGGCAACGCTCTCGATCTCGGAGATACGGGCGGCTGCGGTCGCTGGCGCCATGTGGCGTAATATACTACGCCACTTGTCGGATGGCAACGCAGGAGGGCCTGAATGAAGTCTGTCTCCCTTAGGGCGAGGAAGCGGCGGTTTCGTCGATCTTGAGCACGATGACGGTGATGCTGGACGCGTGGGGTACGCCCCCCGCCACCCCCGTACGGATGGGCCTCTCGGAAGGCTCCTCCCAGAGGCTTCTAGGAGGCCGTCCCTGGGTGACGAGTGGGTAACGGCGTGGCGTTCGTCGATCTAGAACCACGATGACGGTGAGGGTGCTGGCCTGGCACGCCTCCCGCTACGCACCAGCGGGTATCCGAAAATCGATCCTGGGGCTCGTGGGAAGCCCCGCAGTCTCACTCTCAACGGATAGCGACCCCGTTGGTACGTGCCTGCAGCCACAAGAGCGGACAAGAAGGACAAATCCTCAGTTACCGAGGGTCGTCACGCTGTGAACCTGCAGGGGGTCACGATGGATTCTCACTGCCGAATCGCCAGGAGGCTCGCGTGCACCATCGCCGCCATCGCCTGCATGCAACTCGCGTGCGGTGGTTCGTCGAGCAGCGGTAGCTCCAGCTCGGCGGTCACGGTGAATGGAGTGGTCGTCGACTACTACGGAAACCCGCTCTCCGGGATCTCCGTCATCATTCCAGGCATCTCCGGGGCAAGGACGACCGGAACCGACGGCAAATTCACGTTCAGCAACGTGACGACACCCTACGACGTCGCCGTGCTCGTCCCGGCAGGCAGTTCGGAAAGCAACGGCAACACCGTTTACGTGTTCCACGGGCTGAGCATCGCCGCGCCGAACCTGCCGGCGACGGACTCCAGTCCCGCTGGCTCTTCGGCAACCGTCAATCTGACGGTGAGCGGCGTCGCGTCGACCGAGGACTACTTCTATGCGGTGCTCGGATCCCCGGACGTGGGTGGCGACGCCGAGGCCTCTGGGCTCTCATCGCCTTGGAGCGTGAACGTTCCGTGGTCTGGCCCGTCAACGATCTCCGGCAACCTCTACGTGCTGGAGGGCGCGGGGAACGACCCGGAGTCCTTCTCGACCTACGGCAAGGTCAATGTGACGCTCACAAACGGCGGATCGGTGTCGGCGACCGTGACCATGAACGCCGTCAGCACGAACAACGTGCAGCTCGTCACGACGGTTCCCGCCGCGTTCGCCTTGGCGACCAACGGGGACTCCTACGTCGACCTCGCCTTTGACGGCGCGGACTGGTTCTCGTCCACACTCGCCTACGTCACGGGCCCGTCGACGACGGTTGCGGTCCCGGCGATCACCGGGGCCTCGGTCCGGGTTGAACCGCTAGCCTACCCGAGCGGGACGAACGACGGCGCATACACCTTTCTTTGCCAGGACGTTCCGACGAGCACGGCCAACCTGACGGCCGACCTCATGGCGCCGCCTACCTCGGTGGTTCCAGCCGACGGAGCGACGTCCTTCGATCCCGTGACCACGGCCTTGAGCTGGAACGCGCCGGTCCCGGCAAGCGGCCACATCCTCTACGAGGTCACCATGACGCTGGGCACGGGCTCTAGCCGTCCCCTCACCGTCCACTCGTTCGGGACCTCCACCTCTTTCCAGTTGCCGGACCCGTCCCTGTTCGGCGTCTCGGGCGTCTCTCTGCCGAGCGCGGCGGCGTCGCGGTGGAGCGTGGAGGCCATCTCGTCGACCTCGATCGCGGGAGTGGAGGCGCTGCTCAGCGGGACGAGCGCCAACACCGTCTTCAGCACGTGCGATCCCGCCATCGCGTTTGCGAACGGTGCAACCCGGACATTCACGACACCCTGAGGCCGTCGATTGGGGCCGCTGGCGTGCCGCGGCGCGTGGGGGCGAACGAGGGAAGCCCCACATGACAAGAACTCGGAGGGCTATGCGGGCGGCGGATTCCCGACCGCAGGGAGGGCCGTGGGCCGCACCTCACGAACAGCGACCTGCAAGGGTCCGTGCGGGACCACCTGCCCCTGCACGCCCAGGACATCTATCGCGAGGCGTCCAACCATGCGTGGCAAGAGCACGGTGGCGACGAGCCGACCGTGCACCGGGTCGCCTGGGGGGCCGTGAAACGGGTTTACACGAGACGAGGCAACACCTGGGTGAGGCGCTCGGAATGAGCTCACCCCGTGCTGGCTCGCACTGAAAGGCCCGCAAGCATTCCTGCTCGGGACTTGTGGCTCAGGATCTCGACTCGGATCGTTACGAAACGGCGGTCCCGTCGATCTTGACCACGATGACGGTGATGTTGTCGTCGCCGCCGCGATCGTTGGCGAGCGCCACCAGCTTCTCGGGCGCGTCCGCGAGCGGCTCCGCGGTGGCGATCCGCCCGATCTCCGAGTCTTCGACGAGGTTGGAGAGCCCGTCGCAGCAGAGGACCAACGCGTCCCCGGATTGCACCTCGACGCCCATTACGTCGACGAGGACCTCCTCCTCGAAGCCGACGGAGCGCGTGATGATGTTGCGAAAGCGACTCGACCTCGCCTCTTCCTCGGTGATCGCACCGGCCTTGAGCTGCTCGTTGACGAGAGAGTGGTCCTCGGAGATCTGGAAGATCTCCTCTCCCCGCGCCAGGTAGCAGCGGCTGTCCCCGACGTGGGCCACGAAGGCGGCCCCGGGCGCCAGGAGCGCCGCGGTGACGGTGGTGCCCATGCCCGCCAGGCTCGGGTCGTCCTGCGCCGCTCGGTAGATGCTGCGGCAGGCCTCCTCCACCGCCTCGCGCAAAACGTCGGGCAGCCGGCTCGTCTGGGCGGGCCCGGGGTCCGCGAAGAGCGCCGGGTCAGACTCGCGCGCCGCCGCCACCCGTGCACGGATGGTCTCGACGGCCAGGGTCGAGGCCGTCCCCCCGCCTGCATGGCCGCCCATGCCGTCGGCCACGACGAACAGCCCCAGGTCGGCGTCGACGAGGAAAGCGTCCTCGTTGTGGTCGCGCCGACGCCCGACGTCGGTGACCCCGCGGGCGGAGATCTGCGGTGAGCTGGGCCTGGCCACGGAAGGCGCGCATGCTATCCTCGCCGTCCGGGATCGGTCAACGCTGCGACCTCGCGCCATCGACGCCCTCACGCCCCGGCCGCTGCCACCTTCCGGGGAACGGCCCGGGAGCCGGAGCTCCTCTCCCCCGGCGCGCCGGGGCGGGGGCCCATCCTGCGCGAGCGCCTTCGATGAGCGCGCGCGCGTGATCCATCGCGGAGGCTGTGACCGTTTGGCCCGCGAGCATGCGCGCCACCTCGGCCCGGCGCTCGTCGGCCGTCTCGAGCAGCACCACGGCGGTGGCGGCGCGCCCGGCGACCACCCTCTTCTCCACCCGGCAGTGGCGGTCCGCGAAGGCCGCGACCTGCGGGAGGTGCGTCACGCAGATCACCTGCCGCTCGCGGGCCACCTCGGCGAGCGCCCGCCCGACCGCCTCGGCAACCGCCCCGCCGATCCCGGCGTCGACTTCGTCGAACACGTAGCAGGAGCCCGGGTCAGCGCGCGACAGCGCCCGCTTCACCGCAAGGAGAACCCGCGAGAGCTCGCCGCCGGAGGCCACCTTGGCGAGCGGCCTTGCCGGCTCGCCCGGGTTCGGCCCGATGAGGATCTCGGCCGTCTCCGCGCCGGCCGGCCCGAGCCGGTGGCCCGCGACGACGAGCGCACCGTCGGGCACGGCGAAGGACACCTCGACCCTGCACCTCGCCATCGCGAGCGCCTGCAGCTCGGCGGCGACGGCCCGCGAGAAGGTGCGCGCTGCCTGTTGCCGCAAGCGCCCGAGCTCGGCGGCGAGGCGCACCGCCTCCGCACCCCGGGCCTCGATGGCGCTCCCGAGCTCGGCGCGTCGCTCGTCGGATCCGGAGAGCGCCGCGACTTCCCGCCGCATTTCCTCGCGTCGGGCAAGGGCGGCCTCGAGGCTGCCGCCGTGCTTGCGGGCGAGGGACCGGAGCGCGGAGAGCCGGTCCTCCACCTCCTGCAGCCGGGCCGGATCGCCCCCGAGCCCCCGCCCGTACCGAGCCAGCTCGCGCCCGGCCTCCTCCACCTCGGCCGACGCCGAGCGGAGCAACTGCAGCGTGCCCTCGAGCCGGGGGTCGAGCCCGGCTGCCTCGGCGAGCACGCGGACCGCCTGCCCGACGCGCTCGGCCGCGCTGCCGTCCTCCCCGTAGACGAGCGCCTCCGCAGCCCGCGCCGCCTCGGCGAGGCGGGCCGAGCTCGCGAGCACCCGGCGCTCCTGCTCGAGCGAGGCGTCTTCGCCCGCGACCGGGGCCACGGCCTCGAGCTCGCGCAGCTGGAAGGCGAGGTAGTCGGCCCTCCTCGACCGCTCGCCCTCGTCCAGCGCCAGCGCGCGCTCCTCCCGGACGAGGACCGCGAGGGCCTCGAACGCCTCCCCGTAGCGGTCGCGCGCGCCCCCGGGGGCGGATGCTCCGGAGAAGGCATCGAGCAGGGTCAGATGCGTCCCGACGTCGAGCAGGGAAACGTGCTCGTGCTGGCCCGTCACGTCCACCACGCCGCGCAGCACCTCCTCCAGGATCCCCACGGTGCACAGCGCCCCGTTCACGAATACCCGGCCCCGCCCGCTCCGCGGAACCACCCGCCGAACGAGAAGGTCTGCCGTCCCCTCGCTCCCCGGCTCTGGGACCGGCAGACCGGCCGCCGCGAGCCGGGCGAACACCGGGTGCGCCTGAGGGAGCTCGAAGAGGGCCTCGACAAGCGCCTCCTCGGCTCCCTCCCTCAGAATGTCGGGGCCGATCCGTCCGCCGAGCACGAGGTGGAGCGCGTTCACGAGCAGGGACTTGCCGGCCCCGGTCTCGCCGGTGAGCACGTTCAACCCCGGGCCGAGCCGGACCTCGACCTGGTCCACCACCGCGAAACCCGAGATCCGCAGCGTCGTCAGCATGGTCGGGAGCTTGCCACCGGGGGCTGACACTGTGCAAGTATTCAGTGGTCGCTCCGTTCAGGTAGCGGACCGGCCCCCTCCCCGGCACCCTGTCGCAAAGGGGGGAGCCGCCATGGTCGGGTCGGTCGCAGCCGGGCTGCAGCGCGAGGTCTCCTCGCGCGTCGAGCGCATGCAGGGCGCTCTGCGCGCCGCCGCCGTCGACGGGGCGCTCCTCCTCCACGCCATCGACGTCCTCTACTTTTCCGGCACCCGCCAGAACGGTGCGCTGTGGATCCCTGCCGCCGGCGAGGTCTCGCTGCTCGTCCGCCGCGGCCTGGAGCGCGCGCGCGCCGAGAGCCCGCTCCCGGGCGTGCGCCCATTTCCGCCCGGCCGCGAGCTCGCCGCGCTCTTCGGGCGGGGGCGACGGGTCGGCCTCTGCTTCGACGTCACGCGCGTGGCGCAGCAGGAGTGGTGGCGGCGCCACGTACCGGGAGTCGAGTTCGTCGACGTTAGCGCCGTCGTCCGCGAGCTGCGCTCCACCAAGTCACCGCTCGAGCTCGCGCTCATGCGCGAAGGGGGACGGCGCCTCGCCGCGGTCATCGGGGAGGTCCCGTCCTTCCTGCGCGCGGGCATGCGGGAGGTCGACGTCGCCGCCGAGGTCGAGGTCCGCCTGCGGCGCGCCAGCAACGAGGGCAGCCCCCGCTTGCGAGCACCCAACATGGAGATCTTCACCGGCCTGGTCGTGTCTGGGGAGGCCGGCGCGGAACCCGGGGCCTTCGACGGTCCGGTGGTGGGTCGCGGCCTGTCCGCAGCCTCGCCGGTGGGCCCGTCCGAGCGCGTCATCGGCGCCGGCGAGCCGGTGCTGGTGGACTACACGGCCCTTGTCGGAGGGTACGTGGTCGACATGACCCGGGTGTTCGTCGTCGGCGCCCTGGATGCCCCGCTCGTCCGGGCACTCGAGCTCGCCATCGCCATCCAGGACGAGGTCGCACCCCGTCTCGTGCCGGGGTCCGTCCCGGCGGACCTTTTCGACGCAGCCGCGGACCGCGCCGAGGCCGCGGGGCTGGGCGCGTTCTTCATGGGCGCCGGCGTGGACGCGGCGCGCTTCGTCGGGCACGGGGTCGGGATGGAGCTCGACGAGCTCCCGGTGCTCGCCCCGGGGTTCACCGAGCCGCTCGTCGAGGGCCAGGTGGTCGCCCTGGAGCCCAAGTTCGTCTTCCCGGGCCAGGGCGCCGTGGGCGTCGAGAACACCTGGGCGGTGACCCGGTCCGGCGGCGAGAAGCTCACCCCGCTACCCGACGCCCTGGTGCGCATCCCCCTTTGAGGCATGGGCGGGCGCGCCCGCAGGCGGCGGCCCGCTCTGCCGTCGGTCAGCGCTCGCCCCAGCGCAGCTTCGCCCGCAGGATGCCGAAGAAGTCGAGCTGGGGGTTTCGAACGAGAAGGACTCGGTTCGCCGACTGCTTGACCTGGACGCGGTCACCCCGGGTGAGCGTCACGCCGGTCTGTCCGTCGAGCGACAGGTAGACGTTGGCGTTGTTGAGCAGAACGATGTTAATGACCTGGTCGTCCGGAACCACGAGCGGCCGCTGCGTCAGCGTGTGGGGACAGATGGGGGTGATGATCACGCCCCGCATGGTCGGATAGACGATGGGCCCGTTCGCCGCGAGCGAGTAGGCCGTGGAGCCGGTGGGGGTCGCCACGATGACGCCGTCGGCCTTGTAGGTGGTGACGTAGGACCCGTCGAAGGAGGCGTCGAGCTCTGCCATGGGCGAGAGCGCGCTCTTGGCGATGACCGCGTCGTTCAGCACCTCGGCGTCGAGCTCCGGCCCGTCGTCGGTCCCGCCCCGGTACATGTGCACCCGGAACTTCATCCGCGGCGACACCGTGGCCTTGCCCGCCAATACCAGGTCGAGGGCCGGATAGAGCTCGCTCTGCGGCACCTCCGTCATGAAGCCCAGGCTCCCCATGTTGATGCCCAGGATGGGAACGGGGCGTGCACCGAGCAGTCGCGCGGCGTGAATGAGGGTCCCGTCCCCGCCGAGCACCACCACGAGGTCGGCGCTCCGCCCCACCTCCGCCTCGTCGACGAGTACCTCGAGCCCCTTCCCGCGCAGGAAGCCCTCCACGTAGTGGACGGTTTCGCTCGCCTCGGCGGAGGTCTTCTTGGCGACCACCCCGACGCGGCGCGGGATGGGACAGGGCAGGGTCTCCATCCGAGGCATTATATTGCCTAGTTGCGAATGGACCTCTTCGACCACGCCCTGGAAAAGGACGAAGCGTCCCACCCCCTGCCGAGCGGATGCGGCCGCGCCGCCTCGAGGACTTCGCGGGCCAGGAGCACGTGCTGGGGCCCGGCAGCGCGCTGAGGCGCTCCATCGAGGCCGACCAGGTACCCTCGCTCATCCTCTGGGGCCCCCCCGGCACGGGGAAGACCACCCTCGCCCGCATCGTTGCCGAGCGCACCGGGGCCCACTTCGTTGCCTTCTCCGCCGTGCTGGGCGGCGTGAAGGAGATCCGCGAGATCGTGGAGGCCGCCCGGGAGCGCAAGAAGCTCCACCGTCGCCGCACCATCCTCTTCGTGGACGAGATCCACCGCTTCACCCGCTCCCAGCAGGACGCCTTCCTCCCCCATGTCGAGGCAGGCACCCTCACCCTCATCGGGGCAACCACCGAGAATCCCTCCTTCGAGATCAACGCCGCGCTGCTCTCGCGGTGCCGGGTGGTCACTCTGCGGGGGCTCACCGAGGAGGAGGTAGGCCAGCTGCTCGACCGGGCAGTCGGCTCGCCGCGGGGCCTCTCCGGCCGCGTGCGGATGTCCGCGGAGGCGCGCGAGGCGCTCGCGCGCTGCGCCTACGGCGACGCGCGGCGGGCGCTCGTGGCGCTCGAGTCGGCCGCGGCCTCGGTCGAGCTCGCTGGTCGCGGCGAGATCACTGCCGCCGACGCGGAGGAGGCCCTGCAGCAGAAGCCCCTGCTCTACGACAAGGCGGGCGAGGAGCACTACAACGTCGTCAGCGCGTTCATCAAGTCCTTGCGCGGCTCGGACCCCGATGCCGCCGTCTACTACATGGTCCGGATGCTCGAGGGCGGGGAGGACCCGCGCTTCGTCCTGCGCCGGATGGTGATCTTCGCCAGCGAGGACGTCGGCAACGCCGACCCGCAGGCCCTCCAGCTGGCAGTGGCGGCGCTGCAGGCCGTCGAGCTCGTCGGGCTCCCGGAGGGAGTGCTGCCGATGTCGCAGGCGGCCATCTACCTGGCGCTCGCGCCGAAGTCGAACACCGCCATCACCGCGTACGCGGCGGCGCGCAAGCTCGTGGCGGAAAAGGGACCGCTGCCTGTCCCCATGAAGCTGCGCAACGCGCCGACGAAGCTCATGGAGACCATGGGCTACGGCGGCGGCTACCGCTACCCCCACAACTTCGACGGGCACTACGTCGCCGAGGATTACCTGCCCGAGGCGCTGGCCGGCGAGCGGATCGTGAAGCTGTCGGAGAGCGGCAGGGAGAAGGAACTCGCGGCCCTGCTCGAGCGCCTGAGGGCTGCCCTGAAGCCGGCCTGACCGGCGAGGCTGTCCCCCGAACTCGCCGAGTCGCGGAGCAGGGCCCCGCGAGGCGCGGCCGCGACTGCCGCCCGGCAACGGCGGGTCGAGGCCCGCGCCGGGCCCTTCGGCTCCGGCGGAGGAACCTCGGGAATCCCGGTGTCGGCCGCCGCTAGCCGGGATACTTGCCGGTCACGTACTCGACGAGGGTCCTTATCTCGACCTCCCGGTCGCGCACCAGCCAGTGGTTGATGTCGCCCTGCGAGATGACGCCGAGCACCTTGCCCCCTTCCACCACCGGGAGGTGGCGGATGCGGCGCTCGGAGATCACTTGCATGGCATCCTCCACCGTCGAGGTCGGGCGCATCACCACCAGCTCGCGGCTCATCACGTCGGCGACCGTGGCCTTCTCCGGGTTGCGCCGCTCGCCGACGACCCGCCGCAGGACGTCTCGCTCCGTGAAGATGCCCACCAGCCGCCCTTGGTCCATGACCAGCACCGAGCCGATCTTGTTCTGGTTGAGAAGGTCGACGGCCGCTGCCACCGTCATCGTGGGCGCGACGACATGGGCGACATTCGCCTTGTCCTTGTGGGCCAGGACCGTCGCGAGGGGGGTCTTGAGATCCATGGTGTCCTCCGGCGGGGGGGAGTCATCGTACCCTCTCGGGGGCGCTGCTTCGCCCCGAGCCTTGTCTCCCTTTTGGGTATACGTACGGTCCGCCATGATCGTCTACCTGCACGGCTTCGCCTCGGGACCGCGCTCCGCGAAGGCCTGTGCCGTCGCCGACCGGTTCGCGGCGCTCGGGGTGCGGGTGGAGCGGCCCGACCTCACGCCCGGTCCCGACGGCTTCGAGCGCTCCACTCCGTCCTCCATGCTGGCGATCGCCGAGGACCTGCTTCGCGGGCCTGGCCCCCACGCGCTGATCGGCAGCTCGCTCGGGGGCTGGCTCGCCGCCATCGCCGCGTCACGCAACCCGGCCGTGGAGAGGCTCGTCCTGCTCGCACCGGCCTTCGCGCTCCACCCGCGCTGGGGCGCGCGGCTCGGCCCGGCCGGCCTCGAGCGGTGGAAGGCGGACGGGTCCGCCGAGGTCTTCCACTACGCCTCGAACCGGCCGCGTCGCATCGGCTGGGCATTCTTCGAGGACGCTGGCCGGTGGCCGGCCTTCCCCGAGGTCCGGGTCCCGACGCTCGCCATCGCTGGGACGCGGGACGAGATGGTGGCGATCGCGGATGTCGAGGCGTGGGTGGCCCGCTCTGCGGCGGCGCGACTCGTCGCCGTGGACGACGTCCACGCGCTCGACCGCCTCGCTCGACGCGATCTTCCGCGAGACGCGCGAGTTCCTCCGACCCGTCACCGGAGCGTGACGGGGGTCGCGCCGCGCCCCGGGAGCGAGGCCAGGCTAGGCGGTGGCCTGCGGCACCTCCGACCCGGCGTCGCCGTCGTCGGCCTCCACGTCGCTGCGGTACTTCCGCAGGACGCGCTTGAAGTTCGAGCGGTCCATGCCGGCCTTGCGGGCGGCGGCGGAGATGTTGTTGTCGCAGGCCTTCATGAGGGCCTCGACGTAGCGCTTCTCGAAGCGGCGCAGGGCGGAGTCCTTGGCCGAGGCGTAGCTCTGCCCGATGAGCTCGGTGTCCTCGACGCCAGCCGCCACCTCGCGTAGCACCGGGGCAGTTCGGCCGGTGATGGACGGGGGCAGGTCGCCCTGGAGGATGGCGTCGCCGCGGCACAGCACGACGGCCCGCTCCATGGCGTTCTCGAGCTCGCGGACGTTGCCCGGCCATCGGTAGGAGCAGAGGAGCTCGATGGCCTCGGGCGCCAGCGTGCGGACCTTCTTGGCGAGCCGGTCGTTGTAGCGGCGCACGAAGTGGTGGGCCAGCAGCGGGACGTCGTCGAGCCGATCGCGCAGCGGCGGCAGTGGAATGGCGATGACGTTGAGCCGGTAGAAGAGGTCTTCGCGGAACCGCCCTGCCCGCACGAGCTTCGGCAGGTCGCGGTGCGTGGCGGCGATGACGCGCACGTCCACCTTGACCGACTCGGCCGAACCGACGCGCTTGATCTCGCCCTCCTGCAGGACGCGCAGGAGCCGGACCTGGGTGGACAGCGGGATGTCGCCGATCTCGTCGAGGAAGATGGTGCCGCCGTTGGCGGCCTCGAAGAGCCCCTTCTGGTCGCGGTTGGCGCCGGTGAAGGCCCCCTTCACGTGACCGAAGAGCTCGCTCTCGAGCAGGGTCTCGGTGAGCGCGCCGCAGTTGAGTGCCACGAAGGGCTGGGCGCGGCGCGGGCTCCGCGCGTGGAGGGCGCGGGCCACGAGCTCCTTGCCGGTGCCGCTCTCCCCGTTCACGAGCACGGTGGCGGCGCTGTAGGCCACCGCGTCGATCATCCGCACCACGTCGCGCATGGCACCGGAGTTGCCCACGAGGCCCTGGGTGCCCTCGAGTGCCTCGAGCCGAGTCTCGAGCTCCCGGTTGCGGTCGCACAGGCGCTTTCGCTCGGCGGCGCGGGCCACGACGTGCGCCACGCGCTCCACGTCGTCGAAGGGCTTCGTGAGGTAGTCGTAGGCGCCGGCCTTCATCGCCGCGAGTGCCGTCTCGACGGTGGCGTGGCCGGTCATCATCACCACCTCCACCTCGGGGCGGCGGTGCTTGACGGCGTTCAGCAGCTCGATCCCGGACAGGTCGGGCATCTTGATGTCGAGCATGGCCACGTCGAAGTCTTCCTGGGCCAGGCGCTGCGTGGCGGTGATCGGCGAGTCGAGCGCGATGACCTCGTGGCCCTTCTTGCGAAGGAGAGCCTCCAGGGCCTTCAGCAGGCTGGGCTCGTCATCGACGACAAGCACCCGCGCCGACTTGATGGTCTCTTCCATGGCATTGCCTCCGGTCATGCGGCGGCTCCCGCCGGCAGGTCGACGACGAAGCACGCGCCGCCCTCCGGTCCCTTCTTGAGTCTGATGGTCCCGCCGTGTTCCTCGGCGATCCGATAACAGATGGACAGGCCGAGCCCCGTGCCCTGCCCTTCCGGCTTGGTGGTGAAGAACGGCTCGAAGATTCTCTCGGCGATCTCCTGCGGCACGCCGGGCCCGTTGTCGGACACCGAGAGGCGCACCCGCCCCGGGGCCCCGGGGCCCGTGGCGAGGAGGATCCGCCCCTTGCCTCCCATGGCCTGGGCGGCATTCACGATCAGGTTGACGGCGATCTGCTGAAGCTGGTTCGCGTTCCCGAGTGTCCTCGCGGCTTCCAGCGAGCGAACCACCTCGACGCGGCCGCGGATCTGCGCCTGCAGCAGGACGAGCGCGTCCTCGGCGACCTTGCGGAGGTCCACCTCGCCGCGCTCGTGCTCCTTGGGGATGCGGGAGAAGCGCAGCAAGGATTCCACGATCTTCTTGGCCCGCATGGCCGCGTCGCTGATGAGACGCAGGTGCTCGAGGTCGTCCGGAGGGCGGTTGTCCTGGCTCATGATCTGGGCGAACGCCAGGATGCCTCCGAGCGGGTTGTTGATCTCGTGGGCCACGCCCCCGGCGAGCTGGCCCAGGGCAGCCATCTTTTCCGCCTGGAAGAGCCGGCGCGTCACCTCGCGCTCCTGGGTGACGTCCTTGTAGACCACCACCACCGCGGAGCCCCCGAAGGGGAAGCCGCGCAGCAGCCAGGACCGGCTCCCGTGGACGATCTCGCGCTCGGCCGATTCGGCAAGGTGCGGGCGCGGGCAGGGCAGCTCCCCGAAGGCGTGGCCGTTGCAACGCAGGCCCGGCAGCCCGTTCACGGTCACGCCGGCGCGGCGGGCGAAGGCGCTGTTGGCGCGAACGACCTCGCAGCCGTTGCGGATGATGGCAAGCGGGTCGCCGATGGCGTCGAAGCAGGTGCGCCACTCGTCGGCGGCCTGGCGCAGCGCCTCCGTTCGGGCCTCCAGCTTGGCGTCGAGCTCGCGATTGAGTCGCTCCAGGTCGGCCGAGCGCGCCGTGAGCAGACCCTGGAGCCGCAGGTTCTCGTCCGCCACCCAGTACTGGTCGATGGCGTCCTGGATGGTGAGCAGGAGGTGCCCGTCGTCCCAGGGCTTCCAGATGAAGCGGAAGATCTCCGACTGGTTCACCGCCTCCTCGATGGCGGCGCTGTCGGCCTGGCCGGTGAGCAGCACCCGCTGGACCCTCGGGTAGCGCTCCTTGACGATGCGCAGCAGCTCGACGCCGTTCATCCCGGGCATGCGGTAGTCGGAGACCACCACGTGGACGGGCTCGCCCGCGAGGACCTCCAGGGCCGAGGGGCCGTCGGCGGCGTCGAGCACCGTGCAGGGGGTGCGGCGCAGGACGCGGCGAAGCGCACGGCGCACGTGCTCGTCGTCGTCGACGAGCAATAGCGTCGCCTCCTTGGAGATGACGACTTCGGCGGGCGCCGTCTGCACGTGCGGCTCCATGTCCAGGCGGGTGAGCTGCATTCCCTGATCCAGGTCGAATGGACCCGGGTCCGAGTGATTCCCGGGTATTAGACCACGCGGGTCGATGGGTACGCCAGAACCCGGGTCGAGTCGGACTCTATCGTACAGGGTGGGTGGGGCTCGCAGGCCCCGGAGGAACTGGCCGAACTACTGCGCCTTCGCGTCGAAGGCGTAGCCAACGGCGTGCGAGATGGCGATGGCGTCGCGGGTCTTCTTCGCCCGGTAGAGCGCCTCGTCAGCCGACTTCACGAGCGCGTCGGCGCTCGTGGTCTGCGGGGACGGGTAGGAGGCGACGCCCACGGAGGCCGTGACGGTGATGCTGTTCGGGGTGCCTCCGTCCGCCGGCGGCGGCCGGGTGTCGTCGACGAAGGGCGTGGCCCGGAACGACTCATGGATGCGGCTCGCCACCTTGAGAGCCCCGGAGAGCGGCGTCTTGGGGAGGATGACCACGAACTCCTCGCCGCCATAGCGCGCGCAGATGTCGGTGTCTCGCACGCTGCCGCGGATCCGCGAGGCCGACTCCCGCAGTACCTTGTCCCCGAAGGGATGACCGTGGGTGTCGTTGACCGCCTTGAAGTGATCCAGGTCGAGCATGATGAGCGACAGCGGGTCGTTGTAGCGCGCCGCGCGCCCGAACTCGCGACGCAGCTCGTCCTGGAAGTGGCGGTGGTTGAAGAGCTTGGTGAGGCCGTCCTCCACGGAGAGCTTCTCCAGCAGGTGCTTGGCCTCGCGCAGCTGGTCCTGGAGCGCCTTGATGCGCAGCATCGCCGCCGCCCGCGCCAGAACCTCCTCCTCGGCGAAGGGCTTGGCGAGAAAGTCGTCCGCGCCGATCTGCAGCCCCTTCACGCGCGATTCCAGGTCGGCCTTCACCGACAAGAGAATGACCGGGACGAAGACCTCTTCCTCGTCCTTGTGCGGCTTCTGCTTGAGGAAGCGCAGGACCTGGAGGCCGTCCATGTCCGGCAGGATCATGTCGAGGAGCACCAGGTCCGGCCGGTCGGCGTGCCACTTTCGCAGGGCTTCGCGGCCGTCCGAGGCCGACGTCACCCGGAAGCCGTCCCCGGTGAGCACGTTGGTGATCCACTCCAGCTGGGAGCGGGAGTCCTCTACCACCAGGATCTTGGCCTTCGGCGGCACGGTTCGGAGCCTAGCAGGGAAGTCATGCCATGCTCCAATTTCGCGCGCCCGAAGGAAATCCCCCGTGGAAGGGATGGGGGGGTGTCGGTGGGGCGAGCCCCTCAGAGCAGCCGTACGTACACGTCGCGCGGCAGCACCGGCGAGAGCCCCCCTCCCCCGAGAATATTTACTATGGGTGACGCCGCCGCCCGGACCACGCTGCCGGACGGGTGGATTGGGAGCATCCCGCCGTAGGTCGAGATGTCGCGGTACAGGTCGCCCCCCGTTATCCCCTCCGGGGCGACCCGCGTCGCCGGGCGGCGCGCGGCGAAGATGCGCTCCTGGGCGACGAACCCACCGCCGCGGCGATCGGCGGCGGCCTCCCGCACGGCACGCTCCCAAGCGGCGGGCTCCATCTCGGCACCGAGGTGTACGCTCTTGCCGCCGTAGTCCCAGCTGCGCTTCAGGACGAAGCGCTGCCGGTCCGCCACGAGCCGGTCGGCGAGCGCCTCGGTGTGCATGCGGGTCCAGGGGAGTCGCCGAGCCGCGCCTCGCTCGCGCTCGTCGAGGCCGGCGCGGTCGGCGAGGTCCGAGTCCTCCGCGGCCTCCGAAAGGCGGGCGAAGAGCGCCTTCGCCTCGAGCAGGCCATTCACCGGGTTCGCGAGGACCCACCGGGCCGGCTCGAGCAGCGCCCTCGCGAAGGGCGACTCGGGCGGCGTCCGGTGGGCCCAGACGTGACGGTAGAGAATGTCGAAGCGATCCGGCTCCGCCTCCGCGGGGACGACGTTGTCGGCGGAGTGCCCCATCTGCCGGAAGTGCTCCGCGAGCCGCCGCAGCTCCCCGATCTGCGCATCTCCAGGGCGAGCGACGAGCGCGATGGATGGTCGCTCCCTCGTCCCTCCACGCGAACGGTAGAACGCGACGAGCGTCTCGCGGAGTGCCTCCATGTGGCTGCCGCAAAGCGCCACGAGCTCCCGCTCCTGCCGCGGCGTCATCCCGCGGGCGCGGGCCGCCGCCCGCAACCACGAGTGCGCCGCCAGGTCCGCGTAGGCCGGCATCGCCGGGATGGTGGCGTTGAGCTCCAGGGCGCGCGGGTGCCCGCCGTCGGCCGGCACGAGGAAGTCCACGCGGGAGACGACGGCCGGGCAGGGCGCCGCGGTGAAGAGCTGGCCCATGGCCTCGGCCTCGAGCCCCTCGAAGGGGCCGAGCAGCGCCTCGCGATCCCTCGGGTCGCCGCGCCCGAGGAGCGCCCTCGCCAGCTTCACCGACCCGGAGAGGATGGCGACCGACTCCTCGGCGACCCAGGAGAGCTCGTCCCGCGAGAAGACCTCCGGCTCGGCCACGAGCGGAATGGGGACGACCTCCCCGTCCGGTCTCCGCACGCTCATGCCTCCCTCCCACGCGAGGCGCGCGGCCTCGCGCCCGACCTGGGCGAGCTCTTCCGGACCGAAGGGAACGTTGCGGCTCATGGCGGCGACTGATAACGAGACGTGCGAATGAAGATCTACACGAAGACCGGCGACCGCGGCGACACCAGTCTGTTCGGGGGCTCCCGCGTCGGCAAGGACGACCTTCGCGTCGAGGCCTACGGTTCGGTGGACGAGCTCAACGCCGCGCTGGGCGTGGCGCGCTCGCAGGCGCCTGGCTCGGAGCTCGACGCGCATCTCGCCCGCCTGCAGGAGGAGCTCTTCGCGGTCGGGGCGCAGCTCGCCACGCCCCGCGAGAGCCGGGGGAGTGGGTCGGTCCCGGAGGTGGACCCTGCGTGGGTCGAGGCGCTCGAGAGGGCCATCGACGGGTGGGACCGGGAGCTCCCGCCCCTATCCGCCTTCGTGCTCCCGGGGGGCGCTCCGCTCGCGTCCGCCCTCCAGCTTGCCCGGGCGGTCGCCCGCCGTGCCGAGCGCCGGGTCGTATCCCTCTCCCGCCTCGCCGAGGTGGACCCGCAGGTCGTCGTCTACCTGAACCGGCTCTCCGACTTCCTCTTCGTGGCGGCGCGCGTCGCCAACCTCCGCGCCGGTGCGGCCGAGGTCCTCTGGCACCCGCGCCGCCGGTCAGGGCCCTAGCGTGGCCCCAGCTCGCAGGGTGGCCCTCGTCACGGGCGCGGGGACGCGGGTGGGCCGCGCCGTCGCGCTCGACCTGGCCCGGGCCGGGTTCCGCGTCGTGGCCCACTTCCACAGCCATCGACCGCCTCGGTCCCTCCTTGGCATCCGCGCCGACCTGTCCACGCCGGAGGGGACGGCGGGCCTGGCGCGCGCCTTTCGGCAGCGCTTCACGCGGCTCGACCTGCTCGTGAACAGCGCCGCCCTTTTCGAGCGCCGGCCCGTCGAGGACAGCGACGCTGCGCTCTTCGACCGGCAGATGGCGCTGAACGCGCGGGCGCCTTTCTTGCTGACGCGCGCGTTGCTCTCCCTCCTCCGGCGCTCCCGCGGCTCCGTGGTGAACGTCCTCGACGTGGGCGGCGCGCTCGTCCCATGGCCGGGCTACGCCGCCTACGGCGCATCCAAGGCGGCCCTCAAGGCCATCACCGAGGCGCTCGCGGTGGAGCTCGCGCCGGAGGTCCGCGTGAACGCGGTCGCCCCCGGGACCGTCCTCTGGCCGGAGAGCTACACGGTCAAGGTGCGCCGGCGGCTCGCCTCGCGCATCCCCCTGCGGCGCGTTGGCGCGCCGGACGACGTGGCGCGCGCGGTGCGGTTCCTCGCCGATTCCCCCTTCGTCACCGGCGCGGTGGTCCCTGTGGACGGCGGCCGGCACCTGGCGCGCCGGGGATAGGCCGGCAAGACGTTGCCCGGTCGGGGACCCTCGATTATGTTGCGGAGCACATCGCTGGAGGAGGGATTGCCCTCCGCAGATTCCCGAGGAGCACGAATGGAAACCGCTACGTTGAACCCGGTCACCTCCCCCGCCCCCACCGAGGCCCCGGCCTTCGTCTCCCTCACCGACAAGGCCGTGGAGATGGTGAAGGCCGCCCTCGAGCAGGAGAACCTCCAGGGACACGGCATCCGCGTGGGCGTCGTCGGTGGCGGCTGCTCCGGGTTCCAGTACTCCATGGATTTCGAGAACACGGCCAAGGACGGCGACCTCGTCGTCGACCAGGGCGGCCTCAAGCTGTACGTCGACCCGATGAGCTCCATGTACCTGCAGGGCGTCACCATCGACTACGTCACGGGCCTGCAGGGCGCCGGCTTCAAGTTCAACAACCCCAACGCGCGCAACACCTGCGGCTGCGGCTCCTCGTTCACCCCGTAGCCCGGGTGCGGCGCCGCGCCCACGGGGCCGGAGGGAAACCTCCGGCCCCTTCTCACGTCGGGAGGTCACGGTGCTCGTCGTCCGCCAGGCCGTCGTCGGACCCTTCGCGGAGAACACCTGGCTCGTTGCCGACTCCGAGACAGGCGACGCCGCCGTGGTCGACCCTGGAGGGGAGACCTTCCGGGTTCTCGGCCTCGCCCACCCCGGCGATTTCCGGGTGGCCCTCGTCGTCGCCACGCACGGGCACGTCGACCACATCGTCGGCGCCGCCGAGATGTGCGAGCGCACCGGGGCGCCCTTTCACATCCACGCCGGCGACGAGCCCTTCGTTCGCGCCCTGCCGAGCCAGGCCGCCGGCCTCGGCTTCGGCGTGGCCCGCCCACCCGAGCTGGCGGGGTTTCTCGTCGACGGCGCCTCCCTGCAGGTGGGCAAGCACGCGATCCAGGTGATTCACTCCCCCGGCCACAGCCCGGGCTCGGTGTGTCTGTGGCTTCCCGCCGACCGCGTACTCTTCAGCGGGGACACGCTCTTCCGGGGCTCGGTGGGGCGCACCGACTTGCCCGGGGGCGACTCGGCGGCCCTGGCGCGCTCCATCCGCGAGCGCCTCTTTCCACTCGGCGATGACGTGCGCTTCTACCCGGGACACGGACCCGCCGGGACGCTCGGGGAGGAGCGGCTCGCGAACCCGTTCGTCGGCGAGGGCGCGCCGCGCGGGCGCTTCATGTAGGCGCCGGCGTCGCTATCCCATCTGCACGACGCCCATGATGTTCTGGCCGGCGTCGACGTGCAGGATCTCGCCGGTGGTGCCCGACGACAGGCTCGAGCAGAGGAAGAGCGCCGCCTTCGCGACCTCGTCGTGCTCGATGTTCCGCCGCAGCGGCGTCTTCGACGCGTTCTCGCCCAGCATCGTGCGCATGCCCTTGATGCCGGCGGCGGCGAGCGTCTTCAGCGGGCCCGCGCTGATGGCGTTCACGCGGATGCCCTCCTGTCCCAGGTCCGCGGCCAGGTACTGGACCGACGACTCCAGCGCTGCCTTTGCCACTCCCATGACGTTGTAATTCGTGACCACCTTCTCGGCGCCGTAGTAGCTCAGCGTCAGGATCGCCGAGCCGGGCTTCATCATGTGGCGGAAGGCGCGCGCCAGCGCGATGAGCGAGTAGGCGGACACGTCCATGGTGATGCGCCAGTTCTCGCGGGTGGTGACGTCGGTGAACCGGCCGTCGAGGGCCTCGCGCGGGGCGTAGCCGATGGAGTGCACGAGCACGTCCACCGAGTCCCAGACCTTCTTGACCTCGGCGACGGCGCGCTCGATCTCGGCGTCCTTGGAGACGTCGAGGTCGATGGTCGCGGCGGGGTGAACGGGCGCCACGAGAGGGAGGACGCGCTTGCCCATGGCCTCGCCGGGATAGGTGAAGGCGAGCTCCGCGCCGTTGGCCCGGAACTGCTCCGCGATGGCCCAGGCGATGCTCCGGTCGTTGGCGACACCGGTGACGAGTGCCCGCTTCCCCTGCATCAGTCCGCTCATGGCATCCCTTCCCGCCGGGGGGCAGCCCCCGGCCCTAGAGCCCCTTCAGGCGGCGCAGCCCATCGCGGGCCTCGCCGAGCTCCGACAGGGCGTGGCCGTTGCCCGCCGTCCGCGCCGCCTCCCCGCCCCGGTCGTAGACGCGGGCGGCGTCTTCGAACCGCCCCATCGCCTCCAGGGTCTGGCCCCACATGAGGTAGGTGGCCACGTAGTCCGGCCGGCGCCGCGCCAGTTCCTCGAACTCCGCGACCGCCTCCTCGGACCGCCCGGCCGAGCGATGGCCCATCGCGAGCGAGTAGCGCGCGAACGGGTCGTCCGGGCTCCTCTCCAGGAACTTGCGAAAGGCTGCCAGCCGCTCGTCGGGAGTCACGGGCGGTCTTGTAGCAGAGGGAAACGGCCGTTGCCACGTTCGCCGTCCTCGGGCCGCGCGCCGACGGCGCGCCGCCCTCGCTCCGGGTAAGCTCCGGGGGGTGGAGCGGATCTTCGATTGCACCGGCGTCCTTCTCGCCGGCGGGATGGCGACGCGGCTCGGCGGCATCCCCAAGGGGCTGCTGCGGGTGGGCAGCGAGACGGTGGCGGCGCGCTCGCTGCGCCTCTTCGACGGGCTGTTCGGGGCCCTGCTCATCGTGGCCAACGACCCCGCGCCGTACCGCGACCTCGACGTTGCCATCGTTCCCGACCTCTTCCGCGGCAAGGGTGCCCCGGGTGGACTGCACGCCGCGCTTTCGACGGCGCGGACCGGGTGGGTCTTCGTGGCCGGATGCGACATGCCGCTGCTGTCTCGGGAGGCCATCTCCTTCCTCTGGGAGCGGCGCGCCGACGCCGCTGCGGTGGCGGTGGAGTGGGAGCGCGGATTCGAGGGCCTGCACGCCTTCTGGTCGCGCCGATGCCTCCCCACCGTGGAGCGGATGCTCGCCGGGGGGAATCCGTCGCTTCGAGCCATCGCCGAGGCCGTTGGGACGCGGGTCGTCCCGGCGGCCGAGTGGCGGGAGGTCGACCCGTCCGGCCGCTCCTTCGAGAACGCCAACACCGCCGCCGACGCGGCCCGGCTCGGCCTTCTCGCGCCGGACGTCGGCGCGGGCCGGGACCTCTAGGCTCCCCTCAGCCCTGGCGCGGCGGCACAGGCTCGACGACGACAAAGCGGTCGCCCTCCCGCGGAGGCGCCTCGCGGAGCACGGCCGCCTCGGGCCAGCGTATGCCGCGGCGGAGCGCCGCGAGCGGCAACTCGCTCGCGAGCACGGGGTCGATGCCAGCCGATAGCCTCACCTCGTACTCGCCGCGCCCGACGCGGCGGGCGACCGCGCAGGTTCGCTGGCCGCCGTCCCCGGTCCGGATCCGCACCTGCACCAGGTCGGCTCCGGCGCTGCCCTCGAGGAGCACGGCGCACTCGACGATCTCGAGCGGGCCGCGCGGCGGCAGCTTCAGCGTGGGAAGGAACGCCGGGCAGCCGCGCACCGGGAACCCCCCCGTGCCGAGCTTCTTCACGGCCTCGTCGAGCGCCCCCGCGAGCCTGGCCCGCAGGCCCTCCTCGGGCTCCGGCGCGTCGGGGGTCCAGGTGAGCGTGCCCCTCCCGTCCACGGTGCAGCCGACGCCGAGGACCAAGCGGCGCCCTCCGTCGGGGCCCCACGGCCAGGAGAAGAGCACGTGCGCCGCCCGCGCCGGCGCCGACCTGGGCACGAACGCGCGAACCGGAAGGGGTTTCCGCCTCCAAGGCCTCAACCGACGGAGATCTACCCGATGTTCACCGGCGACGAAACCCCGTTCCTTTCGCGCGGGTCGGGCGGGACCCGCAGATGTCGGCGCAGTACGCACACCGTCGGTCGGAGCGGCGCCAGGCAGCGAGCCGGTTCGCCGGGCAGGACGAGCGGAACGCGGCACGGTCGCGCGCTGCGACCTGCGAGCAGCGAGGCTCGGGGTGGGCGGGTGCGCTGGTTGCCCGACACGACCCGGGCGGTTATCGTCCCCCGCCGGGCCGGGGCCGCCCGCTCGCCGCATTCCCGGGGCGCCGGGCTTCCCGGGGGGAAGGAGAGCAACACATGTGGATCGTGCGGCTGGCGCTGCGGCGCCCGTACACGGTCGCAGTCATGTCGATCCTCATCCTGGTGATGGGCGTCCTCTCGCTCTCCCGCATGGTGGTGGACATCTTCCCCACCATCGACATCCCGGTCGTGGTCATCCTCTGGAACTACCCGGGACTTCCCGCCGAGGACATGGAGCGGCGCGTGGTGCTCATCACCGAGCGCGCCATGTCCACGACCGTAAACGGGATCGAGCGCATCGAGTCCCAGTCGACTCCGGGCATCGGGCTGCTCAAGGTCTACTTCCAGCCCGGCACGGACATCGGGGGCGCCATCGCGCAGATCGGCACGGTGTCGAACAGCATCCTGCGGATCATGCCGCCCGGAATGACGCCGCCGAACATCCTCCAGTTCAACGCATCGAACGTCCCGGTGGCCCAGCTCACGGCGTTCAGCAAGACCCTGCCCGAGGAGAAGATCTTCGACTACGGGCTGAACTTCATCCGCGTTCGCCTCTTCACCATTCCCGGCCTGGCGACGCCGGCGCCCTACGGAGGCAAGGGCCGCCAGATCAACGTCGATCTCGACCTCAAGGCCCTGGCCGCCCGCGGGCTCTCGCCGTCGGACGCGGTGGCGGCGCTCCAGGCGTCGAACGTGATCCTGCCGGCGGGCACCGCCCGCATCGGAGACCGCGAGTACAACGTCTTCCTCAACTCGAGCCCGGCCAAGGTGGAGCAGTTCAACGACCTCCCGGTCCGGGTGGTCAACGGGCGCCTCGTGACGCTCGGCGACGTGGCCCACATCGCGGACGCCTACGCCGACCAGACCAACATCGTCCACGTCAACGGCGAGCGCGCCACCTACCTCGCCATCCTCAAGCACGCCGAGGCATCGACGCTGGCGGTGGTGGACGCGACGCGCGACGCCTTGCCCGCCATCAAGGCCGTGGCCCCTCAGGGCCTCGAGCTCAAGATCGACTTCGACCAGTCGGTCTTCGTCCGGGCGGCCATCCTCTCCGTGCTGCGCGAGGCCGTGATCTCCTCGATCCTGGTGTCGCTCATGATCGCGGTCTTCCTGGGCAGCTGGCGCAGCATGGTGATCGTCTCTACGTCGATCCCGCTTGCCATCTTCTGCTCCGTCATCGGCCTGTTCCTCTTCGGCCAGACAGTCAACATCATGACGCTCGGCGGGCTCGCGCTCGCCATCGGCATGCTCGTGGACGACGCCACCGTGGAGGTCGAGAACATCCACCGCAACCGCATGCTGGGCAAGCCGCTGACGCGCGCCATCCTCGACGGCGCCCAGCAGATCGCCGTCCCCGCCATCGTGGCCACGCTCGCCATCTGCATCGTGTTCTTCCCGGTCGTGCTCCTGCATGGACCCGCCAAGTACCTGTTCGTCCCGCTGGCGCTGGCGGTGGTGCTGGCGATGCTCGCCTCGTACTTCCTCTCGCGCACGCTCGTCCCCACGCTGGCCCGGTTGCTCATGGCGAGCGAGCAGCACGGGGCGCCGCCCGCGACGCGCTGGGGCCGCCTCGCGCACCGGTTCAACGAGCGCCGCGACCGGGCCTTCGGCCGCTTCCAGGAGGGTTACGCCCGGCTGCTCGGGCTGGTCGTGTCGCACCGTCCCTTCACGCTCGTCGTCGCAGGCGTGGTCGGAGTCGCGTCGCTCGCCCTTCCCTTCGTGATCGGCGCCGACTTCTTTCCTTCGGTGGACGCCGGGCAGATGAAGCTGCATTTCCGTGCGCCCGCGGGAACGCGCATCGAGGTCACCGAGCAGGAGGTGCTCCGGGCGGAGAGCCGCATCCGCGAGATCATCCCTCCCGAGGAGCTCGACACCATCAACGACATGATCGGCGTGCCTCCCTACTACAACCTGGGATTCGTCCCGACCGACAACGTCAGCGGGATGGACGCCGAGATCCGGATCGCGCTCAAGCCCGAGCACCGCCCGACGGCGGGATACCAGCGGGCCATCCGGAGCGCCCTGGAGCGGGACTTCCCCGGGAGCAGCGTCTACTTCCAGCCCGCCGACATCATCGGGCAGGTCCTCAACTTCGGCCTCGCCGCCCCCATCGACGTCCAGGTGGAGGGCCCCGACCTGGCGAAGAGCTTCGCGGTCGCCCGCACCCTGCGCGACGAGATCCGGAAGATCCCGGGCACGGCCGACGTGCACATCGGGCAGCTGCTCGACTACCCCTCGTTCCAGGTCGACGTCGACCGGGAGCGGGCCGCGCAGCTCGGGCTGGCGCAGGCCGACGTGTCCTCGAGCGTCATCACCTCGCTGTCGTCGAGCGCGCTCGTCGCCCCCTCCTATTTCCTCAACCCAGCCAACAACGTGAACTACACCGTGGTCGTGAAGACCCCGCTGCCGGACCTGGACTCGGTATCGGCGCTCATGTCCACGCCGCTCACCTCGCCAAGCGGGGGCGCGCTGCTCCAGAACCCGGTCGCAGCGAGCCCCGCGGCCCTGCGGGGAGCGCCCACGCTGCTCCTGAGCAGCGTCGCCCGGGTGTACCCGCGCAACAGCCCGAGCCAGATCAACCACTACACGGTTCAGCGCGTGCTCGACATCGATGCCAGCGTCGACGGGCGCGACCTCGGGTCCGTGGCCTCCGACATCCAGGCCAAGATCGCGGCCCTCGGCACGCTCCCCCCTGGCATGCGCGTCACGCTGCGCGGGCAGTACGAGGTGATGAACGCCTCGTTCCGGAGCCTCGGCCTCGGCCTCGTCCTCGCGGGCCTGCTCGTCTACTGCCTCATGGTCGTCCTGTACCAGTCCTGGCTCGACCCCTTCATCATCATGGTGGCCGTCCCCGGCGCTCTCGTCGGGGTCCTCTGGATGCTGGCGGTGACGAGGACCACGCTCAACGTCGAGTCGCTGATGGGGGCGATCATGGCCATCGGGATCGCGGTGTCGAACTCCATCCTCCTCGTGAACTTCGCCAACGACGTCCGCGTCGAAAACCCGGGCGTTTCACCGGCGGCCGCGGCCCTCGAGGCCGGCAAGACCCGGCTCCGCCCGGTGCTGATGACGGCGCTCGCCATGGTCATCGGCATGGTCCCGATGGCTCTGGCGCTCGGCGAGGGCGGCGAGCAGAATGCCCCGCTCGGCCGTGCCGTCATCGGCGGCCTGCTCATCGCCACCGCCGTGACGCTCTTCGTCGTGCCGGTGGTGTACTCGCTGCTGCGCACCGAGCTGCCGAGCAAGCACCTCATGGAGGAGCGCTTCCTGGCGGAGGAGAAGGGCCTCGCGCCCGGAGAGGAGGCAACGTGAGCCCGCAGGGGAAGCGCGCGGCCTACTACGTCGTCGGCCTGGCGGCGGTGCTCGTCGCCGTCGGCGGAGTGCTGGGCATGGCCTTCACGTCCCGCGCGAGGGTGCGCGAGGAGACGGAAACCCGCACCCAGGCGGTTGCGCGTGGCCCCCGGGTCCGCGTGGTGGCCGCGGAGCACTCGGCGGGCGCGCGCGAGCTGCACCTGCAGGCCGAGGCCCAGCCCTACGCCACCGTGACCCTCTACGCCAAGATCTCGGGCTACCTGCGGTCCATCAAGGTCGACAAGGGCGAACGGGTGAAGAAGGACCAGGTGGTCGCAGTGCTCGAATCGCCCGAGATCGACCAGCAGGTGCTGGCCGCACAGGCCGACGCCCGCAACAAGGCGGTCATGGCCAAGCGGGCCGAGGCGCTCGTCGGATCCGGCGTGGTCTCCCGCCAGGACTACGATTCGGCCATCGCCGGCTCCGAGGTGGCCGAGGCGACGCTCAAGTCCCTCGCCCAGCAGCAGGGATACGAGGTCCTGCGTGCCCCGTTCGACGGAACCGTCACCGCCCGCTTCGCGGACGAGGGGGCCCTCCTGCAGAGCGCCACCAGCGCGCAGACGAGCGCCCTGCCCGTGGTGACCGTGTCGCAGGTCGACCGCTTGCGCGTCTACGCCTACGTCAACCAGAGCGACGCCGCCTTCATAGAGGACGGCGGGGAAGCGCAGGTGTCCACGCCAGAGCGGCCGGGGGCCGTGTTGAAGGCCAAGGTCGCTCGCCGCAGCCACGAGCTCGACCCGCGGACGCGCACCATGCTCGTGGAGGTGGACCTCGACAACCGCGACCACCTCATCGTCCCCGGTAGCTTCGTGCAGGTCACGCTGAAGATCCCGGGCCCGCCCTTGGTGGAGGTGCCCGCCCAGGCGCTCGTGCTGCGGGGCACCTCCACCTTCGTGGCCGTGGTCACGCCGGAAGACCGGGTTCACTTCCAGCCGGTGAAGCTCCTCGACCACGACGGGACGCGCGTCCGGATCGTCGAGGGGCTGACCGGCTCGGAGAGGGTGGCGCTCAGCCTCGGCGAGGACGTACAGGACGGCGGTCGAGTACAGCCGCTGCCGGAAGGGAAGGCCCGGGACTAGGCAGGGCCCCGCGCAGCCTCGCGAGCCACGCGCCCGACGCCGCGCTGAAGCCAGCGACCCCTGCGGCGACCGGGACCGCCGGCGGCGCCCTCCACGCCCAGGCGGCAGCCGCTGCGGCGAGCAACGCCAGCCGCGTGAACTCGACCGGGACGGCCCACCCGCGGCCCTCGAAGAACCCGCCCCAGGCGAGGGGGCCAAGCAGCACCAGCACGGCGCCGGCAGCCAGGATTCCGATCGGCAGCGCGCTCTCGAGGAACATGAGCGCGGTCGCCCCCGCCACCACGGTAACGAGCTGCACGAAGACGTATCGGGCGAGCGCCGGATCGACGGGGGGATCGTACTTGGCGAAGGTCTCGGGGCGCACCTCGGGCGGCGGCCCCGGCGGCTGCACGCCCGGAGGCGTCCAGTCGGGTGCGCGCAGGAAGACCCGCAGGCGGTCGGCGGGGCGGGGCGCCGCGCGGGCGCGCCTCCACATCTCGCCCCAGTAGTGGAACTGGGCGGCGAACGGGTCGAGCCGCCGCAGCGGCTTCACGATCCCGTACACGGGCGGCTCGGTCTCTGGCTGGTAGGTGCCGAAGAGCCGGTCCCAGACGATGAACGTGCCGCCGTAGTTCTTGTCGAGGTAGCGGGGGTTGATGCCGTGGTGGACACGGTGGAGCGCCGGGGTGTTGATCCACCGTTCCAGCAAGCCCATCTTCCCGACGAGCTGGGTGTGGATCCAAAACTGGTAGAGGGTGTTGAACGAGTCCACCGCCAGCATCACCAGCGGTGGCACGCCGAGCAGGGCCAGGGGGAGGTGGAAGGGCACGATGGTCCACGGCGTCAGCACGCTCTGCCGGAGTGCGACGGCCAGGTTGTAGTCCTCGCTGGAATGGTGCACGACGTGGGCCGCCCACAAGAAGCTCACTTCGTGGGACAGGCGGTGCCACCAGTAGTACGCCGCGTCGACGAGGACCACCCCGACGATCCAGGTGACGGCGCGGTCGGCCCGCAGGTCCACGAGGCGGTGGCGGTAGACGAGAAGGTAGGCCGCGAAGAGTGCCGCCTTCTTGAAGAAGATGAGGGCCACCTGCTGCGTCATTCCGGTCGAGAGGTCGACCACCGCGTCGTGGAAACGGTAGAGCGCGAGCCCCTTCCGTCGCGCCGCCCACAGCTCCACTCCCATGAGCGCGAAGAAGAAGGGGACGGCGAGCGCGATGTAGTTCGGCACGCTCCCATTCTAAGCGCCGGCGAGGGCCTGGCGCCCTCTCCCGGGCGGTCGGGTGAAACGGGGCGCACCCGCTCGGGGCATGGGGCGGACCCCCGCCCTTTTTCCCGGACGCCCGGCCGGACCCGGAGTAGCTTTCGGCCGCCTGCGGCGCCAGGCCGCGGCAAAGGGAGCCCTCGTGGACCTCACCGCCTACGTGAACGAGAACCGGCAGCGGTACATCGACGAGCTGGTGGCGTTTCTCCGGATCCCGTCGATCTCGTCGCGGTCCGAGAACGCCGGCGACGTTGCCCGGGCGGCCGAGTTCCTGCGCACCGAGATGGAGAGCCAGGGGATCGCGGCCAGGATCTTCCCCACCGCCGGGCACCCGGTGGTCTACGGCGAGTGGCTTGGCGCCGGCGCGGGCAGGCCCACCGTCCTCATCTACGGGCACTACGACGTCCAACCGGTCGACCCGCTCGACCTCTGGGCGTCGCCACCGTTCGAGCCACAGGTCCGGGACGGCGCGCTCTACGCCCGCGGTGCGGTGGACGACAAGGGCCAGGTGTGGCTGCACCTCAAGGCCTTCGAGGCCTGGCGGAAGGCCGGCGGTCCCCCGGTCAACGTGAAGATGATCTTCGAGGGCGAAGAGGAGATCGGCAGTGCCAACCTGGGCTCGTTCCTCGCCCGGGAGAAGGAACGCCTGCGCTCCGACGCGGTGGTGGTCTCCGACTCGCCCATGTTCGGGAAGGGCCTGCCTTCCATCTGCTACGGGCTGCGGGGCCTCGCCTACATGCAGGTAGACGTCGAGGGACCGGCGGTCGACCTCCACTCCGGAAGCTTCGGGGGCGCGGTGAACAACCCGGCGAACGCACTCGCCCACCTCATCGCCCGTCTGAAGGACGAGAAGGGCAAGGTGCTCATTCCCGGCTTTTACGAAAAGGTGCGCCGGCTCACGGCGCGCGAGCGTCGCGAGGTGCGACGGCTCCCGTTCCGTCGCCGCGAGTGGCTGGCGAGCGCCGGCAACCCGCCGCGCGACTGGGGCGAGCCGCAGTTCCACGTGCTGGAGCGGATCTGGGCGCGCCCAACGCTTGACGTGAATGGCGTCTGGGGGGGCTACCAGGGAGAGGGCGCGAAGACCATCATCCCGTCGAAGGCGGGCGCCAAGATCTCGATGCGCCTCGTCCCCGACCAGACGCCCGAAGAGATCGAGCGAAAGTTCACCGCCTACGTGAAGAGGATCGCCCCGCGGGACGTGACGGTGACGGTGCGCTCGCTGCACGGTGGCGCCGCCTTCCTCTGCCCCACCGACGCACCCGAGTTCCGGGCAACCGAGCGCGCGCTCGAGCGGGCCTTCGGCAAGAAGCCGGTCCTCATCCGGGAGGGCGGCTCGATTCCGTTCACGGCAACCATCCAGGAGGCGCTCGGCGTGCCGGTGGTCCTCATGGGATTCGGGCTGCCGGACGAGAACAGCCACGCGCCGAACGAGCGGCTCGACCTGGAAAACTACCAGCGGGGCATCCTCTCGTCGGTCTACCTCCTCGAGGAGCTCGCGACGCCTCGGCCAGCCGAGGCGGGCGCGGCGGGCCGTCCGGCCGGCAAGGCGAGGCGCCGCGCCGGCCGTTGACGGCGGGGCTTCTCCCGACGATCATGCGCGCCCGATGCGCGCCGCCTCTGCCACCGTCGTCGCCTGCTCGGTCCTCGCCCTCTCGGGCTGCGGAGGCAGCTCCAACGGCGTCTGCTCGGGCCTCGGCACCGGGGGGTGTGGCTCAAGCGATTTCGAGACCGCCCTGCTTGCCGCGGCCCAGCAGGCCGGGCTCGACGTTCCCCCCTGGCAGGCGTGCCGGCAAACTGCCGCGCCCGCCGCGCGCGTTGCCACCGACGTCGCGCTCGGCCAGCAGGCAGGCGTACCTGGAACCCCGACCTTCTTCGTGAACGGGACTGCGCTCGTGGGCGCACAGCCGCTCGCGCTTCTCCAGTCGGCCGTCGTCGCGGCGCGCACCGCCGCCGAGCAGAGCGGAATCCCGGCGGCGCAGTATTACGCGGAGACCTTCCCGGACCTCCCGGTGGGCGACTCGCCCGTTCGGGGGCCGGCCGACGCCTGGGTCACGGTCCTCGAGTTCGGGGACTTCGAGTGCCCCTACTGTGGCGAGGAGGAGCCGACCGTCAAGCAACTCCTCCAGAACAACGTGGACGTCCGCCTCGTCTTCAAGAATTTTCCCCTCGAGAGCGTCCACCCCCACGCACTTCCGGCGGCCATCGCTGCGGAGTGCGCCCTCGACCAGGGGAAGTTCTGGGAGATGCACGACGCAATCTACGCCGACCAGGCCGCGATCTTCGCGGGGGACTGAACTCGGCGCGGCGAGCGTCGCCGCTCCGCGCGGGTCACCCCGGGCGACCGGAAGAGTGCCGCTCGCTCACTGCCAAGTCGGGCTGAGAAGCGTGGGGCAGAGGCAGTTCGCGTTCACGCTCACCGTGCCGGGCGGGTAGATGCCCGAGGAATCGAAGCACCACACCCCGCAGGCGCCCGCGCCCCCGTTGAGCGAGGTGACCGAGCGAGCGAGGCAGCCGGGGCACGCGTTGAGGTCGTCGGTCCCGGGAGGTGCCCAGGCGTTGGCGGCGTCGGTCGCGAGGGCCTGGGAGTACGGGGGAGCGAGCGGGATGCAATCGTAGAACTTGGAGCCGGCGCCGTTGTCGTGCTCCACCTGGCAGGCGAGAGTGCTGCCCGACGTGCAGCACCCGGTGCCGGGGCAGCAGAGACCTCCGCACACCGGGCCGGAGCAGGAGTTGACGCAGGATCCGGCCGTGCACGTCTGGGCCGACGTGCAGGCGCGGCCGCAGATCCCGCAGTTGGCGGGGTTGGTCTGGAGGTCGACGCACGTGGTCCCACACAGGGACAGGCCGCTTGCACATCCGCACTGGCTCGCGGAGCAGGTCTGGCCCGTGGGACACACGTGGCCGCAGGTGCCACAGTTGCGGGGATCCCGGGTGGTGTCGACGCAGGCCATCCCGGACCCGGAGGGACAGGTGGTGAGGGTGCAGACGCACGTTCCCTGGGAGCAGACGAAGCCGGAGCCGCTCTGCGTCGTGCAGGAGAACCCGCAGGCTCCACAGTTGGACGTGCTCGTGGCCGTGTCGACGCAGGTGCCTGTCGAAGCGTTGTCCGGGCAGAGCCTTACGGTGCTCGGCGACGCGTTGCAGGTGCAGACTCCTCCTCCGCAGGACCCGAGTCCGCACGCGCGGCCGCAGATCCCGCAGTTGGCGGGGTTGGCCTGGAGGTCGACGCAGCTACCCTGGCACGGCGCCTGGCCCAGCGGACAAGAGCAGGTGCCGCTCGCGCAGGTCGCACCCGCGTAGCAGCTGATGTTGCAGGCGCCGCAATGTCCAGGGTCGGTGCTGAGGTCGGCGCACGCGGCGCCGCAGGGCGCCTGTCCGGCCGGACAGCTCGGCGACGAGGAGCTCGAGCAGCTGGCCGCGAGCACGAGCGCTGCCAGCGCCGAGGCGACCGCCATCGCGCCTGCGAGGCGCCCAGGGAACGGCTGCTCTGCGGTCATGACCGTCCTCTCGCGCAGCCGAGGGTCTACTTGCGCTTTCCCGAGGAGCGGCTCGCGGGCAGCCGCGGCACCATCTCCTTCGCTTCTCGCGTGAGCCGGAACTTCGCATCGGTCTTCTGGCGATTCGATGCCTTGCGCGACGACTTGCGCGACGGGCGCGTACCGGGGGCGTGATCCTCGTAGGCGTAAAGCGCCTTCTGATCCTTCACGGCAAGGTTGTGCCGCTTGGGACTCGGCTTCTCCTTCTTCGGCTGCTTCGGCTTCTTCGGCCCCGAGCGCTCGGTGTGGTAACGGAACCACTCGGCCTTGGTCGCCATCGGATGCCTCCGGGGGAAGGTTGTCGAACGGGTGAATTCTAGCGCCCGCGTCGGCCCGACGTTCCCGCCGCTCGGGCCGGCACCCGTCCGGGCTAGGCGCTGTGGCGCCAGCGAGCGTTGTGACGGCCGAGGTCGAGGTCGATCGACGGGATCTCTCCCTCTGCCACGAGCCCGGACTCCACGAAGAACTGGCCAATGCGCCGCTGCTGACGCCGCTGGCGGCCGAGCAGCGCGAGGAGCTGGGCGGTCGAAAGGAACCCGGTGCGCCGGGCATACTCGCCGAAGGGCTCGGCCGCCGCCCCGTCCCTGCGTCGGCGCTCCATGATCTCCCGAACCTCGCCCTCCGACAGGTGCCCCCACTCGACCGCGATGCGCCCGATGGACGGCCGCTGGCGGCGCTGCCAGGACACGGCCTCCACCAGGTTCCTCCAGGAGACGCGCCCGGAATAGTAGAGGAACTCCGCGAAGAGGAGAGGGCGCCGCGGCAAGGTGGCGCGGTGGAGATGGTCCTGCGGCGTTCGACTCGGGCGGTCGGCCGAGCGTGCGGGCTGCGCCCCGGGCGCGCGTTCCTCGCTGGAGAGCACCCGGTAGGCCTCGAGCAGCTGTCGGAACTCCTCGGCCAGGCTGGCCTCGCTTCGCCCCAAGGCCGCGGCGCGGTCCGGGTGGGTCTCGAGCGCGCGTCGTCGAAAGGCCTCGCGGACGTCCCGGCGCCAGTCCTCGCCCTGGGACGCGTCCGGGCGATTCGCCCCGAAGAGGAGGTCGGCTGCCCGCTCGAAGTCGCCCCGCTCTACGCGCATTTCGTCCTCCTCGCCCTGGCCCTGCGGGCGAGGTTCGGCCGGAAATCGAGCGATGTCGAACTTTTGACTACATTGTGCGCAAGAATCCCAAAAGGGGCGTTTTGGCGCCCGTCGAGCGCTTGCAGCGTGCAGGCGAGCACCTCCTGCCGCGGACCTGCTCCACGGGCGCGGGGTCGGAAACTCATCTCCCCCGACGCGGGCGGCGAAGGACGCGTACCGCGCGCGCCCGCTCTTCATGAACGAGGAACCGGTGCGCGCGCCAAAGGGGCGCGGCAGAAGCGAACGATTCCGTCCGGCACGCGATGGCCGGCGGGTCGGCGCTCGTCCATGCCGAGTTCGTCCGCCATCGCCCGGTCGCCCTACTCGCGAGGGAAGGCAGTGCGGAGAGAGCCAGGGTTCACTTTTGCAAACATGCACGGGCAGCGACGGGGACGCGGACCGCCCGCGGGACCCGCCGTGGTCGATCCCCGTCCGGGTCGACGCCGCCTTCCCCGCCGCCCTGGAGGTCGCGAGGCCCTGGGCCGAATGCGTGGCGGCGCAAGCACTTGGACCCGGAGCCCGGATCCGTCGCACCGTACTTGCGGGCCCCCGCGAGCCTGCTAGGGTCCAGCGGATGAGCAAGAAGCTTCGGATCGCCATCAACACCGGCGGCGGCGACGCTCCAGGCCTCAACGCCGTCATCTACGCCGTCACCATGGCGGCGACCGGGCGCGGCTGGGAGGTGTACGGAATCCCCACCGGGTACGCCGGCCTCTTCGACACGAGCAAGATCGCCCCGCTGACGCCGGAGCGCGTAGCGGGGATCGTTCCCCTGGGCGGGACCATCCTCGGCACCACCAACCGCGGCGACCCCTTCCGGCTGCCCACCAAGAACGCTGCCGGCCACATCGAGTACGTGGACGCGTCCGACCAGCTCGTGCAGAACTTTCGGCGCTTCGGTCTCGACCTGCTCGTGGCCGTCGGCGGCGACGGCAGCCTTCGCCTCGCCCACCGGCTCTCCGCGCTGGGCGTGCCGGTGATCGGGGTCCCGAAGACCATCGACAACGACCTCTCCTCCACCCTGTCCACGTTCGGCTTCGACACGGCGGTCACCACCGCCACCGAGGCCATCGACAAGCTCCATTCCACCGCGAGCGCGCACGAGCGGGTGATGGTGGTCGAGGTGATGGGGCGCTACGCGGGCTGGATAGCGCTCCACAGCGGGGCGGCGGGATCGGCGGACGTCATCCTGATCCCGGAGATTCCCTTCCACATGGACCGGGTCTGCGAGCGCATCCTCGAGAACGAGCGCAACGGGAAGCGCTACGCCATCGTGGTGGTGGCCGAGGGCGCAAAGTCGGTGGGCGGGGAAATGGTCACGAAGCCGACGAACTCGATCGGACGCACCGAGGTCCTCCTCGGTGGAATCGGCGATTGGGTGGCCGCGGAGATCGCGCGCCGCACCGAGAAGGAGACGCGATCGCTGGTGCTCGGCCACCTCCAGCGAGGGGGCCAGCCCACGCCGTTCGACAGGCTGCTCGCCCTCCGCTTCGGTGCCGCGGCCATGCGCTTCGCCGCCGAGGGCCTGCGCGACGTCATGGTGGCGCTGCGCCCTCCCGACATGGTGGCCGTGCCGCTCGCCGACGTCACCCAGGGCACGAAGACGGTGTCCGTGGATTCGGACACCATCCTCACCTGCAGGGACATCGCCATCTCGTTCGGCGACTAGAGCAGCGAGTCCACGAGCCGCGCCAGCTGCTGGGCAGTCTTGCGGATCACCGGGCGGCTCCGCCAGGCCTCGACGGTCAGCTCCTCGGAGTCGCGGAAGTAGCGCTCCTGCACGTCCCCGAGGCCCTCCACTACTTTTTGATCGTAGCAGAGGACCATCACTTCCTCGTTCAGCTCGAAGGAGCGAAGGTCCATGTTGGACGATCCGACGACTGCCACGTCGCGGTCGACCGAGATGTGCTTGGCGTGGAGGAAGCGCGGCTTGTAGAGGTGGATGCGGACCCCGGCGTCGAGCAGCGCGTCGTAGAAGGACTCCTGGGCCAGGCGCACGAGCAACTGGTCGGCCTGCCTCGGGGTGACGAGGTGCACGGCGACGCCTCTCTGGGCAGCCGCCTGCATCGCCTCCACGAAGGGGGAGTCGGGGACGAAGTACGGCGAGGTGACCACGACCCGCTCCCGCGCCTCGTAGAGGAGCTGGATGAAGACGCGCTCGTTGTTCTCGGCGCGGTAGGTCGGCCCGCTCGGGAGCGTCTGCGCCAACACGTCGCCGGCGGGCAGGACCTCCGGGAAGAGCGGCCCGAGGTCGATGCGCTCCCCGGTCTCGAGGAACCGGTCGGTGAGGAACACCGCCTGCAGCTGCCGGACCGCGGCCCCCTCGATGCGAAGGACCAGCTCCTCGTAGGTGAGGCCGCGCCCCTTGTAGTCGAAGGCGTTCACCAAGTTCTGCGAGCCGGCGTAGCCCACCCGGCCGTCGATGACCGCGATCTTGCGGTGGTTGCGGAGGTCGCGCCGCGTCCGGCGCATCCCGGGCCGCAGCACCGCCACCACCTCGGCGCCCGCCTCGCGGAGCCGTGGCGCCATCGCCTTCAGCCCGGGCTTGGAGGCCATCCCATCCATGAGCACGCGGCAGACGACGCCGCGCCGCAGCGCCCGAAGGACGGCCTCCCCGATCTTCCAGCCGGTCTGGTCCGGCTCCAGGATGTAGTAGAGCAGGTGCACGGTGGCGCTCGCCGCGTCGATGTCCGCGACCAGCCGTTCCACGGCACCTTCGTAGTCGGGCAGCAGCTCGACCCGGTTCCCCGCCACCACCGGGAAGTCGCCGAGCCGGCGCGCCAGCCGCGCGGCCGGCTGCAGCCCGGCGCGCAGCTCCGAGGGCGCGGGCGTCCCCTCGGCGGCAGGGGTTTCCCGGATGAACAGCGAGGCCTCCCGCTGGCGCAGCAGCCGCTGCCGCGGCAGGTACGGCCGGCCGAAGAGCGAGTAGACGGCGAGGCCGACGTAGGGCTCGACGAAGATGAGCAGGAGCCACGCCCTCGCCGCATTGGGCGAGCGCCGGCGGGGCACGTAGAAGAGCATGACGATGCGGATGACCCAGCGGCTCGCGAGGTACAGCCCGTAGAGCGGGGACATGACGCGCATCGTAGGCGATCGCGCCTCCTCGGAGGTGGCCTTTGACGGCGGCCGCGTCGCGCCGCGCTACCCGCCGTCGCCGACCGGGACCCGGCGCGCCGGCCCGCGGCGCCGGCCGCTGCGCACCGCTTGCTCCCGCGCCTGGAGCAGCCGGTCGATGCGTGGCTCGGCTCGGCGACAGGCGTCGCGAAGGGTGACGGCGAGCTGGCGCAGCGCGGGCCCCAGGGGCGAGCGGGGCCTCCACACGAGCGCGATGGTCCGCTGCGGGACCGGGCTGGCGAGGCGCCGGATCACGAGCTCCGACCTGCGGTTCTCCACCGGCACAGCCAGTCGCGGGAGGAGGGTCACGCCCGCGCCTCCGGCCACCATCTGCGCGAGGGTGGCGAGGCTCGTGGCGCGGAAGTCGAGCTCGCGAGCCCGCGCGCTCGAACAAAAGGCAAGCGCCTGGTCGCGGAAGCAGTGGCCGTCGTCGAGGAGAAGGAAGCCAGTGCCGCGGAGCTCCTGTGGCGTGGCCGGCGACTCGCTGCCGGCGAGCGGATGGCCCGGCGGAGCCGCCAGGACGAACGGGTCGTGGGCGACCACCTCCTTCTCCACCTCGCCGAGCTCGGCCTCCAGCGCGAGCAGGGCCGCGTCGAGCCTCCCCTCTCGCAGGGAGGCGACCAGGGTCTCGGTCTTGTCCTCCACCCATACCGCTGCGAGCTCGGGGTACCTCTCGCGGACGGCGGGTACGACGTCGGGCAGGAGATACGGCGAGACGGTGGGGATGATGCCGATGCGCAGCGTCCCCGAGAGGGGATTCCCGAGCTGGCGCGCCGAGTCGGCCAGGTCGTCAGCCTCCAGGAGGAGCCGCCGGAGGCGCGCCAGCACCGCTTCGCCAGCGGCTGTCAGGAGCACGCGGCGCGTCCCTCGCTCGAAGAGCTGGACGCCGAGGTGGTCCTCGAGCTGCATCACCTGCGCCGACAGCGACGGCTGCGCCACGTGGCACCGCTCTGCGGCGCGGCGGAAGGACCTCAGGTCGGCGACCGCCTCCGCATACTGCAGCTGGCGCAGCGTGAACGGGTGCGGGCTCGCGCGCATGATAGTCCAAGGCTATCACAATCGTCATAACGATGTCCTCGCCCGCTGGGCCGGAGCACCTCCATCCGGGCGGCCGCGGGACGGCCGCGAGGTCGCCGAGGGGAGGGCGGCGATGCCCCCGATCCGCGGGCCGAATCGGTCTTCGAGAAGGACGCCGCGATCCTCCGGGCGGACCGGGAGGACGCCCGATGGCGCTCGCCCTTGTGGCGCGGGGCCGCGAGGCGCCGGTATGATGGCGCGCCGCCCCGCCCCTTGGACTCGATCCTCGTCATCCGCTACAGCGCGCTCGGAGACGTGGTGCTCGCCACCTCGGTCCTCGAACCGCTTCGCGAGCGCTATCCGCACGCGCGCATCGAGTGGGTGACGGCCCCGGCCTACGGATCGCTCATCGAGGGCCTTCCGGGCGTGGCCGCCGTTCACAGGCTGGAGCGCTCCGGTCTCCCGGGGGCTGTGGCGCTGGGGCGCTCGCTCCGCGGCCGATTCGACCTCGCCATCGACCTCCAGAACAAGGTGAAGAGCGCGGTCATCGCGCGGGCAGCCGCGCCGCGGCGCATCGAGTTCCGTAGGCGCAACCCGCGGCAGGCGGCGCTGGCGCTCGTCGGTCTCGACCGACCCCGGGCCGGGCCCCACGCGACGCAGCTCTATGCAGACGCCCTCCGTCCCATCGGAGTCGACCGGCCCGGGAGGATGCAGGTTCACCTCTCGCCGCAGGCCCGCGCCACCGCCGCCGCGGCCCTCGCGGGGGTGCCGCGCCCGCGGGTGGCCATCGCCCCGGGCGCCAGCCAGGCCACCAAGCGGTGGCCCCCGGAGCGCTTCGCCGATGTGGCGCGCTCCCTGGCGGCGGCGGGGGCGACCGTGATCCTCGCCGGCGGCCCTTCCGATCGCGCCGAGATCGACGCCTTCGCCCGCGCCTGGCCGGGGCCGCCCGGCGCGGACCTGACGGCACTGCCCCTGGACGCGCTGGCTGCTGCGCTGGCCGAGGTCGACCTGCTCGTGGCCTGCGACTCGGGGCCGGTGCACCTCGCGTCGGCGGTCGGGACGCCGGCGCTCGCCATCTTCGGGCCGACGTCCACCGAGCGCTGGGGGCCACCTGCGCCCGGCCGGGCACTCACGCTCTCCCTTGCGTGCTCCCCTTGCTCCAACCACGGCGGCGCCCGATGCCCCGAGCGCCACCACCGCTGCATGCTGGACCTCGACGCCACCGCGGTGACGGCCGCAGCGCTGGAGATGATCGCGCCCGTGCTCGTCTAGAGGACCGACCGCACCGCTCGCGAGAGCTTCTCGGCCCGATCGGCCACCTGGGCCTCGCTCCAGGCGAGGTTCACGGGCGTCGATACGGCGCGCCCCATCACCGCGTCCGAAGCGGGAAAGGCCTTCCCGGCGAGCCCGGAGAGGACCCGGCGCACCTCCTCGGGCCAGCGCGTCATGGTGGCGGCCTGCTTCAGGTGATCCCACCGGCGAATGTAGTGCCAGTTGTTGTCGTACCAGTACATGGCGGGGAGCCCCTCCGCCTTCATGGCCGCGGCCGCCGCCCGAGCGCGTCCCTCGTCGGGAAGGAAGAAGGAGAGGAAGGAGGCGCTGTCGCCCTCGGGGTCGGGGAGCCGCCGGAAGGTGACCCCGGCCGTCCTCTCGAGCGCGGCGCGCAGCGCGGCCTTGTGTCGCCGCTGCGTGTCGAGGAAGCCGGCGAGGCGACGAACCTGGGCGAGGCCCACGGCGGCGTGGAGCTCGGAGATGCGGAAGTTGTACCCGAGGAACGGGTGCAGATCGCCCCCCCGGTCGGCCCCGAGGTGGTCGTGCCCGTGATCGCTGTACTGGTCACAGCGCCGCCACACCTCCTCGTCGTCGGTGACCACCGCGCCTCCCTCGCCGCAGGTGATGGTCTTCACGAAGTCGAAGGAGAAGCACCCAGCCTTGCCAATGGTGCCGAGCGCCCGGCCCCGGTAGGTCCCGCCCACCGCCTGGCAGGCGTCCTCGAGCAGCCACAGGCCCTTCTCGTCGCACAGCGCCTGGAACGCGCCCAGGTCCGCCATGGCGCCGCACATGTGGACCGGCATCACCACCTTGGTCCGTGGAGTGAGCGCGGCCCTCGCCGCCTCGGGCGAGAGTGTCAGCGTGTCGTCGACGTCGGCCAGCACCGGGATCGCCCCGACCGAAAGCACCGCCTCGAAGCTGGCCACGAACGTGAAGGTGGGCAAAACCACCTCGTCGCCGGCCCCCACGCCCAGCGCTGCGAGCGCGGTGGTGAGAGCCGCGGTCCCGCTCGACACCACCTGGGCGTGCCGCGAGCCGAGCGCGCGGCAGAGCTCGGCCTCGAGCTCCCGCGCCTTCCAGCGCCCCCCACGCGGCCCGTCGAAGCCGTAGCGCATGAGGACGCCCGTCTCCAGGACCTCCTCCACCTCGCGCCGCTCGTCGGCGCCCCAGAGTTCGTAGCCCGGCATCTCGCCCTCCTACAGCTGCTGGTAGAGCGCCCGGAGGCGCTCGCGGGTCATCTTCTTCTGCCAGTCCTCGCCGAGGACGTTGGCCCACAGGGGAGCCATCCCCAGGGAGACCTCCACCATCTTGTCGAGCCGCTCCGGGGCGAGGCCGCGGGTCACGCCAGCAGGCACCTCGACGCCGGCGCGCTCGGCCATTCGGCGGAAGTTGCGAACGCCGTCCGGGTAGAACTCCTCCAGCGCTCCCATGGCGATGCAGTTGCCCTCGCCGTGGCGGGTCCCGAGCACGTAGGCGAGACCGTAGGACATGGCGTGGGCCGCCCCGACCTGGGAGTAGGCGATGCTCATCCCTCCGAGCCACGAGGCCATCATGAGCTTCTCGTCCGAGTCCCTGTCCCAGGATCCCTTCTCGAGGAAGATCTGGCGGCAGAGCTCCATCGACTTTTCCGCGTGGGAGCGCGCGAAGGCATTCATGGCCTTGCCCTGCAGCGATTCCACGTTGTGGATGTAGCAGTCCATCCCGGTGAAGAAGCGCTGCCGGGCGGGCGCGTCGGCGATGAGATCCGGGTCGAGCACGACCTGGTCGAACGGCGTGAAGTCCGAGTTCAACCCCAGCTTCTTCGTCGGGCCGATGAGGACCGCCGTTCGCGACACCTCGGCACCGGTCCCGGAGAGCGTGGGCACGCCTGCCTTGAAGACGCCCGGCACCTTGAGGAGGTCCCACCCCTGGTAGTCCTGCGACGAGCCGGGGTTCGTGAGCATGAGGGACACGGCCTTGGCGAGGTCCATCGTCGACCCCCCGCCTATGCCCACCACTCCCGAGACCTCCCCGAACTCGCCCCGCAGCCTGTCGCGGAGCCCATCGACGTCCCCGGTCGACGGCTCGTGCGACACGTCGGCGAAGACGAGGGGATCGCGGCCGCGCAGCGGGACCTGGCCGAGGAGGCCGGTGCGGTCCCGGAAGGCGTGGTCGACGAGGAACACCATCGGCGCCCCGCCGCGCCGGTGGGGCGAGAGGATGGTGTCGAGCTGCCCGAAGGCGCCGCGGCCAAACACCACCGCGCCGACGAGAGTGAGGTTCTTGTGGCCTGTCATGATCTCGGTCCGTCCTCCTGGCGACCGCGCTCGCGGGCGCCGCACCCACGTGATCGCCGCCTACCTCCGCTCGGCCAGCAGCCGCTCGGCCCGCGAGAGGTCCTCTGGCGTGTCGATCTCCACGCCCATGTACTCGGTCTCGACCATCCGCAGGCCGATCCCGTGCTCCAGGAACCGCAGGCATTCGACCTTCTCCGCCCGCTCCAGCGGGCCGGCCTCCAGCCGCGCGAACGCGAGCAGCGCCTCTCGGCGAAAGGCATAGACGCCGATGTGCTCCCAGAAGGTCGGCCGTGCCGACGGATCCCGGACGAACGGGATGGGGGAGCGAGAGAAGAAAAGCGCGTTGCCGGCCTCGTCCACCGCGACCTTCACGTAGTTGGGATCGCGCACGAGCGCCGGGTCGTGGAGTTCCTGCATCAGCGAGGCCACCTGCACCGCGCTTCCCCCGGGGCCGTCGAACACCGCGAGCAACCGCTCGAGCGGTTCGCGGCGTGTGAAGGGCTCGTCCCCCTGGACGTTCACGACCAGGTCCGCGTCGATCCCCTCGGCCGCCTCGGCGATGCGGTCGGTGCCGCTCTGGTGGTCCCGCAGGGACATGAGGGCGTCTCCGCCCGCGCGCGCGACCTCCGCCGCGATCTCGTCGCTGTCGGTCACCACCCGCACGGCGTCGAACAACCCCGTCCCCTCTACGGCCTCGTAGGTGCGCCGGATCACGGTCCTGCCGTCGAGCACCGCGAGGAGCTTCCGGGGGAACCGTGTGGCGCCGAGTCGCGCCGGGATGAGGGCAACGCGCCTCACTTGGTCGTCGAGTGCCCGCGCCGAGCCCGGGCGGGTCCGTATCCTAACCGAAGGCGGCCGCGGGCGCCCCGGCAAGCGCAGCCCCGATTGCGTGCGCTCACCTCGGCTTCTCGCCGCCTTCCGGACCGTAGAAGAGTACCCAGGTGAAGAAGTCCTCGGTGAAGTTCTCGAAGTGGTGCTCCTCGCCGGCCGCCGCGAACATCACATCGCCGGCCCGGAAGGCGAATCGCTGGGTCCCGTTCACGTAGAAGCCGCTGCCTCGGACGACCACGTAGACCTCGTCGCGGGTGTGCGGACGCTGGGCATCGCGCCCGCGAGGGGCGAAGATCTCCACCTGCAGGGACCCGTGACGGAAGACGGTGTCGAATCGCTTGCCCCCGCGAGACGGGAGCCGGGCCATCGCCACCTGGGCGGCGACCTGCCGCTCCACGTTGAACACGCTCTCGGACATGAGGGTACCTCCTCCGCGGGCGGAGGATACCTCGCAACCGGCGGCCGGTGGGCCGCGGCGTGGCGCGGACTCCGCCACGTTCAGCCGTTTGCTCGATTCGACGCCATGTGCGCCGGGCGGGCAGGGGCGCTCACCCTGGAGGGGATGGGGGGCCGGAACGGGGCCGCGTTCGGGCACTCGGAGGGCTTCGGGCGTAAGATACACGAATGGCCCAGACCCACCCTCCCCCCATCGCCGCCATCCCCACGAGCTACGAGATCGGGCGACACCTCGTGAAGGTGTCGAAGGTCATGGAGGGTCGCTGGATTGTCGCCGTGGACGAGGGCCCCGTCCCGGGGAGCTACCGCAGCCAGGCAGACGCCTGGGAGGCGGGCGTGCGCGAGGCGGATCGCCTCGACCGCGCCGCCACGTAGCCGGCCCTCCTCGCCGCCGCCTACGCCGGCGCCCGCCTGCGGTGGGCTGCCAGGCCGAGAGCGAGGAACGCCGCCTCGACCGCCGCCACGATGATCATCCACATGAGGACCGGGGAGTCTCCGAAGCCGTAGGCGTGGAGGCCGATGCCCAGGACGAAGTTGACTCCCAGGTAGGTCATCAGGATGGTCTGGAAGGCGATGATGCTGATGGCGGCCACGCCGAACGACCCGATCATCTTGTCCCATCGCGCGTGGATGATGGCGGCGTAGGCGAGGAAGGCGACGAGCGACCAGACCTCCTTCGGGTCCCAGCCCCAGTACCGGCCCCAGGACGACGCTGCCCAGATGGACCCGGTCAGGATGCCGGTGACGAGCAGGATCGAGCCCACCATCATGTACCAGTAGAGCAGGTCGGCCATCCGCTCGATGGCCTCCTCCTTGCGGGGAGCGAAGATGGTGAAGCCGATCTGCATGTGGGCGATCACCACCCCCAGGGCCAGCACCGAGTAGCTCACCATGATGATGGGCACGTGGATGGCAAGCCACGGGGTCCCGGCGAGCACCGGCGCCACCGGGTGGATGAACCCGTCGATGGGCAGAAGGTCGGTGAGGGCCATCGTCAAGGCCGACATCGCGCAGGCGTTGAGGACCACCATGCGGTTTCGCATGACGGCGAAAGCCACCACGGCGAACAGGCCCACGCCCCAGGCCAGGAACAGGAGCGACTCGTACATGTTGGCCGCGGGGAAGCGTCCCCCGACGGCCCAGCGTGTGGCGATGCCCCAGGTCATGATCGCCAGGCCCACGACGAGCCCCAGGAGCGAAAGGCCGTCGAGGAGCCGGTTCCTCTTCGCCGAGGCGGCGATCGAGAGCACGAACGCAGCAGCGAGCACGATCCATGCGAGGCGCGTCGGGCGAACCGCGTTGTAGGTGATCTCCCGCTCGATCGTCGCGGGAGACGGCCAACCGTCGGGACGCGGACCGGTCGCGAGCGCCGCGAGCGCGGCAGGCGTGCTGAGCTCGGGCACGCCCCATTTGGCATTCGCGTCGGCCGCAACCGGAACGGTGCGGATCTCCTGGCGGGACAGGAACCGCTGCAGCCACATGAGCCGCCCCTCCAGCTTCTCGGCGTCCGCGAGAAGCCCGCGGCGCGGACGCTCCTCGGCCTCGGCCTGGCGCGCCTGCTCGAGCAGCTGCATCACCCGGGGATTGCTGACGAGCTGGTTGAAGGAAGCGTGCGTGGCGCCCTCGGGCAGGCCGGCGGCGCGCGCCAGCTCGCCCCCCACGAGGACGATGGGCGCGCTGGCGGAGGCGGGCGGGTTGAAGGTCCAGGCCACGACGAGCGGCACCGGGTCGGTCCCCTCCCAGGAGCGCTTGCCGGTGACCTGCCACACCGCTTCCCGGGCGAAGGTGTCGAGTGGCATCACCCGCCCGTCGTGCTGCACCGGGAGCCGGCGAAGGGCCTCAGCAACGTCGTCTGCTCGTGCCGGGGCGGCGAGGGACCCCACGAGGGCGAGCACCAGTGCTGCGCCGGCCTTCGCCGCCAGGGCGGCGTCGCGCTCGGCCCGGCCGCGGGCCTGCGAGATGCGCGTGCCAAGCACGATGCACATGCCCAGCACGAGCAGCACGTATCCCGCGAAGACGATGGGCTGGCCCGGGTCCCTCGACACGGAGAGCACCGTCGCTTGCCGACCTTCCTCCTGCTTGTAGCTCGACTGGAAGAGCCGCCACCCGTGGACCTCCAGCTCGTGGTTCATCCAGATGGCAGCGGGGGCGATCCTGCCGTCGGGCTCGACCACGATGACCTCGCTGCGGAACCCGGAGGGGCGCATGGTCCCCGGGTAGTGGTCGATGCGGAACTGCATGAGGCGCACCGAGAAGGGGAGCGTGGTCTGGTCGACCACCCGGCCCTGGCGGTCGACGTTGACGATCCGGTTTCCGGTCTCTCCTTCCCACAGCGCCAGCTGCCCCTCGGACTTGAAGAAGAAGGACACCACCGCGCCGACCAGGATGAGGATGAGCGAGGCGTGTGTGACGAGGAACCCCACCCGCTGCTTGCCCCACGGAAAGAGCACGACGATCGAGGCGAGCACGTTCAGCACCAGGGCGGCCTGCAACGCCAGGAACCACCACGAGTAGTAGACAAGGTGGCCCGCCACCTCGCTGCCGCTCGAAGACTCGATGATGGTCCCGGCGGCGAGCCCGAGGAGAAGGAGCACGAGCAGGACGACGGCGATCTTGAGGGACGCGAGCGTCTCGAGCAGCTTGTTCATCCGAGTGCCTCCGGCCAGACCCGGTTGGGTCGTGGGGAGGGGGAACACACCATATTTCGGGGCGCCCCGCCACACCGTCGGCGCCACTAAGGCATGGGGCTGCGCTAACCCGCGAGACCGACCGGCGGTCGACAAGCGGAGGCGAGCCGTGGTCTCTTGCGCCGCCTCCCCGGGGGGCTGCCGCTCCCCGGGGCCGACCGACGAGAGGAGACCTTGCATGCGAGCTTCCCTTCCATCCCCCGCCGCGATCGCTGCTGCCACCGCGCTCGCCTGCATGCTCCTGCCCGCGCCGGCCGCGGCGGAGCCCCGCCCGTTCACGGTCAACGACCTCGTGAACCTGCGGCGGGCCTCGGAGCCACAGGTCTCCCCCGACGGGCGGCAGGTGGTGTTCGTGCTGCGAACCACCGACCTCGAGGCGAACCGTGGGCGCACCCACCTGTGGACGGTGGCGACGGACGGGACCGGGCTGCGTCAGCTCACGACGAGCCCGGAGAGCGACACGAGCCCGCGCTGGTCCCCTGACGGCAAGGCGATCTACTTCCTGTCGACGCGCGCCGGCTCCACGCAGGTGTGGCGCCTGCCCATGGACGGAGGCGAGTCCGAGCGGGTGACCTCGCTGCCGGTGGACGTGGGAAGCTTCGTCCTGTCCCGCGGCGGGGCCTGGCTGGCGGTGTCGGCCCAGGTCTTCCCGGACTGCAGCGGCCGGCCGGAGGGCGCGCTCGCCTGCACGGCGAAGCGCGTGGAGGAGCAAGGACGATCGAAGGCGAGCGGCCACCTCTACGCCCAGCTTCCGGTTCGCCACTGGGACGAGTGGCTCGACGGGCGTCGCTCCCACCTCTTCGCGATTCCGGTGGCGGGTGGCGCAGCGGTGGACCTGATGAAGACCATGGACGCCGATTGCCCCTCTAGGCCCTTCGGCGGTCCCGAGGACTACACCTTCACCCCGGACGGCAAGGGCGTAGTGTTCTCCGCCAAGAACGCCGGGCGCGAGGATGCCTGGTCGACGAACTTCGACCTCTTTCTCGTCCCGGCCGACGGCTCGGCGCCCCCGCGCGACCTCACGCCGGGAAACCTCGCCTGGGACGCGCAGCCCTCCTTCTCGCCCGACGGGCGACAGCTCGCATGGCTGGCGATGACCGTTCCGGGCTACGAGGCCGACCGGTTCCGCCTCATGGTCCGCGCCTGGCCGGACGGCGCCTCGCGCGAGGTCGCGGCGGGCTGGGATCGGTCTCCGAGCGGATCGCTCGCCTGGTCGACCGACTCGAGGACCCTCTTCGCCACGGCCGACGACGGCGGGCGCCACTCGCTATTTGCCGTCGACGTGGCCACCGGCTCCGTGCGACTGACGGCGAAGGGTGGCTCGGTGCACGACCCCTCCATCGCCCCCGGAACGGTCGTCTTCCGGCGAGAGGACTTCGGGGCCCCATCGGACCTGTATGCCGCGGCGCCGGACGGCTCCGGCCTGCGCCAGCTGACCCGCCTCAACGCGACCCTGCTCTCGCAGGTGACCCTCGGCACCTCGGAGGAGTTCGCCTTCGCCGGATGGAACGGGGAGACCGTGCACGCTTGGCTGGTCCGGCCTCCGGGACTCGACCCCGCCCGCAAGTACCCCGTGGCCTTCCTCATCCACGGCGGCCCCCAGGGCTCGTGGAACGACGACTTCCACTACCGGTGGAACCCGCAGATCTACGCTGCCGCGGGCTACGTCGCGCTCATGGTCGACTTCCACGGCTCCACCGGCTATGGCCAGAGGTTCACCGACTCCATCAAGGAGGACTGGGGCGGCAAGCCGCTCGAGGACCTGCAGAGGGGGCTCGCGGCAGCGCTGTCGAGCCGCCCGTGGATGGACGGGAACCGAGTCGCGGCACTCGGAGCGTCCTACGGCGGGTACATGGTCGACTGGATCGCCGGCGCCTGGCCGGATCGATTCCGCTGCCTGGTGAGCCACGACGGCGTGCTCGACGAGTTCCACGCGTACTTCGACACCGAGGAGCTCTGGTTCCCCGAGCGCGAGCGCGGCGGGACGCCGTGGCAGGTACCGGAGGCCTACGAGAAGCACAACCCGGCCAACCTGGTGAAGAACTGGAAGACCCCCATCCTCGTCATCCACGGCGGCAAGGACTACCGCGTGGTGGAGACGGAGGGGCTATCGGCCTTCACGGCCGCGCAGCGACTCGGCATCCCGAGCGAGTTCCTGTACTTCCCGGACGAGAACCACTGGGTTCTGAAGCCGCAGAACAGCATCCAGTGGCACGAGACCGTCTTGCGCTGGCTCGACCGCTGGACGAAGCCCTAGCCGGTCGGCCGCCTGTCCGGGCGGCGGGTCAGAACTCCGCCACCGCGTCCGCGCGCTCGCCCATCCGGCTCGTGCCACAGCGTACGAGCTCCTCGGCCTCGTGTCGGCTCGCAAACAGCACACAGCGCGCGCAGGTCCAACTCGGCCAGCGCTGCGCGAGCGCGATGTCGAGGCACGGGTCGTAGTTCGGGCAGAAGAGGTTGCGGTGCTCCGCGACACCCTCGTGCTCGATCAGGGCCGGGAGCATGGTCGGGTGGGGAGCGGCAAGGTGCCAGGTGTCGTCGTTGGCCACCCTATCCATTAGTGCGGGTTCCGTGCCACCGGGCCGTCGCCCGAAAGGCGCGGAAGGAGGGCCACCGCCCCCCCAGAATGGACCAGGGTTGGCGTGGCCCAGGGTCCGCGCGCTGCGGCCTTTGCAGCCCGTGCGTGTGGGGGCATGTCGCAAGGGAATGACCGTTGGCCCCCAAACTGCCCGCGTCATCGGCCTTTCACACCCCTTCCGCGCTCGGACTGCCGTCCCCTCGCCGCCTACAGGGGTGCCACTGGGGAAAGGAGCTTGTCATGGCAGTCGATACCAAGCAGGCACACCGGCGCCTCTTTGAGGAGGCCTTCGGCAAGGGGCATGTCGAGGTGTTCGACGAGGTCTGCGATGGCGCCTACCGGGAGCACGACCCGGTGACCGGCGATGCCGACCTTCGCCGGGCGAAGGAGACCTGTCGCATGTACCGGGCAGCGTTCCCGGACATCAAGGCGACCATCATCGCCTCGTGCGCCGAGGGGGACAGGGTGGTCACGCACTGGCGCATGGCCGGGACCCACCAGGGCGACCTCATGGGCATCGAGCCGACCGGGAAGCGGTGCATCGTCGAGGGCATGAGCATCGGCAAGTTCCGGCGAGGCAGGCTCGTCGAGAACTGGACCCAGTGGGATGCGCTCGGGCTGATGCGCCAGCTCGGCGTGGCCCCGCAGGCAGGGCCGAGGGAGGCGGCGCGGTCGAAGGAGGCCCGGCCCCACATCTAGGACGAGGTTCCCGAGCCTCCCGCGCACGCCTTGGGCGCTGCGCTCGTGCGCCCCGCAGTTGCGGTCAGGTCGAGGGGATTTCACACCACGACGGGGAGAGTGACGAGCGTAGCCGCTCCGTGCTGAAATCAGGGCCCGGGCAAGGCATCCTCGCCTTCCGCCCGGAAGGGGAGGCCATGCTCGACCCGTTCCGCCCGGATCTTCTCAGGGGCAAGACCACGGTGATCACGGGCGGCGGGACGGGTCTTGGCCGTTCCACGGCCCTTCGCCTGGCGTCGCTCGGTGCCCGGGTGGCCGTGCTCGGGCGGCGACCCGATCCCCTCGCGGCGACAGCACGCGAGATCTGCACACGCGGAGGAACGGCGGTGGCTGTCCCGGCGGACGTCCGCGACCCGGCCTCGGTGAAGGCCGCCTTCGACGCCGTCGAGAAGGAGCTTGGCCCCGCGAACCAGCTCGTCGCCAACGCGGCAGGCAACTTCCTGGCAGCGTCCGAGGACCTTTCCCCCAACGCCTTCCATTCCGTGGTGCAGATCGTCCTCCACGGCACCTTTCACTGCACGCTGGAGCTGGGGCGGCGCCTCATCGAACGGCGCGAGAAGGGCGAGGTGCTCGCAATCACCACGACCTACGCCGAGACCGGCTCAGCCTTCGTGTTGCCCTCGGCCTGCGCCAAGGCAGGCGTCCTCGCCCTGGTGCGCTCCCTCGCCGTGGAGTGGGCGGCCTACGGCATCCGCCTGAACGCGGTCGCTCCGGGGCCCTTCCCCACCGAGGGGGCCTTCAGCCGGCTGCTGCCCGGGGCGGAGATGGAGAAGCTCGCCCTGGAGAGGATCCCCTCGAGGAGGTTCGGCGAGCACTGGGAGCTCACCAACCTCATCGCCTACCTGCTCAGCGACTCGAGCCCCTACCAGACGGGCGACCAGGTGACCATCGACGGGGGGGAGGCTCTCTTCTCCGGCCAGGAGTTCGCGGGACTCGCGCGCCTGGACCGCGCCGCCGCGAAGAAGCTCCTCGCGTCCCTCAAGCCGAGGAAGTGAGCGCGTGCTCGTCGCCTACGTCTCCGGCCACGGCTACGGGCACATGACACGGCTGTGCGAGGTCCTGCGGGCCGTCCGGTCGCGCGAGCCCTCGCTCCCGGTGACGGTGGTCGGCTCCGTTCCGCCGGAGCTGGTGCGGCGAGCCGTGGCCGGGCCGGTGGGGCTCCGCCACGAACCCTGCGACGTGGGCCTGGCGCAGCGCGACGCCCTGGAGATTGACGAGCCGGCCACCGCCGAGCGATGCCGGGAGTTCGCGGCGCGCTTCGAGCAGCGCGTGGCCTCCGAGGCGGCCCTCCTCGGCGAGAGCGGCGCCCGGCTGGTCCTGGGCGACATCCCGCCGCTCGCGTTCGCCGCGGCGGCCCGGGCCGGCCTCCCCAGCGTCGCGCTCGGAAACTTCTCCTGGGACTGGATCTACCGCCACCTGGCGAAGCGCCAGCCCTCGCTCGCCGAAAGCGCCGACCAGGCCGGGGCGGCCTACGCCCGGGCCGGGCTCCTCCTCGAGCTCCCCTTCGCGGGCGACCTCTCGGCGTTTCCGCGAAGGGAGCGCGTCGGCTTCGTCGCCCGGCATCCCAGCCTCGAGCGCCCGGAGGCCCGCCGACGTCTCGGGCTCGGCCCGGGCCCGGCGGCCCTCGTCTCGTTCGGGGGCGTGGGCCTACCGGGCCTCACCCCGGACGTGCTCCGCGGCGCCGGGCTGCGCTTTGTCTTTCCGGACGAGCTCGGGGTGGACCGCCTCGCCGCCCTCGGGATGACCTACGCGGACGTGGTGGGGGCCGTGGACGTGGTGGTGACCAAGCCGGGGTACGGAATCGTCACCGACGCCATCGCTGCCGGGACCCGGCTGGTCTACACGGACCGGGGCGACTTCCCCGAGTACCCCATCATGGTGCGGGAGATGCCCAGGTACCTCGCCTGCGTCCACGTTCCCGTCGAGGACCTCCGTGCCGGTCGCATCCTCGACCCGATTCGGCGCGTCCTCGCGCTTCCGATGCCTCCGCCTCCCGACCTCGCGGGAGCTCAGCGCGCCGCGGAGCACATCCTCGGCCTGCTTTGAGCCGGGCGGGCCCGTCGCTCCCGAAGCGCCCCGGTCACTCGCTGCGCGCAGTCACTGGCGCGACTCGCCCGGCATCGCCGGACCACCGATCCGTGAGCCAGATGAGCGAGACCAGGCCACCCAGGACTACCGCGATCGCGAGCGACGCGGCGAGGCGGCGGCCTCCCGGATCGGCGCGCTTGCGGGCCACCGCGGCCGGATCCGCGAGATCGGCGAGCAGGTGGCCCGCGCTTGCGTACCGGCGGCCCGGGTGCCGCTCGATCGACTTCAGGATGATGGCCTCTAGCGCCGGATCGAAGTCAGGCACGTGGTAGCTCGGCAGCCGGGGATCGAGGGTCACCTTGGCGCGGAGCAGGGCCGCGACGTCGGGGGCGTCGTACGGCAGCTTGCCGGTGAGCATCTCGTAGAGAACCGTCCCCAGCGCGTAGACGTCCGTCCTCGCATCCCCGCGCTTCCCCTCGATCTGCTCGGGTGCGACGTAGTCGGGCGTCCCGCCGCGCTCGGCGCGGAGCCGGGGCCAGGACGCGACGTCGGCAATGCCAAAGTCGAGGATCTTCACCTCGCCGCCGCGGGTGACGAGGATGTTCTCGGGCTTCAGGTCCCGGTGGAAGATACCGTTCGAGTGCAGGTACGCGAGGCCCTCGCACAGTTGCCGCGCGACGCCGGTCGCCACGTCGCGCGGTAACGGCCCTCCCTCCTGCATGACCGCGCGGAGGGAGCGGCCGTCGACGAGTTCCATCGCCAGGTAGACTCGGCTCGTCTCCCGCCGCCTGAGCACCCGGACCACCCGCGGGTGGTTCAGGCGGCGGCCGATCTCCTCTTCCCTCCGGAAGCGATCCTCGCAGCCAGCGCCCTCGCCCCGGTGCGGGACCTTGAGCGCCACAGAAGCACCCGACTCGGTGTCGACGGCGCGAAAGACCGATGCCGTCGCCCCGAGAGACAGCAGCTCCGTCAGCTGGTACCCATCGATCCGGTCTCCGGCCGCAGGTTCGTGCATGTGCCCTCCTCGGGGTTCGCGCCCCGGCCTGGCACCTTGCATCGCGGATGCCCGGTCCCAGGCACCCGTTCTCGGGCACCCTTGCGAGCGGAGAAGGTGGGGCTCCCGTGCCTTTCGCAATCGTCCCGGACCCAGGACCGTGCGGACCGCAATGTGACCCGCCGGCCGCGACTCAGCGGGCCGGCTCGGGGGGGAACTGGCGCCTCACCAGTTCTCGACACGCCGCGTCGCACTCCGGGAAGTAGGAGAGGAAGAGCGCCTGCTGTTGGCAGTGCGCGCGCAAGGGCTCGCGCGCATCGCGGCAGACGGTCTCGAGTTCCTGGCGTGTTCGAAGGTATTCGGCCGCGCGCTCCTCGTCGGGGAGCTTTTCGATCGCCCTCGACACCGCGCCCTGTCGCCAGGCCAGGAACACGATCGCCCCGCATGCCGCGGCCACGAGCGCGACCGCCACGGCGAGGATTGATGCCCGACGGGACCGCGCCGTCCCGGCCGGGGTGGTCGCGCTCTCTTCCACGGCTCGGATCCGAGAGCATCGGGCGTGCCACTGGCCGAGAGCGGCCTGACGCCTCGACGCCTGGGACCCTGCAAGATGCGGGAGCCGGGGTATATCTGTCGCCCTCACCATGGCGACCGCGAGATCCCCGTCCACTTCGGGGCGACCCCGGTCGCCGTCACCCGGGGCGGGGAGTGGACCCGGCCCGGGGACGCTCATGGCTCTCGGGCTCGCCGGGGTCTGCGCCTTCATCAACTTCTACGCGACCCAGCCGCTCCTGCCGCTCTTCGCCGACGCCTTCGCGGTGAGCAAGGGCCAGGCTGCGCTGACCGTGAGTGCTCCACCCATCGCCGTCGCGCTGGCCTCGCCTTGGGTCGGCGCCCTGGCGGGCCGCGTCGGCAAGCGCCGCGTCATCGTCGTCTCCCTTTTTCTGCTCGTCGTGCCCACCGCGCTCGCGGCCACCGCGTCCGGAATCGGGACCCTCGTCGCCTGGCGCTTCCTGCAAGGGCTCGCGGTGCCCGGCATCTACGCCGTGTCCATCAGCTACGTCAGCGAGGCCTGGCGTGGCCGGGACGTGGGGCTCGCCCTCTCCACGCTGGTCTCGAGCAACGTGGTCGGGGGCTTCCTCGGGCGCGTCGTTGCAGCCTTCGCTGCGGAGCGATTCGGTTGGCGCGCGGCCTTCGTGGCGCTCGGCGTCCTCACGCTCGCGGGCGCGCTCGCGGTCGCGCGCTGGCTCCCGGGAACCGTCCGCCCCGTGGAGGCCGCCGCCATGCCCGCGCCGCCGCGAGCGTACCTGCGGGAGCTCGTGCAGCCCAGGCTGCTCGCCACCTACGCGGTGGGCTTCAACGTGCTCTTCACGCTGGTGGCGACGTTTACCTACGTGACCTTCTACCTGTCCGACCCACCCTTCGAGCTGGGCCCAGTCGCGCTCAGCTCGATGTTCGTCGTGTACCTCTTCGGAGCGGTCGTCACTCCCATCGCCGGGCGCTTCATCGACCGGGTGGGCTCGCGGCGCACGCTCGCGGTCGCGGCGCTGTGCGGGATCCTGGCCGGCGCCCTCACGCTGGTACCGAGACTATGGGTCGTGGCCCTCGGCCTGGCGGTGGCCTGCTCGGCTGCCTTCGTCAGCCAGTCGGCCTCGACGAGCTTTCTCCACCGCGCCGTGCGCAGCGACGCGCACGCCGCTGCGTCCGGAGTTTACGTGGCGAGCTACTACCTAGGCGGCAGCGCCGGAGGGGTGGTGCCCGCCTTGGCGTGGCGCGCCGGGGGATGGCCGGCCTGCGTGTTCCTGGTCGTCCTCGTGCAGATCGCGACCATCGGGATCGCCCTCCGGCACTGGGCTCTCCCGTCGACGGTGGCCTCGCGCGGGCCGGGGACGCCGGGGCTCGCGCCCTGACCCCGCAGGTCCGCGCGCGCGCAGCTCGACCGTGCCCTGGGCCGGGAAGACCGAATCGACGCGAACCAGGTGGGGCACGTGAAGCGTCTCGGGGCGCGCGAACCAGGTCGCGGGCCCGGCACGAGCGCGGGACAGGTCGATGCGAACCGGTCCCATGGCGTCAGCATCGAGGGAGCGCAACCGTCCCCACGGCCCCGAGATCGAGATGGTGACCTCCGCTGGCAGCGGGGTGGCCGGCTCGAGGCCTTCGGGAAGCTGCAGCTGGGACGGCACCACATAGCTCACGACGACGCGCCGCTCCCCGCGCACCAGCACGAAGAGCGACAGCGAGATGGCGAGCGCGAGGAGCCGGAGCAAGAGCCTAGAGCTGCGCACGGCTTCCACCCTCCTGTTCGCCGGAGCGCCCGCGCGCGGAAGGTGCGGGGCTCCGGCCGGGCCGGCGCGGGGCCACGAAGAGTCCGATGAGCACGGCGCGAAGCCGGGCCTCGTCCAGGTCGCGGTCGAGCGCGCCGTCGACCGCCACCGAGATCTCGCCCCGCTCTTCCGAGACCACGACCACCGCGGCGTCGACCTCCTCCGCAAGCCCCAGCGCGGCGCGGTGCCTCGTCCCGAGTTCGGCTGCCGCAGGCGCGGTGGAGAGGGGCAGCAAGCACCCTGCCGCGAGGGCTCGCCCACCCCGCAGGACCACGGCACCGTCGTGGACGGGCGCGGTCGGCTGGAAGAGGGAGACGATGAGCTCCGGCGTGACGAACGCGTCGAGGCGGAGCCCGGAGTCGGCCAGGTCTGCAAGCCCGGCACTGCGCTCCAGCACGAGCAGGGCGCCCACGCGGCGCCGCGCCAGGTCGACGGACGCCCGGACGACGGCGTCGACCATCGCGTGCTCGGCATCCCGGTCCCCGCCGACGAGGCCGGTGAGCAGCCTCGACCCGCGGCCCAGCTCGGCGAGGGCCCTGCGGATGTCCGGCAGGAAGAGGACGACGACCCCGAAGACGAACGAGTAGCTGAGAAAGTGGCCGAGGAGCCAGGAGAGGGTGAGCAGCCCGGCCCACTCCGCGCCCAGGTAGCCGAGGCCCAGGACGAGCAAGCCGGAGAGGATGGCGACGGCCCGGGTACCGCGGATGACGAGGAGAACGCGGTAGCACAGGAAAGCGACGAGCCCCACGTCCACGAGTGCGAGCAGCGCCTCGCCGGCCGTCGCGTCGGGGCCGAGCAAGTACCTGATGAAGTGGGGCACGGGGCCTCTCGGCCGATTGTAGCGCGGGATCCCGGTGTCGTGGCCATCGCTGTTGCAGCGGCGGAGAGCGAGATTGCAGTTCGGCCCCGGTCCACGCGAGGCTCGCCCAGCATGGACGGCGCGTCTCGCCGAAGGGCGTGCCGCCCGAGTTGGGGAAGGGGGGGGCGTCGGGCGCGCTGGCGGGCCGCCTGCCGGCCCGGCCGTCCGCGCCCAGGTCGGGAGGGAGCGGCGTCGCCCCGCGCGCCGGCCGGGGCCCGGGCCTTGCAACTTCGAACCGCGGCTCGGTTTCGTAACGCGCCAATCGCCACGCCGGCACATGCTCTCCGACGGCAGGAAGCAGAACGGGCAGCCCCAGCGACGCTCTCGGGTCCGAGGGGACCGGCGCGATCGGCTCCTCGTCTCCTACCTCGCCATGGCGCGCTATGCGTCGTGCCAGCAAGTCGAGCGCCTCTGGGCCGATGGCGCAGCCAGGGGCACGGTGCTCCGCCGGCTGGAGAGGCTTTCTGACCCTCGGCGCCGGACCGGCGGAGGCCCACTTCTCCGGCGACTCGCATACCGTCGAACCGACGGAAGGCTCGTCCCGGTCTGGTCACTCGCCCCGCGAGGGAGCGAGCTCGCGCGGGAACTCCTTCCAGAGGCGCCGCCCCATCGTTTCCGGGACGTCGGTCACCGCTTCCTCGAGCACTCGCTCCTCTTGAACGACGTCCTCGTGGAGCTCGTGCACCGGCACGGCGTCCCCGTCGTGCCGCTCGACACCCTGCCCTTTCGATGGCGCGCCGAGGGCGGCGACGGGCTCGACTTCGAGATGTTCCACCGCCAGCACGCGGTCACGACGCGGGCCGCGCTGCGGCCCGACGCCGTCTTGACGATCCCCGGCCGGTGTCGCCGCTTGTTCATCGAGGCGGAAACCGGCACCCAGAGCATCGCCTCGCTGCGCGTCGCCTACAGCGGAGCGGTGCTCGGCAAGCTGGAGCGCTACGGGGCTTACTTTCTCCACGTGGGCGGAGCCGGCGCCTCGACCTGGTACCAGCGAGCCTTCCCGGACGGGTTCGCCCCGCGCCTCGTCTTCCTGGTCCATTCGGACGAGCGCCGGCGACGGGTCGAGGAGGCCATCCGACGCTGGCTTGGAAGGATGCCGACGGCGAGTTTCCGCGTGGTCGTGCTCACGTTCGCGTCCGCGGCCTCGGCGATCGCCGCCTACTTCGAGGGGCCTCTTCCTGGAGGCAAGGGAGGTTCCTCCGCGTCCCCGGCGTGAGGTGTCTCGCGCACATGGGACGCCGGTGTGGTGAAGGCTCCCCGCCATCGGTCGTGGGAGTGCCGCGCCTCCCTTCCCCTGCTATTCGCACCTGGAGATGAACGCGCTCACGCCACCGCGGGACCCGATCCGGTGCTTCACGGTGGCTGCCTCCGAGGCTCAGCCAGGGGACGAGGAGGCGACCCACGGCGCCCTGATCGTTCGGGTGTCGGTCCGGCCGGACGACGTGGAGATCACCTTCCAGACCGGCACCCGGTGGCGGCTGTTGCCCCTCCAGGAGCTCCTCGTCTACCGCGGCGCCCAGCTCGGCTAAGGCACGCTGCGCGTGAGCGGCACCGCCGCGCCGCCCTTCACGGTCCGCAAGGTGGGCGCGCGCCTCGACCCGACGTAACATCGACGCGTGTTCCTCGTCCTCTCCAAGCTTCTCGACCTCCTCCTCGCCCCCCTGACCTGGGCGCTCCTCCTTCTCGGGGCGGGCCTTCTCGCGCACCGCAGGGCCCGGCTCGCCTCGTGCCTCGTGGGGGCCGCCGCCGCCGTCCTGCTGGCCTTCTCGGCCGAGCCGGTGGCCGCTTGCCTCATGCGCCACGCCGAGGCGTCCGCAGTGCGGACGTTCAGGGGCGAAGTGACCTACGACGCCGTCATCGTCCTCGGCGGCATGACCGATCCCTCCGCGACGCGGGCCGTCGAGCTCAACGCCGCCGCGGATCGAATCGTCCGTGGGTTCGAGCTGCTGCGCGCGGGACATGCTCGCTTCGCGCTCTTGTCGGCAGGCGAGCTCTACCCCGAGCCGGGCAAGCCCCCTGAGGCAGAGCAGCTCATGGAAAAGCTGGTGGAGTGGGGTATCTCCGCGGACCGGATCGTCGTCGAGACGCGCAGTCGCAATACCCGCGAGAACGCGATCGAATCCGCTCGCATCGTGAAGGCCAGGGGATGGGGCACGCTGCTCCTCGTCACCAGCGCCGCCCACATGGAGCGCGCACTCGCTTGCTTTCGCGCGAGCGGACTCTTCCCCGACGCACTTCCGGTCGACTTCCGCGGCGCCGTCCATGCCCCGAGTTGGCTTCCGCGAGCCTCGGCCCTGGAGAAGAGCACCGATGCCCTCCGGGAGCTTGCCGGCCGCCGCGTCTACCGCTGGATGGGGTATTCCCGCTGACACTCGGCCGTCGTCCGGCACGCCCGGTCACGGGCCCGAACGATTCCCCCGGGCGCGTGACTGCAACGGCAGCGCCTCGGGCGACGCCGGACACCGGCCCCTCAGGCGTCCTCGCCGAAGCGGCTCTCCGCCTGCTCGGCGAGGTGGGCACCCATGTACGCGAGGATCCGCAACTCGTGACGTCCCAGGCCGCGCACGCGCACGACCGATCCCTTGACCGCCTCCAAGACCGGCGCCATCCATCCGATGGCGAACTCCTGCAACCGGTTCGCGTGACTGAAGTCCAGGGTGATGAGGCCGCCAGGGATGGTGGAGCGGAGGATGCGCTCCATCGCCTTCACCTCGGGTGCGCCGAACTCGCCTTCCACCGAGAGTAGACACTCGCCGGGTATTTGGGCACACTGCAGCACGCCTACATGGTCCGCCCGCGCGCAGCGGATGGTGAGCGTCTCAGTTGGGTTGCCGCGTCTGGGCAGCAAACGAGCGTGGACAGAAGCGAGAGGGTCGCGACGCGACCGAAGAGCCAACACGGCTCTTCGCTTCTGCCTCCGGCCCAAACTCACTTGGACGTCAAACGGTTACTGCTGGCCGAGCGGTTCGAGTCGGCCGGCTGTGGCGGGGTAGGGACGAGTCGCACATGCACGGCCGATGTCATCGTTCGCCCGCACCGCCAAGGCGGCCCCGGGGGGGGGCCGGCTGGACCTCCCACCAAAATCCACCGGCCCGTCGGTTGTCTGCGCCTTGCCCGTTGGCGGGCGCGGCGCCGCCGCTAGCGGCTGACCTCGGGGCAGCAACACTGCGAGGCCGGGGCCTCGCGGCGGCGGTGCGCGGAACCACCTCGGCTCCGCATGTAGCGACAATGCACCGGCCCACGGCCCGGGGACACGAGTCGTGGGAGTTTCCGGTGAGTCCGGGTCTGCTATCTGTCGTTCAGCGCCATGACGACCCACTGCGACGATTGCCGGAAGCTCGACCGAGTCTGCGATGCCTGTGGCGAGGCCGCGGAGGTCCGGGCGCGCGCCATGTGGCAGGCCTACTGCAGCAGTGGCCTCAAGCCCATCTACATTCCCGACCGCCCCGATTCTCGTTTACTCGGAGGTGTGGCGTGGCTGGCGCGACTGGGTGGCGTGGACGGCGGGAGCGAGCGCCCACGGCCCAGCGTCGCGCGCGGCCTAGCTGCGAGCCTCGCCGAGGCCCCGTCCGCGGTACGCTCCGCGCGACCGCTCACGGCGATTGCACGCGGGCTCCCTCCCGGAGCGCTGGAGCCGGATGCACGATCACCCGGTCTCCGACGGCGAGGCCTTCCAGGATCTCCGATTGAAGGGGGCTGCGGTGGCCGACCCGGACCGCCCGCACCCTCGCCCGGCCCGAATGCACGACGAACACGGCCCACCCATCGCCCTGGCGGAAGAGCGAGCTCGTGGGGACCTGAGTCACTCCGTCCCCCGCCCACACCAGGATTCTGAGCCTCGACGGCGAAGCCATCCCCGAGCAGCTTGCTCCCGGCACTGGGGTCGTCGAGGTCGAGCACGACGTTGACCCGCTGCTCCTCGACGCCGAGAGCCGAGAGGTGGGTGAACGCGGCGGGCTCGACGCGTCGGACGTGGGCGTGCAGTTGCTGGTCCGCGCCCCAGTGGGTGAGCGTCGCGGTCATGCCCGGCCGCAGCGCCACCGCGTCCTGGGACAGGACCTGGACCACGACCTCGAGGGACTCCGGGTCGCCGAGCTCGATGAGCGTCTCGCCCGCCGCGACCACGCCCGCGCTCTCGCGCAGCACGTGGAGGACGCGGCCGCGCACCGGGGAGGTGAGCTCGAGCTGGTCGCCCGAGCGCTGCTTGGCGCCAAAGGTCTCGAGCGCGGACAGCGCCTCCTGCACGGCGTGCGCCGCGACCTTCTCCGCGAAGCGGAACGACTCGAGCTCGCTCTCCCGCATCCGGCTCTCCGCCTCGGCCTGCTCGAGCTGGAGCGCCGGGGCAGCCTGCTGGCTCACCATGTAGCGCGCCCTGTCGAGGCCGCTCCGGGCCAAGGCGAGGGCCGTCTCGGCCCGCCCGACCGCCGCCAGCGACTGCTGGTGGGCGTCGCGGGCGGACGCGAGTCTCTGCTCGGCGACCTGCCGGGAGCGCGCATCCAGCATGGGGCTCGGCAGCGGCTGCAGGCGGGCAAGGACCGCACCGGGCTCCACGGCGTCCCCGGGGTGCAGGTCAATCCTCGCCAGCGTGCCCGCCACCGGTGCCGAGACCGTGTAGCGTTCCCGCACCCGTGTCTTTCCGTCCTCCTCCACTGTCTGCCGGAAGGTGCCGCGAGAGACCTCGACGACGTCCACGTCGACGGGCTTCGGCCAGAGCGCGACGACGACGAGGCAGGCGAGGCCCACCGCTGCGATGCCGACCAGGATCTTGCGCTCCACGAACCCTCCTAGTCGCGGGCCTTCAGGACCGCGACGATATCCAGACGGTCCGCCTCGAGGCGGACCAGCAACGCGCTGAACAGTCCTGAGAGCAGCACCACCGCGGCGGCGGCGGCCTGCCATCCCACGGACAGCACCACGGGAATCCGGAAGAGCTCGGGGGGCACGGAGGCAAGTGTCCTTGCCCCGAGGAAGCGGCCCAGGGGCAGCCCGACGGCCACTCCGACGATGAGCTGGACCGCCTGCTCGCCGAGAAGCACGAGCGCCACCTCGCCCCGCGTGAAGCCGAGGATCCGCAGCGTCGCCAGGTCGCGGCTGCGCATCGACAGCGCGATTCGCGCGTTGTTGAAGACCACCCCAACGGCGATGACGCCCGCGAAGATGCCCAGGATGAGCTGGAAGCTCCGGTAGACGTCGGCGACCTGCTCCTCGAATTGCCTGCGGGCCAGCTCCGGCCGGCTCAGGCTCGCCACCGCTGGAAGGCGTTGCAGGCGCCTCGTCACCTCGCCGATCGCCGATCGCTCGACCGCGAGCACCGCTCCGGAGGCGGTGGGCGGCTCGCCCAGTCTGCGCTCGAGCTCGGCGAGGTCCATGTACCCGCTCAGCCCGGCGAAGTCGTCCACGAGCCCGGCCACAGGCAACCGGAAGTGCCGCCGGCCAGCCTCGAGGACCTCGACCTCGACCTCGTCCCCGACCCGGACGCCGAGGATCTGGCCCAGGGGGCGCGAGAGGCCGAGCCCCGCGGCCGGGACGACGAGCGGCTCGCCCCGGTAGTTCCGGAGCCGGCGGAGCACGGCGTCGGGGGGCACTCCGACGATGGCCAGCTCCTGCTTCCGCCAACCGACCCGGAGGCGCACGGGCACCGCCCGCAGGGGCTCCGCGTACGTCGCCCCCGGGAGGGTCCGCAGCCCACTCATGGCGCGCGCGTCGCGAGGGCGATCGAAGGTCACCGCCAGGTCCTCGGCCTGGATCCTCGAGAACTGCACCTGGAGGGCATTGCGCAGCGAGTCGAGCGCCGTTCCACCCACGACGAGGAGTGATGTGGCGAAGGCGACCGCGAGGGTGGACAGGGCGAGGCGAAGCGGTCGCCGCTCCATGTCCCGGAGCACCATCCGCGCGGCGGGGCTGAAGAGTCGATCGACCCCGAATCCGCTCCACCACCGTCGGCCGGAAGCTCTCGGGAGGAGCAGGCTGCATCGCTTCCGCGGGGGGAAGCCGAACGGTCCGCCAGACAGCGGAAACGGCGCCGGCGGCGCCAGCGAGGACGCTGACGGCGATCCCGAGGACCGCGGCTCCGGCATCGAGCCGGAAGACGATCGCCGGGAAGTTGAAGTACCGCGTGTAGAGCTCGACGAGGGCCCGGCCGCCCAGCGTCCCGAGCCCGAGGCCCAGGACGGCGCCCATCCCGCAGATGACGAGCGCGAAGAGCAGGTAGTGGCGCACCAAGCTGCCGGTGCCGTACCCGAGCGCCTTGAGCGTGGCGATCTGCTCGCGCTCGGCCCCCACCAGCCGGGAGAGCAGCAGGTGGAGCAGGAAGGCCGCCACCGCGAGGAAGAGGAGCGGGACGAATCGCGCCATCCCCCGGAACTGCTCGATCTTCTGCCCGACGAAGTGATTGGAGGCCTGATGTTCCCGGTCCACCGCGCCCGCCCCGCCATAGGGATCGAGAAGGTGGTCCACGGCGGACGCGACCTCGGCCCCGTCGGCGCCCGCTGCGAGCTCGATGACCGCGTCGTTGAAGGCACCCGAGAGGCCGAGCACCGTGGCGAGGGCCCGCTCGTCCATCCAGAGCACCCCGAAGTGTTCGGCGTCTGGCAGGCCGGTCTGCGGCGGGATCGCCCAGACGTACTCCGGAGACACGCCCAGGCCGACAACCCGGAGCTCGACCTTGCGCCCGTCGAGGACCGCGACGACGGACGAGCCCGGGCGAAGGCTCCGGGCGCGTGCGAACAGCTCGCTCACGACCACGTCGCGCGACGACCCCGGCTCGACGGATCGCCCCTCCCGGACGAGGACGTCGTCGAGCCCGGAACCGCCGGGGCCCTTCACCGAAACGAAGCGCCCGAGGAGCGGCTCGCCTCCCTCGCCGCTCTCCAGGCGGAAGTCGCCGACGACGCGCCCCTCGACGCGCGACACGCCCGGGATCTCGGCGAGGCGGGCGAGCAGAGCCCGGGGGGCCCGGTCGAGGTGGACGAAGAGGTCCCCGAAATGTGCTCGCGCGTAGAAGGCGTCCCGGGAGGCCTCGAGGGACCGGTAGGTCGTGACGGCCGTGACGAGGGTAGCGATCCCGCAAGCGACCACGAGGGAGATGGTGACCACCTGGCCGCGCATCCGCTCGACGTCTCGCAGGAGCTTCTTGTCGAGCGCCCTCACCAGGTGATCTCCTCGGGGCTTCGGCGGCGCGGATTGCGGACCTCGCTGGCGATGCGGCCGTCGCGCAGGCTGATGACCCGGTCCGCCATCTGCGCGATGGGCGCGTTGTGGGTGACGAGGGCGGTGGCGGCCCCGAGTTCGCGGTTGACGCGGTCGATCACCTGCAGGACCAGCCTGCCCGTTGCCGCGTCGAGCGCCCCGGTCGGCTCGTCGCAGAGGAGGATCTCCGGGCGCTTCACCACCGCGCGGGCGATCGCCACGCGCTGCTGCTCCCCTCCGGAGAGCTGGGACGGGAAGTGGTCGAGCCGCGCGCCGAGGCCCACGAGCTCGAGTGCCTCCTCGGGCCGCATCGACCGCGGAGCGATATCCGCGACCAGCGCGACGTTCTCCCGCGCGGTGAGGCTCGGGATGACGTTGTAGAACTGGAACACGAATCCGACGTGATCCCGCCGGTAGCGGGTGAGCTCCGCCTCTGTCGCGGAGGAGAGGGCCACGTCTCGGTGGAAGATCTCGCCGCTCGTGGGGGTGTCGAGGCCGCCAAGGATGTTGAGAAGCGTCGACTTCCCGCTTCCCGAGGGGCCGAGCAGGACGACGAGCTCCCCCTCGCCGAGCGAGAAGTCGACCTCCCGCAGCGCCTGCACGACGACTTCGCCCATGGAATAGGTCTTCGTGAGGGCGCGCGCGCTCAGGACATCCGCTGCCGGGGAGGAGACGGGGGGCATCGGGCGGCCTACCCGGCACTCGATCCGCGGGAGGTCCCGGGCGGCTCGAGAAGGCGTCGCCAGGTGTCGAGGACCAGCCGCGCGTGCGTCTTCAGCTCGGCCGGCCCGGCGCGGCCTTCGCGCGCGAACAGCCTCTCGTCGAGCGCCGCATCGATGGCGTCGAGGAGGGAGACGAGTTCCTCGGCCCCCAGGTCGGTGCGCACGCAGGAAAGCCGCCGCCCGGCGTCGATGATGGCTCGGTACTGGCCCCGCGCCCGGTCAAAGATGGGACGGATGCGCGGGCCAGGATCCTGCCGGACGCGATGGAGGGTCCGAAAGAGCGCCAGGGCCTTCGGGTCGCGCGCCGCGGCCGCCACGGCGGCCGCGAAGTGCGCCTCCACGTCCCCCCAGAAGGTCGAGGCTGAGCCGCCGTCCGGGACCGGCGGGAGATGGGCCTCGAGGCGGTCCATGGCCTGCTCAATCACCGTCGCGTAGAGGTCCTCCTTGTCGGCGAAGTAGTAGTAGTACGAGCTCTTCCCGAGACCTGCGGCCGCGAGGATGCGGTTCAGCGAGGCGCCCTCGTAGCCCCTCCCGGAAAACTCCTCCGCGGCGGCGTCGAGTAGGCGCGCACGCCGCTCGGCGGGGAGGCGCTGGAACCGGGGAAGCGGCACGAATCTGTACTACTAGTCCACACCAGTGGTGTCAACCATGGAGTCCAAAATGCGCGCGGACACGCTTCAGTCGGACGCGCATCGCGGCAAGCCCCTCGTCGCGGCGCACGGGCCGGAGGGCGAGGTGCGGCGAAGGATGCGCGGAGAACGCTGGCCGGCGATCTCGGGCTCGCGCGGCCCGGGAGAGGCCAAGGGCATCGGGACGCGCCCGCGGGACTCGAAGGTCCTAGCGGGAGGGGTCCCGACCCGGCGCTCCCGATGCCGCCGCGCTGCTGTCTGCCGGCCACACGGGAGCCGGGACGACGCCGTCCTGGAACGCGACCTTGCCGACGAGGATGCAGCCCTTCATTCCCGGCCGGCAGTATGCCCCGTCGACCTTCCGGCAGATGCCATTGACCTCGTAGCGGCAGTTCCAGGAGCTCACGGCGGATTGGCGCCTCCTCGACCGCCGGCCATCATGACGGCGCCGCGGAAGGCCCGCAAGCGGGGTTCTCCGTCGGGGGTAGACGCGGCGCGTGCCGCCTGCCACCGTGACCATCCCTTCAAGAAAGGCCTACGAAGGCGAGCCACCATGCCGAGGATCACGGTAGTCGAGTACATCCCTGAGCTGTTCGAAGAGGTGACCGTCAGCGCGCAGGGTCTACCGCGCATCGACGCCCACAAGTGCCGCGCGTGCGGATGGATTGTCGTTGGATCGTCGAAACACGTGCCGGTCCATGACTGCGCGCAACTGACCGAGGCGCCCCCACGGACGAAGGAGGAACGCCTGGAGGGGGCGCGGAAGCTGTACGGAAAGGGCAGCCCCTAGCGACGCGGCCGGCCGTTCCACGTGCGCCTGGCAACCCCGCCGCTCGAGTGGAACGTGCGGTAGCGCGTCGCCGGCGCCCGGGTGGGCTCCCCGGCGGAAGGAGACCCGAGAGGCCGGCGCCCCGATCACCTGCGGCCGGAACCGGGCGCCTCGGCCGCGCCGCCCGTCACCCCCTTCTCGGGAATCGAGGACGAGGGCCCGCCCCTGCTCGGGAAGCGGGTCGGGAGCGACTTGAGGAAACTCGATAGCGAGCCGGCTCGCGGCCTCCCGACAGCCGGCCGAGCCGAGGCCCTGGTCGGTCCCGACGGCGGGACCGGGCAGCGCGACTGGACGCGGACGCTATCTTCGGGGCCCCGGGTCGCGTTGAGCACCAGGAAGACGTCGATGTTGCAGGGCAGGCGACCGAACTGGACCGCCTCGCCCGGGCCGGGGTCGACGCCGGGGCCGGCCACGCCGATGCGGCTCAGGCTCTTCGTCCGCAGGCCCCGCCACCGCGCGCCGGCCCGGTAAAGGACGCAACCGGCACAGAAGCCGGTGGTGGCAGCGAGGATCGCCAGGGTGGCGACCACTCCGCCGAGCGCCAGCCCGAGCGGGCGCTGGCCCAACGCGCAGGCGACCGTCGCGGCCCAGAGGAATGCCGCCCCCACCTGGTTCGCGAACCTCGGAGGCCTGCTGTCCTCGAGCTCCCCCTCCCCGATGCGGGGCTGGACGACCTCGAAGTAGAACACGCACGGCAGGCACCATCGGCGGCCAAGCGCGAGGCCCACCGACAGCTGCGTGGCGAGGAGCGCGAAGAGGCCCCACCAGCCCGTCACGGCTCCGACAAGGGAGAGGATCCCAACGGTGGCCTGGTTGAACCGGGGCGCGCGAACGTCGATGACGCTCAGGTCCCGGTAAGGGTCGGCTGTGCGCGCGAACATCTTTTCCTCCGGGCCCTCGGCGGCCGAGATGGCCGCCGCAGGGTGGAAGTGGCAACGCCTAGGCGGGGATGCCGTCGAAGAGGATGCTCGACAGGTAGCGCTCCCCGGCGTCCGGAAGGACGGTCACGACGAGCTTGCCCGCATTCTCGGACCGCGAGGCCACCTTCACCGCGGCGGCCACCGCCGCTCCGCAGGAGATGCCGCCGGTGATCCCCTCCTCCCGGTGAAGACGCTTCGCGTACTCCACGGACTCGTCGTTGGAGACGGTGACGATCTCATCCACCAGCGACAGGTCGAGCACGTCTGGCTTGAAGCCCGCGCCGATCCCCTGGATCTTGTGGGGTCCGGGCTTGGGCTGCTCCCCGTTCCTGATGGCGGTGAGAACCGGCGAGTGAATTGGCTCGACGGCGACGGATCGGATGGCCTTGCCCTTGTGCTTCTTGATGTACCGGGTGACTCCCGTGATGGTGCCACCGGTTCCGACACCCCCGACGAAGATGTCGATCTTGCCGTCGGTGTCGTTCCAGATCTCAGGGCCGGTGGTGTCGAAGTGGACCTGGGGGTTCGCCGGGTTCTTGAACTGCTGGGGCATCCAGTACTTCTTCGGATCGCTCGCGACGATCTCCTCCGCCTTGGCGATGGCACCCGGCATTCCCTTCGCGCCCTCGGTGAGCACGAGTTCCGCGCCGAACGCCCGGAGCATGCGGCGACGCTCCACCGACATGGTCTCCGGCATCGTCAAGACGATGGGGTATCCCCGGGCGGCGGCCACGAAGGCCAGGGCGATCCCGGTGTTGCCCGACGTCGGCTCCACGATGGTGACGTCGCGGGAGCCGGGCGTCAGGGTCCCCTTCTTCTCGGCGTCCCAGATCATGGCTGCACCGATCCGGCACTTCACCGAGTAGGCAGGGTTTCGCCCCTCGATCTTGGCGACGACGGTTGCGGGCAGGCCCTTCGAGACGCGGTTGAGCCGCACGAGCGGGGTGTTTCCGATGGAACGGCTGTTGTCTTCGTAGATGCGCACGGCTTCCTCCTCGAGGGACACGCCCTCAGATGGTGTAGTCGACGACGCTCGAGACCTCCTCTGCGCGGCGGGCGAGGTCCTCGAGCGAGACCCCCTCCACCGTCCTTGTCACGGCGCCCTCGACGTCCTCCCAGAGCTGCCGGACGACGCGGGCAGCTGCGTCCCCAACCCCGCGGCTCCGCCTCGGGCGACCGGCGAGGCTCGCCGGCCCGTCCACGGCTCGCCATACCTCCGCGGCGGTGATGCCGTCGGCCGGGCGCGCCAGCCGGTGCCCACCGTGGGCGCCCCGGCGACTCTCGACGATGCCGGCGCGGCGCAGTTGGCCGAGGATCGCCTCCAGGAACTTCGACGGCGCACCGGTTCGCCGTGCGATCTCCGCGGTGCGAGAGAATCTCGCCGGGGCCTGGTAGACCGCGAGGTCGAGGGCGGCGCGAAGCGCATAATCGGCTCTCTGACTGAGGTGCACGTCGAATCCCTATAACCAGATATGGATATATACAATTCGGGCAGGGCGCCTTCAAGCACCCTTTCGAGGCTCATCCGTCTCCACCAGGAGTCGCCCCCCCCGGGGCGCGCCCGGCGACGCGCCGTGGGCGGGGCGCTCAGCCGGTCGCGGCAAGCGCGCGATCGAGGTCGCGCACCAGGTCGTCGACGCTCTCCAGCCCAACCGACAGCCTGACCACGTCGGGACCTGCGCCGGCGGCGACGCGCTGCTCCTCGCTCAGTTGGCGGTGCGTGGTCGAGGCGGGGTGGATGACGAGCGACCGCGTGTCGCCGACGTTGGCGAGGTGGGAGAAGAGCTGGCAGGCCTCGACGAACCGCACCCCGGCCTGGTAGCCGCCCTTGAGGCCGAAGGTGAACACGGCGCCGGCGCCGAGCGGCAGGTACTTGGCGGCGAGGGCCCGATACGGGCTCGACTCCAGGCCGGCGTGGGACACCCAGGCGACGCGCGGGTGGCGCTCGAGGAATCTCGCCACCTGCAGGGCGTTCGACACGTGCCTCTCCATGCGCAGCGGCAACGTCTCGATGCCGGTGAGCGTCAGGAAGGCGTTCATGGGCGCCATGGCGGGCCCGAAATCCCGCAGCGCAACCGCCCTCGCCTTCATGGTGAACCCGAAGTCGCCGAAGGTCTCGTAGAAGTTGAGCCCGTGGTAGGCGGGCTCGGGCTGCGTCAGCGAGGGGAACTTCCCGCTCTTCGCCCAGTCGAACCGGCCTGACTCGACGAGCACGCCCCCCATCGACGTCCCGTGGCCGCCGAGGAACTTCGTCGTCGAGTGGACGACGAGGTCCGCCCCCCACTCGAACGGCCGGCACAGGTAGGGAGATGCGAGCGTGTTGTCCACCACGAAGGGGATTCCGGCCTCGTGCGCGACGGCCGCCACCGCCTCGAGGTCGACGACGACTCCACCGGGGTTGGCAAGGCTCTCGACGAAGATGGCCTTGGTGCGCGGCGTCAGCGCGCGGCGGAAGTTCTCCGGGTCCCCGGGGTCGACGAGCTGAGTGCTCCAGCCGATGCGGGGGAAGCTGTGCTTGAACTGCGTGATCGAGCCCCCGTAGAGGTTCCGGGAGGCGATGAAGTCGTCGCCCGGCTCGAGGAGGGTGAAGAACGCGAGGAACTGCGCGGCGTGGCCGGACGCGGCCGCGACGGCTGCCCGCCCTCCCTCCAGGCTCGCCACCCGCTCCTCGAGCGCCGCGACGGTGGGATTCGTGATGCGCGAGTAGATGAACCCGAACGTGGAGAGGTTGAACAGGGAGGCCGCCTGGTCCGCGTCGTCGAAGACGTAGGCGGTAGTCTGGTAGATGGGCACGTTGCGGGCGCCGGTCACCGGGTCAGGCCGCGCGCCGGCATGGATGGCCCGGGTCGCGAAGCCAAAGCCGGCCTTCTCCCCGCTCATCGCCTCACCCGCAGGCGCTTCGAGGTGATGATGCCGGTGTTGACACCGCACCAGCCGAGCTCGCCGAAGAGCCGCCCGTACTCGATCTTTGGGCAGCGATCCATGATCACCTTGAGGCCCGCGGCCCGAGCCCTCGCGGCGGCGTCATCGTTGCGGACCCCGAGTTGCATCCAGAGCACCTTGGCGTGGATCGCGATCGCCTCGTCTGCGATCGGACCCGCGGCCTCCGAGTTTCGGAAGACGTCGACCATGTCCACCGGCACCGAGACACCTGCGAGAGTTGCGACCACCTTCTCGCCGAGGATCACCTCGCCGGCGCAGGCCGGGTTCACGGGAATGACTCGAAACCCCTTCTGCTGCAGGTACTTCATCGCAAAATGGCTCGGCCGGTTCCACTTCGGGCTCGCGCCCACCATCGCGATCACCCTGACATCCCGAAGGACGTCGCGGATCTCGTCGTCCCCGTAATGCAGTTCGTCCCCCATGAGATCCCTCCGGAATTCGCGCGCAGACGCCCTTGGCAGCTCCTGGGCGGCGTGGCTCGCCCGCCATGGGTCTACCGCCGGGGACCAGGATCGCCAAGCAGCATTGTTCGGCCCGACCCCCACCACCGGCCGGAGCCGCTGCGGGAGCGGTGGCTCCTTCACGGACGTCTCTAGCGCCTGGCAGGGCGCAGCGACCGCCCGGTCGCCGCTGGCCCTGGGCAGAGCCGCCGCACCTGCCGACCGCACAGGGGCACGCGACTTCGGAGCTCGGCGCCTGTTGGGGATCCCGGCCCGGCCAAGCGATGGATCACCTTGTATCGACGGCCTGTTTCGCCCTTCGGTCCAGCCTGGCAGCCGCCCTGACAGGGCGGGCCGGTCCTGGCCAGGCTGAACGACGCGCCGTCTCTCGACTTTTTCGTTCCGACACGATATAGGCTCCCGACGCCCTTTTAGAGGGCAAGGAGCCGGCAACTTCCTGCCGGTCCGAACAAGCAAAAGAAACGAGCTAAAAGTACATGGCAACCGGTACCGTGAAGTGGTTCAACGACGCGAAGGGATTTGGGTTCATCACGCAGGATGGCGGCGGGGACGATGTCTTCTGCCACCACACTGCGATCCAGGCCGAGGGGTTCCGCAGCCTCTCCGAAGGCCAGAAGGTTCAGTTCGACGTGACCAAGGGCCCGAAGGGGCTCCAGGCGGCGAACGTCCGCCCGCTCTAAGACGTCGAATCGCTTCGCAAGAAGCGAGGGAGCCCGGCCGCAAGGTCGGGCTCTCCTTATTTGTGCCTCCCCGCCTGCCGTCGCGCGAGCTTTCCGGCCGCGACTCTCTGGAGTGCCGCCGACCGATGGGCGCTCCGGTACCCGGGCGGGCCTCGGCCGGCGGACCTCGGGCGCGAGGACACCCTGGCGTGCGGGAGGGAGTTGCGCACCAGGGCCTTCACGGCCGCCGCCTTCGCGATCGCCACCACGGTGCACACCGCGAGCCCCGGGTCCCCGCCGAACGGCCGCGGCAGCATTCGGGAGCTTGGCGCTCATCGTCACTTCCCGCGCCTCATCGTCGCGTACCCGACGAGCACCACCCTCTCTCGTAGCCGCGCCGACCCCGCCATGCCCTCCGGGGAGGTCGGCACGCCGACCGGGGCCAGCTTCGCGCGTCGTCACCCTCGCGACACCTCGTGGAACGCGACCGGCCGCCGTCGTCGGTCGCTCCCATTTCCTCAAGGTCCGCCCCTGCTGCAGCTCGTAGGCTCGCCCGGCATTGTCGTCCAACTACCGCCTGCAGCAGCCGCGGTGTCGCCGCCGGACGGTACATCGCGGGCCGTACCGGTCGCGCACGCGCTCGCGTATAGTGGTTGCGAGGCAAAGCCATGGCCGCTCGCGAACAGTTCTTCGAGTGCACCCTCGCGTGCGACAACAACGAGTACCAGTTCCATTTTCGCGCCTGGAACGCCGCGGACGCGGAGCGGCACTTCCGCGAGTGTCTCGTTGCGAACGGGCTCACTGCCCGGGGCGCCCTGCTCATTCGGGACTCGAAGGGCAATCTCCTGCGGCGCGGCACCTACCCCGACCCTCCCGTGGGCGACGCGGCCGCCTGAGCCGCGCGGCTCGCCATCTTTCATCACGGCGTCAGGCGGGACCCGAGCACGCGGGGTGCGACCCTTCGCCTTGGCGCGGCGCAGCCCCAGGGGCCGAACGCCTGGGTGGCGAGAATCGAAGGGGGAGCGCCGGGGCACCCTTGTCGCCGGAGGAACCTCGACCGGCCGCGGGGCGAACGCGAGCGCACCGCCGTTCACTCCGGATGCCAGTCAGCGGCGAGGTAGGAGTGGGTCGCACTCCGGGCACGCTGGGCACGGGACGCGCGCTGATACCGATGCTGCGCTAGCATTGCCCTTCGTGGCGCGGCTCGGAGAGCACCTTTTCGAGGAAACGGCCCCGGGCCTTCGCCGGCTTGTGCTGGTCCTCTACGCCCTCGTGGGTCCGGTCTTCAGCGCGGTCCTCTTCTTCGAGGGGGACGTGGGCCGCCATCCGTTCCCGCTCGTCGCGGTCATCGCCCTCATCCTCGCCGGCGGGATCTGGCTCCTCCTCCGCCCGTCGCCCACGGTGTACGACTGGATCTTCCCGGTTGCGATCTCGCCGACCGTCTGTTGCGGGATTGCCTACGCCGCATGTGGACCGGGGGGAATTGCCTTCATGGGCGTGCTCGCGGCCCCGCTCGCCTGGGCGGCCGTTCTGTTCGAGGCGGCGGTGGTCGTGAGTGCCTGGCTCACCGCGTCCTTCACCTGCTTGGCCGTTCTCCTCCTGCGCGGCGGCACCCTGGGGGCGACCGCCAACGCCCTGCTCTTCGCCGGCGTCACCGGGCTCGTCGCCTGGGTGGTCTACGGGCGGGCGAACCAGCTCCGCGAGGCGCGTGCGGCGCTGCAGCGGGCCAGTGTCCGGGACCAGGCTCTGCTGCAGGCCATCCCCGACACCCTCGCTCGCGCAGACCGGGAGGGACGGTTCCTCGACGTCCAGGCGCCACCGGGCGACCTGCTCCCGCTACCCAGAGAGCAACTGCTGGGTCGGAGCGTGACCGAATTCATTCCTCCAGAGGTCGCCACCCAGGTCCGCGGAGGCATTGAGCGCGCCCTCGCCACCGGCGCGCCGCAGGCGCTCGAGTACTCGGCCCGCTATGGCAGCCTGCTGCGATTCTTCGAGACACGCCTCGCACGCTCGGGCCCCGACGAGGTTCTCGTCATTCGCCGCGACGTCAGCGACCGCAGGCTTGCCGAGGCGGACCAGCGACTTCTCGCCACCCTCATCGGCCACATGCAGGACTCGGTCATCGTCACTGACCGCGACTTCCGCGTCCGCCTCTGGTCCGGGGCCTCCACCGCCATGTACGGCTGGACGGCGGAAGAGGCGGCCGGCCGCCTGGTGCCGGAGCTCCTCCGCTCCGAGATCGTCGGCGGGACCCAGCAGGAGATGTTCGCGAAGCTGCGCGCGAGCCAGCCGTGTCGCGTGCGGTGCCATGACCGACGGAAGGACGGCACGCGCCTGTGGACGTTCGTCGACATCGCACCGCTTTGCGGGACCGCTGGCGAGCTCACGGGCTTCCTGGCGGTGGCCCGGGACATCTCGAGCGACGTCGCTGCGGAGCGGGCACTGCGCGCGAGCGAGGAACGCCAGCGACTGGCGCTGGCGTCCGGCGCCCACGTCGCGTGGGACTGGGACATTCCCGCCGACCGGGTCAAGAGCGACGAGAAGTGGAGCGAGGTGCTGGGTCGCGAGCCCACCGACGTGCCCGAGACCATCGCGGGCTGGAAGGGCATCATTCACCCCGACGATCTCGAGCAGGCCTCGGCTTCGCTGAGCGCCTGCACCGACGGGCACACCGACGGCTTCGACGCCCAGTACAGGGTACGCCATGCGTCCGGGGCGTGGAGATGGATCCGCGCGCGTGGTCGCGTCGTGGAGCGCGATGCGCAGGGCCAGGCCCTGCGGATGATCGGAACGCACACCGACGTCACCGAGGTGCAGGAGCTCCAGGAGCGGTTGCTTGCAGCCACCCGTCTCGCATCGGTCGGCACTCTTGCGGCGGGCGTGGCGCACGAGATCAACAACCCACTGGCGTGGATGATCTCCAACATGACGGTCGCGCTCGATCACCTGTCGGACGCAGCGGCACCCAGGGGTATCTCCTCCGAGGCGATCGCCGAGGTACGGCAGTCGCTCGACCTGGCGGTGGAGGGCGCATGGCGCATCGCCTCGATCGTGAAGGCAATGCGTTCGCTCGGCGTTCCGGAAGCGCCGGACTGTGCCATCGACGTCGACGTCCGGACCGAGCTGATGAACGCGGTTCAGATGGTTCGCAACCAGATCGTGCAGCGCGCCCGGCTCGACCTGGAGGTGCCCGAGGCCTTGGCGCCGGTCCGCGCCCCGACCAACGAGCTCGGACGAGTGTTCCTGAACCTGCTCGTGAACGCTGCACAGGCCATCCCGGAGGGGCAAGCCTCTCGGCACCGCATCGCGGTCGCAGCGCGCGAGTCCGCCGGCGAGGTCGTGGTGGAGGTCGCCGACAGCGGCAGCGGCATCTCCAGCAAGGACCGCTCCCGGATCTTCGAGCCCTTCTTCACCACGAAGCCGGTCGGGGTGGGGAGTGGACTCGGCCTCTCCATCGCCCGCAGCATCGTCGACGCGGCCGGGGGTCGCATCGAGGTCGAAAGCCAGGAGGGACACGGGGCGATATTCCGCGTGCGCCTGCCGGCAATGGCCCGAGGGGGACTGGCCCGCCCAGCCGGCGTCCCGGAACGCCCGTCGCCGCGGGGTTCGCGGCGCAGGGTCTTGGTCGTCGACGACGAGCCTCGCGTCGGACGGGCACTCGAGCACGCGATCGGGCAGGTCCACGACGTCACGGTGCTCACGAGCGCCGCCGAGGCCCTGCTCCGCTTGGAAGGCGGAGACCGCTGGGACGCCATCCTGTGCGACCTCTCGATGCCGGACATGGACGGGATCGCGCTCTACGAGGCTCTGGCCGAGCGAGACCGCAGATGGCTCTCCCGATTCGCATTCGTGACCGGCGGCGCCTTCGGTGAACGGGCGCTAGCGTTCCTGGCGGCGAACCACGTCCCGACAATCCCCAAGCCCACCGACCCGGCCGCGCTCCTCGCAGCGGTAGACCGGCTCACGCGCCTCGACTCCTGAACGCGCGGTGCGCGGGACGGTCGACCGGACCCGGTTCCCTATCGCGTGCCCTTCTTGCCCCCGGGCCCCTCGCGCGACGCGACCACCGCTCGGTGGTACTCGCCACGGATCTCGGACAAATCGACACTCGGCTCGGGGTACCTCGGGTTCATGTCCTCGAGGGTAGCGGCGACGATCTGCGACAGGGCCAGGTCCCGGAACCACTTGTGGTTCGACGGGATCACGTACCACGGAGCCTCGACGGTGGAGCAGCGCTCCAGCGCCACCTCGTAGGCGGCCATGTAATCGTCCCAGTGCTCGCGCTCCAGGTAGTCCGCCTCTGCGATCTTCCAATTTCGGGTCGGATCCTCGAGCCGCTGCCGAAAGCGAGCGAGCTGCTCCTCCTTGGAGATGAAGAGGAAGAACTTGATCACCTTCGTGCGCCGCGAGGCCAGGAGGCGCTCGAAGTCGTTGATGAGGCCGTATCGCCTCGACCAGTCCTTCTTGGGGACGAGGTTGTGGACGCGCACCACGAGCACGTCCTCGTAGTGGGAGCGGTTGAAGATCGCGATCTCGCCGGCTCCCGGTACGCGAGGGTGGACCCTCCACAGGAAGTCGTGGGCGAGATCGTTCCGCGTCGGCTCCTTGAACGAAACGACCGTCGTCCCCTCCGGGCCGAGGGTGCTCATCGCGTGCCGACACACCCCATCCTTCCCGGAGGCGTCGAGGCCCTGCAGCACGATGAGCAGCGACTGCTTCTGCTCGGCGTACAGCCGCAATTGGAGCTCGCCAATCCGGCGCTGGGACTCCGCGAGCTCCTCGCCGGCCTTCGCGCTGGACCCGCGGTCGCCGTGGCCGTCGGGGTCGAGGTCCCTCAGCTTGACCTTGGAACCAGGCTTGACGATGAGGGTCTTCCTGTAGTCGACGATGGGCCTGACCTTCGCGTGATTGGGCGACCCGTCGGGGGAAAGGCCTCCGCCCTTGCGGAGGGGCCAGTGGGCCGCGGCCCACTGCCACTATCCCAGACCGCGCGAGGACGAGCGAGAGCCGACCGACCGACCTCGAACGGCGGCGCTGCGCCGCCGGCGCAGGGTCCGGGAAGGCGGCTACCGTGCGGACGCGAGATTGACGAGGAAGGTCACCGACTCGGCGCCGGTCGCCCCGTGCACCGACGCCAGCAGGTCGACGACCACAACGTCCCGCCCGAGCCGCGCCCGGAGGGCCTCGACGACGTCGCCGCCCCTTCCGACCTGCCGACGCGCTGCGGCCAGCGACCGCAGGACCTCCGTGTCCCGGTACCTGATCGCCCCGCTCCCGTCGCAGACGAGCAGGACGTGTTCACACGGCCGCTCGCAGAGCCCGGCGTTGCCGAGGAGCGGCGCCGCGCAGACCGGGCAGAGGAAGCTCGGCTCTCCGAGCGCTCGACATCGGGGGCCGGGGCGCGGCCGTCTGGAGTCGCGGGGGATCCGGTGGGCCATGGGTCCGAGGTCGTGGACGGGAAGGGCCGGTACCGGCCCTCAGGAAGGGAACGCACTGCCTTTCCGGCGTTGGCCTGCGAGGGCGGAGTCCGGCGGGACGCCTCGCTGCGACTTCGCGACGGCTCGGGAGGACTCCCCCTCGAGCTGGTCCCGCCGGAATCGGAAAGCCCCCACCATGGCGGCAAGTTCCTGCGCCTGGCCGGAGAGTTCGTGGGCCGCCGACGAGGATTCCTCCGAGCTCGCGGCGTTACCCTGGGTGACCTGATCCATCTGCGATACCGCCTTGTTGAGCTGGGCGATCCCGGTCGCCTGCTCCCGTGCGGTCGCGGCGATCTCGGCGACGATGTCCGAGACCTTGCTGATGGAGACCGCCATCCCGGAGAGCTTGTCGTTCATGAGCTTCGCGGTCGCCTCGCCGTCCCCTGCTTCCTTCACCGACTCACGAATGAGGCCTTCGGTCCTCATCGCCGCGTCCTTCGCGCGCAGCGCAAGTGAGCGGACCTCCTCGGCGACCACCGCAAAGCCTCGACCCGCCTCGCCAGCGCGCGCCGCCTCGACCGCGGCGTTGAGCGCGAGCAGGTTGGTCTGGAACGCGATCTCGTTGATGTCCTTGATGATCTGCGAGGTGCCCTCGGACGAGGCCTTGATGCGGCTCATGGCCCCCGACATCTGCTCCATCGCCGCCGCGCCCTCCCGCGCCGCGTCGCGGGCCCCGCGCGCCAGTGCGTCCGCCTCCTGAGAGCTCTGCGCGGCCTGCCGCGTGGTCGCGGACATCGACTCGAGCTGGGACGCCGTCTCCTCGAGCGCGGCCGCCTGCTGCGATGCCCCGCCGGCAACCGACTGGCTGGACGCCGCGATCTGCCCGGAGGCCGCAGAGACCTGCTCGACCGACCGTGCCACCTGGGAAAGGGCTTCGTGCAGCGAGCGAGCGGTCTCGTTGAGGGCCTCCTTGATCCGGGCGTGGTCGCCTCGGTAGTTGCCTTCGGCGCGCGCGGTGAGGTCTCGATCCGCGAGCATCTCCAGCACCCGCGAGGCCTCGGTCACCGGGGTCACCACCGCGTCGAGCGTGCCATTGACGCCCTCGATGATCTTCCGGAAGTCGCCCCTGTGCCGCGACGCGTCGGCCCGCGTCGAGAGCTTTCCCTCCACGGCGGCGGCCACGAGCCGGTTGGCGTCGGCGACGAGGGTGTTGACCGCCTCGACGCACGTATTGAGGTTGTTCTTCAGGGCCTCGAAATCCCCGGGCCACGGCTCGGCGATCTCGGGCGGGATCTCGCCCCGGGCGATGCGGTCCACGCAGCCAGCGGCGGCGCGCAGCGGGGCGATGACAGCATCCAGGGTGTCGTTCACTCCCTGGACGATCCGTCGAAAGTCGCCTTCGTGGCGGGCCGGGTCGGCGCGCGTCGAGAGCTTCCCCTGTACGGCAGCGTCGGCGAGCATCCGGGCATCGGCCACCAGGGCGCCCACAGACGACGAGCAGCGGTTGAGGTTCTGGCGAAGCCTGTCGAGCTCTCCCGGCCAGGCCTCGGCGATGGGCGCAGGGACGTCGCCCCTCGACAGCCGATCGACGTGCTCTGCCGCCCCGGCGAGCGGCTTCGAGAAGAGGTCGAGCAGGCCATTGACCCCGGCGATGAGCTTGCTGTTGTTCCCGCTGTACTTGGAGGCGTCGGCCCGCACGCCCAGGCGACCGGCGAGCGCGGCCTCGGTAAGCATCGCCACGTCGGCTGAACGCCGACCCAGCATCGCGATGAGGTCGTTCCAGCCTTCCTTCATTCGCAGGAACTCACCGCGGAAATCGGCCTCGATCGGGGGCGGGCTCACCCCCAGCGAGAGCTGCTGCACGTACTCGCATGAGACCCTGACCGGCTCCTGGATGGCGTCCAGCGTCGCATTCATCCCGTGGATGATCGGCCGGAACTCCGCCGGCACCACTTGCTCGTCTCCGCGGGCCTTCAGGTCGCCCTCGACCGCTGCCGAGGTGAGCCTCGACGCCTGGTTTACCAGCGCGGATAGGGCCTTCTCCACCGATCGAGCGATCACGAGACCGACGAGCGTCATGACGACGGCCCCGAGGGCGAGAACGAGCAGCTGACCGTGGAGCTGGCGCCGCTGCGCCTCCTGTCCCGCCGCATGGGACGCCTCGGCCTCGCGGCGCACCGCCTCGTCGAGCTTGTCGATGGCGGCAGCAATGGGGTCGGCGGAATTGTGCAGCGCCCTCCACTGCTCCCAGACCTTGGCGTCGCTTGCCTTCGCCCCCGGTGCCCCCTCTCGATCGCGCTCGGCGAGCTGAGCCCGCAGGGCCTTCGCATCGCGCACCCAGGACTTCAGCCCATCGCGCACCGCCGGCCACAGTTGGCGCGTCGCCTCCGTCTGGGGAAGGGACTCGACGATCTCCAGTCCTCGGTCGACGCGCGCGATGTGCGAGTCCGCCTTCTCTCTGAACACGAGCGTTCCCTGGTGGCACCCGCGACACTCCTCGGATTGGACGACCGGCGCTGTCATTCGAGACAGGGCGAGGTGGCTCAGGAACTGGTGCGCCTCCCGGAATCCTCCCTCGACATCGGCAAGCGCGCGGTGGACTGGGAACTGTGCGTCCGAAACGACATCCAGCTGGTGCCCGATCTCGCGGGACGCGAACCAGGAGGCAGCTCCCACGGCGAGGGCGACGAGCAGGGCGGCCCCGAAGCCGGCGAGGATCTTGGTTCGGGTTCGTGTGTTCTTCATGTCGCCTCGCCGCGTTGGGGGACCTGGTCCACCTGAAACCACCGGCCAGTGCATGGGACAGGCCATCGCTGCGCGTCGAGGTATGCCCGGCAAGGGCCCGTAGAGGTTCCAGGGCGACCCCCCGTGTCGAGTGGCCAGCACTCGGGCTCCGCACACCCCGGGTCGGCCCGGACCTGCGCTGGGGAGGGCCCGGACCCTGTGAACGGGGGGGGCCGCCTTCCCCACTTCAGGCTCTCAGGCTTCGCCCGAGGCGGGGCGCCGCAATGGGGGACCCACTTCGGCCGGTCACGTTCCTTCTTGGCCGGCGGACGAGCCTGCTTCACCCCGTCCGGTCGCCTTAGTTGAGCGTGGCCGAGACGGCCAGGCCTCCGGCGAGGGTCGTCCAGGTTGGAGCGGCCGCTCCCTGTTCCTGGTTGAACGAGAAGAGGAACTGGCAGGCGACGCCCAAGCCCCATCGATTCGGAGACCCACCACTCCTTCCCGATCCCAACCTTGGCGCCAAATCCCGAGCGGCTGCTCAACCCGACGCCTCCGGCCACGAGCCCCACCCCGGTCACCGACGGCGTGAGGGAGGCGTACACGTTCGCGGGCATGAGGTAGTAGGTGAGGTTGACGCCGAACCCGATGAGACTCAGGCCGGCACCGCCCGGGCGCGGCACTCCAGCTATCGTCGCCTTCGGGCCGAACGCAACGCTTCCCCAAAGGTCGGCGGCAAGCACGAGGTTCTCCAAGATGGCGCCGCCCATGGCGATCCCAAAGGCACCGGACGCACCGGAGACGGACGCCTCTGCTCCTTCCGCCGAGGTCGCTGCACTCAGGAAGCCGGCTCCCCCGTCGATGCGGACGAAGAACCCGCGGTGCCGCTCCTCGAGCGAGGCCGCGGGAGCCGCCTCGGCGGCGGGCGTCCCGACCGCGGCGAGGCAGGCGATGAGCGCGGCGAGTCGCTTCACAGGTGCATCTTACCGAGGTCCCCCGAGCTGCGGGTACCTCGCCCTCGAGGCGGCCTGGCCTCCGTCGGCCCCCGTCCTCGGGATGGCAGGACCGCGCTTCGCTCCCTTCTCGTGCAGGCGGATGACCTTCCCGCTGGCGGGCATTGCTCCGAGGGGGCTGAATGTGCCGCCTCGCATGCCGGCGACTGCGGCGATGAGCTCGCTCCAGCGAGACGCGAGCGAGCCTTGTGGGAGGCGAGCCGGCGCAGCTGCTATTGTGCTCCCGTTCGTCGCGCTTCGCGGAGGTCGTTCATGAGGAGTCTCGTACTCGCCGCCGGCCTGCTCGCAGGAACGTTCTCGGGAGCCGCACGCGCCGGTTACGACAAGACGGACTGGGGCATGAACGTCGCCCAGGTCCAGAAGCTCTACCCGGGCGGGTTTGTGGACCAGCAGGCGAGTAAGACCGAGTACCGCGTCGTCCGGGCAGTGGGCGAGATGCCAACGGCGATGATCTCCTTCGAGTTCTCCGGGCCCAAGGGCGGCCTGAGCAAGGTCTCCATCCTCTTCCCCGAGCAGGGCACCGACGTGGACCTGCGCCAGGCCCTCTTCGAGCCCCCGAGCCCCAGCCAGGCCGAGTCGGTTCGCACATCCCTCCGGGCCGCCCTGATGGCCAAGTACGGAAAGCCGGTCGTGAGCAAGGAAAAGGACGACGCCTGGATCACTCCGGCCGGCGACGGCATCCAACTGGGCGTCGTCTCCGTCGGTGCCGGCCTCACCCCGGTGATCGTGTACACGCCGCTGAAGGGGGACGGCGCCGACAAGACCAGGGGACTGTGAGCCGGGCGAGCGCCGGCGAGTCGCAGGGTCCGCGCGCGGTGGCGCGCCTCCGGGGACCGCAGAGCTTTCGTCGCTACCGCTGGAAGTCGTAGACGCTTCCCAGCCCGAGAATGCGAGTCAGCTCGTCCAGTGCCGCTAGGCCCTCGCGGGCAAGCGAGGGGTCCTGGAGATCGCGTGCGTACAGGCGGTCGCGGTAGTGGCGCGCGACCCAAGCCGCGAGGTGGTCGTGAAGCGCGGGCGTGAAAAAGACGTTGGCCCTCACCGCCCTGACTTCGTGGTCGTCGAGCTCCACCCTCAAGCGCAGGCAGGCAGGGCCCCCGCCGTTCCTCATGGATTGGTTCACGTCGCGGAAGTGGATCTGGGCGACCGGGTTGTCCTCCGAGAGCACCCGGTCCAGGAAGGCGCGCGCCCTCGGATTCTCGCGGCTCTCCTCGGGGGCCACGATCGCCAGGTTGCCGTCGCCGAGTTCGAGCAGCTGCGAGTTGAAGGGATAGGCGCTCACGGCTTCGGCCACCGGCAGCTCGGCCTCGGAGGCGATCGCCGTCCGAAGCCCATCACCGAGGAGCGGCCGCAACCTGGCGAGGAGCGCCTCCGCGTCCGCGAATGCGCGGTCGTGCAGCATCAGGAAGTGCCCGTACCCCACGGCCAGGACGTCGGTGTGGAAGGCGCCGGCGTCGATCCCCCCTGCGTGCTGCTGCGCGAACAGGACTCGCTCCGCCGCAAGCCGGTGGTGCCGGGCGACCGCCTGGCTCGCCTCGAGGGTCTGGCGCGCCGGGAAGTGCCTCGGCCCCTCCTCCTCCGAACCCCATGCCCTTCTGCCCCAGGCGAACACGTGTACGGCGCCCTCTCCGGAGAACAGCCGCAGGTGATTCGCCGCACCCTCGTCTGACAGGTGCCCGACCCCGGGCAGAGGCGCGTGTATGACGAACCGCCGTTCGTCGGAGAAGACCGCCCGCAGCACGGCGCACGTTGTCTCGGCCTCGATGGAACGATGGAACATTGTGGAAAGGTTCGCGACGGTGAGATGCACCCGGTGGTCGGCGGCGTCGACGGACGGCGCGACCGTCGCCGCGTTGGCCGCCCACATGGCCGATGCGCTCGAGCACAGGCGCAAGAGGTGCTCCGCGTCCCGGCCCGCCCTGGCGATGACGTCCTCGTCCGAACCGGCAAACCCGAGGCTCCGCAGGGTCCGCACGCTTGGCCGGGGATGCGGCGGAAGCACGGCCTGGCCCACCCCCAACTCGTACACGAACCTCATCTTCTCGAGACCCTGCAGGGCTGCCGCTCGGGGATTCGACGCCGCCCCGCCGTGGGCCATCGAGGCGAGATTTCCGGGCGACAGGCCCCCGTAGTTGTGGGTCGGCCCGCAGAGTCCGTCGAAGTTGTACTGTCTCATGAGCACCTGCCGGGCCACGCGCCGGCCCGCCGCCCGTCACCTTCCACCGCCGAGCGCCGACCCTGGTCGTCACGACACGGTACGCCCAACACTCCCCGCGAGTGAAGCGGGAAGCCGCAGGGGGCGTGGAGACGCCACTCCCTCGGTCCTCCGAGCACCGGACCTGACCGGCGCATCAGCCCCGGCGCTCCTCCGAGGGGCGCTGCGGCCGGGATGCGCCAGATCCATTGGCCTGTGCGCCGGCGGTCGCAACCCGGTCACCTGCCTACTTCTCCAGACGCCGAGGGCGGCCCGCACCGAACCCAGCTCGAGGTGAGGTGCGGGAAACGACCCACCCGCGCGCACGGTCGACGCGAGGAGCGTGTCCCGCCGACCGGGGACGGGCCCGACCCCGCTTCGCCGAGCGCTCCGTCCGCGTCAGCAAGAGCGCCGAGGTCTCGCCTCGCTCCAGGTATCTCGAGCCCACCCAGGGTCAACGCGGCGCGCAGCGGCGAGCGAGCCCCCGCGCGCACCGAATCGCCGATGTCCATGGATTTCGCGAAGATCCGAGGTGCGACGGGGTCGGATGCCCGCTCCCGGCTCATGGCTCGACACTTGCGAACTACGGGTGGGCAAGCGGTGAACGAGCCGTGACTACGGTCCCCCGGAGGCACTCATGAAGTACGTCGGAATCGCACTGATGAGCGGCGTCTTCTTCCCCGTCCTGGTCTCGGTCGGCCTGGCCTTCGGCCTTGCCGCGCTGAGCGGCGGCGTCGCGTCGGCGATCGGCTTCGCTCCACCGACCGACGGCACCGGGGTCCGGCACTGACCACCTCCCGTTGACCCGGGCCTACCCCGCCCGGTCGCGGAGCGGCGGTTGCCAGGTGACACCCATCGACCAGATCGTCACCCTCCCCGAGCGGGTTCGGGCCCTCGCGGCGATGCACCAAAGGGCCAAGCTCGGCCTGCTCGAGGGCACCGAGCTCGAGGCCTACCGCGCGGAGAGGGGAGACCTGGTGCGGCTGCTGCTGGCGAGGCAGACCGCGGCGTCCGGCCAAGCACGCCGGCGTAGTCTTCGCGTCGCCTGCGCCGTCGAGGCGAGCTTGGCCTTCGACGAGCACGCGGCACGCGGCACGACCCTCGACATCTCGACCGGCGGGTTCGCCGTGCTGCTCGAGAACATGCCTCACGTGGGCAGCGAGGGCCGGGTTGCGATTCGGGTTCCAGGCGGGAAGCCCGTCCAGGGCGGTGCGCGCGTCGTCCACGTCCAGGAGGACGCCCATCGGTTCAGGGTGGGTCTCGAGTTCCTGGCGTTGAGTGCCTCGGACGCCGAGCGGCTCGACCTGTTCGTCTTCGACGCGCTCCTGGACCTGCTCCACGGCTGAAGCGCCGAGGCGGGTCTGGCCCGCTACTCCGGCTCTGGGGCCGGCCCCCGGACGGCAATGGCCTCGAGCGCCCTGCGGATCGCATCCGGGATCCGAACGGGCCGCGAGCTCGCCCGGTCCACGAAAACGTGCACCATGGTCCCGGCCGCCAGCGCTCGTCGGTCCCCGGCCCGGAAGAGACCGACGCCGTAGTGCACCGAGCTGTTGCCAACCCGGTCGGCTCGGAGGCCCACCTCGAGGTCCTCCGGGTAGGCGGCTGGCTCGTAGTAACTACAGGCGGAGCTGACCACGTAGCCGACGACCGCGCCCCCGCGAATGTCCAGCCCGCCCCGAGCGATGAGAAACGCGTTGATGGACGTGTCGAAGTACGAGTAGTAGTGCGCGTTGTTCACATGGCCGTAAACGTCGTTGTCCATCCACCGGGTCGTCACCGTCCGGAACCAGGCGTAGTCGTCTCTCTGGACGATGGGCTTGTCGGCCACGGCGCGACGCTCACTTGATCCAGACGGTCTTCACGTTGACGAAGGCCCGGATTCCCTCGAGGCCGAGCTCCCGGCCGTAGCCGGATGTCTTCACGCCACCGAACGGCAGCCTGGGGTCGCTTTTCACGAGACCGTTCACGAACACCGCGCCTGCCTCGATGAGCGGGACGAGCCGGTCAATCGCCGCTGCGCTGCGCGTCCAGAGCGACGCGCCCAGGCCGAACTTGGAGTCGTTGGCGATCGCGACCGCTTCGTCGGCCGATGCCGCTCGGATGACGACCGCCACCGGGCCGAACAGCTCCTCCCTCGCGGCCACGTTGTCCGGCCGAACGTCCGCCAGGATGCTCACCGGATAGAAGGCGCCCGGGCCCTGCGGAACGGTGCATCCGAGCGCGGGCCGGGCCCCCTGCGCGATGGCCTCGGTCACCTGCCCGTGCAGCTCGTCCCGCAGCTCGCGGCGCGCCTGCGGGCCGATGTCGGTGGACGGGTCGAACGGGTCGCCGACCTTGATGCCGCGCATCGCGACCCCGAGCCGCTCGAGAAAGGCCTCGTAGACGGGCGCCTCCACGATGAAGCGCTTGGCGCAGATGCAGCTCTGGCCGGCGTTGATGGTCCGCGCCTGCGCCGCCACCTTGGCGGCCTGCTCGACGTCGGCGTCGGAGAGCACGATGAACGGGTCCGATCCGCCGAGCTCGAGCACCGAGGGCTTGAGCCCTTGGCCAGCCGCCTCGGCCACAGCGCGGCCGGCCGGCTCACTCCCGGTGATGGTGGCGGCGGCGATGCGCGGGTCGCGGATGATGCCTGCGACCGGCTTGGAGCCGATGAGCAGCGTTCGAAAGAGGTCCTTGGGGAATCCCGCGTCGTGCATCACTCGCTCGATGGAGAGCGCGCACTGCGGGACGTTGGAGGCGTGCTTGAGGAGCCCGCCGTTGCCCGCCATGATGTGGGGCGCGATGAAGCGGAATACCTGCCAGTAGGGAAAGTTCCACGGCATGACCGCCAGCACGACCCCGAGCGGGTCGAAGCGGACGTAGCTGCGTCCCGCGTCGCTCGGCTCCTCGCGGGGAGCGAGGTGCCGCTCGGCGGTCTCTGCGTAGTACTCGCAGACCCAGGCGCACTTCGTCACCTCGCCGGCCCCGTCCTTGAGCGGCTTGCCCATCTCCAGTGCCATGAGCTTCGCGAACTCCTGCGCTCGCTCCCGCAAGAGAGCCGCTGCCCTGCGCATGGGGGCGGCGCGCTCCGGGAACGGCAGGCGCGCCCAGGCCTTCTGGGCGCGGACCGCTGCGCTGAGAATTTGGTCCAGCTCCGACGCACCCATCTCGGGAAACGTCGCCAACCGCTCTCCAGTTGCAGGATTCAGGGTCTCGATGGCCATGGAGTCCTCCGGGAAGCGCTCTCTCTGCGAGTTCAGGTGTGGGGTAGCAAGACCTGGCGAACGGCGGCCCCGGCGGCGAGGGACTCGAACGCCCCGTTGATGGCTGCGAGCGGCAGTGACGCGCTCTGGAGCCTGTCTACCGGCATGCGCCCGGCACGCCAGAGCGCCAGGTAGCGCGGGATGTCCCGCTGCGGCGAGGCCGACCCCATGTACGACCCGAGGAGCGACTGGCCGAGGCCGGCGAATGCCAGCGCGGGCAGCGAGATCGTCTTCGACGGGTGCGGCAGGCCCATCGCCACTGTCGTGCCTCCGCGCCTGGCCGCCCGGAACGCCGCCTCCAGCACCGCTGGCACCCCGGCAGCCTCGAAGGTCACCTCGGCGCCGCCGCCCGTCATGTCGCGGATGGCCTTCTCGGCCTCCGCTGGAGCGAAAGCCGCAGAGGCGCCGAGTTCCAGGGCGAGCTTCCGCTTCGCCTCCACCGGGTCCACGGCGATGATGGGGGTGGCGCCGGCGACAACCGCTCCCATGACCGACGCCAGGCCGACCCCGCCGAGCCCGAACACGGCCACCGACTGGCCGGGCCGGACGGCGGCCGTGTTCAGGACGGCGCCGGCGCCGGTCAGCACCGCGCACCCGAAGAGGGCGGCCGTCGACAGGGGAACGTCCCTCGGCACCACCACCGCGGACTCGCGTGCCACGACGGCGTGGCGAGCGAAGCCGGAGACGCCGAGGTGGTGGTGAATGGGCTTGCCATCGGCGCCGCGGAGCAGCGACGGTCCGTGGAGGAGTGTCCCGGCCCCGTTGGCGGCCGCCGCCGGTGTGCACAGCGCCGGACGGCCGGACGAGCACTCCGGGCAGACGCCGCAGCTCGGCACGAAAGTGAGGACGACGTGGTCGCCGGGCGTCACGTCCCGGACTCCGGGGCCGACCTGCTCGACCACGCCGGCCGCCTCGTGCCCCAGCGCCATCGGCAGCGGTCGGACGCGCGAGCCGTCCACTACCGAGATGTCGGAATGGCACACCCCGGCCGCCTCCACGCGCACGAGCAGCTCGCCGGCGCGAGGGGCGCCAAGGTCGACCTCCTCGAGCGTCATGGGGGTGGAGTCGGTGTAGGGTCTCTTGTCGGTGACGGCCCGAAGGACGGCGGCGATGGTCTTCATGGCGACGGCTCCTGGGCGGCTCGGGAGGACGGCATGGGGACCACCTGGCCGCGGTCGATGTGGAATACGACGTCGAGGAGCTTCTTCGAATGAGAGAGGTCCGACTCCGAGAGGAGGACCGAGAGCCCCTCGCTTCGGAGCAGGGAGACCACCTCGGCGAGGCGCTTCGCCAGCACGGGCGCGACCCCCTCGAACGGCTCGTCGAGCAGGAGCAGCTTCGTCCCGCTCATCAGCGCTCGGGCGAGCGCCACAAGCTTCTGCTGCCCGCCGGAGAGCTGCAGGCCCCTTCGGCCCTTCAGGGCCTCGACCTCGGGGATGAGCCGGTAGATGCGGGCGAGCCGATCGGCGGAGCCGCGGGCGCCCGACGCCCAGGCCGGGAGGAGGACGTTCTCCTCGACGGTCAGCTGGGGGACGATCCTGCGATCCTCCGGCATGTAGCCCATCCCCAGGCGCGCCCGCTGGTGCGCCGGCACGCCGCGCAGCGACCTGCCCTCGAGCGCCATGGCCCCGGTCGACGGCGCGAGCACACCGATGATGGTCCGCATCAAGGTGGTCTTGCCGGCGCCGTTTCGGCCGATGAGGCCGACGAGCTGCCCGGCCCCGAGCTCGAGCGTGACGCCGCGGAGGATCCGCACCGACTTGATCGAGACGTCGATGGAATCGATCGTCAGCATGCGACCGCCCCCGCATCCGGAGCGCTCTCCCCGACCACGAGCCGCCGGACCTCTGCGTTCGCGAGGACCTCTTCCGGCGCGCCGTCCGCGATGATCCGCCCCTCGTAGAAGGCCAGGATGCGGTGGGTATAGCGCCGCACGATGTCCATGTCGTGCTCGACGAAGAGGACCGTGACCTTCTCGACCCGGATGGCCTCCAGCACCAGGTCCATGAGGACGAACTTCTCGTCGGCGGACACCCCGCTCGTGGGTTCGTCGAGGAGGAGGATCCGCGGCTTCACGGCCAAGGCCATGGCGATGTCGAGGAGCTTTCGCGACCCCTCCGGCAGCACGCCTGCAAGCTCGTCGCGGTAGGCGTCGAGCCGGAACCGCCGCAGCGCCTCCTCCGCGGCCTTTTCCGGTGCCTGGTCGCCGAGGCTGCTGCCCACGAAGGCGCGCCGGCCCATCGACACGATTCCCAGCCCGACGAGCAGGTTCTCGTAGACGGTCAGGCTGTCGAACACCTGCGGGATCTGGAACGAGCGACAGATGCCCAGCCGGGTGACGCGCCGCGGCGGGAGCCCGGTGATGTCGCGACCATCGAAGCGGACGGTCCCGGCCGTGGGCCGGAGGTAGCCCGTCACGAGGTTGATGAAGGTGGTCTTCCCGGCGCCGTTGCCGCCGATGAGCCCCACCACGGTGCCCTCCTCGATGCGCACGTGGAGATCCGCCGCGGCCGTGACCGCGCCGAACGTCTTCGTGAGCCCGGTCGTCTCCAGGATGGCACTCACGTCGCGGACCTCCGCCGCCGCCGGAAGATCGACCACAGTCCCGCCGGCAGGAAGAGGATCACCGCGAGCATTGCTCCCCCCATGACGAGCTGCCAGGAGTTCGGAGCGTGCTCGTAGGCGAAGCTGCGGAGGAGCTCCAGGAGAAGGGCCCCGGCAAAGGGCGCCGCGACGCTGGTGGTTCCGGAGAGGATGGCGACGAAGACGAACTCGCCGGAGGTCGTCCAGTAGGCCATCTCCGGGTCCACGTGGCCCACCGCCAGCGCGGTGACGGCGCCGCCGAGCCCGGCGAGCGCTGCTGCGATGACGAGGTTCAGGTGCACCACGTTGCGCACCGAGGCCCCCATGTACTCGACCCGGAGCTCGTTGTCGCGAACGGCAGGGGCGAGGCGCCCGAGCTTGGAGCGCAGGTAGCGATCGAGCCCCATGGTCGCCCCGAACGCGCAGGCTGCCGCGAGCCCATACACGCCAAACTGGCCCACCGGCCCGCCGATGGCGAGGCCTAGGACGGTCTTCGCGGCGACGTTGAATCCATCTGTAGACCCAAAGGCCGGGGTCTTCACCAGCACGCCGTAGAGGATCATCGAGAAGGCGAGCGACAGCATGGCGAAGAAGATCGACCGGTACCTGGCCAGGAGGAGGCCAACCACCGCAGCCACCGCTGCGGCGGCGAGCGCCCCGAGAAAGAGCATCGGCGCGGCGTCGCCGAGGTGCAGGGCATCCGCGCCCACCCCGGCAGCGTAGGCTCCGACGGCATAGTAGAGGCCCTGGCCGAACGAGACGAGCCCGGTCCGCATGAGCAGCAGCAGGCCGAGAGCCACGAGCCCCTTCGCGAGCGAGATGGTGACGAGGAACAGGGTCCACTTCGGCAGGAGGGGCGCCGCGCCGAGCACCGCCAAGAGCGCGATCCCGAGGCCCGCCGCGGTCCTGCGGGACGGGGTCATATCTTGCGCGCCTCCGCCGCGACGAAGAGCCCGCGCGGCCGGAACGCGAGCACCAGCGCCATGACGAGGTAGATGCTGAAGAGCTCGACCTGCGGCAACCAGTGGACCGCGGCCGACCGGACAAGGCCGACGATGAGAGCCCCGAGCGCCGCCCCCGGCATGCTGCCCAGGCCGCCGATCACCACCACCGCGAAGGCGAGGACGATGACCTCCACTCCCATCCCGGGCACCACCGAGACCGTGGGCGCCGTGAGCGCCCCGCCGAGCGCGGCCAGCATCGTTCCCAGCGTAAAGGTCACGAGGTAGATGCGGCTGACGTCGATGCCGAGCGCCGCGCTCATCTCGCGGTCGTGGATCACGGCGGTGAGCAGCTTGCCATATCGGGTGCCGTAGATGCCCCAGCGAAGGCCCAGCCCGACGGCCACCGCCGCGAGGACCAGGACGCCGCTGTAGATGGGATACGACAGCGGGCCCATCTCCACGTTGCCGAGCAGCCCATAGGGTTCCGACACGAAGTAGGACTCGACCCCCCAGACCAGCTTGACCACGTCCTCGAGGATGAGGAAGAGCGCGTAGGTGATGAGCACGAGCACGACCTCGTCCTTGTCGTAGGCGAAGCGCAGCAGGCCGCGCTCGACGAGCGGGCCCATCACCAGGCCGACGAGGACGGCCGCCAGCACCAACATGGCGTAACTGCCGAGTGGCGGCCGCCCGCCGCGCAGCCATGCGCCAGCAAGCGAGGCGGCCGCGTAGGCGCCCAGCGCGTAGAAGCTGCCGTGCGCCATGTTCAGGATCCGCATGACCCCGTAGATGATGGTCAGGCCCGCGGCGATGATGAAGAGCCACGATGCGTAGATGACGCCGTCCACGAGGACGGCCAGGAGCGTGCTCATCGTGGAGTGCCCTCGCCCACCCTCGGGCGGTGGAGCTACTTGGCGGGCTTGAGCGAGCTCTTGATCCAGTCCGCGCTCTTGACACCCTCAGGTGGATTCACCTTGTCCGCCGGGTACTGCTTCACGTTCACGAAGGTGAGCTTCCCGTCCACCGTCTTGGCCTGGCCGTACACGGTTCCTTCCACCGCCTGGTGGCCCTTGCCGAGTGCCATGCGGATCGTGCCGCTCGGGGTCTCGAACGCCATTCCCTCGAGGGCGGCGACGACCTGTTCCGGGGACGGCTCGGCGGCACCCGCTGCCTGCGCCTTCTCGTAGGCCGCCTTGAGACCGAGGATCGCCTGCGCCATGTGGTAGGCGGGATAGTTGGGGTAGAGCACGTAGCGATCCTGGTAGGTGGTTCGGTACCAGCGGTTCAGCTCCACGTCGGGCGCGAAGGCCCCGTGAGGGCCCCGCGCGCCGATGATGGTGCCGTCGGGGACCTGTCCGGCCAGCTTGTGCGTCGCCGTCTCTCCGCACGTGAGGACGGCCGTGCTCTTCTTCAACGCCCCGCGAGGAACCGCCTGGAGCACGAACGCGTCGAGGTCGCCGCCCCAGAAGCTCGAATGGATGACGTCGGGGCTGCCCGCCATGAGCGCGGACACCTCGGCTCCGTACTGGCCGGCGAGCAGCTTGGGCATCTGGGAGGTCGTCACCTCGACCCCCGGCCGCAGCGCCTTCATGGCGGCCTCGAAGTCGTTCCAGGAGTCCTGCCCCCACGCGTAGTTCTGGTTGATTCCCGCGATCTTCTTGGCGTTGGGGAGGGTCTCGGTCACGTAGAGCGCCGCCGCGACGTTGTCCATCGCCGCGTGGCTCGACGTCCGGAAGACGTACTTGTAGGAGGCGTCCTCGAAGATCCGGGGGGTTCCGCAATCGAAGAACAGGGTGAGCTTCTTCAACTCCTCGGCGACGGGAGCCACGGCGAGGCAGTCCCCGCTCGAGATGTAGCCGATGACCGCGTCGACGTTCTGGCGCTGCACCAGGTCCCGGAACTCGCTCACCTGCTTGGTCGTGCCTCCGGCCTCGTCGATGAAGACGAGTTCGATGGGCCTCCCGCCCAGTCCCTTCTTGGCATAGGGCGCCGGCACCTTACCGGCGTTCAGGGCCTCCACGAGCACCTCGGCTCCGTTGCGGGCCGGCACGCCGAAGGGACCGGCCGCGGCCCCAGAGAGGAACGTCACGACTCCCAGCTTGAACGGCTTGGGTTCGCCGCCCGCCCCCTGGGCTAGCGCGGTCGACCAGACACCAAGCGCGGCGATGCTCGCGAGCAGGAACCGTCGAGACAGGTTGGCCATGTGCCTATTCCTCCAGGGGGGTCGGTGAGCCCATGCCTGCGACTGCCGTGACAAGGGGTCGAGGCAGAGGGGGCTATCCGACCCTTTTCCGGTCCGGAAAGGAAAGACGCGCCGCGTCAGGCGGCGAAAGAACCGTCCTCTCGGCTCTCAGCGTCCCCTCGTCCCCGTCGCGCCCTCAACGTCGCCGCACGGCAACGGCGATAAACCGGCACCCGCTCGCTCCCGCTCGGCCGTAGTGGCTCTCGCCGATCCGGACGCCGTGGGCGTCCCCGGGGCCGACCGTTCGCGTCACCTCGCGTCCGTCGGCCAAGACGGTGGTCATGGCGATGGATCCCTCGAGCACGTAGTAGACCTCCTCCGTGTCGCGGTGCATGTGGAGGCCGACCGCCGCATCGGCCTCCAGCCGGGCGTCGATCATCAGCTCCAGCCCGCAGGCGAACAGCCCCTCGGCTAGGCCGGGCTCTTCGGAAAAGACCCAGGTGGCTAGGTCCCGACCGCGCCCGCGCCGGTCGTCTCCCTCTGGATACGCGCGGTTCTCGTGGGGAGCCGTGTAGAGGACCCTCGCCATGAGTGACGCCCGCTTGTGGATGACCTCACCGATCTCGCCCGCGTACACCCGCCCTCCCGGGCCGTGGAACCGCTCTCCGGGGACGTAGCCCGCATCGTCGCTGCCCATGCGGGGGTCTATCCTCGAGGGGTTCTCGCGGCCACGGGAAGCGGCGGCGGTGGGGCCGAGGGCGCCGCTCTGGAGCACGAGCGCATCTCGCGTCTTCTCCGCTGGGTCCGCGCCACCCGGACGAGACCACCGCTCAGCTGGCGGCCCCCCCGGGTGACGGGGGCCCTTCCCTTGCGCTCGCGCTCAGGGAATCGTCCAGATCATCTGCACGAAGCGATCGGACGGGTCCGGAGCGACCGTTCGGACGGTGGCCGGCGTGCCGGACTGCCTCTCGTCTCCTGCGCCCGCCTCCCGCTTCGGGCTCACGGCCGGCTGCGCGAACGGCCGGTGCTTGGATGGGACGGAGTGACGGTTGTGGCGGTCTCCTGGGCGGACGGGGCGGGCACGACGGGCGCGGCTGCAAGGGCGGCGGGCGCTGTGAGCAGCGCGGCCGCGCCGAGACACATCTTCAGCCTTGACTTCACGGTCTTCCTCCTCGGTGGCGGTGGGTGATGTGGGTTTCATCCGCCTCACCCAGCACGCACGACCGAGCGACGGATCGGGTCCTCGTCGCGGCGCCGCCCCTATCCAGCAGGCACGGAGAAGGACGCGGTCAGCGGAAGGTTCCTGGACGAGTTCCCGACCGAGACCGCGTAAGTCGTGGGCTCGACGACGAAGGCAGAAGTGAGCGCGTCCCAGTAGGCGAGATCCGCCACCTCGAGATCCATGCCGACGGTCTTCGTCTCGCCGGGCGCGAGCGTCACCCGCTGGAAGGCCTTGAGCTCGCGCGGCGCCCGCATCACGCTCGAGGACGGGCAGGACACGTAGGCCTGCACGACCTCGTCGCCAGCTCGCGGCCCCGTGTTGGTGATGTCCACGGTCACGTGAACTCGCCCGTCCCTCGGAGCGGTCGCGGTGTCGAGCGCGAGCCCGGCGAACGAGAACGTCGTGAATCCCAGGCCGAAGCCGAACGGGAATCGGGGGTCCTCCCCTGCGGCGTCGACGTAGCGGTAGCCGTGAAGGAATCCGTAGGTGACCTGGTTCTCGTCGTCGACGAACGCCGGGAGCTGGGCCTCCGATCGGGGGAAGGTGACGGGAAGCTTCCCGGAGGGGTTCACGTCGCCGAACAGGACCTCGGCAATCGCGTTGCCTCCCTCCATCCCGGGATACCAGGCCATGACGAGGCCCCGGACGTCGTCCACGAATGGCTCCACGACGATGGCGCCGCTCCCCTCCAGGATGACGATCGTGTTCGGGTTGTGGAGGGCCACGTCAGCGACCAACTGTGCGTGCGTCGGCGACAGGTCGAGGCTCTTGCGGTCCCCCCCGTATCCAGGATGGCTTCTCCCTCGTCGGCCGCCGTGAGCCCGACCACGACGACGGCGGCATCGGCCGCCGCGACGGCGGCCTCGTCATCCGCGGAGAGAACGTCCCGGCTGAGATCGACCACGTCGACGCTGCCGGCGGCTCGCTGGATGCCGGAAAGGGGGGTCACCACGTAGCTGGACGTGGTGGCGCTGCTGCCGTTGTCGCCCGTGTTGACCGTGTTCGCGAGGGACCCAACGACCGCGATCTGCCGCGTGCTCGCCCTGTCGAGTGGGAGTAGCGCACCGTCGTTCTTCAGGAGCACGATCGCCTCCGCCTCGACCTCCCGGGCCAGCGCGGTGTGGTCCTCACTCTCCACCACCGTGGCCGGGTCGAGGGCAGGCTTGCCGTCGAAGATCCCGTAGCGGAACTTCGCACGCAGGATCCGGCGCACCGCCTCGTCGACGGTGGCCGCGGGCACGGTGCCAGCGGTCACGGCGTCGGCGAGCGGCTGCCCGTAGTAGCGCGCCCACGGCATCTCGATGTCCAGCCCGGCCAGGGCGGACCCGAGGGTACTGTGGGTGCCGAAGACCCAGTCCGATTCTACGAATCCGTCGAACGCCCAGTCTCCGTCGAGGATGTCGGTCAGCAGGTGACGGTTCTCACCGCAGTATTCGCCGTTCACGCTGTTGTAGGCGCTCATGATCGACCCGACGCCGGCGTCGACCGCACTCTTGAAGTGCGGGAGGTACACCTCTCGCAGCGTTCGCTCGTCGATGGTGACGTTCACGGTGAGACGCGTGTCCTCGATGCTATAGACGGCGAAGTGCTTGGCGTTCGCGATGACCTGGGTCTGCGCGCCGTGTACGAAACCGGCTGCCATGGCCCCGATATGGAACGAGTCCTCGCCGTAAGTCTCTTGGGCTCGTCCCCAGCGCGGGTGCCTGAGGAGGTTGATGGTCGGAGCCAGCAAGACGTTTGCGCCGCGCGCCCTCGCCTCCGCGCCGATCGCCGCCGCGACCCGTTGCTCGAGGTCCGGATCGAACGTGGCCCCGCGCGCAGAACCGACCGGGAACGTGGTCGCCGTCCCGGCAGCGACCCCGACGCCCCGCATGCCGTCGATCATGCGAAATCCTGGAATCCCCAGGCGCCCGTTGTCGGGCGTGGGGCTCAAGCCCTTGCTATCGGCGACCGCGGCCCCGTGCATCTGGTCCACCTTCTCCTCCAGGGTCATCGCGGAGAGCAGCGCCGCCACGCGGTCCTCCACTGGCGCGCTTGGGTCGCGGTAGATCCTGGCCGGGCCCGAAACGGAATCACCCCCGCAGGCGCCTGCGGCCAGGCACGCGGCGACGGACAAGACCGCGACCGGAGACCGACCCCCGAAAGGCACGGGCTCGATCCGCCCGCGCGGGGCGGGAGCGTCAGGTCGCTTGGGGATGTCCATCTGCGGAGCCTTCCCTCTCGAGGGGTCGGGTGACGCGCCGGTGCCGCGCGAAGCCTAGCGCACTTCTGGACCGCAGGGTTCGACCACGGCCACCTCGTCGCCAACCCGCACCAGGCCGCCTGCCACCACCCGCGCGTAGAGACGGCTCCACCCGGGGTGAATCTTCTCCGAGATGCGCGCGACGTGTCCGTCCGCGAAGGACGCCGCGATGGTCTCGCACGGCGCCGCGTAGCTCGTGATCCTTAACCGGACCGGTCCAACCGCGAGCTCGACGCCCGGGACGACGGCGCCCCAGTCGAGCCCGGAAACGGTGAGGTTCTCGCCGGTGGTCCCGATCCCCACCGGGTGCCCCTCCCGCGCCAGCGCCTCGATGTGTTCCAGGGAGTAGAGCGAGACGGCCCGGTCGACGCCTCCGTGGTATCGAAGGTCGCGTTGGCGGTCTCCCTCGACGCCAGACGCCGCGATCCCGGCCCGGCCGATCGGGATCTTCGGAACTCCGCCATCGGAGACGTTGATGGATGCCACCCGGCCACGAGCCATGCGCGGCGGGACCTAACCGGGGCACCGGCGTTGCGCAGAGGATTGGGTCGAGTGGCCTGCGCGTGGGCGTGAGTGCCGGGCGGACGAGGGGCGAACCGCCGCCACCCTTGCCGCCGCCTCCCTCATCGTCCGGGAGAGGCCCGCGCACCCCGGTGACGGTCTCGGCAGCCGACACGAGGACGACGGCGCGCGCGGGTCCAGAACAGCGCGTCGGAGCCACCGGCCGGGCGACCTCGCACTGCTCGGGCGAAAGCGGCGCACAACTCCGCGTCGGTCGGCCTCGTGAAGGATCGCATGAAGGATGCGCTCCCGCGGCGCCGGCCGCGAGACGTCGGGCCCTGCGTTGGGGTCGCTGAGTCCGGGGATCTACTTCTTCTTCACCTTTTTTTCCGGGGCACCCGCAGGCGCGGTCATCGCGAGTTGCCCCCTCTGCACGACAGCGGCCTTGATCTCGGCCTGCCGGGACAGATCGATCGACTCCGCCAGGATGCGCGCCATCTCCTGTGGCGCGTGGAATCCCATGGAGTTCTCGGCGGCGACGAAGTCGAGCCGCCACTGAGCCGCTCGCTGGAGCTCTCCGAGCTCGCCGATGGCCGGGTCCTTCTCCACCACCTCGCGCCACATGGACAGCAGGTTGGCCTTGGTTTCGGCCGCGATCATCTTGTCCTGCTCCTCCTTCGCGAGCTTCGCGAACCCATCCTTCTTCTCCAGGGTGTCGCGAGCCTTTGTCGCCGCCGCGTCGCGATTCTTGTCGTCGTAGGGCTTTCGCACGGCCACGATCGCGTCGAGCATGCTCACGGCGGCCTGGCCGGCGCGGCTCAGCAGAGCGAAGTGGCGGTCCTGGATGGCTTCGACCCGGCCCTTGAGTTCCTCGTCGCCGTACGGGTGGCAGGTAGCGCACGATCGGTTGGCCGACAGCAAGGGGCTGCGGACCCAGTGCTCCGAGACCTTCAGCGCTCCCTCGCGCTTGTAGGGCATGTGGCAGTCCGCGCAGGCCACACCGCTCTTCGCGTGGATCCCCTGGCTCCACAACTCGAACTCGGGGTGCTGCGCCTTGAGCACCTCCATGCCGGTCTCGGCGTGGGTCCAGTCCTTGAAGCGGTGACCCTTCACCTGCATGTTGTCGTACAGGTGCTCCATCTGCTCGACCTTGAGCCCCTCGGCCCAGGGGAAGAAGATGGTTAAGCCCTTCCCGCAGTAGTACTCGACGTGGCATTGGCCGCAGACGAACGAGCGCATCTCCTGCCGCGTCCCGTCGACGTTCGGGTCATAGGGCTTCAGGCGGTCGCCGCGACGCCACTTCTCGATGCTCGGAAGGTGCGGCACTTCGCCGCTCCCGGCGGCGAGCTTCTGAATGGCGGCGAGGAAGCCGGGCCTCGTCACCCGCAGCTCCATGGTCTTCGCATCGTGGCAGTCCACGCACGAGACTGGGTGGGCCTTGCCGCCGGTGGTCTCCTCCAGAAGCTTGTGCGCGTCCCAGTAGGTCATGTCGCCGACGAGCGCGAGGCCCTTCTGGACCTGCTCCGCCTCGGCGGCCTGGGGAAGTGCCTCCTTCCCGAGCTTCTTGTAGAGCGGGATGATCGACGCGTGGCAGTGGAGGCAGTTGCCCGACTGCTTTGCCTCGGACGGCACGTTTCGCTTCGTCGCCTCCTGGTCCTGCAGCATGAAGGCGTGGCCGCGGCGATCCCGGTAGTCGATGGCGAAGGCGTAGCCCGAGAAGATGCGAGGGAGCCAGGGATCGCGAACCGCCTTCTCCGGGGGTAGCGCGGTCCCCTCCGAAGTTCCCAGGCCGCCGCCGTACTTGGTCCTGCTCGGCTCGGACGTGCGCTTGTAGCCGTCGTACTCCCGCGGCCAGTTGACGCCCCACTTGGCCGGGTCGACGTCGTTCTCCGTCACCTCCACGAGCTTGACAAAGGTGTTCTTGGCTTCCTGCTTGCGCTGAAAGATGTTGACGAGCAGCGCGGTGGCGCCGGCGGTGACAATGGCCACGACCGCGGCGACCAGGATGTAGGCACCAACGGGCCGCCGGGTGTTTGCGTTTTCCATGACCGTCCTCGGCTAGTTTGAGGCCCCGTGCCCCACCGCACGGTGGCAATGCACGCAGCGGATGGCGTCGTCAGCCCAAGAACTGCCGCGGACAACCTCTTCGACGAGGTCGCCGTGGCATCGAAGGCAATTGTCTTGAAGGATCTGGCTGTTGGGATCCTTGATGCGGATGGGTTCCCGGAAGAAGAGCTTCTCGTCGGGGTTCCCGGTGCTGGAAGGCTGGAACGTGAAACCCACCGAGTGGTGCCAGCCGTTGCGGCCCTTCGCGAGGTACTTCTCAGGAAAGGTCACGGGCAGGTGGCAGTCGTAGCAGGTGGCCACCGCGTGGTGTGGGCCCTTCCGCCACGAATCGAACTGATCGTTCATGATGTGGCAGTTGACGCACGCCTTCGGGTTGCTGCTCAGGTAGGAGAGCCCGGCGGCGTAGTCGAAGGTGAATCCCCCCACGCCGAGGAGCATGCCCGCCAAGCACGCGAGCACGAGCCACCGCTTCGACCAGCGCTTCTCACTCAAGGCACGCTCCGGCGCTGCGGCGACCACACGGCGAATTCACCATTAGTGCTGCCGGGAGTTCGCCCATTCTGCCCCGTCGCTCCGCCACAAGCAAGTGCATCCTTACATGCAAGATTCGCCATGATTCTTGCGCGATTCCGCGCGGCGGACCCCCGCACGCATACCCGGCCGGGGGCCGGCCGGCACTGCGCCCCCGATGCCGTCCAGTGGCCGCCCGCGCGCTCCCCGAGCTGCAGGCACTGCCGAGCTGGCTTCGCCGGCGAGGACCCCGAGCGCGCTACGGCCACAAGTTGACGCCTGCGGCGCCGTCGAGATTCGTGCCCCGGACGATGCAGAACCTCTGGCCGGTCGGCGCCTCCATGACGCACCACGTCCGGACGCGCCCGATGAGCCCGGCTCCGAGTCGTTCCAGCCGCGCCACCTCGGCCTCGATGTCGTCGGTCTCGATGTCGAGGTGGACGCGGCTCTCGTGCGGCACGCGCTGAACCTCGACGTGGAGGTCGCGCCTGGCTGCGTCGAGGCGCTCGTACAGGTCCTCACGACCGGCCGTCGGCATCCCGAGCGCTTTGCTCCAGAAGCGCGACGCCTCGTCGAGGTCGGCGTCCTTGCAATCGATGATGAAGCCGGCGAGACGACTTCGATGCATGAGGCCTCCCCGGGGAGGAATCGGCTACGGAGCAATTCTGCCCCATCTAGGCGATCGCCCTCCAGGACTCGAGGGGCCCTCGGCACAGAGGCTGGGCGCGGAGGCCCGCGCCGGGAGCAGATCGCCCCGCCTGGGACGCGACAAGGCCGGGGGGCCTTGGCCAGAGAGGACAGGGTACGAGGAGTCTTGGCAACGTCTTTCTCCGGAAAGGATGATACATGGGCGCGCGACGGATGCTGCTCGGTGGGCTGCTCGGGGTGGCGCTGACCGCGGCCCTGGTGCAGGCACAGACGGTGAAGAGGAGCGTGCTGCAGCGAGCGGACGTCACGGGACCCGAGCCGAAGGATTGTGTGTTCGGTTCTGCCGAGTTCACGCCGGGCTCCAGCACGGGCAAGCACATCCATCACGGCGTCGAAATCGCTTACGTGGCGGAAGGTGAGCTCGAACTCCTCGTGGACGGCGAGGAGCCGAAGCACCTGAAGGCGGGCGACTCGTACCAGGTGGCGGCATTGAGGCCGCACGACGGCAGGAACGCCTCTGCGTCCGCTGTGAAGGTCATCGCGACGTGGGTCGTAGAGAAGGGCAAGCCGCTCGCCGAGCCAGTGAAGTAGTCATCGCTGGCGGTGCTCGCGTCCTCGAGCGAGCCACCTTCGAGGCGGCCGCGGCCCCTCCACGAGCCGGACCGATCCGGCGACCTCCCCGTGGGCCTGGACACGCTCCACCTGCCCCACCGGGGCGACCTCCAGGCGCGCGTCCCCGGGGACGACCCTAGGGAACCGTTGCGGCGGCCGCGCTCTGGATGCCGTCCATGGCCGCCGTGACGACGGCTGCGCCGCTGGAAAGGGCCGTGGCGAGGCCTTGTGACCCTGCCGCGTTCGAGATCGAGAGCACGGTCAGGTCCGACGAAGACCAGCTCACCTGGGTGGTCAGGTCCTGGGTGGAGCTGTCGCTGAAGGTGCCCGTTGCCGTGAACTGCGCCGTCCCGGTCTTGGGGATGCTCACGGTGGGCGGCGCGATCGCGATGCTCATCAACACGGCGCTGGTCACGCTGAGCGTCGTGGTTCCGCTCACTGCGCCCAGCGTGGCGGTGATCGTCGATGCCCCCACGGAGAGCCCCGTTGCCAGGCCGGGCGAACCGGCTCCGTTGGACACCGACGCGACCACCTCGTCCGAGGAGGACCAGGTGATCTGGCTTGTCAGGTCCTGCGTCGTCCCGTCGGTGTAGGTCCCGATGGCCGTGAACTGGGTCGTCGTTCCCCTCGCAATCGATGGATTGGCCGGGGTCACCGCGACGGACACCAAGGTCGCGGCAGTCACCGTGAGCGTGGCGGAACTCGAGATGGACCCCAGGGCCGCGACGATGCTGGCGGAGCCCTGCCCGACACCACTTGCCAAGCCCTCGGACCCGGCCTGGTTCGACACGGTCGCGACGGAGATCCCCCCGGACGTCCACGTGACAGCAGCAGTTAGGTCCTTGGTCGAGCCATCGGAGTACGTCCCGGTGGCCGTGAACTGCTGGCGCGTTCCCATCGCAATCGACGCGATGGGCGGGGCGACAGCAATGCTCGCGAGCACCGCCGGGGTGACCTTCATGGTGGTGGAGCCGGCGATCCCGGAAAGGGCCGCTCCGACGGCAACCGTTCCGGCGCTGACCCCGGTGGCGAGCCCTGCGCTTCCTGCCGCGTTCGAAACCGCGGCCAGCAAGGGATTCGAGGAACTCCAGGTGACCTGGGTCGTGATGTCTTGCGTGGTGCTGTCCGTGTAGATACCTGTCGCCGTCAGCTGGATGTTCGTCCCTGCGGGCAGCGACGGATTGGGGGGCTCAATGGAGATCGCCTTCAACGCCGCGCTCGTCACGGTGAGCACCGTCGTTGAGCCGACCGAGCCCTGCGCGGCGCTGATGACCGTGCTCCCCGGCAATCCGGTCTGGGCGAGCCCCGTCGCGGCGCCAATCTCCGCGGCGGTCGTGTCGGACGAACTCCAAGCCACCGCGGCGGTGATGTCCAGAGTGGAGTTGTCCGTGTAGGTGCCAATGGCCTGGAACTGTTCGGTGTTGCCGCTCGGCACGGAGGGGTTCACCGGGAGGATGCCTATCGATACCAGGCTCGCCGCTGTCACGGTCAGGGCCGCTTGGCTCGCGACGCCCAGATAGGTCGCGATGATCGTCGCGCTCCCTGTCCCAATGGCCGCGACGAGTCCTCTCGACCCTGAAGCGTTCGAGATTTGTCCCACGGCCGGGTTGGAGGACGCCCAGGTCGCGAAGCCCGTTAGGTCGTGCTGGGAGTTGTCGGAATAGATTCCGCTCGCCTGGTACTGCTGCGCCAGCCCCTTGGGAACGGCTGCGTTGCCCGGACCGACGACGATCTGGCTCAACGTTGCGTTGTTCACCGTCAGGGCGGTCGAGCCGGACACAGATCCCATCGTCGCGCTGATTCCAGCGGTGCCCACGGAGAGGGCGGTCGCCAGTCCCTGCGAGCCCGACGCGTTGGATACCGAGGCCACCGCCCCGTTCGACGAGCTCCAGGTGACCTGCTCCGTCAGGTCCTGCGTGGAGTTGTCGGTGTAAGTGCCGGTGGCCGAGAACGAGACCGTCAACGTCACTGGGACGCTCGGTGTGGTCGGCGTCACGCCGATGGATACGAGCGTCGCGGCCGTGACGGTGAGGAGCGTGGACCCGGTCTTCCCGCCGAAGGTTGCCGAGACGGTGGAGGCGCCGACCGCGAGGCCCCCGGCGAGCCCCTGGGTTCCGGCTGAGTTGGAAATGGACACCCGGGTTTGGTCCGAGGAGGACCAGCTCGCCTGGCTGGTGAGGTCTTGCGTGGAGTTGTCGGTGTAGATTCCGGTCGCTGTGAACTGCTGCTGGGTTCCGTTCGCGATCGCCGGGCTCGCTGGGGAGAGCGAGATGGACACCAGCGTGGCAACGGACACCGAGAACGAGGTCGAGCCTGAGACGCTCCCGAGGGTCGCGCTGATGCTGGTGGGGCCGATCCCGAGCCCGGTGGCGAGCCCCTTTGTGCCGGCTGCGTTGGACACGGACGCCACCGTACCGTCGGACGAGGCCCAGGTGACCTGCGCAGTCAGGTCCTGTGTCGAGTTGTCCGTATAGGTTCCGGTGGCCGCGAACTGCTGGGTCGTTCCTTTCGCGATCGCGGCCCCTGCCGGGGTTACGGCCAGCGACACGAGGGTCGCCGGGGTCACCGTGAGCGTCGCCGTGCCGGCCTTTCCCGACAGCGCTGCCGAAACGGTGACGCTTCCTACCGCGATGCCGGAGGCAAGCCCCTTCGTGCCAGCCGCGTTGGAGACGGTCGCCACGGTGAGGTCCGAGGTCTCCCAGGCTACGTTGCCGGTGAGGTCCTGGGTCGTGTTGTCGGTGTAGGTGCCGACCGCGGTGAACTGGATCGTCGTACCCTTGGCAATCGGCGGGTTCGAAGGGGTCACGGCGATCGACACCAGAGCAGCCGGGGTGACGGTGAGCGCGGTCGTACCTCCGACGCCGCCGAAGCTCGCCGACACGACGGCGGTCCCCTGCGAAAGGGCAGTGGCCAGCCCTCGAGACCCGGCCGCGTTGGAGACCGCGGCGATGGTTGGCACATCCGTTCCCCACGTGGCGAGCGAGGTGACGTCAAAGGTCGACGCGTCGGAGTACGTGCCGGTCGCGGTGAGCTGGAGCGTGGTGGCGAGCGGGAGCTGCGGATTGGGTGGATCGATCGCCACGCTGGCGATGGTCGCGCCCGTCACCAGCAGCGTCGCACCGGCGCTGACCACTCCGCCGGACGTCGCCGTGATGCTCGTCGTGCCCTGCGCGACGGTGGCGGCGACTCCCTGCGACCCGCCGGCATTCGAGATGGTGGCGGCTTCCGGGTTGGTCGATGCCCACGTCGCCGCCGTGGTCAGGTCCTGCGTTGTCCCATCCGTGTAGGTGCCGGTGGCCGCGAACTGCTGGCTCAGGCCCGCCGGCATCGACCGCATCGGTGGCGTCACGGCGATAGAGACGAGCGTGGCAGGGGTGACGGTCAGGACGGTCGTGCCCGTCGTTCCGGAAAGCGACGCGGAGACGGTGGCGAACCCGACGCCGACTGCGCTCGCGAGGCCCCTCGAGCCGGTCGCGTTGGAGACGGTGGCCACGCTCGAGTCCGACGAGGCCCAAGTCACCTGTGCGGTCACGTCCTGGATTGTCTTGTCCGAGTAACGGCCGCTGGCAGTGAATTGCTCTGTCGTGCCGTTCGCGATTGCCGGGTTGGTCGGGGTGACGGCGATCGAGACCAGCGTCGCCGGCGTCACCGTCAAGAGGGTCGCGCCCGTGATCCCGGCCTGCCCCGCGGAGATGCTCGTAGTGCCGGCGACGAGGCTCGTGGCAAGGCCCTGCGACCCGGCCGCGTTGGAGATGGTGGCCTTGGTCGAGTCGGAGGAAGCCCACGTGACCTGGGCGGTGATGTCCTGGCTCGTGCTGTCCGAGAAGGTGCCAGTCGCCACGAACTGCTGGGGCGTCCCCGCCGCGATCGACGGATTCGCCGGAGTCACGGCGATCGAGACCAGCGTCGCCGGCGTCACCGTCAGAAGGGTCGCGCCCGTGATCCCGGCCTGCCCTGCGGAGATGCTCGTGGTGCCGGGCACGAGGCTCGTGGCAAGGCCCTTCGAACCGGCCGCGTTGGAAATGACGGCCTTGGACGAGTCCGAGGAGGCCCACGTGGCCTGGCTGCTGATGTCTTGCTTCGTTCCGTCCGACAGGGTTCCCGTCGCGACGAATTGCTGCTTCGTTCCCGCGGCAATCGCCGGGTTCGCCGGTGTCACGGCGATCGACACCAGAGTGGCCGGCGTGACGGTGAGCATCGTCAATCCGCTAGTGCCCGAGGTCGCGGCCGTGACTGTCGTTGGCCCGGCGGCGACGCCTGTGGCGAGACCTGCACTGGACATGGTGGCCTTCGTCGTGTCCGAGGATGCCCACGTCACTTGGCCGGTGAGGTCCTGGGTCGTGTTGTCCGAGTACGTTCCCGTGGCGGTGAACTGCCTGGTCAGGCCGACCGGAAGAGCCGGGTTTGCCGGCGTCACGGCGATCGACACGAGAATCGCTGGCGTGACGGTGAGCACCGTCAATCCGGTCTTTCCCGACGTGGTCGCCGAGATCGTCGTGGGCCCGGCGACGACGCCGGTGGCGAGACCAGTCGCGGAGATCGTGGCCTTCGTTCCGTCCGAGGATGCCCACGTCACTTGGCCAGTGATGTCCTGGGTCGTGTTGTCCGAGTACGTTCCCGTGGCGGCGAACTGCGCGGTGGTGCCGGCGGCGATCGCCGGACTGGTCGGGGTGACGGCGATCGAGACCAGCGTCGCGGGAGTTACGGTGACGGAGGTGGTGCCGGTGATCCCGAAGACGACGGCGCTCGCGGTGGCAGAGCCGGGGGCCAATCCGGTGACCAGGCCGCCGTCCGATACCTTGGCCGTGGTCGGGTCCGAGGACGCCCAGGTCGCTTCCGCCGTCACGTCCTTCGTCGAGTCGTCGGAGTAGGTCCCCGTCGCGGTGAGCTGCGCGCTCGTCCCCCGGGCGATGGTCGGGTTCGTGGGGGTGACCTCGACCGACGTGAGGATTGCGCCTGTCGTGGTCCCGCCGCAGTTGCTGCCGCAGGTGGCCATCGCCAGAAGGGCAACCAGCGCCGGGGGAGCGAATCGAGCGGTGTGCCGGGCCGAGATCATGGGACCTTTCGGTGACGGAACCGCAGAAGCCAACCCTTGGTCATTGGCGGGGAGGCGATCCTCGGCTTCGTCACGTTGCTCACGTTGCGTATGAGTAAGCCGTGCTGTTCTCGTGGTAGGTACGTCGACTCGCTCCTCCGGGCCCCCGTCACGTCGCGCTGTTCGAAGTCCCGGTACTCCCTTGCCCCTCGCCAAACCGTCCCCATCGGGGACCGCACGGGCTCCTGCCGGCCCTCACGGGAGGCGAGTGTAGCGTGAGTGGGGTCGCCTGCCACTCGCCAACGAGGCCTCGGCTCGGCCTCCCTCGTACGGGGCGGCACTCTCCGTCGCACCACGGGCCTCGCGGAGGACCGCCTCGGCGCTCTGGGCCCCCGCAGGCCAGGCGCGCCGTGCCGGGCTGGCTTCGCAGGTGGGGCCTCCCGGCTAAGTGGAAACGGCGCCGCATCGCGGCTCGGCCGGGCTCACCCGAGCCTCTCAATCCCCCCGCGGGAAGGGGGGGGGTGGCGGGGGAGCGGCGCCCGAGTTCATCGCCCCGGCGGGACGGGGACCGACGCTCCTTCAATCGGCTCGAGCACCGTGGCTTTCGCCCTCCCCTGCCCGCGCTGCGCTCCGAAACCCCGTGCAAGGGATCGAGGCCGACGGTAAGACTCGCGAGGCCGGGCCTTCGTCGGGCTTCGCCGGCAGGCCGCGCGATCGTTCACGCACGGAGGAGTCCTCGATGGCTCGCACCTCCAGGAAGCACCCGACCCGAGTCACCCGCACGACCCGCCGGCGACCGCAGCCCGCGGACGTGCTCCTTCTCGTCGCCACCCGCAAAGGCGCGTGGATGTATCGAGGGTCCCCCCGGCGGACGGCGTGGCGCACCCACGGGCCACACTTCCTCGGCCACATCGTCAACCACGTGGTGCTCGACCCGCGCGACGGGAGGACGCTCCTCGCCGCCGCGAAGACCGGCCACCTGGGTCCCACGGTATTCCGCTCGACCGACCTCGGCCGCACCTGGAAGGAGGCGACGCGGCCGCCCGCCTTTGCAACGGCACCTGCCGGAGAGAAGGGCCGGGTCGTCGATCACACGTTCTGGCTCACTCCCGGTCACCCGACCGACCCGGGCGTGTGGTACGCGGGGACGTCGCCGCACGGGCTCTTTCGCTCTGCCGACGGGGGAATCACCTGGGACCCCGTTTCCGGCCTCAACGACGACGCACAATACCGAACGTGGATGGGGACCCAGCAAGACGGTACGCCGGACGGCCCTAAGCTGCACTCCGTCATCGTGCATCCGCTCGAGCCCGCCCACCTCTACTTGGGCATGTCGAGCGGCGGCGTGCACGAATCGGTGGACTCCGGCCGGAGCTGGTCACCCCTCGTGCAAGGGCTCGAGGTGGTCGAGGGGTTCGAATCCGGCAAACCTGGCGCTCCACGACCCTCACTGCGTCCGGCTGTGCCCGAGCGATCCGGAAAGGCTCTATCAGCAGAACCACTGCGGGATCTACCGCCTCGATCGGCCGTCGAAGGAGTGGGTGCGAATCGGGAAGAACATGCCGAAGGCCATCGGAGACATCGGGTTCCCGATGGTCGTCCATCCCCGCGACGCGGACACGGCTTGGGTGTTCCCGATGGACGGCACGACCGTCTGGCCTCGCACGAGCCCCGGGGGTCGTCCTGCCGCTTACGTCACGCGCGATGGCGGGGCAACCTGGCGACGCCTCGACTCCGGCCTGCCGAGGAAGCACGCCTGGTGGACCGTGAAGCGACAGGCCATGACGGCCGACCGCCGTGACCCGGTGGGGCTGTACCTCGGGACCACGAGCGGAGAGCTCTGGATGAGCTCCGACGAGGGCCGACGCTGGAGCTGCCTCGCTCGCCACCTTCCCGAGATTTACGCCGTCGAAGCCGCAGAGGCGCGGCCGTGAAGGTCCTCATTCCTACCCCGTTGCGTTCCTACACCCACGAGCGGGAGGTGGAGGCAACCGGCGCCACCCTCACGGAGCTGCTCGGCGACCTCGAGCGGCGATACCCCGGCCTGCGGTTCCGCGTGATCGACGAGCAGAACGGGATGCGGCCCCATATCCGGTTCTTCGTGAACGGCGAGCAGGTTTTCGACATGGCCCGCGCACTCCGCCCCACCGACTCGGTGCAGATCGTGCAGGCGCTCAGCGGCGGGTAAACCGTAGCCGTCTGGAGCGAGCGCCACGCTCGCGGCTCGCCCGGCATCGGGCCCGGTGGACCTCAGCCCGGGGTCCCCTCCGCGACGTCATAGACGTAGTCGTGTGCCGAGAGGGTCCCGGCAGCGAGCGTCCCGGCTTCGACCCGTTTCGCGACCTCCTTCCTCGGCAGGTCGAAGAGGGCTTGAAGGAGCTGCTGGCGCTCTCCGGGCGCGGCCTGCCCGACGACGAAGAGGACCCGGGCACTGTGCTGAACCCACCGCGGCGAAAGGAGCTGCTTCTTCAGCAGTTCCATGATGACCGGCGCCTTGGCGCGGTCGAAGCGCCCGGGGTCGCCCCGGCGATCGAGCTCGGCGAAGAACTCGTTCGTCCACTCACCGTGGTAGTCCCACACCTTCTCGAAGAGCTCGCGCGTGAAGCGAGCGCCAGCCTTCACCTCCTCGGCCTTTGCGCCCAGTACGACGCCGTCCTCGGTGAGCGCCCATCGCTGGAGGTGGCCGCCCTTCGTGAAGACTGCCTCGTGCCGGACGAGCGACCACAGCCACGACACGTAGATCCGGTAGGTTGCAAGGTCGTTCATGAACCGCAGCTTGAGTTCGTAGTCGTCGATCGCTGCCGCAAAGTTGCCGTTCAGGATCTGGAACCCGTAGTTCGCCGCCATGTAGAAGGAGTGCTGGACGTGCTCGATGGTGACCTCGCCCTTTGGCACGGCGAAGATCGCGTGCCACAGGTCCGGGGAGAAGAGCATCTCGGGCGCTTCGAGCGACTCGGGTCGGATGACGATGGGTGTGATCTTGCCCTTCGGAGACAGAAGCCCGCGCGATTGCATCAGGGCGCGCTCCGCTTCCGTGAGGCCGCTCGAAACTGTTGGCACCGCCTTCCCATTCACCTCCACGGTCTCGCCGGCAGCGTCGACGATCGACTGCAGATCGGCGACTCGCGCGCGCAGGGGCGCATTGCCGGCGCTGACGTAGTCTGTCTCCGGGCTGGCCACCCAGCTCTGCCGGTACGCGTCGTACAGCCGCCCCTTTACCCGATTGGCGAGGATGTCGTCGAGCGTGGGCTGCTCGCCGGCAGGCAGCGGCGTGCTCGGGACGAACATGAGGCCGAGCAGGCGCTCGCGGAGCTTGTCCATCGCGATGGCACGCAGTGCCAGCGGGTTGTAGCGGGAGCGCCCGTAGGGGTCGCTCTTCTGGTAGATCATGACGGCCGCCATCCCGCCGATGGGCGCGGCATTCGTGAACTCGCCGCCCTTCATGCCGGCCATGAGCATGAGGAGCGCGTTGTATCGCTGGTAGGCGATCATCGTCGGCGTGGCCATCCCGACGGCCTGCGGATCCGGGAAGATACCCTTCGGATCGTCTCGCCACATCTCGATGAGGCTTCCCAGGTAATCCCAGCGGCCGACGTTCGTCCCGAGCAGCCGACGACGAAGGACCCACAGGATCGCGGGCAACTGCCTGCCCGCGTTGCCCTCCTCATAGAGCATCTTGATCTTGAAGGTGCCGGCGGGGACGCCGACGAGCGCCTCGAGCCGCCCAAGGAGGCGCTCCACGATAAGCGCTTCCCTCGGCGTCTGGAGCTTCGGAATGTAGAAGTACACGCCACTGCCGGCACGGGTCAGGGAGTCGAAGTTGTTGAGGGCCCACAGGGCGGTGATGACGACGAGACCCGGGGCCGGCTGGCCGTCCACGGTCACGTGGTCGTAGCGCAGGTGCAAGCTCGGAGGGCGGGCGAGCCTCGTCGGCCACTGCGCAGGAGGCTTGTCGATCCGGTACTCGCGCTTCTTCCCCTTCTTGATCACCTCGTACGCACGGCCGTTCCAGCGGCCCTCGTGGATCTCCTTGGCGTTCTGCATCGCCGCGAAAACCCCCACGGGCTCGCTCGAGGGAGCGCCGTCGGGTCGGAAGTGCGGAGGGGAAGCGTCCTCGAAATCCGGCATGTTCATGGGCGCCTCGCTGTTCAGCGCATTGAACGCCATGTCGAGCGGGTGCCATGGCCCCGTCAGTTCGAGGCCGGGGTTCTTCGATGGATGTACGTGATCGGGGATGGGCACATCGTCGTTGAGCCGCCAGCGCTGCGCACTCTCTCGACCGAGGAAGTTATCGATCATTCCCTGGACGATCTGCCGATACGTCCACCACTTCCCGCTCACCGGGTCCTCGAACGAGTCGTCCCACCGGGGCCAGGCGTACTTGCCGCTCACGGGAGCCGGGGACTCGAGCAGGGCGCGACGCGCGGTCAGGGCCGCCGCGATCTCCGGCCGCAGTTCCCGAGTAAGCGTCGCGATCGCCTGCACGACGTCGACGTCGCGGCCGTTCACTTGCCTCTTTGCGAACAGCTCCGGAAACGCGTTGAGGATGTCGTCACGGATCATGGATGAACCCTCCGCCAGCGCGCGCGGAGGCACGCCAGGCGAGCGTACTTTACGGTCCCACGGTCGCCGATGGCACGGGAGAACGGGAGAGACCTCTCGGGGCGTCCAGGCACGACCGAGGCGCTGTTCGCACAGCACGCCATCGCTCCGGAAACCACTGACGAATTCACCCGTGCCCACGCCGTGTCGGAGATCCGCTCGGTGCGGGCCCTACCGAATGGCACACTCGGGTCGCCCGGCGTGGCGACGAGCGGGAGCGGACGCTTCCGCAGTGCTCGCGACGGTCCTTGCGTTCCGGCGACGCGACGTTTGTAGGGGGAGAGCCCTCTCGCGCCAGGGGCCGTGCGCGCCTCTTCGCCCCCAGTTGCAGGGAATCCTCGTGCCCACGCGATCAGGCGCCGCGCAGCGGTCGGGCTCCCGTCCATATATGGCTGAGCCGTGGCCCGCTTCGCCCGCCGCTTCCCCGGAAACGTTCCCGGCGATCTGTTCGTCGACAGTTCCTGTATCGCCTGCGACACGTGCCGCCGGATCGCGCCGAACGTGTTCGGCGGCGGAGAGAGCGACCCTTCGTTCGTGATTCGGCAGCCAGAGCGCCCTGAGGATCGTCGGCGCTCACTCATGGCGCTCGTCTCCTGTCCCACTGGTGCGATCGGCACCGTCGACAAGGCCGACCTCGCCGCCGCGGTCGGGGCGCTTCCCGAGGAGCTTGCACCCGGGGTACTCGGCTGCGGCTACGCCGCCGAATCATCCTACGGCGCCTCGAGCTGGCTTCTCGTACGTCCCGAGGGGAATGTGCTCGTCGACTCGCCGCGGGCGGCCCGCCCGTTGCTGGCGCGGTTGCGTGAACTCGGCGGTGCGCGCCTGATGTTTCTCACACACCGCGACGACGTCGCCGACCACGCCCGCTTCCGCGCGGCGCTGGGGTGCGACCGCGTACTCCATTCCCGCGACGTGGCCGGCGCCACGGCCGAGGTCGAATACAGGCTGGAGGGCGACGAGCCGGTACGGCTCGACCACGACCTGCTCGCTATTCCGGTTCCCGGCCACACCGCCGGCTCGGCCGCGCTCCTTTGGAAGGACACCTACCTCTTCACAGGCGACCACCTCTGGGCCGACGCCGATGGATGCCTGGACGCCTCTCGCTCCGTGTGCTGGTGGAGCTGGGACGCCCAGGTGCGCTCCATGGAGAGGCTCCTCGAGTTCCGCTTCCAATGGGTCGTGCCCGGCCACGGGCGGCCAGTGCGGCGCGACTCGCAGGGGGCCATGCGGCGCGACCTCGCTGCTCTCGTGGACCGGATGCGAAAAGAGACCTGAGCGCGTCTGCGGGGGCAAGGGCAAGGCGCAGGGCACCCGCTCGGAACCTTCAGGGACACAAGCGCATCGCCCCGAGGAGACAAGCGAGCTCGCGAGTACTCCCGTAGTGCCCGGGCCCATCGGATCTCGAGCCGTTCTTGGGGTCGCCGAGGCGGGCAACGCCCTCGCCTACTTGTCGGCAACGAGTGCGCGCAGCGCCTTCCGGTCGCTCGCCAACAGCTCCTTCACCCGGTCCTGGTTGACATCAGCGACGATGATCTCGCCGACCTCCTCCGTGACCGAGCTGAAGAGACCCAGTGCCTTCATGCCCTCTGCCTGCCGCTGGTTGTCCTCGGTCGGCGTCACGTAGTGCACCGAGTACACCTTGTAGCGATGGAACAGGAAGAGCTGAACGAGCGTCATCAGCCGCTTCTTGCGAAGGCCAGCGTCGTAGTTGTTCTGGTCGCGCACCGACAGGATGCTGCGCCCGCGCCGGTCGTGAATGCTCGCAAAAACAACGTTGACCTTCTTTTGACCGTCGGCCGAGAGCAACGCCAGCTCGAGCAGGTCGGATCCGGCTGTGAGCGGCTTCAGCGAGACCCGCAGCTTTCCCGAGATGCGGTGATGCTCCCGCCAGGTATCGAGCCACTCCTCGAGCAGCTTGGGCGGCACCTCGGTCTGGACGAGGTGCTGATGCTGGGTGGAACCCTGGCCCATTGCCCGGGTCGTAGCCGTCCGCCCGGAGATCGACATCAGCCCCGCGTCGGCGCGCGGTCCGCCCACCAGGGTTTGCGGCGTGCGGTATCCCGACTCGAGCAGACGGAACTTCCGCTGCAGCCGCGCCAGCGCCAGCATTCCGTCCTGTCGCAGAGCGGTGGCGAACTCTTCGGAGGCGAGACCGTCGATCTGGTGGCCGCCGTAGGTGATGAAGTTGAAGACGAAGCCCATCTGTCCCAACTCGTCCGGAAAGCGCCGCATCTGCTCGTCGTTCATCCCGGTCGTGTCCCAGTTGAACGAGGGCGAGAGGTTGTACGCCAGCATCTTGTCCGGGAAGACCGCGTGAATGGCGTCCGCAAACCTCCTCGCGTCGTGAAGGTCGGCGGTCTTGGTCTCCATCCAGAGGATGTCCGCGAAGGGCGCCGCAGCCAGCGACTTGGCGATCGCGTAGTCGATGCCACCGCGGACCTGGTAGTAGCCGTCCGGCGTCTTGGCGTGTTCACAGTCCCAGTTGACCTGGACCCCGATCGAGCGGGCCTTCTCTCGCGCCTTGTAGAAGGGGGCCCGCTCGGCAAAGGCCAGCCATTGCTCCTTGCTGAGCGCCGGGGGGTCGCCCTCGTTCTGGCGGAAGCCGATGACGTCCGCCACGGCCTCGCAATAGGTGCGGATGCCCGCCTCCTGCTGCCAGGCATCGACGAACTTATCGAAGACCTTGTCGAGCGCGGCATCTACCCCGCCGATCGCCCCCTTGAGGTAGTCAGCCGCGGCAGTCCCGACCTGCTTGCCGAGGCCGGCCCTCTCCAGCCAGGCGTCTGCAGCGGCGTACTCCTCGTCGCAGGGTGCGTAGAGCTCGTGCCCGCTCAGCTCCTCGACGCCTGCCCGACGGAACTGCCTCAGGATGGCGAGGAAGGCCGCCCTGAACGTGGGGAGCGCGACGTTGGTCGCGCCGAGGATGAATGGCTGATCGCGCTCGTCGCTCCGCCCGTCGAGCAGGGTGGCCGACTCTGCGTCGGTGCGCGCGACGATCAGCCCCGGGACGCCCATGATGTCGAGCTGGAAGCGCGCGGCCGAGAGGCGCTTCAGCTGCTCATCCTCCGACACGAGCACCTTGCCGCCCTGGTGACCGCACTTCTTCACGCCGGGCTTCTGGTCCTCGATGTGGTAGCCCGGGACGCCCACTTCGACGAAGCGTCGTATCAGGTTCCGGACGTGTGCGTCGCCGCCGTGACCCGTGTCGGCGTCGGCGATGATGAATGGCCGGAAGTCCACCTCGGGCGTGGCCTTGCGCTGGTCCTCGCTCATCCGGGCCCGGGCGTGGAACTGGTTCTTATCCGCCGTGAGCAGGGCACGGACGATCGGCGCCGCCTCGTCGGGGACCTGGCTGAGCGGGTAGCTGGCGAGGTCCGGACCAGGGTCCTCATGCGCGGAGCCCTTGGCGGAGGTGGCCCAGCCACCGAGGTAGATGCCCTCGATTCCCATCCTTTTCATCGCCACGGCCTGCCCGGGCGAGTAGGGGCCAAAGGTGGTGATGCACTTCCCCTGCTCGAAGAGCTGTCGAAGCCTGGCGTAGAAGCCCTCGGCGGCAACGCGGGCAACCGCATGGTCGGGGCGAATGGTGCCGCGCTGCTCAATCACCTCGCGGGGCGAATAGACGCGTCGGATTCCCTTGAACCGAGGGCTGACGAACCACTGCCTGAGCTCTGCGACCTCCCCGTCGAAGTCCATGTCGCGTTCTCCTTGTCGGCGTGGCGCGGCCGTCTTCTACATCCAACGGTCGCCGCGCCCTGTCCATACCGGAAACTCCATCGCGGTGTCATCACTCGCGTCAAGCGTGCGACGCCAGGGCCTTTCCTTATGGGAGGCAGGGTCACATCTGCCCACGCGGCGCGATTCGCCCCGTCGCGACGACGTTCGGGGGCCGCGCCCCAAGTGGGCCGCCGGCTGCTCTTGAGGGGGCCGTCGGAAGAGGAACGACGTCGCGGACAGGTTGTCGCCAGAGAGTGTGGCAGGGCGGTTGGGGCGAGCAAGCCACCCGCCTCAACGCCCGGGGACGGCCAACCCCAACCCCGGGAAGCGCCCGGCACCCTTCGACCTCAGGCAGTCCCGCCGCCCATTGATGATTGGCCACCGCGGTCACTCGCCCCTTAGAGAACCGTCATGAACGAACGCGCCCACGGTCATTGGCCGCAGATGGCGGGGGGCCCTCCTGGGACTGTGCGCCCGGGGCACCTCGAACCGGAGCGCCATCGCCTGCTCCAATCCATGACTGGAGCGCGCTCATGAGTCGCGAGGACAGGGCTGAGGTGACCGTGGTCGGCGCCGGTCCCGGAGGACTCGCGGCGGCGGCCGCGCTCAAAGGAGTCGGCATCCCGGCGGTCGTGCTCGAGCGGGCCGCATCGGTGGGTGCAACCTGGCGCCGCCACTACGACCGGCTTCACCTTCACACGGCTCGGTGGCTCTCTGGCCTGCCAGGGCTCGCCATTCCCCGGCGTGCCGGGACATGGGTGTCGCGAGACGACTTCGCCGACTATCTCGAGGCGTACGTCCGGCATCACGACCTCGACATCCGTCTCGACACAGAAGTGCAGCGACTCGAGCGCGAGGGCCCGGATTGGCGCGTCGCGACCTCGCGGGGGGCATTCGCTTCCTCGCGCGTCGTGATCGCAACGGGGCAGAACCGTGTGCCGTTTCTCCCAAGTTGGCCCGGCCGAGAGAGCTTCACCGCCCGGTTCGTGCATTCGAGCGAGTACCGGACAGGCGTCGAGCATCGGGGCCGCGACGTCCTCGTCATCGGCGCCGGGAACAGCGGGGCCGAGATCGCTGTGGACCTCGTCGAGCAGGGCGCCAAGCGGGTTCGCCTTTCCATCCGCCGCCCACCGAACATCGTTCTCCGGACGGTCGCGGGAGTCGTGCCCGCTCAGCTCGTCTCCATCGCGCTCAGCAAGCTCCCGCTCGCCCTCGCGGACGCCTTGGCCCGCGCGACCGCGCGGGTCACTGTCGGCGACCTCCGCGAGCTCGGGCTCCCGGCGCCAGACCGCGGGATCTACACGGAGATGATCCGAGATCGGCAAATCCCGATCATCGACGTGGGGCTCATCGCCGCCCTTCGGGCAGGCCGAGTGGAGGTCATTCCTGCCGTGGAGCGCTTCCAGGGCCCGTCAGTGCAGGTGCGGGGCGGCGGCGTCATCCAGCCGGACGTGGTCGTGGCCGCTACCGGCTACGGCCCGGCGCTCGAGCCGCTGCTCGGCCACCTCGGGGTTCTCGACGCCCAGGGGATCCCCCGATCCCATGGGGACGCGGAGAGCCCGGAGGCGCCCGGGCTTCATTTCATTGGCTTCTCGAATCCACCAACTGGCAATCTCCGCGAGATGGCCATCGATGCCCGACGCATCGCCCGCCGGCTTCGCTCGCGCCTGGATCGAATCGAGCGCTTGAACCGGGGAGGTCACACGCGCCAGCGTCCTCCAGCTTCGCCGTTTCGAGCCTGACGCAGGGCGCGACCTCAGTTGATGGTCACGGGCGGGACGATGGTGGGAGGTGTGGCTGCGATGAGCGAGCTCACCGGAAGGGCACTGACGGTGGTCTTCGTCGAACTGGGAGGCGGATAGACTTCGCAGGTACCGGCTGGACTCCCCGCCGGGTAGTAGCTGATTGGCGTGATGGTCGTCGCCGTCCCGGAGCGACTCCAGTAGCTTCCCGCGTGCTTCGAGATGACCTTTGGGTCTCCGTCCGCAACGTACGCGGTGCCGCCTGTGCAGTTGGCTACCGTGTAGAAGATCGCCGATTCTGGCTGGAAGATCGTGCCGTCGCCGCCCACGTTCCAGATGTGGCTGTTCGCATCGAGGAAGGTGTGCATTTGAGCGAACGCAAAGAAGGCGACTGCGGTCGCAGTCCCGCTGCTGTCGTAGGTGCTGGAGAACCCGGGGCCGGATCCGAGGAGCGTTCCGAGGACAGTGCCCGCCGAGTCCACGACCGTATGGGCACCCGTTGAGCTCTGAGCGGAGGATTTCGAGCTCCCGTTGCAGGCGATGACCAGTGCGATGCCGCTCACGAGACCCAGGCACAGGGGCGACACGACCAGCAGGACCTTCTTCATGGCGACCTCCTCTTGACGGATGCGACGAGGAGTCCGATGCGGCCGCTCTGCTCGCTCGCTCCGTTTCGGCATGTCTATGGCCGTCCACTATCGCCATCCCCACTCAGATGGGTCATCTCCAGCCAGCATTTGCCCCAGCGCTTGCCTCCCGAAGCCGTGCTTTTCGCAATCACCCGCCGACAACCCAGACGGGCAGAGGCCTTGGCATCCGAAGGTCTGCCCCTCGCTTGGGAGAGAGGGAGCGTGTCCCATAAGATCGGGACTCCGTTTTCGCGCATGCGCGCCGGCAGGCACGACCACGCCGATGGGCGATGCCAACGGCGCAGGTCGCGCGCCCTGGGCGCGGAATTCGATAGGGCACTCATCCTCTAGCGAGCGGCAGGTTGCAGGCATCGCGTACGAGAGGTCGACTCAGCGATCCGGCCTGTTGGGCACCCCCAGAGGGCAAAAGAGTGATACCAACCGTCGCGGCATCCACGAACGCGAGGGCACCATGGCCAACATTCACCTCATCGGCGGCGAGAAGGGCGGAGTGGGCAAGTCTGTCGTCGCTCGCCTTCTCGCCCAGTACTTCATCGACAACGAGATTCCCTTTCTTGGCTTCGACTCCGACAAGTCGCATGCCGCCCTGTTGCGCTTCTACGCAGGCTACGCCTCGCCCGTGCTCGTGGACCGGTACGAGAGTCTCGATGCGGTCGTGGAAGCAGCGGCCGCTGCGCCCGACCGCCGAATCCTCGTTGACCTGGCGGCACAGACGCACGAGCCGCTTGCGCAGTGGATGGACGAGTCAGGCTTGCTCGAACTCGCCAAGGAGACCGGGATTTCTCTCCGGTACTGGCACGTCATGGACTCGGGTCGAGACTCGGTGGATCTCCTCCGCCGGCTGCTCGATCGTTTTGGTGCGCGCCTCGACTACGTGCTCGTGCTCAACCAGTTCCGCGGGGACAACTTCGATACCCTTGCACGATCGGGGGAGAAGGAGCGCGCCCTCGCGCTACAGGCTCGCGTCATCACCCTCAAGCGCCTCCACGAGTCGGCGATGCGGAAGATCGACTCGACGAGTTCCAGCTTCTGGGCAGCGGTGAAGAACGGCGAGGCCGGCGGCCTTGGCTTGATGGAGCGCCAGCGTGTCAAGGTATGGCTGAAGCAGGCCTACCAGGAATTCGACGCGCTGGGCGCCTGACCGCATCCTCCGGCCCCAGGTCTTCCTGACACGAGGAGAGCGGGGCGCTACCTGTGGCGCTTCGCGCCCCAGGACCCGACGAGCCTCGGCTTGGCCGACGCGCCACCGCCCCCGCCGTCGCCGCCGTGCGCGCTGCCGGCGCGACCTGTGGACGCTCGGTGCGACTGACTGTGAGGATGCCGACCCGCGCGCTGCAACGCAGCCCGAGGCTTATGCTCCCGAACGCCAGCGCTCGCCTGTCCCTCGGCGGCCCGTTTGAGCTCTGCCAAGAAGGTCGCGCCGTCGCGCGGCACGTCGGCGCGCGGGATCGCGACGCGGGTGAGCCGCTCGATCGCCTGCAGCAGGTCCTTCTCCTCCCGCGAGGTGAATGTCGACGCGCGCCCACTCGCCGCGGCGCGGGCGGTACGGCCGATGCGGTGGACGTAGTCTTCTGGGACGTGCGGAAGATCGAAGTTCACGACGTGGCCAATCTCGACGACGTCGATGCCGCGCGCGGCGATGTCAGTCGCGACGAGGATGCGGTAGGTACCATCCTTGAATCCGTCGAGCGCCATCCGCCGCTGGCCCTGGGAGCGGTCGGCGTGGATGCGCGCCACCTTGTACCCGGCGCGGCTGAGGCTCTTCCACACCTTGTCGGCGCGGCGCTTGGTGCGGGTGAAAACCAGCGTCGAGGCTTCGTCGGCCTCGAGAAGCGAGAGGAGTAGCGCGAGCTTCTCGTGCTGCTCGGCGAGGAAGACGTGCTGAACGGCGCGCTCGGGAGTCGTCCCGCTCCGCGCGACTTCGACCTTCACGGGATCGTGGAGGTGCGCGCGGGCGAAGTCAGCCACCTCTCCCGCCATCGTTGCCGAGAAGAGGAGCGTCTGCCGTTTCTTGGGGATGCGCGCGAGGATCCGGTTGAGCTGGGGCTTGAACCCCATGTCAAGCATGCGGTCTGCCTCGTCGAGGACCAGGATCTCGAGCCCATCGAGCCGGGCCGACCCACTCTGGAGGTGATCGACGAGTCTGCCCGGGGTCGCGATCACGATCTCGCGCTTCTGCCGAAACGCCTCGGCCTGCTGCGCCATCCCGACGCCGCCGATGACGACGACACCTCGCACGTGGCGACCGCGCCCGAACCGTTCGAGTTCCTCGCCAATTTGCAGCGCCAGTTCGCGGGTGGGAGCGAGCACGAGCGCGCGCGTGCCCGTCTTGCCGGCAAGCCGGTCGAGGATGGGGAGGAGAAACGCGGCCGTCTTGCCCGTGCCCGTCGCGGCCGTTCCGATCACGTCCTGACCGGCGAGGGCGGGCGGAATCGCCTGCGCCTGGATGGGGGTCGGATGTTCGAAGCCGGCGTGGTCGAGGGCGCGGAGCGACTCGGCCGAGAGGTTCAGGTCTGCGAAGGACTTCGAGGTCATCTGGGTACAAGAACTCCTGGCGCCGCAGCGTGGGGCGCGTCCGAGGCCGGAAAAAGTTCGTTGGAGACCGCGCGGGAAGGCGAACCTCTCAACGTCGCGCGGCGTCGAAGCGGCCGCCTCGATGTATAACCGGTGCGCGCCTCGATCACAACGAACGCGCGCTGCCCCCGACCTTCACCGGGGCCCGCCGGACGGGCTGCGAGTCCCTTGGGGGGCGAACGGCTCGCCAACAGACCGGGCCCAGGCCGACGAGCGCGAACTCGCGCGCCGGGGCTCAAGCCCCAAGGGCGACCTCACCCGTCCGCCCAGCGCACTCCCCGCGACTCGAGACTCCGGAAGAGAGAGCGTGCGTCGATCTCCTCGCACCACTGCTCGAATCGGACGCGCGGGATGCCCTGCCAACGGAGGTCGTCGAGCATCTCCGCGAGAGGCACGTCGGTCACGAGCGTCGCGAGCCCACGGTAGAACGCGGCTTCCTCCCGTCGAACCTCCAGCTCACGGGCAAGCCGGGCCGCGCTGCGGATGCCCGCCGGCCATCGCGCGGGATCCGCCGGGATGTGCTCGAGATGGACGTGCGCCGCCAGCAACCTCGATGCGCTCTTTTCCCCGAAGCCTGGAATGCCAGGGATGCCGTCGGCGTCGTCGCCGACCAAGGCGAGGTAGTCGGGAACGCTTTGCGGCGTGATCCCGCGACGGGAGAGGAGAGCCGCCTCGTCGATGTCGCGATCGCGGATGCGATCGACCTGAACGACCCGTCGGCCCACAAGGCATTGTCCCAAGTCCTTGTCGGGCGTCAGGATTCGCACCTGCTCGACCTGGTTGCGGAAGCGAGCGGCGCCGGTGGCGAGCGCATCGTCCGCCTCGAACTGGCGCATCGACCAGACCGTCAACCCGAGCGCGCGCGTTGCTCGCTCGGCTGCGTCGAACTGCGCGAGGAGCTCGGCCGGAACTCCGGCCTCGGTCTTGTAACCGGGCCAGAGATCGTTCCGGAAGGAGCGAATGGGGTTGTCGAACGCCACCGCCACGTGAGTGACCGCTTCGCGCTCGTCGCCTAACAACTTGAGCAGTGAGGTGGCGATACCGAGAGTGGCCTTCGCCTCCCACCCTTCGGCCGCCAGGTGGCCAGGCCTCCTCGAGAAGTGCGCGCGAAAAAGTTCGAACGTGCCGTCGACCAGGTGCAGCCGCATCATGGGGGAGTATATGCGCCCCGAGTCCGAGATGCGGCGGCGACCCGCCGCCCGAGCGAAGCCGCGCCGGCGGTTGCGCCCCGAAGATGAGGCCCTCTAGATCGTACCCGTGGACGGGGCGCTGTACGCGAGTTCCCTTAGGCGGCCGTGCATGTCGTAGACCCGCAGTGGAGCCACGGGCTTCGCTCGCTGTATCACTCGTGCCTTTGCCAGTGATCCACCTGCTCGATGAGTTCTTCATCTCTCTCAAGGCCCTCTGGGAGTAGAGCGCGGCGCAGAGTGCGACGGGTGCCGGCAGAGGTGGCGCTTACGCCGTTCGCGGGTGTGCCGCCGGCTGGCCGCCGACAATCGTCGTGCAATTCACGCGACAGCCGGTCCGAACGACGAGGTGCCAAGCGGCCGCGGAGCCGGGAGGGCTGCCCTCGTCACCTCGCTCCCGCCTCCAGGGAGGCGAGCCGGGACCCAACGCTCAGGAGAAATAGCCCTGCCACTCCGATCACCACTCCTGCACCGACGAGCCACGATGCCACGCCACCCGGCAGATCCAGGGACGGCAGCACCAGTAGGAAGCGTTCGGCCAGGAGGCCGAAGAGGATGGTTCCGGCCCCGATGGCGAGCGTGCTTCGGCGCCGCTTGAACCGCTCGCTGAACAGGAGCCAGAACGGCCACGCGAAGACGGCGAGCAGCACTCCCACGGCCACGGGCTTGTAAGCACCCTGCCAACGTCGCAAGAGCGCTGTCGATTCCTCAGGGATGTTGGCATACCAGGTGGGCAGGAAGAATGCCCAGAGCAAGTAACTCCATACAACGATGAATGCGAAGAGGAGCTTGCCGAGGTCGTGCCGCAGGTCGGGTTGGGAGGTTCCCCGAATCGCCGTGATCAACCCCGTCCAGGCAATCCCGGAGAGGAATGCGCCGAGGAAATAGTAGGCGGGGATCACCGTCGATGGAGGCGTGTCCGACAGCCGCATCACCAGGTCGAACGCCCAGAAGGAGAGGACGATGGCGTAGCAGAGGATGTAGACCACCCCGGCAGCCCGTACGCGGCCCTCTTCCGCCTCGGGATCGTGGACGTGGGCGACGAATCGCCAGCCGGCAAAAAACAGGGCGAACGTGAGGATCAGTTGGCGCACCGACACAGCAACCGCGTGACTTGCGCCGGAGGCCCCGGAGACGACAAACGCGCGGGCCAATAGGAGGACGAACAATACGCCCAGGGCGGGCCCAAAGAACCCGGATGACGCCTCGGCGATGGGAAGGAGCGGCCGGGCCCACCGCCCGTAGGCAACGTGCACGGCTGCGGCGAGGGCCACACCCCCTGCGGCCAACCCAGCGAAAAACAGGAAGCAAGCATCGAGGGCAGCAAAGGCGATCACCGGTCGGCCGAGGACCCCAAGCCCGAACGCGACGGCTCCTACGGCGGAGCCGACGGCCGCAAGCCGCGACACAGGCCGGCCGAAGGCCGCCGCGCATAGCTTCACGGAGATGGCGGTCATGGCGGAGACGCCTTTCCCTGGATTTCCCGGACCCAGTTCACCAGGTTCCAGCGGTCCCGGGGCGTGAGGCCCTCCCGCTGCGATGGCATGGCCTTTCCGCCATAGGTGACGGTCCCCCAGATGAATCCATCGGAGCGACTCCGCACCGTCACGTACGCCAGGTCTGGCGCCGGGGGGAAGAACTTCGAGACCGGCCCGCCGCCGTGCCCATCGGGCCCATGGCAGGGAGCGCAACGCGAGAGAAACAGCTCCTTGCCGCGGGCGAGCGACTCGTCCGTGGGCGGCACGGGATTCCGGAGCTCCTCCGTGTCGTCGCGGCTCTCGTAGATTGGACCTGACAGGAGCGGAACGGAGTGTTCGGGCTGAGGGCGCGGCGCGTCCTCCGGACGAACCGATGGCTGGTACCACATGTCCGTTCGCCAGTCGTTGGAGCAGGCGGCGAGCCACAGCACAGGGAGTGCGAAGAGACGCCTAGCCGACACGGCTGACCTCCTGCGCACCGCTCTCGTGCAGGATCCGCTCGGCGACCAGCGGGTCAGCTCCCGTCGCGAACACGCCGACGCAATCGGCGTTGAACTTCGCTTGGGCGGGGAAGAAACGCCGCTGCCCACCGCGCCAGGTCCCAAGTGAGACCGCCGCCAGGTTGGTCAGCGATCCCACGAGCACCGTCAACTCGAAGATGACAATGACGAAAGGCGGGATGGACACGATGGGTTTGCCCCCGGTCACGAGCGGCCAAGCGAGCGAGGTACCCACGGTGAGGCCAATCCCGCACAGCAACCCCACGAGCGCACCGGGGAGGGTCACGAAGTCGATCGCGCTGCGCGGCTTCCCGAGCGCTGCCACGACCTCGGGAAAAGGAGCCGGCATGGCGGCACGAACGTCGGAGAAGCCGCTAGCCTTCAGCGCGCGAACTGCCCTCGCGGCGGCGCCCGGCTCATCGAAGGTGCCAAGTACGCCTGGCTCAACCGGCATGGGCTACCTCCCCGGTTGCGTGACCCTCGTGCGCCAGTTCCTCCTTCATTTCGGCGATGGACACCGGCGGTAGCAGCTTGATGCCGACGAGGAACCAGAAGAAGAACCAGCCGAAAGCCCCAAAGGTCATGGCCCACTCGACCCAGCTCGGGGTGTAGGTGCGCCAGTTGAAGGGGAGCCTGTCGTGAGCTAGCGACGTCACGACGATGTTGAAACGTTCGAGCCACATCCCCACGTTCACGAAGAGGGATATGGTGAAGATTGCGGCGATGCTGCGGCGCATCCTGCCGATGAGCAGGAGCATCGGGCCCACACAGTTGCAGGTCACCATGAGCCAGAAGAGCGGAGCATAGTCGCCCGTCATCCGGTACACGAACGTCGAGCGCTCCGGGTCATTCGCCGGCTCGCCCAGGGCCGTCGCGATTTCGGTGACATACGAGTACGTGACGATGAGCGAGGTGAGCACCACCAACCGGGAGAGCATGTCGAGGTGCGTCGGGGTGATGACCTCCTCGAGGTGAAGCCATTTCCGGAGGGGGACCAGGATGACGATCACCATCGCCACGCCCGAGAGAATCGCGCCGGCAACGAAGTAGGGCGGGAACAGCGTGGAGTGCCAGCCTGGCAAGATGGACACGGCGAAGTCCCATGACACCACGCTGTGCACGGAGACGACGAGAGGAGTCGCGAAAGCCGCGAAGAAAAGATAGGCGCGCGTGTAGTGCCGCCACTGCTCGTCGGTGCCTCTCCAGCCGAAGGCGAGAAGGGTGTAGAGCTTCTTTCGCCAGCCGGCAGCCCCATCGCGCAGCGCCGCGGCGTCCGGAGCAACTCCCACGAGCAGGAACACGGTCGAGACGATGAAGTAGGTCGAGATTGCAAAGACGTCCCAGATGAGCGGCGAGCGGAAGTTCACCCAGAGACCACGCTCGTTTGGATAGGGGAATAGCCAGTAGGCAAACCAGGGGCGTCCAAGGTGGAAGATGGGGTAGAGACCCGCGGTCATTACCGCGAAAACGGTCATCATCTCGGCCACGCGGTACACCGCGGTGCGGAACTTGGCCCGGAACAGGAACAAGATGGCACTGATGAGCGTGCCGGAGTGAGCGATGCCCACCCAGAATACGAAGTCAGTGATGAGGTTGCCCCAGCCTCCGGGCCGCTCGAGGCCCGTGTGGTAGAGACCTTCCCTCACGATGAGCGAGTAGGCCCAGCCGCCGAATGCCGCGAGGGAAGCGGAGGCGAAGAGAAGGGCGAAATAGCCGGGCCCGGGACGCCCGTGGGTTGCCCGGACCGTCGCCTCGAGGCGCGCGAAGGAGAGACTCACGGCTCCTCCTTCTCGCGGACTCGGGCGAGGTAGGTGATCGCCGGCAGGGTATTGAGTTCCGCCAGCGCCCCGAACCCGCGCCCCTGTCGCGACAAGCGCGAGACACTGGAGGTGGAGTCCTTGAGATCGCCGAATACGATGGCCTTCGCAGGGCATGTCTGGGCACACGCTGGCACGACCTCGCCGTCCCTGACCGGCCTCTGCTCGCTCCGGGCCTGATTCTCCGCGTAGCGAATCCGCTGCACGCAGAAGGTGCATTTCTCCATCACGCCCCTGGAGCGAACGGTGACGTCGGGGTTGAGCTGCATGTTGAGGGGACGGGGGAACTGCGCGTCGCGCCAGTTGAAGGTGCGCACCTTGTACGGACAGTTGTTGGAGCAGTAGCGGGTACCGACGCAGCGGTTGTAGACCTGCGCGTTCAGGCCCTCGGCCGTGTGGTAGGTGGCATAGACGGGGCACACGGGCTCGCACGGGGCATTGGTGCATTGCTGGCAAAGCATGAGGAGCATGTTTACGTCGAGCGCGCCGCCGGGCTCGTCGCCAAGGTACCGCTCCACCCGGAGCCAGCCCATGTAGCGGCCCTTCACCGCCGCCTCCGGGCCCATCACCGGGACGTTGTTCTCCGCGAAGCAAGCGACGACGCATGCCTCGCAGCCCGTGCACTTGTCGAGATCGATGGCCATGCCCCAGCGGTGCACCGGATGCTCGGGCTCTCGATACATCTTCTCGGACAGATCCGGGCGGTGCAGGGCGGGCGCCACCTTGCTCACCGTCCGCACGATCTCCCGCCCATGTTGGTACGGACTCCCCTCGAGAAGGGGCAACTGCACTCGCCTGCCCGTCGGGACCACTGCCGCCCGAGTTGCTCGGAAGGCGAGCGATCCCGACCTCTCGTCTCTGGTGCCCGACTGAACCATCGCCGTCGAAGGGAACCCGAGCGGAATGGCAACGATGTCGTCGCGGACTCCAGGGTAAACGTACGCGGGGACCTCGGCCCTCCCCACCGGGGTTGAGAGGGCGACGAGGTCGCCCGTCGCGACTCCAAGCCGCCGGGCAGTAGCGGGCGAGATCTCCGCCCACGGGCTCCAGGACACGCTAGACACCGTGTCAGGGATCTCTCTCAGCCAGGGAAGGTCCGTGCCTCGACCGTCGCCGCGCAGGACGGTTGGGAAGATCACGAGATCCAAGTCGCCGCCGGACGGCAGAGGAGGAGGCAGGGCCAGGAACACGTCGGCAGCACCTGGAAGGAGATCAGGCATTTCCTTGCGAGCCGGCAGCTCGTAGGAGTAGTACCCGCCGCGTCGCAGGGCGTCGCGCTGAACGGTCATGAGGTCGGGGAACTTTCCCAGCGCCACCATGGCGTACGTTTCCGCGCGAGTCTGCGTGTAGTCATAGAAGTCAGGCCACGGGAAGTGCGTGGCGAGGGAGGGGAGCTTGGCGCCCACCTCCAGCAATACCTGGGAAGCGGCGCGGGTGTCCGCAAGTGGCGTCATCGCCGGCTGGGCCAGGTTGACGATGCCGAGGCGCGGCGTGGCGTCGCCCCAGCTCTCGAGCGTGTGGTGATCGGGAAGTACCAGGTGAGCACGAGACGTCGTGGGATCGGGGCGATCGTTGAAGCTCACGACGAGCGGGACCTTGCTCAGGGCCTGTTCAGCTCGCGCGACACCTGGCAAGACGCCGACCAGATCGGCATGGTGGACGAGAAGCACCTGCACGTTGCCCGCGGCCATGTCCGCGAGGAGCGAATCGACTCGTGCATGAGGCGAGGGCGGGTCCTCTCGAGGATCGAGTCCGTAGTAGACCGACTGCCAGAGATTCCCGAGCGCGACGTTGATGAGCAGGACCACCGCTGCGAGTTGGGTCGCGTCAGGGCCCTGGCTCGACAGGCCGGGTCCGACAAGCGCCGAAGGCCGGCGGTGTGCCAGATCCATCGCGAGCCGCTCGATCTGCGCCCATGGAACGTCCGCCCGCCGCGATAGCTCGCCTGGATCGAGTCGGGCGAGCAGCGGAAAGAGGGCGCCTACCTCGCGGGCGAGGTTCGGCACCTCATGGGCGGGGTCCGCGATCCAGCGCAACAGGCCGAGGGCGACAGACAGTTCGCCGCCTGCCCGCGCCCGGATCCAGGTGTCAGCGGAATAGCCGGTGAGCGAGAGCCTTGGCCCTACCCAGGTCAGCTGGGTGCGCTCGTCGCCGACGCGGCCGCGCCCCTCGGCGAGCTGGCGAGCGTATTCGACCGGCGACCCCCAGGTCTCGACGATCTCCGCCCCGAAGCTGACGATGGAGCGAGCCTTGGCCAGATCGTAGACGGGGATCTCCGGCCTACCGAATAGCGCATCGCCGGCAGCCCGCAGCGGCGCCGGATCCAGAGGCTCGAGAACAACTCGGTCCTCGTTGCGCGCGCCCAGTGCACGAAGGAAGGCGGTCTGGAAGGAGCCTGCGCTCCCCGGCTCGGACCTCGTGATCATGCGGATGGATCCGGGTCCCCTCTCCCGGGCCGCCGCGAGGGCCTTGGTGAGCGTGTCCTCCGCCTCGTCCCAGGCGATGGCCGACACCTTCCCGTCGGGGCCGCGGCGCATTGGACCCTTGAAGCGGTCAGGCGCGTAGAGCGCCTGCACGGATGCCTGACCGCGAGCGCAGAGCGCCCCGCGTCCGATGGGGTCTTCAGGGTTCCCCTCCAGCTTCACGACCCGGCCTTCACGCGTTCGTGCTGTCACACCGCAGCTGGCCGGGCATTCCCGGCACACGGTGCGGTAGTAGAGCGGCGTCCCGGGGACGATGTCGTCTGGTGGGACGAGGAAGGGGATGACCTTTTGAGTGGCCGCTTGGGGAGAGCAGCCTGCGGTGACGCCAACGGCACCAGCGATCTTGAGGAAAGTCCGGCGGCTGAGGGCCTTCTCGCTCGGGTCGTTCACGGGGCCCTCACTTGTGACAAGTCCAGCAATCGGTGAGCTTGGCGCGCTCCAAAGGCCGTTCCGCCTGCTTCGCTTTGTGACATTCAAGGCACCAAGCCATGGTGAGCGGCGACACCTGGCGCACGACCTCCATTTGCTCGACTTCTCCGTGGCATTCCTGGCAACGGACGCCCGCGAGCACGTGACGCTCGTGGGTGAAGTAGACATGGTCCGGCACGCGATGGACGCGCCGCCACTCGATGACCGTGCCATCCTCCAGGAAGTGCAGCAGCGCCTTGATCTCGCCGGTGACGGCGGCGTTCTCCCTGTCCTCCTTCACGAACTTGTGACAGCCCTGGCATCGGGCCATCGAGGGAATGCCGGCCACGGGTCCCCGCTCGGCGTAGGCGTGGCACGCCGTGCAGCCGATGTGGTTCGCGCCGGCGTGCACCTTGTGACTGAACTTGATGGGCTGCTCCGGAGCCGACGAGCGTTGGCAGGCCGCGAGCACGGCGACCGCGCTCACACATGCTAGCAGGGTGACTCGCAAGGCCGCTCCGGCGTCAGCGCTTGACGGTGAAATTCTCCTCAGACGTCTTGCCGGCGATGACCGTCACCGACTTCTCGGGGCCCTTCAGCTTCGAGTTCCAGACGGCGATTTGGTACGTCCCGGGCGGGACGTTCTTGAGGACGTAGACACCCTTCTTGTCGACGGCGGCGGCGTAGGGGTTCTGATTGACGAACACGTAGCCGAGCATCTCGGGGTGCACGCTGCAAAGCTGCGAATACACACCCGGCTTCGAGAAGGTGTAGCTGCGGTCCTCGTTCTGCTTGAATGAGCCGAGGTTGAATCCCTCGTTGTCCGGCGAGTAAACGTTGTGGACCACGTTGTCGTGGTTGAGGAACTTCACGGTGTCGCCCTGGGTGGCGACCAGAAGATGCGGGATGAACTTCATTCCCTGCTGGTCCATCGCGAGCGTCTCCGGCTTGTAGGCACCCGGAACAGACTTGAGGTAGACGACGGTCTCCTCGAGGTACTTCGCCGGCTGGACGTCGACTTTTCCTGACACGGTGCCGCCCTCGGCTCGCGCGGCCGAGGCGAGTGGGAGGGCCACCACGGCGGCGAGAACGTAGGCTGGAACGCGAATGCTGATCGTCACGTTTAGTCCTCCTGGTCGATAATTGGATTGCCTGGGAGCGTCACTCGCCCCCCAGCTTTACATCGCGAAGGCGAGCATGAAGCCGAGCGACTCAAACTCCTGGGCCTTGCTGCTCACCGTGGCTCCGGTGCGGGGGCCTATGAGTATGGGGGCCCACCCGGACGAACCGGTCGGGGCCGTGCCGGCAGGTGGGTATGGGCCGGCCCACGAGAGGGGGTTGCCGCTGGCATCGGCCGGGAAGCCGCTGGCGAGCTCGATACTGCCCACCACCAGCAGCTTGATGTTAGCTCGTATGAGGAATGCGATACCCGGGACGATGTGGAGATCGTTCACGGTCGACGCGCCAGAAGGATGGAGCGAGATGTTCTCGACGCGAAGGCTGGGCACAAGCCACGGGAACACGATGTAGCTCAACTCTCCGTAGGTCACGTCGGTCGTGACCTGGCCGAGAGCACCGGTGCCTGGGTTTACCCATCCGCGGCTATGGTTCTGGCTGTAGTAGCCCAAGTCGAGCTCGGCCGAGCCGAGCATGCCGCGGACCCCGAGCCCCCAAGTGAAGGATGCGTCACTGGCCGCGCTCGATCCAGGCGTTGCCGTCGTTGGATCGGGGAAATGCTCATTCGAGTGGTACACGAAACCATCCACAGTGAGCGAAGTCTCGGCCCACGGCTTTAGCGGATCCTCTGCCCCCGTCGAGCCCTCGCCGTCCAGGCGCATCCCGCCCACCTTGAACCCGGCCTGGGCGTACCAGTTCTCGCTGTTGAATGCGCTCGACCAGGAGTTCTTGCCGGCGTTCCAACCCAGCGCGTAGTCGATCCGACCCTCGATCACCCCTCTCAGTTCCAGGCCGGGGTAGTTGTCGACGAGGACGAACGGGTCGGGGGACAGTCCGTAGATCCCCGTCACCGGCGAGTTGGGAATGAGCTGGTCAGCGACGTAGGACGAGTGCGGGCCAAAGCTCCCGATAGTTGGGAACCCAAGCCCTACCACTAGGTTGAAGACGTGCCTCGGTTCGAAGAGATCGTTGAAAAGTAGCTGCGCGTGCTCGACAGACAGGCTTCCCGCGACGTCGAGGGTCACCTCCCCCCAAGCCGTGATCGTGTCGTCGAAGGCGGCGGCCGCCCAGATGTGAAACTCCTGCGTCTCGGCATCCAAGACCACCTGGCTCGAGTTGTTCGCGCGCGGGAAGGTCGCGGTCTTGTCGGGATAGACCATCACCTGCCCGTTGAATCCGACGGCGATCGGTACCGAGTTGGGAATGGTGCTCGGCCAGACCGCGTTCGGAAAGCTCTTCTTGTTCGCATCCTGGCCGAGCGCGACTGTCTCCTGCTTGACGAAGTCGCTGTCGACGCCGGGGAACCGGTAGCCGTTTCGACGAAACGCCTCGCCGAAGGGAGTGAGCTTTGGATAGACGGTGTGACACGTGAGGCAACTCGTGCCGTACTTGCGCGCGAAGACCGGAATGGCCCGAGCCGGGACTGCGGCCGTGAGAACCGCGACAGGAACCAGAAGCTGGACCGCTCCGCGGCACAGGCGCTTCATGCTGGCCTCCTGGGTTCGGGACGGCCGGAACCACCGAGCAACCTGGCCATCCGCTGAAGATTGAGCGGCGCGAATCACAAGCCCCACCATCCCCTCGCCAGCGACCCGGCACCGACATTCCGCGGCCGAGGAGCGAAGGCTACGTCCGTCGTTCGCAAACGGCAACACGCGCGCCTGTGCACCCCAAGAAGGTTGAGCCCTCCCGTCGCGCGACGCGACGCGTAGTGACTTCGCGGTCTACATGTGGAGGGAACTCTCTGCGGGCGCCGGCGGCCGCCGCCCGCGCAGGCAGGCCGAAGGGCGTGAAGGCCGCGCGGATGACCTGTTGCTGCGGGTCCGGCAAGGCACGAAAGGCCTTGGCGTGGCCAGTTCGCCACGTTGCACTTCAGTGAGGAGGAGTTGGGACCGTGAGGTTCAAGGCAGCGGCTGTCGCCGCCCTCTTGTGGAGCGGTGCGTCGACTCGGGCCGGCGATGTGAGTGGCTCGGTGACCTTCACGGGTAGCGTGCCCACGCCCAAGCCGCTCTCCGTCACCCGGGACGAGACGGCCTGCGGCCAAACGGTCCCTGACGAGAGGGTAGAAGTGACGGACGGAAGGCTCGCAAACGTTGTCGTAACGGTTGTCGGCGCCCCCGCGAATCCAGGCAGGACAACGGTCGTCCTTGACCAGAGGGGATGTCGCTACCGGCCTCACGTGCAGGCCGCTCCCGTCGGCAGCGAGATCGTGATCGTCAACAGCGACCCGGTTCTCCACAACGTCCACGGTTACTTCGGCCCGGCAACGACGTTCAACGTCGCGATGCCTCTCAAGGGTCAGAAGGTGGACAAGAAGCTCGATAAACCAGGGGTGGTGCGGGTCAAGTGCGACGTCCACGACTGGATGGGCGCATTTGTTCTGGTGGTCGACGGCCCCTCGGCGGTGACCTCTGCCGACGGGCGCTTCAAGATCACGGGCGTTCCACCTGGGAACTATTTCGTGACGGCTTGGCACGAGGCGCTGGGTGAAAGGAAAACCCAAGTTACTGTTCCCGCCTCCGGGACCGCCGCCATCAGCTTCAGCTTTGGCGGCCCGCCACGAAGCAACTAGCCAGCCGCGAACGCACCTTCGCCCCGCGCCGGGTTCTGTCGTCCCAGGGGGCTGTCTTCGATGTCCGTGCCCGCCCAGCTCGATCGACGGCGCGAACGGTAGCTCGGAACCTGCTGGGCCGCGGGAGCGCGCTCCATTCGCCAAGCTCTGGATCTCGAGCACGCGAAACCTGTCACGAGCAGTGCTGAGCCAAGGAGCCAGGCGCCTCGTTGGACGCTCGGCGCTTGGGGTGCCAAACTCCTCGCCAATCGGGCGACGGATCGCCCGGGCGACCTGGGGAAAACTGGGGATCCGGACATGCAGACATCTGGCAACACGGTGCTCATCACCGGCGGCGCAACCGGCATCGGGCTGGCGCTCGCCGAGGCGTTGCTCCGAGAAGGCAACGAGGTCATCATCTGCGGCCGCCGGCCGCAAAGGCTAAGGGCCGCGGAGGACTTGCATCCCGCGCTGACCACCATGCCCTGCGACGTCGCGAACGCCGCCGATCGGCTGGCAATGCACCGGGCGGTCCTGAGCCGCTTTCCCAACCTCAACGTCCTCGTCAACAACGCTGGCATTCAACGTCGCATCGACTTGCTGGGAGGCGAGACATCGCTCGTCGCCGCCGACGAGGAGGTCCAGATCAACCTTTCGGCTCCCATCCACCTTTCGGCGCTGTTCATCCCGCATCTCCTGAAGCTTCCGACGGCGGCCATCGTCAACGTCTCTTCTGGACTGGCGTTCGTGCCGTTGGCCGAGTTTCCCGTCTACTGCGCCACCAAGGCGGCGTTGCACTCCTACACGGTGTCCCTGCGACACCAACTGGCGCAGACCCGAGTGCGTGTATTCGAGGCTGTGCCGCCTATCGTGGAGTCGGAGCTCGCCCAAGATCGAAGCGCCGAACGCTATCGGCAGGCGATGCCGGCGTCGGCCTGCGCGGACGCCATCCTGAAGGGCTGGGCCGGTGACCGATACGAGATCGGCATCGGATTCGCGGAGGGGCTCCGCACGGCCTCGCCCGCTGAGGCGGAAGAGCGGTTTCGACGGATGAACGGATAGTCGCCGATTGAACGACTGAGCAATGGCGGCAAGCGGCAAGAAGCAGACATCGCCTATGAGCATACCGACGCGGCAGCCCCCGCGCGCCAGGGTCGCTCGCCGCATCGGGCACTCGTCCGCGAAATTTTCCGCCACTACCCGCGCCGCCGTCGGCGACGCCTACGGCTCGAGCGGGAGCCTTGGTTTCGTTGCCCGGCGTGCGCGGGCGCGCCGGGAGGCAGCCGATGCCCGGAGGGCGGAGGCGTTTCCACCTGGCCGAGCAGCGACTTTCCAACGCGGGTCACCTCGGGCAGGGGCGCCGGACGGCGTCGCTCGGATTCGCGGCTCAAGGGCCGTCCCGGCCCGGCTGGGGCCACGCGCTCTCGGCCCTGCGCATCTCCGCGAGCAGGCGCCGGGCGGGAGGAGAACGCGCGACGGCTGTGGTGCCGCCGATCCGGGCGCGTCGGCTCCCGCGACATGGCGACCCTCTCATTCGGGTGATGACCCTCGACGCGGCCGTGGCGATCCTGCACCGATTCCACCGCCCTGGAACTCGGCACGAACCCAGGAGTGAGTTCGCGACTGACATACGCACGCCAGATTTCTCGAGCGTCGTTGACGGCCGCCCGGAGCGCTGGATCGATCCCGGCAAAGAAGCGGCGAAGGTTTTCAACATCGCGGCGGAAGAACGATTCGGCCTGGCTGTTGTGCGCCGCGCCGATCACCTGCGGGAAGTCGATCACCACCGGCCCTCTGTGCCCCAGCAGGACGTTGTAGGGCGAGAGATCACCGTGAATGAGGTCGCAGGCGAGCATCCTGATTACCTGACCTCGGAGGTCGGCGTACATCGCCGCGGCGACATCGGGTGTGAGGTGGGCGTCTATGAGCCGCGGCGCCGGGCGACCGTGGGCGTCCACGACGAGTTCCATGAGGAGGACGCCCTCGTAGAACATCACGGGCTTCGGAACACGCACCCCGGCGTGGTGGAGCGCGTGGAGCGCGTCGGCCTCCTTCGCCTTCCACGCGTCCTCGGCGGCGGCCTGGCCAAAGCGGCTGCCGCGGTTCATCGCGCGCTGCGTGCGCGTATCTCGGACCTGCCGCCCCTCCTTGTAAGCGGCGTTGTTGCGGAAGCTTCGGGCCTCGCGCGCCTTGTACACCTTGGCGGCAACGATTTCCCCGCCGTGACGGACGAGCCAGAGGTCGGCTTCCTTCCCGCTCTTGAGGCGGGCGCACACCTCTTCGATGACGCCGTCCGCGAGCAGCGCTGTAAGCGGATCGTTCATGCGCTGGGAGGGCGCCTACTTTTTCGGAGTGCCGCCCGGCGCACCGCCAGAACCACCGCCGCCGGCCGTGCCTCCGCCGCCGGGCTTCCTTCCGCCGCCGGGGCGTCCACGTCCGCCGCCCCGCTCGTTCTTGCGGTCGTCCCTCAGCGAGTCCATCGAGAATCCACCCGTACCGCCCCCCTGGACTCCGCGTCCCCCGCTGCCCCGGCTGCCCCCTCCCCCTCCCCCGCGCCCGCGCGAGCCATGTCGCTCCTTGGCCGGGGCGGCAACCTGCTTCATGCTCAGAGGAAAGAAGTCCACCAGGTACTGATACTCGCCGAGCCGCGTCGCGCTGGGCATCTGCTCCTCGGGACCGAACACTCGAACGAGGCGCACGTCGCCGGCGCGAGTCCCCACCAACTGGACGGCCCCGCGGAGCATCGTGAGTCGGTCGCCCGAAAGCCCCGTGGCGCTGGCGACCGCCGCGTCGAGCGCGGCTTTGGCCGCGTCGCTTTCCTGGCTCCCAGCCGCCCTGGCCTCGGTGGGCTCCGGCGCGGGATCTCCCGCAGCAGGCGCGTCACCCGTCGCCTCACCTGCAGCGCCTGCCGGCGGATCACTCGCGGCAGGCGCCGCCGGCTTCTCTTCGCTGGGGAGCGACCGCCGCGCTTCGGCGATCGCCGCTGCCGCCAACCGGATCACGGAACCGCTGAGCTCTGTGAGGGTCTTCATTGGGATCTAGGAATACACCTGGGGCCGCCCGCCTGGAAGGACCTCGGTTGGCGCCTCGCCCCCCACGGCTTCCAGGTGGCGGCGCACGAGGCGCGGTGGACGGTCGATGTTAGCTGCCCTCGCCTAGCGTGGTCTCCGTGACTCTTGAAGGCGCGCGGTCGCCTCTGCGTGCTCCGCTCCGGCGCGGCGAGGAGGGTGCGTTGCCCGCCCAAGTGTGCTGCCTCGTCCTGGCCCGTCGGCCCCTGACCAAGGGTCGCGTGCTCTGGCGCTTCGACGCCCTCGACGACCGTGCGTGATCCAAGTCAATTTCTAGCGTTCTGCCCCGTGCTCGTGACAGGGCGCGTAGCGGGACAGCGTGTGACTACGCATCTCGTCGAATCGTCTTCGAGTTGCTCGGCCTCGAACGTCGTCGCCAGACACGAGCGCCATGGCTCTCGTGCACGGCTAGGTCCTAGGCCGGCCCAGAGGGGGTCGCCTCCACGGCTTCGATGGCGGAGCGTAGCCGTTCGTCCACGGGGGCCGTTCGCGCGGCTCGGTAGTCGTAGACCACCATCACTTGCTCGCCAGTTGCGGCTTCGGCGTCGCTCGCCTCGCTCCAAATCCGAAAAGCCATGGTGAAGGAGCTGCCACCGATGCGCGTGGTGGTGGCGGCAACGCGAACGGTGTCGGGGTACTTGAGGGGTCGCTTGTAGTCGATGACGGTGCGCGCGAGGATCGGTCCTATGCCCTCGTCCCGCATCCGGTCGACGAGCCCGATGCGCTCCAAGTAGACCATTCGAGCAGTCTCGAGCCAGCGGGCGTAAACCACGTTGTTCACGTGCTGGAACGCATCCATCTCGCCCCATGCAACGGGGATGTCCACCGCCACTGGGTAGCGACCGAGCGCGACGCTTGTATGACCTCCACTCATGGGGTCACCCCCGTGGTGTAGATGGACGTGGACGGAATCCGGGAGAGGGTCGCCGTAGTCCGCTCGAGGCGAAGTCCTCGGCAATGAGATTGGCGCCCTCGACCGGTGTCTATGGCTCGAACGGTATCCAGAGGCCGGCTTTGCCGAGTCCTCGCATGAACAAGCGCGAGCAAAGGCACCGGCTCCGAGGCTCCCGACTTCCTCCGTCGGTGAGGGATCGCATGCGGTTCGTGGGAATAGACATCGCCTCCGAGACGCACGTGGTCGCGGTGGTCGATGAGAAGAGCGAGATGCTGGTGAAGCCCACGCCGTTCACCGAGGACGCTCTCGGCTACGAGAAGCTCCTGGGCCTCTTGGGCGAGCCCGCGGACACGCTCGTCGCCATGGAGGCCACCGGTCACTACTGGAAGAACCTGTTTGCCACCCTGGCAGCGAAGGGCTTCGTGGTGGCGCTCCTCAACCCGCTGCGGACCCACCGTTTCGCAGGCGAGGACCTGGAGCGCACTAAGACGGACTCCATCGACGCTCTCGGCATCGCTCGATTCGCCGCTCAGAAGCGGCCCGCGCCTACGCGGCTGGCTGACTCGGCCACCGAGGAGCTGCGGGAGCTGGTGCGGCTGCGCGACCGCCTGGTGCAGGACTTCGGCGACCGGCTGCGCCAGCTCCACCGGCTCGTGGACCTCGGCTTCCCCGAGTTCACGCGCTATGTCCGCAGCCTCGACAGCGAGCTCGCTAGCGCCATCCTCCACGACTATCCGACAGCAGAGGCCTTCCAGGGCGTCTCCGTGAAGCGCCTGGCGAGGCTTCGCTACGACGGGCGACACAAGGTCGGCGAAGAGTTGGCCTCGGCGCTCATCGACGCCGCGACGCGCTCCGTGGGACGGCACCATGGCGAGGCCTACCGCGTCCAGGTCCGCTACGCCTGTGAGGACCTCGACACCCTGCGCCGCCGGCTCCACGAGCTCGAGCGCGACATCGAGCGCAAGCTCGGCGAGCATCAGGTGGGAACGCTTCTCACCACCATCGACGGCATCGGGCCCCTGACCGCAGCGCGCCTCATCGCAGAGCTGGGCGACCCCGCGCACTTCCGTAGCGCTGGAGCGCTCGCCTCTTACGTGGGTGTCATCCCCGCCGTGAAGCAATCGGGAAAGAGCAAGGGCACGAGGGCTGGCCTCACTCCGATCGGCCACGCCGCACTCCGCGCCGCACTCTGGATGCCGACCCTCACTGCCGTCCGCAAGAACCCTTGGCTCCGCGCTTACTACGAAGGCCTCCGCGCCCGCGGCAAGCTGCCCAAGGTCGCCCTCGTCGCCTCGATGCGCAAGCTCCTCGTCGCGGTCTACAGCGTGGCCAAGAACCGCCGACCCTTCGTCCCCCAGCTCGCTACCGCCGAGGCCCGCTCGTGAACAGAGCACTTGACGGACGTGACGGTATCTCATTGGACCTCCTGGACGAGTAGCGTGGCCGGTAGAGCCGAGACTCGACCATACACCACGCTCGCCTTTCCACCCTTTGCCGTCTCGACCGGCTTCGCGTCCTCTCCCGCGCGAGCTCTTTCGGTGACGGGCAGGGCCCAAGGAAGCGCCGCGCCGATCCGCTGCCGACTAAGGGGCGATGACGATCCCGATGCTCAGGTCACCCTGCACGAGCGGGATCCCCGCGCTCACCTGCAAAGCCGCGCCATTGGTGCCTGACAGGAAGGTGCCCGAAGTAAAGTAGACCGGCATGAAGGCTCGAGCTTCGAGGCGCAGCCCCACCGCGTTCGCAAACATCCAGCGCAGGCCCAGCCCGAGGTTGAAGGCGAAGAGCAACGTGTCGGCCGGCTGGATCGACGGAGAGCCTGCGGTCTGAATGCCGGAAGGACTGAACCAGGCCATGCCCAATCCACCGGACAGGAACGACTCGACCTCTCCTTGCTGGAAGGTGGTGAGGCCGCCTATCTGCAGGTACTGCGTCGTCACCCCGAAGAGCGGGCTCGACGCGTAGAACGGGCTGGACGACTCGAAGCGGGCCTGGGGCCGGGCGAAGGCATAGAGAATCTCGATTTTCGAAGCAGCGTCCCAACGGAAATCGAGGGCCACGCCGACGTCCGCGGCGGGCTCGAATGCCACGGAGCCGTTCGAGCTGTTCACGCTCGTGCTCCAGAAGAATCCAGCGAACGGAGCAACATCGACAGTGGGCACCCGCGGCTCCAAGTAAGTCTGCGCCGCGGCCGCATGTCCACCGAGAGCAACCAGGGCACCGACCATCCAGGATGCGTATCGAGTCCTCACGCGCAGCGCCCCTCCGGCAACGTACCAGACAAGCCGCAGGCTCCGCATATCTCGTCCTGGCGGCAGCCGGGTCTCATCAGGAGCCGCCAAGGTCTGGCGGTTTGCGGCACGGGGCTCGGCCGCCAGGTTCCGGGCGCCATGCGAGGCCACACTCCCACCGTGTTTCAAACTGGCGGCGATGGAGTAGATGGGCGCGTGGTCCGGCCGCCAACTAAGATGGCCATGCCTCTGAAACGGGAGAGGGATGGGACGCTTTCAACAGTTCATCTCCGAGTTGAGACGCCGGCGCGTCTTCCGCGCGTTGGTTGGCTGGGGGATCGTGTCCTTTGCCGTTCTTCAAGTCGTCGAACCAATCATGCACGCCCTCAATCTGCCCGACTGGACGCTCAAGGGTGTTGTGGGCCTGCTTGCCCTCGGGTTCCCGATTGCGGCTGCGCTCTCCTGGGCCTTTGACATCCGCGCGACCGGGATCGAGAGGACTGCCCCGCCCGCCGCGGACCCTTCTGGCGCGACCCGGGTGCCACGCGGAGCTCGGCTGGCACTCCTGCTCCTGGCCATCGGGGCGGCGGCGGCAGCACCGGGCGTGGCTTGGGTGGCCTGGCGAAGCGCGCGGGTCCCCTCCAAGACGACACCTACCTCTCCGTCCATCGCCGTGCTGCCCTTCGCCGACATGAGCCCGCAGAAAGACCAAGAGTACTTCGCCGACGGCATCGCCGAGGAGGTTCTCAATGCCCTCGCGCACATCGATGGGCTCCGGGTCCCGGGACGAACGTCCTCCTTCTGGTTCAAGGGGAGAAGCGCGAAGCTCGAGGACATCGGGCGCGAGCTCAAAGTCGGCGCCGTGCTGGAGGGCAGCGTTCGGAAGGACGGGAAGCGGATCCGCGTCACGGCGCAACTCGTGAACGTAAGCGATGGCTACCACTTGTGGTCGGAAACCTTCGACCGTGAGCTCACCGACGTCTTCGGCATCCAGGACGAGATCTCGCGGGCCGTGGTCGCAGCGCTGAAGGTGAAGCTTCTTGCCGGTGCCAATGCCCGTCTCAAGGGCCGGACCACTCGCGTCGATGCCTACGACCAGTATCTGCTCGGTCGGCGGCTCTTGGGCGACGAGAGCCCGGCGAGCATCCGGGGCGCCCGGGAGGCATTCGAGCGCGCGGTGGCTCTCGATCCCGGGTACGCCCCCGCGCACGCGGCCTTGGCCCAGGCTTGGGGAGACTCGGCGGGTCACCTCGCCGAGAACCCCGACGAGGTGACCCGTTACGCTGAGTTCGAGCTGGCGGCGGCGGAGCGAGCCATCACGCTGGATCCAGACCTCCCGGATGGTTACGTCGCCCGCGCCGGCCACAGGGTCTCGTATCGCTGGGACTGGAGCGGGGCCCTGAGCGACCTTGAGCGCGCCAAGGCGCTGGGATCGGAAAACGTCGGGGCCCAGGGGGAATACGCGCAGACCCTGGCTGCGGTGGGCCGAATGGCAGAGGCCGTGGCAGTTGCGCGACGTGCGACGGAGGACGACCCGCTCTCGGCTAAGGCGTGGTCGACCCTGGCCATCCTCTTGGGCAACAGCGGGAACTTCTCCGAGGCCGATTCAGCGGCGAGACACTGCCTACAGGTATCGCCCGACAACCCGGTCTGCGACTTCGTCGTCGGCCTTGGGCTGCTCGGACGGGACAAGCCCGAGGAAGCCCTTGTCCACTTTGCCCGGAACCCCTGGAACTGGTGGCGTCTCGAGGGCCTTGCCGTCGCCTATCACCGGATGGGTCAGACCAGTAAGTCTCAAGCCGCGCTCGACGAACTCGTGGCCGGGGAGGCGTTGAACGCCGCGTACCAAATCGCCGAGGTTCACGCCGCCCGGGGCGAGCCGGACGCGGCGTTTGACTGGCTCGAGCGAGCGCGAACCCAACATGACGAGGGACTGCCGTGGGTTCGCTACGACTGGCTGTTCCGAAGCTTGTACCGCGACCCGCGCTGGAACCGATTCCTTCAGGAGATGAACCTGCCGGCAAGGTGATCACGATGGGTCGATGATCCGGGCACTCGGCACGGACGTGCCGCGTTGGCGTTGGCGGCCTGGACGGGGCTCGCGCTCGAACGCCAGTGGGCCCGAGTTTCCGTATGAGTCCCCCCCTCGGTGCCGAGGGCGCTCCGTGGCCGTCGCTGACTGCGTCCTGCGTCGTTTCGCATGACATCCAAGGCGACCGAGTGCGTCGGTCGCGCCGCGGGTGGCGGGCCCGCAATTGATTCCTCGACACTTTGGGCCAAGTGCGAGAGATTCACGCATGGCCGGGTGGGACGGTGAGGTCGGCACGTCCCGCCGCCCAGACGCACAGTTGCTGCGTTCCCGCTCCACCCCAAGGGGAATTCTTGAACGAGGCTACACGCCGAAACGTCCTACTCGTCTATCCACGGTTTGGCGGCGCTTCCTTCTGGAACTATCGGGCGACCTGCGAACTCCTCGGCGCGAGGCACTCTGCAGCGCCCCTGGGGCTCATCACGGTCGCGGCCCTCCTCCCGGCTGGCTGGGGTGTGCGGCTCGTGGACTGCAACATCGAGGAGGTCCACCCGGGCGATTTTGCCTGGGCAGACCTGGTGATGACGGGCGGCATGCTGCCCCAACAGCCCGACGCACTGCGGATCATCGGGCTGGCCAAGGCGGCTGGAAAGCCGGTAGTGGTCGGCGGTCCCGACGTCACCGGCTCGCCGGGAATCTACGCCGCCGCCGACTTCCGCTTGCTCGGCGAGGCCGAGGAGGTCCTCGCGGACCTCCTCGCGGCCTGGCTGGGCGGGGCCCAGAGCGGCCTGTTCAAGGCAACCCGATTCCCCGACGTCACGCGGTCGCCGGTTCCCCGCTTCGATCTCTTGAAGCTCGATCAGTACCTGCACGTGGGGATCCAATACTCGCGGGGCTGTCCGTTCGACTGCGAGTTCTGCAATGTCATCGATTTGAACGGGCGGGTCCCCCGCTCGAAGGCCACGGCCCAGGTGTTCCGCGAACTCGACACCCTGCACGCGCTCGGCTACCGCGGGCACGTCGACTTCGTCGACGACAACCTGATCGGCAGCCGCAGGGCGCTGAAGCCGTTCCTCCGGGAACTGCGCCGTTGGCTCGAGGTGCACGACTGGCCGTTCGAGTTCACGACCGAGGCCAGCCTGGATCTCGCCGAGGACGAGGAGTTGCTGCAGTTGCTGCGGGACGGCAATTTCTTCGCCATCTTCGTGGGCCTCGAGACCCCAGACGCCGCCACGCTCATCCAAGCCAACAAGAGGCACAATACCCGCAGTGACATGGTTGCGAGCATCCACAAGATTCACCGAGCAGGCATCTTCGTGAATGCCGGGTTCATCGTTGGATTCGACGCCGAGCCTGCGCACGTGGCCGCCGCGATGGTCGACTGCATCGAAGCCGCGAACATCCCCGTGTGCATGGTGGGGCTCCTCTACGCGCTCCCAGGCACGCGCCTGGCTCATCGTCTCCGCGAGGAAGGCCGCCTCCAGCCGGACGCGCATACCGTCCTGGACGGCGACGCCGACCAATGCACGTCGGGACTCAACTTCGATACTGTTCGGCCCCGCGCGGAGGTGCTTCGCGATTACAAGAGCGTACTCGAGCGGATCTATGCGCCGCGGGCCTACTTCGGCCGTGCACGCCGCGCCTGCCGGCAACTCGACCGTTCCGCTCACCGACTGCGGCAGCCTCCGCGTCACGTCCTTCGGGAGTTGCGCGCCTTCGGCCGGATGGCCTGGCGCCTCGGAGTACTGGACCGACAGGTCCGGGCGGAGTGGTGGAGGTCCGTCGGTGACGCACTGCTCCACTACCCTTCGGCGCTCAAGATCGTGGCCTCCTTCGCTGCACTGTACGTCCACCTCGGTCCATACTCTGCGGAACTCGCAAAGCGGCTCGACTTCCAGATCGCCATTGCGGAGTCGGAGGAGTTGCGGAAATCGGCTTAGCTCGTCGGATCGTCACCGTGCCAGGACGGGACCGACGTCAACTTGGTACCTTGAAGTGAAGCGCGGGCACGATTCGGTAGTTCTTCCGGGCTGGTTCGGCTTGGCGATTCGGCCTAGGTCGGGACCGCGCGGTTGCCCCGGATAAGCTACCTTGGGCCTTCATCCGGGAGCGTTGCGGAGACCTTCGTCTCATGCGCGACGGCCATCACCGCGCTCTTCAGCGTTTCGCGATTGACCGGCTTCGTGAGACACGTATTGCGCGTGCACTCGAGGAACTCGGCTGCCTCGGAGGAAAAGGCGCCACCCGATATGAAGACGATCCGGCTCGCGACCTTCTCGGAGAACTTCTCGACCGCCTGGTAGAACTGCATGCCGTTCATGCCCGGCATGTGGATGTCGCACAGAATCGCGTCGAACTTGCCCCCCGCATGAAGGCGCCCGAGGGCCCCGGCCGCGCTCTGGGCAAACGTCACCTTGAATGGGCTCAGGAGCCGGCTGAGGGCCACGCTGACGAGCGGGTCGTCGTCGACAACGAGGATCCAGAGGGGTTGTTGCGGGGCGTTCTCGCCCTTCGAATTCGGCTGCACCATGGTTCGGTCCCTCTCGGGCTCAGCGCACTTCCTCGAGGCGGGTTCCCCTCAGGGATTCGATACAGAACGCGGCCTCGGAGACGTCGATGTCGCCTTGCTGGGCGACGAAGGCTTCCGCGATATGCCAGTCGCGGGCAACGCATTCGCCTCGGAGACAGCTGGCGAGGCAGACTGTTACCTCTGCGTCCTCGAGTCCGAGCACCTGGCGAGGGTGACAGTTGATGAAAAAGACCGAGACGTCCTCGCCCACGACGAGAGACGGCTCGGGCAAGGCTTCACTCCCAGACCCGAGGACTGCCGCACGGTCTACCCACTGCATGAATCGCTCTCCGGCGTGACCTGGGTTGGCGTCACTCCGGGTCGCGTAGTCCCCACGACAACTGTGCTTTGCGACTGGGTGCATCTTGATCACCCGCAAGGTAATGCAGGTCCCGCACCAGGGTTGGAAGCGATTGGAAGGTTGGCAGGCCGTGTTCTCGGCGGCCTGCCAGCGGCCGCGCCGTGGACGGCCCTCCGCCGACCCGAGCCATACCCTTGGTATATTTCGAGTGGTTTTCTTCGGGGCGCGTCGATGCTATCAGCCGCGCCCGAAGGGTCCGCCCCCGGCTGCCTCTCCCACATCCCGCCCCCCGTTGGCTCCAGGGGACCCACACCCGACAACCACTTCGCGACCGATGAGGGGGCCCGTGGGCCCTCGTCGCGCTCGTCCGCGGATCGGGGCGGCTCACGCCGACCCCGCCAGGAGAACCCCACGGCAGATCTGCCGACGGGCCCCGTCGGGGACGTCTCGAAGCTTGGTGGCGTATCATGCTTTCTGGCGGAGCCTCGGTGGCCAGCGAGACGAGCGAGTGAGCACTGCGACCCGCTTGGACCAGCAGTTACCGCGTTTCACGACCCGTACGCCTGCCCCTGCCGTCAGCGCACAGGCCGAGGACAGAGGCGTTGCTCGAGTGCCGGCCTTTACTGGGGTTGACCGAGGCTGGTGGTACATGGGCACGCCATCTGGCCGTCGGCTAAGATGCCCTGTTCATAGGACGCAGGAGAGGGATGGAACGCCTCCAGCAGTTCATCTCCGAGTTGAAGCGAAGGCGCGTCTTTCGCGCCCTGGTCGTTTGGGGAATCGTCGCCTTCGCCGTGTTGCAGGTCTATGAGCCTTTGATGCACGGGCTTCATCTGCCCGAGTGGACACTTAGCTTCGTCGTACTCGTCCTAGGACTGGGCTTCCCGGTCACCGCGGCGCTCGCGTGGGTATTCGACATCAAGGCGGGTGGGATCGAGCGAACCCCGCCCACCGAGGCGGACGGCGAGGGCTCGCCGGCGGCCTCGCGCGCCAGGCTCGCACTCCTCATCCTGGGAGTCGGCGTGGCAGCGGCCAGTCCAGGCCTCGTGTACTACTTCGTACTGCCGAGCGGCACCCGCCGGGCCAGGGGCGAAACGCCCGTCGCCCCGACCGCACCCACAGGCGTGGCGGCGGCCGCACCAGGCCCCTCGATCGCGGTGCTGCCCTTCGCCGACATGAGTCCTCAGCACGATCAGGAGTACTTCGCCGATGGCGTGGCGGAAGAGATTCTGAACGCACTGGCCCAAGTCGAGGGACTGCGCGTTCCGGGGCGGACATCGTCCTTCTGGTTCAAGGGCAAGAACTTCGAGCTTGCCGAAGTCGGCCAGAAGCTCAACGTCACACACGTGCTGGAGGGCAGTGTGCGCCGCGCGGGCAACCGCCTGCGGGTCACTGCGCAGGTCGTGAGCGTCGCGGACGGTTATCACCTTTGGTCCGAGACGTTCGACCGGGATCAGGCGGACATCTTCGCGGTCCAGGATCAAGTGGCGAGGGCCGTCGTAGAGGCGATGAGGGGCAGGCTGCTGCCAGAGGACGGGAAGGCACGGTCGACCCGGCCGGTCTCCCCGGAGGCCTACGACCACTACCTCCAAGGACGTCAGGCGCTGCGGGCCGGCACACTAGCGAGCTATCGGCGGGCAATCGCGGAATTCGAGACAGCGCTGGCACTCGCCCCGTCCTACCCCTCGGCGTGGGCCGGCCTCGGGGAAGCAGCTATCTGGGCGTGGGGCCTCGCCGAGGAGCCTGTCCCGGAGCTTGCCACTCGAGCCATCGCGGCCGCTGACCGATCCATCGCCCTGGCCCCCGACCTGCCGGACGGCTATCGGGTTCGCGGGGTCGTCCGGCGCGACCACGACCGTGACTGGGCGGGAGCCAAGGCCGACCTGGAGCGGGCCGTAGCCCTCGGGCCGAGTGACCCCGAGGCATCGGCACAGCTCGCCTGGCTCCTTGGCAACCTGGGTCAGTCTCGCGAAAGCATTGGCCACGCCCGCCGTGCCACAGCGCTCGACCCCCTCTCTGCGTCGGCCTGGGTCGTGCTAGGGAGTTTCCTCACCGCCTCCGGGGACCTCGACGAAGGATACGCAGCGGCCGCTCGCGCCATCGCCATCTCCGAGGACAACCCCGTCGCCGCCCTGGTCATAGCGTCGAATCGGCTCCTTGCCGGCCAGCCGCAAGCCGCCCTCTCGTTCACCGACCGTTCCTCGGTCGGTTGGGTGAGGCTCACGGGAAGCGCCATGGCGAACCACGATCTGGGTCGCGCCCGCGAGTCGAACGCAGCACTCAGCGAGCTCGTCGCCCGCTTCGGCCCGGTAGCGGCTTACCAGGTCGCGCAGGTGCTGGCCTGGCGCGGAGAAACGGACAGGGCCTTCGAGTGGCTTGACCGGGCTGTGGCTCAGCGGGATCCCGGACTCACCTTCCTCAAGGCGGACCCGATCCTTCGGAAGCTCCGTGTCGACCCTCGCTTCGCGGGGCTACTTCGGAAGATGAACCTGCCATTGGACTGAGGGGCGCTTCGGCGACGCTCCATCAGTCGGCAGGCCCGGGCTCCGACTGCCGGAAGGTTCGCCCCACCATCGCTGCCGGTACGTCGAACAAAGACTTGAACGGAACTAGGTCGGCAGCGGCGCGAACGGCGGCCGCCGGGTCGACTTCAAGTAGGCAGCGATGCGCGGCCGGGATCCGATACGCTCTCCAAAGGCGACGAGGGCCGGATAGCGCTCAAGTGCGCCACCGAACCCGTTGTCGCGAATCATCTCGAGTAGGTACCAGAGCGCCAGATCGGCCACCGTGATCGCGCTACCGACGACGTAGCCGGCCCCGCCGTTCTTCCTGAGCAACCGGTCGAGGTAACCGAGCCAGCGCGGCAGCGTGACGGAGGTCAGCTCTGCCCGTAGCCCCGGACGCTGATCGGCGGCCGCCGTTACCAGTTTGCGCAACTCGAGTCGCACGTCGTCGACGGCACCGAGCACCTGGTCGCACTGCGCCTCCTCGATGGCACTCTTGCCCCGAAGTCCGTGGATGCGGGCGATGTGATTGGCGATGGCACTGCTCTGCGCTAGGCGCAGACCGGTCGGCTCCTCCCACACCGGTAGGGCGTCGAATGGCAAGCTACCGGTTGCCTTGAGCTCCGCGAAATCGGTGGGGCGCCCATCGACGGGCGGCGTTCCCTTGCCGACGACGTGCTCCTGGTAGTCGACGCCGGCCTCCGCGAGCACGAGCCGGATGAGTTCCGCACGGCCGCGACCCGCGAAGTAGATCAGGGTTGGGGTTGACATGAGTTCACTGTACTGCAGTTGCGGGCTTCGTGGGGCCGAGGTCGCCGACCAGCCCTGAGTCACGATCGAGGTTATCCGATGCCGCCGCGATGCCGACACCTGCGGGCCAGACGTCTCTTCACACGGTCGGAGCCCTCGTTGACGCTAGTCCCGATTCCGGTCGCCCTCCGTGTCCAACCTAGGAGGTTCCATGCCCGCCCCGATTCCGGTGACGCTCCTCTACGGCGGTCTCAACGCGCTTCTCGTGACGCTGACGGGCGCGAACGTGAGCCGGCTGCGCGGCACCACGGTCGGTTTGGACACGCCGCTTCCTGCGGCATTTCTTCGCCCGGTGCGCGCACATGGCAACGCCGCCGAGGTCCCTCTGGGTCTGCGGCTTCTGCTCGCCTTGGAGATCTCTGCGGCGGGGAGCCCCTTCACGCTGCACTTGCTAGCTGGCTCCTTCTTCCTAGCGCGAGTGCTCCACGCGGCCGGGGTCTACGGGCGCAGCAAGCTTTCGGTGGCAGGCGCCGGCCTCACCTATCTTCTTCTGCTGGTGATGAGCGTCTGGGCCATCGCTGCGCACGTCGCCCGCTAGGGGCCTTTCCGGGGCGCGCAGGTACCCGCGCCGGAATACGCGTCGACGCCGTCACGCGGGCCACAAACCAGAAGAATCCGCCGTCGCCGGCTAGGACGAAGAGAAGGATGAGGATGAGAATGGTTGTGTTCGACAAGGGAGCCTCGAGGGCGGCAGCGGCGGACCGCCCTTAGACGCGGGCGCCGTCCCCACCAATTGGGGTGTGCTTCTCAACTCCGTTTGGGTGCGACCAGGGCATGTGCGGCCTAATGGCGGCCGGTCGCGGCGAGCAGAGCCGCAGCGTGCTCTGGACCCAACATTCTTCCTGCCTGCTCCAGCGCCGCAGCCTTCGCGGCGATCACAGAATCCGTTGACCCCCCTTGGCGCTCGCGGAGGGTCCCGTCCGGCGAAAGGCAGAGACTGCGCCAGCCCTTGGCGCTGCACCTCACCTCGAGGCGAGGCAAGGAGAAGACCAGCGAGGCGTCCGAGCCATCGAGGTTGAGGGCCCAGCCCTCCGTCGTCCTAGCCCAGGCGGTCATGTCCTGCCGGCCTCTCGCGAACACTCATCGCAGTTGGTACCGTTCCTGCGCCTTCGGCAGCCGTCGGACAGTCCGCGGGGACAACCGCGTCGCGGTCCGCCGCCCTCGAGTGACGCATGGAAGTCGCTCCCTGTCCGCATGGTGTTCCTCGCGTGCGCCGTCGCTGGCGTGCAGACCTTGGAGCGGAAGCGCGCCGGACCACGGCCGCGTCCAGACCGGTCGCGCCTTACGGGCGAGAGAGGAGGGAACGAGCTAGTTCTATATCATCCGCGCCGACTGAGCGCTTGCCCATCTCGCCGCGCTGGGAAACCTCGAGCGGCATCACTCGGTTCGCGCAAGCGGGGTGCCGAAAGGATCGATGTGCCATCGCATGGCCACGTTGACGTGCACGGCCTGAGCTCTCTCCGGGACCCGGTAGTCCACGGTTAGCCCCGTGGTCGTGATCCACCGCGCCACATCGGAGATGGCCCCCATATCCATCCGGTCAAGAACGGAGAGCAGGACCTCGGAGCGTCTCCCACGGACGTCCCAGCTGCGATTGAAACCCGGCACGTCGACCGCCGGCTGCCACACGTCTAGCGCGCGGGGCGGTGGGGTCGCATCGACGCGCCGCGCCGATGCCGAGTCCAGCATGGGCAAGCCCGCCATCGCTCGCGAGCGCTGCGCGAGGTCGACGGGAGCACTCGTCATGTCGCTCGGCCAGGTGCGCACGACCACCAGCAGGACACCGAGGAGGAGCGCGCTCACGGAAATGGGCATAGCCCAGGACTGTGGCGCTTGCCCGAGACTTCGCGGCCCTTATGGGGCGCAAGGACACCGCCAGCGAGACCGACCGAGGCCGCAATGCCCGCGGCCCCGGTCGTCCTCTGGCCGCGCTGCTGGCCTTCGCAATCAGTCCGAAGCTGAACATCGGGCCGCCGATGCTCGCCTCCGCCATTGGGCCCCATTGGAGAATGGCGGCGCGCCGCGACGGCGCCGCGCGCACCGGCGAGGGCGGGCCTCCGGCGGGGGGAGGCGCCTCCATATCTCGGACGACTACCCGGTCGCCACGCCGGCACCTGCGGGGCTGTGACTTCGTCGAGTCGCCGGTCTGGTCATGGGGCGGTCCCACCGCACCGGGAGCCCCGGCCGCCGCCCCCCGCGCGCTCCTTTACGTCACTCTCAAGCTCTGCCACTGTCGCTGGCACGCTCCGCGAACGGCGCGGTCACAAAGGCCGTCCCAACTCGGCCTTCGGTCACGACGGTCTTGCCTCGGAGGAGTCTGCAGTGGACGACAGGATATCGCCACAGGGATTGACGGCCGAACAGATCCGCGCGGCCGTGGACTTTGCCATTACGTCCCGGCGCAGCGTTCGCGCCTTTCTTCCCACGCCGGTGCCACGCGAGACGATCGAGTCCATTCTCGACGTCGCCAGCCGTGCGCCTTCGGGTACGAACACTCAGCCGTGGAAGGTGCACGTCGTCACCGGAGAGGCGAAAGCTCGTCTCGTCGACGCTATCCTCGAAGCCTACGATGGGCCGGAGGCTGCGGAAAGGCATGCCGAGGAGTGGGACTACTACCCGCGCGATTGGGTTACGCCGTACATCGAGCGCCGACGCGAGGTCGGATGGGGCCTTTACGGACTGCTCGGAATCGGCAAGGCCGACAAGGCCCGAATGCACGTCCAACACGCCCGCAACTATCGCTTCTTCGACGCGCCGGTGGGGCTCCTGTTCACCGTCGACCGCGTAATGCGCCAGGGGAGCTTCCTCGACTACGGCATGTTCCTTCAAAACGTGATGGTCGCCGCGCGCGCACGTGGACTCGACACTTGCCCGCAGGCCGCGTTCATGCAGTTCCACCGCATCGTTTCTTCACAACTGGGCGTCCCGGCGAGCGAGATGCTCGTCTGCGGCATGAGCCTTGGGTACGCAGACTTCTCCAAGGTGGAGAATAGTCTCCATACTAGGCGAGAGCCGGCTAAGGCGTTCGCCACATTCCACCCGTAGCGAGCACGCTCCTCGGACGACAAACACGCAGGGCTTCCGTGCCGCGGCGTTCCGGTTGCCGCAACTCGTTCCGTGCAGGTCTCCACCTTCAGTCAGCTGTGGCGGGCGTCAGGCCGCAATCAAAACTCCCGGAAGTCTGCCTCCTGATCGCCGAGGGGAAAGAGCTTCCTGTCAGCGATCTGGGATGGACCTCGGACCTTCGCGGCTGCCGCGGTGCCCGAGCGCCGCCCTGGCGCGGCTGCACGGGCTCCTGAGCGCGCGACAGCCTCCTTTGGGCCAAAGCTCGCCTTCTGCGCAAGGTGGAAGGTGCCGACCATGGCGGCGAGTTCCTCGGACTGGCCGGCGAGCTCCTCGGCGGCCGATGACGACTCCTCGGCCGAGGCGGCGTTCTGCTGGGTGACCTTGTCCATCTGGGCGACGGCCTGGTTGATCTGGTCGATGCCGGTGGACTGCTCTTTTGCCGCGGCAACGATCTCCGAGACGATGTCGGACACCGTGCCGATGCCCGTGACGATCTCGGAAAGCTTGCCGGCAACCTGCTTGGAGGTGACCTCGCCGTGGCCGGCCTGCGTCACCGATTCGCGGATGAGTTCCTCGGTCTTCATGGCCGCAGCCTTGGCACGCAGCGCGAGCGAGCGCACCTCCTCGGCAACCACCGCGAATCCGCGCCCTGCCTCGCCAGCCCGGGCTGCCTCGACGGCGGCGTTGAGCGCGAGGAGGTTGGTCTGGAAGGCGATGTCGTTGATGTCCCTGATGATCTGCGATGTCGACTCGGCCGACGCCTTGATCTTGCCCATGGCGCCCTGCATCTGGTCCACTGCGGCAGCGCCGTCGGTTGCAGCGTCTCGCGCAGACGTCGCGAGGTTGTTGGCCTGCTGTGCGCTGTCGGCAGTCTGCTTGCTGGTGTGCATGACCGTCTCGAGCGAAGACGATGTTTCCTGAATCGCGGCGGCTTGCTCGCTGGCGCCGCTGGCCACCGCCTGGCTGGAGGCAGCGATCTGGGTGGAGGCCGAGGAAACTTGGGCGACGGCCTCGGCTACCTGGGCGATGGCGTCGTTGAGAGCCGCGGCCGTCCCGTTGAGTGACTCCTTCATGCGGGCGTGATCACCATGGTAGCTGCCCACGACCCGAGCTCGCAGGTCCCGCTTTGCGAGCTGCTCGAGCACCGCAGATGCCTCTGTGATCGGCGCAATGACAGCGTCGAGCGCTTGGTTCACGCCCTGGACAACCTTTCGGAAGTCACCCTCGTGCTTCCCGGTATCGGCGCGAGCCGATAGGCGGCCAGCCACGGCGCTTTGGGCCAGCATGCTGGCGTCGCTGACGAGGCGGTTGATCGCGTCGATGCAGGTATTGAGGCTCTGCTTGATGACGTTGAAGTCGCCGGGGTACTCGTCGGTGATTCTGGGAGGGATCTGCCCCTTGGAGATGTCGTGGACGTACTTGGCAGCGACGTTGAGCGGGCCTAAGACGGCGTCGAGCGTCCGGTTGACGCCATCGACGACCTTCCGGAAGTCACCCTGGTGCTTGGACGCGTCAGCGCGGGCGGCGAGACGGCCCTCGACCCCTGCGTTGGCCAGCATCCCCGCGTCGGCGACGAGTGCGTTGACCGCGTCGATGCAGGTGTTGAGATTGTCCCTCAGCTTGGCGAAGTCGCCGCGATACTCGTCGGTGATCTTGGACGGGATCTGCCCCCTGGAGATGTCGTCGACGCACTTCGCGGCCACACCGAGCGGGCCCACCACGGCGTCGAGAGTCTGGTTGACGCCCTCGACGATCTTGCGAAAGTCTCCCTTATGCTTGGACGTCTCGGCGCGAATGGCGAGCCGCCCCTCGACACCGGCCTTCGCCAGCACCCCCGCGTCGCTCACGAGCGCACTGACCGCATCAATGCAGTCGTTCAGGCTGGACTTGATGAGGTTGAAGTCGCCCCGGTACGCGTCTGTGATCTTCGCCGGGATCTTCCCCTGCCCGATGCTCGAAACGTACTCGGCCGTAACCCGGATGGGCTTCTCGAAGGCGTCCATCGTCTCGTTCATGCCTACGAGGATGGGCCGGAACTCCGGACTCACGGAACCGGTCTCGGCGCGAACACTGAGCTCGCCATGAACAGCGGCCCCGGTCAGGCGCCCCACCTCGCTGGTGATGCTCCGAACGACGCGGGAGACGCTGCGGGACATGATGAAGGCGATGGATAATCCGATCGCGATGCCAGCCGCCAGGGCCACGTAGAGCACGAGGGAGACCCGCCGGTGTGTGGCCACCGCGACCGCTGCCTCCTCGCGTATCTCCTTGTCGCGGCTGTCCGCCATCTGCTTGGCGGCTGCGATCACGTGCCGGATCTCGTCCTTGACGGGAATCACGAGTTGGTTCAGGCGCCCGGGCGACAGGCGCGGGTCCGCTCGCGCGGCGCCGATCACCTCCTCGAAGCCCTTGGCATAACGCTGGACCGCGGCACGTGCGTCAGCGTCTGACTGCTGCTCCTCCGTCGTCGTGGCAAAGGAGCCGAGACGTTCCAGCGACGACTGCAGCGTCGCCATCTCTGCTCTCCACTCGGCCGCGTACTTGTCCTGCGCAGCTATGTCGCCCGCGTTGATGATGAAGTCCTTCTCGAACCGACGGACGCCAAGACTCGCGGCGCGGACGTCGCCCACTGTGGTGAGCGCGGGGATCGTGCCAGTGATCTGGGAATTCGTCTGTAAGAGCTTGGCGAGGCCGAGTTGCCCGACTACCGTGACGAGAACGGTGGCCGAGATCACCAGGACGACGCCAAGGGCGGCACGCGTTGCGATGGGCCAGTTCTTCACCTTCGTCTCCTTGGCTTACGGGCCTCGCGCGGGCTCAGCCAATAGGGGAACTCGACGCATCGGCGACGAGAACCCTGTCGATATCGAGCAGGAATACGACTCGGTCACCGGTCTTTCCGACCCCCTGGATGAAGGAGATGTCGATCGAGGAATCGCCGAGACTCGGTGTGGCGTCGATGTCCCGGGCGTTCACCGAAAGGACCTCGAGCACCTGATCCACGAGCAGCCCGACGGTGAGAAGCTGGGCCCGGACCAAGCACTGGACGACGATGATGACAGTCTGATTGGTGCCCTCGGCTAGGGACATCCCGAACCTGAGGCGAAGGTCGACCACGGGAATGACCTTGCCGCGAAGGTTCACGACACCCCGCATGAAGCCCTCGCTGCGGGGCACGCGGGTGATCTCCAGGAGGCGGATGATCTCCCGAACCTTGAGGATCTCGAGCCCGTAGATTTCGTCGGCGAGCTTGAAGGTCATGAACTTGCCGGCCAGGTGAGCCAACGTGGGGACGTCGACACTTGGGCGGTCGGTCGAGAAAGCGACTTCCTGGGCCATTGGATGCCTCTTGGCTCCTCGAAACGAAGGGAGTGGGCCGAGCGGACGGACGCTCGGACACCGACTGGTGCAGTCACTGTGCCAGTTCCGTGTCGAGGCTCCGCCCAATCGTCACCACGGCGAACCAAGCCGCGCCTATGTACTTCCGCATATGTCAGGCCGCACCCGGGGGGGTCATGCCCCGGCGATGGGCCTCGCCGTGGATGCACTGTGGACAGTAGGAAGCGACGGACGCACCAAGCCGAACCCGACCCGGGGCAAGCGCATCCGAGCGAACGGGCCCACGTCTACGTCGTCGACGGCGACGAGGTCCTCCGGTCGACGCTGGCCCGTGTGCTGCATCGCGCTGGATATGACGTCGAGACCTACTCCGCGCCGCGCGCCTTTCTCGACCGGGCACGGCCAGAACCCGGGAGTTGCCTGCTCCTCGACGTCCAGACGCCCGGCCTCTCGGGCATCGAAGCCAAGGAACTAGTCGCCAAGGACGGTGCCGTGCCGGCCTTAGTCCTCATGTCATCTCTTGCAGACGTCCCCACAGCAGTGCGCGCCATGAAGGACGGCGCGGTGGACTTTCTGCAGAAGCCATTCGAGGAGCCCGTGCTCCTCGGGGCGGTGGAAGCCGCGCTACGTCGGAGCGCCGAGGGCGCCATTGGCCGAGCCGCCCAGGCCGCCGCGCTCAAGCGCCTCGGCCGCCTTACGCCACGCGAGCGCGAGGTGTGCGAGCGGGTCGCCAGAGGTCTTAAGAGCCGGGAGATCGCCGCCGACCTAGGCCTGGCCGCAACGACCGTGAGCCTGCACCGCGCGCGGGTGTTGAAGAAGCTCGGTGTCTCGTCCCTGGCGGAGCTTGTGCTCTTGATCCGCCAGGCCGACAAGGGTGACGGGCTCTAGTGCGCCCTGCCGTCACTGCCGAGACCCCCGACATCCTGCTGGAGCCCGAACGTTTCGATCGCAGAGAGGCCCGCCACCGGCTGAAGGCCAAGGGCGGGTTCCCTGGCTGTCGCCTCGGACACCTCGTAGTAGCGACGAGGGCGGCGACCTGCGGCTGCCTCTGCAACATCTCAGGTCGGCCCCGAACCTCGGTACCCAGCCACGACACGCTGATAGAGCTCCACCAGCTTCTCCACGGAAGCGTCGACTCGGTACCGCTGTGCTGCCTCGCGGTAGGCGGCACGGGCTCCCTCCAGCGCCGCCGGGTGGTCGATCCAGTAGTCGATCTTGTTCGTGAGGTCCTCGCGAGAGCCTGCGCTAAAGAGAAACGAGTCGGACAGGGCGAACTGAGCGGTCGCGCTCAGCGGCGAACGCGCGATGAGGCAGGGCAGGCCACAAGCCATGGCCTCCAGCACGGACATGCACTCCACCTCAACGTCTGCCGCGTGAACGCAGAGGTCAGCTCCGCCGTAGTACGGGATGAGCTCGTGTGGCTTTAGCCAACGAAAGACCGGCTCGTGCGTGAGCATCCGCGCCTGTGCCTGGAGGTGCTCTCGCTGGGGTCCGTCACCGAGGATGACCAACTGGATGCGGCGCTCGTGGCGCGACTGACGAATGGCCTCGATGAGAAGATCGTGCCTCTTCTCCCGGGCGAGGCGCCCGACCGACAAGACGACAAACTTGCCGCCGAACTGCGGGCACTCGGCGCGCGCCAGCGGGTGGTATTCCGGCGGGACCCCGTTGGAGATCACCGTCGATGGTGCGCGGAGCCCGTACCGCAGCAACTCCTTTTGCGCGAATGCGCTCGGACAGATCACGTGGTCGGACCGGTTGTAGATCGTCCGCAGAAAGAAGCGGTACACCCACCTCACCATGGCCGCGCTGTGGATGTTCACGTTGTGCAGGAGGTGCTCGGCCTGGACGTGGAAGGTCGAGACCACCGGGACGTTCGCCTTGTGCGCAACCTTGATGGCCTGGAATCCCAGGTAGAAAGGGAATTGGTTGTGGACGATGTCCTGGCGAGCCAGCGTTTCCTCGAGAATGCGCCGGTCGGGCCACGCGAAAGGCAATCGCATCTTCTCCATGAGTGCGCCGGGCGTCGGGACAACAAAAGCCTTTAACGGGACCTTGCCCGGCATCGGCTTGCCTGACGCAAGCACTTCGACCGTGTGGCCTCGAGCGCGGAGGAGTTCGGAGAACCGTCGGGTCGACACGACTGCACCGTTGTTCGCGTCGTCCCAGGCGTCGATCACCATCGCGATCCGAAGCGGCCGCGGTTCCGGGGTACCGGGGGGATGGCCATCCGACTGGGCGGGGATCATGACGACGCAATCTACCCCCAAGCGGTCCGAGCGTGCAGATTTCGCTGCCGGCTTCGCCATCTCATGGCCCCGGGAAGGGGCGCAAGTCTCTGACCGGGAGAGGGACGCGGGGGCGACACCGCACTCCAGGCGGTCGAGGGAGCAAGCGACCGGGGTGAGGCTTGGGTTTTATGCCGATAGTGGCTCTCGTCGTCAGCGGAGATGCGCGGTCGGGGGTCGAGCGCCACTGATGCGCGGGGCGAATGGCTCGTTGCGCGTTCGGAGGGCGACCGCGCGTCGATTTTGGCGCGGGTCGACCCAGCTGCGCCTCGTCCTGACGTCTGGCATGGCGAGCCTCGATCAGGAAGACTGCCTCCTTTGCCGGCGGGTGTGACGCGGTCTACCCTGACTGAAGTTCTTGCGAAGTGTTCGCGTATGGCTCCAGACGTGGGCGCACGTGTACAGGGCGCGACTGGCGCCGAGGGAAGGCCGAAGCGGGATTGTGAGGGGTACTCGCCGCGTGAGGCGGGGAGGGTTGCGCGATGAAGCTGTTTGGCAGCGTGGACACGTTCATCGAGGGAGCGCATCGCGACGTCCGAATCGGGCGGGTGGCCGCGAACACCGGTTTTCTGCAGGCTCTGCTGCGGTACGGCGACTTCGACGAGTACCACCTCTTCTGTCCGGCCCGCTCGGTGCAACGCGGGCTGCGCCCGGCGCTATTGGATCTCGTCGGGCCGGAGATGGCGGGGCGGGTCACCCTTCTCCACGCGCTCGAGTTGCCTGCGCGGCTCGCGAGCCACGCCTACGCAGGGTTCCACGTAGGCGGCTGGAGCCGCTATCACCCTCGGCTGGCGTGGATGCGGGCGGCGCCAGGCGTTCGACCGTTCCCGATCAGCGGCGTCGTCCACAGCCTTGACACGGTCGATCATGCCATGGCCCAGTTTCTGGCTGCGCCCTACGGACCTTGCGACGCGGTCGCGTGCACGTCTACTGCGGGACGAGAAGCCTTCGAGCGGCTGCTCGACGTGGTTGCACGCCGAACCGCCGGGCCGGACAGACGGATTCGACGATTCGCGGGGCGCCTGCCCGTGATCCCGCTCGGCGTCGCGGACGAGGTATTCACACCCCGCGACCGCGCGGCCTGCCGAGCATCTCTCGGCCTACCACTCCAGGCAATCGTTTTCCTTTGGGTTGGGCGGCTCGCCGTTGAAGACAAAGCCGACCTCGTGCCTCTCCTTCACGTGGCCCGGCGTGTGGCACGCGGGCGCGACCTTCGCCTGGTGTTGGCGGGTGGCGCGGACCAGGCAAACGAGCGGGCACTCGTCGCCGCCATCGCGGAGCTCAACCTTCGCGATCACGTCATCGTCGCGCCGAACGCCACGGACGAGCAGAAACGGGCGCTGCTTGGGGCTGCCGACGTCTTTGTGTCTCCCGTCGACAACGTACAGGAGACGTTCGGAATCTCGATCGCCGAGGCGATGGCAGCGGGATTGCCAGTTGTGGCATCCGATTGGAACGGCTACCGCGACCTAGTCGAGGATGGCGTGACTGGCTTTCGCATCCCGACGATATGGGCTAGGCCACCCGCCACACTGACCCTGCTCAGAGGCATTCTGGAAGCCCGTGTGGCACAACTCGCTGCGGCGCAGGCCGTGGCCATCGACGTGGCGCTGCTCGAGGACCGGCTGTGCCGCCTGGCCGACGACCCGGCCCTAAGGCAGCGCATGGGCGATGCCGGTCGGCGCACTGCGCTGGAACGCTGGACGTGGAGAGTGGTCATCGGGCAATACCTCGACCTCTGGAGGGAACTCGAGCAGGCAGCCCAGGAATTTCAGCCGCCACCCGGTAGGGACCCGGATATCGTCGACCTTTTCGACGCGTTCGGGCACTACCCGAGCCACGTGCTCTCTCCCAAAGACGTCCTTCGGCTCACGACCACCGGAACCGACGTGCTGTCCGGTCGCGCTCAGCCGCCGCCCCTCTACGAAGATATGGCGGCGCTCCTCAACGGCGCGCTCGGCACACAAGCTCTTCGCGCGCTCGTCCCCGGCCCGCTCCCAGTGTCAGAGTTGACAGTGCGCGCGGGTGATTCCGCGCCGGGCGAACTCGATTACGCACTGCTCTGGCTCCTCAAGCACGGGCTGGTGGCGCTGGCAAGCTGAGACTGGGTTCGTTGCGCGCCAGCCTGTGGAGCCGCCTCTCCTGTGTGCCCCAGGTCCCGGTGTGTGAAGCTCCCCCCGAGAGCAACTCGTCGGTGGCCCTGGCATTCACTCGGTGGTGAGCTCGCTGGAGCAATCAGCACCGCGCATCCCGACACCTTCAGCCTTGCTGCCGCTTCTTCGCGGGGTACCCTACGGTCTGTGCGAAGAGCACGCGCTGATCGTCACGAAGGTTCAGCTTCGCAGAGAGCTTCGGTCTGTCGCAGTTGTGAAACCAAGCTGCCAGGCCAACGGAAGCGGCGAACAGGTAGACGTTGGCTGCAATGAGGCCGGTGTCGACAAAATAGTACGACCGCTGGACGTCGGGGTCGCGAAGGCCCGGCTCCTGAAACCCTGATGTATGGACGAGCTTGTCGAGGTCCGCCACGTAAATGAGGCGAACGGGAGCCTTGGCGCCACCATTAGCCTGGCCGCGGCCAATGGCGAGACTTCGCAGGTCATCGGCGACGGCCAGCACCAACCGATGGAGGAAGGGGTCATACAAGTACGTCCCCCGCTGAAGAGCGACGTACACGTTGATCTCCTGGGAATTGCTCGCCGACGCCGCAGTCCGCCCCGGCATCCCGAACGGGCCCTGCTTCCTGTTCACTCCACAGGCGGCCCAAAGAAGATCGGAGAGAGTCCGCAAGGAAAGCATCTTGCCGTCGATGTCGCGAGTGGTCCTCCGGAGCTTCAAGGCTTTCGCGAGCGACCCGCGGGGGTGGGGCTCTCGTCTCGGCAGCTCGATCGACGTGGGCTCACGCGAGACTCTTCCACCAGTGCGTCTACGCTTCTTTTTCATCATGGAACCTCCGGGCGTTGAGGCGATTTGTCCTCGGGCGTTGTTCCTCTGGCGCTGGATCGTCTGCGGGCAAGGGCGAGAAGCGAGCGCCCTTTCAATTGGTGAGGTGAGGCCAGGGCAGCCGGTGTTCTCCGCTGCTTGTGAGCTAGCGGTCGGCGGGGCCCTGCTCCCTCCCTGACGCGACGGTAACGTTCCTCACGCCGCGCGACTCGAGCAGCTTGCCCACCCGTTCACGCGTGTCTCCCTGGAGCACCAATGCCTCGCCTTCGATCGCCCCACCACACCCAAGTGCGCGCTTCAAGTCCGCAAGCCACGCCTCCAAGTCACGCGCTCGCAGGTCAAGCTTCTCGACGACGGTCACGGTCTTCCCGCCGCGACCAGCTCGCTCCATGCGGACAACGGCGCGGGCGGGCGCCGATCGCTCGGGTGGTCTCGCGGGAGGCGCTGGCCTGCGCGGGACGTCGTCGACCCTCGCGGAGAGACCGGCCAGCGCGGCGTTGAACGGAGCCGATGGCGCTGCGGACGGCGGCGGTTTCCTCCCCTTGCCCATCGCGCGCTCATGATGGCACGACCGCTGGGTGATGAGGACCGGCCACCCCACTCGCCTTGAGGGTTGGAGCAGGTAGGGGAACGCCGCCGCCCGCGCGGAGGAGGCGCGGACACGGCGAACAGACACGTCTTGACGGCGATCAAGGACGACCCTGCGAGACAAGTGATATTGAATTTCATTATCATGACGGTTGCGGTGACGAAGAAGGGGTGACCCGGGTGAACGGCACGAAAGCGAAGAGGCGAGCCCGGACCGCGCCAGTGCAGGAAGCCCTCCTTGCCCACATGAAGCGGCGCGGGCTCCGGCGCTCGCGCACCCGAGACGCGGTGGTGGCGACCTTTCTTGCCGTTCCAGGCCATGTCTCGGTCGACGAACTCTCCGACCGGGTTCGGGAGAGCGACAGCGGCATCGGCCACGCCACCGTCTACCGCGCTCTGCGTCTCCTAGCGGAGTGCGGCCTCGCCGAGGCGCACGACTTCGGGGATGGAGTCACGCGTTACGAGCCGGTCCGCAAGAACTGCCATCACGACCACCTCGTCTGCACTAGCTGCGGCGCGATTCTCGAGTTCGAGAACCCAGAGATCGAGGCTCTGCAGCGCGAGGTGGCCACGAGCCACCGGTTCACCACCGAGACCCACAAACTCGAACTCTACGGTGTCTGCGCCCGCTGCCGAACCGCCGGCCGGGGAGGGCAGCGATGATCGCCTGCATCTGCCGGGCCGTGCCCGACGGAGTCATCCGCGCCGCCGCAGCTGGCGGGGCCACCGCCAAGGACATCGCCCTCGCCACCGGGGCGGGCACAGCCTGCGGCTGCTGCGCCGATTTCATCGAGCACATCGTGGCCCAAGAAGCCCGATGCAACTCGGCCGGAGACCCGTGTCCGGGCTGTCCACGCGGAGGAGCGGGACCGTAGCGACTCATCACAGGAGGAACCATGAAGGGCGACGCAAAGGTCATCGAGCTGCTGAACGAGGTGCTCACGAACGAGCTCACCTCGGTGAACCAGTACTTCCTTCACGCGCGCATCTGCCAGAACTGGGGCTACGAGCGGCTCTGGACCAAGATCCGAGCCGAATCCATCGACGAGATGAAGCACGCCGACGAGCTCATCGAGCGCATCCTCTACCTCGAGGGGATGCCCAACGTGCAACGGCTCGGGAAGGTCACCATCGGCGAGACGGTGCCCGAGCAGCTCAAGCTCGACCTGGGAGTCGAGAAGGCCGCCATCGGCATGCTGAACCGCGGCATCGAGCTCTTCCGCGGGCTCGGGGACAACGGTTCCGCCGAGCTGCTCGAGCACATCCTCAAGGACGAGGAGGAGCACGCCAACTGGCTCGAGGCGCAGCTCATCCTCATTGACCAGGTGGGCCTCCAGAACTACCTCGCCCAGCAAGTGAAGCAAGAGGAGTGACCACGCCGCACGTGCGAAGCCGCGGATTGGGGCAGCAAGAACCCACCATCCTGAACCCGTGTCGAAAGCCCGCCATGCTCGAAACTCAAGGGGTCTCCGTTCTCGACGCCCGCCATCTCCTGATCGCGCTGTGGACAGCCTTAGGTGTTGTTGTGTTGCTCTCCGGTACCGCCTGCTCACGGACAGCTCAGGCGCTCGATACCCAAGCCGAGGTTCCGTCCTTCGAGCTGCGCGACCAGGACGTGGTTGTGCCGCTCCGCTCTCCCGCGAGGGAGCGCCTCTCCATCGAGGCGGTCGCGCCACAGAACGTCCGTCATGAGCTCAACGTGCCGGCGACTGCCGAGGCCGATCCGTCGAAGGTAACGAAGGTCTGCCCGCCGCTCCAGGGAAGGGTGCTGAGGCTTCACGTTCGACTGGGAGAGGCGGTGAAGGAAGGCGCTCCGCTCCTCTCCTTCGACTCTGCGGATCTCGCCGGAGCCCAGTCCGACTACCTCAAGGCCAGGTCGGCCGAGACTCAGACGCAGCGCACGCTCCAACGGCAGCAGGACCTAAGGGAACACGGGATCGGGGCGCAGAAGGACCTCGAGCAGGCTGAGGCCGACCACCTCTCGGCGAAGAGCGAGCTCGCACGGTCCAGCACCCGCCTTCAGTTGCTCGGTATCGACCCCGGGGACGTCGGCCGCCCGCTTACGGTGAAGGCCCCCATCGCCGGGCGCATCATCGATCTGACCACGGCGCCGGGCCAGTACCAGAACGACCTGGCAGCGGTGCTCATGGTGGTGGCGGATCTCACGACCATCTGGGTGACCGCGAACGTTCCCGAAAAGGACATCCAGCGAGTGGAGGTCGGTGAAGAGGCGGTCGTGGAGTTCGCTGCCTACCCAGGCCAGCGTTTCGACGGAAGGGTCCACATGATCGGGGATGTCCTCGTCCCAGAGACCCGCACGGTCAAGGTACGAATTCAGCTCGCCAACCCAGAATATCGCCTCAAACCCGGCATGTTCGCGAGGGTCGCGTTGCGAGGCCGGGAATCGCCCGAACTCGTCGTGCCGCCGACGGCCCTGGTCGTCCACGGCGACAAGAGCTTTCTCTTCGTCGAGAAATCCCCTTGGGTCTTCGAGCGACGCCCCGTCGAAGTGGGCGAACCCGTGGCCATGGGCATCCCGGTGACGCGCGGGCTCGCGGCAGCCGAACGCATCGTTACCAAGAACGCGATCCTTTTCCCCTAGGCGTCCCACCACTTTCCCGATCAGGACTGCTCTCATGATCGAGAGATTCGTCTCCGTATGTCTTCGAAAGCGCTGGCTCGCGCTGGTCGTGTCGTTGCTCGTGGCGGTCTTCGGCTACTACTCGTTTACGACGCTCGCGATCGAGGCTTACCCGGACATCGCCGACACGAGCGCGCAAGTCATCACCCAGCACCCCGGCCACGCGGCCGAGGAGGTCGAAGAGCAGATCACCGTTCCGCTGGAGCGCGAGCTCAACGGAACGCCGGGGCTGGCGGTGATGCGGTCCCGCAGCACCTTCGGACTCTCCCTCATCACGCTCGTGTTCCGTGACGGCGTCGAGGACTACTGGGCGCGCACGCGCATCCTCGAGCGCATCGGCGGCGTCGATCTCCCCGAGGGGGCCACTCCCCAGCTTGATCCGCTCACGTCGGCCGTCGGCGAGATCTACCGCTACAGCCTCGAGTCGAAGACGCGGTCCGTTCGGGACCTGACGGAGCTGCAGACCTGGGTGGTCGTTCCCGCCTTGAAGCAGGTGGCCGGAGTGGCGGACGTGAGCAACTTTGGAGGAGAAACCTCCGAGTTCCAGATCGAGCTCGACCCCTCGAAGCTCGCCCAGTTCAACCTGTCACTCCAGCAGGTGATCGGAGCGATCAAGGCGAACAATGCGAACGCGGGGGGCAGCCTGCTCGTCCGCGGCGAGCAGGCTGCGGTCGTTCGAGGAATTGGCCTGGTCCGCTCGCTGGACGACCTCGGGAACATCGTCGTTGCCGCATCCCAGGGAACCCCCATCTTCCTCCACAGCTTGGGACGCCTCCAACTCGGTGCCCTCACCCGCAAAGGCATCGGCGGCATGGACGGGGCCCCTGACGTCGTCACCGGCATCGTCCTCCTCTTGCGTGGTGAGAATCCGTCCCGCGTTCTCGAAGACATCCATCGCAAGGTGGAGGCGCTCAATCACGGCATTCTGCCGGCAGAGGTGAAAGTGGTGCCGTACCTCGACCGGACGGAACTCGTCCGGACGACGGTGAGGACCGTCTCGCAGACGCTCCTCGAGGGCATGGGGCTCGTGATCATCGTCCTCCTACTCTTCCTCGGCAGCGCTCGTAGTGCGCTCCTCATTGCGGTCACGGTGCCTCTGTCGCTCTTGTTCGCCTTCATCCTGATGGCGGCGACCAACATCCCAGCCAACTTGCTCTCGCTTGGAGCCATCGACTTCGGGATCCTCGTCGACGGCTCCATCGTGGTTCTGGAGAACGTGCTTCGGCGGCGCGAGGAGAGACCGGAGGCATCGCTTGGCGAAGGGGATGTGCGCGATGCCGCCATCCAGGTGGCGAGGCCCATGGTCTTCGCCGCAGCGATTATTGCGACGGCCTACCTACCGCTCTTTGCGTTCCAGCGAGTGGAGCGAAAGCTCTTCGCCCCGATGGCGTACACGGTCGGCTACGCCCTTGCCGGCGCGACGCTGGTGGCCCTCGCTCTCATCCCTGGCCTGGCACTCTTTTCACTGTCGAAGCCGCGGAGGGTCTTCCGAAATTCCGCCCTCGAGTGGACCCGCTCCCGCTACGAGTGCGTCCTCGGGTGGCTGCTCGCGAAGCCGTGCCGTGCGCTCTTGCCGTGCATTGGAGCGGTGCTCCTCGCAGCGGTGCTGGCGCTGACCCTGGGCCGAGAGTACTTGCCCGAGCTCGACGAAGGCTCGCTCTGGCTGCAGGTGATGCTGCCGCCAGGAATTTCGCTGGAGAAGGCGAGCGAAATGGCAGGAGAGCTTCGCAGCGCCACCCGAGAGTTCCCGCAGGTCAGGACCATCGTCACGCAGCTCGGTCGGGCTGACGATGGCATGGATCCGTGGACTCCGTCGCATATCGAGGCCTTCGTGGGACTCAGACCCTACTCAGAGTGGCCCTCTGGAATGACCAAGCGGGATCTCATCGATAAGCTTGAGCGACGCTACCGAAAGCTGCCGGGCGTGACGGTGGGCTTTTCGCAACCCATCTTCGACATGGTGAACGACAAGATCGCCGGCGCACATAGCGAGCTCGTGGTGAAGGTCTTCGGGCCCGACTTTGGCGCAACTCGCGACATCGCCGGCAAGGTGGCGGCCGCCCTGGTAACAGTCCGCGGTGCCGCTGACGTCGCCGTAGACCAGGAGCCTCCGCTGCCTCAGCTGCAGATCGACGTCGACCGCGCGGCGGCCGCTCGCTTCGGGATCAACGTCTCCGACATCGGCGACCTCATCGAGACAGGAGTCGGCGGAAGGCCGATTGGCCGGGTATTCCAGGGCGAGCGACGCTACGACGTCACCGCCCGGTTCGTCCCCGAGGCCCGCGGAAGCCCCGAGGCCATCGGTAACCTCATGCTCACCGCTCCGGACGGACAACGGGTCCCGCTCGCCCAGGTGGCCCACATCTCGCTCCGGGACGGCGAAAGCACCATCACCCGGGAGATGAACCGACGCCACCTCACGGTGCGCTTGGATTTGCGAGGACGCGACCTCTCGAGCTTCCTTGCCGAGGCGGAGGTAAAGCTGGCCCCCATCGTCAGGGCCATGCCCAAAGGCACCGAGCTCAGCTGGGGAGGCCAGTTCGAGAACCAGAACCGCGCCCAGGCGCGATTGGCGGTCATCGTGCCTACGGTGCTTGCGCTCATCTTCCTCCTGCTCTACGCCGCCTTTGGGACCCTGCGACACGCGGCGCTCATTCTCGTCAGCGTACCGCTCGCCGCGCTCGGCGGGATGGTCGCGCTCCAGCTCCGGGGCATGACCCTCAACGTGTCCAGCGCGGTCGGCTTTGTCGCGCTGTTCGGTGTGGCGGTACAGAACGGGGTCATCATGGTCTCCGCGCTGAACAGAATGCGTGACTCCGAAGCACCACTGCGCGAGGCAGTCCTGCGCGGCGCCTCCGAACGGCTCCGACCCGTGCTCATGACAGCCACGGTAGCGGCGCTGGGGCTCCTGCCGGCGGCGCTCGCCCGCGGAATCGGTTCTGACGTGCAGCGGCCGCTCGCCACCGTGGTTGTCGGCGGCCTGATAGGCGCAACTGTGCTCACCCTCGTTCTTCTTCCGGTGCTCTACCTGGTGGTGGAGGGCCGCTTCCCGCGTTCGAATGGAACGACGCCATGACACGTAGGTTGCCGATGCTCCGGCTCGGGGCGCTGATGTGTCTTCACGCGGCGACAGCGGTGGCCGCCGAGCCTGCACAGCTCCCTGCCAAGGCCCTCGACTTCCCCACCTACGTCAAGCGAGTGCTCGAGTTGAACCCCGACCTGGCCGCGGCGCGGTCGAACCTTCCCATCGCCGAGGCCCAGATTGAGATCGCAAAGGAGTTTCCTGACCCGCAGCTCTCCGCCGGCCTGAACCAGTACTCCTTGACCGGCCATGGCGACCTCTATCCTCCCATCACCGAGATGCAGGTGAGCGTCCCCATCGAGCTCGGGGGCAAGCGCGGCGCGCGAGTGGCGGTGGCGCGAGCCGGCGTGGAGGCAGCACGATTCGACTATGAGGAGTCGGTGAGGGCGATGAGGGCTGCGGCGACCAACTCCTTCGCCGACTCGCTCCATGCCAGACTTGTCCTGGCTCAGAAGGAGCGCGTGCTCGCCAACCTGCTGCGCCTCGTCTCAATCAACGAGCGACGCCTCGCCGCTGGCGACGTAGCCGAGGTCGCTCTCCTGCAGTCGCGTGTGGAGGCTCAGCAATTCCGCTCCGAAGTGGCGGCGGCCGTGGGCGAACGGACAGCCCTCGACGTAGCACTCCTGCAACTCTGGGGACCTCAGCCTGCTCGGCCGGCGAAACTGGAACTCGGCGGGGACCTTCGCTCCCTCGCGGGACGCGTCGACACCGATATGGTGCTTGCCACAGCGCAGCGAAGGCCGGACGTCTTGGCGGCCGGGGCTCGCGTTGAACAGGCGTCTCGCCAATTGAGCCTAGAGGAGGCCAAGCGCGTCATCGACGTCTCGGTCGGCGTCGGCTGGCAGCACGTCTTCCCGCCAGCCGGTTCTGGCAGCGGGCCCACCGCCGAGCTGCTCGTCGCGTCTCTCACCGTCCCGCTGCCTTTTTCGCGCGTCTATCGAGGCGAACTCGACGCTGCGGCCGCGGCGCTGCAGCAGGCGGAAAGCCAGCTGCGGTCAGTGCGCGCCAAAGCGGAAAGCGAGATCGGTCAAGCACTGGCTCGCTTCGCGGCTGCCGCGGAAAGGGTGGCGCTCTTCGACACCGGCGTGCTCGACGACGCTCGGAGCGTCCTCGAGAAGACGCTCTACAACTATCAGCGCGGCGGGGCCACGATTGTCGACGTGCTCATCGCGCAGCGGACCGACTCGGACGTCAACCTCGCCTATTTCGATGCCCTCTCGGACCGGGCGCATTCGCTTGCCGCCGTGGAGCAGGCGTCTGGTCTCACGGACTTGGTCCAGTTCTAGCTGTGGCATGCAAGGAGGACATTTCCCCGGGTCTGGTGTCGATTGAGGTCCTGGTCGCCGACGTTCGGGCTCGGCGCCACCGCGCGCCTGCGCGTCGCGAGGAGAATGTCATCGAGCTCCGCCTTCACTCGCCTACGGGGCACGGTTCCGCGTGCCAGATCCCCGACGCATACTCAGCAACGGCGCGATCGCTCGAGAACTTGCCCGAGCTGCCCACGTTCAGGACCACCTTCCTGGCCCAGCCGTTACGGTCGCCGTGGAGTGCGGCCAGGCGGTCGCTGGCTTCCAAGTAAGAACTCAGGTCGGCGAGGTGCATGTAGTGGTCGCCCTCCGCGAGCAGGACGCTCCGCACCGGCTCGAAGACTCCCGGCTCGTTACGGCTGAAGTGATCGGAAAAGATGAGGTCCAGGGCCGCCCGCGTCTCCGGCTCGTGGTCATAGTGCCAGTGCGGATCGTACCAGCCTCGGCTCGCCTCCACCTGCTCGGCGGTGAGTCCAAACAGGAAGAAATTCTCTTCGCCTGCCTCCTGCGCCATCTCGATGGTTGCTCCGTCGCGCGTTCCTAGCGTGAGCGCTCCGTTCATCATGAACTTCATGTTGCTCGTGCCGCTGGCTTCGTAACCTGCCGTCGAGATCTGGTTCGAGACATCTGCGGCCGAGATGAGCCGCTCGGCCAAGGTGACGTTGTATTCCGGGACGAAGACGACCTTGCATCCGCCCCTGCATGGCTGGGTCGCCGTCGATGGTCCCCGCCACGTTGTTGATGAGCTTGATGATCAGCTTGGCGAGACGCGTACCCAGGCGCGGCCTTCCCGGCGAAGAAGAACGTTCGCGGCTCGAGGTCGAGCCCGGGCCGATGGCGCAGCCGATCGTAGAGCACGACGATCCTCAAGACGTTGAGCAGCTGCCGCTTGTACTCGTGGATGCGCTTCACCTGGCAGTCGAAGAGGGACTCGGGGTCCACCCCCTGCCCCGTCGCTCCCTTAACCAGTTCGCAAAGCGAACCTTCTGGGTCTGCTTCGCTGCGCGGATCGCTTCCCGGAAGGATGCGTCCTCCGCCAGAGGCTTGAGGCGCCCCAGCTGGGCCAAGTGCATGATCCACTTGTCTCCGATCGCCTCGGTGATGACATCCGAGAGCGCTGGATTCGCGAGCCGCAGCCAGCGGCGCGGGGTGACACCATTCGTCTTGTTGCTGAAGCGCTCCGGGTACAGCTCGGCCAGGTCCTTCACCGTTCGGGTTCGCAGGAGCTTGGAGTGGACTTCGGCCACGCCGTTGGTGCTGTGCGAGCCGACAATTGCCAGGTTGGCCATCCTGATCTTTCGCTCCGCCCCCTCCTCTACCAAGCTCACGCTCTCGACCCTCCCCTTGTCGCCAGGGAAGCGGACCCGCACGTCATCGAGCAACCTTCGGTTGATCTCCAAGATGATCTCCAGATGACGGGGGAGCAGGGCCTCGAACCACTGGAGCGGCCACCTCTCGAGCGCCTCCGGCAGGAGAGTGTGGTTCGTGTAGGCCAGGGACCTCCGGGTGAGGTCCCAGGCCTCGTCCCAACCGAGGTGGGCCTCGTCGAGGAGAATCCGCATCAACTCCGGTACCGAAGTGGAGGGGTGGGTGTCGTTGAGCTGAACAGCGATCCTGTCCGGGAGCGCGCTCCAGTCCCGGTTGGCGCCAACGAAGCGCCTGACGATATCGGCCAAAGAGCAGGCGACCAGAAAGTACTCCTGTACGAAGCGAAGGCCTTGGCCAGCGATTGTCGAATCGTCGGGGTACAGGACCCGCGTGAGCGATTCGGCGGCGAGGGTCTCGGCCAGCGCGCCCACGAAGTCACCGCCACTGAATGCCTTGAAATCGAACTCGTCTGGTGCTCCGGCAGCCCACAGCCGAAGCGTGTTGACTGTGCCGCCCCCGTAGCCCACCACCGGACGGTCGTAGGGAATACCGAAGAGCGTCGACGGGCGCCCCGGAACGACTCTGAGCTCGCCGCCGCGAACCTCGAAGGATGCATTCACCTTCACCGCCACGCGGTCGTGCAGCCGGCCGACCTCCCAGGGATCCGGATGGTGGAGCCACTTGTCCGGGCGCTCCTGCTGCCAGCCGTCTCGGATGGTCTGCCGGAACATTCCGTACTCGTAGCGCAGGCCATAACCCATGGCCGCTAGCTGCATCGTGGCCATGGAATCGAGGAAGCAGGCCGCCAGCCTGCCAAGCCCTCCGTTACCGAGCCCAGCGTCGGGTTCCTGCTCGAGGATGTCGGCCCACTCGAGCTGTAGCTCCTGAACGGCGTGCCTGCACACGCGCTCCAGCATCAGGTTCGTCACGTTGTTCGCGAGCGAGCGCCCCAGCAAGTACTCCATGGAAAGGTAGTAGACCCGCTTGGGATTCGCTCGTTCGTAGGTTCGCTCGGTGAGCACCCACCGCTGGGAAAGGACATCGCGAATGGAGCGTGCAAAGGCCTCGAAGCGCTGCCGGTGCCCCGCCGTACGAGGGTCGAGAACATTGTCGAAGAGAAGGTGTCGCTCGTAGAGCCCGTCGGCGCTGCCCGAGAACTGCACCGGCCCACAGCCGTAATGCGAAGGGAGCTTGCGTTCTTCACCCACTGCCTTCTCTATCTCGGCCATTTCCGTTTCCTCCGGTGGTGCCCTGCGCCGATGCCCCGTACTTGCGCTCGCGAGCCAGACTTCGCCTGCGGAACCGCTTCGCTGGAAAGCGTGCGGATCGTGTTGATGCAGCGGGCGTTGAGATCGGCAGCGGTTGACACGTTCACCCTCGTCAGCGCTGTAGCGGGAGACAGGCCGCCGCCGCTCGGTCCGTCATTACGAGCGCCTGGTCGGCACGGACCCGCCCAGCCGGAATGGTGCGATCACCGGCTAGGAGCCGGGGCAGCATCGGAGCCTTGTCGGCTCCGGTGACCACCCAGAGGACTGCGCGCGCACGGTCGAGTGCCGGGTAGGTGAGCGTCATGCGGAGCCGCCCGCTATAGGCGCTGGTGAGGCCGACATCTGCGCCCGTTACATCGAGGACGGGATCGCCAGGAACAAGGGAGGCGGTGTGGCCGTCGGGCCCCAGACCGAGGTGAACGGCATCGAGCATCGGCGGCCTGCCGACAACCGCCCGGAGTTCGCTGGCGTAGCGGGCCGCGGCCGCCGAGAGGTCCTTCTCCTCGACCGGCATGGCGTGAAAGTTCGTGGTCGGCAGGCGGATTCGTGAAAGCAAGCTCTCGTGGATGTGGGTGAGGTTGCGGTCCGGGTCTCCCGCCGGCGCGACCCGCTCGTCCACTTGGAAGACGTGAACTGCCCCCCACGGGACTTCTTCGGCGGCGAGCGCCCGGAGCATCTGCCACGGGGTATGCCCTCCGCTCAGGGCAATGGCAAAGCGGCTGCGGGTGGTCACGGCTTCGCGGGCGGCTGCCGCTATCCATCCGGCCGCTCGCGACGCCACCTCGCCGGCATCGGGAAGGACCTCGATCTTCACGGCGCTTCCACCAGGTCGTAGCTCTCGTTCCACGACCGGACGACGGTCTGCTCATGCTCGTGTCCGAGAACGCTCAGCGAGGCCGTGTCGAGTGCCAGGTATCGACCGCCCACGGGGGGCAGGCCGAGCCAGCGGGCCGCCAGGATACGCAGCACGTGGGCATGGGCGAAGAGGGCCACGTCGCCGTCGACGGTCGACGCCCGCGCGATGATTCGGTCGACCCGCGCACCCACCTGCTCCGGCGTCTCGCCCCCGGGAATTGCACCAGTCCAGATATTCCACGCCGGAAACTCCCTCTGGATATCGGCCGTGGTCCGCCCCTCGAAGGACCCGTAGTCCCACTCCACCAGGTCCTCGTCCACGCGCGCGCCCGCGAGGTGTCCGGCGAGTTGACAGGTCTCGCGAGCGCGCCGGAGAGGGCTCGTGCAGACAAGCGCGAACGGCTTCGTGGCGATGCGGCGTCCGAGCATTTCCGCCTGCTTGACGCCTCGCGGCGTGAGCGGAATGTCGGTGCGCCCGGTGTGCCGTCCGGACAGGCTCCAGGCGGTCTCGCCGTGCCGGATGAGCCAGAGCTGGAGCATCGCTTCTCCTCTCCTACTCACGACTTCGCGAGGAACCATCCTCCGGGGACAAGCGCATCGGCCTCCTTGGGCCCCCAGGTACCGGGCTCGTATTCGTGGACTACGGTGTTGGCGGCGATGACGGGATCGACGATGCGCCAGGCTTCCTCTACGTAGTCCTCCCTTTGAAAGCGGAAGGCGTCCCCGCGCATCGCGTCGCCCAGGAGCTCCTCGTATGGCTCCAGGTCGCCTTCGCGGCTGTGGGCGAGCTCGAGCTCGACGGCCTCGGCTGCGAGAGTCTCGCCCGGTGCCTTGATAGCCGTTCCGAGCGCGATAACGAAATCGGGGCTCAGGCGGAAGCGCACGTGGTTTGTCGGGAGGGGCACCCCCTCGACGATCGAGGGGGGCCGGCGCAGGCGCGCCACCACTTCGGTGCGCGTCACGGGGAGGCACTTCCCTGCTCGGATGTAGAACGGCACACCCTGCCAACGCCACGAGTTCACGTGGACCTTCAGCGCGACGAATGTCTCGACAGTCGAGTTCGCCGCTACGCCCGGTTCCTTTCGGTAGCCTCGGAACTGGCCCCGCACGGCGACTTTCGCGTCGACAGGAGGGATCCCTTTCAGGACCTTCACCTTCTCATCCCGGAGCGTCTCCGCGTCGTGGGTCCTGGGCGGGGGCTCCATGGCCACGTTGGAGACGATTTGGAGCAGATGATTCTGAACCACATCGCGGATGGTGCCGGCCCGCTCATAGAACGCGCCGCGCCCCTGTACGCCGAAGTCCTCCGCCATGGTGAGCTGGATACTCTCCACGTAGTTCCGATTCCAGATGGGCTCGAGGAAGGTGTTGGCGAAGCGGAAGAAGACCAAATTTTGGACAGGGCCCTTCCCCAGGTAGTGATCGATGCGGAACACATCCTTCTCCGCAAAGTGCTCGTGCAGGGTCGCGTTCAGCTTGCGCGCTGAGGCAAGATCGCTTCCAAATGGCTTTTCGACGACGAGCCGGGCCCCCTGGGACAGGCCGGCCTGCGCGAGCTGGCTTCCCACCAGGCCGAACAGGCCCTGCGGAATGGCCATGTAGTGCACCGGCAGCTTCGCCTCGCCGAGTTCCTTCTTGAGCGCTGCGAAGGTGGCGGCGTCGGCGTAGTCTCCATCCACATAGCGCAGCAGCCGGAGCAGCTTCGGAAAGGCCTCCTTGTCCGGGCTCCCGTGTTCCTCCAGGCTTTCCTTGGCACGCGCCTGGAGATTGGCGAGATTCCAGCCCTGCTTCGCGACACCAATTACCGGCACGTCGAGGACGCCGCGCCGGACCATGCCCTGTAGTGCCGGGAAGATCTTCTTGAAGGCCAGGTCGCCGGTGGCGCCGTAGAAGACCAGAGCGTCGGCGGGCGCGGCACTCACGGCTTCTTCTCCTGGTGGCCACCGAAGGCGAATCGCATCGCCGAGAGGACCCTGTCGGCGTAGTCGGCGTTGCCCCGCGAGGTGAAGCGCTCGTAGAGGGATGCAGTGAGGACCGGGGATGGGACCCCCTCGTCGATGGAGGCCTTGATGGTCCAGCGCCCCTCCCCCGAGTCAGAGACCTTGCCGGCGAAGGCCGTCAGAATCCGGATCCTTCACCAGAGCCCCCGCCGTCAGATCGAGGAGCCATGAGCCGATCACGCTTCCGCGCCTCCACAACTCAGCGACATCGGCCAGGTTGAACTCGTACTGGTAGTGGTCAGGGTCGCGCAGCGGGGTCGTCTCGGCGTCCACCTCCTGGGTGCGCTTCCCGATAGAGGCCCCCTTGAGGATGTTCAGCCCCTCTGCGTAGGCAGCCATGATCCCGTACTCGATTCCGTTGTGAACCATCTTGACGAAGTGGCCTCCCCCGGATGGCCCGCAGTGGAGGTAGCCGTGCTCGGCCGTTCCTCCTCGGGTCTCGCGACCGGGCGTGCGCGGCACCGAGGCAATGTCCGGGGCCAGAGCAGCGAAGATCGGGGCCAGGTGCTTCACCACCGATTCCTCGCCACCAATCATCTGGCAGTAGCCCCGATCGCGCCCCCATACTCCTCCACTCGTGCCAACGTCGACGTAGTGGATTCCCTTCGGGGCGAGTTCCTTCGCCCGACGGATGTCGTCCACGTAATAGGAATTGCCTCCGTCGATGAGGATGTCGCCTCTCTCCAGGTGCGGGAGAATGTCACCGATGGTCTGGTCAACCGCCCCGGCGGGCACCATCATCCAGACCGCGCGCGGCTTCTCCAGCTTCTTCGCCAGGTCCAGCAGCGATGCTGCGCCCGACGCCTTCTCACGGGCTAGTTCCCCGACCGCCTTCTGCGACATGTCGAAGACCACGCATTGGTGCCCCGACCCGAGGAGCCTCCGGGTCATGTTTGCGCCCATCCGCCCGAGGCCGATCATCCCGATCTGCATGTCATTCTCCTTGCCGCTGTGAGTTCCAACCGAGGGTCTACTCTTTGAGCCGAGCCGGGCCGCTTTCACTCGGGGCGGCATTCCTCATCGCTCGGTAACGCCTTATCAACGCGTTGGTCGAGCCATCGTGAGACAGGATTGGGTCCCCATCGCTCTCCAACTCGGGAATGATGGCCTGGGCGAGCACTTTCCCCAACTCGACTCCCCACTGGTCGAAGGAGTCGATTCCCCAGATCGCGCCCTGGGTGAAGACGTCATGCTCGTAGGTCGCTACCAACTTCCCGAGCGCCGCCGGGGTCAGCCGATCGAGCAGCAGCGTGTTGGTCGGTCGGTTTCCCTCGAACACTCGGTGCGCGACGAGCGCGTCTGGCGTGCCCTCGGCCCTGACTTGCTCTGCGGTCTTCCCGAAGGCCAGCGCCTCGGTCTGGGCGAGGACGTTCGCGAGAAGCAGGTCATGGTGGCGTCCCAGCGGGTTGAGCGGTTGGGCGAAGGCGATGAAGTCAGCTGGGACGAGCCGCGTCCCCTGGTGGATGAGCTGGTAAAACGAGTGCTGCCCGTTCGTGCCGGGTTCGCCCCAGTAGATGGGGCCCGTCTCGCACTCCACCGGCCGGCCATCGAGTGTGACCCGCTTCCCGTTGCTCTCCATGGTGAGCTGCTGGAGGTAGGCGGGAAAGCGCCAGAGGTACTGCTCATAGGGCAACACTGCCGCCGTCTGCGCGCCGAAGAAATCGTTGTACCAGATGGAGAGGAGCCCCTTCAGGACCGGCAGGTTTCTCTCGAAAGGGGCGGTGCGGAAGTGCTCGTCCACTTCGTGGAATCCCGCCAGCATGGCGCAAAACCCGTCGGGCCCGATGGCAAGCATCGTCGAGAGTCCGATGGCTGAGTCCATCGAGTAACGCCCGCCGACCCAGTCCCAGAAGCCAAACATATTGGCGGTGTCGATGCCGAACTCGGACACCTTGGCGGCGTTGGTGGACACAGCGACGAAGTGCTTCGCCACCGCCTTCGGATCGCCACCGAGCCCGTTGAGGGACCACTCCCGAGCGCTCCGGGCGTTGGTCATGGTCTCCAGCGTCGTGAAGGTCTTGGAGGAAATGACGAAGAGCGTCTCGGCTGGATCGAGGTCCCGGGTCGCCTCTACGAAGTCCGTACCGTCCACGTTGGAGACGAAGCGGAAGGTCCTGGAACGGTCGCTGTAATGGCGCAACGCCTCATACGCCATCGCCGGCCCGAGGTCGGAACCGCCGATCCCGACGTTGATCACGTTGCGGATGGGCCTGCCCGTGTGCCCCTTCCAGGCCCCCCGTCGGACTCGGTTCGAGAAGTCCGCCATCTTGTCGAGCACGTCGTGCACATGCGGGACAACGTTCTCACCGTCTACCAGGATGGAAGCGCCCCGGGGCGCCCGAAGCGCCACGTGGAGGACCGCCCGCTTTTCGGTAGCATTGATCTTGTCACCCCGAAACATGGCGTCGATCCGTTCGCGCAGGCCTGACTCGTCGGCGAGCCTGCACAAGAGATGCAGGGTTTCTTGGGTGACGCGGTTCTTCGAGTAGTCCAGGAAGATTCCAGCGGCCTCCAGCGTCAGCCGCTCGCCGCGCCGCGGGTCAGCCGCGAAGAGCTGTCGGAGGTGCAGACCCTTGATTTGGTGTTGATGAGCGGCGAGGGCCGCCCAGGCGGGGCGGAGGCGCAGGGAGGTTGGATTCATCGGGGCATTCTCCGGTGGCGGATGGCGCGGTCGGACGCGCGCCCGCGCCGCGGACAAGTTCGTGCAGAGTCTTTGTCGTCATGTCGTCACCTCGACCTGGAAACCGATGAGGCCCTCCGTTAAGGGCTGAGGTGAGCCAACCGCGGCAGGGGGAACATAAGGCGATACCCGGCTCGCTCAACCGCCTCGTCGGGTTGGAATGGCCGAACGACGGCCACTACGCTGGCGGCGGGAGTCCTTGCCGCAGCTGTTGGATCGCCTTCTTGATGGCGTCTTGCCATGCTCTCGGGCCACCGTCCAGCTCATCAGAACAGCTCACGTCGGCCGAGCGCATCGAAGAGATCGGTGCTATGGTGTCGCTCGTCGGGCTCCGATTGGAGTCCAATGCGGGGGGGGGACGGCGAGCGGCCGGGACCCCGAAGAGCCAGTAGCCAGCTTTGAAAGGGACGGTCAAGAATGGCCCACATCGACATCGAAATCCTCCAGCCGTTCGCCGCGCGATTCCTGGAGGGCACGAACCTCACACCGGCCGAGCGCGCGGAGGTGCTGCGCATCGCCCAGGGATTCGCGTGCAAGGACTCGGCTTCAGCCGCGGGTGTGTCCCCTGAGACAATCCGGGCGCGCCGTAAGCGCATCTATCGCAAGCTCGACGTGCCCGGTTCGGCCGAAGTGGTATCGAAGTTCCTCGCCCTCGCGCTCAAGATGCTTTCGAAAGGCGATCGGCTCGAGGTTCAACCCTTGGCGGTCGCGCCGGCTATCCTTCCCCCACAACAATTGGTAGTGCGCTAGCCCCAGCCTCGAGCCCCGCAGGGAGAGATCGCCTCGCGCCTCCAGCCGCGAGACTACTCTTCGGTTAGAACATAAAAGGGGATGGGGGCGGTCTTGCGAGTCACTGACACCTTCGACGGGCGCGTATTCGCCGGCCCGATGCGCACAGGTCGCCCATAGCCGGTTCGCGACCAACATCCGCCGAACTCGTCCCCGAGTGAATTCCCGGGCGCTCGAACTCGCTGTGGGCCGTAGGAGGGCCACCGGGTCCCACCTGGACATTCCCGCAGGCTCCGCGCCTGAGAAGTCCCCCAGAGCCCAGCGGAAGCCGGGGGCCTGCGAACATCTTCAGCCTCGCGCTGGCCGCAGTGAAGCGACAACTGCAGAGTCAATGGCTAGGCTCTTCGTGGCACAACCAGCAAGAGCCCGCCGACCACGAGTGCGCCCACTCCAGCCCATACTGGGATGTTGACTCTTTCCTTGTCCTTCACAGACAGTTCCACGGGCCCGATCTTGGTCTCGTGAGTGTCCTTCGTGTAGCTAAAGCCACCGTAAGCCAAGCCGAGGAACCCCGCCACGATCAGCGCGATTCCTAGCACCTTGATTGAACCCATCTTCATACCTCCCTCGGACAAACCCGGTCCGCGCGGTACAGCAGTAGTGCACCATCAGTTCTTACTAGTGGATGCGGCCCTCGCGAAGCACTGAGCGGGTCCTCCGCAATGCTCCACTTGCCAACTGTAGCGACTCTGAGCCGTGTCTGGCGGGCGGCGCACTGGGCCAGCCTGTCAAAAGCGGTACCCGAGGTTGCCGGTGATCACGACGCCATCCATCTTGAGCTGCGACACCGGGAAGCCGTTCCAGGTGTAGGTGGTGGGGCTGATGTACAGGTAGCGGACCTCGGCGCCGAGGAGGATGGGGCCGAGCAGGACGTCCACGCCGCCGCCGAGCGGGGCCATGAACACCGTCTTGGTGCTCGAGGCCGCGGTTTCGACGGTCGAGATCTTGGCGGTGTTCACGAACACGCCCACGCCGGCCTCGAGGTAGGGCACCACGATCGCAATGGGGATGCGCAGCTGCAGCAGCACGTTGATGGGCGCGCCGGTGACCTGGAGGGTGCCGCCCGGAGCGTCCTTGCTCGTCCACAGATAGCCCCCGGCGAGCTGCACGCCCAGGATCCCGAAGGACGTCCCCAGCGCGAGCTCGACGTCTCCCGAGGGCGGGAACTGCGAGAAGCTGATCTGGTCGAACGCGCCGCCGACGCTGGTGGCCGTCGGGAGGTAGGCGCCCCCCTTCACTTCCACGTAGGCGCTGCGGTCGTCGGCCGACCCCATCGATGGGATAGCCGCGGCAATCAGCATTATCGCCACACATGCACAGGTTCGGCTGGAGCGGAGCGTCACGCTATTCTCCCGTTGCAGAGTTGGTAACGTCTATCAGCAAGTAAGGATGCCAATCATTTCGCCGCTAGTTGTGGTTCGGGCCACCGTTCTGGCTGTGCTCCTGCCCGTGATGGTCTTCGTGATGCTCTTGCTCACCGTGTCCTTGTTCGTGGTGTTCTCCCTCGTGCGCCCAGCATCCGGCACTTGCGAGGAAGGCAGCTGCGACAAACGCAATCTGGAACTTCGTCATCGGATCTCCTGTCTAATCAATCGTTGAGGCGGCCACCAATCCATGTTGCACGAGCCTGACCGCGGCAATGCGCGGCAAGCGGCGAGACTATTTGTGCTCCGCACCCCGTTCCTCACCCTTGGGCTCACCTGCGTTCCCCTTGGGCTCCGGTCCACCCTTGCCCTGGTGTGCCTCGTTGTGCTCCGGTGCTCTTGCCGGCTGCCCCTGGGGGGTGGGTGCCATCGCGTGCGCTGAGGATGGGGTCGCAGGGCGTGCCTCATGCTGTTGGGCGCTCGGCATCGGCTGCGCCTTGGGCGTGGACGCCGTCGCATGCGCCGAGGGCGGGTTTGTACGCTGTACGTCATGCTGCGGGACACTCTTCGCCGGCTGCCCCTTGGGCGTGGGCGCCGTCGCGTGCGCCGAAGGCGGGGTTGTGCGCTGCGCGTCGTGCTGCTGGGCACTCTTCGCCAGGTGCGCGTCCTTGCCGACCGGCTGGGACGGCCCCTGACCACCGTGCAATCCCTGCGCTTGGTAGGCTTGCTTCACGGCGGCATCATGAGGCACGTAGCGGTAGTTCTGGCCGTGCAGCGTCTGTTGCTGGGCCGCGCTCGGGTAGCGATTCCCGGAATACTGCTCTTGATAGACGGGCAGTGGTGCTGGCGACGGTGACGTCTGGTGATTCCACCTGTCCCATCCACCATGCTGCCGCTGCCAACTCGCGCCCCAGTGTTCGCCCCACCGAGGCGGCGCATCCGAGTTCCAACCGTAGAAATAGACAGGAGGATGCCGGTAGTAGCGGACCGGAACGCGGAGGATGTAGACGGGCACGGAGTCCGGGGCCACCAGGGCCCACGGCCCGTTGTACCAGGAGCTCGCGTACCAGTTGTCCCCTTGGCAGACCCAATACATCCCATCGTAGAAGAAGTAGTTCGTTTCCACACCGGGAGCGTAGTAGACGGGATAGCCGGGGACGCGAACCAGTTGCGGGTAGACGGGCACGTTGACGCCGATGCTGACGTTCGGAAGCCCGATCCCGACCGTCACCTGCGCATTGGCAGGCGTCGGCGGGCACAACAGCGCAAGAAGGATGACAATCGTGTACCGCATCTTCTTTCTCCAGTTTGCGAAGGTCGCGCGGACCATAGGACGGCGGCGGGTGTCGGCGCCGTCCTCGCCTTTTTTTTTGCGAATCAATTCTTCCTTCACGATCCAGCCCTAAACCCGGGGAAACCCAGTTTGACGTTTCGACTGCGGACCTCCCCAACTGCGTGCGAGACTCAGGCGCCTTCTAGCTGGTTCCGCCCATCGGTTCGTAGCTGAACTTCTGACCGCCGACGCTCGCCTCGGCCATGGCGCCACCCTTGCTCAAGGTGAAGACCGCAACTCCGCTCTTGTAGTCGGCGTTGGCGGAAGCGCCCGACTTGAGCGCCACTGCGCTTACCTGCGCGGCCATGGTCCACTCACCCTTCTTGAACTGGGCGAGCGCCTCTGTGGTCTCGAAGAAGATGATCTCGTAGTAGGCTTGGCCACCCACCTGGGCGCCAATGGAAACCTGGGATAGCGTGGTCTTACCGACAGCCGCCCCGTTCTCGAAGACGAAGCCCGTCCCACCGGCGCCGCCAATGACCAGGCCGCCCTTGGCGACGTCGGGGAAGATGGCGTAACCAGCCGAGTGCTCGAAGAACTTCTTCAGGCTGGGGTCGGCCTTCCGAAGGGCTGCTACTGCGTCCTCCGCCTCTTTCACGGTTGCGTGGGCACGGGCGGTGGCAGGCGTTGCCAAACAGGCGGCGAGGCCGGCGGCGATGTACAGCGTACGGAATGCAGTCATGGCTCTCACTTTCGTATGCGGGTGTTGGTGTGAAACGCGCCGCTCCTGCGGCCTTCAGACTGGGTCGCGCAATTTTGCTCGGGCCACAAACGCTCCTGCCGACTGCCCGGGTCGCCCCAGCTGCCTCGAAGGTGACGAGTTGTCCCTCGTCGTCCTAGACGACGCGGCGTCCCTGGATGACCCTGACGAGCAGAATGATGATGGCGGCAACGAGGAGGATGTGGATGAGGCCGCCCATTGTGGTCGATGTGACGAGCCCCACCGCCCAGAGCACCAACAGGATCAGAACGATTGTCCACAGCATGATGGCTCCTTTCAGAGTTGATCACCTCTAGAGCATCCATCGTGCCCATCGCGTTGCGCGGCTAAGCGGCCGATACGGCGGCTTTGCTCGCTACCCATTTGGATCGCTCGGAGCGTTCGTGAACGTTCGCGAACGACGAGAAGGGCTTAAGGCCAGTGTCATGTGCCCGTCCTGAGAGCACCGACGCTGCTGTTACACCTCACAAGGGCCCTCTCCGAGGCGTAGGTCCTAGCCAGCACGTCGCGCTCGCACAGACGCGCAAGCCGCCCGAGCAACGCCGACACATCGAGCCTTGGGTACGTCCACTCGCCTCGATAGAGTCCCCCGAGATCTACAAGCCCGGGAGGGCGGCGACATGGCTCGCGCTAAGAATCGGGTTGCTGCGAGGACGGGCGCGCTCCATGCGCAAAGGGCGTCGCCAGCTCAGCTTCCCAGAGGGCCAGGGCGGATTGGGCGTTCTGCTCAGAAGCATAGAGACCAACCATCTCGACTGAGGAGCCTCCGGGCGCCGGCGTCTCAAGGTACACGGCCCAGCAGAGAACAGGGCCCGATTCCGTGGGCGCTTCGCCCCGCCTCGTCAGCCAGTTCGATATTGAGCCCGGCCATGGCAAGCGCTGGAGGAGCTTGTTGAGCGCGGGCGCGGGAGAGATCACAGTTGGCCCCAGACTGCGCATTGTCCCCAGACGACCTATGCGGCTGTCTCGACCGACAAGGGCTTGAGATAACCACGCAGGAAGAGCTTCGTCCTGAGTTCGACTTGGCGGACCCGCTCGCGGGACACGTTCCACCGCTCGCCAAGTTCGGCGAGCGTCTTGGGAGAGTCTTCCTGCAGCCTGTCGCGAAGGATGTCCCAGCCAAGCGAACCGATGCGCTTGCGCACCTTGGCAAGAGCGTCGCGCACCGCTCGGTCGCTCTCGATTGAGAGATAGTGACCTTCCGGACCGATGCCGTCGTCCTCGAGAAGCTCGAGGTGGGTCGCTTCCGACTGGTCGCTCACGGCGCCGTCGAGAGAAACGTCAGTTTGCGCAGTGGCCCCGCTCCGGGGACGCACCGTCGAGCGTGCCTCCTTCAAGTACTTGCCCACGTACGCTCGGATCCACCAAACGGCGTAGGTGGAGAACCGTGTCCCAGCGTGTGGGTCAAACTTCCGGACTGCGCGCATGAGGCCAACACTCCCCTCCTGGACCAGGTCGTCTAGCCGGACGGTGCCGCGGCGCTGGTTGCGTGCGATGGCAACGACAATGGCTAAGTTGTGTCGAACGAGCTTCTGCTCGGCGGAGGCGTCACCCTGGCCGGCTCGCACGGCAAGCGTGTGCTCTTCGATTCGCGTCAGCGGCCGATACTTCTGGAGTTCCTTGAAGTAATGCGACAGGTCCTCGAGGTCTCGACTGCCCCTGCCGCCGCTGGTTCTCATCCTTGATCTCGCCGCCTTTCATCCCGTTGAGCCGTTTACGTCGGTCAGGGTGGCACGCGGCGAGTCTGCCCCCGTCGGGGAGGGCGATGGCTCACGCGGGCCCATCTGGAGGGACCTTCTTCCTCGCGGCACCTGTTTCAGGTTCATGTAGTGCCAGAATCGTGCCCATTAGCGGTTCGCTGTTAGGGAGCAGCCCGGCGGCTCAGCGTCCGCGAAATTGCCCCGGCTCGAGGCCCTCGGCCCAGAGGGCCCGGTAAAGCTTGGGTCTCGTGATTCCCAGGTGGCGCGCCATCTCAGCTACCCGACCGTGGAAGCGGCCGAGGAGCTCCTCCAGGCCCGCCTTGCCGGGCATCTGAGCTTCGCGCTGGGGAACCGCGCTTTCTGGGAGGTCCCTCCGAAGAGCTGACAGCACCTCCTCGCTGAGCGCCAGTGCGCCGCTCGGCGTCGCGATGACCGCAACCGACAGTACGTTGAGTAGCCAACGCACGTTCATCGGCCAGTCGTGGATTAGCAGCGCCTCCTGAAGATCCGGCGTGAGTGGCCGACCCGGGGCGTCACACCGTCCGAGGAGGGCGTTCGTTAGCGCCGGGATGTCCTCGCGCCGCTCCCGCAGCGGCGGCAGCCGGATGGTCCACTGCGCCAGCCGCGCGTACAAGTCCGATCGGAACAGCCCCTCCTGCACCATGGCAAGGAGTTCGCGATTGGTAGTGGCGACGACCCGTACATCGATGTCGACGTCGCGCGTGCTTCCAACCGGGCGAACCTGCCAGGTCTCCAGCACGCGCAGGAGCGTTGGCTGGAGCGACAGGGGGATCTCTGCGACGTCGTCGAGGAGCAGCGTCCCTCCGCGAGCGGATCGGAAGAGGCCCTGCTGGGCCTGCACGGCGCCCGTGAAGGCGCCGCGGACATGGCCGAACAGCTCGCTCGCGAGCAAGCCCTCGGTGAACGCGCCGCAGCTCACGGCCACGAACGGCCCCGACCTGCCGCTGTGGCGGTGAACCTGGCGCGCAACGATCTCCTTACCGGTGCCGGTCTCACCAGTGATGACCACCGTACGCCTGTGCGGCGCGACGGCGTCGATGCTGCGCCGGATGGCCGCGATCGAGGGGCTCATGCCCGTGAGCTCTGGCTCCTCACCGGCCTTGGGTTCGTCCTCTTCCGCGCCAGTCGAGCGCGAGTAGACGACCAAGGTGTCGCCAACGCGCAGCACGTCCCCTTGAACAAGAGGGTGCGTACCGTGCAGCAGTTGGCCGTTGATCCCCGTACCCGCCTGGCTCCCGAGATCTCGTATGTTGGCGGTCCCGCTCTCGATCCTGATCTCGGCGTGCTGGATCGACATCTCTGGGTCGTCGAATGGGCGGTCGAACACTGAGACGCCGCGCCCGAGAACCACACCTTCGCGAGGAATTGCGCGGCTCTGCGTCGCGCGACGGCTGTCGCGAGGGAAGGCCAAGACAAGCGCCCGCTGGAGCGGCGCATCGGGCGCTCGCGCCCGTACCTCGGGGCTCCGCAGTAGCATAGATTCTCCGCACCGGGAGGGGCGGACCGAAATGGTAGGCGCCTAGGGGAGCGACAACATTCTAGCAGCCGACGACCGTAGGCGCCCTGAACGTTCGGGGCGTAAGAGCGAACGTTCGGGGTCAGGGCTAAAAGCCCCCATAGGGACCAGAGGCCGCTCAGCAGCGAGCGCCTCAGTTCGCGCGAGAGGTCCCGCGCTGAAGGGCACCTTTCGACCGGCCAAGAACGGATTGAAGGAGAACAAGAAGGGCGGCGCCCGACGCGGGCTTTGCCAGGTGCGCCTGAAACCCCGCGGCAAGGCAGCGATCACGTTCCCCGTCACCAGCGAGCGCCGTGAAGGCAATGGCGGGAATGTTGTTCTCCCGCCCGCCGTCCCCCGCCCGAAGCCTTCCGATGAAGTCGTAGCCGTCGGCGTTGGGCATGGCGATGTCACACACAATGACGTCCGGATGAAAGGCCTCCACCGCTATGAGGCCGGCTTCAACCGACGCGCAGGTGCTGACCTCAGCGCCCTCTCGGGTGAGTAAGTCGGCGACGGTCTCTCGAACGACGTCATCGTCGATAACCAGGACTCGCACCGCCGCGAGACCTTGCCCGTCCGCCGCGGAGTGGCCGGCGTTCTCAGCCGCACTCCGTTCACCGGTGCCGTCAAGGGGCACGTCCTTCGCGTCGCGCAGGGGAAGCGTGGCCGTGAAGGTCGCGCCAAGGCCTCTCCCCGGGCTCTCCGCCTGGATGGTTCCGCCGTGAAGTTCCACGATGTGGCGCGCGATGGCCAACCCGAGTCCAAGGCCCCCATGGCTCGTGTGCCCCCCATCGCCCTGCACAAACCGGTCGAAGATTCGGGGTAGCAACTCGGGACCAATCCCACGCCCCGTGTCGGTTACCGTGAGACGCGCACTTCCATCCACACGTTCGAGTTTCACCCCAAGGTAACCGCCTTCGGGGGAGGCCTTGATGGAGTTGGCGAGCAGGTTCGCGACGACCTGCTGGAGGCGCACAGGATCGCCGCGGAAGCGGGGGACCGCGGCCCGGACATCGGTCGCAACCCGCAAGGACTTCGCCTCTGCTGGCCCCTTCAGGAACTCGAGAGCCGCCAGGACCACTTGCCCCAGATCCACCCACTGATCCTCGATGCGCAGCTTGCCGGCGATGATGCGGGACACATCCAGCAGCTCGTCGACGAGCTTCAGCTGGAGCTTCGCGCTGCGCTCGATGGTCGCGCTCACCCGCTTCAGCTTCGCCGGGTCGAGAATGCCCGCGCGCAATAGCTCTGCCTGTAGGAGGAGGGACGTTAGCGGAGTGCGGAGTTCGTGCGAGAGCATGGCAAGGAAGTGGTCCTTGGCCTCGTTCGCGTGCTCGGCGAGGTTCTGAGCCCGCTCGGCCCGTTCGAGCAGCTCCGCCCGAAGCTTCTCCCCCTGGATCCGCTCAGTGACATCCTCGATAGCGAGGAGGATCATGTTCGTCGCCGTCCGCGATTTGACCGAGCGCGCACTGAGGGACATCGTCCGGTGCCCTGCCCCGGGGAAGTCGCGCTCGATCTCAAGCCCCCGGAAGTGTGCGTCCTCAGCGAGCACCTGCCCGAGGGAGCGCCGCAGCTCTGGGGTGTCCCAGCAGCAGCCGCCGATTTCGAAGAAGCCATGTCCCTCGACTTGCGCCGAGGTCATACCCAGGGTCGTGAAAAAGGCCTCGTTCGCCGATATGATACCGAGTTGCCCGTCGATGACGACGAGTGGAATTTGCACTGCCTCGACGATGTTGCGGGCATAGTCGCGCTCCCACTCGGCATCCGCGACATCGTGCTTCAGGGCGTGGATATCCACGAGCGAGATGATGGCCCCGTCGGCACGGCCGTCCAGCGCGCGGTGGGGACGGATCTGCATTCGGTGCCAGCGGTCGGCACGGTCCTGAACTTCCGACTCCACCATCGCACCGGTTTGCATGGTCTGTGCGACCCAGAGCTCTAGGTCCGGGGCATGCAAATGAAGCGCGACGGTCCCGATCGGCTCCCCAACGGCCGCCGAAGTCAGTTTTAGGAACGCGCCCGCCTGTGGCGTGAAGCGGCGGATCCGCCGGCTCGCGTCGAGAATGATGATGGGGATGTCGACGGTCTCGAGCAGGTTCACGAGGTCGGTGTTGACGAGCTGCAGTTCCTGGTTGCGCCCATTGAGCTCGTCGTTCACCGTCGTGAGCTCCTCGTTCGTGGCCTGCAGCTCTTCCTTCGCCGTCTCCAGCTCCTCGTTCATGCTCTGGAGCTCCTCGTTCACCGAGACGAACTCCGTGTTGGCGGATGCAAGCTCGTCGTTCGCGCGGCCGTGCTCCTCGATGAGGGAACCGAGGGATTCCTGGGTCACTGCGAGTTCCGCCTCGAGCCGGAGCGATGCGCCCGGGTCGCCGGGCGCCGCGCCCTGGCGACGCAGCTTTCCCGAGCGCTTCGCCGGCCTTGAGGCGCGCTCCTCGAAAAGCACCACGAACAACCGCTCGTCGCTAGTCCCGGACATCCGGGAGGGCAGCACAAGGAGATCGAAAGTGCGCCGGGAACCGTCGAGGTCTACGTCAACGTGCTCCTTCCGTACGACCGCGGAGGTCTTCCGAGCCTGGGAGAGAGCTACTCGAAGCGGGCCGCGAAGCCCGGCCCGCGCCATCTTGAGAACATTGGTCTGCGGCTCCCCTGCGGGAGGCTCCAGGTAGGGTCCCGTGCGCCCCCGAAATTGCACGACCTCGAGCCGGTCGTTCACCACGACTCCGGGCGGTCCATATCGCCCCAGCACGATGGCATCGACGTGCTGCGCCAGGCCTCCATCGCTTCGCGTGTGGCCGGTCGTCTCCCCCGCGAATGGACCGTGCGCCGAGGGGCTCGCAGCGACACGGGGCATGAGCCGGAAGGTGCTCTGCACAGCCTCGCGCGCGAAGAGCTTGCCGCTCGGCGTGGCTGGCGCAAAGAGTCGCGGAGCGCCAGAGACGTTCTCACTGCGACCGAGCAGGAGGTACCCGGGCTGGTTCAGACAGTGATGGAAGGTCGTAAGGACTCGCCGCTGTAGCCCATGGCCGAAATAGATGAGGACGTTCCGGCAACTCACCACATCGAGCTTCGAGAATGGGGGATCACGCGCGACGTCGTGCTGGGCAAACACGCATAGCTCGCGCAGCGCCTGGTTGACGCGCCAGCCCAGATCCGCCCTGACGAAGAAGCGGCTGCGGCGCTCATCGCTGACTTCCTGCATCGCGGCGTCGGAGTACATCCCGGCGCGCGCATGTTCGATCGCCTTGCTGCTCAAGTCGGAGCCAAAGACGAGAATGGGGTGAACTGCACGCTCTTCGCCAAGGAACTCGATGATCGACATGGCGAGGGAATACGCCTCCTCGCCGGTGGAGCAGCCTACTACCCAGGCGCGAATGGGCGCCCCGACGGCCTTGTCCTTCAGGACGCGTGGCAGCGCGGTCTCCTTGAGTTCCTCGAACCCATCCTTGTCACGGAAGAACGACGTCACCTGAATGAGCAGGTCGTCATGAAGGGCGCGGACCTCGCCGGCGTCCTCACGGAGCAAGGACAAGTACTCGGCGATGCCCCGCGCTCCCCGGACCACCATTCGGCGCGCGAGTCGCCTCTTGAACGTCCCCGGCTTGTACTCGCCGAAATCAACGCCGCAGGCGCCGCGCACAAGACCGTAGATCTTCGCAAGGGACGCCGCACCGGCCGGCGTGGGCGGCACCGGCTCGAGCCTGCGCAAGTAGGGGTGCTGGGCCAGCCTGCTGAGTTCCTCGCCAAGAGCGGGCAGCGGCAAGCTGTAGTCGACCACTCCGGCGGTGATGGCGTTTTGCGGCATCTCTCCGAACCGCGCGGACCGGGGGTCCTGAGCAAAGGTGATCCCCCCATGTTCTCGGATCGCAGCCAGCCCCTCGGTCCCGTCGGACGCGGTTCCCGAGAGGACCACGCCGATGGAACGCCTTCCCCGATCGACGGCCAACGATCGAAAGAAGTGGTCGATGGGCAGGTGCGGCCTCTGCACCTCACCGCTGCGGGGCGACAGTCGCAAGGTGCCATGGTCTATCGTCATCTGGGCACCGGGCGGGATCACGTACACGCGATTGGCTTCGATCCGATCCCCGTCCTCAGCCTGGGAGACCTTCATCTTGGTGGCGCGACCTAGCGCCTCGCTCAGGAGGCTCGCCCGCTTCGGCTCCAGGTGTTGCACGAGCACAAGCGCAAGGCCCGCGTCTTCCGGAACGTGCGCCAGGAGTTGGCGAAACGCATCGAGCCCGCCGGCCGACGCACCAACGCCCACCACGGGGAACGATGTGCTTGCCAATCCCGTTCGCCGGGAGTGGGGCCGGCCTGCCTTGGGAATCACGCTGGTGCCGGGTGTGACTGGCTTGCTCATTCGTTCTCTCACGCGTTCGCGAACGTTCGCGAACGGTCGGTGACCGCTGGAATCCAGTCACGAGCGCTCATTTCCGCATCGCGCGGCTGGGTTCCGGGGTCTCTATGATCATTGCGCCAAGCAACACGCATGCCGCCCCGCCCCCACCGCCGCGGCCGCTGCGCCGCAAGCCGCGCAGGCAGCCGGGGACGGTGGTCCAACTGCGTCACAGTGGCCCGCCGAATGCTTGTGGATGCCTCTGGGGTACTTCGGCGCGGCGGTCCGCGTGCTTGGCCCTCGTCCTACTCGACGCAGGAAGAGAGGGATTGCCCAGTAATGGAGACGAGCGCGCTCGCCGTTGAAAGGCTGCCGGTCATCGACCCGCAAGCGAGGACCGTCGGCAGAGCGGATGAGAGCGAGCAACCGCTCCGGCTAGCCGCACTCGTAGTGGCCAGGCCAGACCTTGCTCGGGCGGATCAAAATCTCGCTCGCGCCGTGAGCGTGGCGACTAAGGTCAACCGGCTACGACGAACGCCGCGCGCCTCTACCGCCTGCCGCAAGGCACGACAAGGAGAGACCTCGATGAAGACTGTTTCTCTGGGTGCCCTCGTGGCGCGCGTTTCTGCGATTTCGCTGTCAGTACTCCTCGTACCTACTTCGGCAAGTGCCTATACGGTATCGACCATCGTCACGGCCGGCTGCCACGAGAAGGTGACGTCCGAGGCGCTTCGAGCAGTGCGCCTCGACACTCCGAATGCTGCCCCTCTGCCCCTCACGGCCAATGAGCAAGCCCTTGTCGATGACCTGGAGTTCTCACCTGACCAGGACATGAAAGACCTAGGCGCCGTGACGCTTCTCTTGAGCGTCCGGGACAACGACCTGAAGGGGCGTTCGTCGGACGATCTCACCAACCTGGCAGGAGTTCAGGGGGACCCCAACAGTCAGGAGGAACACTGCCTTCGAAATCAGGGTCAGAACGAGCCAGGTGGGTCCGAAGCCGCGGTAAATGCTTGTCGCGCGTTCATTCGCGGACGGGTCGTGGACGCGCTCACCGGACTCGATGCAAAGGGCGCCCCCGATCTCACCAAGCGAACGTCGCTCACGGTCTACCTATCGCTCCGAGGCCAGATCGGGGCGTCGCTTCCCACCTATTACGTTCGCATCGGCCAGGCCATGCACGCATTGGAAGATAGCTTCACCCACACGTATCGAACCGCGGATGGGATGAAGGTCACGGTGGTCTTGGATTGGGTCGATCAAGCCGATGGGACTCTGAACGAATCAAGCAACGGGCCAGCGCATGCCCACGCGCTCGATGCCTGCAATGACCCCGACGCTATTCGAACGACGAGGCACGCACTTGCGGCGCAGGCGTCGGCCGCGCTCCTTCGACTCACGCTCGATCCAACCGCTACCGGCGACGCGAAGCTGGCGGCGGTGGATGGCTTGCTAGACACCTATCTCAGCTACTCGCCCGGTTGTACCTATGACAACAACTGGTGCGATGCGCCCGAAAGACAGTACAAGGACCCCCCCTCTACCTTTCTCGGTTGTTCCTCGGGCGGGCTAGATCTCGTGGGAGGGGCATGCACCCTGCTCGCCCTCGCACTCCTTGCTCGTCGCCGGAGAGCAAGGGCGCTCACCATCGCAGCGTTCATGATTGCGACCGCAACCGCTCTCACGGCCGTCAACGTGCGCGCTGCGGAGCCGAGCAAGTCGCCAACGGCAATTAGCGAGCCTTCCGTCACAACCGACAAGCACGAGCCGCCGCCGCCGGTCACCGTACCGGTGCCGCAGCCGGGCCCGAGCGATCCGTCGGCAGGGGCCTGGGGTGGCTACCTCGGCGCTTCGGCCTCGGTCGACAAGCCGGCGTTCGCCGTGGAGCTGGGCCTTCGCGCCCGCGTAAGCACGCACTGGACTCTGGGATGGGATGTCGAGTGGAATCCATGGATCACCTTCTACGGACCCCACACCGTCCGGGCCGGGACGATCAACACGTATGGCACAATCATCCTCCGGTTTCCGCTGGCGTACGAGAACTTCAACCTGCGAACAACCGTTAACCTTGGCATTTCGTACCTGATGATGGAGCTCTACGGGGCGAGCAAGGGGATAGTCGGATTCTACGGCGGGATAAGCCCTCTTGGGCTGGAGTGGAAGCTCTCCCGAGCGCTTCTTCTCATCATCAACCCCCTGAACATTGCCGTTCCGGTCCCTCAAATCCACGCCGTGCCGCTGACATATCCACAATATCGGTTCAGTATCGGTCTCGGCATTCTGTCGGGTTGACGGGATCCACGGAGACCGGCCATCGACCCCAACCGACATATTCGGCGGCAGGCTGCTCTTGCGGGTGTCCAACCCCTCTGACTGCAGCAATTGGAGCGCGCCCTGCGCATCTTCGCTGTGAAGGCCATGCCATGACGCACCACTCACGGTCTCATCATCACGAAAGGGAGTCTTGCCATGAAGCTCAGCACCAAGGAACAAGTGAAGGGGAAGGTTGAGGTCCTGAAGGGCAAGGTCAAGGAGGCTGCCGGGAGCATCACCGGAAACAGCGACCTCGAGGCCAAGGGAACGGATCAGAGGATCGCAGGCAGGGTCCGGGAGAAACTTGGCCAGGTCGAGAAGGTTCTTGGGAAATAGCGAGCGAAGCAGCGGTCGCGATGGATTGGCACAACGGTCGACGGAGCTGATATGTCGATGGAGAGTTGGTGGAGTGAGCTGGTGGTCCTCTCGGCCATGCTAGTGAGCGTTACGCTCGCCCCCCTTCAGTCACGCAAGCGGTGTGAATCGCGAGGTCGGCGCAGGTGACGGCCCTGACAGGCCGCAAGCGCGAGCGGGATCAGGCCATCCCCTTCGCACGTCTACCTGCATTCTTCCTCGGCCTGTTCCTCCTCGGGCCGATTGCCGGTGCCTCTGATCCCGAGGCCGGCGAGCCGGCGCGGGCGCCATCGGACGTTAAGCTGGCGCCCCTGGCATACGATTGGACTACCGACGGGGTCGTGACGGGCGCTTTCACGGCGACCACGATCACGTTGCTGTTGCTCAAGAACGACCTCGCGCCGCTGAAATGCAAGTGGTGCGTCCCGGACGCCCTAGACGGGAACCTGTCGAAATCGGTCGTGTGGGCGAACCCCAAGACTGCGAGCACCATCTCCGACGCAATGCAGGTCGTGGTGCCCGTCGGCGTCATTGGCTTTGGCCTGCTCCAGGCCTATCGCCTGGGCGACCCCACCGCCGGATGGGCAGACGTCCTCCTCATTTCCGAGGCCTCGAGCATGGCGATGTTTGCTAACGTGATCGTCAAGTACGCAGTTGGGCGAGCACGTCCGTACGTATGGCAGGGGAACCCTGGGCTTTACTCGCCTCCGTCCGACGCGAACCTGTCCTTCTTCGGCGGCCACGCGACCTTCGTCTTCGCGGTGGTCGTGTCCGGTGGCACCCTGTTCCTTATGCAGGGCGTTCCAGGCGCGCCGTACCTGCTAGGCGCAGGCCTCGCAGTCGCAGCCTTCACCGCGTACCTGAGAATGGCCGCGGACCAGCACTACTTCACCGACGTGCTGGTCGGCGCCGCTGTCGGCAGCCTAGTGGGTTGGGCCGTGCCGTACCTGTTCCACAGGCCCAGGCGCAACGGGCCGCCGCGGGCAGGTGACTTGGTCTCGGCACCCGGCGGGGTCGCCATCGCCTGGTAGTGGATGACTGGACGATTCAAGATAGCAGCGAAGGGACCACTGGGCCATGACCGAACAAGGCAATCCCCGACCAGGAACGCGCCTCCTCATCGTCGCGGCTGCCCTCGTGATCGTCGTCGAAGGCATTAATCAGGCGCAAGCCGTCCTGGTGTCTTCCCTGGTCGCGGTGTTCCTCGCCATGCTGGGGACGCCGCCCGTGCTCTGGCTCCAGCGGAAGCACATCCCTTCATTTGTCTCGGTCCTGCTTGTCGTCACCGGCATGGTCGGCGTTCTGCTCATCTTGGCCGGGCTCGTCGGCACGTCTCTCAACGGGTTCCTGGATGCCCTGCCCTCGTACCAGCAACGCATGCGGCAGGAGGTGTCGGCGCTTCAGACACTGCTCGGCAGGAGGGGCATCCGGATCACCGACAGCATGCTTTTTCAGTATACCAACCCTGGCTCGGTGATGAGGCTCGGCGTCGGCATGCTCGGGGGTCTCGGCTCCGCCCTTTCGAACATTGTCCTGGTCCTCCTCACCGTGACCTTCATCCTGCTCGAAGCCTCGAGCTTCCCTGTGAAGCTCCGCGCCGTCCTTGGTGATCCCAGGCAAGCGTTTCCTCAGGTCACGAAGTTCGTTGATGACATCCAACGCTACATGATCATCAAGACGGGGGTCAGTCTAGCGGCAGGTACGTTGGTCGGGACGTGGCTCTATGTCCTTGGCGTAGATTTTCCTGTTCTCTGGGGCTTTCTGGCTTTTCTGCTCCACTACGTGCCCAACGTCGGTTCCTTCATCGCCGCGATCCCTGCCGTCATGTTGACGCTTCTTCAGCTTGGAATCGGCCACGCCGTACTCGTCGCCACCGGATACGCTGCCGTCAGTCTCATACTTGGAAACGTGCTCGAGCCAAAGCTCATGGGGCGCCGGCTCGGGCTATCCACGCTTGTCGTCTTCCTTTCGTTGATATTTTGGGGAAGCCTGCTTGGCCTCATCGGCGTGATCCTCTGCGTGCCCTTCACGATGACGCTGAAGTTCGCGTGTGAAAACAACCGCAACACCCGATGGATTGCCGTATTGCTCGGGCCAGAATCGGCCATCGGAGAGATCTCCGTCCCGTCGAGCCCTGGAGCCGAGCCCTAGGGTCCACCCCGTGGCGGGCGCGAAGGTCTGAGAGCCACGCTGGGGTACCGATGCCGCCCCGGCCACGTTGGCTACATCCCCGCCGGCATCGATGGAACCTCGGGTGCGGCGAGTCGATGCTCACATTGCGAATCTACCGGCGGGAAGCACACGCCCATACGGCCCAGTTGGTTCAGCCGCGAATCGCCAGCCCGCCAAGATACGCGGCCCACGTATGAGACGTCGCGACTGTCAAGGTGGATGAGCCCCTCAACAAGTGTGCCCATCGGAAGGACTCGCATCAGCTCGGCACAGAGCCCTACGGCGCTCACGTTGATCGTGAACGAACTGCCCCGGCTCGTTGTCACGCGCAACCGCACACGGCGGCGCGAACTGCGGCGGGCGATATGAGTGGGAGCAGGCATGGGGAACCTCGTGGCGCCGCGCGGCGGATGCCGCTACAGCGTCCGTCATCCCGCTGCTGCCACAATTCGAGCACTTCCGGAGTCCAGCGGAGCGACCGATAGCCAGACGCTCATCTTGGAGCTCCCGAGACGCGCCCGGCCTTCCACGCCTCACCCCTTGCCCGCCGACGCCCCATCGACGGGCGCCGCGCTCCGCGGTCTCCCGCCCGGGCTGCCGCGCACACGCCGCCACCCGATCTTGCATGGCTCCCTCGGTTCGCCCTCTCCCACCCCTGGCTCGGAAGTCCGCCGGACCCAGACCCTGTCCACGTCGGTCGAGCCTGATATGGCGTAGGGCGATCGCTCATGAAGAGACCCGGAGCCACGAGGCCCCGGGCCACAAATGCCCTTGGCGCTATTAAGTCGCCTTCGCGAACGGTTCAAAGCTGAACTTTTGGCCGCCGATGCTGGCCTCCGCCATGAGCCCGCCATTGCTTAGGGTGAAGACTGCCACTCCCTGCTCGTACTTGGCATTCTTGGACGCTCCTGCCTTCACGGCCACCGCACTTACCTGGGCGGCCATGACGAATTCGCCCTTTCTGAAGTTCGCCAACGCCTCCTTCGTGTCGAAGAAGATGACCTCGGAATAGACCTGCCCGCCGATCTGCGCGCCCACGGTGAGCTGAGAGAGCGTAGTCGTTCCGGTGGCGTTGCCCTTTTCGAACAGGACACCCGTCCCGTGCGCGCCACCGATGCCGACGGCACCCTTCCCGATCTGAGCGAAGACCGCGTACCCGGCCGCGTCCCCGAACAGCTTCGATAGGCTAGGGTCGGCCTTGTTGAGGGCTGTGATGGCCCTCGTTGCGTCCTTTACCGCGTCGTCCTTCTGGGCCTTCACACCAGCTTCCTTTGCGTCCTGCCCGGCCTTGTCTGCCTGGACGGCCGCTGCGTCGTCGGCGAACGCCGGGCCCACGGACGCCGCGAATGCGACGGCGACAAACGTAGTCATAATCTTCCTCATGGAGATTTCCTTTCGGCTATATGACGTTGGTGCGCTGCGGGCGCCTGATCGTCCTGCGCTGCACCGCCTTCTCTATTTGTGCCGTCCCACCTCAGGCCGCCATGGCATTCGGGAGCTGAAACCGAATGGCATGGGGGTTGATTGGATTCTCAATGAGTCACAGCGCGCCAATATGCCTCGATAGTTGGCGAATTGCGAAGTGCAACTGACCCCCAACAGGCTCCGGCTGAAGACTGAGCGCGTCGAGCGTAAGACTGGACGGTAGTGGGTACCTTTCAACCTTTGCCGAGGATGAAGCCTTAGCAATCTCGGCGAATCTCGCGGTGGTCGCGCTGCCACGTTCTGGGAGTGTCTGGTCCGCTCCCCTGCCACGTGGCGTTGGCGCGACACCCCTGCGGAGGTGGCTTCTTTACCTAGCTCGGTTGGTCTGTCACTGTCTGGCCACGTCCCGCGGCGGGGCGCGCTGACGGAGATCCTCGATGCGCTTGCACGTTTGGCTCCTGCTAGCGGTCCTGACGGTCTCAAGCTCCGGGTGCTCATGGTTGTGGCCATCCGTCGTGCCCGCGTCCCCGCGCTCCGGCGAACCGTTGTTCCATGCGGGCGCCGGCCTGGACGGAGCGCTTTGCTCGCTCGTGACCCTCGGGCCCGATGCGACGCGGGTCGTGAGCGAACCCGAGGGTGTCGATGGCGCGATCTCAGTGGAGGAAGCGTGCCAGCAAGAACCTGCGGGCATCAGAGGTCAGGGACGGACGGCGCAACTCATCCGCGTTAGCACAGCGCTTGGGCACCTCTATGGGTACTTGTTCCCTCTTCGAGGGGCAACGGGACTGGTTGTCGCCTTCTCGGGCCTTGGGATGCCGCCTGCCGGATGGATCAACGAACGCTTCGCCGAGGTCGGGGCAAAGAGAGGCTTCGCCACCTTCGCACCGGTCCGGGACGAGACGGCGCGTCCGATCTACTTCGATCCGCTTCGGGAGGCACGCCGCGCCATCGACGCGGCTGGCCAGATCGCGGCCGCGTGCCGGATTGGCCCTCCGGCCCGCCTCGCATTCGTAGGAATCTCGCTCGGCGGGATGGAAGCGTTGCTTGCGAATCGCGATGCACTCCAGCGCGGCATGTGGACCCGCGCGGCGGTGCTGGACCCAGTGCTCGACGTCCGGCTGGCAACCTCCAACCTGGACAGTTTCTGGCACTCGTTCGCCGTCGACTCGGTTCAAGGGTACTTCAGGCGGATTCTCACCGAACGTTATCACGAGGATCCACCCCCTACGTTTCACGACGTCATGGGCCGGACGGCGTCCCACCCGGAGGCCCTCACCGACATTCGCTCGGATGCGCCAAGCGCCTGGCTCTGCCAAGTGGCCCAACGGAAGGCCTACGCCATTTTCCTGTCCGATACAGATCCAGCGCTTGGCGACGCCCAGCGCGAGTTCGCCATTTCGTGCGGATTCCCATTGAGGAAAGCGCTCGCTCCAGGTCATGCGCCGCTCGCGTGCCGATTGGAGATATTTGAGGAAATGCTGGGTGACCTTCCTGAGCCGCCGAGAATCTCGACCCCAAGCCGCTGACATGCGCGCAACCGAACGCGCGGTCGGAGACATACGGCCCTCCGCGGCACGAAAATGCAGAGGCGCAGCGGACCCACAACCGGTAAGTGAGCATGCATGAGCTTCACCAGTGCATCGCGCTCGCGCGCCCTGTTAGTGGTCTTCCTCGCCGCCTGCGGCGGCGCTAGCCCACCGGGCTCTTCGCTTGTGTCATTACCGCCGCTCGTTCAGAACACCTGGACCTGGGTCGACGTCCCCGGAACCTCCTGCGGCGATGGCTCACAGACCGGAATAGGCATTGATCCAGGAGATGGTCCAGGGTTGCTCGTATTCTTGACCGGCGGCGGTGCCTGCTTCGACTACGTGAGCTGCTTCGTCGCCCATGCCGCCGGGTCCGGATCGTTCGGCCGCTCTGACTTCGAGGCACTCATCTCAGCGAAGGCGCCCGGCTCGATCCTTGACCGCAGCGATCCCCTGAATCCGTACCGCTCGATGAGTTTCGTCTTCATCCCGTACTGTACCGGGGACGTCCACGGAGGAAACAACGTAGTCGACTATCCCGACGCCTCGGGCGGAACTCAACGTTGGCATCACGTCGGGCTGGTCAACGTCGAGGCCGTCCTGCCGTGGATCTCGGCCGCTTTCCCGGTGCCGAACCCGATCGTCGTTTCCGGCTCCTCAGCCGGCGGGTATGGTGCGCTGCTGAATTATGACTCGTTCCGCCATACCTTCCCGGCCGCCGACGCTCTCTTGGTGGACGACTCCGGTCCGCCTCTCGTGGGCAGCGACATCTCTCCCGCCCTTCTCGCTGTCTGGATCGCCGCGTGGCGGATCGATCGGGCTGTCACTCCTATCTGTCCAGAGTGCCTGACCGATCTCTCGAAGCTTTTTCCGGTCCTGGCGGGCCGTTACCCGCACGATCGACTCGCGCTTCTCTCATCTGCGCAAGACTTGGTGATCCGCTCCTTTCTCGGGTACGTCGATGGCTCGGCGTTCGAAGCCGCCATCGGCCGCCTCGAGGGAGTCATTGACCCGATTCCCAACGCCAGGTACTTCGTCGTCGCCGGGACCACCCACACGATGCTTCCGACCCCGGCCGCCTTCAGTTCTGCTGGTACGGACCTTCGCGCTTGGCTCGCTGAGCAACTCGCCAACGATCCGGCCTGGACATCCGCGAAGCCCTGAGGGAATTGGGCCAATTGCTCCACTTTCCATTTGAATGGCGTTTGCCTAACTGACACAGCTAGTGCTCGTGCGGTCGTGACCCACCTTCGGAACGGGAACCCGACGGAATAGACGGTACGGGGCGGGATGCCGGCACCGGCGTCTTGGCATGCTGCGCGGGTTCGTTGCCCCCGTGCTGAGGCGGCCGGCCTCCGCCGCCGCGATCTCGCCCATGATCGCCGTCGCGCACCGGTCCCACGTTATAGCCAGGGCCCCAGCCTCCGTAATCAGTACCGTACGATTGATAGTAACCCGCCTCATATTCGTGCCCGTACCCGCCGCCGGTTACAGCGCAGCCGGACGACATGACCGTGATTACCCCAACCACTAGGGTGAATGCTGACCCGAGTAAGGCCTTCACTTGGTCACCTCCTTGGTCTGGCTGTCCTGCCATTCAAGCAATCCGAAGGGTGCGCCCATGGGGTCGGCGAGAACGGCAACCCTGCCGCCATGGCGATCAACGCGCGGCTCGACCAGCACCCGTCCGCCCAGGGCCACCGCCTTGGCGACCACGCTGACCGCATCTTGCACGCGTATGTAATTGAGCCAGTAAGGATGGAAATCGGGCCCGGTAGCGGGCAGCGTGTTCACGCTCGCGCGAGCATAGCTGTCGGACGCGAGCATGAGATGCTGCGTACTCGCATCAGTGGGCGCATCGAAGATCTCATAGGAGAATAGAGCTTGGTAGAAGGCAGCATCGATCTTCGGATCGGTTGTGATGAGCGAGCTCCAAATCCATTCCCCGGGTGCGGCCAGGACGTCGGCCGAATCGCCACTGCTGGAGACAAGGACCGCGAAGACGGCTCCTTGCGGATCGGCCAAGACCGCTTCCCGGCCACGGTCTGGGATGCTGTGCGGCTCGAACAGGACCTTGGCCCCATGTTCCAGGGCGGTCTTTGTGGCCACGTCGACATCCCGGGCGGAGATGAAGGTCAGCCACGCTGGCTGCCTATGTTCGCCCGACGGTACGGCCTTGTGAAACAAGCCTGCGACGGGATGGCCACCGAGAGATGCCTCGGCATACGTTCTCGCGCCGGCTTGAATATCCCGGAACGACCACCCAAATAGTCCGCCATAGAACTGCTTCGCGGAGGCGAGGTCCGGCGTTACCAGTTCAACAAATATCACCTTGCCGATGTGACGTTCTGGGCTTGGCGGATCAACGACTGCTGGAAACACAAGCGGTGGCCCCTCAACCGTCGCGCATCCAGCACCGACAAGGAGGGCGGCTGCAACGAGGGGGCTGTGGAATCTCTTCATTGGATCTCCTTTCCTTCTCTCACGATGGGAAGTTCTCCATTCCTGTACGCATCCGCCCAGAGGCGGGTGGGGACGCTCTGTTGTGAGTTCGCTATTGGGGGCGACGGGGTGGCTCATGCGAGTCCTCGACTGGGATGGAACCCCGGCCGCCCCCCTTGACCGCCATGGGTGAGATCATTTGATGAGGTGGCGGCCTTCCCTGGAAGTGACAAGTTGCTGTTAAGCATCTGCCATGCCCTTCACGATGGCGGACCCGTGCTCGCTTACGTCCGCACCTCGCGCGCGGGTCCTATGAATGAACCAAATGCTCAGCCACGGCTCATCTGGGCCGCGAGCGGAAGCTCTACGAAACCGTTGACACGGGGCGAGCCAGCTTTCGGGGCCCAAGGGCAGGAAGCCATTGGGACTTCGAACGGCGGCCTGTGCGGGTGCATCCACCCCGAGCCGGCTTCAACCACGCAGCGTAAACGCCTGGAGCCCAAGCACCTGCCGTGACTCCCGGTCGCCGAGGCAGCCGCCCTCCAGGGGACGGTCGGTCCAAGGCCAGCGCGAGCGTTCGAGAACGTTCGCGAACAGCCAATGGCTTCGTCCAGCTACTCGCCAGCCAAGATACCGCGCGCTGCACGAACCACCGATCAAGGGGCACAGCGCATGCAGACACTATGGAGCAAGTAGGACGAATGGTCGACCAGCCGCAACTTCGGTAGAGCGCGACGGTATTCGGAGATCCTCGCCGACGACTAGATGGCGTCATCGGCGGGACCCGACCCTGGCCACGCGAGGGCGGTGAGGACGATGCTGGAAGCTGTTTGCTACGTCGTTCAAACAAGAGCAGGTGTGAAAAGGGAGCATTGCAATGACCAAGCTTACGTTGACCTTGATCAGTGCCGCCGGCCTCACTCTGTCGGGGGTGTCCTTCTTTGGGTATCCGGTCTCGACGTACGCCGAGACCACCGGCGCGTACATCGACGACTCCGTCGTCACAACGAAGGTGAAGGCAGCGCTGCTCGAACAATCGTCACTAAAGTCCTTCCAAATCAGCGTCAGCACCGATAAGGGCGTCGTCCAACTCAGCGGCTTCGTCGACTCTGCTGAGAGCGTGCGGTTGGCCGGAAAGGTGGCTTCGCACGTCCACGGGGTCTCCACTGTGAAGAACGACCTATTGGTGAAGAAGTAGCGTGGAACCCTCGCGCGCCTGAAGCGAGGCGCGGGCCTCGCTGAAGGTCCGGCCAGGGACGCTACGGGACCGCCCTCTGCGGACCTCCCGGGGAATTCGGCGTTGCACCCGCATGGTGAGACAAGTGCCTCCCGACTGAGATGGCGCCACGGTCAGTGCCGACAACGCTTACGAACCGACTCGATCGCCGCCACGGAGAAGGCGCCACTCGAAACGTCGCCAGAACATCCAATCGCGCAATGCTCCGCCACCGGCGCGCAAGCCACGATGCACCCCAGCTACCCCACCAGCCTCGCCTGGGAAGCGCTTCGCAAGAGCTCTAGCTGGGAGGAGGAGCGTCATCGCTCCGGAAGGTTCCCTGAGGGGGGCCCGGACACAGCCAACTCGCCGTCCACCTCGGCAGCCACCGCACTGCAACCTGATCTGATCGAAATGAGTCAATGCCGGAGTCAACCTGACTACCCAGGTCAGGACCCCGACCGCGACCCCAAGGACAGCTCGGCCCCGGCCGCTACCCGAGAGGGTAGCCACCAGGGCCGAGGGACATCTAACTCAAGAAGCTGCTAGTGGTGCTCCGAACTATGGCTCCCGTTCGCATGCTGATTCCCTTGCTGATGGGAGTTGCCTCCATGTGACTCGTAATGCTGCCTGGTAGCCACGTGGTGTCCGCGGTACTCGTGGAGATAGGCGGGCTCCTCACGATAGGCACGCCAGTTGCGTCCGTCTCGGTAGTACCATTGGTTTCCCCACCAATATGTTGCGTGGCCCTCGAAGTAGACGGGGGCACTTGTCGCGATGAACGCGGCGGGAGGGAAGATCTCGACTTGTATCTGCGCCAAGGCGGTGCTGGACGCCAAAGAGGCTGTGACTACGCTCACCCACAGAAAGCCTTTAAATATCGTCACGAGAGTTCGAGTCATAGGGAGCCTCACCTGGCGGAAACAACGGGTTGGTGGTTTGCGTGCTGCCGAAGGTGCTCAGCCAGCGTCGCGCGCTGCTCTGAGTTCAATAGAGGAGTCACAGTCTCGTAGAAGATGGCCATCCGCTTCGCGCCCTGGGCAGCAAGGCGGCTGGTCGCATCCGCAGTGATTGATTTTGCATCGAACGATTCACGGACGAAGGCAGCGGCAAACGCTTGGACGTTGGCGTCAACCTTCTTGCGGTCGAACTTGCCGAGCGTGGCGAACGCCTTATGAAGTGCCGCCGAGATCTTGTCGACTTGTCCTTGCGTAAGGCTCAACTCCTTGGTGAGTTCCGCAAGCCAGCCACCCGATTCGCGACCACTCGCCTCCGCTTCGTGATCGACCTGGCGCCAGATTTCCCAGTGCGCCTGAACCTTCTCGACGAGTTCCCATCGCTCCGTTGACGAAAGAATCGCGTGCAGCTCATTCAACGCTGCGGCGCTACAGTCATGCACCGGTCCTGCGGCGGCGCTTAGCTGCGCGATGGTCGCGTTGACCTTTGCCCCATCGATATTCCCGGCGGCAATACCGTCGGCCATAGTCACATGAAGCGTCTTCTCAATTCTCGCAGCGGGCGCCATGCAGGCGTGGAGGTCTGTTTGGATCTTCTCGATCTTTGGAAGCTTGCTGTCAGTTGCGCCAAGAGTGTCGAGGCTCATCGCGATGAACTGCGTGACGCCCCCTTGATGGTGATGTCGATGGTGCTCCTTCAACTCGGCCGCAGCCTGATCATCGGCCGACTGAACGGTAGCTTCTGGCGCTTCGCTCTCTGCCGCGCGAGTCGCGCAAAGGCTAAGGAGGCAGCCAAGGCTAGCTACCAATGAAAGTCTAGTCACGCTAGGCAGTATCATGTTCGCTCCGATTGACTAAGAGGTTCGCTGCGGAGGCTACGGATCCCTCCATCGCCGGGCAGCGCGGCTACTACGCCATCGCCTGATCTCGCCGAATTGGTACACTTCCTTTCACCCCGACCATGCCGCGCCGAAGTTGGCCTCGGCCCGGCGACTCTCTTCGGCTGAGTCATACGCACCCACCGTACCGAACATCCTGCTCGTGCAAGCACCCGCGATCACTCGAACGCTCCTCCCGGTGCACGGGTCCAGCGGGTGTTCGTAAGCGTTCGTGAACGTTCTGTTCTACGCAGGGTCGGCCACCACTTGCGGGTTCTCTGTCCGAGAACTGCTCGCGAAGGCTCCATAGGGTGCAGTGGTCGGTCGTGCTGCCGCTGCTGTTGTCTTCCTATTTGCGCCGCTGTTCAGGTCGCGTGGGACAGGCACCCGGCACTCGCCTGCGGTGGCGTGGCCGGATGGGCGGTATCAGGGACGCCGACTTGGCTTCCTGCCCGGTCCTTCCTGTGTGCGAATCAGCGGCATCGCTGGCCGGTGTTGGCGTGGCGCCAACACTGGCGGTGGCGGCGACGAACTTCCACCGCGTTGGTCTTCAGCGACTACCCGTACTGGGAAAGGAAGCGCTGTGATGAAGAGCACTGGAACTAACCGTCGGCAGTCACTGCGTCGCGCCCTCGGGAAATCTGGCGCACCAAGTAAGCTACTACCGCAACGTTCAGTAGTGCGAACACGATGCGCCAAGGTGAATGCGTTCGCGCGATTTCCACCGCCTCCAATGGCAGCGGAAGGGACGACGAAGCCACAACTAGCCAAGCCCCCCAGCGGTAGCCCCGCCACAAGCTCCATCCCTCGACCGCGGAAAGGATACCGTCCAACGCGAGCCCTAGTTCAAGGACGTGAACTCCACGCTCTCTTAGCAAGGCCGCCAAGGCTCGCCCCAGCCACAAGCTCCAGCGGCTGGCTATGTCTGCCTTTAGGTTGATCGCTACCTCGCGAAGCGTCGCGATCTCTCCATTGGCCGCGATCGCGACAAGCCAGAGCGCGAGGGCGACCTCTGCAAGTGCCTTCGTCCCCTTCAGAAAGACGATCAGGCGGACGCCCACATCCCTTCGTCGTTCATGCTCCACCACGCCCGAATCCTATCCACGGCGAATGCATCCAGCACGTGTCGATTTGTCGCGAAGGCGCGAAGAGGTGCGCTACCGCCCGCGAAACCATCAGCGCTCGAGGCCCCGGCAGGTGAAAGCTCCTGCGTGGGTCGGGATCCCCGATGGCGCACCATCGAGGTCAGAGGAGGATGGACGCAGCTGATGCCGCGGCCTCGCAATCAGACTTGGAACTGCCGCCGGAAACCGTAGACGCTGCTGGTCCCGGCTCTACTGAAGCGGTTCCAACAGACGTAGCCATAGTTGAATCGACGCGGAACAGCGTTCCCATGTACCAGTTCGCGCCGGCTTGCAAGTCTCGCAGCACACGCTCCCTGACAGTCCCGCTGCTCAGGTCTGTCTGTCGCCCCAGCCGGACAGACGACCAGTCGAAAATGGGGACTTGCTGCCAGAACTTGGAGAAGCCAAAACGCTGACCCTGCGGGAGGTCGAGCCAGCCGAAATCGAGTTCGACCGAATACGACCAGGGTCTTTCAAGACAGAGCACCTTTCCGCCGGCCAGGAACGGCGCCTCACGCCACTGAAATTGGGAATCGATTGCTCCCGGTTGTGCGACGCTTGCCTGTTCTGACCGAACACCGTGAGGTCGAACACCCACAAGCCGCGCGGATCGTCACCTGCCGTTCGGAAATTGCGTCGAGGAGTCCCCTTCCCTGCGCCAGAGTGGCGGGGGCAATCTCGAGTCGCAGCCACCCTTGACTGGATGCGCTAACACTATCTGCGGAACCCACCGCCGCCGCCGTGGAATCCGCCCCACGACCCACCCCCGCCCCAGCTGTGACTGCCTCCGCCGCTGCTGCCTCCCCAGCCGTCGCTGTGGCTTGAGCTCCCGCCCCAAGCCGAGGATGCCGAGCTTGCGTCGCCGGCCGACCGCGACTGGGCCATCGATGCCCCGGAGCCCGTGCTCGCCGGCTTGGAATAGTCGTAGGTGCTTCCACCGCTTGGCTTGTACGCCGAAGACGATCCCGACGAGGTCGCCGGCTTGTACGCCGAGGACGAGCTGGAGGTGCCGCTCGGCTTCTCGGTCGAGTCCCACGAGTTAGTGGCCGAGTTGTACTTCTGCGTCTGCCCGGTGGAGGAGTTGTAGTTGTAGACGTTGCCGTCGTGATCCGCGTAGGTGGTGTTGTTGACCTTTGCAGCATCCGTCGTGCCAGCGGGCCCGCTGGTCTTCGCGTAGGCCGCCGTGGCTTGCTGGCCGGTGTAGGAGTTGCCCACCGTCGCCTTGCCGCCCTGTGCCGCGACGCCGGTGCTCGGGTTGTAAGTGGCGCCGCGGCTGCCGTACCCGTAGCCGCCAGTGTAGGCATTCGATGCCGACGCCGACTGTCCTGCTGACACGCGTCCGGTTGCCGAGTTGTACGATGTGCCCGCCTTGCTCGACCAAGCCGTCCCCGTGTACGCGTTGTATCCAGCCGAATCTCGACTCACGGTCGAGGTCGACCCGTAATGGCTGTACATGTTGCCGCTCGTCGCCGCCCATCCGCTTGGTCCCCAGGCAGCCGCGCTACCGTGCGATCCGTACGCCACCCCGTGGTACGCAGCGCCGTAGTACGCTCCCGCATATGGAACGGGCGGATGGTAATAGTAGGGCATCGCGCCCCAGTACGGAGTGGGCGCGTAGCACCAGTGCGCTGCAGACCAGCCGATGGCGAAGCCCATCGCGAACCCGGTCCAGGGCGTGTAGGTGATGTTTGCCGCGTAGCCGTATGTGACCGGCGGCGGATACCAGACCGCGGCGGTGACGTACGCGGGGTAGACATAGCCCGTGCCGTACACGACGATCCCGTCGGGCGTGACCACCACCCCGGTGTAACCGGGCGTGTATCCGACCACGACGATACCTGGCGACGCAGCATAGATCTTCACGAAAGTGACGTAGAAGAGGGGAGAGCTCGGGGGAATGGAATAGATCGAAGCCGGAATCGACGTGGCGACGCTCCAGGGCCCCTCCGCCGACCCGGCGGTGAACCATATTCCTGCCTGAACGGCGTACCACTCATCCGGCCCTACCATGAGGATTGCCTGTGGTGAATTGAAGACGTACATGAGCGATGTGTCGGGAATCGGCTTCAGGAGCGGCGCGCCGTTCATCACCGGCCGGAAAGAGACCTTTGCGGTGTACACCGTCGCCATGTGCGGGATCTCGGCAGCGATGGCCGCATCCTCCGCCTGCGGAGTGCCGGGCACAGATGCCTTAGCGTTCTCCTTCGGGCTCGTGTCCGGGATGAGGGCGAAGTCCACCGGGAGGTCCTTGCCGTCCTCGTAGGTCCACGGCCCGCTGAGCGCAGGGGCGCGGAACCATCGCCCGGTGACGAGCACGTACACCTGCTGGTCGTTGAGGTCCCGGAAGATGTTCCCAGTGGTGTTCTGGACGTAGATGAGCTGGGTCCCCTCGATCGGCAGCCATTCCATCGGACCATTCGTCGTGACGACCTCGGTAGGCCGCGTCGCCACAATCATCTGCGGCGCGCCACCCGCCAGCGTGGGTTTCGTTCCCGTTCCCTCGGCAGGCTGCCCTTCCATGAGGTCCACGAGGCCTTTCTTCGCGAGCTGCTGCGCAGCCTTGGCAGCACCCTTGGGAGGGCTCCAAGCCACCGTCCACGGTCCGTCGAACGATGGCGCGGTCATGAAGCCGTCGAGAACGTGAACGAAGAGCATCCCGTAGGCGTCTCTGAGGAGGAGCGCCCGGGTGTTCAGCGCTCGAGAGAGTGCTGTTCCCTTCACGGGTACCCAGACTGGCTCGCCCTGCAGCAACACCAGCGCCGCCGCGCGCTCGGTGAAGACGAGCCGCGGAGGCGTATTCTCCACCGGTACCCGGAGTGCCTTGCGCTCTGCGCCCTCGATTGCGAGAGCGGCCTCGAGTCGACCGAGCGACATGGTGGACGGGCCGCTCGACGCGACCTGCTGCATCGCCGCCTGCCAGGAGGCCGCGTTCTGCGGCGCGGAAGGGAATGTGGCCTTGGCGATGGTGATCCCCTCGATGTAGACGACGCGGTTTGGGCGATCGACGATGGTGTATGCGGAGATCTCGACAACGCCGAAGACCGGGTCCTTGGACCCGGCCGGCACGACCTGGACGGCCGCGTGGGACTGGTAGCTGTAGTCGTCCCACTTGTCGAGCTGTGGCTGGTAGATGGTGTAGCGCGTTCCGGCGAGCTCGGCCGACTTGGGCCACGGGTCGGGCGTCACTTCGGAAGGCGGCGGTTCCGCCTCCGTCAACGGCGTCTGGGCCGTCACGCCCATGGCGGGCAAGAGGAGTCCCATCGCGAGGGCGACGAGCATTGGGGCCCTGCTTCTCATAATCTCCTTCGGGGCCATGGCCGCAGCCGCGCGCGCAAGACGCGGAAGTCGGGTGCCTGTAGATCGCGCCGAGCGGGAAGAACGGATCTGCCCTCCCTGCCGCTTTCGGCGTACGCAACTTTGGATCACTGTCCGTTCATCTGATAGTTGAAGTTCTGCACAAGGATCGAGTACCCCTTGGCGGGAACCGTCATCTCGGAGTAAGCCGCGTAGTTGAGCCCACTGGGCAGGGTCGCGAAGGTCGACGTGAGGTTGACCGGGTCTCCCTGGAACGTGGTGGTAACGACAGTCTTCTCGGTCTTCTTCGTCGCGGCGTTCATCCAGATGGTCAGCGAGTCGCCCGGCTGAACCACGTTCTGCCCGGTCACCATGAGCTGGCCGTTCGGGGCCGGCATGGTTATCGCCGAGTTCAGAAAATTCATCACCGCGCCAGGCGTCGGCAGGGTGTACTGATAGACCGCGCTCCGCAGACCTTCCATGTACTTTTCCAGGTCCTTGATCTTGCCCTCCGCGATCTTCTTGCGGAGGAACCCACCCGGCAGCGGCGAGTGCTCGTCGTTCAGCACGGAGTGCTGCAACTTCCCGTCCGGGCCGAAATTCACGAGGTCGATGCGGGTATCCTTCACCTGACCCTTCACGAGAAACTCCATGCGTTCATTCCAGGTGTACTGCTTCAAGAGCGCGGCGTTCTTCGCCCGCGCTTGCTCCACCTGAACGGTTTGCGCGGCGCTTTCGGCTACATTGCCCTGGCCCGCGGCCGAGTGCGCGAGGACGAGGGTGGCGATACTGGTCAAGGCAATCTGGATTCTCATGGGCTATCTCCTGTTTGCGCTGCTGGGTTCATGCTTACTGGGATCGACGACGGACCTCGAAGTCGGCCAGAGTCGGGGCTTGAGAGCCGTTCAACCCGTCAAGGCTGTTTGTCCCGTAGCCGCCAGTCTCGGCATCGACGAAGCGGTGCATGTCGCTGCAGCATTGAGCAGCGCAGGCAGCGAGCCTCTGGTTGCAGTATCGTTGGTAAACTGGCTGTGCGTCTACCCCACGCGATCGCGGTGAGATTGTTGATCGTCACCTCTGCCGGAAGCTTGTAGCCCAGCACTGCGATGGCAGGTTTCTCCTCGTCGGCCTTGTCCGGCGTTGCGGTCCCTCGGGGGCGCCAAGAGAGAGGACCGGGTCCTTCTCCGAGGCCTTCATGCCCCGAAGGGCGAACTCGCCATATTTCCCGGTCTGGGTCTGGCCAAGTTGCCTCGATCAATCGGCGCTCCCGGCCCAGAGCCCCACTCTCGACTTGGCGACAGGGCTCCCGCCTCCGAGGACCTGATTTTGAGCGCAAGGCCAGTGCCCACGAGCCACGTGAACGACTATGCCAATCCTGCTTGGCGGCAGCCATGCCTGGAATCCTTGGCTTGGGAGGGCGACCTTCCTTTTCTTGGGGCAAGCGAATCCGATCCGCTCGCGCCGGTGCAAGCATTCTCTTGGGGGGTTCCAGGTCCTTGTAAAGTGTATTTGAAGGATCGGTACCCCGTGGGTGTAGCGCTGCGAGAATCAGTTGAGCGAGGTGCCAGAAGTGGGGTAGCTGGCTGCCGTGGTAGAGTTCGCTGACGCGCGGCGCGCTCGAGAGCATTGCTCGTCTCGCTACCCTAGGGGAGCCGATTGGGTCCAAGGGCGCGGGGATGTTCAGCCATGTGGAGGAGACCATGGGAAATCTCGTCAAGGCCGTCGTCGCCGCGGGCGTCATCGCCCTGGCCGCCCCAGCCGCGGCCCAGTACACGTTTGCCCAGCCTGGTCAACCGCAACTGCAGCCTGTCGCGATCTACAACAACGTGGCCCGCGTGAATCTCGGCGTCAGCTTCTACAACTCGGGCTACTGGAACTGCTCCTACTACTACGGCTACTACCCCGGCTACACCTGCGGTTCCGGTTCCTTCGTGAGCTACATTCCCTTCACGGTCGGCCCGCAGCTCGACTTCAACCTCAAGGGCTCGAGCAACATCAGCGTCGGGTTCAACGTCCTCATCGGAACCGCCACCGGCACTCTCTATAACGGTGCCCTGAGTCAGAGCGCGTCGAAGAACGTGACGGTGTGGGAGCCGACCATCGACTACGTTGCCAAATTCGGGCCTCCGACCCAGGACACCGTGGGCCGCTTTCGCGTGGGCGGCGGCATGTACATCGGCCCGAATTCGGGCCTCGGCGGCGCCTTCCGCATCGGCGGCGGCGCGTCCTTCCTGAACTCGAACCGGCTCGGGATTGGCCTCGACCTGGTGCTCGAGGCCGGCGGCTACCAAGGGTATTGGATCGGTGGCCTACAACTCGTGGCTTCTCCCGAGTTCCACTTCTAGCGGCAGAATTGCAGAGCAGTCACTGCCTCCCTGTTGCTGCGGCCAGGACGCACCGCGGGGCGGATGGCCGCGCCTGCCGGGATGGGACCAGGTTCGATTGCATTCGGTCGGCCTGTGCACGGAGAGTCGAAGGAACGGGCGGTGAACGCGTCCCAAATTCTCCTCTTGGGTATCCTTGCCAACGGCCCCGCACTGGCCGCATCGGCCGATGGCGCCGATCGAGACGGGAAGGCCCCGGCGGACCATCCCTGCGAGACGAGTCAGACCTGCGCCCTCCAGCTCGGCTACGGCAAAGTATGCGCTGAGGGGCTCTGCAAGCCATACGTCGACCGCACCGACCTGTTCGGCGCGCTGGGCTTCACCGAGGTGCGCTTACCAGCCCCAACGCCCTTCAAGCTCTATCCGGCGCTCATCCCGGCAATCGGCTACAACCCGGCCCTCGGATTCCTCATCGGTGTCGTTGGGAACTTCGGCATGTACCTGGGCGATCCCACCGACACGACCATGTCGAACGTGAACGGCCTGGTGCTCCTGACGACCAACTCACAGATCGTCATTCAGTTCGGAAGCACTGTCATGACCTCGCGCAACGATTGGGAGCTCCAGGGCGACTGGCGCTTGCTGCTGTACAACCAGAATACCTACGGCCTTGGGACCGGCATACCGGCGGTGAGCAACAGCTTCACCGTCGGGGGATGGCGAGAGACCGCTCCCATCGACGGCGCCCAGCCGATGAAGTTCAACCTCATCCGAATCCACGAGCTGGTACTGAGAAAGGTCGTCGAGAACCTGTACCTCGGCGGTAGCTACCGGCTCGACCGCTACTTCGCCATCGTGGACGAGAGCCTGAACCTCTCGGCGAGCGCGCCGGTGGTCACGAGCGCATACGCCTACAACACCATCTACGGTTTCAACCCTTCCGAGTACACGGTCTCCGGCGTGAGCGCCGACATTCTTTACGACAGCCGGGACTCCACCATCAATGCGTATCGAGGGGTTTACGCTCACTTTGGGATTGCCGGGTTCCCGACTTGGCTCGGGAGCAGCCAGTCGAGCAGCCAGGTCTTTGCCGAGTTCCGAGCCTACCTGGGCCTATCCGATGACGTCCCTCGTAACGTCCTTGCCTTCTGGGCGCTAGCGGCAGGGCCCTCGGGGGGACACCAGCCGTACCTGGCACTGCCGGCGATCGGCTGGGATGCACAGGGCACCACCGGTCGCGGATACGTGCAAGGTAGGTTCCGGGGCACCGCCGAAGTTTACGCCGAGGCGGAGTGGCGCTTCCGAATCACCAACAACGGCTTCTTCGGCGGGGCCATCTTCGCGAATGCCGAGACGTTCTCGAGACCCGCCGTGGCCCTCCCTGCCTTTGGCGTGAACCAGCCGGGCGAGAATCTGTTCCAGTACGTGAAGCCCGCGGGGGGTTTCGGCCTCCGCTTCCTTATGAACCGCGAGTCGCGCACCAATATCCGCGTCGACTTCGCTTGGGGCGTGGACTCCTTCGGCGTGTACCTAGGTGCGGGGGAGGCGTTCTAGACCGGCGACCGTGCACCGGCGGGCGCCGAGCCGCTCGAGGGATAGACTTGCTGATGAAGATGAATGCACCGGTCGCTGCGATGAGCGATTGCATGGACGCCAAAGATACTCCCCGGCGCACACGAGCGCCGCCACGTCCATGAATTTCTCTAGCGTCGGTCGAAGCCTGCCTCTCCACGCTGCGACCTGTCCCCGGGCGCAACCTGCCCTCTCGCTACGCTTGGGCAAGGACCAGCGAGGCCCGAGCTCGAAGTGAGGCTCAGGGCTTCGTGTTGGCCGAACTGGAACTCGCGGCGTCGCCGCTAGCGTCGGGGACCCCGGCCACCCGGCCTTTCATCTGGCTGGTGAGGAGCAAGGTGATGAGGCCACCAAGTGTAGTGGAGTCGCTTCCCGCGGCGCCGCTAACGACGAGGTTATCCGGCGTGATCTTGATGTTGCCCTCTCGGACCTGCTTGAGGATCTCGACCGCCGTCAGGCCGGTTTGTCCGAGTGCAGCCTGCTGCTCGCGGTAGGCGATGCCTTGCGCCCTGCCGTTGGCTTCCGTGACCTGGGCTTGAGCGAGACCGACTTTGGTGGTCCGCTCCGCTTCGGCGAGAGCGACGGTGCGGATTCGCGCCCCTTCACCGTTCGCGCGTTCCTGCGCCTGCGCGGCCTCGTTCTTGGCGACGTCGATGCCGATCTGCGCTTCCATGAGGCGTCCCTGTTGGTTGGCTTGTGCCCGCGTCTTCTCCAGCTCGATGCGCTGCTTCTCGGCCTCCTGCTGCGAGACGTAAGTGGACTTCTGGAGCTCGGCGAGGTTCTTCGACTTCACCGTGTCCATCAGATCCTTGGGCAAGTTGATGTTGGTGATGAGCACCTTGACCGCCTCGACCCTGTACTCGGACAAGGCGTCCCGCAGCTTCGCGAGCGCCGAATCCTGTTCCACCGCACGCTCCTGCATGTAGGAGATCGCCGGCGACATAGACACCTGGGCGCGGAAGATGCCGTCAACCAGCGGGTGGATGACGTTCTTCTCCAACAGCTCCACTGAGCCGACCTTGCTGATCACGAACGGTGAATTCTCGGCCGCGATGCGATAGTTGACCTGCACGTCGACAGACATCTCGTAGCCGTCGTGTGAGACGACCTTGAATGGGTCGAAGTCCCTCGTCTCCTCCTTCTCGGACCATTCCAAGGTCGTCGTCGTGGTCGGCACCGGGATGACAGCGAACGCCTGGGGGTTCAGGTAGTACTTGCCAGGGCCAAGCACCGTCTCCTGGATGCCGCGGTAGCCCTTCGGGACGACGTGCTTAGTACGCACGTTGCCGTCGAGGCGCTTGTCCTCGGGGTCCGTCGCGCCGTCGCCGATGGCCTTGAGGCTGCTCGTGAGCTGCCTCGGCTCTTCCGCCGGGTCCTTTCCCGAGTAGGAGATCAGAACAGCCACCTCACCCTGCGCCACGCTGGTCGCCTTCACCTTCGTCACGCCGAAGACCATCGGGTTGATGTAGAAGGTCCCCGGCGGCAGTACCGACTCCTGCGGACCGCGCTTGCCGCCCATGCTCAGGAACTTCTGGCCATTCTGAAAGTTGTTGTGCTGGTTCGGGTCGGGCGTCTCCGCCACCACTTCGTCACGACCCAGGGGCTGCCCGGTGAGCGCCGTTACCACGCCCACGTAATCGTCGCTGATACTAATGGCCGCCTGCTCCTCGACGCGGAAGATGTCCGCATTGATGTTGAATGTGCCGGGGCGCAGGAAGTCGATTTGCGGGCCCTTCTGCCCGCCGCCCTTGAGGAAGTTTTCTGCCTGCTGGAACGAGTCATGCCCCTCGACGCTTCTGCCGACGATCTCGCCCGGCTCGAGTGCCTTTCCGTCGGCCGCGGTAACGACGCCGATGAAGCCGCCCCTAATCTTGGTCTTGACCTTCGTTTCGATCTTGAAGAGGCGCGGATGGATCATGTACTGGCCGGAGTTTAGGACGCGGAGCTGGCGCCCCCGGATGCCTCCCCTGGTCAGGAACGAGATGGGATCCTGGAAGTTGGTGTGCACCTGACCAGCTGGATCTTCCGCGAAGATTCGGCCAGCAGGCAGAGGGTTGCCGTCGGTAGCTTCGACGTAGCCCAGCTGGTCACCACCGATGTTGACGAAGGGGACCGTCTCGACCACTTTGCGAATGGGCCAAAACAGGAAGTGCAGACCCGGCTTGAGATACTGCGCCTCAATACCGATTTCGCCAGCCGTCGCGAAGACGTGGCCGGTCTGAATCTTCTTCCCCCAGTACTTTCGCTCAACGATGCCGATCTTGCCTTGCGGGATGTTCTTGGGGAAGCGCGTCAAGAGCAGGAGAAGTGCGACGGTTGCCAAGACAAACAGGCCGAGGCCAAAGAACGGTTGCATGAGTCATCCTTGATGTTCTGCTCACAGGGCAAGGCTAACCGCACCTACAGTCTGGCTGGAAGGAGCCACGGACGTAACCTGCCATACCGAAAGCGAACGCACCACCAGCAAGGACGTGCACCGCCAGGCCGCCCCGGCCCCGGATGCGCGCATCGCCTTTGGCCGGATGCGTGGGCCAGATGCCGAGGCTTCGCACTACTGCCGTCTTAAGCAGCTGCTTCCGGTAGGCGTTGACGCGGTCCGGGCGAAACGGGGTCAAGACGAGGCGACTTCTCGTCTAGCCGTCGGCACGTAGTGGCCCTTGGGCCCACGTTTGCCGCGCACTGGCTGGCAGGCAACGCAGGCGAGAGGGGCGCCGTCGCCACCCGACCCCAGCGCGGCCGCCCTGTCCACGGGTCATTCGCGAGAGATGGCTCTCGCTGCTTCTGCCGCGGTTCTCGCGACGGTTGCGGCTCAGTTGGGTCGCACCGAAAACCATGCCTGCGGGCGCCATCGCTCCCGACATTCGCGGCGCCCCTCGGCCGGGGCCGGCGAACCCCTCGGCGGCTGTGTCCAAACTGCCCCGAACCCCGCTTCAGTGCCCAGACGGGCGTGACGTTCGTTGCAGCGTCCCGCCCGTGCCGTCACTGCAACAAGGAGGTCGGGTTGACCTTCAGTGCCTTGGCGAGCCTTGTCAGCGTCGCGAGCGGCGGCGTCCGCTGGTTGCGCTCGAGCATCGACACGTAGCTCGTAGACATGCCAGCGCGCTTGCTCAACGCGAACTGCGACAGCTTCCGCCGTTCACGCTCGTGCTTCAGGTTGTGCGAGAACTTCTCAGCCAGCGTCATGACTGCAACCCTTCGCCCTCTCCCGTACTGCTAACTCCGGAACACGACAATAGGGGTCTAGATTCCAGCGGGCTCTCTCTCCACAAATGGTTTCGTCCTATTTGGGTCGGCCCCGCTGCAAGTAAAACGTTCCTACAGTGCACCCGATGCGCAGGGCTAAGGCGAGGTTGCGCCTCAGGGCGGTTACCGCCCGTTGCGGCCCTAAATTGAGCGCGTGGACGCGATTGGCGGGTCCGGAGTGGTAACTCGGCGTGAGCGGCCGTGGCTTGTTCGCTTCTCAAACTCGGAGGCAAGGCGGTTCCTGTCCTTGATGACGACCGCCCCTGCGGGGCGACTAGCGCTCCCGGGAAGCTTTCGACTCTTGCGGAAGCAACGTCGGCGCAATGGGGCTCCCCCGCCGAACTGACCCACAGCCCGCTGCGCGGGTCATGCGATTCGCGAGACGCTACTGGCTCCCAAAGCAAGGCACCGCCCTAGACGGCTCGCCCCCCGCAGGCCCTCCATTCGTCAGGAGGAGCTGCTGTTCCATGCCGCGTGGAAGCGCGGGTCGGCGTGCAGGTCGTTGAACTCGAGCTCGACCCGCCCCTCGACCCGGCACATGTCGAAGATCGCCTCGAAGCCACCGGCGACCGACACCAGCCAGTCGCGGTCCCTGGCCTCGGAAGGGAGGGAGGCGAGAACCATCAGGGCCCGGCCGGGACCTGAGTTCGTTACCTGGAGTTCGCCGCAATCCCTGAAAGCTGCCAGGTAGGCCTTGGGAAGGACCTTCCACGCTGCTGTCGGGCTGAGCCCAAAGACGGTGATTACGCCGCTCACAAAGGGACCGTAGAGTGAACCCTTCAGGGCGCCGCTCACCGACGCCCTGCTCCAGCCCCGAACCGCCTCCTCCCCAGACACCTCCCGGACGCAGCGGCAGAGTTCCGCCGGCAGAGCATAGGGTAGCCACTGGACCTGAACCGCGTCTTGGATCCGGTTCAAGGTGTCCGGCGAGACTCTGCGCAGGACCTCAGCGCGCGCCTCCGGCCCGAGCCACGCGAGGGCGGCGACACTTTGCTTGATCTGTGTCCCTCGGACGCTCGCCATGCTCGCTCCGTATTCCTTCACGCCGTTCTTACCTTGCTGGCCGCCGGAGCCATGACGCTCCTGGTACCGGTCAAAGGGAGAGGAAAGGAAGGGGTTATCGGTCCCAAGTGGCCTCGTACTCGCTATCGAGGAGGCTGATCCCGCGCCCATTCACTCGCACCCCTCTCGCGCCCTGGATCTCGATCGCCGTCGCGAGAATGCCGCAGTGATAGGGCGGGAGGAAGAAGTCGCGCTTGAAGGTGAGCAAGCAGTGGCGCGGCCCGATCCAGGTGACTGAGCGCTCGCCATAGCTTGCGGCGCCTCGGTAGCCGCTTCCTACCTGCTCTAGCAATCCCCCCACGGTCCCGCCCGCAAGGCTTAGAAGAGTACGGCCCCACAGCGACCTGAAGACGGTCCGCGCGATGTGCCGCCCCATCTCGTAGAACGCGGCGTCGACGCCCCCGAGCACACGCTGGAGTTCGTCGGCGGCGTTCCATGCAATCGTCAGCAAGTCGACGACGGGATAGGACAGGAACCCTGTTCGGGAGCCCTTGGCGAGCGGATCCGTGGCGCGCGTGTTCTCCTCTCCTAAGTGCTCCCTAACCACGGAGAAGACACCATTGAACACGAGGCCGCGGACCGTGTCCTGAGGCGTCGCGGCCGCAATGCGCGACCGGAGGTCGGCTCTATCGGCAGGCACGATCGTCCTAGCGGGATCGATGACAGCGGAGGGACGACTCGCCAACTGAGAACCTCGCTCGTGTTGCACTGTCCCGCCTTCCTCTCCCTAAGAATAGCGGGTAACGCCTATCGGGAAAGTAGGGCGGGCAGGTGGCAAGAAACGGATTCGGTGCTGTGCCACATCAAGCGAGGAGTCCGTTCGCCGGAGCCAGTTGGGAACCAACGTAGGGAGGGTGACTACCCGCCTGAGCGTCGCGCGCCTCGTGCCGCTTGCCATCCTCCTCTGTTCGTCCAGGACATCGGACCGTAGCGTGATCTCGATCAACGCGGGTCGTCACGCTGCCAGCCGACCGCGCCACTTGCTACGATTGAAAGCAAGATGGCCATGCGAGTAGGCCAGCACGCGCCGACCGGGATGGGAAGAGATCGACACGCAGCACGCCGACCTGATGCGGCGCTTGGGGGAGCTCGCGGCCTGAGGCGCGGGACGGTGCGGGCGCCTCCGCGGTGCTCGACGAGTTCATCGAGGGCGCTGTTCGTCATTGCGCCGCCGAAGAAGAGCTCACGGAGCGTTCTCAATATCCTGATCGCGCGGCCCACAAGAACGCCCACAAACTGTTCGTTCGCGACCGTGGCGCGCTCGCGAGAGAGCTTGCCGACAGTGGGTTGAGTGCTGCGGTGGACGAGTGGACAGTAATCCGAATTCCGGAATGGCTCGCCTTCCACATCCAGACCAACGACGCGGCGCTCGTCCGGCACTTGCTCCGCGGCAGCACCGGCCCCCGACGGCCCCTGCGGGTCCCTCAGGCGGCGTGCTGATGGACCGCAGCGAGGACGTCTTCGAGCTGGACTGGCTTCCGGAGATAGGCCGTCGCCGTGAGGTCGCTTTCGAGGGCCGAGATCACCACCACAGGCACGTCAGTGATGGACGGCTCCTTCAACTGTTCTTCACGAAACTGCCAGCCATTCATGACCGGCATCATCAGGTCGAGCAGGATGATGTCGGGGCGGCGGACTCTTGCCTTCACGAGGCCCTGCTCGCCGTTCTCCGCAGAGGAGGCCTGATAGCCCTCGCTCTCGAGCAGCTCGACGAGGAGCTCGCGGAGGTCCCGGTCGTCCTCGACGACGAGGACGTTTTTTCCAAGCGCAGCGGGCGGCGCCGGCCATGGGTTCTCGTGCTGGGGCGCCATCGGAGGCCTCCTAGACGATCTTGCCGCGGCCGTTCTCTCGCAGCAACCTTCCGGACTGGCAGCGACACGTCCCTTTCCTCAATTCATCCACCTGGGGCGTCCGCCATGGCGGAAACTTGGCGGGGCATAGCGAATTTCAGTCTGCCGTCAGGCGGCAAGACGGCGCACTACCTCAAGCATGTCGTCCATCTGGAACGGTTTGGGAAGGCGGGCGGCCGCTGTGATTTCGATATCGAAGGCCGACATGATGATGACCGGGACGGTCGCAAGACCAGGATCTCTCAACTGTTCGGCACGGAATTGCAGACCGTTCATGACTGGCATCATCAGGTCTAGCAGGATGATGTCAGGACGCATCAGCCGCGCCTCACGGAGCGCCTTACGCCTTCTCGCCGTCTGCAACCGAACTGCCAAGACCTGGTACCCATGGAGCGCGAGGACCTCCGCAAGCGCCTCCCGCATGTCCTTGTGGTCCTCGACGACGAGAATCCGTTTCCTGGGCAAATCAGCTGGGACGGACCATGGGTTCTTACGTTGGGGCGGCATAGGATCAAACTGATATGGTTGAACCCGTCAAACGGCCGGCTCCGTTCGCGGGGTCGGTCTCTTTGTTTCTGTGCTCGGGCGGCCAAGGCGGCGGGCGTCCTGGAGCAAGGAGCGACGGCGGATCAGACTGATATTCGCGGGTTGGTTACCGCATGACCTGAGTCCGTCGGGGGCTTCCTCTGTCTAGGCGCGGGCGTCGGGCTCCAAGGAGCCGTACCCATAGTTTGCACGAGGGTTCCCCTTTGGCCGGGCCAGGTCGCCCGCCGCCCTCGCCGTCCGAGCACTCCTCCTTTCAAGCTTCGAGCAGTTGTGGTTGGCGGCCGATGGCCCAGACGAAGCCGGCAAGCTCCCGGGCGATGGCGATGACAGTCCGGTTCTTGTTCTTGCCTCGCGCCGTCAGCTTCCGGTACCGGGCGCAGAGACGCTCCTGCGCCCGCCAGGCGATGCGTTGCACCTCCTCCGACACCCCACGGCTTCGCGCCCGGATGGCTCTGCTCTTATGCGCTCGGAAGCGGTAGGCCCAGGCTGCCTCGACGAGGATGCGCCTCGCGTAGCCGTTGCCAGCGCGAGTGATCCGCCCCTGGTGGCGCGTCTCTCCGCTGGAGTGCTCCGAGGGCACCAGGCCGAGGTAGCCCATGAGCTCCGGTGCGGTCTGGAATCGCGCGAGATCGCCCAGCTCCGCTGCGAGGACTGTCGCGGCGATGATGTTCACGCCGCGTAACGCCTGCAGCGCCTTGACGAGCGGCTTGAGGCTCCAGCCCTCGACCAACTCCACGATGCTCCGCGTGTGCCGGTTCACCCGCTCGCCGAGATCCTCGACCGCCTTCAGGTAGTCCTCCAGGACGCGTTGCTGCGCCTCATGCTCAAAGCGCTGTGTGCGGATCCAGTCGAGGTGCTTGCGCGTCCAGGCTGTCTTGCCTGCGTAGCGCTTGCCGTGGCGAAGGAGGAACTTGCCGAGTTGGTGCCGCGCCGTTCGCTCCGCCCGCTTGGCTGCGTCGCGGGCCCGCTCGAGATCCCGCATCGCCTCGGTTGCCTTGTCGGGGACGTGGACCTCGGTGAGGTCCCCGGACCTGAGGAATCGAGCGAGCTTCACCGCATCGCGCCGATCCGTCTTCACCCGGTCGCCCGCCTTCATGGGCACGAGCGATGGCGCCACCACGATGCAATCGATGCCAGCTGCCGTCAGGTCGCGCTGGAGCACAAACCCGGTCGGTCCGGCCTCGTAGCAGCACCTCACCCGACCAAGCTTTCTCAGCCGCTTCAGGAGCATCACCGTGTCGTTGGGAATCGTTGCCAGTTCGCTCGGCTCTCCCCGTCCGGGCTCCGCGACCGCGATGGCGATGCTATCCGCGTGGACATCCAGACCGACGAATCGTACGCTTTCCATGGTTGGACCTGCCTCCCACTGTGGCTCTGCAGCCGTTGGGTTGACCCTCGACGGCAGTAACCCACGCTCGTGTGACAGCGGGTCCAACCATTCTGTCTAGCTCTAAACCACAGTTCGCAATTCCCGATCGGGTGACCCGGTCGGGGTGAGGAGAAAGTTGAAAGGGAAGGTCAGCCCATCGATGGTGGGAGTTGCGAGACAACCACTATCGACAATGGAGAAGACCTTCCCGTGGACAACATACTCCGGCTCGATCGCCCAGTGCGACGCCGGCTTTGGAAACTGCTCCGAAAGACCAAGGACCGGCAGACCGCCTTCCGCATCCTCATGATCCTCAAGCTCCACCAGGGACTCTCCAGAAAGCAGGTCGCCCGCGACCTGCAGTGCGCCGCTTCGACCGTGGTGAGTGCCGCCAAGCGGTACCAGGAGCTTGGCGAGGACGGTCTTCTCGACCAGCGTTCGGGCAACGGGGAGACGAAGGCCGACGAACGGTTTCTGGCTGAACTCCGCCAGGTGCTTATCGGCGTTCCTACCGAGTTCGGTTGGCAGCGGCCGACGTGGACCCGGGAGTTGCTCTGCCTCGAGCTGGAGCGGCGGGGCTTCCCGAGAGTGGCCGTCTGCACGATGGGCCGCGCGCTTTGCGCCATCGGCGCCCGGCTCGGCTCGCCCAAGCCGACCGTCCTGTGCCCTTGGAATGCCGAGCGTAGGAAGCGGAAGCTCGCGGGCCTTCGCCGCCTTGCCAGGAACGCAACGGCCAGCGAGCCGGTCCTCTACGAGGACGAGATGGACGTCCACCTCAACCCCAAGATCGGCCGCGATTGGATGCTCCCCGGCCACAGGCGCTATGTCGTCACGCCCGGCCAGAACAGAAAGCGCTTCGTCGCCGGTGCGCTGAACGCCAAGACGAGGAAGCTCACCTGGGTGGACGCTTCGAGCAAGGCGAGCGACCTCTTCTGCAAGCTGGTCTGGAAGCTGGTCACCGAGTACCGGACGGCAACGCGGATCCATCTTATCGTCGATAACTACATCATCCACTCGAGCAAGAAGACACAGCGCTTCCTTGCGCAGTTCGGTGGCAAGATCGTGCTCCACTTCCTGCCGCCCTACTGCCCCGATGACAATCGTATCGAGCGCGTCTGGCTCGACCTGCACGCCAACGTCACACGCAATCACCGGTGCAAGTCGATTGAGGAACTGATGGTCCACGTCATCGCCTTCATGCGTGCCTACAACCGTCGTGAGAAGCTCAACCCTTCACTCAGAACCGTGACCCCCGTTCGGGAATCACGATCGGCCGTTTAGAGACAATGCGGCCACGCCGCCAGGGCCGCTGCTACCTTCCGGGGCGTTGACGACACCGCTCCGCGCTCTGCGGGAACCCCGCTGGCACGTCGACTTCTCCCCCAGCAAGCCTTCTCGGGGGTAAGCGCGGTATCTAGCAGCCAACACCACTCCCGGCCGTCAGTGGCAACGACACGGGCAATGTCGGCCGCCAATACGAAGGCGGCAGCGCGGAAGTCTCGGGCGAGGTCGTACACGGCAAAGCGTCCGGGGAGCGCGAGGCAGTGGCGCGGCCATGCTCGGCCGGCGACGTTCCCCGGATCCCGCCGGTAAAGGCCGAGCATCGATCCGCTAGCCTCGCGAGGGCGCCGAGTGCGCAAGCGGCTTCGCTAGCAACTCGTTTGCATAGGGGCAACCTCGGCTCTCGCCCACAGTTGGCTTCTCCGTTGCGGGCTAGGTCGACTGTCAGTCCAAAGACCCCCTGTCGCCCTCTGCGGACGCTGAACGGCAGACGCGCGATGCGCGGGATGGGCGCGAATCGTCGCCCCGATGAGCCGAAGGCGGCGGTCGCCCATCGGAGGCGCATCTTCTTCAGTAGACCTCGGCCCAGGCCAGGCGCCGCCCGGGAACTCAGCCGCGCGACAGCGCGCTGCTGTTCAAGAATTCTTCTCGTCCCTCCCGCCCCCCCCGATCGAGAGAACCTGCGTGACGCCCTCGACGAAGCAGGAGGATTAGGAGGACCACAGCGCCGCGCCGATGGGCTTCGCGACCTCGAGGATGATGGGTGCAAGGAAGGTTGGGCATTCTGCAAACGGACGCTTTCGCCCCTTCTAGATCGGGCCATCTAGGGACACGCTGGGTATGCGCGCAGCAGTTGACGACCACTCGAGGCATGACTCTCATGGCGACTCTCCCAAGTGAGGCTTGGCCAGCCCTTCCGTACGACTCGTTCGTCGCTACATCTCGCCTCCTACACATGGGAGTGCAGGCCATCGGCAAGCTGACGCTCCTCAAGCCCTTCGAGCCTGAGTGGGCCAACGTCGCCCTAGAGGTCACTAGCCGCGGGCTCACGACTGGCCTTCTCCCCAACGGTACTGAGGCGTTCAGCGTGGACGTGGATCTCCTGACGCACGAGATCCGGTGCGCGACGACCTCCGGTCAGACAGGCGGGTTCCCGCTTGGCCCCATGTCTGTCGCCGAGCTTACAGGCAAGATTACCGGCATGCTCCGAGCAGTCGGAGTCGAAGCACAGGTAAACCCGATGCCCCAGGAAATTCCCGACCCCGTTCCCTTCACCGATGACCAGAAGCGGCGCCCATACGACCGGGGACTTGCCCATGCTTGGTGGCGTATTCTCGTGTCCGTATACCGGGTGATGCAGACATACCACGCGCAATTCCGGGGCAAGACCCAGCCGATCGGCCTAATGTGGGGCACGTTCGATCTGCGCGATGTCCGGTACGACGGCAGGCGCGCCTCGCCGGGCCAGGGCACCGGCTTTATCCGGCGCAACGCCATGGACGCGGTCCAAGTAGAGGTCGGGTGGTGGAGCGGAAACGCGACGTACCCGAAGCCGGCCTTCTACTCGTTTACGTTCCCTCAGCCACCCGGGATTGAGCACGCCGAGGTTGGGCCGCCACCCGCGCGCTGGAACCCCGCCATGGGTGAGTTCATCCTCGACTACGACGATCTGCGTACATCGAGGAACCCCGACAAGGACCTACAGACGTTCTTCGAGTCCACGTACCGGGCGGCCGCAGAGCGGTCCGGTTGGGACGCGAATCTGATCGGGCCCGTGGGGCCCATCTGAGAACTGCAAGACCATCGTAGGCGCAGCGAAAGAAGAAGGCCTCTTCGGGCCTGCAAGTGAAGATTGACAGCGCCGTGCGCCGCTCACGTTCCCATGAGGCGAGCGGCAGAGCCTTAGCCTGGGTGCGGAAGCTTCGGTACCGACGAGGTTAGTCGCGCTGCGCGCTTCAGCGTACCTGCGCGCCCCGTTCGACAAGCAACTTCCGCAATATCGACCTGTGACACCGATTCTCGTCTCTGCAGTAGCAGCCGACGGAGAAATCAACGCGGTGGGATAGCGCTGCTAGTAGATCGAGGACGTGGCTCGCCTCCGGAGATCTCATCTCGGAACGATACCGGCGCATGAAATCCGCCCAGGCCCTCTCGCTGGTCGCTGACTTGGCTAGGCGCACGACCGAGGCGGAGGGAGCGAGCAAGGGGAGCCAAATGTCGTACCAGTCGTCGGAAGCGAACCGAGCCCTTGGCACGCCCCTAGGCGGGCGGCGAACCGTCCCGATGCGCAGCCCCTCATTTGGTCCGCGCGAGCTGCCAAGCCGGACTACTTTAACACTCATGGTGCACTTGCTCCTAGGCTGACCAGATGACACGCTCGGTCTCCCACATTGTTATCACCTCTGACGTGTGCCGCGGCCACGGGCGGCGACGCCTCCCCTCACTTCCATGGCAGGGGTCCAACTCTCCGGCACAGTGATTTCGGCGTCCAGCAGCCTGAAGGTGCTCTCCGGGACCCGGACCGCGATATTGCCGCTAATTTCGAACTTGAGATCGAGCGCGAGTTCACCGTTCATGAGGGTGCCCCGCCCCGACCGCAGCCTAGCCTCAATGCTCCCTCGCGCATCCGGCTGGCTGATCTCGACTGCGCACCGGGCTGGCGTGGAGAACACGATGGAACCGCTGGCAGCGCACGAGGCACGGAGAACGCAGGCGTACCCGTGCGACTCGAGGCGCACGGAAATGCGCTTTGGCCCGCCGACGCGCTCAATGGTGGCCTTCACCGCACCCGAATAATCTCCCGTGGAGAAGGGCGCGACTTGGACGTGCGCGTCGCCGTGAAGGAGGTAGGCGCCGCGCACATCTTCCGCCTGAGCGTGGAACGCCGGCAGCGTCGCGCAGTACGAAAGGACCAGCCAGTTCGCGAGGGGCGACCAGCGGGTATTCCACCAGCGCTCGCGACGGACCTCTGGGTATTTGAATCCTTGCTCCATTAGGCTATGCGCGGCGGCAACACCTACGGACCGTGGGCGGGATGATGTATTGAGCGCTTTCGGAGTGGGCGCTACCTCTTGCGTGAGGCTGAGGAAGTCGAAGATCGAGGCGTAGGAGCATTGCTGCGCCGGTTCAGAGCGCCGCGGTCCGCGGGAGCCACTGCCCTGTAGTGTGCGCTTCTCATGCTCTGGCAACGACGTAGGGAGCTCTCGTTTAGGCACCCCCGGGAACGCCGCCGAGAGTGGGGATTGCCTCCGCGCGCCCGCGATGCCAATCCCCGGACCCATGGGGCACCTCCGGTCGGGGACTTGGACCCCCAGGCGCGGCTGGCTGAGCGGAATGCGCTGGACCATTGCTCGAATCCATTGAAGCAGATACTCACCATCTCTCGTCCGTCCACCCGCCTCTCGCATCGTCTCGCCGCCTCCGGACCGGCTTAGTCTCTTCATGTGGCTCTCGCGTTGCTCACGCCGCGAAAGCAACACCTGAAGGTCTGTCAGCAAGCGCCAGAAGCTTGCCGACGGCGCCCCTTCCCAATTATTGGTGGAGAATGGCACGAGTCGAGATCGCCCTTCCCGATCAGTACCTCTTCGGCACCGAGATCTCCATTCGCATTGGAGACGTGAACTACGGCGGCCACCTCGGAAACGATGCTGTGCTCTCCATAGCCCAGGAGGCGCGAATGCGCTTCCTCCGCGCACACGGGTGGGCGACGGAGCTCACGGTGGACGGCGTCGGGATGATGATGGTAGACGCGGCCATCGTATACCTTGCCGAGGGCACGTACGGCATGACTCTTCGAGTCGAGATCGCGGCCGCCGATATCCGGTCGCGTAGCTTCGACCTCCTCTACCGGGTCACGAATGATGCGACCGGGGGCGAGATCGCGCGCGTGAAAACGGGGTTGGTCTTCTACGATCTCGCCGCGCGGCGGGTCGTGTCGCTGCCGCCGCGGTTTCGCGCCGTGCTCGCGGGCGGCCCGTGAGCATCCACTGACCCATGGTGCATACCACGACCCCCTACGCTCCTATTCCGATTCTCCAGCGCACGCGGGCCCAGCTGAGGGTGTCCCCTAGAACAACGCCACGAGCGGCTTCTTCATCTGTTCCTCCAGCGTCGTCTTGGTTGACCTAAACAGGATCTCCCGGGATTCGATCCAAAGAGTTGACTGATGATCGAGCGAGAATCAAAGTGCCGCGATCTCTCCGTTTCAGGGGGTGATCGTGGCTCGCTCGAAGAACGGTCAAGCCATTCGGCCGGACCGAAGGACGCCGGAAGAGGTTGGGCAGCTCCACGCGCTTCTGCAGGAAGCCAATTCGGCCAAGGACTTGGCGACCTGGCGGCGGGCGAAGGCCGTTCTCAGCTACCTCGACGGGGAGAAGGTCATCGCCCTGAGCGGGACGCTGGGAGTGACTCGGGGCTCCATCAATCGCTGGCTTCAGTGGTACCAGGCGTTGGGCGCCGAGGGACTGCGGGATGGAGAGCGGCCCGGGCCGACGCCGCGGCTGAGCGAGGCGCAGAAGACGGAGCTCGCCACCATCATCGAGGCAGGACCGCAGGCAGCTGGATTCACGAGCGGCATGTGGACCGGTCCGATGATCGGCGATCTGATCCGACGTCGGTATGGAGTCCGCTACCACAACCATCACATCCCTCGGTTGCTGCACTGGATGGGTTTTTCCGTGCAGCGTCCCCGCAAGCGTCTTGCTCGCGCGGACGCGGAGGCCCAGGCCATCTGGCTGCGCGAGAGACTTCCCGCGATCAAAAAAAAGCGAGAGCCTGCCGCGGCATCGTGATGTTCGAAGACGACGCGAGCTTCTGGCTCGACGGCACGCTCCACCAGACCTGGTCGCGAGTCGGGGTCCAACCCCGGGTGGACACCTACGGCTTGCGCAAAACCGCCCACGTCTTCGGAGCGGTCACCCTCGACGAAGCCGACTTCACCTACCGCTTCGCCGAGGTGTTCAATGGCGAGACCTTCCACGAGTTCCTCAAGCAACTCGTCGCGAAATACGGCCCGCGGAAGGTCTTCCTCATCATCGACAATGGCCCGTGTCACTGGCTCGACGAGGTCGGGAAGGAATGGCTGCGGCAGAATCCCGACAAGATCGAACTGCATCGGCTGCCTGCCTACTCGCCGGAGCTGAATCCGACCGAGGGCGTCTGGAAGGCCACTCGAAAGCTGGCAACCCACAATCGCTTCTACCTGACCACGGACGAACGCGACGGAGCCCTGGTGCATACCTTCAGGACTTTCCAGCGGCGGCCCGGGCTCATCGCGGCGCATGTGGCGAGGTTTCAATGATCGTCAACCCAAGTGAAGGTGTTTAGTGTCCACGAACGAAGGCCGATTCATGACCGAGTTCGAGCTCGCCTTGGCCGACCGCGAGCCCCGCTCGCGGGACGCGCTCCAGGAGGGCGCACAGGAAAGCAGTCGGCGGACTTGGCAGCGTCTGGCGCCCTCGTCGCCGGCCTTTTCCGCCGTTTCCATCACCGACAATCAACGCTCCGCCGTACCCAAGGACGAGGTCCGCGCAGGGCGCGACGACGACGGACGGCGTGTGCATCCTGTGGCTCTTCGCGGCCACGCCGCGCAGGCGGCGCTACGTCCCTCCCATCGATTCGGTACCCCGAGTTGGCCACGTTCAAGCTCTGCAAGTTTCCTCGGGCGAAGATCGCGGATTTGTGGCGGTGAACGTCGAGCGGGTGCTTCGGGATTTGGACTCCTGCGGGACCCAAAGCGCCGAAACCCCTCCCGATGGCACTGCGACCTATTGACGAAGCGCCAAGTTCTCGGTGGCGAGCTCCTCACGCTCCAAGGATAGACCACAATAGGACTTGGAACGTACCGGCCAGGCCCTCACAGATCATGGGGGTTCTGCAGATCGAGTCTTCGGTAACCACACGAACCTAGACGTCGCCGTGCTAGTGTACGAGCGGCATGAATGAACGCATGGCACCTCGTACGTCTTCGACCTTGCGCCAGGTCTGGCTCCGCCGCCTGTTGCCGGGCTTCCTGGTTACAGCTATTGCGCTTTCCTGCCTGGCGCAGGAGCCCGCAGTGCCTGCCGAAGTGTCTTTCCTCCACAAGATCGGGAAGCCCTACCGCATTACCTACGAACCCTGGGCCCAGGTGCTTCTCCCTCACAATGACGTTGGCAAGCTGGTCAGGGGCAAGCATTGGCAGTTCCCTGTCATTGTTCCCGGCGCCATAACTCAACCTGCTATCTGGGCCATCATCAAGCCTGCGTTCCTTTCCCACGATTGGACCACGGTACACGAATGGTCCGCGGGAGGTCTGCTCTTGTTGATGCACTACGAGAAGAACGGCGTCGAGGCCTGGGCCACCACCGAACCGGGTGATGCCGAGAGAGCGAGTGTGGAAATTGTCGAGGTCGCTCCTATGCCCTTCACGTTCACCCTCAAGCCGCCTGCCAAGACTCCAGAAGCAGTCAACACGACCGCGGACGATTTTCCCTGGCTGGGGCCGCTGCCCGATTCGAGATTCAGAAGCAGCACCGCGGACGCCTCGCCTTTCTATGTAGCCATCAAGGGTGCCAACGAACCCGAACTGGTGGCCCAGACTTCTATTATCAAGGCCTACTATCCACCTGCCGGTGGCCTGTCAAACAGCCTCTTTCGTGCCGCGTATCACGATGCGCTAGCAAAAGCCGGTTGGACGATCGTGGATGAACGCGAAGGCGCCGATGTGCTCATCTCCGCGCACTTCACGCAGAATGGGCGCAACCTATGGGCCAGCCTGCACAAGAATGACACCTACGACATCCGCGTGGCCGACGCCGGGGCCGCGACGAAGGACCTGGGAGCCGACCTCAAGAAGGAGTGCCATGTGGCGCTCTACGGGGTTCTCTTCGATTTCAATAAGTCCATTTTGCAGACAGCCTCCGATCCGGTGTTGCAGCAGATTCTCTCTCTACTCACCAAGAACACTACACTGCAGCTAGAGATCCAGGGCCACACCGACAACGTGGGTAACGATGCCTATAACCAGACGCTGTCGGAGGCACGCGCACACGCGGTGGTCACGTGGCTCCAGCAGCATGGCATTGCCGCTGCGCGCCTCTCGGCCAAGGGCTATGGAAAGACCAGGCCCGTGGCCGACAACAAGACCGATGTAGGAAGAGCGAAGAATCGCCGTGTCGAGATTGCAGATCTCCATTGCAAGGCGCAGGAGAAATAGTGTTTCCCTTGCCTCCAAGCCCTTGGCCGCATCCTTTCGCCGTCGCGCAGAAACGCGCGACCACCAACCGTGAGGGCGAAAGGCTGGAATACGGTAGCTGACGCACTTTTCGGCCTCCGTGACGATCCAATGCTCCTCTGATGGGTCTCGAGCGCCGCCGGCTCGGGCTTGGGCCAGGGTCCGTTATCGAGCGGGAATACGGCTACCGCGAGCCCAAGACGCGAGGGTGCGGCGTCGGCGACGGCAAGTTCATGCTGGAGCACAAGGTGCTTGTGGGAAGTGGGCCGACTTGAACGCGCTCTTCGTGGCGCTCTGCCGCGCCGAGGGCATCCCATCCCGTGTGTATAGCGTCCGGGTTGCCGCTTCGGCCCTCGGCTACGCCAGCCTCGGGAAAGGCGGCGGCAACGTCACCGAGGCGGAGCACTGCCGGGCGGAATTCTACGTGGCGAGCCATGGCTGGGTGCCAGTCGATCCGGCCGACGTGCGCAAGCGGAGACTTCCTGACGGGTATCGGGGTCGACCTTCCTGTGCTGCTAAATCCACATCTCCGGACGGCTCGGGCGTGGGGAGTCGGTGGGATCCCCATGACCTTCGTGGTGGACGCCGAGGGCCGGGCTCGGTTCTCGGCCTTCGGTGCGCGCAACTGGAGCGCCGCGGAGTCCAACGCACTGGAAGGCCTCCTCAGCGAAGCAGAATCGGTCCGATGATAGGGCGACGGCCTGGTTAGTCAACGTGCGCCGCGCGTGACCGTGCAACGCAACCATGTGAAGGCGTTCCACATTCTCCAGAATGGCTTGGTTGCACGCCACTTCCGACGTCCTGACCTCCGGCCTGCCGGCCCCCGGCAGTCCCCTCGATTCCTCCTGGGTCGTGGAGCGGGGGTGGGTCAGGATTCCGGCCAGGTCGCCCACTTTCCATTCCGGCCCGCGCGACGTGCCGAAGCGATGCCAAGGTTAGGGCCAGGCAGTAAGACGAAGAGCATGCTTCAAGCACTCAAGGCGCGCGTTGGCGGACGCACTTTCGGAGCCCCCGAGAGCACTCCAATTGAGCCGATACGATCCCCGAGCCAGCGCCACCGAAGCTTGGCATTCGCGGTCGTTGCGGGCCTGGCCATACCGGCCGCGGGCTGCCAGACCATGAGCGACGTGGTGAAGGCCAAGGACGAGGGGACCATGCGCGTGTACCCAGTCTCGTGCGACGTCGCCTTCGACATTGGACGCAACATCTTCCGGCAGGAAGGAGCCGAGGCGATCGAGGAACACCGCTCGGAGGGCTATATGCTAACGAGCAGCAGCATGGGAGCCTTTACCTATGGAACGCTCATGGGGGCGTGGTTCGACCGGGCGAAGCGAGGAGGCTGCGCAGTCACCGTGGTGACTAAGCGGAAGCTCGCCACCGGTGCGGTAACAACACTTACGGAAGGCACGTTCCACGATCGATTCGCGGCCGCCGTTGCTCGGAAGACGTCCTCTTCGCCGCGGTGAGGCACTGTTGCTTTGCTTTGCCTCGGCAGCACTCCGTCCATCGGACTGATCAAGTTCGGGTCATAGGTACTCGGCCGGTTTTGAGCCTTCTTGTTCGTGCTGCCAATTGCCAAAGGCTTCGTTTTCGGGATCCGACATTGACACCGCCGGACGGCCCCGTCCCAGCCCTGCCGCCCCCGGACAAGGGACGGATTGTACGGGGCGAACGCCAATCAGCCATCTCCGCATAAGCGAGCAGCGGAGGGTCCCTTCCTGCCATCCAGGCCGGCAGGCATACGGAGGCACCATCGACGACGACATGGGGCTCGACAACGTGGAGTTCCACAATCAGGTGAAGGCCCAGCAAAGCGTCCAGGCCGAGTTCCTGAGCAAGCCGCAGGCGTCCGACCTCATCAGCGCGATGCCAAACAACGGCAACGCTGAGCGCCCGCACGTCGCACCCGAGTTCCGCGAGCCAGGCCACCGGGAAGGCTCGCGATGGCCGCCAACGACGTGGCTGGGGATGGCCTCCTCATCCCCGTCTCTCGGATCCGCAGCTACCTGAGGTGGAGCAGGTTGCACGAGCTGCGGTGCGTGAGGGAAGTAACATCAGCGTCTAAGCCAAGCGCCTTCGCCTTTGGACCACGCTGCTTTGACGCAGTTCTTTGTCGCCCTGAAGGAGGACAGCATTCCCCCTCCCCTTGGGCTCCTAACCCACGCGTTCCGGTATGCGTGGGAGCGCGAGCTCGAGGGAATCTGCCGCTGGGGCGCGTCGCTCCCGATCGGGGCGCTTGCCTTTTTCCCTATCGCAGGTGCGAAATGTGGACGGCACTTGCGGCACGCTAGGGCTTCGTCCCCCGGCGTCCCTCAGCAACGCGGGAGATGGCGTGGTCCGCCGTCACGCACCTCCTCGGAGCGCGAGATGTCCAACGACGGAGATGGGACCAAAATATGAAGGCGCTCGTCCATCACGGACCTGGGAAGCGATCCTGGGAAGACAAGCCGAAGCCGGTCATCAAGGAGGCCACAGATGCCGTCGTCAAGGTCGAGAGAACCACCATTTGCGGAACCGACCTGCACATCATGAAGGGAGACGTGCCCACCGTGACGGATGGCCGCATCCTCGGGCACGAGGGCGTCGGCGTCATCGACGAGGTCGGCTCGGCTGTCTCGACCTTCAAGAAGGGCGACCGAGTGCTCATCTCCTGTATTACGTCCGACGGGAAGTGCGAGGCATGCAAGAAGGGGATGTATTCTCACTGCGCCAACGGCGGCTGGATCCTCGGCAACACCATCGATGGAACTCAGGCCGAGTACGTCCGGACACCGCACGCCGACACCAGCCTCTACCAAGTGCCCAAGGGCGTGGACGAGGACGCGCTGGTCATGCTGAGCGACATCCTTCCGACTGGGTTCGAGTGCGGTGTCTTGAATGGCGCGGTGAAGCCCGGCGACACGGTTGCCATCATTGGCGCCGGCCCGGTGGGCCTCGCAGCCCTGCTCACGGCACAGTTCTACTCCCCTGCCGAGCTCATCATGATCGATCTCGACAACAACCGTCTCGAGGTGGCGAAGCGGTTCGGTGCAACCCAAGCGGTGAACAGCAGCGACGGCAAGGCGGTCGATAAGGTCATGGGCCTGACGCAGGGGAAGGGCGTCGACGTCGCCATCGAGGCCGTCGGCATCCCTGCTACTTTCGATACATGTCAGGATATCGTGACCGCTGGCGGTCACATCGCCAACGTGGGAGTCCACGGGAAGAGCGTTTCCTTGAAACTCGAGAAGCTCTGGGCTTCCAACATCACGATCACGACTCGGCTTGTCGACACGGTGACCACGCCGATGCTCCTCAAGACCGTGGTGTCCGGGCGGCTGCGTCCGCGGCAGCTCATCACCCATGAGTTCAAGCTGGACGATATGATGAAAGCCTACGACACGTTCGGCAACGCAGCGAAGGAGAAGGCCCTCAAGGTCATCATCCGGCAGGGCTAGTGCTCCGTCCCAGCCGGGTCGCTCAGAGACCTTGCGCTGGGCTGAGTGATTTGATCTACAGCCATGGGTGAGCTCATGAAAGGCAGCGAGTGAGTTTCCGTTAGGAGACCCACCGAGCGTCGAGCGCCCCAAGAGAAGGAACCGGCTGGCCGCAACCCGGGCGGTCAGCCTGGACACGGGGCCACAAGGGTCGCGCCTAGCGAAGCGGCGGAGGAGGCAGGGCCCAGCTAAACGACCGATCGCGTTTCGTGTGACCTCGCAATCACCACGATCGATGGGCGCTGACGTTCCCTTTCAACTTTCTCCCCACGAATTCATGCACGGTCCTTTTGCTGGCAATGACGTGCGGACTCGTCGCGACCTCCGGGTAGCACTCCAGCGAGTTACGTCCGACAGGATGCGGGAATCGCCTGTCGACCCACGTGCCCACTCACGGAGGTAGCTGAGCGACGCCGAGTTTGGTCGAGGCGCTCTACGACAGCTAGACACCGCTGATTGCCGGTCGGGGCGGGGTCCGGAGCAACGCGGCAACAACGAGAGCCGCCGAGATATCTGGGCCATCGTCAGGACACTTCAGCTCTCCCCTCGTGCCGCTGGCACGCGGCGGCGAAAAAAGACCTCAAAAAGCTTGCCTCCGGCGAGCTGGCTTGAGACCTCTCGGAATGCGAAGAAGGGAATGAAGACCACGAGCATGAGCTGGATGCGGGCAAGCAACTCGTACCCCCGATCGCCCTTGAAGTTGAACTCGCCTGCGATGGACCTGTGGTGGAGGAGGGCACTCACCGTGTGTTCGACGACTACAAATGCCGCAACGAGCATGCCAAAGGCCAGCGACTTCCACAGGGTGGAGACGATGAGGGGGCGATCGTGAAAGAGATCGCCGAGGTGCAAGAGTTCGCCAATCAGGATGACTTTAGCAAGGATGATCGCCTCCATTAGGGCCCACCCGTACTCGAAGTATCCAATGTGATACTCGGCGAGGACAAGCTTCCGGTATGTCGTGAGCGAGACGAAGAAGGCGGCAAGGTAGGCCGCGATCAACAACATTTCCTTCATCTCGTGCCTGACCCGCTGCCTGACAGTGCCCTTAGTCGCGCCATCGCTAGACATAGTGAGATCCCAACCCAGCATCCCTTAGGACAACTCGGGGCCGCCTAGGTTTCGATGCGGGAAAAATTCCGTTGGTCGCGCTGAGAAACGCCTCCCCGGATCCGGGATAGGCACGAACGAATCGCCGCCCCCGCGGAAGTCGAGCCGAACGTTGGTGCGCGCCTCCTTGGACATCATGAGTAGGCTCCTGAGGTTGGGTCCCATCACTTCGCTGGTTCGATCTCGCCCGGCCGCCACTGTTTCGTGAAGAACGGCTCGAGCGGGCTGTAAAGCCGCAGAATCACATTCCAGCCCTTGCCAGGAACCGTCTGAATCCAGTTGCCGTCCGTCACGGCAGCAGGCTTGGTCGGAGCAAAGTACACGGTCGTGGACCCGTCAGCGTTGGCCACCGCGGCGGAGGTCGGAAACTTCTGACTTCCCGCCCTGGGGTAGTGCTGCGGCGTCGCCAGCATCGACCGCGTCTGGTTGTCATAGAGGGTCAGCGACCAGAACTTGGCGGCGGGAATGTTCGGTGGAAGCGTGAGCTTGTACGTCTTGCTGCCATCGAAGTACTCGCCCTTGGAATCCACGAAAGCGCCGAGGTATTGCGACCCAATCTCCGTGAGGCGCATGCACATCGCTGGAGTGATGCCGGTGGCGTAGAAGAACATTCCCGTTCGCGCATTCAGCGTCCGGTAGCCGGTGGCTGGATAGGGCGTGATCACCCCGCTGGGACTGACCTGTGGCGGCGGGGTTTCGAAGTTGTAGCCACCCACGAACAGGTAGTTCATCCAGGCGGAGCCGGGGTAGTACTGGAAGCCTTCGGCCTCCCGCGCGCGCCAGTTCAGGGTTCTTCCCGTGGCGGTACCAATCGCGGCGGCATCGGTCAGAATCTTCCGCATCCGAGCGTCTGGATCGAACCGCTGGCCCTTTACGATGCCGATGGCCGCGAGCGAACCCATGATCTCCGGGTCGAGCGACTCGGCCGGCTCCCGCTGGACCAGGTCGTTGATCATCGTGAAGTAGCTGAAGTCGTTGGGCGGGATCGTGTTCATCACCCTGCCGCTGCCTTCGACAAATTTCGCGGGCGCCTGTGGTCTCAAAAAGCCCCAGTCCAGCTGCCCGTTGGGGGCACGCAGCAACGGGACCTTTCCGTCCAGCGCCGTGGCGATGCTGGCACCGGCTCCGCCCGGCTGATACGGGTAAATCTTGAGCGTCTTCTTGATGAGCTCCACCGGAGGTTTGGGATCGTCCTTCTCGAGGAAGGCGCGGCCAAGCATGTTGACCCTGGTCGTACGCACCTTCAGCACGGTGAAGCCGCCGTCCGGCAAGTCGCCCTTGTAGCCTGGCGGCAAAAGCAGGTATCTCCCGCCAGCGCCCCGGTCGGGGCCTGGGAGGCCGAAGTCGGTAACCCAGCGCCACCACATGTCGTCGATGACGCCTAGTGACAGAGGTGGCGTTTCGAGAACCATCGGACCCTTGCTCACATCGATGATGGACCAGAAATACACCGTGTCCGCATTGGCTGTCAGGAACAAGGACTTCGAGTCCATCAGCTCCGAGAAGATGAGGACCGTGTTATCCGGGATGCCGGCATCGTTGAAACCCTTCTCGATCGCGGCCGTCGAGGCGCCCTGGAAGGCATTCACGAATGCCTCGACGCCGTGCATCAGGTCGAGATTGTCATAGACCTTGTCGACGGTGGCCTTGCTGGGCGCCCCGTCCTTGTATTCGAGTGTGCCGATTCGGCTCTCGACGCGGTCGGGCGTGGAAATGGCGTCGAGAGTCTCACTGGAACCCTTCGATACCGAGGGGTGAACCGCAGTTGCCAACGCAAGGCCCGCTAGGGCTACGTGAATTCGTTTCATCGCGCGTTCCCCTTCCGTCGGCTACTTCACCAGCTCGACTTCGCTCGGCCGCCACGACTTGGTGAAGAAGGGCTCGAGCGGACTGTAGAGGCGGAGCATCACGCTGAAGCCTTTGCCCGGAGCCGTCTGGATCCAGTTGCCGTCGTTCAGGCCGGCGGGCTTCTTCGCGCTGAAATAGACGACCGTTGAGCCATCCGCGCTCGCGACCGCAGCCGGAGTAGGGAAGGCTTGACTGCCGGAGCGAGGGAATCGCTGGGGCGTCTGGAGCATCGAGCGGCTCTGGTTGTCGTACAGCGTCAACGACCAGAACTTTCCCGCCGGGATGCTCGGCGGCAGCGTCACCTTGTATGTCTTCGACCCGTCGAAGTAGTGCTTGTCCGCGTCCACGAAAGTCCACAGATATTGCGAACCGATCTCGGACAGGTTCATGATCATCGCTGGACTAACGCCAGTGGCGTAGTAGAAGAACGCGGTTCGAGAATCGAGGGTGCGCGCCCCGGTGCGCGGGTAGGGCTTGATGGCACCTTCCGGACTCACCTGCGGCGGCGGCGTCTCGAAGTTGTAGCCCCCAACCCAGAGCGAGTTCTGCCACGCCGAGCCGGGGTAATAGTAGAATCCCTCAGACTCGCGCGGGTTGAACACGATCGCCCGTGCGGTTGCATTGGCCGTCGCGACCGCCTCCTCGAGAATTTTCTTCATCCGAGCATCGGGATTGAACGGCTTGCCCTTCACAATGCCGATGGCCGCGAGTGACCCAAGGATCTCCGGATCCATGCTTTGCCGGCGGTTGCGGCCTGAGGAAGGCCCAGTCCAGCTGGCCATTGGGGTTGCGGAGCAGCGGCACCTTGCCTTCCAGCGCGGTGGCGATGCTCGTGCCAAAGCCTCCCGGCTGGTAGGGGTAGATCTTGAGCGTCTTCTTGATGAGGTCGGCTGGCGGCTTGGGGTCGTTGTTCTCCAGGAAAGATCGCCCCAGGAGCAGGACTTTTGTCGTGCGCGACCGGGCCACGTAGAAGCCGCTGTCGGGAAGATCCCCTTTGTAGCCGGGCGGTACCAGAAGATACTTTCCTCCCGCACCGCGATCCGGACCGGGCAAGCCGAAGTCGATGACCCAACGAAACCACATGTCGTCGAAGGCTCCGAGCGACAGTGGCGGCGTCTCTACGATGGTCGGACCCTTGCTGAGGTCAATAAAGCTGACGAAATAAATCGTGTCGGCATTTGCCGTCAGAAACAGAGACTTCGAGTCCATCAACTCTGAGAAGATAAGGACGGTGTTGTCTTCTCCACCTACCCCTATGAAACCCTTGCGCGCAGCCTCGAGTGAGGCGCCGCGGAAGGCATTCAAGAAAGCCTCTTCACCGTGTATCAGGTCGAGGTTCTCATAGACCTTCTCCAGAGTGGCCTTGGTCGGCGCGCCATCCTTGAACTCGAGTGTGCCTAAGCGCGTCTGGACTTTGTTCGGCGTCGTGATCGGCTGAGGAATTGGGGTCTGCGCCTGTGCAGCAACGAAAGGAGCGGACAAGAGCGCCACAGATAGAAGCGAGGTGCAGATGCGGTTCTGGAGGTTCATGGATGACCTTCCGTGTCTTGGGTCAAAAGGCCTCGCCCGCGCCGAGGTAGACAGCAAAGGAGTTCACTCCCGCGGCGAAGTCCACTCGCAGGTTCGTTCGCGACTCCTTCGTCAGCATTATCCGCGCCCCGATTCCTCCCGCCGGGCGCACGTACTGCAACAGGTTCACCGCCGGCTCGTTCACGCTCTGGTAGTTGAATGCGGGACGGTTGAGAGTCTCGGCGTTCACGAAGACGGCTCCTCCGAACAAGCCATTGTTCGTGATGGCGAACCGCCACTCGGCCTCGGCATAAAGCATCCAGGGGCCTCGGAAGCGCCCCTGGATGTAGCCGCGGCCGGTCGTGCCCGCCGCGTCCCAACCAGTGGATGGGAGGGCGAGGTACGGCTGGACGCCGCTCGTCACGCCCCACGCGACAAACCAAAAGGCGAGCACATTGCGGGGAACGTCCTCGGAGAGGCCGACGAACGCGCGCAGGTCCGCCCCAAACCCCGTGCTGCCCTTGCTGCTCCCCAGCCAGGTGGGGAGTCCTCCGAAGCTGAGTGCCCCGTAATAGCCGCGGTAGGTGTTGATGGTGGAGTCGCGACTGTCATACGTCGCGTTGAGCGTCACGCCCGAAAGCGTGTACTCGGCGGGGTTGAAGCCGTAGTAGCGGCTGTAGGCGTAGTGGCTCGTAATGGTCGGATTTGGCGCCGTGAGATTGAGCGACTCGTCCACGATGGCGTAGTAGCGGTCCAGGCGATACCCGGCTCCCAGGTACAGGTCGCCCCACACTTTCCGCAGGGCCACCTGGTGGAAGCGCAGTAAGTCGAACTTCATTGGCTGGGCGCCGGATATGGGCGTCGTGGTGCCCCAGCCCGAGAGGGTGAACCCTGTCCCCACGAGAGGAGTGCCCGTGCTCAAGCCATACGTGTCCTGGTTGTAGAGGAGGAAGCGCCAGTCGCCCACGAGTTCCCACTCGTTTCGGGCCGTGAGGAGAGTGGTCCCGATCTGGATGACGAGCTGCTTCTTCGTCGTGATGAGGACAAGCGCCGAGGCATTGGAGAATCGTGGTATCGGCCGGGTTGCCCAGGTACATGCCGAGCTTCGAGACCACGCCGATGAGAAACCCGAGCGCCGGGTTGTAACCGATGGCGGGGATGATGGAGGGGTACAGCTTGTAGGCCACCGGCTCGGCCTGCTTCTGCGGTCCCTTGGTGAAGAGGTCCATGATATCCGTGCGGTCGACGTACTCCATGCACCGACCGTCAGAGCAGACGTTTCCGTATCCGAGCTGCGCGGCGCACTTTGAGGTTGCGTCACAACTGATCGCGGGCGGCCTTCCCGAAGGCGTCTCCTCGCGCGGGACCTCGTTTTTTGGCGGCAGCTCGATTACTGTTTTTGGCGACTCAGACTCAGTCACCTGGGCACGGGCAGACCCACCGAGCGCGACGACGCACAACAGAGCCGCCGCTGCGGCCGGCCGGCCTAATTGTTGGAGCTGACTCCACGAGATGGTGGGCGAAGATGAGCTGGCCCGCCTGCGGCGCAGGACGGGGCGTCCCCGACAGTTGTACCGAGAAGGCCTGTGCACAATATTTTCCCCAAACATTCAGCCGGCTGGTCCACGTCCCAACTCGGAACAGGGCTGGCTAGCCCGGCTGCAGAGCCACCTCGGCGCAATCGGCGCGCCCGAGCCCGGCTAGCCTCCCGAGCTCGGGCTGGCTGAGAGGCGGCCAGCGTGGTTCACGACCGAGTCACTTTGGTGTCGCCGTCTCCTTCTTCTGCGCTTCTAGGTACTCCTGCTGCTTGCGCCACGCCTCACCCATGCTGGTCAGCATCTTGGGCGGCATGATCTGTATTGGGACCACGAGGTCGCCCGCTACCGGCCACTCTGGCAGCAACCCGGGGTGGTAGTCCTTCGGGTAGTACAGGTTCGGATCGATCTCATGCTCGCGCACGAAGGGCTCTTGGATCTCCTTGCGCGAGGTGGGCGGATGCGGGACGACGAGCTGTCCCTTGGAGAAGTCGAACTGGGGCGCTCGAGAGTTGGGGAACTTGGGGATGATGCCTTCTCGCACCCAGATCTTGTCCTTCGTCACGTTGACCACAACTCCGTCGGGCGCCCCGAAGTGGTACGGGCCCTGCCAGTGCTCACGCACCTCGGCCACCGTCTCCTCGTTGAGGTAGGGGTCGAAGGGCATGTGCGTCGTCATGAACATCCGGGGTTTGATCTGGTTGGCCAGGTAGCCCGCCGCGTACCCCGGCGTGTGGTGCGTGTCGACCGTGTAACGCGCGAGGAACGGCGGCACGCCCTGCACACCGGAGCTGATCTCGCAGAGCTCGGTTTGCGTCTCGGTGACATAGACGTCCACGCCCTTCGCGTATTTCAAGTCGAGGTCGCTTGGCCGGCCGTCGCCGGTCCAGACAAAGGAGAGGCCGTTCCAGTCGAGGCGATAACCCGACGCACCGTCCTTGGCGTGCGAGCGCTGCCAGTGAATCACACGCACGCCGTTCTTGTTGTAGACGACTCCGCCATTGTCGCGGAAGTCGTACTCGTGGACTTCGATGTCGTGGCCCTTTCCGACCGGGAAGACGCTGAAGGCGTCGTCGTGCCACGCGAGCATCTGCTTCATGCCGGCGACCATAGCGGCGGTACCGTACTTCGGGGAGCGTCCTGACGGGCCATACACCTGGAGCACCTTGTGCCAGCGCCCAGCCCATCCGCCGAATTCATACAAGTACGGCAGTGCGCCGAAGTGGTCGACGTGGAGGTGCGTGATGAAGATCTTGTCCAGCTCGTTCAGCGCGAAACCGGATGCGATGTAATTCGCGACCGACCCTTCGCCGAGGTCGAAGATGAAGTTTTCACCGTTGCCGAGCTGGACCAGGATCGATGTGTTCATCTGACCCGGCCGGATGAATGGCGCGGTTCCCATGAAGATGATGCGCATCTCGTTGGGCTGGACGTCTTCGGTGCGCGGGAACCAGTTCGCAGCGCTCTTCAGCCACGGCTGTGGTGAGATGCCCTCGAACAGGAGCCCTTCCTTCCAGCGCCCCATGGGAACGCCGCCGAAGAGCGCTGCCTTGATGTCCTGCTCGGAGCTCGGCTTCTCCTGCGCCGAGGCGATAGTTGGGTCACTGAATGCCACAAGCACGAATGCGAGCGCGGCGGCTGGAATGCCTCGTCTTCGTGGGCTTTTCATCTTTGGGGCTCCTTCAGAGATATCCATACTTGCTCCCTTCTTGAGTGCCGACTACCTGCCCTTTGGGGAAGGTTAGGTAGCTGTCACGGTAGTGCCATTCGAGGCGAACTACGTGAACTCGGCACCCAGTCCTCGATGGAGCCTGGTGGAGCGATGCAGCTTCGCCGTTCCCTCACAAAGCCTAAGTAGGGTAGGTCGGACCCCGCGGGGTCATTGACGTTGAAGCCCTGGCCGTCGGGGCCCTGGTGGCGCCGATTCATACGTAGACGTACCAGACGATCCCTAACAACGGCGACCAGCTGTGACTGGGCTGGAGCTTGGTCAAGACCGTGAAGTTTGCCTCGATGATCTGGCCCCTTCCGAACCAGTGGAAGCCGTACTGAAGGCCCGCTTCCATGCGGTACTGGGTCCACATCGCGGGAGGGCTGGTCCAGACGACTTCGGCATTGACGAAGGGAGTGAGCGGAACGCGGCCAACGTCGAACTCCCGTTCGAGCTGGACCCGCCAACGGTAGCGGAAGGAGAAGGGGTCGCTGGTCCCGAGCGCCCATCGCGCCTGGAGGCGATTGCGACTCGAGATGAGGATGTCCCAGGGCAGGAAGTACCGGGGCGTGATGTCAGCCTGAACCGCGACATTTTGCGACGACTTGAGCGTTCCGGGATCCAGGGTGGTCACATACTGGAGCCCCAGCCTCAGGTTCAGCGCGCGGTTCTTGGATAGGTCCGGACTGAGGAGCGAACGGACCAAGGACGCGATCATCCAGTCGGCATATGCGCCAACGTTTATCGCACTGTAGGAGTCATCGGGGATGAAGGTCGATTGGACCTGGGCGAGCAACCGGAAGTCTTCGCTGATGTGATAGTAGACGTCGACCTCGGGCCGGACTTGGAAAGGCTGCTCCGGCCCGAAGTAACTGCTGGCATCGCCTCGGGCCTCCGCCGCGAGCAGGGTCACCGCGGCGCCAACCGCAAGTCGGCGGAGCGTACCGGCCCGCATTATCAGTGCACCTCCCTTACGGCATGAGCGCCAAGGAGACCCTCGGGCGGCGACCGTGAGTCGTGCAGGTTACCCTGCGCGTAGGCCTTCCAGTTCGTACCGCGCACCCTCGCACGCGGCCCAGCTCAGCCGCGAGCTACCCTGTCCGAAGGCTCTCAGCGCCCCCCGAAGTTTGTGAGGTTGACCGGGGGCGGATTGCAACGGTCCATTCCCCTTCTGCTCACACATCCACGGCCCCTTCTCAATCAGAACCTTCTCGGGGATGTTGCCGAAGGCATGCGTCAGCATGATCTGCGAGACCGTCGACACGTCGTCCCAGGACGTGTCCGGCGGGATGCCATAGAACTCGTCGAAGCCATGCGCACCCGGCAGGCTCTGCGGCTCGATGCCCAGGTGCCACTTGCCGAACATGGCTGTCGCATAACCCGCGTCCTTGAACAATTGCCCCATCGTGTAGGCTTTGCCCGAGAGCGTATTGGGCGTGCCCGGTACGGTGGCAAGCGACAGCCCGTTGCGGATCGAATATTGCCCCGTCATCAGCGCGGACCGTGACGGCGTGCATGAGGCCTCGACGAGATACTGCGTCAGACGAAGCCCCTCGCTGGCGAGCCGATCGGTGTTTGGAGTGGGATAGCCCCGTAGCTCCCCGCCGCCGTACGGTCCCATGTCGCCGTAACCGACGTTGTCGGCTAGGACGAATACGACGTTGGGCCGATTGACCGTCGGTGCTGCTACGCCAAGAGCGGGTGCCGTCAGCGGCGCCGCACCGAGGATTCCTACCATCCGCAGATGAGTCTTGTTCGAGACTGTCATCGGTACACCACCCGTGAGTGCAATGGCATCATGAACCACCCTTCTTCTCGCCGAAGTAGAAGATGTGGTTGTAGAAGATGAAGTAGGTAGACCCGTTCGTGGTGTTGTTACCGGAGAAGCTCTGCACGAAGCGCAGCACGACGCCATCGGTCTGGCTCCAGAAGAAGTCCGCCTCGGCGCCAAGTCCCATGTCCCAGGCCTTGGCTGCCTGGATTCCAGGGAGGATGGGGCCGATACCCGGGGGCAGCGTGTCGTCGGTCACCTTCCACTGGAAGAAGTAGGGGATCCCGATGTTGAGGGCGCCGTCCATGAACTGGTACCCTAGGCCGCCCATGAGCGTGAAGATGTTGCCGGTCTGGAGCTTGGCGTTGTTCGGGCCGATGGTGCCGCTCTTCGGGGAATAGATGTCGTAGTAAGCTTGGGTGGACAGGTTGAAGTGATGGTCCTTGTCGAACCAGGCAGTGGCTCCCGCCGAGAACTCATAGCCCCACTGCCCCTGACCAGTGTTGCTGTTCCCGCCTGGCGTGTAGCTTCCGGTGGGAATCCACAGCGCGAAACCCGCGATCGCGTCCACGTAGGTGGTGTGCCACCCGAGCTCAACCGGCTTCAGGTACATGTCTCCGAAGCCGTACGTGCTCTGGGTGCCGCTCAGCCTCGGGAAGTCGGTGGTCGGAGACGAGCCCCACATCGACAGCACGGCCGCGTAGTTTGCACCGAGGACCTTTAGCGGGCTCACGTACCAGAGGTTCACCCCTGGCACCGCGAGGACATTCAAAGAGCCAGTCGTCCCCTGGACTGTGTTGCCGCGCGGACCAACGAAGGTCGTCGCGTAGTAGTCGTAGAAGAACGGGGTGAGGATGATTCCCTCGGGCCCCTGGGTGCCGGCAGCGAGACCGGTCTGGCCACGTATAAGGTCGCCGGCGAGCTGGGCGTGTGCGGGTACGGCCAGTGTCAGGGCTACGAAAGCCACTGCTAGGCGACGCGTCATCGACTCCCTCCGTTCCAAGTCCACGTGTGGCGCCTTCCGCCATGAATGGTCGCGCTCGGATAGGTCACCACGACCCTTTGCGCGTTGCCTTCTAGCTTGGGCCTAGCACCGTTTGCGAAGACCGCTTCGGAGCAGTCAAACAGAGGAAGGGCTCCAGGGCGGAGCCAATGCCCAGAGACCCTACCCAACAAGGGACGCCTTTCGGGTTTGTGTGGTCGTCGCGAGACGCTGCTCGTGTCCTCTTCTTTCGTAGGACCCCTGGCTCACCGCTGCGAACGCTAACGGCCGCGACAAATTCCGACTACTGCCCTTTGGGGAAGGTACCCGAATCGCCGCAAGCTCGCGTTTGCGTCCCAGGCGAGCAGCGTGAACTCGGCTACCAATCGTTTACGAAGCCTGTTGGTGGCAACCTAGGGGCTGACACTTCACCGTTCGCTCATGGACGCCGAGTCGGGTCGTGCATCGGAACACCTCGGCAAGTTGAGGTAGAGACCATGACGGTCCCGGCCCCACGCGGCGTCGACGGCCAGAGTGGATCGGTCGGCTTCACGAGAAGGATGGGGGCCAACCACGACGGCCGGGCTTCAGCACTGGAAGCGGCGCTGGTCCGCGAAAACGCCGTTCGCGCCCGGCTGCTCTGTTAGGCGTTGGGGCGAAGATCGACTACTGCCCTTTGGGGAAGGTCGGCGAGTACTCGACCTTGCCCGCCTCCTGGACGAGCTGCGTGAGCTCTGCCACGGATCGGACCTGGAGCTTGGTGGTGATGGCGGTGCGATGCAGCTTCACTGTCCGCTCGTGGATACCGAGTTCGGCCGCAATCTGCTTGTTCAGGCGTCCCCGCAGGACATGTTGAAGCACCTCGCGCTCTCGAGGCGTGAGGACGTCCAAGCGGGCGCGCAACGCTTGCAGCCGAGCGCTTTCTTCACGCTGTCGGGCATCGCGGGCAAGAGCGCGCCCAACCGCTTCCAGAACTTCCTCCTTCGGGGCAGTCTTGGTGAGGAAGTCCTCCGCACCATGTCGCATCGCACGCACCGTGGTCGGGATATCGCCCTGCCCGGAGAGGAAGATCACCGGTAGAGAGGACCCGGTCCGCGTTAGCGCCTCCTGCAGGTCGAGCCCATTGAGTCCTGGCATCTGCAGGTCGGCGATGACGCATCCGGGCGTGTCGGCAAGCTGGTCGAGAAACTCCTGTCCTGAGGAGAACGTCTTGACCGAGTAGCCCGATGCGCGTAGCAGCCGCGACAGGCCGATGAGGAACGAGCCGTCGTCGTCCACGACGTGGACCACGGGCACCGAAACGCTCACGTCTTCGCTCCCTCCTCAACGACCGGGATGGTGAAGTGGAACGTTGCCCCCTCTTTCGCGTTGTTCTCCGCCCAGATGCGCCCGCCGTGTGCTTCGACGATGGTGCGCGAAATGGGCAGCCCAATGCCCATGCCGTTGGGCTTGGTGGTGAAGAACGGCTCAAAGATGGCCTCTAGCTTGTCCCTAGGAATCCCAGGTCCCGAGTCACTGACCACGACCTCGATGCCGTGGCCGTCGAGTTGCTGTGCCCGAACCACAACAAGACGTTCGCCTGCGATAGAGCCATCGACGGCGTCCATTGCGTTCATCACGAGGTTGAGCAGAACCTGCTGCAGGTGCACCGCGTCCCCTGTGACCTTCGGCAGATCGGGCCCCGCCTCGAACACCAGCGCAACGTGGCGGGCCGCCGCATCCGTCCGCGTGAGCGCCGCGACCCCACTGAACAGGTTGGTCATCGCCACGGCCCGGGGCTCGATGCTCCGCCGCTTGAGCAGTGCCCGCAGCCGGTCGATCACGTCGCCCGCTCGCTGGTCGTCCTTGCGGATGTCAGCGAGAATGGCGTGCAGCTCGTCGAGGTCGGGGGGTTGGGCCTGCAGGAAGAGTTCCCCCGCCTCGGCGTTCCGCAGGATCGCTCCGAGCGGCTGGCTCAGCTCGTGTGCGAGCGCTGAGCCAAGTTGCCCCATCATGGTGACGCGTCCGGCGTGTGCGAGCTGGGTCCGCAGCTCCTGCAGCTCAAGCTCCGACCTGTGCCGCGCGGTAGTGTCGAGCACCGCTCCACGCATGAGGACCGGCTTTCCTCGGCGGTCGCGCTCCACCTGTCCACGCGCCGCGATCCAGCGAACCTGCCCGTCGGGAAGCTGCGCGCGATACTCCATCTCGTAGTCGCGGTCGGTGTTCAACGAACGCTCGATGGCGTCCCGGACAGCATCACGATCGTCGGGGTGCAGCGCGCTCGTGAAGCGCTCCAAGTTCAGGCTTTCAGATTCCGAGAGACTGAACAGAGAGCGGGCCCTCTTCGTTGCCCAGATGCTGTCCCGGACAATGTCCCAGGTCCACATCCCGAGACCGGCAGCGGCGCTGGCAAGATCCATGCGCCGCTCACCTTCCTCGAGCTGGAGGGTAAGCTTCGCCGCGGATACGACGTCGGCCGTGAGCTCGTAGCCCATGGCCGCCATGAGGGCCAAGTAGGACCAGCTGATGAGATACGGACTCCGGAGCAATCCTGCGTCCACCAGTGCCGAGTGGACTCCTGCGGCCAAGATGACGACTGTCGCACTACCGCCCATAACCGCTGCCCGGCGCCGGTTGCCGCGACGCCATAGCCTCGCGGAGGCGTCCACCACGTATGCGAGGAGCAGCAAGACTCCTAGGTACGGGAGGACATTCCACGGGTTGGGAACGCCCTCGGCCACGCTGTACGTGGCGCCGCCAAACGTCTCGACGGTCTGGATACCGGTGATCCTCAGATAGGTCAGCCCTGACCCCGTCGATCCTGGGAGGAAGTCGAACACCAGCGCCGCCCCGTATAAGATCGGACCCGCGACAGCAAGCCACTTGTGTCCTGCACGGAGGTACACCCACGCGAATCCGGCCAAGGATGTGACCGTCGCCCAAGTTGCGACGTCCGTCCAGCGGAGCAGCGCGGCGAACTGAGCCGCACTGTCCGCACGCAGCAGTGCAAGTTCCAAGCCGGAGAGGCCTGCTACCACGAAGGCGCTCAGAGCAAACAGGAGGTGAGGAGCTCGCGGGGTGAGGGCAAGGCCGATGCCTAGGTTGATGAGCCCCATGACGAGGCATGTTGCGGCAACCATCGGCCAGGCAATGGTGATCCAGTTCATGGTCGGTCAGGGCCAGCGTGAGCCGTAGAATAGCCCCGAACGTTACTCTTCGGTGATCAACAGCACGGGAATCACCGGAGAAGGGTCTGCCATGACGGCGGTCAGGCGTGCGTCATGCGTGCGCGGATGGTTCCGCCACCGCGCGGCGGACCGCTTCCAGCACCTCGCTTCCGGAGTCGGTCTTCCGGAAGAAGCCCACGCAGCCCTGCGAACGCGCCTGCTCGCGCGCCTGCGGGTCGTCGTAGGCGGTGATGAAGATTATGGGGGCCGCTATGCCCGAAGACTTGAGTTGCTTCTGCAGCTGAAGCCCCGACATGCCAAGCAGCTGAACGTCGAGTATTAAACAGTCGAACTGTGGCTGCTTGGTGTCCGAGAGGAAGGCTTCGGCCGACAAATACGTAATCGCCTGAATGCCCGCGGCTCGAAGAAGCCGCGCGAGAGACCGGCAGAGGCTCTCGTCATCGTCGACCAAAGCAACGTAGATTTTCCCAGACCTGGCCGTGGGCATTACAAGCAGCGTAACGAGCATCACGCGGCACGACTACTGCCCATTGGGGAAGGTCCGAGGCTAGAGGGTCGAGCCACGGCGACGGGCATGAAGGATCGTCCAGTCGTCGACGCCTGTTAGTTAGGCTCCGCCCTTGCGAGGTATCGGTGCGGGCCGCGCTCGCCCAACTCGGGAACTGAGACAATTCGGCTTCGACCGTCCGCACGAAGCGCTGGACCAGAGACGGAGCCACCTCGCCGATAGCTTGCTGAGGCCCCATAGACCCCGGCCGGCGAAGGGACCGCCATTGTCGGTGCGGATGACGGTCGGCAGACCGAACTCGCGGAAGGCCTGATCGAAGGTTGCCATCGCGGTGTCGATGTACGTCCCTTCGAGGGCCTCACAGCGGATGATGTACCGGCTTGACGGTCGGTGACGGTCAAGGGATACCAGTACCGGCCCGACCCGAGCCGGAACTGCCCCTTGAAGTCTGCGCGTCAGATGTCGTTCGGCCCTGAGGCCGTCCGAAGCGGCGGACCACGCGGGCCCGGTGAGCGTCCATCTCGGCCGCACGGACCGAGATCCGCTTCGCTAACGCTGCTCCACAGGCGTTCGCCTCGCCAGGCTACCTAACACAGCTGGCACGCCATCTGTCGCGGGGTATTCGACCTCGAGCCGCCCTCCGAAGGCCAAACTTCCCTCGAAATTCGGCCATCCCTCGCAGCCGTGGCCGCTTCAACTGGCGGATGCCTGACCGGAAAGCCTAAGGCGACGCCGGGACCATGAGCCGACCCTATCCAGGAGATCGCTCCCCGGGACTCATCGGCTGAGCTCGAACTCGCATGAACCGAGCGTCAGGGCACGCCTCGAAGACGATCGGGCCCCCCGCCCAGCCCCCGTCCGAGCTTCAATGCGGCGCGCTGTAGTGTGGCCCGAGCCCGAAGTACGTGGCCACTCTTGAAACTTGCAGGGCGTGACAGGTTCGCTCCATATTATGGAGCGGAGGCACGTGCAGTGTTCACACCGGTTTTCGTAGACCACAAGGGTTGCCGCATTCTACGCGTCGACTTCTCCGGCCTCTCGGTTGAGCAGCTTGTAGACGCCACGAAGGACGCTATGCGCGCCATTGCGGCCGAGCCGCTAGGCTCTGTCCGAATCCTCACCATCGCGAACGGCCAACTCGACGCGCACAGTGCCGAGGCCATCAGGAGATACGCGGCGCATAACAAGCCGTACGTTCGCGCGAGCGCCGTCGTAGGTGCGAGCGGGTTCCAGAAGATTCTCGTCGTCAGCATCAAAGTCGTCCAGGGCCGCGCTGCACTTCAAACTTTCGAGAGTGAGGAGCAGGCCAAGGACTGGCTCGCGTCGCACTAGCGATAGCCGCTGCTCGCGGCGAGCGCGGGCGGGCGAGAAAGTCGCCGGCTCCATTCGCATCGCGCAGGACGCCGGGTGTAGGATCACCCCGTGGTAGACGAGGCGCGCATTGCGGCAACGCGGGAGATGATGGCGGGCGGCCGGCCGTGGCCGCACCTTCTTCTCCCGCTGCGCCACGCGACACGGCACCATCCCGACTGGCCGACGCTTCCGCTGCTCGGCTACCTCATGGAGCCGTGTCCTCAGGGTCCCGTTGAGGTCCGGCTGGGCTGCATCTTCGGCGAGGTAGCGGAGACGCGGACGCCGACCGAGACATTCGCCTCGATCGAGGACTGCGTCAGCGCGGGCTGGCTCTGCGACTAGCTTCTGGTCGTCGGGGCAGTCCCACCCCTTCACTCTTCGACCGCATCGATCCTGCGCGCTTCTGGCGCGTCGAGCACCTTCGCCAACCGGGGACGCCACAACCGACATATGCTCTACCAGTGGCGGCGACCTCTCATCGCGCACGCCAGGCGTTGCTGGCAATTCTCCCAGTCGTCCTCGTCGGCGCCGTTGGTTGCGGCGGGAGTGGCATCGCCTCCTGCCAGAACGTGTCGTGCTTCCCATGCCCCCCGGCGGCGTCGTGGTCCTAGTGACTGACCTCAACACCGGTAGCGCGATCGGGGGCGTGTCGATCGATGGCTTCACCTGCGCCATCTGGTTCCAGGGCGCGTACACGCTCTGTCAGGCGCCGTTTCGGTCAGGCACAGCCGTGTACGACGTGACCATCGACGCGACTGAGTACGCTCCGTACGTGCTGCACGTGGTCGAGGACGGCACACCGACGCCAGGGTCGGCCTGTTGTGGACCGTGCCCAGCCACGACGAGCTACAACCGCACTGCTTGGGGGAACGAATTCAAGCATGAATCCGTTTTGCTTGAAGGTCAGGCGGGGACGCCGACCAATGGAACTCTCGGTGGAGAAACGACCACGGCATCCAATGCTACTTCGATTGCCTCTCTGCCTAGGAAGAGGGCCGGCCGTGCTCGGCTCTCCTGCGCACTAAGCGTTCCACTTGGGCAGTGTCTCGGCAACGAAGTTGAGTCGCGGCATGTTTTTTTGTTAGTCACGCAACCCGGCTCCGCAGATGTCCGCGGAGCCGGGGATTGACCGACATGCATTAGCCCGTTTTGGCTTACGGCTGGGTCCAGATCGACTCCATCCAATGCCGCTCTTGTTCCTGATAGGCGGTCCCATTGCGCACCTTGGCGTCGTCCTTGAGTGCCTCCTCGGGCTCACCGCTCGCGGCTCCATACCGATCGGCGTCTGCCGCTTCCCCGTTTGGGACGTCGGTGGACTCCACGGAGGGCACGCTGTCGCGCAGATCGCCCGTAAGAGGATCGTACGTCGAGCCGGCCCGAGCGACGGGTCCAGCGAGCACCGCCGCGGCAATGACAAACGGCTTCAGAGTGAGCTTCATGGTGTTGATCCTTCTATTTTGAGTTGGTGATGTCTTCCAGCTTCACGGTACAGAACGCGTCCTCAACTGATCGGTTCCAGTTCCAAATGGCCAAATACTCCCCTCGGTTCCTGCGGGGCCGGGGGCAAGCCCTTCTTGCGGAACTGGTGTAATCAAGGCGTGTGCGGAACTTCGAGCGTAGGTAAACTATCTCGAGGAAGGTGGTCGGAGTGCTGCTGAGCGCAGCGCGGATGCACCCGCAGTAGCAGGCCAGGCCTCAGGGCCGGATTATGGTCGGCGAGTACCTCAATACGTCCCTGCCCGTTGCTACGCACCGCATTGCTGCCTCCTGCCAACTCGACAGGGCACCGATCACTGACCTGGCTCGGGTGGAGTGCTGGCCCTTTGATCCAGCTAGCGTGTTCAACGCGCACGCCGGTTCGTGGGTTCCATCTTCAGTGTTTCGGGGACGAGCCCAGGGCAAGGAAGAGCCCCTTCTTCATTGAGACATTTTCAGCGGCTCGATGGGTGGTGCGTCTGCGTAGGAGTTCAAGGTCAGAACGGTGCGCCTGGTCCTGGGGGAGAGACTAGGTGGCACAGCGGTCCCGTTGCCGTAATCGCGGCGCTCCTGCGCCACGGAGATGGCGTCCACGTCAATCGGAAGGCTGTTTGCAGGGTACTCAAGCTGAAGGGCTGGCTCGTGCATCGGAGGCGCTGGACGCCGCGGCCGCGCGTCCACGGTAGTGCATCGAGCGCTTCGGTACCCTGCGGCCGGACGGACCCACTCCCGTCCTGCGCAGCGGACAACGGGCTCATCTTCCAGACTGTACTGCCAGGCGCATTCCTTCTTCAGCGTCCGGAAGAAGCGTTCGATGAGCCCGTTCTGCCCGGGCGTGTATGGGTGATGAATTCCTGCCCAAGCGTTGCTTGCCTCGCTTCGAGGCGAGGTCTCTCTCTCACACGCACGAGGGGCGGAGGGCAAGAAGACACCTCAGTCTCGCCTGTAGCAACGGGGCCTCGGTACCCAACGCTTGATGATCGATTCGTAAGTCGCGATGATGACCGCGCAAATGAGCTACGCGATCCGCGCATTCCAAGGGCCGACGAGCAGACTTGCGTGATGTCCGTGCGACCTCCCCCGAAGCTGGCTCTTCTGCTCCCGCTCGCAGTGGCAGTCGTGGGGGTGCCCTCCCTGCCGGCCGCAGAGGACGATGCTGCTCGTTGTTCCGCGCCGATGAGTCCCCCCAAACAGTCGACTTCGGCTCCCGCGGAGCAGGCCGAAAGCGACGCCGCGACGAAAGTCGGCTGGGTCCGATGGGATCACTATCAGACCCACTGCTTCTCGATGCACCTGCGCACGCGGCAGATGCTGGATTTCACAGTATTCAGCCAAAACGGGGCAAGCGTCGCGCAGCTTGGAACTATCGACTCGAAGTTCCAGTGGCGCGAGGCCCAGTTCCTCGCCGACGGGCAGGTGCTCTGCTTCGAGGAGCCCTGGTCGTACGCAGTAGAGCTCGATTTCGGCGGGTTCGACCTGCCTCAGGGACAACGGTTCGGCTTCTCCAAGTTCTGGCTCGAGATCCCTGTCGTTTCCTGGGCTTCGGTCCGGTTCGGACGGCAGACAACGCCGTTCTCCCTCGAGATCCTCGAGGCTGGCGGAGACATCTCGTTCATGGAGCGCAGCCTCGCGGCCTTCGATATCGGAACCCAGACCGGATTGATCGTCGGGAAAAACACCCTGGACGGGCGGCTCACCTGGGTTGTGGGACTCTTCAGCAACTGGATCGCGGGCGGCTCGCAGTGGGGCGTCACTACCCGCGCGACGGGGCTCCCCATGTACGAACATGGCGGCGAGCACCTTCTCCACGTGGAGGTGAGCGGGCGATACCTAACATTCCCTGGCGGCTCGGAGCAGGTCGAGGGAAGGCCCGCCACGCACGTGGGACCATACTTCGTCGACACGGGAGCCTTTCCTGCCATCGGCGCATGGGGATTTGACGCGGCGCTCCTCGCCATCTCGGGTCCGCTCTCACTCCAGGCGGAGATCCTGGAGACAAAAAATCTGTCGTCCCAGGCCGGGAATCCGAACCTCTGGGGCTGGTATGTGACCGCGAGCTGGTTCCTCACCGGGGAAACGCGCCCCTACGACAAGCAGCGCGCCATTCCCGTCTACCCCGTGCCGTTGGGTAAATGGGGGGCGGCGGAGCTTGCCGTCCGGTATTTCCTCACCGACCTGACGAGCGGGAATATCAGAGGGGGCGTGCTGCGGGACCTGCAGGCCGGCGCGAGCTGGTACATCGGCGCGATGTTCCGCGTCGACTTCAACTACGGGTACGTGTGGCTGAACCGCTCCGGGATAACGGGGATTAGCGGCGTTTATGGCTTCCGTCTGCAGTTCCAGATCTGATGCATCGTTGGGGGATCGGTGGCCGGCAGCAGTCGCAGCGGCACCGCGGGGCCGCTTCGCGGAGCGCGTGGCCCCTTCTCGGCTCGCAGGCGCCTCTCATAATCAGGCGCTGGCGCGCACCGCCCGCCTCCGAAGGACAAGAAGCGCCGCCGTGGCCACGAGCAACACTCCGCCCACGTGGAAGGCGAGCAGGTGTGGCAGGGCGTCGTGAGATCCGCAGATGATCTGGAGGGCGGCGTCCGCGACAAGCGCGCCGGCCAAGGCACCTGCGGCAACAGACCGGCGCACTGCCACCTGCAACCCGCCTCGCGCCCCGAACCACGCGGCCGCTCCCACCACCACGGCGGCAACAAGCTCCAGGCCGAGGCAGTGCGCACCGGTTGCGACTTCCAGCGCTCCGCCACGACCCGAGAAAAGCGCCGCGGCAACTGCTGCCGACACCGCGGCCAAGACCACGCCCACGGCGAGGCGCCCCGCCAGCAAGGCAATGGCGAGAGCCGCCGCAGCCAGGGCCGCCCCGACCATCCAGTCGTCTGGAGCCTGGGAACGGTTTCGCGCAAACGCGACGAGCAGCCCGAGCACGGCCGCCGCGCCTAGAATGGGCCAGCGGGCAAGCCGCGCCTTTACTCGCGCCTCCGGGAACGCTCGAGTCGCTTGGCCTGGGGTCCGGGCCGCCCAAGAGTCGAACTGCGCCATGAGCGCGTCGTTCAATCCGGGTGAGATCTCCGGTCCCGGAAGCCGCCGGAGCGCCTGCGTCGTCGCCTCGAGCTGCCGGACGTAGGCCCGGCAGCCGTCGCAGTTGGCGAGGTGGTGGTCGAAGCGCAAACGGTCAAGCAATCCCAGGACCCCCTCGGCCCTGTCCGTCGCCAGCTCCGTCATCTGCTTGCAGGTCAGCATCACCCAACTCCGCCCAGTCGGCGTTCCAACGCCCGGCGGACCCTTGCCCGTGCTCGGTGCAAGAGCACCCTCTGATTTGTCACCGATATGCCAAGAAGATTACAGATTTCGTCGGTCTCCAGCTCCTCGACGTCCCGCAGCGTGATAACCGCCCGCTGAGCCTCGGGAAGCTCGGCGATGCAGTCCTCGATGGCCGCTCGTGTCTCTGCTCCCAGGGCAAGCCTCTCCGGGTTCTCCTCGGACCACGTCGACGGAGGGTCGCGCCAGCCGCCGGCCCCATCGAACCGGTCGGGCTCCACCGCGTCGTCGGCGTCTGGTGAGACGAGCGCCGAGAAAGGCACCGTCCGTCCATCGCGAACGAGGCGCGTGCGCGCCTTGTTGACGAGGATCTGGAAGAGCCAGGTCCGCAGCGACGACCGCCCCTCGAAGCCGTCGAGGCCCGTGAGCACGGCGAGCCAGGTCTCCTGGATCAACTCTTCGGCCGCCGCCGGATCCCGCACGACGCTTCGTGCGACGCGGAGGAGCGAGCCGGCATTGCGCTGCACGAGCGCCGCGAAAGCGGCCCGGTCGCCAGCGCGCAGGCGATGAACGAGGCCGGCGTCGCTCTCGCCAGCTTTTGACCGCTCTGCCGCCATCGCGATCAGCCTCATCCATGGGGACCGTCCGCCGGGGGTCCCAGATGGGGCGTCCGGAGTCCCCCTGTAACGGCCGACCTTGATCCGAGTCAACCGGGCCATGAACAAGAATTCCCCGTCCCTCGTTGCCCTCGCTGCCGTCCTCTTTCTTGCTCCCGCTGCCTCCCTCGGCGAGGAGCTCGAAGTAAACCCCGAAGCCGGCAACAACTCGTTCTCCGCTGTCTTTGACGCAAAGCTCGGTGAGCGCATCAACGCGGTGAGCTCCGCGGTCGGGTGCCAGATCCGCTACGACGAGAAGACCGGTCTCGCATCCGGCAAGTGCTCGGTCCCTATCCAGAGCATCCGCGTCGACAACGACGATACGAAGAGCGACCACTTCCGCCAGTGGGCGACGAACAAGAAGAGCGATCCCGCCCAGTGCCTCATCGAAGCCGAGTTCACGGGCGTGAAGGTCGGCGCGCTCGCCGCCGGATCGCCTGCTCCCTTCTCCGCCGAGATCCCGTTCACCGTCTGCGGACGGAGCCGCGCCGGGGCCGCGAAGGAGAATCTGACCGGAACAGCGCTCCTCTTCCCACCCGGAACCTACGGGGAGAAGAAGACCATCCGAATTCGCGCCACTGTCCGGGACTTCGACCGCGACGCCTACCGAATCGGCCCCAAGTACACGGACGGCTGGCTCGCCCGCGTCCAGTCGCTCGCGACCGTCGTCGCCGAGAAGGGCACCATCGACCTCTCGCTCTTCGCCAAGGCGAAGTAACCGCAGCACCACACACCGAAAGGAAGAACCATATGATCCGCAATGTCGTGAAGGGCGCAGCCGTTGCCGCCACCGTCTGCTCGATGTTCATCGCCGGGAACGTCCGAGCCGACGAGAAGCCCGCTCAGGGAGCCGTGCACTGCGCCGGCATCAACTCCTGCAAGGGGCAGGGAAGCTGCGCCGGCGCCGACAACGCCTGCAAGGCCCAGAACTCCTGCAAGGGCAAGGGATGGGTGGAGACGAAGAGCAAGAAGGAGTGCACGGACAAGGGCGGCAAGGTCGTCGTGGCGAAGATGTAGGGAGCCGACATGTTCCAGCGCCTCGACCTCGGGCACGGCATCGGGCTCCGCACCAAGCACTTCGACCGGTTCCTCGAGCAAGCGCCGCCCGTCGACTGGGTAGAGGTCGTGACCGAGAACTTCATGGCCGACGGCGGTCGGCCGATCGCGGTGCTGGAAAAGGTCCGGAGGGACATGCCGATCGTGCTGCACGGCGTGTCCCTCTCCATTGGCTCGCTCGACCCGCTCTCCGAGACGTACCTCGCTGCGCTCGAGCGCCTCGTCGCCCGGATCGACCCAGCCATGGTGACCGACCACCTTTGCTGGGCCAGCCACCGCGGCCAGTACGTGCACGACCTGCTCCCCCTCCCCTACACGGAGGAGTCGCTCTCCCACGTGGCGCGCCGCGTCGTTACGGTGCAGGAGCGGCTGGGGCGCAGGATTCTGCTCGAGAACCCGTCCTCGTACGTGGCATTTCGGGACTCCACGATGACCGAGTGGGAGTTCCTCTCTGAGCTCTCCCGCCGCACCGACTGCGGGATCCTGCTCGACGTGAACAACGTGTACGTGTCCGCGCGCAACTTCGGCTTCGACCCGATCGGATACCTCGACGGAATCGACCCTGGCCACGTCGGGCAGTTCCACCTTGCCGGCCACAGCAACAAGGGGCGCTACCTGCTCGACACTCATGACGAGCCAGTGCCGCCGGCTGTCTGGGATCTGTACCGGGAGGCGCTCCGGCGCTTCGGCCGGGTGCCTTCGCTCGTCGAGTGGGACGATCACATCCCGCCGCTGAATGAGGTCGTGGCTCAGAGCCAGCAAGCCGCGGCCATCGAGGCGGAGGAGCTGGCGCCAGCTCTCCGGAGGGCCTCGTGACGCTCGCCGAGACGCAGGAGCTCTTCCACGGGCTCGTCAGCGGTGAGCTGCCCCTTGATGAGGTGGCGGTTGAACGCACGTTCCTCGGGACGGACGAGCTCCCGGCCGTCGATCGGGTGGCCATCTATCGCGACATGTATGTAAGTCGACTCACCGAAGCGTTGCGCGAGACGTTCCCGAACGTGGCTCGGTTCCTCGGCGAGGAGCGATTTGCCAGGCTCGCCGAGAGCTACGTGTGGAAGCACCCGTCGGAACACCATGACGTGGGGCGCATCGGGCGGTCGCTAGCCGGCTTCCTGCGGGAGTACCCCGACCCGGACCGGCCGGACCTCGCCGACCTCGCGGACCTCGAGTGGACCCGCAACGAGGTGTTCTTCGCACCAGATTCGCCGGTCGTGGGGCCAGACGCGCTCACGGCGGCGGGGCCGGAGAACGCGGCCGGCGCCCGGTTGTGTCTGTCTGTTGCAGTTCGCGTCATCGAGCTGGCGAGCGATGCCGCTGCCCTATGGAAGCGCATGGAATCCGGCGAGGCCCCGGACCCTCCCGCTCCTGGACGCTTCGCTGTGGTGGTATGGCGGCGAGGGTTCGACGTGTTCCACTGCGCCGTTCCGATGGAGGAGGCAATGGCGCTCCGGGCCGCGATGGCTGGCGAGGCGCTGGACTCGATCTGCGCCGCGTTCGCAGATCGCCCGGATCCCGCGGCGGACGCGCATGCCGCGCTGTCAAGCTGGTTCAACGAGGGCTGGATTGCCACCGTGAGGCCGATGAGCTCGTCACGCCTTCAAGCTGGGCAAGAACACTTCGAGCAGTCCGAGCGTTTCCTCCGGGCCCCAGCGCCCGAGTGGAAGACGCTTTTCGTTCTGGCCATCAGGACCGGCAAGGCCGAGCGGAACGTCGACTATGCGATCGTTTGGAATTCTCCCTGGCAATTGGAGCGGGAAAAGCGTTTCGGACCCAGAAGGCCGTCGCGCTGAAAGTTGGTCTGTCGGCCCCTTCCGCTTCGAGGCTCGAGCACGGCCAACGCCCGGCGGCCTTTTGAGACGTTCCGGACCGTGCATCTGGGCGCCGTCTGAGTGACCGTGGATAGGCAACCGGCGTCTTCAGTCGCGGGGGCGCAGCGACCCATCGTCGCGCTTGCGGCCCGGATGCCTTGGGCGTACGCATCTTTCGTGATGTCACAAAGTTAACTCGGCGCTTAAGCCTCACGGCCCGCCCGGCGGAAGCCTCAGGCCCGCAGGCAGGTGAAGGATCGGCCGGCTGTGCCCTCTCGCGGTGGTCCTTTTTTCTAATCAGCCGTCGGAGACCGAAAGGTCCCAGGGAGCTCACCATGGCCGACGCCGCCAAGAGGCCTCTCCCCGTCGCACATCTCGGTAGCTGGGTCAGTCGGCTCTGGAAGGGCACCGTGCCCATTGCCGTCGCGATCTTCATCGTGGCGATCGTGCCGCCGCCACCCGGACTGCCCCCTTACGCCTTTCACTACTTTGGCGTTTTTGTGGGGGTCATCCTGGGACTCGTGCTCGAGCCCATACCCGCGGCTGCGGTCGGCCTTGTCGGCGTGACCTACGTCGCCCTGACCGGAATCGCCTTCTCGCCGGCCCAGCTCGCGAGTCCATCGTTTCACCTCCCAACCGAGGGACTCAAGTGGGCGCTTTCCGGATTCACGAATGGCACTGTCTGGCTCATCTTCGGCGCGTTCATGTTCGCGCTTGGTTACGAGCGGACCGGTCTCGGAAGGCGGTTCGCGCTCCTCTTGGTGCGCGGCATGGGTCGACGCACGCTGGGCCTTGGCTATGCCGTCACCTTTGCCGATCTAGTGCTCGCGCCGTTCACGCCATCGAACACGGCACGAAGCGGGGGCACGATCTTCCCGCTCGTTAAGAACATCCCCCCGCTGTATGGATCTCAGCCGGGACCAACGGCCCGCAAGGTCGGGTCGTATCTGATGTGGACCGCGTTCGCCGCGACCTGCATCACGAGTTCAATGTTCCTAACTGCGCTCGCACCTAACCTGCTCGCGGTCGAGCTCGTGCGAAAGGTCGCGCACGTGGACATCTCATGGGCAGAGTGGTTCCTCGGCTTTCTGCCGGTTGGCGCGCTCTTGCTGCTGACCCTGCCACTCGTCACCTACATCGTCTATCCGCCCGAGGTGAAGGAAGGGGGAGAGGTACAGGTTTGGGCCCGCGACGAGCTGGCGAAGATGGGGGCAATGACCTTGCGGGAGTGGATCATGGCCGCGCTTGTCATCGCGGCCTTGGGCCTGTGGATCTTCGGCAAGTCCCTCGCCGATCCGACAACGGTTGCACTCATCGTCATCTGCGCGATGGTTTTGACAGGCGTAGTGAAGTGGGACGACGTCGTTGCGAACAAGCAGGCGTGGAATGTGCTCGTTTGGTTCGCCACTCTCGTCACGCTCGCGGATGGACTCAACAAGGTTGGGTTCGTCGAGTGGTTCGCGAAGGGTGCAGCAGCCCGACTCGTCGGGCTCGGACCCGTTGCCGTGATGGTTCTCCTCACGACGCTATTCTTCCTCGTCCACTACCTCTTCGCGAGCTCGACGGCCCACACCACTGCCGTGCTCCCCGTGGTCTTGGCAGCTGGCGCCGCGATCCCTGGGATGCCCGTAAAGGCATTCGCTCTTCTCCTGTGCTTCGCGCTTGGGCTCATGGGCGTTATCTCGCCCTACGCAACGGGTCCTGGCCCGGTCTGGTACGGAAGTGGCTACGTTCCGCGCGGTGACTTTTGGAAGCTCGGGCTGCTGTACGGACTCGCGTTCCTCGCCGCTCTCCTCGCGATCGGGGTGCCGTATCTCCTGGTAGTCGCGCGCTGAAATGGCCGCGGTCAGACGTCCCGGCTGCATCTTGCCCATGCGCGGCACCTTCACCGGGGCCGCCACGCCGCAGATGACCGTGAAGCCCGAGCCCCGCCCCAGGTCGAGGTCGGACGGGACGGATTCTCCCCAGCGGCCGCTTCGACACTGCTCCAGTGTTGGCGGCCCAGACGTTGCCATCCGGATCGCTGGACACGTCGGTGAGATCATCTGGATGCTGCCGGCCTGGAAGACGTGGATGACGTCGCCGGTCTTGGTGCCTGCCGAGCGCCCCTTGGGCTCGGCCCCGCGCCAAGAGCGTGACGGATGGTCCCCACATGTTGCCAACCCAGACGTCGTCGTTGCCGTCGATGTTCAAGCCCCGGGGATGTTGAATGCCTCGCCCGTGAACTTGACCGCGTGCCGCGAGTTGAGCCCGCCGCCACGGCAAGGGCCCGGCCGATGGCGTGAATGCCCAAGGCGGCACCCTCTAGCACGCCGACCGTGGCGTTCGCCAGCGACGCGACGCGCTTGGCGTGCAGGTCATCGGCGAAGATGGTGGAGACGAGCTGTTGAGGCGGTCGCGGTCGAGTGGTTGTGCGCTCACGAGGTCGCAGCGTGATCCCCTCGTCCCCGGACTTCAAGAAATTTGCCCCTTCGAGATGAGGGGATCGCGCAGCTCCTACACCCGTCCACTCCGAGCCACTCCGCGCCCGCTGGTCGCCAGTCCGCCAGCGCGTCACTCCAATTCGGGGTCCGGCGCGATGGGCCAAACCTTGGCCATGAGCCACGAAATCGATACGCCCGCGAGGCAGCCGAAGATGACCTCGGCCACCTTGTGTAGACCATCCTGGATGCCAGCTAATTTGGATTGCTGTGTGATGCCCGCCGCGATGACGATGGCCGCGGTGATGGGGGCCTGGCGCCACATCGTCTTCACGCGCACCACATACGTAGAGATAAGGACGGTCACGGCAAGCGCAACCGGAAGCTTCCACTGGCGAGGCTCGCCGATCGCAAGAAAGAAGAGTTCGACGGCGGCGCCTATGCACGCGTTGAGGATACGCCCCTTGAACGTTCGCTTTGCCTGGACCCAGACCGGGTCTGATGAGGCGACCATCGAGGCGATTGCCCAAATGGGATTAGCGTCCTCGAGGGCCCTGAGCGAGAGCCAGACGGCAACCGTGCCGAGCGTCACGTTCCAGGACGTACTTCTATCGGCGTGCACCCGCGGGCTCAGGCTTGGTAGCGAGCTCTGGAGGGAGTGGATCGTCTCGTCGTCCACTTCCGTGTAAACGGACGCGCGAGCCCACGGCCAAACGAGTTCACCAAGCGACACCGAGACGAATCAGCCCGATAAGTTCTGTGGTCGTTTCGCCCAGCAACTCACGCCTCCGGCGTTGGATCGAAAATGCGCTAACCGCCACCCGCTCAGGATGCCAACAAGACCTCGGCCGGGATCCCCAGTTGCCGATGAAGTCGGCGGATCATGTCCAGCGTGAGCCTCCTGCGGCCGGAGAGCACCTCGGACACGCGGGCCCGGGATCCAATGCTCGGCTCTAGCGCCTTCCGATCGAGGTCGAGTTGCTCCATCCGGAAGCGAATCGCGGCCACGGGGTCCGGTGGATAGATGGGCTGATGCCTCTCCTCGTAGTCCTCGACCAGCGTCGCAAGCACCTCGAGCCTGTCATGCTCCGCAGTACCCGGCTTGGCCCTCCACAGCCGTTCAATCTCCTTGAGCGCTCCGCGGTGCTGCTTCTCATTATGGATGGGCTTGATATCCATGACCTAGACCTCTCCGGCATCGATGTTGTCGTAGTCCGCATGCGTCCCGACGAAGCGAACGAAAACAAGCTGTGCGGAGTATTTCACCGCGACCACCAGCCGATACTTGTTCCCGCCGACGTTGAACACCACCCGGTCGCTTCCCACGAAGCTTGCGTTGCGGTGCGCTGCTCTGATTTCCGCCGGGGTTCTCCAGGCGGCCCGCCGCACCTCGGCGAACCAAGCCCTGAGCGGTTGCTCCGCGTCTCGGTACTTTCGCTGGGACCAGAACTCACGCAAGGTCCGTCGCGAGATGATCCTCACCCGAATCACTATAACCTGCTCCCACCATGGGAGCAAGAGCTAGAATGTGCCCCGCCTGCAGACCCGGCCACAACGAGGCTTCGAGTAATGGCCGCTGGTCGTGCACGTGGTGGCGTGAGCTTTCCTGCAAGGTACCAGACGATTCCCAACACCGGCGACCCGGCGTGCGTGGGCGTGAGCTTCCCAGCCGAGGCAGGCGCTCGCGACACTCACGGCGCATCGTCACCTAAAGGGTCCCTTACGTCCTCTGCGACGGGGAGGCGGTCCGGCTGCTCGACCGGCCCGAAAAGTTGGGAGACATACGGGAGACGGAAGGAGCGGAAGAAAGACCCCCTTGTCGGAACGAGGGGTTAGATGGAGCGAAAGAAGGGATTTGAAGGGTCGTTTGCGGGGAGTGAAACGCTTATGCAGGACGGGCCGTAGCCCTCTATCCCCGCATTCTCGCTCAGCTTCCGTGTGCCGTGGCGCTCCGGTCAGTCCCGCTGGATCCCAGGCTATTCCGCGCCGGCACGGCACATGTAGGTTACATGACTTTCGGTGAAGCATTGATGTGCCACCGCCGCATCTGCGTACGCGAGCTTCGGTCGCGGAGCGTAGCTACCGGATGCGCCGTTCACCTCAGCCGTGGGCACGGTCTGTGTACCGGCGGGATCTACGGAGTGACGCGCGGGTGACCGAGATCCATCGCGGCCTGGATTCGATCGCGCGAGTCGTCATCTTCACCGCTGCGTCCATGAGTAGACGCAAACATAGTTCAGGCTTCCAGTCGTGCGGATCGCCTACGCAGTTCACGGTTACGGTCGTGGTCACGCGACACGCGTGCTTGCCGTTCTGCCTACGCTCGCGAAGTGCAACGATATCGTGGTCCTCGCCGGGGGCGACGCCTTTGAGGTTTTCTCGCGACACTTCCCGGTCGAGCGCATTCCCTGCCTGGCCTTCGACTACCGCGGCTTGCGCATCTCGCGCCCCGGGACGCTCGCGTCAAACGCTGCCTTCATCTGGAACCTGCTCACGCATGGGCCGCTTCGCCAGTCCTTAGAGGCGCGACTCGCCGAGTTCCGTCCGGACGTCGTAGTGCCCGACTCGGAACCGTTCGTCCTGCAAGCCGCGGCCTGAATCGGGGTGCCGACGATTGGCCTCGACCACTTCGGCGTCATCGCCTTTTGCCGGCCACGGGTGCCTCTGCGAGACCGGCTCCACCTGGCCGTCGATGTTTACCGGCTGCTGGTCGGGCGCGCAGACCGCGTGGTGGTCTCGAGCTTCTACGACGCGCCACCTCGCCGGGTGGGCATCCGCCGAGTGCCACCCGTCTTGCGGCAGCGGGTACTTCGCGCACAACCCTCGCAAGGCGACCACCTCCTTGTCTACTTCAACAACGGCGCGCACCTCTATGCTCGGCACGTGGACGTTGCCTTGAAGTCTCTCGGGAGCCCAGTAGTGGTCTACGGCGCGGGTCGCGTGGGCGTGGATGCCAACATCAGCCACAAACCCATCGACGAGGCAGGGTTCGTCGACGACCTGGCTACCTGCCGCGCGGTTCTGGCGACGGGGGGCCACCAGCTCATCAGCGAGGCGATGTTCCTCGGCAAGCCGTTGCTCATAGCCCCCGAAGACAGCGCTGAACAGCGCCTAAACGCATTCCAGGTGGAGGTTCTCGGGGTCGGTAGATGGATGGAGCACTCCAGGCTCTCGGCGGTGGCGATCCGCTTGTTCTTGGACCGCGGCGATGGCCATCGCTTGGCTTTGGCGAGCGGAACGACAGACCGAGACGCCGGCCTGCGAGGTCGTCGAGTCGCTGGCGCGCGAACTCGTCGCCCTGCACGCGCCTGCCTCGCGGCGTGGCCGCGGCGCCAGCCGGGCCACCCAAACGGCTGCGAGACACCGGCCGGGATACTCCCCCGACGCTTAGCGAGGCTTTCGGAGCATTGCGCCGCTTGTGAAGCGAGGCCCGGCGTTCGCCGGTCACAGTGGCATCACCTTCCGTCGCGCCCGGCCGAGTTCGCCGAGTCGTCGCGGGCACGTGACCGCAAGGCCACCGGCGCGAGGTACGGTGGCGCCAGTCTCCCATGGCCCATCGAGAAATCCGACCTCTGCGGTCCGAAGACTTTGCGGATTCTCATGCGGCTGGAGGACGCTGTCTTCGGGGCCTCCGGAGAGGCCGTCCTCGGGCCGTACTACATCCGCCTCTGCTGCGAGTTCTTCCCCGACACATCATTCATCGCCTTCGAGGACGGTCGAGCTGTCGGGTACGTCCTCTGTTTCGTCCGCGGGCGCGAAGCGTACTGCACCACGTTGGCGGTTGCCCCGGAACTCCAGGGGTCCCGCGTCGCCTTCCAGCTCTTGCGGCGGCTCATTGGAGCCCTCGTGGCGCGCGTCGACTCCTGCTGGTTCACTGTCAAGGAGGAAAACCTGGCCGCGCGAGCTCTGCACGCGGCCTTGGGAGCCCGCGAGGTATCCGTGCTGGAAGACTTCTACGGGCCTGGGGATCGGCGAATCTCCTCGTACGTGGACCGGACCGCCTTCGAAAAGCTCCAGCAGCGACTCGGGCGGCTCGGCCTCGTCGACCCCGCCCGGGACCTGGCGGGAGCCGCGTGAGCCCAGCCCGGGTCGCCCCTCCGGCCGCGGAGGCCGGCGCCCGTTTGGCACGCGTCGGCGTCTGCATCGCGGCGTCGAGCATCTCGGCCGCCGCGGCCGCCGGCCGCCTGAAGCAGATCCGCGGGACGGCCGCCCCCTCCCAGGCGCGAGGTCGGGCGCTCGTCCTGCGAGACGTGTGCCGGAGGCTTCTCGATCTGCACGGGGTGACCGCCGACATGGACGGCCCGCTGCCCGCAGGCCCGGCCGTGCTCGCCTCGAATCACGTGAGCTGGCTCGACCCGCTCGTCGTTGGCGCATCGGTCCCGTGCGTGCCCGTATCGAAGATCGAGATTTGCAGCTGGCCCATCGTCGGGGGTCTCGTGAAAGAGCTTGGCGTCCTCTTCGTCAGCCGCGGGGACCCGCAGAGCGGCGCCCGCGTCATCCGAGGCGCCGAGCGAGCTCTGGCCGCGGGGCTCCCAGTGCTGAACTTCCCCGAGGGAACCACCACCACCGGGCGGCACGTCCTGCCCTTTCGCCGCGGCCTATTCGGTCTTGCGAGACGCACGGGCGTCCCGGTGATTCCGGTTGCGCTCTCCTACGAGCCGATGCACCTCGCATGGGTCGGCGACGCGACCTTCATTCCTCACTACCTGCGGGTCGCAAGCGACCAGCGTGCGCTCGTTCGAGTCCGTGTCGGCAGCCCGGTTCGACCGACCGAGTTCGCCGGCCCCTCCGACCTCGCGCGCGCGGTTCGCGAGCGCATCCTCGGTCTCCTTGGAGAATCCAGTGGCACAGCAGTCCGCACTTGAGTATCTGGCCCACGGGCAGACACCCTTCTTCCGCCTGCCGGCGTTCCAGGCTCGGCCTCTCCCTCCGGGAACCCGGGCTGTCTTCCTCGGCGTGCCATTCGATGGCGGCTCCACCTATCACCCGGGCGCCCGGTTCGGGCCGTTCCACGTGCGCCGAGTGAGCGCGCTCCTGCAGGGCTGGCACCCCGAACACGGCCTGGAGGTTTTCGAGCGGGCCCCTGCCGTGGACGGCGGCAACGTGGTCTTCCCGCCGTTCCAGGCCGCCGCCATGCGCGAGCGCGTTGAGGTGGAGGTTCGCGCAATCCTCGCTTGCGGTGCCGTGCCCTTCCTCGTCGGCGGAGACCACTCGATCGCGCTGCCGGCGCTGCGCGCCGCCGCCCAGGCCCACGGCCCGGTGGCTGTGATCCACGTCGATGCCCACTTCGACACGAGCGGCCCCGAGACCTGGGGCGAACGATTTCACCACGGCACCGCCTTCCGGCACGCGCTCGACGAGGCCCTCGTGTTGCCGGGCCAGCTCCATCAGATAGGAGTTCGCGGGCCCCGGGGAGGAGCCGACGAAGACGGCACACGGCATGACGGCCGGGTGTACTCAGCCTTCGACGTGGCCGAGCTCGGTGTCGCCGCCGTGGCGAGCGAGATCCGATCCGCGGTGGGGATGCGGCCCGTCTACCTGTCGTTCGACGTGGACGCCGTCGACCCCGCGTTCGCGCCCGGGACCGGAACCTCGGTGCCCGGGGGGCTCACATCCCGGGAGGCACTGGCCCTCATCCGCGCCTTGGCGGGGGTGCGGCTCATAGGCATGGACCTGGTCGAGGTCTGTCCGGCGCTGGACCACGCCGACTTGACGAGCCTGCTTGCAGCTCACCTGCTCTTCGAGGGGCTTGCGCTCGTTGCGGTCTGCGAGGCGCGCAAGCACACCGCGCCCGGCATCTTCGTCGCGGCTCCCGAGATGGGTCGCTGACCGTCGCCGCGCCGGCCACCGAAACGCGTCCGAATCAGGTCCTGACCGATTTCAACATCTGCGCGAATTCCCGGTGCAGCCGCACCTCTTGAAGGGCGATCGCCCTCACGGCTGCTGCTGAAGCGTGGCCGATCCCGAGCGCCTCGGCTATGACGCCGAGCTCCCGGATCTCTGAATCGCTCACGGAGCCGTCCGCCGCCGCGAGTCGGTACGCATCCCGGAGCAGGCACAGCCTCAGCCCGCCATCGCGTACGCGCCCTACGAGTTCCGACGTAGAGAGGGACGGCGTCACTGCGATCTTGTGCGCATTTCGCGCTTCATCCGCGTGGAGGCCGAGGGAGGCGGCCACTCTGTCGATGAAGCTCTCTTCCGCAACGTCGAACCCGTCGAGCGACGCGAGGCGCACGAGAACCGCGAGGTAGCTCGCGACGTCCTCGTCGCTGAGCGGCATGGAGCCATCTATCGAGTAGTCGCGGGTCAGGAAGGCTTCGGAGACCATGAGCTAGGGGTCCTCCATATGAGGGTCTAATGCTGTGCGTGATCTCTGCAGGAGTTCTCTTCTACCAGAGGTAAAACGTGTTCGGCTTCCCGGTTGGGAAGCACTTCCCGTGGGAGAGTGTCCCCCCGGCAGCGAGAGTGCCGGCCGGGTACTCAGCTGGCCGCCTGCTTCCTTTGACGCCACCTTTGGATCTGCGCGACGGCCGCGTCTGGCTGTTCGCGCGCGATCGGCAGCCTTCCTGCATAGACGATGCCGCCCTCCCCATCCAGGGAGATAAAGTCCTCCTCAGCCACGGCCCGCGCCCCGAAATGGCAGCGGCGCTGAGACAGGTCCAGGCGCAGTGGACGGCAGTCAACGAGACAGGCTTTGCCGAGCTCGCGGGCGACAACGGCAGCGTGCGAGGTGCGCCCGCCGGAGGCAGTCAGGATGCCCTCGACCGCCAGAAACGCCGGGAGGTCAGACGTGGAGATCTCCTCCCGGACCAGCACAACCGGCTCCCCGGTTGCAGCCAGGGCCTGCGCCCGTGCCGGGTCGAGGACGGCGCGTCCCACGGCCACTCCGATTCCAGCCGAGGTCGCCGTCGCGATGACCTCGTCCGATGCGCTGGGGACGAGGCGCACTCGCTGGATACCATTCAGGTCGATGCCCTCGAGGAGCGCCAGAGCAGTGTCGACGTCGATCACAGCCTCCCGGACCAGATCGACGGCGATGTGGACGGCCGCCCACGGGGTGCGCTTCGCCCTCCGGGTCTGGAGCAGGTACAAGGTGCCGTCCTCGACGGTGAACTCGAACTCCTGCACATCCCGGAAGGCCCGCTCGAGTGTCTCTCGCACGCGGTCGAGCTCGGCCGCCACGCGCGGAAGGACCTGGGTAAGGCGCGACGAGTCTCGCCCGGCCTCTCGCCCCGACACGACGTCCTCGCCTTGCGCGTCGAAAAGGAAATCGAGATACGGCTGGTTCGCGCCAGTCGCAGGATCCCGAGTGAAGCCGACGCCGGCGCCTGATGTCGGGCCGGCGTTCCCGAAGACCATAGCCTGCACAAGCACGGCAGTGCCGCTAGTGCCGTCGATCCCTCGGAGCGCCCGATACGCCGCGGCGCGCGGGGCGTTCCAGGAGCGGAAGACGGCCTCGACTGCCCGGGCGAGCTGCGCCGCCGGGTCCTGAGGGAAGGGGCGGGCGGCGAGCTCCTCGAAAGCGCCGAGGCTTTCGGTCGCCACCTCTCGAAGCGCTTCGGCGTCCAGCTGCCGGGCGCTCCTAACACCGTCCGCGTCGATCCTCCGGCGGAGAATCCGGTCGAAGAGCTCCGTGGGAAGGCCCTCCACCGTCGTCGCATACGAGTGGACAAGCCGGCGGTAGGAGTCCCAGGCGAGCCGGGCGTTGCCGGTGGCCCGCACGAATCCCCGCAGGGACTCGGCGCAAAGCCCGACGTCAAGCACTGTATCCATCATCCCTGGCATGGAGACCGGAGCGCCGGACCGGACCGACACGAGGAGAGGGCGCCGGGCTCCGCCGAACGTCTTGCCAGTCACGTTCTCAAGGTGGCGCACACCCGCGGCGAGCAGGTTCTGCGCGTGCGAGGAGAGCACGCCCTTCTCCAGGTACTCGCGGCATAGCGCCGTCCCAAGGACGAACCCAGGGGGGACCGGAAGTCCAAGGGCGTCGAGACGCATGAGTCCATGCGCTTTGGCGCCCACGAGCGTCGGCGCCAGGGGCGCGCCCCGGACCCAACCTCCGCCGATGAAGTGGAGCCCCTCGGAGGGCTCGAGTTCGGTACCGATCATCCTGTCATCACCTCGCCGAGCACGTGGTCCCGCAGCGTCAGGGCGCAACGGGCAAGCGAGTCGGCCGCCTGTTCCAGCGACTGAGCAATGAGCAGCACCAGATTCAGCTGGCGCCAGTCGACGGCCTCGACGAAGAGCGCAGCCGTGACCTCGCGCTGGGCGTCGTCTGTCTGGTGCTCGATGGTGACGACCCGCTCCACGGCTTCGAGGAAATCCTGGAGGTCCTCTCTGGCACCGCCCCGTCGGACGTGCACGGCGCTCTCCAGGCACTTCACCCATTCCCGCGAGCCCGTTACTAGCAGGGCCGCGAGCGCCTGGAGCCGTCCCTCGAAGGCCCCTGCACCGCTCTGCGGAGGGCCGAGGGTCAGCAGGAAGGCCGCCTCCTCGAGATTGTCGGCCACGTCATCGGCCTCCGTGACAAGACGGACATACACGGCAGCACCTGGGGAGTGGCGGGCCAGGCCCCGCACCCGCTCCACGAGCGCGTCGGCGCGACGTTCCCACTGCGCTGATCGGCGTGCCCCGTCCTGGAGGGCTGCCTCCCCACCCGGCGGGCCCAGAAGGCCCTCATGCACCGCTCCCGCCACCTCGCCGACGAGGACGGCGTGTTCCGCAGCAAGGGCGAGAAGCCCGTGCTCCAGGGTCTCGAAGCGGCCGAGCAGCTCCGCGCGGATCTCGTCTCGGACGAAGCGCTCCGAGCGGCGCCGCAGCAGTCCGTCCGTGCACGCCCGGAGGACGACCTGCAGGAAGTCGGCTGCAGCCTCTTTGCCGAGTATTTCATCGAGTCGTTGGCCGTAACGGATCGGCGATGGCGACGAGTGCTCGATGGCCTCGTAGATGAGCCGGTCGCCCCCGAGCTGCAAGAAGGCACGGTGGCCAACCTCTTGATCTGCCGCCCAACGGAGTACGTGGATACAGGCCGGGCCTTCCACGAAGTTTCGCAGGCGCTTCCGAGCGCGGTTCCAGTCAATGAGGAACACGAGGCGGGATCCGAGATGCTCGAGGAACCGGCGGAGCTCTCCATCGTCCCGCGCCACCAACCGGCCTGTGCACTGATAGAAAGGCTCGGTGTCCTTTGACCACTTCGCGTTGCGGGAGCGCATGTCGGACCACTGGACGCCGAACGCTCCGAGAAGCGACTGGAAGAAGCGCACCCTCTGCAGATGCGGATCGGCGTGCGTAACAACGCACTGGAGCTCCTGTATCCGCACCACCAGGACGTGGGCATCGGTCATGCCGATGTCGTTCTGCATGACCAGCGCCGGGCCGGCGCGGGTGGCAGTCGTTCCCAGCCCCGGGTGGTCGAACTTCAGGGGCGCGGTGCGGTTCACCCCGGCCATGAAGGCCTCGACCAGGGGGCGGTCACCCTCAGCCAGCCCGTACACACTCGCCCCAGCGATGGACTCCTGTGAGAGGAATCGCTGGAGTTGGTTTAGCTCTCGGTGGAGGTCCATCACGAGCCTGTGAAGGCTGTCCCCGCCGGCCTCGGGAGCGTGGGTAACGGCCGCCACATAGTCCAGCGGGACGCGCTCGCCATCGAGGTGCGGCAGGGCCGCAAGAAGGGCGCGGAGCCGGTCACCGTAGATGGGCGCCGTGCCTGACACGCTGGAACTCGCGGCGGGCATTGCCAGCGGGGCGAGCATCTCCTCGATACCCTCCACGACCATGCGGTGGATCCGTTGGACGTGCGGGACGGTGAGCCCATCGTCCCCCAGCCGACTCCCCGCCACGACCGAATCGAGGGAGGAGTCCTCGACACCGCTGGCGTCGCGATCGGCTCTCAAGGAGGGCGGGTCGATCGCGGGGTGGAGTGCGTTCTGCTCCGCCAACTGCAGAAGAGAGAAGCAGTACTTCACACGATCGTTTGCGGCGAGGGACCTGCCAACTGCGGCGGGGAGCAGCAGCGACTCCTCCCCGAGTTCGCGGATGATGTCTGGCTTTGTGGTCATGATGAACGCACCTGATTGTCATGCTGACCATGGCCAGAGAAGGCCCATCAGTCGGGGCTTCCAGGACGTTGCCCGATCGTCACCCACGCGTTGCTTGCCGTCCTTCGCTGATCGGGAACATGGTGTTCAGTTTGGGACGATGGGAGAGGCGCGCGAGGGACAGGCTAGGAAGGTCCCTGGCCAGGCCCGCGGAGCTAGGCGCGACGAGGGCGCAGCGCCAAAGCGCCTCTCGCCTCGATCGAGCAACGGGCTCAAGAGGAGCCCGCCCCGGACCTGGTTCGCGTCGGGGCCGCGCACGAGCTTGGCCGTGCCCGGGTTGCGCTCGAAGATGTCTCCGTAATTGCCGCCGCCGCGAGGACGCGGGGCGGTCCTTCGCCCTTGTTCCTTCCCTCGTCGTGACCTCAGTGAAAGGCAAGAGTGGCGCAGCAGCGTGCCGGTACGAGCCACGCCACTGCGCCCTCGCTCGACGGGGCTGGGCCGTCTAGTCGGACGCGGCCACCTTCTTCGGCGACACCCGAACCACCGGGTAGGGCTTTCCGTCCATCAAGCCTTCCCAGAGGATCCGGTTGAAGGCGACGGCATCCATGCGGTCCTCCGCCGAGAAGTCCATGCCTGTGGTCTTTCGGGCCCAGTACTTGGCATCGTGCTTCGGCTTCAGGGCCGGTCGCAAGGCGAGCTTGGGTATGGGCAGCTTGGTTCCGGTCAACAGACCGGACGGCTCAGCCGCGAACGACCAGGCCTTCTGGTGGAGGTCGAACACCTCGGTCATCGGCCCCTGCGTGGCATCGTAGTAGCCAAGGTGGTCTAGCCCGAGGATGTCGGTGATCGTACGCAGCACGTTCACCGTCGTGTAGTGCTTGCTCACCACGGCACCCTGCTTCACGTAAGGGCCAACGACGTAGGCGGTGCTGCGGTGCGCGTCGACGTGGTCGGGTCCATCCTGCGCATCATCCTCGAGAATGAAGACGAGCGTATCGTCCTTGTACGGGCTCTTCGCCACTGCCTCGAGGAGCCTGCCCACCGCGTAGTCGTTGTCCGCGACCTGGATCTCCGGCGTGTTGACCCCGTCGATGGCGGATCCGAAGCTACCAGTATGGTCCTCCATGAGCCTGACCACGGAAAGGGACGGAAGGTTCCCGCCGGCAACGAACCCGGCAAACTCCCGCTCCCACTCCGCCTCCCGGTAGAAATCCGGGTAGGCAGTATCGAAGCCACGGAAGTACTGGTCCGTGAGGTTGTTGGCCGAGAGCTCGACGTTGGACGCGTACGCCTGGATCTTCCCGTCTGCGAAGGGGTTGCGGTCGATGGGTAGACCGCCCCCCGCCGCGGGGAGGTGGTAGAGGCTGAGGTCAATGAACGCACCGTAGTTGCGGACAGTGAGGCCGGCCCGCAATGCGGCGCTCCAGAGGTAACCCCTTCCCTGCTCACCCTCGGGGCCATCTGGAGCGGCCACGTTGGCCGTCCCCGGAAGGATGTCGGGGTCCCCGTTGGTGAGCGCGTACAGCGTCGGGTTCTCTGCGAACCGTGCCGCTCCGGTCAGGCCAACGTTGATGTTTCGATTCGTGCCCTCCCAGTCGTACGAGCCACCACGGCTGTAGGACCCGACGCCCGGCGCATTGGGGAGTGGCAAACCGGTCGAGCAGTCCTTACCGGTGAGGGGGCTACACGCATAGTTCACGGGCAGCATCTCGGCACCGGCCTGGCTCTCGCGCGCCGACGTGCTCCACGGCCAGCCGTTGCCGCTCACCTCGCCAGAGTCGTAGAAGTTGTCGAGAGTCACGAAGTTTCCGGCAGCGGCGTGCAGGTTGGGTGTCGTGGCGAGCGGGAACTCCGCCAGGCTCGGGTCCCCGTTGCCCTTGCCGAGGTCGCCCAGGATCTGGTCGTAGGTCCGGTTCTCCTTGATGACGTAGATCACGTGCTTGATGCGGTGGTGCAACGCCTCCATCACCTCTTCGTCTTCGTGGCTCGGCCGGAAGCCAAAGTGGTTGTTGGAGGCGACGAGTTCCGTGAGCCGGGCGAGGTCGTGTCGGCTCGGCAGCGGCACGGTGAGCAGGCCGCCCTTGTTCAGATTCTCGATGTACTCGTTCGGCGCGAACACCACCGGGGAGTCCTTCACCGGACATGGGACCGTCTGGTACCCGAGGCAGTTTCCGGGGTTTGGGCCCGGGACGCTCTTCGAGTTGGAAACGTAGAGCGTGGCACCGTCCCGAGACACGACCACGTCCGACGGGTACCAGCCGGTCGGGAGCAGACCCACGGCCTCGCCCCAGTGGTGCCGTAGCTCGATCACCGCCACCGAGTTCGTGCCGCGGTTGGTGACGTAGAGCGTCGACTCGTCTGGGGAAAGCGCAAGGGCGTTGGGCGACGCACCCTTGTACTTTGCCCTCTCGCACGTGCCCCGAGGCGCGATGGTTGGGATGGTCGAGACGACCTTGTTCGTGGCGGTGTCGATGAGCGACACGACGTCGGCGTTGTCAGACGCCACGAAGAGGGTGTTCTCGGCCTTGTTGAGGAGTATGCGGCTGGGGACTCCCTCGACGGGGATCCGTCCGGCGACGACGGGCTTGGTGGGAGTGACGAGGCTGATCACGACAATCTCGCGGTCGCGCTCGCTCGAGACGTATGCGGCCTTGCCGCCGGCGATGGCAACGGAATTCGGGTACTCTCCGCCGGGTGTCCCGGGGATGCCGCCGTTCTTGCCTGGACGGAGGTCGAGCTCGGCGGCTACCTTCCCCGCCTCCAGATCGACCACCGTGATGGAGTCGTTGTAGCGATTCGCGACAACCGCGAAGTGGCTATCGGCGGTGACGGCAATGCCCTGCGCCATCGGGCCCTGCGAGAGGCCGTTCGCCGAGCCCGGGGGGGAACTCCGGGCGCGCTCGGCGAAGCACTGTGCTTCAGCTGGATCGGCGATCCGCTCGCCTCGGTCCAGCCACTGCTGCCTGGCACGAAGACGTGGATGGCGTCGTCGCCGCCGCCCGACGCAAGTAGCTTTGACCCGTCGGGCGTGAAGGTGAGGCCCTGGTACGAGTCCGGGATCTGGATGACCTGCTTCTGGACAGCCTTTCCGTGACTCACGTCGAGGAGGAAGACGTACTCGTTCGACGCGCCCGGCACCAGGTTGCCCGTCTTGTCGTAGTTGTTGTTGTAGCCGCTCGTGAGCAGCGCGAGCGTCTGGCCGTCTGGAGTGAGCGCAAGCGAGGTCGGCTGGCCGACGACGAAGTCAGGGAAGTCTTTGAGGCCGGGATTGAGGGTCTGGAACGTGGAGCCGGGTGTAGCCGTCGGTGTGACGTACTGGCCCGTCGGCAGGAGCGTCCGGGCGACATGGTCGACGCCATGGCTGTCAAAACCGGAAAACAGCACGACCGCTCCGAGAAGCGGCAGGAACTTGCTCAAGCGCATAGCGTCCTCCTCCGATCACGTCGCCACCTGGCGACAGAGACGAGTTACCGCAGCACAGCCCAACTGCGATGCCCGCACCTTGGCGACTACGGAGCTACGAGCTTCTCGTGCTCTCCTTCGGTGGGCACCGGTGCATGTGGATAGCGCACGGCGTGGGCGAGAGGCTGCGCCGGTTGCGTGAACAAGTAGGCGCCGCGTTGTCACGTTCGGTGATTTGGGTCGTCCCGCTTGGGGATCGGCAACACAGCTACCAGGGCAAGTGAATGTTTCCGGCTGCGCACTGTGCCGGGCTCTGCCCCAAGATCCCGATCGGAGGTTCCGGGTTCCGTCACCTGCTCTTCGCGGAACGGACTCCGTAGAGGAGCAACATCCCTCGCCGCGGTCGACCGCCTTAGGACTGGGAGCGTGAACCATGGGAACCACTCGACGGGCCAGCTGGAATCGTACCGGTAGCTTGTTCGGGGGCGCCGCCGCCCTTCTGCTCTGTGCCACGGGCGCGACTGCGTCGGACTCGGAGAGCATCTATACGTCGGAGTCGGTGACGCGAACGCGGCCCGAGCTCGGGGACCGCGTCACGGCGGAAGAGTTGCCCTTCACCTTCCTCGTCGACCCGTCGACGCCAAGCGCCGGCGTCTTCGCTCTCGGATACAACGTCGGACTCGGATCGGGCATCTCGGCCGATCGACCCATCCCTGTGGTGCTGCAGAACCAGGGCGTGAGCAACAACTTCTCGCTCGGGTACGGCGTCACAGGCTGGTTCGAGCCGATCGCCAACGTCAACGTTAACTCGAATCTCTCGACCAACTCGACGACGGTCGACGGCACCATGGGACTGAAGTTCCAGTTGACGAGTCCCGACTCGCCGTGGCGCGCCGCCGTCCTTGGCGGCGCTCTTCGGGAAGGTGCGTCTGGCAACTGGGGTTCTTGGGTGCGCGCCACCGGAAGCTTCGGAACCGGACCGCTGCTCCTGGAGGCCAACGCGTACGTGGAGCACGTTTTCGCCCCCGGCCGGGACGCCCTAGACTACATCGGCATGGTCGGAGCATCGTACCGGGTGCTTCCAATCATGAGAGTCGGGGCGGAGTACGTCGGACAGGACCTCGAGGAGATGTTCGGGGATGGAGCCGAGGGGGGCCCGCGCATGGGCGCCGGCCCGGACATCTCTCTCGACTTGGACCACGGCCGCTTCCAGGTCGTGCTGGCGGCATTGTTCGGGCTCAACGCCGCCTCGCCGGCCGCGGTCCTGCGCGCCGGGGTCCTCGGAAGCTTCTAGCGCCTATCCCTTCGCCACCCGCCTTTCGCGCGGGCTCAAGCTGACACCGGCAAATGGCGCCCGAGTACACCCGCGGCGGGCACCGGATCCATTTCCAGAATCTGCACTCGGACCTGATCGAATCCGGAAGCTCGCGGCGACCCGGCCATTCCCTCCGCAGCTGTCTGGTGGCCGTCACTCTCGGGCGCCTCGGCTAGGTGTTCCGGCACCCCGGAAGTGAAGGAGAGACGCAATGAAAGCCATCGTCCAGGACGAGTACGGCTCAGCCAACGTGTTGCGGCTCGACGACATCGACAAGCCGGAACCTGAGGACGACGACGTTCTCATCCAGGTACACGCCGCGGGCTTCGACCCGGGCGTCTGGCACCTGATGACCGGCCTGCCCTACCTAGTGCGCATCTTGGGATTCGGGCTCCTCAGGCCCAAGACGCGAGTGCGGGGCAGGGACGTCGCGGGGACCGTAGAAGCCGTCGGCAAGAATGTGACCACCTTCAAAGCGGGAGACCAGGTCTACGGAACTTGCGACGGCGCTTTCGCCGAGCACGTATGCGGCAAATCAACACAATTCGCACTCAAACCGGCGAACCTGAGCTTCGAGCAGGCTGCGGCCGTCCCCATCTCCGCCCTGACCGCCCTCCACGGCCTCCGCGATGCGGGCCAGCTGAAGCCGAGCCAACAGGTCCTCGTCATCGGAGCCTCCGGCGGCGTAGGCACATTCGCCGTCCAGCTGGCCAAGGCCTTTGGCGCCGAGGTCACCGGCGTCAGCAGCACTGCGAAGACGGACCTGGTTCGCTCCATCGGTGCCGACCACATCATCGACTACAGCCTCGAGGACTTCACAGACGGGACGCGCCGCTTCGACATCATTCTCGACACCGGAGGCCGGCGCCCCTTGTCCCGACTCGAGCGGGCCCTTAGCCCCCAGGGCGCCCTCGTCATTGTCGGCGGCGAAGGTGGAGATCGCTTGCTTGGGGGTTTTCAGCGCCAGATGCTGGCGCCCCTCCGGTCCCTCCTTTCCAAGCGCAAGCTGCTCGGGCTCATGCCGAATGAGCGGCAGGAGGACCTGCTCATCCTGAAAGAGCTCATCGAGGCCGGCAAGGTAACGCCCGTCGTGGACAAGTGCTATCCCTTGAGCCAGGCCGCTGAGGCCATCCGATATTGGGAGCAGGGGAATGCGCGGGGGAAGATTGTCATCAGGGTCTAAGGCGGCTTCGGCAACCCCTTCCGGTGGCGGCCGGCCCGCGCGAAGGCTCCTCGCAGCACGAGAGGAAGGCGCGGCCCGAGTCGTGGCGCCCCTTACGTCAGATCCAACGGACGCGTGAGAAACACGTCGCGTTTTGCCTTTAGATGGGAGCCCCCCCCAGCAGTTCGAGAGCGGGGCTCCGTCGCGGCGGCGTAGACGAGTTATACCAACGCTGAGTTTACGCAGAGCGACGAGGCGGCTCGTGCACCGACGGTGGATACGTACTCGGCGCGGTCCGTCGCGTTCCTCCCTGGCGCCTTCACGACGATCGTTCCCGGTGCGGTCACACCTTCCGCCGATAGCCTCTCGCGGAAGATCATTTCAGCTTCGGCGTAGCTCCACGCCCGCACGTATGCCTTCTGCTCTGGAATGCCGGCTTGCCTGCATTCGAAGTAGGTTTCGCGGTCACGCATATAGCCATCCTTGAATGCGCAGACTGTAGTGTGGCCCGCCTGGGCGTGCAACGGATACTTGGTTCCCCAACTAATGCGAACGCTTGCGAGCCTTCCGTGAGCAGGCCCGGACGGAACCACCTCCGATGACGGTAAGAGGCTGCGCTGCATGATGGCGCGTCGCCCGCAGAGGCTACTGGCCGAACTCCGGCCCTTCGCCCTTTGGCGAGATGGCCTTAGAAGTGGCGCAAGGTGGCGATCCGAAGTTGGTGCCATTCTACCCTCGGCGTCGCTCGCCAGGAGGCTTCGCATGTTCCCGATCGACCGACAGCTCTCGACGTTGGGCGCTGCAGGGCAGGGGCGACCCGACTGGAGCCAGCCCAGGTGGGCCGGCGGCCGCCCTCCAAATCGTACGTTGCGGCGGGCCTCTGAGCGTGGATCACTGAGCACCGGAGGAACGCCCATGAAGGTCCTCGTGACGTGGGGCTCAAAGCGGGGTGGTACCGAGGGCATCGCCCGGATCTTGGGCGAGGCCTTGCAGGAGGAAGGCCATCGGGTGGAGCTACTCCCGGCCAGAAAGGCTACGAGCGCTTCCGACTTCGAGGCGGCGGTCGTTGGTGGAGCGCTGTACGCGAACCGCTGGCATCCTGCCGCCCGACGCTTCGTGGCCCGCCGCGAAAGACTCCTACGCTCCGTGCCGGTCTGGTTCTTCTCGAGTGGGCCGCTCGACGACTCCGCCGCTCGCGGGGTCATTCCGCCGACGCGACAGGTTGAAGTTCTAATGGAGCGAGTGGGCGCGCAAGGACACCTCACGTTCGGTGGGAGGCTTGCGCCCGACGCACGAGGTTTCCCAGCAAGCGCCATGGCGAAGAAGCGCGCCGGTGATTGGAGAGTTCCGCAACGAATCCGGGCATGGGCGAGCGATATTGCGCGGGCGCTCCCTGCGGCGCGGCCTGGAGTCCCGACCGAGCATCCCGGCCGCTCGCTCGGGCGGCTCCTCCTCCACGGTCTGGTTGGCTGGGCAGCCTGCGCGGCCACCATGGGCGCGCTGTTAGCTGCGGTCAGGCCCGGAGCGGCGCTTTGGCTCCATGCCGTGGCGGCGCCCGTCATCTTTGCATTCGTCGCGCGGAGCTACTTTCGCGCGCGTGGCGCCCGCGAACCGCTCTCGACGTCGGTGACGTTCGCAGCAGTGGTTGCGCTGCTCAATCTTGTCGTCGTGGCCGGCGCCCTCCAACACAGCCTTGCCATGTTCACAAGCGTCGTCGGCACTTGGTTGCCAGTTGCCCTCATCTTCGGGGTCACCTGGGCGACAGGCGAGGTGATGGCGATGACGCCCTTGCCGAAGGCGGGCGCCCAATAGGCGCGCGCTTCGAAGCGCGATTTGCTGCGCAGGCGAGACCATCTGCAACCGACAGGGCCGCACCGAGTCTCGCCCGCGTCGACGGTAATGGCGTCCTCGCAGGGCTCGCTCTTGACCCACCATCCGGCGCAACAACCGACGCGCGCGCCCTGGTGGGCTGGCACCTCTTCGGGTAGAGTGCGCCCGACGTTGAGGCGAAGGCCATGGCGAAGCGCGAAGACTTCTTCGAGTGCACACTCGCGTGTGACAACAACGAGTACCGATTCCATTTCCGCGCGTGGAGTGGCGAGGACGCGGAAGCCCATTTCCGCGAGGCGCTGCAGGCGAACGGCGTGACCTTCCCCGGCACCTTGATGATCCGAAACCCTCAGGGGCAGGTTGTGCGCCACGCAGCCTATACTCCAACCGCCCCGGCTGACGCCGGAGGACCAATCTCCAGCCCTCGATAATGCACCCGGCCTGCCCGGGTGGTGAGCGCACGTCGACTTGCGGGCAGCCTCGGCGCGACGCACTGTGCCGTCATGAATCGACTCCCGGCTGCCCTAGCTGCGACCACGAAGTACCTCGACCGGGTCGCTTCGCTCCAGGCGCAATACCGCGCTGGCGGGATTCACGTTCATGTCCCGGACGAATTCTTGGACGACGACCGCCCGCTCGCGGACGTCGTTGCAACCGGGTTGCCCACCTCTCAGGCAGCGCTGACTGGCGCCTCGAACGGGCTCTTCTACTCGCTTCCGATCGCGTTCGATCCCGCCGAGAGCGTGGGACCCTATTTGGCTACCGCAGATCGCGACCCTAGCGGGGAGCCATTTCGCTTCATCGACCTCGGCGCACTGATCGCCTCCCAGCCTTTCGGCGAGAATGACCCCCAGATCGTGGCCAGCGTCTTGCGCGATCTCCCGTATTCGGTGACGCGGTACGCTCACTCCGAGTATCAAACTGTCCTGTCACTCCGACTCAAGACGGCGCTCGATGGAGTGGCGCCTGGGGGAACGCCACGCCACTTCGTGGTCAATACGGGGGCGGAAGCCGTCGAGAACGCAATAAAGGCAGTGCTGTTGAACCGGGTCAAGACGCGAACACCTGAGCCGGACGGGGTCGCGGCCGACGCACCTGCCGAACGGCACGGCCTGTTCATCATCTCGTTCGATGGGGCGTATCACGGCCGGACTCTCGGCAGCTTGGCGGTCACTCACCGCAAGCGAGCACGTCTCGGGTTCCCGACCTTCGACTGGCCGCATGTGGTCTTCCCCGCCGAGGACCCCAGGTCGGTCGCCCGCACGCGTCGGCGTGACGAGAAGAGTCTCGAGCAAGTGTGGGGTCTTCTCGTCACCGGGCGAATTCCCGGCGTTCCGAAGCCGAGGGAGCAGTTTCGGCGACAGCTCCAGGCATGCGACGACTTGCTGGCCCGGCTCCCTCCGGAGCGAGCAGCGTGGCCCGACATGGTGGGCGATTTCTTGAAGGAGCAGCGAAAGGTGTTGGATGCCGCGTCGCTCCAGCGCGCGCAGCGCGTTGCGGGCGTGCTGGTCGAGCCCGTTCAGGGAGAAGGAGGCCTGCGACTCGCATCGGCAGGCTTCTTCCAGCGCCTCAGGCTACTGACGCGGCTCTATGACGTGCCGCTGATGTTTGACGAGGTGCAGACCGGGTGGGGCGCTACGGGCCGACTCTGGGCTCACGATTTCTTCGACCTGCCATGCCCGCCGGATGTCGTGGTCTGGGCCAAGAAAGCGCAGAACGGAGTCCTCTTTGTGAGTGAGGAACTCGCTACGTTCTTCCAGGAGGAGAAGAAATTCAACACGACGTGGGAAGGTGACTCGGTCGGCATGATTCGCCTACTCGCCTACCTTGGGAGGCTAGATCTGGAGCAGGTGCGCCGCACGGGTGAGCTTGCTCGTCGTGGGCTCGAGCAACTCGAGCGGGATTTCCGCGGGCTCCTGCACCACGTGCGGGGCCGCGGGTGTCTGTTGGCATTCGACGTGGTCCGGCCCGATTGGCGTGAGTGGCTTCGCGATCGGGCCTTTCGCCGCGGCCTCATCCTGCTTCCGGCGGGCGAGCGAGCTCTGCGCTTCTACCCGCGATACGACATGGAGCCTTATGCGGTCGCGGAGGCGCTGGCGGTGCTCCGCCGTGCGGTGGAGGACCTGGCAGGCGTAAAGCCGGGGGGATCCGTGATGCAAGGCCCGGAGCTGCGCGTCGGAACGCTCGAGGTGAAGCCAGGGACGCTGCAGGTGGTGGACCTGAAGGGCGACAATGCAGCGATTATTTTGCCGCAGGTCGTGACCTTGGAAGCCGAAAGGTATGGGAGTTTGAAGCTCTATCCGCCAACCGTCCTCAGGGCGGGGCGGAGGCCACTCCTCCAGTATCAGGGAGAGACCTTGGAAGCCACGCTCTCCAACGCGCGTTCCTGTGGTGTGGCCCTCCGCGATCGCGTGTCGCTGCGATTGGTCGCCTACGCGCTTGGAAGCCCCCTGGAGAACCACGACGAAGTAGGCGTACGCGATGATCCCCGGTATGGAGAGGATGACACGTTCTACCTCCAGGCTATGGCCGCCTCGCCCCAGTTGAGGAACCAGGGCGAGGTCGAGGCGATGGTGCTCGACGCACTCCGCGCACGTGTGCAGCGGCTTGGCTTTGCAGGGATTTCTTCCTTGATCGAAGCACGGCTACTGGAAACTGGACCCCAGTGGCTCCGGGAGGCAACCGTGCTCGAGACGGTCGACGATTACCTGCAAAGCGGAATCCGATTCGTCTACTTGCACGCCGCGGTCTGAGCTTCCTGGCCCGGGCCCGGCAGTCCGCGGCACCACCGCTGGCGCCGCCCCCTCCGGTCCTCCTCGGCCTCCGGCGCAGGTCCGACCCGTTTCCCTTCTCTCTCCGTCGCAGTCCAACGGCAACCTGACGGCAACAGAGTTGGATACCGACAGCACCAAACGAGAAACCCCCGGCAACTCAGGGAGTGGTCCCGCCGGCGTGAAACTGATCCAGTCGCCGCTCTGAAACTGATCCACCGATATCGCCCGGAAGTTGGCCCGGCTGGGCGGCTGGGGCTTCCGCTGGAGGATGCTTCGGATGGATCTCGTGGACGTGGTGCGGCACAAGGTGCTCGTCGAGGGGACGTCGGTACCTCTTCACCGTGTTTCGAGAGATGCCAAGCTCGTCAGCAACCTGCCGCGCCGTGGAGGGCGCGGAGCCTGGCCAGCGCAAGCAGGCTGAGCGGCCGCGTCCGGTCTTCGAGGTGGTCCGGTCGCGCCTGGTGGCGCTGCTGACGGACTCGCCGCGCTGGACCGGGGGCAAGCAGCAGCTCACCGCCACGCAACTCCACCGGATGGTCCGCGCCGAGGGGCACGACGTCGGCGCGACGCTGGTGAAGGAGTTCGTGGCGGAGTGGAAGCGATCGCGCCGCGAGGTCTTCATCCCGCTCGTGTACAAGCCTGGCGACCTCGCGGAGGTGGACTTCTTCGAGGTCCTCGTGGATGTCGGCAGGGTGCGTCGCAAGTGCAAGGCCGGACAAGCCGCTCGCGTGGCTCGCAGGCGAACTAAGGACGCCGCCGATGTCGAGTGAGGACCTCACCGGTCGAAGCTTGCGGCCCACCCGATGCGTACTATGTCGGTTTCGACATATGTCAAGCCCGCGCAGGCTGCCCGGCGCACAGGTCCTCCACCGCCACATGCGCCATCCTCTCCTGTCGGCAAAGTCCGAATCACCCTTCTGCGGACCGCGTGGTCACCCGCCACCCACGCTAAGCGCGTCCTTCTCTGGCGCGGCGGGTGGCGCCAGCGAGGAGCGAGCTTCCGCCATCCACCTCGCGATCGGCGCCGCCTCCAGGCCGATGGCCTCGAAGAGGGAGGGGAGCCCCATCAGGTCGCCGACCGGGACCCACTCCCCCTTCACCTCGACCTCGAGTGCCGGGCAGAGGGCGTATGCGCCGCGCCGCACCCGCTGGAAGAGGCGCCGGCTGTACGGATTGGTGGAGCCGAGCTCGTTCTTGGCGAGGACCGAGGACAGGTACTCCCGCCGGCGCCGGTAGGCGGCCAGTGTGCTCGACGGGAGGCCGGCGACGAGCCGGACGAGACCGGGAGCGTCGATGAGGGGCAGCGCGCCCTGGCGGGCCGTCCCATCCACCAATCGCCGGATCTGCACCAGGCAGAGCTGCACGAGGAACCACTCGATGGTGATCGGGTCGAGCTTCACCATCCGGTCGCCGAGCTTCACCTTGAGGGGCGCCGTGGCGAGCTGGCCCCACACCTGCTCGAAGGCTGCCGTCTTGACGCCACGCTGGTCGAGCCAGGCGGCGAGCGCCACCCGGAGTGCGGTGCGGCCGGCCGTGTCGGTGGCCTCGCCGTCGGCGCCCAGCGCCAGCAGCTCGGACACCAGGTCGTGCCGGCCGAGTCGAGCCGCCACCATGAGCGGGGTCTCGTTTAGCGGGTTGCGAAAGTCCAGGCCGTAGGCACGGAGCTGGTCCTGGAGGCGCGGGGAGCGCCGCTGCCGGTACTCGGCGTAGTGGGTGTCCTCGATGTAGGCGCGCCCCGACTCGGCCTTCCGCGCGTGGCGGAACCCGGCGGCCACCAGCGGCGGCAACAACGCCGAGACGTCATAGGTGACCGCGAACTCGAAGAGGAGCTGCTGCGCCGCCTTGTCGATTGGCCCCGGGCCGAGCGCCCGGGATCGGAGACCGGCCAGCGCACCCGCGTCGGCCACTGCCCAGGGCACCGGTCGGACCTCCAGGATTTCGCGCCGGATCTGCTCGGCCTGCTCGGCCTTGCCCTGCAGCTCGAGCCGCCGCGCCTCGCGCTGCCACTCCTCCCGGGACGACTCCTCCGCGGCCAGTTCGACGTGATCGGCAGCCCGGCGGACGGCCAAGAGCGCGAGGAGCGGGTGGGCGGGCTCGGCCTCGATCATCACCAGGGACTTCACCGCTCGCGTCATGGCGACGTAGAGGGCGTTCACGTAGAACTTGTAGGCGTCGAGGCTCTTGTCGGCCTTGTCGCGTGCCCGGGCGTACTCGAGCCCACCCTCCAGGTCGGCTGCCTCGACGCCGGCGGCGCACTCCCGGAACTCCCTGGCCGCGCCGCTCACCAGGTTGAAGAGCACCACGTTCTCGTACTCCAGCCCCTTGGCCTCCTGGACCGAGAAGAGCAGCGGCGTGGAGAAGGCCGCCCGGGCCGCCGGCTTGTCCTCGTCGCGGAGCACCACCACCGCCGTCCGCGCCGAGCGGCGGGTCCGCTCGTCGAGCCCGGCGCGCACGCCCGGGCCGTCGGCCACGAGCTCGACCCGGCCCTCCTCGCCGCTGACGCACTCGACGAGGTAATTGCTCTCCCGGTCCACCGATCCGAAGCGCCGCTGCTTGACGAGCAGGAGGCGGTTGGCGAGCGCAGTCACGGCCCGGGTGTTCCGGTAGTTCGCCGACAAGAAATGGATCCGGTCGAGGGGCGACTCGCCGCCGGGGCGCCCGCCGTCGCCGTAGAAGAGGCTCTTCACCCGGGCCCAGGAGAAAAGATTGGGGTGCACGATCTGGTTCGAGTCGCCACAGAGCAGGAAGGCGTGCTTGTCCCTCAGCGTGGCCAGGGCCAGTCGAAGCTCGACCGGGGTAACGTCCTGCACTTCGTCGATCACCAGGAAGTCGTAGCGTTCCGACGCCAGTCCCCGCCGCTCCCAGGCGGCGACGTTGGCGTCGAAGAGGCCGTGCTCACGCAGGTGGGCGATCCACCGCTCGAAGACCCGGTAGACGGCGCGCCGCTCCTCGCCGAGGAAGATCGACTGCCGGACGCCCAGGGCCAGGTACCCGTCCTCGCTGAGGTACGGTCCCTTCTCGGCCGAGCCCGTGAGGACCCCGGTCACCTCCTCGAAGACCCGGTGCGGCTCCCGCAGCTTGATCGAGCTGCGGTGCCGCTCGAACCAGGCCGCGAAGTCCCGCCAGCGCGCCTCTCGTCCCGACGGGACCTGGATGGTCTCCACGAGCTCCGCCAGCGAGAGGAAGTCCACCTCCTGGGCGTCGTTGGCGTAGCGGTGGGCGTAGTAGAGCGACCGTGCGCTCTCGACCAGGAAAGAGGACCGGGTAAGGTAGAGCCCGTGGCCGGCCACCGTCTTGAGCTTCTCCAGGGTGAGGGCGGTCTTGCCCGAGCCGGCCGAGCCTATGACGATGAGGGGCAGCGGCGAGCCGAACACGGCGGCCTGGGCGTCGTCGAACGAGAGCGGCTTGTCCAGGACGTGGAGTACCGTCGAGGCCGGGTTGACGTAGGCCATTCGCTCGGCCTCGATGTCCTTCCAGTCCCCGGCGGGCGCGCCATTCGGCGTCGGTCCCGCCGGCACCGGCTCGAAGTCCGCCTCGCTCGACTCGCCGCCGCCCAGGAAGCGGGACCGGGCGTAGTCGTGGTTGTGCACCACCTCGAGGATCAGCAGGACCCGTCGACCGGCGTGCTCGCCGAACTTGAAGAGGAGCCGGTTCCGGTCGTCGAGCTTGGCACGGTATAGCCCCGTTCCTTTCAGCTTCCGGGCGTCGGCGGCGCGGAAATCGCCCGCGCGGAGCTGCTGGATGGCCAGCTCGACCTGCCGGCCGAGCTGTCGGACCTCTAGGTCACGGTAGAGGAGGGCGTCGATGGGCTGGTCGAACACGCGGCCACCTTAGCAAGAAGTCCAGGCGTGCTGTGCCTCGCCAAGACCCAATCTCCAGTGCAGCTGTATACGAAGTCTCAGCGGCGCCGGGCTCTTCCCGACCTCGTGCAACTTTCCACCACACGGCTCGCGCGGCGGGTGTGCCTCCCGAAAACTCCATCTGAGCGAATCCCCTTGAGCCGCTACTTGTTGCGCGGGCAGCGTTGGGCGGGTGTGGAGCTTGCTTCGGACGATCGTCGGGACTGCGAGGTCCTTTTTTCGGACGAAGGGCGAACTCGCCTTGGAGAACCTCGCGCTTCGACACCAAATCGGGGCCCTCACGCGCGCCCTCGGCGATCGGCGCCCTCGCTTCGACGGCTGGGATCGAGCCGTGTGGGTGGTCCTTGCCCGTCGTTGGCAATCGTCGAGGCATGCCCTGGCGATCATCCAGCCGGCCACGGTGGTCTGGTGGCATCGCGAGGGGTTCAAGCGCTGGACCCGGAGAAGTCGAACAGGCCGTGGCGGCCGGCTCGCGTTAGACCGTCAACTCGTCGGCCTGATCCGAGATGTCGAGGGCGAACGTGACCTGGGGCGCTCCGCGCGTTCGAAATGAACTCGCGAAGCTCGAAATCGAGATCTCGACGTCGACCGTCGCCGAGTACATGGTGAAGGCGCGGAAGCCACCGTCCCCATCCTGGCGAGCCTTCTTAGACAGCCACGTGAAGGACCTGGCGGCGACCGACTTCTTCACGGTTCCCACCGCGACGTTCGGAGTGCTGTTCGGGTTCCTCGTGCTGCCCCACGACCGCCGGGGGGTGCTCCACTTCGACGTGACCGCAAACCCGAGCGCGGAGTGGACCTCGCGACAGTTGCTGCAAGCCTTTCCCAAGGAGATGGCTTCGCGGTCGACGGCACCGAGGTTGCGAAATCCTCAGTGCCGTCGGCCGGCTAATTGAGCGGGAAAAGGGATTTGAAGGTTACCTAAGGTGAAACTCTAACATGGCGACGTCACACACCAATTCGCCCCAAAGCCCTGCGGCCCAGCAGTTTTCCGACGACGGTCTACCCGACCTGAACGAACGTGAGTGGACGCCGCAGGACCGAGTGCGTGGCACCAGCGTGGCACCAGACCGCAAGAATGATCCTCCCCCTATTCCTGCAGAACCATAGCACCAACCCTAGTCCGGCCCGGGTTCGCGCCGAGCTTGCGGTGAAAAGCAGCGCCAGTTGATGCCCGGCTGGTAACATCTCGTCCGGGCTACGGCGTGCGCCCGACCCACTCGATGATGGCCCCGCGGAGCGCGGCGTGGAGAGTGATACCTTGGGCCTTGCCGGGCTTCTCGAGCCGCTTGTGCATAGCTCGCCTGTGGACCAGCTAGGCAGGAGGCAACAATGAGCGAGGAACGAGGGGCCGGGGAAGTACTCCAGGAACCGACCGCAACGGCGAGGTTGCTGGGTTGGTTCCAAAACAAGGATCCCGCACTCAGCGTGTTCCTCGGCTTGCTTCTCGCCAGCACTGTTCTGTCCTGGCCGCTTCGAGAACTCTTGCCCTTATGGGCGTTCGACATCCTCTTCGTTGTCACCGTGCTTTTCGGCGTGTTCGTGCTCGTCCCAAATCCGCGAGTGGCACTCGCGGCCGGCCTGCTCGGCTCCGCGGTCTGCCTCCAGCGCCTCACCGGGTTTGGCCGCCTGACAGTCATCGAAGCGGCTGGCCCGCTGGCATTCTTCCTACTAGTCGGTGCTGCGCTCCTCGTTCGAGTCTTCCGACCGGGACGGATCACGGTGCACCGTCTGCTCGGCGCAGTGGCCCTCTTCGTGGTCCTGGGCGTGACCTGGGGCCTCGCCTACCAGATCCTCGACCTATTCTGGCCGGGCGCCATTCGCATGAACGGATCACCGGCCAGCCCGCAAGATGCCCTTTGGTTGAGCTTCGTCACCCTGACCACGGTCGGCTACGGAGACGTCGTGCCGGTGCTCCCCTTTGCCAAGTCGCTGGCCGCGCTGGAGGCACTGACAGGCGTGCTCTACCCGCCGGTCCTCATCGGTCTCCTCCTGAGCGACGTCGTAAGATCACGACCAAACGATCACGAGAATCCATGAGGACACACGATTTGACTGCGTGTGGATACTTTGTCGATGAACTCGATTGGGCTCACCGCCTCCTCACCGGGTGAAGGTCGGCGTTGGTGTGTTTCTATCTGGCCCGTGCTCGGCGCTCCGCCTTCAGCTCGAGGCGGAGGCGACCACGCGCACAAACGTCCCCTGGCAAATCCCCATCACATGGCGCAACCGTGCCGAGGCCCGCTGGCAGCTCGACGAGCCGAGCTCGTTCGCCTGGCGCCTCCGAACGCGCCTTCAGCTAGAGCGGGAGTTTGACCTTTCCCGCTCGACCACCCTCGCGCTGACACCGTTCGCGAACGCGGAGTTCATATGGTCCACTTCCCAGGAGATGTCGACGCCGTGAACTGCGAGGCTCAGAGTCTTGGGTGCCTCGAGGAGCCCGGCGGCTGAACCCTGGGGTTCAACTACTGCTGGACCCATGGGCTCGACCCGACGCCGTGGGCAAGCGTGGCCGCTGGCGCCTTCCAACACTCGAAGAGGATTCCGCTTGGCGGCGGCCGCGCGCGCTCGCCGCCACCCGACCGTGGTGCCCCCACAACCGACCTCTTCGTCGCCGCGGGCGCGGTCAGCGCCGAGCGCGCCGCGCGAGGCGAGAGCTCCCGCGCCCTCGTGGAAGCAATCCCCCGGCGCGCAGCAAGCCAGGCCACCGCCCTTCAGCTGGCGACGGGCTAGCCTGATTGAAGCTTCATGCCAGAAGTTCACGACCTGGTTGCCCCTCGGTGACGGGGACGGAGCGGTTAGCACCAGGGTGGCGCGTGTCTATCCGAAAACTGCAGGCGCCTGGCAGACTTGATCCAGGATCAACTCCGCCCCGGCGGGGTCGCTTTCGTCGACGCCACACCTCTCGGTGCGTACGGCAGAAGCGCTCTTCGAGTGCTAGGGTGCGATAGATGGAGTCGGCATCGTCGATGGTCCGCGACATCGTGGACACCTCGTTCGTCGCCGACGCGCGGAAGACGTCGGCCGGGCCGCGATGAGATTAGGGCGGGTCCAACAATACTTCGTCAGGCAAGGTTACCCATGCGATCTGCTGAACCGTCAGTCCTATTCAATTGCAAGTGGATAGCCCTTCTCTTGGCCCTGGTCTCTCCCGCCGTCGCCCAGGAGAAGCAACCCGAGATTCGCGCCGTCGTCGGGGTCCTTCCGCCAATGGTGGTTGACGAAGGTGGGCATCTCACCGGTTTCAGCGTAGACCTCTGGGAAGAGGTCGCAGGAAGGCTGGGGACGCGCACGAGTTACCGGATCGTTCCGGGCGTGGCGGCCGTCCTCGACTCATTGCGCACTGGCAAGGCCGAAATTGCCGTCCCTGGCCTGTTTTACACGGCGGAGCGCGATCGCGAGTTCGACTTCACCTACTCGATTCTGAACGCGGGCCTTCAGGTAATGGTGCGCAGTCCGGGCCAAGGGACGCAGGATCGCCCCCTCGTTGCATTCCTGGAGCTGCTGTTTTCACGCTCGATGCTGTACTGGCTCATCGCGGCTTTACTCCTGCTGCTGGTGCCAGCCCACGTCATCTGGTTCCTAGACCGGCGAAGTGAGGACGGGGTTAGCCAAGGTCAGAAGTACTTCCCAGGCATCTTCCACGCGATGACGTGGGCGGCCGAGGGACTCCTTGGCCAGGCGATGCTGATGCCGCGACAGCGCCTTGCTCACTTTTTCGCCAACCTCTGGCTCTTCGCGGGCGTCGTATTCGTTGCGTTCTTCACCGCTCAGATGACAGCCACGCTCACGGTGGACGAGCTCCGCGGCACCATCAACGGGCCAGACGACCTGCCAGGGAAGTCGGTTGCCACCATTGCCGGCACCACGCCAGTTGTTGCCTACCTTCAGTCGGTGGGGGCACAGGTGCGAGAGTTTGCCAAGCCGGAGGACATGTTCTCCGCCCTCCTCTCCGGCAAGGTCGACGCCGCGGTCACGGGGGCGCCGGTCCTCCGGTACTACGCGGCGCATGATGGGGCCGGAAAGGTGAGGACGGTCGGTCCCGAATTCAGGAAGGAAGATCTCGCCTACGTAGTGCCTCTCGACAGCCCGCTCCGGCGAAGGGTGGACCACGCTCTCGCGGCCCTCCGCGACGACGGGACCTATCAACGGCTGTACGAAAAGTGGTTCGGCAAGGAGTAGGGCTCACCACGCGCCCTTCTCGCGCCTGGCGCGCGCCTAGAAGCTGGCCCCGACCGCCAAGACCCAGTACTGGGTATCCCTGTGGCCAGGGTTGAACCAGTAAGCGTTCGCGCTGAACTTCCACACCTTGAGCCCGACGAGCGGACCCCACTGGACCGTGCGGGAGACGGCGACGGCGTGCGTCCGCTGCAAGGCGAGTCCTGCCCGCAGCCACTCGAACGGCGACCCACTCAACTCGGACCAGGTGTAGTAGTCACTGCCGGACCAGTTCACGAGATCGAAGACAAACTCAATCTCCGAGTAGAATTCGAACGGCCCCCACGACAGGTCCCACTCGAGGCCCGGCGCGATTCCATTCAAATTGCCGAACACGCCTCCCAGCATGGGGGTTAGCGTGAGCTTCAGGCTCTCCCCCCACCCGAAGTTCCACCCCACCCAGAGGGACCCCGTGCGCTGCGCCTCGTAGTTATACCGACCTTCCAGGTGCAGGGCCCCGTAGTCGACGGCTACCGTCGGCTGGATGTAGTCTGATTGATCGGCAAAGAAATAGGTGTTGAGCGCTGCGCGCACGCTCCAGGAGGTCTCTTGCGACTCTGGCCGATCGGCCGGTTGGGACGCGCCCGCCTCGTCAGCAGCCGCAATCGGTGACCCGAGCAGCGTCACAAAAATGGCAAGACCGTACTGCCTGCCGCCGAAGCCCAAGCTCATCCGCTCTCCCCCACTATCGAAGGTTCTACGCCTCTTCGAACGCCTGCGGCGCTTCTACCCTCCCTCGTAGCGCGCCAGGGAGCGTTAGGATCCCCGGCCACGCTTGGAGGACCCGCGCTCGGGGATCACTGCGGACTCAGGGACTCCATCGTACTCTCCAGGTTCTGCGGACGAACGTGGATCACACCGGAACGAGGGCTGTCGATGTCAGCGATGAGAAAGAGAGTTATCGAAAGCGCAACCGGCAGTATCAGTAGAAACAGCGCGCTCCTCTTCTGTGCACTGTACCCGACCAGCAAGTTCGAGAAGATCGCGATGGCGATCATCAGCACCCAGGCGCCCACGGGGATTCGATTCCACCACGCCGCCTGGGTATAGCCCTGCGTGTTCAACACGTCATTCATGCCTGAGACTGCAAGAGCTGCAACGCAGGTTGGTTGAGCCAAGGCGGGCGTTGACACCGCGGACCACATCTCGTCTTGAAGTCGAGCGGTCTTCTTGTCGACCTGTCGAAGCTGCTGGGGGTCCCGGGTCACGTAGTAGAGAATCCGCTGGTCGAGATAGCTGCGAAGCAGCCTGCGCACCCTCGCCCCATCGGCCGCCGGCAACAGATCCGCGCGAACGTACTCGGTACCGATCGCGTTCGCTTCTTGCTCCTCATAGTTCTTCCGTTGATCGTACCGGCCCACGGCCATCGAAAACGTGAAGCCGACGATCAGGCCCAGCAGCGTCAGCGTCCCTCCTACGATCAACGTGAAGTCTTCTCCACTCTTTTCGTCGGACCTTTTTCGCCACGCACGAATCCTCGCGCCGAGCAACGCCGACAACCAGAAGCTCAGCAAGGAGACCAGCAGAACAAGCACTGGACGGTCAAACGGAATCAACATTGCTGTTTCCCCTCAGTGCGTGGACTGGCACGCGCATCTTACGGCGTCGGCGAAGTGCGCCCCCGGAGGTTGTCGAACAGGATGTAGGCGCTGATGAGGAGCACCCAGAGAGGGAACCCGAGCGCAATCCAGCGGGCGAGCCCGGTGCTCAGGAGCAGGAGCACCAGCGCCAGGGCGTAGCCGAGGAATGCCATCCAGCGCGGGACGATCCGGGTCCGCAGCGAGATCGTCGCGGTGGAGATCATGAACACTCCAGCCATCTTCAACGCGTAGGCGTGCATGGTTTGGTGGATCTGGATGCGGGCGAGGGCGTAGGCGGGGGACGCCATCAGGCTCCCCGATTCCTCGCCTATGATGACCCGGACGATTCCTCCCGCCACCGCCGCTCCCGTGAAAATCATGGCCAGGAAAAGGATCGCGCTGCCGAGGAAGACCGTCGCGAAGAAGCGGTCTTCGAGCTCGCCCATGCGGTCGCGCAGCACGCCAACGAACCACAAGAAGGCAATGCCGGCGAAGGGAAGCAGATCCAAGGCGAGCGAAAGCCTTCGGGATTGCTTGATGAGGTCCGCCTGAGCCTCCAGGGGGTTGGCAGGTATAGATGCCCAGATGAGGAACAAGCTCGCCATGAGGAGCAGGGAGAACACGATGCCAGCGACGGCAGCGGCGCGCGGCGTCCTCATGCGTTGACGCAGCGAAGAGGATTCAGGGGTCATCAAGCCCTCCGGGTCCGATCAAAGGAGAAGCAACATCGAGGAGAGGCGACACCGCCGATTGCACCGGTAGGCGGGACCTTCAGCCCGCCGCGAGTAGCGATTCCCGCCCTTCGGCGCAGCGGTTACTCCCCGCGCACTCGACTCACTTGTCCTTCTCGATGACGGCCTTCACCTTGCCGGTGCGGATCGCACGCTTGAGCGCGGCGTGATCCTTCTCGTTCTGGTTGGCGTAGGCGACGGAAAAGGCGGCGAGCGCCTCGTCGAACGCGTCGCTCTTGCCCAGGTACCCGCTGATCAGCGCCGGGTCCCCGGAGCGCGCGTGGGAGAGCGCCAACGTTTGGCCGCACCACTGAGCGAAAAGGAGCATCTCGGGCGCTCCGAACGTCTCGACAGCAAACTTGATCTTCACGTCCCGGAGCTGGCGGACGTAGAAGTGACGTCCGAGCCTTCCCTCGGTCCAGCCGAGAAACATGTCGCTCGCCGGCTGCATCAACCGGTGTCCGTTCACGACCCGCTGTCCGTGGTTCGCGTAGACGCTCTTCCCCGCATACTCCTCCAGGACCGAGGCGCGTGCCTCCTTGAACTGGAGAATGAGGGCACCTCCCTCGCCATCCATCAGCAGCGCCATCAGGCAGGCCGTGCCTACGCTTCCCACGCCGACGACCTTGATCGCGGCGTCCTTGATCTCATAGCGGTCGAGCAGCATCCGGTGGGCGGGCGTGAGGGTTTCTCGATACCGCTCCCAGCCCTGCCTGATGTCCGGATGGACCTCTCCCGCAACGTGACCCTTCGGGTGAAATATCGCGGGCAGGTTATCCTTGATGACAGCCGATCCCGGCGACGCCTCCACGAGCTTCGGGAAGATGCCTTCGGAGGTGCTGCTCTCACGCTCCTTCGCCAAGCGCTTGATCGCGCGGCGGCGAATATCCGGATCCTTGATGCCCGCGATCAGGTCCTCGGCCACGACGGCGTGGTACCAGAGGTCCAGCGTCTTCATCTCGCTGAACTCGGCCATGTGCTCGCGATAGGACCGGACGCAGTTGAGGACTGCCTCCTTTCCGACAGATTCGCTGAGGCCGTTGTCGCGGGAGGCGATGACGAAGCTCGTCGCGAGACGCTTGATGTCCCACTCCCAGGGCGCCGGCAGGGTCTCGTCGAGGTCGTTGATGGCGAAGAGGACCTGTCGTTCCGGCGTCGCGAGGCCGCGAAAATTGACCAGATGCGAGTCCCCACCGCATTGCACGCGGAAGCCCGTCGCTGGAGTGGTCGCCAGATCGTCCGCCATCGCGAGAGCCGAGCCACGGTAGAAGGTGAAGGGAGACTGGACCATGCGCCCGTGGCGAAGGGGAAGGAGCTCAGGGATGCGTCCCTTATCTGCCTTCAGCACCAAGTCCACCGGGTCCGGCCGTCCGGAGGGGGGTGTCCAGACCGCGTGCGAAGTGCGGGGGCACGTCTCTCGCAGATGCTTGCCTGCGGCAAGACGCTCGGTCCGTGAAAAGAGGGGCGCCCGCGTCGCAACCTCGCGCGAGTCGACTCTTGCCGGCTCTCGCTTTGATCTCGTCAGCTTTCGTTGCATGGCACGCTCCTTCATGAGGCTCGTCACCAGTCGAAGAAGTAGGCGAGGCCCATGCCTACTTCGTACTTGAAGAACTCGTTTGCGGCGGGTTGCGACAGCGCGGCCTGGTACCACGCCGAGACCGACAGCGACTTCTGTCTGTCGATGTAGAGCCCTGCCAGTCCCTTCATGATCGGAATGAAGGTGCCCGTTTCGAAGTCCCAGCCGAGCCGCGTGTCGAGCGCCAGAAACGACCGACCCGGAAGGTTCGCGGCCAAGATGGGCTCGACGTAGAGCAGATTGATTGCCGGGTACTTGCTGCTCGAGCCGAGCGACCGAATCCACTGGACCTGCGTCGTGATCGAGAGCCAGTTTTGAAGAGCGGCCCCGATGGCGTAGGAGATTATGCCCGCCCAGGGGCCGCCGATCGCGGCGGTCGATGCGGTCTCGATCTGCAGCCCGGCTGCCAGGTACTGGCGCACGCGTCCCTCGCCGAAAAAATTCCAGGCGAAGGCGGTGGTCACGGCCCCAAGCCCGAACTGCGTCGGGGCGCCCGGGTAGTACGGGTAGACCGCCGACACGGGCATCTTCACCTGGAGGGCGAATTCGTGCCGCTGCCCGAACACGAACTGGGGATTGAAGAGCAACCGCTCCCCATTGCCCTTGTTTGCCAGGTCCTGGTAGCTGTCGAACTGGAGAAGAATCTGGCTGCGCGAGAATGCGACCGAGTCTAGGCCCTGCAGGATCTTGCAGCGACTCGCGGATGTGCTCCTGGCTAGTCGTCCGCTCTACGAGGTCGACCAGGCTCGCCGCCTCTGCCACAGGGCGAAAGTCGGCTCCCCGGCATTCGCTCGACAGGCGTGCCTCGTTCTCCTGGAGGCACTCCAGCAGGGGTCCGGCCTGTGTGGACACGCTCTTGCAGAAGCTCTCCACGTCGCCCTTACAAGCCGTCTTGAAGGCCGTGACCCGTTCCCGGGCCTCGGCGAGCCGCTTGATCTCTGCCTCGCAGGGGGGCGACAGCTCGATTTGGTGTTGGCCCAGACAACCGATCACGCGGCCCCCGCCCGGATCGACGCCAGCACAGAACTGATCGACGTCAGCGCGACAGGCTCGCCCGAACTCCGCGATGAGTGCCCTGGCCCTCAACGCGTCTGCCTGGATCTTTTCACGACAGGCGACCGAGAGCTTGGGCTCGTTCTGCTGAAGGCAGGTCAAGACCCGGGCGCTTCCGGGCTTTACATCTGGACAGAGTTGCTTGACGTCGTCGGCGCAGGGATCCTCGGCGTAGGCGCGCGCACCCAGGCCGAAGTTCGAGAAACCCAGGGCAAACAAGGAGACAGCGAGCAGTGTGAATCGCATCAGACACCCCCTCTAACGTGCGCGCCCGTGCCACTGATTGTGTCACTTCATCGGTCGGTATCCCGAGTTTGCCACCGTGACGCTCAGTTTCTCTGCCGGAAGCCCCAGCGTCAGGTTGGCCGGGTAGGTGGTGCCATCGTTCAACGTGGCGAGTTTGCCGTTCAGCGTGACTGGCGAGGACGGCTGGCCGAGGTAGGTCGATACGTCCAATGCCGTGAGCCGATTCGCCGCGACGTCCATGGTCAGGGCCAGCGCGTCACCGGGAAGGCGGTAGTCGCGGAAGACGATTCGCACGACCTTGCCCGGCTGGAGGATTTCCAGCGACACCTTTCCTGCGTCCTTGCAGCGCTGGATCAGCGCTGGGTCAGGGGGCGCGTACATGTGAACAAGCTCCACGGCCTGCTTCATCTGGCCTTGGAGCTCCTCCGTCTTGGACTTCTGGATGGCGCCGCGCAGGCCGCCCTTCTTCTTCGGCGGCGGGGTCGCGGAGATGGGGATCTTCTGCAGCCCTCCGTCCGCGCCGTAGTAGCAACTCATCTGTTTCTGGGACTTCACCTCTCCCTTCATCGTGACCGTGGTGGTCTCGATCCACTGGTAGGTCCGGAGGCTTTGCGCGCTCTGGGCGAGCGACTGCTTCAGCGCGGCAACCCGCTCTTCTAGACCCGAGCCACCTCCGCTCGGCGCCTGGGCAAGGCCGACCTGCGCAGCGAGGAGAGTGGACGCGAGGACGACAGGGGCGGCGCGTGCGGCTAGTCTGAAGTTCGGGATTGAGCCGCGCAGGTTTCGCCTGTAGTCGCGGTGAGCTGGCTCGCTTTGGAGTGCGGCCTTTCTGGCTACAGGGCGATTTTGGCCAAGAGGTCCATGGCTCGCTGCTGCGTCGCCGTGGGCGTGGTGACCACGTCGAAGGTTGGAGCGTTCGGCGCGCCGGGTGTCCGGCAGGTGTTGCGCACGATGGTCGAAAGGTCCGCGAGGGCGGTGCGGAAACTGTGGACGGGCGTGCCGTCGGCGAGGGTCTTGGTGGTCGCCTTTTCGTCGGCCTTGGCTGACCGCTTCGCGGGCGCCACCGGGTCCCGGGTGGCCTTGGCCTCGAGATCCTCGTCGGCAAAGAGGATAGACCGCCACGCCTCGCGCATGTGCCACTCGACGTAGTAGGCGAGCATGCAGAGGAAGATGTGAGCACGGACCCGGTCGGCCAGGCGGTGGTGGATCGGTCGCACCTCGAGGTCGACAGTCTTCATGGACCGAAACGCGCGCTCGACGTCGCTCAGCGACTTGTAGCTGTGCACGGCGTCGGGAGCGCTCATCTCCTTCTTCGAGAGGCTGGTGCGGATGACGTAGATGCCGTCGAGCGCCGCCTCGGCCTCAATCGCCTCCTCGCGGAGCACGAAGTCGAAGCGGTCGTCCTCGATGGTGAGCTCGAAGTGCTTGGCGACCTTGTACCTATTGATGACCCGGCCCGCCCGGACGCCAATCTTACCGGCCCCGCGTAGGTCGCCGCGCTTCACCATCCCGCGGACCTTCTCGAGATCCTCCACGGTGGCCTCGAGGAGCGACTGACGTTTGTGTCCGCGGAGCTTCCCAAGTTCCACGTTCCGGCACGCCACCAGGCGCTCGCCCGGGTAGTCGGGGTGCGTGAGCTCGAAGAGGTTCTTCTCGTCGAAGAGACCGAGCTGCAGCGCGCCGCCCTCGACGAGCGCCCGGATCTGGCTGCTCTTCAGCGCGGTGATCCACTCCAGCCCAGCGACCTTGCGCAGGTCCTCTACGGCGGCCTGCCCGATCATCCCGCGGTCGCCGACCAGCACCACCCGCTCGATGCCGTACTCGTTGCGCAGCTTCTCGACAAGCGGCATGAGCGTCTTCGCGTCGTTGGTGTTGCCCTCGTAGACCGAGACGCCAACCGGGCAGCCGCGCCGATCCGCGAGAAGCCCGTAGTTCACCTGGAGCTTGTTCCTCTTGCCGTCCCGGTTGTGGCCGATCGCGCCCAGCGGACAGGTCTTCCCCTCGAAGTAGCTCGAGGTGAGGTCGTAGAGTGCCAGCCCTCCGCTCTTGAGGTGGCGCCCAGCGAGCTTCTTCTCGATGAGGTCCTGGTGGTCGAGGAGCCAATCCATCGCCTGGTAAAGATCGCCCTCGCTGGCGTGCTCGATGCGCAGGTCCTGGGGCAACGTTCGCGTCCGCCACCACCGGGTCGTCGCGAGTTTCGTGTCGGGTCCCACCACCCGCGCCGCGATCATGCCCATCACCACGTCCGCCTCGAACGATGGCCGCGCAGACAAGAGCTGCCGGATTCCCAGTCGTTTCATGGCAGCGAGCACGGAATCGGTGTCTCCGTGAATTCGGGAGGCCGTGACCTCGAAGAGTTCCCCCACCGCCGCCAGCTTCTCGCCTCGCAGGACCCTGCGGATCGCCTCGATCTGGTCGTCGGCGAGGGTCGACAGGTTGGCGAGAGTGCGCTTGCGGATCTTCTTGCCGTCGCGCCACGCTTCCCGGAGCAGGTAGGCAGGGCGAGAGCCGCGGTTGGGCACGACGTCGATGTGCATGGGTTCTCATAACGCATATCAAGCACTATTACAAGACAGCAGACAGCACTTACATGGGTACATTACGACGCCCAGAACGAATCCCCCACAGCGCCGAACGTCTGCGCCGCAGGGGTTTCCACTCGCCAACTATGGCTGGGCTTTCCCGAACTTCAGGCTAGTCGAGGGCTCATGATTTGACTCCGAGGCCGGATGTCCTTGGGTGCGTCGATTCGACTCCCTAAAGAGCAAGCAACGGTGAGGCCCCGCCTCCGACAGCAAGGGAGGCAGGGCCCGCCGAGGAGCGCGCCCCGCTCTACTCGCTCACCTTGTTGTTGCGCTGCGCCTCTTCGAGCTTCTTGATGTCGTCCGGCGTGAGCTGTGGTCGGTCAATGGTCAGCGTCAGCTTGTTGAGCTTGCCGGTGAACTTGAATGGCGCCTGATAGTCGGCATCGTTCACCGAAGTGCCCGTGTCGGCGCCGACGTCGAAGTTCTCGTCCCATTGCAGGATCAGCGGGACTGTCTGCTCCATCTTCTGGGTCGCGACCTCCTTGCCGTCGACCTTGAGGACACCGGTGCCGCTGCGCCCGATGCCGCTCATGTTGTTGAAGGCGAGCGTGCCCATGCCCAGGCCGTCGTACTTGAAGTCGAACTCTAGCGTGTGCTTTCCGGCGGTCAGCGCGTCCGGCGCTTCCCAACGAACGCGCTTCAGGTCGAACAAGTTCCAGAGGAACACCGGCTTGCCCTTCAGCACATAGAATCCGTAGCCACCGAACCGGCCACCCTGCGTCACGATCATCCCTTCCGCTCCGCCCTGGGGGACCTCGACCTCGGCCTTGAAGTTGTAGGAGGCGTTGAGGACGCTCGGAGCGTCGCCGTTCGGCGTGCCGGTGAACTCTCCGGCGTAGGTGAACACGTTCCGGCCGGCGGTGATGCTTGGGCGCGGGATGACGAGGCGGGTTGCCACCGTCGCATCGAGCGGCAACACGTTGTACTTCTTCGCCTCGACCCAGAACATGTCCTGAAGCTCCTTCAACTTCGCCGGATTCTTGGCCGCGACGTTTTCGTACTGCGTCCAGTCCTTGGAGAGGTCGTAGAGCTCCCAGGTGGCATTGTTCGCCGGATCCTGGTTGACCGGGCCGCTCACGACCCACGGCGGGCGGACAACCTTGGTGCTGGCGATCCACCCGTCGCTGTAGAGCGCACGGTCGGCCATCATCTCGAAGTACTGGGTCTTGTGCCGTGACGGTGCCTTCGCGTTGGCCTTGTCGAAGGTGTACGCCATGCTCACTCCCTCGATGGGGCTCTGCTTGATGCCGTCGACGACCTCAGGCTGCTTGATGTGAGCCGCCTCGAGAATCGTCGGCACGATGTCGATCACGTGGTGGAACTGGTGGCGGATGCCGCCCTTGTCGGTGATCACCTTCGGCCACGAGATCGCCGTGCCCTGGCGAACGCCGCCGAAGTGCGAGGCGATCTGCTTGGTCCACGAGAACGGCGTGTCGAGCGCCCAGGACCAGGGAACGGCCATGTGGTTGTAGGTCTTGTCGGAACCCCACGCGTCGTAGAAGTACTTGAGCTGCGCCTCCACCGGGACCACGACGCCGTTGAACATCGCGACCTCGTTCGGCGTGCCCACCAGCGTGCCCTCGGCGCTCGAACCGTTGTCGCCGCTGATGTAGATGATGAGCGTGTTGTCGAGCTTGCCCATGTCCTCGACCGCCTGGATCACGCGCCCGATCTCGTAGTCCGTGTACATGAGATACGCGGCGTACACGTCCACCTGGCGGAGGAACATCTTCTTCTCGTCGGCGGAGAGCGCGTCCCACTTCTTCAAGAGGTCGTCCGGCCAGGGCGTCATCTTCGCGTCCTGCGGGATCACGCCGAGCTTCTTCTGGTTCGCGAAGATCTGGTCGCGCAGCGCGTTCCAGCCCTTGTCGAACAGGTGCAGGTCGGTGGCCTTCTTGATCCACTCTGGCGTGGGGTGGTGCGGCGCGTGCGTGCCGCCGGGGACGTAGTAGACGAAGAAGGGCTGATCCGGCGTGAGCGTGTTGACCTGGTTCATGTAGGCGATGGCCTCGTCGGCCATGGCGGTGGTCAGGTTGTAGGTCGGGTTGTTGACGAACGGATAGATGTAGGTCGTGTTGCGGGCCAGGTTCGCCGGCTCCCACTGGTTCGTGTCGCCGCCCATGAAGCCGTAGAAGTACTCAAAGCCCATGCCGATGGGCCACTGGTCGAACGGGCCTATCGCAGCTCGCCTGGAACGCCGGCGTGTTGTGGTTCTTGCCGAACCACGAGGTGCGGTAGCCGTTGTCCTTCAGGATCTTGCCGATCGTCGCCTTGTCTCGGGTGATGAACGAGTCGTAGCCGGGATAGCCCGTCGCCTGCTCGGCGATCACGCCGAAGCCCACTGAGTGATGGTTGCGCCCGGTGATGAGCGCCGCGCGCGTCGGCGAGCACAGTGCCGTGGAGTGGAAGTTCGTGTAGCGCAGACCGTTGTTGGCGATGCGGTCGAGCGCGGGCGTGGGAATCACGCCGCCGAACGTCGATGGCGCACCGAACCCGACGTCATCGGTCATGATGAGGAGCACGTTCGGCGCGCCCTTGGGTGGCACCACGCGCGGCGGCCAGTAGGGCTTCGATTGAGCGGCGTTGCGCTCGATCTTTCCGCCAAACTTCTCCGGCGGCGGGGGGAGCTGCTTTCCGTCGATGGTAGTGGTCGCAGACGGCGAGCCAGGCGTGCCAGCGACCTGTTGGGCTTGGGCCGCGGGGCTCGCCATGAGGAGAGTCAGGGCAACGGTCTGCATCGTGCGTCCAGGTTGGATGTGCATCAACCCCTCCATTCGGGTCCTCGGAGACTGGCGCGAACTCAGCTGCACCCAGAGTGCGTATCCTGGGATGCCGAAAGTGACTATCGCACCTCGCCTTTCACTCGGCTGTGCGCTTACTGCACAGCAGGTTGGTTCCTTGGGGTGTCCTCCAACCGAGCAACTCGCGCGAAAGGGTCGCCCCAACCGGGTTTCCCTCGGTGAAAATGGTCGTTTCCGAGCTAAGTTCGCAGGGTGATTCAGGTCGCATCCTCTGAAACCACGGCTTTCCCCCCCGGCTTCGTCGGGCCGATCGAATTCCACGACTTCGACGCCATCCGAGACGCGAGCCCCGAATGGGAGCATTCGCACGAGCAGATCGGGCGCGGGCCCGTTCGGGTGCGCGTGATGGGAGCGCACACCGCCCCGATGCAGCTCGGCGTCGTCTTTCGTTCCCCCGGGGTGTTGATCCGGGGCACGCCCCCTCGTGGCACGTCTGTCCTCGCCGTGAAGCTCAAGGGACCCGTCCTGAGCGTCCAGCGGATCTCCTGGGAGCGAGACCGCCTCGCTGTGGTGCCGCGGGGCACGGAGTTCGAGATCATCTCGACCACGCCACATACCATCTTCGAGCTCTCGGTCGATCACGGCCGGCTCGACGAGGCAGCTCTTGCGCGCTGGGGTCAGCGGTTTTCCGTCACGACTTCTGGGCCCGTCCTGCGCTTTCGGGACGACGCGAGCCGGCGCGGCCTCATCGCAACCTGGACTAGATGGCTCAACTGGGCCCGCCGTCAACCGGAACTCCTCGAAGACCCCCACACGGCAGCACGCATGGAGGATGACGTCCTCGGCGCCGTCTTGAGCAGCGTCGAGCCGACACTCCTTGACCCACCGCCCCGGTCCTATCGGGGTCTGGCTGTCCGGACGGAAGCATTCATCCGCCAGTCGCTGGAAGAGCCGATCCACGTGGAGGATATCTGCACGGCCGTTGGTGCTTCGCCGCGATCCGTTCACGCTAGCTTTCAGCGGGAGTTTGGGACCACCCCAAAGGCCTACTGGAAGGCTCTGCGCCTCTCCGCGGCTCGCAAGGATCTGGAACGGGCGAAGCGCGGCACAAGGGTGGCGGAGGTCGCTTTGAAATGGGGGTTCTTTCGCTTCGGATACTTCTCGATCGACTACCGCGCGATGTTCGGGGAGAAACCGAGCGAGACCCTCCGCCGTGCGATGGGCCGCGCGCCTCATCTATGCCCCTCACGAAATGTGAAATAGCAACTAAAGGTGCATCATAGGCCGCAAGAAGTGCTCAGGGCGGAAGCACTGCCGAGTTCATGTGTCTCCGGGCTTTGACGGACACCACGCGAACACGAGCCTCCCGATCGGCAGGATAGTTGGACTCAAGTGAGCAAACGATTGGGCAGACGGGCTGCTCGACCTTTGGCGCATCGAGACGGAGACCGAGGCGTCGCTCCCGAATGGCGGCAAGCCGGCACGCGGTCGCCGAACGCACCACCATCGAGACGACCTGCTTTAGGTTGTCTACTCGCGCGGTGACAACATTGCGGGGGCAACTGGCGTTAGGGAATAGCCTAGCAAGGAGCGGGCAGACAGTTTCCAGGATCGCCCGCCCCAAGTTCGCATTGGAGCCGGCGCCGCTAAGGCTACGCTAAGGCTACTTGGTGGGCGCAGGGGCCGGAGCGGCAGCCGCAGGCGCCGCGGCGGGTGCGGGAGCCGGCGCGACAGCAGCTGCCGCAGTAGGGGCGGCAGCCGGCGCCGCAGCAGGCGGGGGCTTCGCGGCACTGGCCGTGAGTTGGGTCTGGATGTTGGTCAACTGCGTCTGCAGCGCGCTGACCTGGGTCTTGAGGTCGGTTATCTGCGTCTGCTGGGTTGCGACCTGCTTCTGAAGATCGGTCGTCTCTGCCGCCTCCTTCTCGATGTCCTTCTTATCTGAATGGGCACAACCAATGATCGCCAGCAGCGAAAGAGCCGCGAGGATCCTCTTCATGTTGCCCTCCGCCACTGTGAGAGATGGGCGACCGATCAATGGCTACGATCGGATGAGGCATTGGGTTGCAGCAATCGGATAGACGCGGCTGAAGACCCGTGGGCGCGCTCCCGCAGCGCGCCCACGATTCGCAAGGTCGAGAGGAACGGCCGGTGCCTGTCCGCTTCGCGCAGCGGGTGGCGGATTCGGTCCAGAGTGGTACTCGACCCAAGAGAGTCGTCGCACGCTTCGATGCCACCGGTGAGGATGACGCGGGACTTGGTGTCGCAAGGCGACGAAGTCGCCTCGTGCCGACCATTCCTTGAAAGAGGTGCCTCTCGCCTTCGCGGGGGGCCAACAGCCACTGAGAGAAAGGAATTGCATGCGCAAGACGATCGTCGGTTCGATGGTGGCGGGAGCTCTGCTGCTCGTCGCGGGACAGGCCCAGGCTGCCGATACACTGGTCGACAGTCTGAAGAAGGCCTGTAACAAGGAACTCACCACGTTCTGCAAGGGCGTGCCGCAGGGTCAGGGACGCATCCTCGCTTGCCTGTACGCCTTCCAGGACAAGGTCTCGGACAAGTGCATCTACGCGCTCTACGACGCCTCCCTACAGCTCGAGGAGGCGGTTGCAGCCGTTAAGTTCGCCGCGAGCCAGTGCAAGGACGACCTCCAGAAGTTCTGCGCGAACGTCGAGATCGGCCAGGGGCGGGCGCTGGCCTGCCTCAACAAGAACGATAAGAACGTGAGTCAGGCCTGCAAAGACGCGCTGAAGCAGACCGGCCTGAAGAAGTAGCCGAGGCTCCCGCGTCGGCAGCGGACGGCACACACGTCGGCCGCCTCGTCTGCTGCCGGGCGATTCAAGGTGATGGCCCCAACTTGCCGCCCGCAGGCGGACTTTGGGAACGTCACAACATCCCGAGCATCCAATGCTGTGGCACGGACCGCGACAAGGCCCAGGCCCTCGTCGAGGAGATCAATCGGCAGGAGCGCACGAAGGCCCGTCGCAAGGAGCTGGGCGCCCTCACTGTAAATTCTTCGACGACACCTGGGTCTCCCTCCGTCGGCGACATCGCCCCTTCGCCTGGAGGAGCGACATGCTCATGCTGAAGGCCCACTTCCTCCCGGCCTTCGGGAGCCGAGCCGTCGCCAATCTCGCGACGGACGAGGGCGAAGTCGAACTCCTCGACTGGCTTCTCGGGCTCCGCGAACACAAGTCGAAGAGGGATGGGACGCCCATCGCCCCGAGGACGGTACGGAACGTGGCGAGCGTCGTGCGGGTGTTTTTCGCAGACGCGATGGAGCGGAAGGTCATCCGGAAGAACCCGACCGCGACCTGGGACGCTGACCGACACCTCCCGCCTATCGAGGACAAGAAGCGGGGCTGGCGTTCGCTGGCAGGGTTCAGCTTAAACCTGGTGGTGGTGTTCACTTCGGACGCCCGCATCCCGGACGACCGGCGAGCGCTCTACGCGCTCCGCTTCCTGAGCGGCCTTCGCCCAGGCGAGACGTCCAATGCGAGGTGGCGGGACCTGGATCGCTCGAAGCGGCACCTCTAGCGGCTCACCTTGGAGTCGTCCTCACGAACCGGCGCGTCCCTCCACGTCCCTGTTCACCCCGTGCTTCAGGCCATTCTGGAGGCGTGGGAGGCCCGGGGCTGGGAGGAGTTCATGGGACGGAAGCTCGAGGCGGACGACTTCATCTTCCCGCGAGGCGACGGCAAGCAGCGGCTCGTGAGCGGGACTTACAAGCAGTTCAAGGCCGACCTCGAGACGGTCGGCATCGCGACCCAGCGCCAGGGCGAGTCCCGGTCGACGTTCCGGAACTTGGCGCTCAGTGCGGGCGCCTCCGAGTTCCACCTGAACCTGATCACGCACCCCAAGCCGAAGCGTGCGTCGGACTTCTACAGGCGACTCGAGACGCAGTGGCCCGGGATGTGCGAGGCGGTCCTCGCCATCGACCCCGCGGCCTGGGTAGGCACGATCGTCACCGCGGATGAGGTGACGATTCGGGTGACGAACAAAGGGACGATCCCCGATAACCCTGGGGATTATCGGGGGCACGATGGAGCCGGGAAAAGGGATTTGAATTCATAAGAGGGGTGCAGCGCAACCATGCGAAGGCGTTCCACTTTCTCCAGATTCGCCTGGCTGCACGCCCACTTCCGACCTTCTGACCTTTCCCCCACCATCTCCGGCATTCCCCGGATTCCTCCTCCGTCGTGGAGCAGGTGTGGAGCAGGATTCCTGCCAGGCCGCCCGCTTTCGATTTCAGCCCGGCCGAAGCACAGGGTAGCGGCGATGCCAACGTTAGGGCCCAGCCGTAACATGAAGAACATGATTCAGGCACTCAAGGCGCGTGTTAGCGGCGGACGGCTCGTGCTCGATGAGCCGACCGATTTGCCGAACGGCACGGAGGTCGAGCTGGTACTGCTCGACGAGGTGCTGGCCAGTGGCGGAGACTACCTGGACGACGAGGAACGCGCGCGGCTGCGTCAATCCATCGACCGAGGGCTTGATGACATCCGCAGCGGGCGCACCGTCGATTCTCGCCAGGTAATGGCAGGGCTCCGGACGAGAGCGGTTGGAGGGTGAAGGTCGAGCTTTCGGAGGAAGCCCGGGTACAGGTAGAGCAAATCGACGTTTGGTGGCGGGAGAACCGCCGGGCAGCACCGCCTCTTCAGCGATGCTTCAGCAGGCCCTCCTTTCGCTCGAAGATACCCCGACGCTGGGCGTGCGCTATGCGCCGAGGCCGAACGTCCGTCGCCTGCTCCTGAGGCGCACCCATTACCATCTGTACGTCATCGAGGAGACGGCGACTGTGTACGTGATCGCCGTCGGGAGCGCCTTCCGCGGCCGTGGCCCTCGGCTGTAGCTGGCACCGCCAGGTTCTCCACCACGAGGTCGCGTCGAGATCGCATGGCCGAGCGGAACGTCGGCTATGCGATCGTTTGGAATTCTCTCTGGTGTTTGGAGCGGGGAAAGGGGGTCGAAACCTAGCGTAAATCCAGGCTTCTCACGTTTTCACGAAGACGGTGAGGTGCCGGGAGCGAGCTCGACGCGCTATCCCCACGCGCCCCCTCGCGGCTCCTTGGAGCCCGGAGGCGTCAACCTCCCCGCCCCCACTGTCGATCTCTTCCTCACCGCGGGCACCGTCTGCGCCGAGCGCGTAGCGCAAGGCGCCGGGGCCCACCCCCGCGTGAGAGACATACTCCTGCATGCAGCAAGTCAGGCCACCGCGCTTCAATTGGCTGAGTCATAGGGGTTTCCTCGGCTGACAGCGCCGATCAGATTCCATGAGCCTGGTAGCCGCAGTGGCTGAACCATGCCCTGGCGTCATCGGCGCAGATGAGGTCCATGCCGCGGCGAATGGCTACGTCGAGTCCGTCGCGGGTTCTGGCGCCAAAGTCCTTGAGCGCGCCTTTGAGCTTGCTCCAACCGAGTTCGATGGGGTTGAGGTCTGGAGAGTAGGGGGGCAGGAAGAGCAACCGAGCTCCCGCTGCCTCGACCAGGCGGCGGATCCGCTCGGGCTTGTGGGCCCCGACGTTATCGAGCACGACGATGTCGCCAACGCGCAGTTTTCGAACGAGCACGTGCTCAATGAAGGCTTCGAACACGTCCGCATCGGTTCCACCTTCCACGGTCATCAGGGCGCGCATACCGCGGACGTCGAGCGCACCGATCATCGTGGTGACCTCGCCTCGATTCCGCGGCACGCTCCCGTGGACTCGCTCGCCGCGGGGTGCCCGCCCGTACTCGCGTGTCATCGCGATGTGGCTCCCGGCTTCGTCGAGAAAGACGAGGCGCCTCGGGTCTAGGGTCTGGGCGTAGGCGACGAACCTCCGTCGCAGTTCCTGAATACGGGGTTCCGCTTGCTCCGTGGCGGTCAGGCTCTTTTTTTTCGCGTGAGCCCAAGCTTCTGGAGCGTTCGTCCCATCGCCGCGGGGCTCACGCTCCGGCCGGTGCGCCGGTGGAATTCCCAGGCGACCTCCGGAATCGTGAGAATCCGGCTCCTTCTTCACGATTTCCCGCACCAGGTCGTACTTCTCCGGCGCCACCCGCGGCGGCATGCCCCCTCCCCGGGGCGGCCGAGGAGCCAGCGAGCCCGTCTCCCGCTTGAGGCGCTTCCACCGGTGGACCGTCGCCTCGCCGACCTGGAAAACCTCGGCGACCTGCTCGTCGGTCATATCGCCGGCGTCGAAGGCGCCGACCACCCGCTCACGAAGGTCCAAAGAGTATGCCCACCCCATCGCCGCCTCCCGTCTTCCGGGCTACGGGCGTAGCAGATCAAACTTCGAGGATCAGGGCAACCGGGGGGCGCTGTGAGCCCGTTGGAGCTGTCTACAATGGATCCCTCCCGACCCCATTCGGTCGTCTATCAGAAGCAGACGTACCAGACAGCCGCGGCTGTCGTGAGGGTGGATGCACATCACTCAAGGGGGCTTAGAATATCGACGTGGGGAGAAGCAGCGCGAGCTGGATCCGCAATGTCCACTCGGGCCCGACGTCCGGCCGCACGGCGTTGTAGTAAGCCGACACGTTACCGTTGAAGGGAAGCTTCCCGATGCGGAAGATCTTCCCGCCCCCGGCTCCGAACGGCACGACCCACTGCTGCCCCGAAGCGGCCTTCCAGTCGGCGGTCAAGATGGGCGAGGTGGTCAGATACCAGCCTCCATGGAAGTTGTAGTTCACGAAGTACTGAATGAGCATCGCGCTCGCGCTCGCGCCTGCGACCGACCAGACCTGGTTCACGAGCACGCCGAGCACCCAGGGGCCGGGCATGGCCAGTGCCACCGCCGACGGCCCCAGCCCCCAGGTGGACTGCGACCCGGTGAACGGCGAAGTGGCAGTGGGGAACGAGACGACAGGTCCCACGCCCCAGATCACATCTCCGGGCTTCGCCGGCGAGAGGAACGCCGTGAGCGTCAGGTCGCCGAGGCCCGTCGTGCCCGACCCGCCCGTGAAGCTTGGCTGGGTCACGATAGGGAGGATGGTCCGGGTGATGACGTTCCATTCCTCGGCGACGTGCAGTGGGATGACCGGCTGGATGTTAAGGACGTTCTGGGTGTCCTTGTTCCCCGGCCCGTACCCCAGACCGACGTTGTCCTGGAACGGGATGCTGATCATGTCCGCGACCGGGTTCTGGGACGCCTTGGCGAGTGCCTCTGTGTTCGCCTCCTTCTTCACATCATCCGGCGCCTCCTCAGCGAAGGCGGCGAAGGCGAGAGGGATGGTCAGACACACGGTTAGTACGCGGAAGACCGAAGGTGCAGTGCTCATGAATGTGGCTCCCCGCGTGTCCTCAGTTCGGCCGCATCTTGCCCATGCGCGGCGCCTTCACCGGGGCCGCCACGCCGTAGATGACGGTGAAGCCCGAGCCCCCGCCCCAGGTCGAAGTCGGACGGGACGGGTTCTCGCCAGCCGCCGCTTCGAGACTATTCCAGTTGTTCGCGGCCCAGACGTTGCCGGCCGGATTGACGGACACGTCGGTGATCATCTGGATGCTGCCGGCCTGGAAGACGTGGATGACGTCGCCGGTCTTGGCGCCCGCCGAGCGCCCCTTGGGCTCGGCCCCGGCCAGGAGCGTGACGGAACGTCCCCACATGTTGCCCACCCAGACGTCGTCGTTGCCGTCGATGTTTAGGCCCCAGGGGATGTTGATTGCCTCGCCCGTGAACCCCATCGGCGCGGGCTGGGTGCCATCCGGGCGGATCATGTTGATGGCGCCGGTGGGCCGAGCCGGTGGTCCCATCACGTACTTGAACATGGCCGCGGTGATCAGCTTGAACTGCTCCATGATGGAGATGCCATCCGGAAGCTGCGGTTGTGGGGTCTTCAGGTCCATGTTGCTCGCCACCCAAACGTTCTCCTTCGAGTCCAGGGCGAGGGCCCGGACGCCGATCCCGGCCCGGAAGCTCTCCACCTTCGTGGGATCGCTGGCCGGGAACCGGACGACCGTGTCGGACGAGGAGTTGGCTACCCAGACGCGGTTCTGGGAGTCGATGACGATGTCGAAGGGCGACTTCAGCCCCGCGACCTTGACGATGCGACCGTCCTTGATCCGTCCGCCCGGGAAGTAGAGCAACTGGTTGTTCGAGCCGTCCGCGATCCAGACGTCGCCGTCCGCCGAGACACCGATGCCCATTAGGCCCAGGAACTTCTCCTTGAAGGGGAAGTCGCTCTCCGAGCCCACCGGCTTTCCATTGAACTCCATGACGAGGATCTTCCCGTTGAAGCTGGAGATCCAGACGCGGTCCTTCGTCACGGCGGTGCCCCAGCCGACGCCGTCGATGCCCATGCCGGTGAACCCGGTGATCGGTGGCGAGAGCGGGATACCATTGGGGGTGAACTTCACCACGCCGCCACCGATGCTCTTGTTGACGCCGGACTGCGAGCCGGGCATCCAGTTCATACCGCTCCAGAGGTTGCCCTCCGCGTCAAACATGAACCGTCCATTCGCATAGACACCTCCGCCCGAGAAGCAGAGCGAGAGGGCGAAGTCGTCCGGGACGTAGGCGAGATAGGGCACGAAGGGCGCGCTGCGCCGTGAACCGTCCTTCGGCTGCGGGTAGGCCTCGTCGAACAGCGCGTAGAGCGCCTTGGGGTTGGCCCAGGGCGAGCGGGCAATACCGGCCATCGCCTCCAGGGTGTTCTTCGGCGTGGCTCCGCCGAGCGGAGTCGCTGCCTGGAGGAAGCGGGAGCGCCAGCCGCTGTCGGCCACAGTGGCGAAGGCCGTGATGAGCGCCCCGAGCGTGTTCAGGTTCGCGAGCGTTGTGGTCATGCTGCTGTTGATGGGATCGAGGAGCACCCTTCCCCATCCGCCGGTCGCGGGGTCCACCAGGTTCGGGACGTTCCCGGCAGCGATCTTCAGTCCGAGCGGGTTCCCGGAGATCGCTTCCCCCGCGATGAACCGGGAGGCGGTGAACGCCGAGGCCACGGTGGTGAGCTCATTGACCGTCACCCTCTTCGGCGCCGGGCTTCCGAGCAGTGTCATCAGCACCAAGCCATCGTTGGGGCCCTTGGCCCCGGTGGTCTTCAGCGTGCCGCCCTTGGCTACGAGATAGACGATGGCATCCTTGCCTGGTGCGGGGAGTGCGAAGCGACCATCGCCATCGGTCTTCGTCTGCCCGAGTTGCTTCGGTGCGCCCGCACTTGCTACCCACTCCGTCACGGTACTGCCGGCAATCGGCGCGCCGGCGGCGAGAACCTGTCCCGCGATGCGGTCGGCTGCCGAAGAGCTACCCGCTAGAAGCAGGCCCGCGAGGGCCAGCGTGATCGTTCTGATGTGTTTGAACATGGGTTCGCCCTCGCTTCGTCAGGCTGGTACGCCGTCGCAACGTCCTGGCTGCATTGCGCCGCATCTATGTCGCACGGTTATCACGTCTTGCCGCCTATGGCGTGCGACGCATGCGCAGCGCAACGTCCCTGTAGGGGCGTCTCAGTAACTAGCGCTTGCCACTCCGAGGCCGAAGCGTCCTTCATCACGTTCTCCTCGTAACCGATAGTTATGAGGTCCCATCCCGCTGGATATCGGTGAGATCCAACACATCCCAGCGCTGGGTCGCTTCCGAAATTTCCTGGTGGCCGCCGAGTCGCTGGGCACCAGCCAGCCGGCGCTTAGCAAGAGCATCCGAACCATCGAACGGTCCCTCGAGGTTCGGCTCTTTGGGCGGAGTCTGGGGGGGTGTCGCCGACGGCTTTCGGGGAAGTTATCTCTTCCGGCACGGGCCCGGTACTCCGAAGCGTGGACGACGTGCTCGGCCAGGTCCGTCGCCTAAAGGGGCTTGAGGCAGGCTCGGTCAAGGTGGGCGCTGGCCCCTATCCCATGGAACTGTCGGTCGTGACTACCGCCCTTCGCCTTGCAAGCCGGTATCCGGCACTCCCTTCCGGCCGCCCGACACAAACCGGGAGCTGCGACCGTGAGCGAGCCTGCTAGTGCCCACCACATGGCCGTTCCATGGCCATCCTCCCCCTGTCAACGTCCTCCATTCGAGCTCCGTACTGCATGGACAGCGCCTCGGTGTCTGCGCCTTTGGACGGGTGCGAGGTCAGTTCGCACGCTCCGGTAGTGCAACGTACTTCACCGCGGAGCCGCTCCTACTTCACGCGGCTCACCGTTGGCGGCTTCCAGGTCCCATCGAGGATGGTTTGGTCGGGCCAATAGGCACGGAGCCAGATCGAGAAGGTCCCTTTTGGCGCTGGTAGCCAGTTGGATTCCTTGTCTTTGCCCGGCGACTTCGCCCCGAGATAAATGGTCAGGGAGCCATCGGGGTTGTACTTCAGCAACTTGTTCTTCGTGCCGAGCGCGTAGCGCTTCAGCGCGTTCGGGTGGAAGTAGTGCTGCGGGTCGTACATGGTCAACGACCAGAACCCCTTCACGGGCGGGAGCTGCCCCTTCGGGAAGGTCACGGCATACGACAGGCTACCGATGAGCTGCTTCGACTGGGAGTCACCATCGGTGTAGAAGTACATCGTCTCGTTGCGCTTGTTGTCGTAAGGGTCCGCAGCCACTGCACCCATTCGGTGGATGTAGTCCGTGCCGAATGCACCGTTGTTCGCCGGAGACGTCCATCCGTTGCCAGCGGGCTGGCCGTTGTAGCGCCATTGCATCATCGGCGCGACGAGCTCCTGATCGGCCGCGAAGGCGGTCTCTCGCAGCGTCTTCATCACTTCCGGATCCCTTGCAGCAGCATCTACGACGCTGGTGATCCACTTGTAGAGCGCCTCCTCTCCGGGCATTGGAGGTACCTGCTTCATGACGTTAGGCAGCTGGTCGAAGAACGTCGCTGGGTCGACCCAGGGCGGCTGGGTGGTCGAGTACTTGGCCGGCTTCCCTGCCTTCTCCACTTTCGGGAGCTTGTTCCAGTCCTTGCTCTTCATGGCCCCGTCGAACTGGCTCAGCGGGTAGAACTGGATCTGGCTCAGCGCTGGCTGGATGGCCTCGTGATCCTCCGGGGTATCGTTCATGAAGATGCGCGGCATGGTGACAGCGAAGTCGGTCGACGAGCGCACGATGCCGGCAATGCCAGGCGGAGTAGCGCCGTTCCAGTTCGGCCCCACTACTAGGTAGAACCCGGGCTTGGTTCCGTACTGCTGCCCGAGTTCGCTGATCTGGTCCGTGCGAGCGTCGTATACCGGGAGCGTCCAGAAGCGGTCACCGAAGGCGGGGACCTGGATGACCACAGGTTCCTTTTCGAGAGACAGATAGCCCAACCCGTACACCACGTCTTGGTTCGGATCTGCGATGTACCTCATCGCTGGATTGACGTAGCCGGTCAGCATGGCCACCTGATTTATCGGCGCAAGCGGCAGGGCGCCGTTGAGCATCAGGGGCTCGGGGACCTTGGTGAGTTGTGTCCGCTGGTTGAGCACGTAGACGAGCGGCCAACCCCAGACGTAGGCCATCCGGCCCACCATCTGCACATAAGCCTTGGTCATGGGGCCCGGTGCCGGGCCGGGAACTTCGGCGGCAGTTGTTGGGATCGGGACCTGCTGCGCTTGAGCGCTCCCTCCCGGGAAGAAGAGAACGACGGCCATCGCGAGGAATACCGGTGTGAGATGGATCACTCCAAGAGTCCTGTGGCTCCGATTCATGTCCCTCTCCCTCGCTTTGTAAGCGGCTGTCGGGCAACGGTGGAGCGAGCAGCCGGTCGGCACTGTCGACCACCACGAGCGCCTGCCACAGAAAGCCAGCTTGCCTTCTTCATTCCGTCCTTCCTCGCTCGGTCGTGGCGTGCACGCCGTGCCGCCGCTTCGGCTACACCGTGAGGAATCTCTTCTGGCGACCGCAGGGGCTACTCGAACGCGAAGATTCGCTTCCAGTCGTTCTTCATGCTGATGACGACCCAGCCCTGCCTCTTCGCCTCGTCGTAGAGCGCCTGCGTGAAGGTGCCCACCTTGGTGTCGGGCAGCCCCTGGGCCGGTCCGTAGGCGTACTCGCGCGTCGCATCGTCGTGCAGGACGAGCATCGACAGCCGTGCCCCATCACCAGCCTTCGTGTACTCGAGCATCTGCTGGTCGCCGGTGGAGTTGCCGAACGCGGCGTAGGGCCGACGTCCGATCATCAGGTGGATGCCCTCGGGCTTCCCGGCGTGGTTGTCGTTGAGGAGCAGCTTCGGCTCCTTCGTCAGGAAGGGCTTGCCGTCCTTGCGGTAAGCGTACTTCGTCCCTCCAGCCGTGCCGACCACCTGCTCGGGCGGGATGCCGTAGGTGGCCTCCGAGTACACTCGGACGAAGTCCTGCCCGCCGCCGGTGACGATGTACGTCTTGTATCCACTGGCGCGCAGGTACTGAAGGACCTCCTGCATGGGGAGGTAGATGAGCTCGGTGTAGTGGCGCTTCCAGCGCGGGTCCTTGGCCTCGGTGATCCACTTCTTCACCTCGGCGTCGAACTCGTCTACGGACATGCCGGTGAGCGTGGCGGCGAGGACCACCTCGAGGTCCCTCATGGTGAGTTTTGCCAGCGCCTGGCGGTCGCCGTTCAGGACCTCCAGCACGGTCTTGAAGGGCTCTGCCTTCGCCATCTCCGGATTCGCCTTGACGAGCACCGGGACTCGCTCCAGGCAGTACATCACCTGTGTGTACATGGGGTGCGAGACCCAGAGCGTCCCGTCCTGGTCGAAGGTGGCGATACGCTCGGCGGGCGGGACGAACTTCGGGCTCGCCTGATCAGTCGTTTCCTTCACGAAGGACAGGATGGCCTGCTTGGCTGGTCCGTCGTTCCACGAGGGCAGCGAATCGGTCTGGGCGTGGGCGCGTGCGCCCGGGGTGAGCAGGACACCCAAGACCAGGATGCCTGTGAGTGATGCCGACGAGCGAGTGGGTTTCATGGTCCCTCCGTTCTTGCTGGCTCAACCGACAAGCGGGCGCCCCGTCGTCGGGGCACCCGCCTGTTCACATCAGGAAGTCACACGCGACCCCGCGATTAGTCGTCTCCTTTATGCTTTTCCATTTGGTCCAGGAGGCCGGTCAGATTGTAGGTCTCTGGTGCCTGCAGCGGCGGGAACTCCTTGAACGAATAGAGTTCCTTCTCCCACAGCAGCTGACCTATGGGCAGCATGTTCCAGTCGAACAGGTAGGCCGTGCTCGGGGAACCCATTTGACCGCCCAGGCCCGCAGCTGACTTTGCTTCGCCGAAGCCAACCGCTTGCTCGAACGGGTCGCGCTTGATGTTCGCGACCAAGGTCCAGTGATACGTCTCAAGGGGCTTGAACCAGCCGGTCGCTCCCGAAGGTGCCATCGAGTAATACATCTTCCAGTTCTTGTAGCGCACCGCGGATGGTGTCGCGCCCGAGTAGTAGAAGAAGACCTCACGCGCCGACTTGTCCGAAGTGCCTTCGAGATAGGGGCGCTGGTCGAAGCCGTCGAGCATGGTCTTGACGATGCCGGGATACTTGCCGGCCTGGATCTGCTTGTTTAACTCGTCGCCCTTGGGACCACCGGCGATGTCCACAAGCGTCGGCAGCCAGTCGAGCGCCGCGAACATCTGGTTCTTGACCGTCCCTGGCTTGATGTGGCCCGGCCAGCGGACGACCAGCGGCGACCGGTAGCCGCCTTCCCAAGCCTCACCCTTCTGGCCCTTGAACGGCGTTATGCCGCCATCGGGGAACGTGACCGTCTCAGCGCCATTGTCGGTGGTAAAAACGACGATGGTGTTGTCGAGTTGGCCCATGTCCTCGAGCTTCTTGAGGACATAGCCGATGTTGTCGTCCATCTGCTTCATGCCTGCTTCGTTGAGGCCCCAGTCCTTGCCTCCCGGCTCTCCGATCATCGCCTCGTATTTCGGCGAAAGCACCGTCGTGACGTGCATGCGCGCCGGGTTGTACCAGACGAAGAACGGCTTCCCAGTCTTCTTGGGGTCGTTCCGGTCGAGGAAATCGATGACCTTGGCGGAAACCTCCTCGTCCACCGTCCTTGAACGATCGAGCGACAGCGGACCCTCGTCCTTGCACGTTTGGTTCTTCTCCGTCCCGTCGGAGGACTTGCACCAGATGATCGGGCGCGGCGGTGTGAGGCAGGTCGCGGTCCTAGGGTCGACAGCGCCGGGAGGGTCAGAGAGACCGGGGACAGGCGTGTTCTTGCAGGGCGGCGCGATGCCTTGCACCGCAACGCTCTTGTTGATGTCGGGAAAGCTCACCTGCTGCATCGCGTCCAGGTGATAGAGCCAACCCCAGTATTCCTGGAAGCCGTGAGCGGTCGGGAGGGCTGCGGTGTGGTCGCCAAGGTGGTTCTTGCCGAACTCGCCGGTGGTGTAGCCGAGGTCGTACAGGAACTTGGCGAGCGCCGGTGTGCCCGGCCGCAGATAAGACGGGCTCCCCGGCAGTTGCGGCGGGATCATGCCGGTACGCAGCGGATACATGCCGGTGAAGAAGGCATTGCGCCCGGAGGTGCAGCTCTGCATGGCGAGGTAGTCCATGAAGATCGCGCCTTCGTTCCCGATTCGGTCGATGTTGGGCGTCTCCCCGACCATCAGGCCGCGGTGGTAGATGCTCGGCTGCATCCAGCCGATATCGTCGCCCATGATGAACACGATGTTCGGCTTCTTCGCGTCGGCTGCCCGAGCGTTGCCGGCAGCTAGACAGGTTGCCAACGCCAGGGCGGCGGACGCTGCCTTCAGCCCCCCGGCCATCTGGAACTCCTTGTCGAGACTCATCTACGCCTCCTTACTCGAGTGGGTGTATGCGGCTCAGCGACGGGCGAGTCCGCGAGGGACGCGCCAACGACGCCTCTCCTAAGGGTCTGTGGCGAGAGTTGCCCGTCCATCTAGTCCGCGTTGCTACCACGGCCGACTCGGAATGGCCCGCTACGCTTACGCGGACGAGGCGACCCGGTTGGGGAGTCCTCCGCAATTTCGATTGCTGTTCAGGATCACAGTAGTTTCCGTTGAGACCCTATCCGTAACTTATGGTTATGAGGTCATGAGAGGCCATGTTCCTGGATATCCGTGAAATTCAGCATGTCGTCGCACTGGGTCGCTTCCGCAATTTCCGGATGGCCGCCGAGTCCCTTGGAATCAGCCAGCCGGCGCTCAGCAAGAGCATCCGAGCCATCGAGCGTTCGCTCGAGGTGCGTCTCTTCGAGCGGAGCCGGGAGGGCGTCTCCGCGACGGCTTATGGAGAAGCCGTCTTGGCCGGAGCTGAACCAGTGCTCCGAAGCGCGGACGACGTACTCAGTCACGTCCGCCGCCTGAAGGGGCTTGAGGCCGGCTCGGTCAGGGTTGGCGCAGGCCCCTTCCCGATGGAGATGTCGGTCGTTGCCACCGCCATCCGGCTGGCAAGCCGTCACCCTAGTCTCCAGCTTCGCGTCGCCCCGGGAGAGTGGGAATCGCTCACGAGAGAAGTGCTCGCCGGCTCGCTAGACCTCGCCGTTGCAGAGGTGACTACAGCGGAGCAAGAACCACTGCTCTCGGTCGAACGCCTCGGGACGCACGGCGGCGTCTTCTACTGCCGGGCCGGCCACCCACTCCTCTCGCGGGCCCGGCCAGTATTCAAGGACATCTTCGCGTTCCCTCTGGCGCTGAATCCGCTCCCGGCGCGCGTGGCGGCCTTTTTGGAGCCCATCAGCACGATGGGGCGGCTCGACCCGGCGTCCGGTCATTTCCTGCCGTCGATCACACTCAACTCGGTGGCCCATATGAAACGAGCCGTAATTGAGACGGACGCGATCAGCTGGGCCCCGAAGATTCTCGTCGCGGACGAGCTGAGGAGTCGCTCGTTTGTGAAGTTGCCATTCGCGCCGCCCTGGGCGCGCCTCAACTACGGCATCATCCGGCGAAGAGACCGGATGAATACCCCGGCGTTGGACAAGTTCCTTGCCGAATTGCGCGCCGTGGAGAACCGGCTCCCGCGCACCGCGGCCCCCTGGCGAAACCCTCCGAAGAAGAGGCGAGCTCAAGAGGCAACCAGCAAATGACGAGACAATGCTCCGGCGTGGCCCCGCAACTCGCTCGCTTGATGTCGCCTACGAGACCGGCATGCGCAAGCGAGAGGTGCTCGAGTTGCGCTGAAAGCACCTCGACCTGAAGGAGGGCGTCACCCGCCTTCTACCTCGAGGGCGCCGAACAGCATGCTCCGGATCTGGCGGCTGCCGACGCTCGCCACGCTCACCGAGCCGGTGCTGCCGATCGCGGTGATGATGCCGAAGATGGCCTCTGAGGCCCTATTAGAGGGTCCAGTACCAGCTCGCGCTGCGACTTCCCCTTTGGCGTCCCGGTGCCTCTTCGCTCAAAGCATCCACTCGATCGGTAGGACCGACAGGAACCGCACCAAGGCCCGCTTTGCCCCCAAGAACAAGGAGGGGCAGCCGCTCCACTCCAAGGTCGAGGCGCTCGAGGAGCCGCGCGACCAGACGCCTTACCTGCTGCCGCCGAAAGGCATGCTGGATCGGAGCGTTATCGCCGCCGTGACGGGAAGAAATGGCGCCCGCGAGATCAAGGAGTGGCAGGCCATCATGGACCATCTCCGCGCGCTGCCGGTCGAGACCAAGGGCCGGCTCCCGACCGTCCCGGTCGATGGGCGCGCGGCCTAGGTCAGAGCGATCAAGGCGAGCTAGGAGAGGGAAGCGCGAGCGCGCCTGGTCGGACACGATGCCGCGACTGTTCGGGATGCGTTGAGATTCGTTCCGCCCCGCGCCTCTGCGTCTCTCCCGGTTGTCGCAGCGGCACAAGCCCGCCGCGTCGCGGGGGGCGGCGAGGTGCCACGACCGAGGGCCTGGGACTAACGGTAAGACCTCGCCGCGCCCCGTCTCGGGAGCCCGACAGGCGACGGGCGCCGGAGGAGCTTACGTGCGAGGCGCGAGGTTGTGGGGCAGGGGCAGCGGATCGCCCATGAGCACAGTATGGGCGGCACGGCGCAGGTACGCCTTGGGGTCGACGCCGGCGAGCTTGGCCGTCTCGCAGGCCGTGTAGAAGAGTGCAGCCACCTCGGTGCCGCGCCTCGACTTGGAGCCGTAGTGGTTCTTGCGGCCGATGACGACGCCGCGGATCCCACGTTCGGTTGCGTAATGCCGCGTCCTCGATTATGCCGCGCGGGGGGGCGCGCGCGCACGTCCCGCCGTGCTTGCAGCGACAAGGGCCGGTTGGCAACGCGGCATAATCGCGGTGGTCTCTCCACGTCGGCATGGCCGTCGACGATGGAGGGACGAAATGGAAAAGTCAGATGCTGGCTCGAGCACCACCGCGAGGGATGCGGGGTCGGGCAACCACGTTGATCTGTTCATGAAGCAGTTGCGGGCGGAGGGCTACGCCCCGAGCTCGCTGGAGCGTCGTCGCGGAGCCGTACTGGCTTTCCTACAATGGGCGCGTCGGCGCTGTATCTCGGTCGACGATCTGCAGGAGTCGCAGGCGATCGCATTCGTCGCGCGGTCCACCCACCGGTCGAGGGACCGCGTTCGTCTCGAGCGCGCCGCGGCGCGGCACTTCGTCCGGTTCCTGCGTGGTGACGCGGGTAAACCGGGCGGCTGGGTAAAGCACAGTGGCGGGCCGTCCTCGGAAGTCGAGGAGCGCTATGTCCATCACCTTCGCCGCGAGCGCGGCCTCGCGGAGCGGTCTGTCAGCGTCTACGCGTTCTACGTGCGGATGTTCGTGGCGTGGCTCTGCGAAAGGGGCAGTCAGCTATCGTTTTCCCGCCTGACAGCGACGGACATCCGCCAGTTCCTGCTCGAGAAGACGCGAGGGCGATCGGGCGAGTACTCGCGGCTGCTCACGGTAGCCATCAGATCGCTGCTGCGCTTCCTGTGCATGGAGGGGGTGGTCTCGGCCAACATGTCGAAAGCGATCCCGATGATGCGGACGCATCGGCCGAACACCCTGCGCCGACCGCTGGCCCCAGCGGAGGTCGAGCGGGTCCTCGCCACCGCGGATCTTGCGACGCGTCGCGGCCGCAGAGATCGCGCGATTCTTCTGCTACTCGCACGGCTGGGGCTCCGGGCCGGCGAGGTGGTTACGCTGGAGCTCGACGACATCGACTGGCGCGCAGCGGAGATCCTCGTTCGCGGCAAGGGTGGCCTGCACGACCGCCTTCCACTGCCAGCCGACGTAGGGGCTGCGCTCGCCCTCCATCTTCGCGAGGACCGCGTCGGTGGGGCCTCGCGCCGCGTATTCCTACGCGTGTTCGCACCTCGCGTGGGATTCGCGGGTCCCTGCGCCGTCAGTGCCATCGCACGCTTGGCTCTGGCGCGCGCCGGGATTCAGCTCCCACCTCGCGCTGCCGCGCACCTGCTGCGGCACAGCCTGGCCACGAGGATGATCCGCGCCGGAGCTTCGCTGGAGGAGATTGGCGAGGTCCTTCGGCACCGCTCCCGTGTCACCACCGAGCTGTACGCCCAGGTGGACTTCGATGCGTTGCGCAGCGTCGCGCGGCCGTGGCCGCTCGCGGGAGGCTCGCTATGAGCGCCCTGCGTGATTCGCTGGAGAGCTACCTCACCCTTCGGCGCGCTCTCGGCACGCGGCTGGCCGAGCCCGGAATGGCTCTGTCGGCGTTCGTGAGCTTCCTTGAGGCGGAGGGGCTCGATCACATCACGACCGAGAGCGCTATGCGCTGGGCCCGTCAGCCCGAATGGGCCCAACCTGCGACCTGGGCACGCAAGCTTACGGCAGTGCGCGGCTTCGCGTCGTGGCTCAGCGCGGGCGACAGCCGGACGGAGGTGCCACCCTACCGGGTCCTCGTCGCGCGCCATCGGCGCAAGTCCCCGCACATCTACAGCCCGCAGGAGATTCCGACGGCTCATGTGGCACGCGCGGCGTCTGCATTCGCGGACAGGCCTGCGCGCATGTACCTACGCGACCCTCATCGGCCTGCTAGCCTCGACCGGTCTGCGCCCTGGCGAGGCGCTCGCACTCGACGTCGGCGACGTTGACCTTCGAGCCGGCATTCTCGCCATCCGCGACAGCAAGTTCGGGAAGTCGCGCCTGGTTCCGGTCTCGCCCACTACCGGCCACGCCCTTGCCCGCTACTCGCGTTTCCGCGACGCTACGGCGCCGCAGCGCGAGACTCAGGCGTTCTTTGTCTCGGAGCGCGGCACACGCCTGACGGGCTGTGGCGCACGGTGGACCTTTGCACGCCTCTGCGCCGAGGTCGGGCTGCGTCCCTCGGTACAAAGACGATCGGGCCGGGGCCCGCGGCTCTACGACATGCGCCACGCGTTCGCCACGACGAAGCTCATCGAGTGGTACCGCGCCGGGCTCGATGTCGACCGCGAGATCCCCAAGCTCTCCACCTATCTGGGGCACAGCGAGGTCGGCAACACGTACTGGTACATCGAGGCAGTCCCTGAGCTACTGCAGCTCGCCACCGATCGGCTATCCGCGCAGCGGTGGGGAGACCGCCAATGAGCGCCGCAGACCTGCCCGCGCTTCTCCGGCGTTTCTTCACCGACCGGCTGTCACGGCAGCTCGACGCGAGCGTCCACACCGTGGCCGGCTATCGCGACGCCTTCCGTCTACTTCTTCGATTCGCCGCGAATCGTCTCGGCCGGCCCCCCAGCGTCCTGCTCGTCGAGGACCTCGACGCCGCCCTCGTCGCCGCCTTCCTCGATCACCTCGAGCGCGACCGCGGCAATTCCGCGCGCACGCGTAACACGCGTCTGGCAGCCATCCATGCCTTCTTCAAGTTCGTCGCGCTGAGCGAGCCCGAGCTGCTCCAGCACTGCCAGCGAATTCTAGCCATCCCGCCCAAGCGGCACGAGCGCCGTCCCGTGGATTTCCTCAGCGAGGAGGAGGCAGCCGCTCTCGTCGCAGCTCCTGACGCTGGAACTTGGATCGGTCGACGAGATCGGACGCTGCTGCAGGTCGCCATCCAAACCGGTCTTCGCAACAGCGAACTCGCCTCGCTGTGCCGCCGTGATGTCGCTACCGACACCGGGGCTCACGTGCGCTGCACCGGCAAAGGGCGCAAGATGCGCTGCACGCCCCTGCGCAAAGATGTCGCCGCGCTCGTCGCGCAATGGCTCCGGGAGGTACCCGCGGACCCCGGCGCGCCGCTCTTCCCGACCGCGCGCGGGGCGGGAATGAGCGCTGACGCAATCCAACGCATCGTGGCGCGACACGCCAGGTCGGCCGAACGCGCCTGCCCGTCGCTGGCCACCAAGAAAGTGCACCCACATACGCTCCGCCATACGGCCGCGATGGATCTGTTGCGCCGTGGCGTCGACCAGACGGTGATCGCCCTGTGGCTTGGGCACGAGTCGACTGCAACGACACAGATCTACGTCCATGCCGACATCCGCCTGAAAGAACGCGCTCTCGGCCGGGCGACCCAAACAGGGCGACCGCCACGTCGGTACCGCGCCACAGATCGCGTGCTCGCCTTCCTCGAGGGCTTGTGATTATGCCGACTGCGCCGGCACGCGGCCCGCCAGCTTCGCTGCCCAGCACCCCCCGCGCGGCATAATCGAGGACGCGGCATTACGCCTCTTATGCCGCCAGCGGCATAAGAGGCGCTGTTGTCGATCGGGATCCGGGGATCGTCGAGGAAGCGGACGAGGCCGGGCCACAGGGCCGTCATGTAGGCGACGGCCTTCCGGCGTGCTCGTGCCGGTGAGGTCATGAGCGTGTCGCGGCTGCCCGTATGCACGCGTCTGCCGGCCCGCGCGGCCGAAGGTGGCGACGGCGGGAATGTAGAAGTGCAGTGGGGATGTTGGGCGAGGACGCCTGCTTCCCCTTAGCATTCAGTCCTCACTAGGACAGTGAGTCTACTTGAAGAGCTCCAGGGTCGCGAACGGCTCGGCCGACCAGGGCCGGAAGCGGCTTAGCGTGAACTTCGTCTCCTGGCCAGGCTTCACGTCAACTAGGACGTAGTTGTACTCCTCCTTCGGAGCCTCGCCCTTCCAGTAGAGGTCGGGCGGGTAGCCCGGTGGCACCGTGATGTGTGTGCGACCCGGGAGGATTGGGTCCTGTTCCGCGCCACCGCCGCCCAGCAGCAGGTACTTTACCCCGTCCACCTCGTAGAGTTCCGTGGTGTGGACGTGGCCGTTGAAGACAACGATGTCTAGGTCCTTCGCGTATGGCGCGATGATCTTGTGGGGGTTCTGGTCTTCCGGGATGCCACCGAGGCCGGAGCGGGCGAACACTGGATTGTGGAACGTGATGAAGACCTTGTGAGTGCCCTTGGCCTTGGCTTCATTCAACCACTTCTTCAATTGCGTCATCTGCTCCTCGAAGGTGGGCCGGGTGGCATCCCACTTCGAGGGCGAGCGGTAGTCGTACTTTCCGGTCCACAGGAAGATAAAGCGCGCTCCGGCGTAGTCGAACTTGTAGACGAACTGGTCCGCTGAGACACCGAGCTTCTTCAGGTAGGGAACGGCGCTCAGCACGCCCTCAATCTTGGGGTCTCCCCACACCTCGTGGTTCCCGACGGAGGAGAACCAGCGTCCGTCGAGACCCGCATCTCGCATCGATGCGCTTGGGGCGGGCAGCTGGCTCATCATGATCCGGTCCGCTCGCTTCCAGTAGGGGCTGTCGAACACCGTGCGTCCCTGGTTCCCCCACCACACGAGGTCCCCGCTGGTGACCACGAAGTCGGCTCGGCCGCTCTGGACGGCCCTTACAATCTCGCGGGAGACCCACTCGCCACCAAGGAGAGTGAAGACCTGCTGACGCACCCCGGGAAGCAGCTTCACGTCCTCGACGGAAGCCAAGGTGGCCCACCCCTTGTCCACCGTGATCGTCATGACCTCGCTAGCGGTCATGAACGGCATCACGATCTGAACCAATTCCCCTGTGGCCGGGTCGTAGGTGAGCTTCACGTCCTTCTTGACGAGACCTTCCGCCATCTTCTGGGGCATGACCAGGCTGAACATCTCGGTCATCAACTTGATGGCTTCGTCGGTCTGATCCGCCTTGTAAGGGAGGTACATCAACGTCCGGGAGTCCCCATACACGGCGAACGAGAACCCCTTGTCCTTCTCGGTCGCCCGGGCGGTGGCGCCTCCGGCCAGGAGGGCTGCGGCGACGGCGCCAATGATCGCGAGGCAAGACGCCGCCATCTTCTTCGACCTCATGATTCCTCCGTCTGCCCCCTGATGGGGCGGCCGCCGAGTAGCGTCACCACATCAGACTTAGCTGTCGTCCTCGTCGTCGGCCTCTGGCTACTGGCCTTGGTGGGCGGCGATCGTCTCTTCGATCTTCTTCTTGATGGCGTCCAGGTTGAACGTGGCCGGCGACTGCATGGGGGGATAGTCAATGGCCGTCATGGCCATCTTTCCGACGTACTGCTGCACCATCACGAAGCGCCAGAACTCCCGCGCGTAGAACTCGTTCATGTAGCCGCCGCCCACGGTGTTGAGCGTCTCGCCCCGGACGGAAGGGGTTCGCTCGAATGGATCCTGCCGGATGCGAGATCGACGCGGAATGGTTCAAGCAGCCCGTGAGCATCCAAGTACCGCATGCGAGTTTCCTCGCTGCACCCAAGGAACGCGGCGTTGCGCATGTGCTGGTTGAAGTCCATGTCGGCCCAGCGGCGGTACTCCTGGATGTATGGTTCAGGCATGGACGTCATCTACAAGAGTCCGGCCGATCGTGCACGCCAGGCGTTGCTAGCAATTCTCCCCGTCGTCCTCATCGGCGCAGTTGGTTGCGGCGGGAGTAGCACCGCCTCCTGCCAGAACGTGTCGTGCTTCCCATGCCCCCCCGGCGGCGTCGTGGTCATAGTGACCGACCTCAACACCGGTAGCGCGATCGGGGGCGTGTCGATCGAGGGCTTCACCTGCACCATCTGGTTCCAGGGCGTGTACACGCTTTGTCAGGCGCCGTTTCGGTCGGGCACGGCCGTGTACGACGTGACCATCGACGCGACTGGGTACGCTCCGTACGTGCTGCACGTTGTCGAGGACAGCACACCGACGCCAGGGTCGGCCTGTTGCGGACCCTGCCCAGCCACGACGAGCTACACCGTGAAACTCACCCCATATGTTGGCCCGGCGTCGCTGATGCGTCCTGCGGGTAACTAGCGAGTCAGGATCGCGGCTTGGTGTCGAGGCGATGCGCCTGCTCGCGAGCCTGCGGTGAACCAGGCCAGGGGTCGTTTACGCCCTCGGACCGCCATGGACATCATCGGCGGTCCCGACGCTTCTTCCTCCTGTTGCGGTCGTACCAGCGCCGGTAGACCTCGTCGCGGTGCTGGCGCTGCTCGGCGCTCAGGTTGCGCTGCCTCTCGCGGCGGTACTTCTGCCACTTGGCACGGTAGACGGGATCTGTTCGATACTTCTCGTTCACCCATCGGTCGCTGTGTGGACCTGCCGATGCCCCTTCTTTCCGACGCGACGAACGTGTCGGCAGGCTCTCGATGAAGCTGTCTGCCAACCTATCGGAAGCTGTCGGCGACGGGTAACGTCCTTGCGCTAGCTGCTGTCCCACGAACGCGGAAGTCAGCCGCGAACCGTACGGACTTTCCGGGCGCTGCCGCTCGGCCGGTGGCCAATATCCCGCGGCAGAAGCACCAAGTCGGCCGCATCCTCTGCATCCCTGAGAAGCGTCCTGCGCGGCGTGCCCATCCTTGCACGCACGGTCAAACCACGGACAAGGTCAATGACTTGGCTCGCCCGCGCGGCCACAGGAAAGTCCGACGGGATTTCTCCCGCGGTGATCCCGTCCCGGAACCGACGTTCCACCATCGCCACGGCGGCAGCCGTTGCGTTCTGTAGGAACTGCCGGACCTCTGCGTCGTCCACAAGCGGCGCGACGCTCACGAGAAGACAACCCGCAGCGCAGCCTTCCTCGGTCGCACTTTCTACGGTGTGCCTCAGGAAGCTGGCGAGCGAGGCGCGAAGAGCCTGCGGCGAGAGGAGTGCCTTCGCAGCGAGGGCGCCCGTCTTCTCTGCGTACGCATTGAGGACGCGCAGGAATAACGTCCGCTTGTCCCCGAAGACTGCATACAGGCTCGGCCGACCAACACCCATCCCGGCGACGAGATCGTCGATCGTCACTCCGTCGTAGCCCTTCGACCAGAACACCTGGGTCGCCTTTTCCAGCGCTTCTAGCTCGTCGAAGCTGCGCGGTCGTCCACGCGGCCTAGCAGTATTTTGGATCATTTAGTTCAAAACCCCTTGCACCCTACCTTCTTATTATAGTACGAATCGGTTCTAAAATCCCAAGGCGACCCTGGTGTCGCGAGGAAATCACCCATGAGACATTCGATCGCTCTCGTCACCGGCACCACCTCCGGGCTCGGTTATGCGGCAGCCACTATGCTCGCCGCCGAGGGCTGCCGCCAGGTCATCGTCACGGGCCGCAGCCTGGCCCGGGTCCAGCAAACGGCCGCTCAGCTCGCGGCTGAGACCAAGGCCCAGGTCTTCACGCCGCTGGAGCTGGATTTGAACGCACCCACCAGCGTCCAGTCCGCCCTCGCCGAGCTGGTCAAGCGAGGTCGGCCGATCGATTTCCTACTGCTCAATGCCGGGATGGTCGGTGGCAAGAAGCGCGTGCTCACTGCGGCGGGCGTCGAGGCTTCTCAGGCACCGCTCATCGGCCATCATCAACTGACTGTCGGGTTGCTCCGCGCCAACCTGCTGAGCCCCAACGCGCGGATTGTTATCGCCGGCGCGGAACCTGCCCGAGGGGACGTGCCCCTGTTCAGCTTCTCCGACGTGGCAGCCTTCGCGGCCAAACACCACCAGGGTGACCGAACCGCCGCTGTTGAAGCCCTGCTGCGCAACGGGCCGAACGTGAAGTACGTGCCCAACCGGGCGTATGCCGACGCGAAACTCATCATCGCTTGGTGGGTCGCGGCACTGGCGCGCCGGCTACCCTCCGGCATGGCCGTATACGCCGTGTCGCCCGGTAGCGCGCCCGACACCAAGGCGGTGCGTAACGCTGGCCCGGCCTTGAGGTGGCTGATGATTCCGCTGGTGAAGCTTATCCCCGGCATGTCCCAAACGCCGGAGACCGCAGCTCGCCGGTACCTCCAGGCCTCGGAGTTCGGAACCGACGTCTCGGGGCAATTCTTCGCCTCGGCGCCGAAGAAGCTCACAGGCCCAATTGAGGCGATGCGTCACCCGCACTTTCACGATCGCGCCAACCAGGAAGCCGCGTGGCAGGCCGTCGTCAAGGTCTCCGGCGTCGACTTCTCCTCCGCAGCACCCCATACGCTTCACCAGGCGGAGGTTTCACGATGAGTAGACTTACGCGGCACGTCGGCGCTGCTGTTTGACGAGCTGGGGCTTGCCCCTGCCCAGCGCGAACGCCAGCGCGGCATTCTCCAGGAGCTGCCGCCGCCACTTGAAGATCTGGGTCGGGTGGATGGAATACCAGGCCGCCAGCTCCGGCAGCGTGAACTCCTCCCGGATGGCCGACAGCGCTACCTTCGCCTTGAACGCGGCGTCGTGCTTCTTTCTGCTCTGCCTCATGGTTGCTCCTTTTCGGGTTGGAGCAGAGCCGAATCATACCTTAGCCAGTGGTGCAGTCTTTGGGGTCCACTTCAGATGCAAGGGCGGTTCCGCCAACGGGACCGCCCTCACCCTCACGGACGGCGAACATTCATCTGGGGAGCAGTGGAATAAGGGGCGTGACCCGAAGCGGGGTTTGCGTCGCCACCAAGGGTTCACACCTTCATAGTGGAAGGAGGTTCCTATGAGCTTCCGCGCAGTATTTGCCGCCCTTCTAGTCGGTGTCCTGGGCTGCGGCGGGACTGACAGCGCCGATCAGATTCCATGAGCCTGGTAGCCGCAGTGGCTGAACCATGCCCTGGCGTCATCGGCGCAGATGAGGTCCATGCCGCGGCGAATGGCTACGTCGAGTCCGTCGCGGGTTCTGGCGCCAAAGTCCTTGAGCGCGCCTTTGAGCTTGCTCCAACCGAGTTCGATGGGGTTGAGGTCTGGAGAGTAGGGGGGCAGGAAGAGCAACCGAGCTCCCGCTGCCTCGACCAGGCGGCGGATCCGCTCGGGCTTGTGGGCCCCGACGTTATCGAGCACGACGATGTCGCCAACGCGCAGTTTTCGAACGAGCACGTGCTCAATGAAGGCTTCGAACACGTCCGCATCGGTTCCACCTTCCACGGTCATCAGGGCGCGCATACCGCGGACGTCGAGCGCACCGATCATCGTGGTGACCTCGCCTCGATTCCGCGGCACGCTCCCGTGGACTCGCTCGCCGCGGGGTGCCCGCCCGTACTCGCGTGTCATCGCGATGTGGCTCCCGGCTTCGTCGAGAAAGACGAGGCGCCTCGGGTCTAGGGTCTGGGCGTAGGCGACGAACCTCCGTCGCAGTTCCTGAATACGGGGTTCCGCTTGCTCCGTGGCGGTCAGGCTCTTTTTTTTCGCGTGAGCCCAAGCTTCTGGAGCGTTCGTCCCATCGCCGCGGGGCTCACGCTCCGGCCGGTGCGCCGGTGGAATTCCCAGGCGACCTCCGGAATCGTGAGATCCGGCTCCTTCTTCACGATTTCCCGCACCAGGTCGTACTTCTCCGGCGCCACCCGCGGCGGCATGCCCCCTCCCCGGGGCGGCCGAGGAGCCAGCGAGCCCGTCTCCCGCTTGAGGCGCTTCCACCGGTGGACCGTCGCCTCGCCGACCTGGAAAACCTCGGCGACCTGCTCGTCGGTCATATCGCCGGCGTCGAAGGCGCCGACCACCCGCTCACGAAGGTCCAAAGAGTATGCCCACCCCATCGCCGCCTCCCGTCTTCCGGGCTACGGGCGTAGCAGATCAAACTTCGAGGATCAGGGCAACCGGGGGGCGCTGTGAGACCGAAGAGCAAGCCGCTGGTGCCCTCTCCGGCGAGCAGTTAGCGGTCCAGTCTGGGCACAGCATCTCTGGAACCGTATCCCTCACCCTATTCTCGCCGACCAAGGTTACGGTCTGGCAGGGCCCAGGCGTGGGCATCCCAATGCACCTGGGAGGTGCGAGCGCCGCTATGATCAAGACGGATGCATCGGGCCACTACACCTTCCCCGGCCTTGCCAACGGAAACTACACGGTCACGCCCTCGAACCCGCCCCTGCTCTTCTTGACCTTCGTTCCAGCCAGCCGGTCGGTCCAGCTGAGCGGCGTGGCCGTTAGCGGACAGAACTTCGCGGGACACAACCAACTTCCCTTGCATCCATGAGAGGGTAGCAGGCGGCTCCACGGCGTGGCGGTCCTGGCGACGGGGCCGCCCGCTCCATGTCCAAGTCCCACCCACCTAATCACTTGGCGCCGCCAGCTCTCAGAGGAGGGCGACGGCGAGACGCTGGACCCGATCTTGACGCAAGAGATCGCTCCCCGGCTCATGGCCGAGCTCGAGCTCGCGGGGACCATACGTGACGCTGCTCGTCCACTGCGCCGATTCTGTGCCCGGGCGTCTCACCTCGGTGCTTCGGACCCAGCTGTGCCACGACGACCAAGGACGACCTTCTCGCGCACCGTCGGGGGAGTGGCGAAGGTGATCGAACCGCGGCGAGCCATACTGAGGGCGTGACGCAGGATGTACCGCACCCTCGGGGGCTGGCGCCGGGACCCCCTCACTCCTCGATTACTACAGCGCCTTTTTGAAAAGGTACTCGCGGAGCGCCGCCCAGTCCTCCGGTCCGCAGGTCACTGTACCAACCTTCACGAACGGCTCACCCTGCTTCGCTCTCCCGCTAATCTCCAGCTCGTAGTGGTTCCCGCGCAGAGCCTTCCTCACCCATTGCTCGCGCATCGGCGAAGCGTACGCGCTCCGGGCGTGGACGGCGCAAGGCGAACGGCAGTCAAACGGGGGGAGGCATGTACGGGACATCGCTCCATGGCTCATGGCCGAGTTGGAGGCGTGGGCCGAGCGCAATGCCGCCTAAGCTCTCCGCGAAGCGGTGATGGATGTCGCCCAGCCGACCAGGATCCCCAGACTGGTAATTGACTATTTGCCTACCCGGCGGGCCACGTCGAACCAGCGAGTCAACCCGTCGGCGGGTGTCGTGGCATGAGAAAGCGGGCGCGCTGCGACGCGCCCGCTTGACCACCGTCGTCTCGGCGTCTTGCTCGCCTAGGCGCTCCAGCAACGATTCGCGAGCGCTTCGACCGTCCGCACAGTCGCAACTTCGACTACTGGTGATGCTGCATCGCTTCCTGGATCCTTGCCTTCACCGCATCGAGGTTGAAGCTCGCGCCTTTCTGCATAGGCGGATAGTCGATGGCCGTCATGGCCAGATTCGCCACCTGCTGTTGGACGAATATAAAGCGCCAGAACTCGAACTTGAACCACTCAAAGTACTCGTAGGATCCAGTGTTGCCATCGGGCCATGCCGTGCGCTCGAGAGGATCGACGCGCAAGTTGGTGAGCACTGGCACATCGGGATGGTTCTTGACGCCGATCCAGCCACCGGGCTGGTCGATGAAACGATACTTGAAGTCGTCGATTCGCACCGCGGCTAGCGCGCTCTCCGCGAAGTAGAAGAACTCGTGGCGATTCGACGGCCCCTTGCCGGTGATCATGTCCAACTGGTTGTAGCCATCGAGGTGGTTCTTGTAGGTCCGGCTGCCGAGCTGCACCCCTTTGAGCAACTTGTCGGAGATACCCGGATCACCCGCGGCCGCAACAAACGTGGGGAACCAGTCGAGCCCGGAGATGATCCCGTTCTCGACCGTATCCGCCGGCACGTGGCCAGGCCAGCGAACCATCGCCGGGACGCGGAACCCGCCCTCGTAGCCCGTGCCCTTGCCTCCGTAGAAGGGCGTCTGCCCGCCATCCGGCCAGGTGAAGTTCTCGGTCCCGTTATCTGTGGTGAACATGACGATGGTGTTGTCATCCAGCCCCTTGGCCTTGAGGTACTGCATCACCGAACCCACGATGTCGTCCAGCTGAGCCATGCCAGCTTCGTGGATGGTCCAACCATTCTTGGAGTTGCGCATCGCCTCGTACTTGGGAGAAAGGTGCGTGACGATGTGCATTCGTGTCGGATTGAGCCAGAGGAAGAAGGGCTTCTTTGCGTCCCGAGCCTTGTCCATGAACTTGAGGCTCAGTTCGAGGATCTCGTCGTCTACCGTCTCCATCCGCTTGGGATAGAGCGGGCCGGCATCCTCGATCTTCTGCATGCCGACCTTGCCCCAGCGCGCCTGAACGGTCGGGTCGTCCTTGTCGGTGGCCCAAGAGTGCACCATGTTGCGCGGGCCGACTTTGTTCAGCAGTTCCTGCGGGTAGCCCGGGTGCGCTGGGTCTTCCATCGCGTCCAGGTGATAGAGGTAGCCAAAGAACTCGTCGAACCCATGGACGGTGGGAAGAAACTCATTGAGATCGCCTAGGTGGTTCTTCCCGAACTGACCTGTGGCATAGCCCATCGACTTGAGCACAGTGGCTATGGTCACCGCCTCCGCAGGCAGGCCTATAGGAGAGCCGGCCTGGCCGACGGTGGTCATCCCCGTACGGATGGGTAGTTCGCCAGTTACGAAGGCAGCGCGCCCCGCCGTGCAACTTGCCTCGGCGTAGTAGTCGGTGAACAGCATCCCCTCCTTGGCGAGTTTGTCGAGGTTCGGGGTCTTGCCGGCCATCATGCCGCGGCTGTACGCGCCGATGTTCAAGATGCCGATGTCGTCACCCATGATGACAACGATGTTGGGTTTCCTCCCCTCGGCTGCACTTACGGTGTTGCTGGTTCCTAGAGAGGCCGCCAGGGCCAGCCCGGCGAACGATGCTCTCAATCCTTTGCGTATCTTGTGAGACCTGTCGAAACTCATGCGGTGTCTCCGTGAGTGAACATTCGCGCCCAGCCCGCCCGACCGCCACCTGGGCAAGAAGAGCCAGGTGATGGCCCGCCGACAGAGGCGGCGCATCACAATGCATCAACTGACGCGCTCCGAGTCGGCGAGAGACCGGCCCACTTGGGGTCTCCCCAATAGGTAGTTGCGTCCTGCCGAGTCTCCTTGCCCCCACGCGTTGCGCATGCCGGGCCGGGCCGCCACCATGCCAAAGCACAAGCTCACGCCTGACCGCGTGGACGACGCCTCCGGTAATGAGATGCACCTCGGGACGGGCGCCATGCCGCATCAATCCCGCCTCGACCTCACCGAATGGCGCCGCGAGCTCTTCGAGGAGGGCGACAGCGTGACCCTCGATGGCTTCACCTGCGCCATCTGGTTCCAGGGCGTGTACACCCTCTGTCAGGCACCGTTTCGCACGGGCGCGGCCGTGTACGACGTGAGCATCGACGCGGCTGGGTACGCTCCGTACGTGCTGCACGTTGTCGAGGACGGCACATCGACGCCAGGGTCAGCCTGTTGCGGACCCTGCCCAGCCACAACGAGCTACACCGTGAAACTCACCCCTTATGTTGGCCCGGCGTCGCTGATGCGTTCTGCAGACTAGCGCGCCAGGATCGCGGCTCGGTGTCGAGGCAGTGCGCCTGGACGCGAGCCTGCGGTGAACCAGGCCAGGGGTCGCTTACGCCCTCGGACCACCATGGACATCAGCGGCGGCTCCGACGCTTCTTCCTCCTGTTGCGGTCGTACCAGCGTCGGTAAACCTCGTCACGGTGCTGGCGTTGCTCGTCGCCCAGGTTGCGCTGCCTCGCGGCGGTACTTCTGCCACTTCGCGCGGTAGACGGGATCGGTTCGATACTTCTCGTTCACCCATCGGTAGCTAAACTGCCTGTGCCGCTTCAGGCGGCGGATGTCCGAGCACGTGTTGAGTTGCGCGTGTAATTCGGGCGGCACAGGCTTCGCGCCGATCACGCACTGCCGAACTGGCTTGGGATGGCGGGCGCTACGTCCCTCCCATCGGTCGGTACCCCGAGTTGGCCACGTTCACGACGAGGTTCGCGGACTTGACGGCGAGCTGGGTAGTGGCGGTGTAGGTCGTCCCATCGGCCAAGTTCCCCATTGTCGCGCTCATGTCGACGGGGTCGGAGGGCTTCCCGAGGTAAGTCGCGACGTTGATCGCGGTGAGATGATTGTTGGTGACGTCCATGGTGATGCCGAGCGCGTCACCGGGGAGGCGGTAGTCCCGTATGACGAGCTTGACGATCTTTCCGGGCTGAAGGTTCTCCACCGACACCTTGCCCGCGTCGACCGCTTTCTGGATCAGGGCCGGGTCGGGCGGAACGTAGCTCTTCACCAAGGCCACGGCCTGCTTCATCGTGTCGCTGAGTTCCTCCTTCTTCGACTCCGCGACCTTGCCCTTCAGCCCCTTCTTCTTCTGCGGCGGGGGTGACGAGCCGATGGGCGTCTTCTGGAGGGCGCCGTCGGCGCCGTAGTAGCAGCTCATCTCCTTCTTCGACTTCACCTCTCCCTTCATGCTGACCGTAGTGGTCTCGACCCACTGGTAGGTTCGCAGGGCCTTCTGGCTCTGGGCGAGCGACTGCTTAAGAGCCGCCACCCGCTCCGGAACGCCTTCCCCTCCACCTGCGGTCTGGGCCTGGCATGGAACTGCGCCGAGCAGTCCGAGGGAAACGGTCAGAACGAGACAAATCTTTGCACTCATCGCGATCCTCCATTGTTCTTGAACTGCGTCGTCGGGAAGCGAGCCTCACGGCCAGGCGCCTGTCGCCCGTGCTGGGGAATGATAATGGATACGCCTTTCGTGAACTTTCTGCCCGCGCTTGATGGGGATGTTCGAGTCTACGCCCCTGGCAGGGCGCCCAGGTCCCACCTCCAGGCGAAAGCTGGCTCCAGACAACCCCAACCTTCGTGGGCCGAGCGTGACGCCGCTCGCCTGGGCGCTCTCCGGGAAGCGGCGCAGCTGCTCGACAGCCAACTCTCGGACCTCGCTCGAAGTGGCCCGCCGGGCAGCAGGACTAGGCATGGCTGCGTCCGCCGCGAAGACGCGTGGCCAGAGGCTTCGCCGCGGCGCTCCGGGCGCAAGCCGAGAGCGCACGGTTAGGGCGGTAGGTCACCTCCGAACGCCGGCGCACGAGCCGCGCGCCTGGTCCGATCGGGTCTCTAGAACTTCGCCGTTTGCGCCCTCCGAGGCGAGATGCCCCCGCACTGCTCCGTTGAGTGCGTGGTCGCACCGATGGACAACCTAACGGGCACGGCTGCGTCGGGCAGCGTACTCCCGCCGCCGACACGGGCTGGCAGCAGCAGGATCGAACTGTTCCTCACGGCTGCGCTTCCTTGGAGCCGCCATGCTTCTGGCGTCCGCCCCTATGGGCACCGTACCTTACGGAATGTATAGAATGAGTACTGCTCCAACTCGCGGTATTCCGGCTCCGACATCGGGCGCTGAACGTTTCTGCCCTCCGGCGGCAGGTCGACCACGGTGTAGTCACCCGCTGGAACCTTGGCCAAGACCTTCGTTATTACGCCGTTACCGGCTAAACGACCGTCCCGAAGGCCACTCACGTAGCAATCGCCTGGCTTGAAACGGTCGGTATTCGGTGCTGCTGCTTTCGGAGCGCGAACAACATTCGCCACATCTCGCGGTTGTGCGGCGGCCAATGCGCGCTCTCGCGCCACAAGTAGCACCGTTAGGATCACTATTGAGGTGACCAAGATCGAGCCAAAGAGCATGCCGTTTGGCGCTGCCTTCCTAACTCCAAGGCTATTCCTCAGCACCTTGATGACAAGCCACCCGAAGGCAAACCCTCCTACGTGCGCAAGGAAGGCCACGCCTGGGTGGGCACCCAATACAACCTGGATCAGGAACCAGGCTCCGATTTGGGTGAAGAGAAAATACGCTGCCCCCCGGCCCCCGTCCTTCGACGCGAGCAGCAAGTAGGCCGCCAGCACCCCCGATATGGCACCACTGGCGCCCACGATCGGCACATTGGGGTTTCCAAGAAACAGGGCTACGGCACTGTGTGTGAGTGCAGCGACCACGCCGCTCGCGAGGTAGAACCCAAGGAATCGAGTGGGGCCTAGAGACTTCTCGACGGTCGGGCCACAGACCCAAAGGTACACCATGTTGCCAAGCAGATGCGGCCAACTCCCGTGGATGAACATGCTGGTGAGGACCGTGAACGGTGGCGGTACAAGGCGGCTCCCGCTTGATCGGCCAGTCAGAACCTCACTCGGTATCGCGCCTGCGACTTGTGCCCACCAGTGAATGCGCAGGCCAGGGGCCCGTCCGCTCCCGCCAAGAGACTCGCAGAAGAACACCAAGACGTTCAGTGCGATCAGAGCCAAGGTTAGACTAGGCCATCGGGGGGCAGGCACGACGTTGTTCGACGCGGGTACAGGTTGTGGCTCGCTTCCCACCACCTTCAAACCGCTAACGGCCTTCCTGGTTATGTCGCGAAACTGAGCAAGTTCCTGCCTGTTCCAACCCATTCTGGTCATGAACGCGAATGTATTGCCCGCATTCGCATCGACCGTGAGGTATGAGCACAAATCCCATCGCCGGCCAAGGTCTATTCTGTAAACATCATTTAGCGCGAATTCCAGACTGCCCTCGCTCGATAGCGCCGAGAAGTCCAGTTGGCTAGTGTTGGGCCGGCCCAAGGCACCAATAAGAACTGACGCGATACGAATGCCGTTGGAGCCGGTCGAAAAGAACAGAAGGCGTTGGTCGGTTAACACAAGGCGACCCAAATAGCTGCCCAGGAAAGATTGTCCCGGAATGGGGCGCCGCCAGCAATAGATGTCATTAAGCGTTGCGATAATGGTCTCACCCACAACGCCTCCTGGTGAAAGAGCAGACTCTACCTTGAACTGTGCGCGCTCGTCTCTGCGGGCGACAAGTCATTCCCTGTCGTGGCCGTCGGTGTGACACATGGTGTCGAGACCTCTCTCAGGCGCCCAGTCTCAGATGACGCCGGTCAAACCGGCTACTCTCCGGCACCCCTAGAATCCACCGATGCGGAAGTTCTTTGAGCGCGTTCGCCCGTTCCTCGTCATCGCGGCGCTTGCTACGGTGGCCTTCGGGAAGGCCTACTCGCGTCACCCCGCGTACGACCGTCTTGAGCTGTCCCGAGTTGGTATACTTGTGCTCGGGAGCCTGTTTGGCTCAGCCTTGGTGGCAGTAGTATGGATCGTCGCGCTAAACTGGGATTCACGCCGTGGCCGTGACCTCGGGGTCATCAAGATGTGCATCGAGTCCGGGTGCACCGCCCTCGCGACGGACGGGAAGCGTTGTGACGCGCATGGCCGGAGGCCGCGGAAGGAGCGTACGACGCTTGTGCGAGGGTCGCCACGGCGCAGCCCGCCGCGGTAGGCAGTCTCCGCTCAATGCACGTGTACACGAGTACGAGGACGTGGTTGAAATCGTTTTTGCGCGTAACCGAGACCGCGGTTCCGTAGTTCCTCGAGGAATCGATCTTGGTCAGCCCCAGGGACGTATTCGGTGAGGACCACCACATCTGGGCGCAGATCTCCGATGGCGCCGGCAACCGCACTCGGAATTGAGCGCGTTGCAGCTCGGTGGTTGAGGTTCCAGGTCACGAATCGCATGCGCGAGAGGGAGAGAGCCCTGACGTGAAGCGGGATGCAGTGCAGTCACTCGACAACTCGGCACCGTCGCAGTCCAACGGCAACCTGACGGCAACGCAGCTGGATGCCGAGAGCACCAAACGAGAAACCCCCGGCAACTCAGGGAGTTACCGGGGGCAAGTTGGAGCGGGAAAAGGGATTTGAATTGTTACTATAAGTGACGACTAAGTGGGCGCAGGTGCGCTGTTTTCCCAACATCCACGCCGCTTACTGCTCCTTGCCCGTTCCGCCCTGCTCCGGCCGGTTCCGGAATCTTCCGGCCATTTCCACCTACAAAATGGCGCCAGAATGGCGCTGGACGCCATAGTTACGGTGACCGGCCCACCCACTCGATAATGGCCTCGCGGAGCGCGGCGTGGAGAGTGATGCCTTGAGCCTTGGCGCGCTTCTCGAGCCGCTTCCAGACAGGAGCCGGAAACCGGATCGATCGTGGGATGGTGGGGCCGGTCTCCTCGCCCTTCCTTGGCCTACCAGGGCGAACGTGAACGATTCCCTCGGCTTCGATACGCTCCGCGTAAGGATTGCGCCGAAGCTTAGCGGTCTTGAAGTCCACCTCGGGCATTTCCCTTAGCGCGGCTCGGGACGGCTCCTCGTGCCTAAGTGCCTTCTTCATAGTGTTTCCTCTCGTGCGCTGTCGCCCGGCGAGCGCTGATGATCCGGATCGTGTCGTCGTCGATTTCTGCGTAAACGGAGAGCAAGACGCGCAGCTGATCCGATAGCCCGATCAGGAGTGCACGCTCGGGATCGACCGCATCCTCGACGGCCAGCGCCAGCGGATCCGCAAAGACTGACGCCGCCTCCTCGAAAGAAACCCCATGCTTGCGCAAGTTGACGGCGGCCTTTCTCGGATCCCATGTGAATCGCACAGAATAAGTGTAATACACTTACTGGCGTGCTGCAATCACTGTCGTCAGTTCTGCCGCATCTTGCCCATGCGCGGCACCTTCACCGGGGCCGCCACGCCGTAGACGACAGTGAAGCCCGAGCCCCGCCTGTCTGTCCCGAAAACCAGATCGCGGTATCCAACGGGCCTTGGAACGAGAGACCGAGGTGAGGCGTCGACCGTAACCGGAGGGCCGGCGCCGCCGCGAGCGGTTGACGGCGCATCTTCCCAAGGCACGGCCGCCCCGGACCCAAGGTTGAGCAAGTTTCTCCCGCCGCTACGGCTCTCAGGCCGCACGCCGCTCGTAGTGGCGGTAGAAACCTCCGGCTTCCGCGATCTCTACGACATCGCCGTGCTCGGGCCCTTGCGCTGGCCGAGGCTCCGGGCAGTCCATGTCGAGAGAGCGGTGGCAACGCCAGCGGTGATAGTGCGCGATGTAATCGCCCAGGAGCCTCCGCAGGTGCCGCTCGCCAAGGACGACGACGTTGTCTAGGCATTCGCGACGTATGCTCCCGATCACTCTTTCCGCGTATGGGTTTTGCCAAGGACTCCGCGGGGAGGTGAGCACTTCTTCGATGCCCATGCACTCCACCCTCACGCGGAAGGCCGGCCCGTACGCCCGGTCGCGATCCCGGATCAGGTAGCGGGACGCCGTCGCCCAAGGGAACGCCTCGGAGACCTGCTGCGCCGCCCACTGCGCGGTCGGGTGCTCCGTCACATTGAAGTGCACGATCCGGCGGCGGGCGTGAGCGAGGACGATGAAGACGAACAGAACTCTAAACGTCGCCGTGGGCACGACGAAGAAGTCGACGGAAACGAGGTCGCTCATGTGATTGTTCAGGAAGGCCCGCCAGGTCTGTGATGGCGGCTTCTTCGGTCGGACCATGTACCTCTCGACCGTCGACTTGGCCAGGTGGATGCCGAGCTTGGCGAGCTCCCCGGCGATGCGAGGCGAGCCCCAGCGGGGGTTCGCGGTCGACATCTTAGCGATGAGATCCCGGACCGCCTTGTCCACCGTTGGTCTGCCGGGCCTTGCGTGGGAGAGGCGAGCCCAATGGTCGCCGAACCTGCGGCGCTGCCAGGCGATGACGGTTCCCGGCTGGACGAAGAGGAGAGCACCTCGCCAGCCAGCCCAGGTCCTGGATAGCCACGCCCAGAGCAGCCGATCGGCGACCTTGATGTGAGCTCGCGCGTTGCGCCGCTGATAGACCGCGAGCTGGTGGCGCAGAGCGAGTATCTCGAGCTGCAGGGTGGCTCGCGATCGAAGGCTGGCGCGGAGAGATGCGACGAGGGCGAGGAGGACTGCCTTCATGAGGACAGGAAGCTACCCCACCTCGCTGTGCCAAGCGCAAGCCGCCGGCGCCAGCCTGCGCTTCGCGAAACTCCCGTGAGCGCGGCCACTTCGGTATTCTCGGGACAGACAGCCTGCACGAGCTCACCGCCAGACGGACACCACCGAATGGCGCCCCCTACTCCAACAAGCGCTCATAGCAATCCCTCGGTGTCACGATTGGGATCCCCTCGAACCTTCCGAGGGCAACGAGCTCCGCATCGCCCGTCACCAGTAGATCGCAGCGCCCAGCAACTGCCGTCCCCAGCACAGGCAGGTCATCGGCATCCGAAACGACCGCTCTGGCGACCTTGGAAGGAACGACGCGTTCGGCGTGCTCGAGGACGAACGCTACAAGCTCGCCCGCCTGCCTGGCCGGCATCTTGAATTTGCCCGTCAGGTGCCGCCCCAGCTCCTTGAGGATGTGGTCGGAAGTGACGAGCTCGTGGCTAACGAGGCAGGCCTCGAGCAGCGCTTCGCACAGGCCGTGCGTTGCGAACGCTGCCAGCAGAACGTTCGTGTCGAGGACGATCCTCAAGAGACAGCCTTGAACACGTCCTCGTCCGTAAGGAAGCCCTGAGCCTCGGCGAAGGGCAGCGCGCGGCCGCGCAAGGCGCGGAAGCGTTCGACGGCTAGGTAGCGGGTAAGTGAGTCACGAACGATCTCCCCCGCGGGGCGACCGCGCTCCCTCGCAAGGCGATTGAGCTCACGTCGCATTTGCGCAGACAGCCGGATCGTCAGGGTTGCCATAGCGTAAGAACATGTAACACAGCTAGCCCTTCCCGGCAAACGGCGCGTTCCCTGAGGATCTCTTCGATTAGCCAACGTTCGACCGCGCTTCTCTGTCGAGCGGTCCTCGGCAGTGGCCAGAGATGCTTGCTCGGCAGCACAGTGGACGGCCCGCGGATCAACCGCCGAGGACGATCGTCAGTGCCACCAACGCGGTCCCCACGGCGAAGCGGCCTCAAGGGGCGACTTCGCGCGGGCTTTCGACCTTATCGAGACAGCCTCGCGCATCGCTCGGCTCCGAAACGCATCAGCCTGGTAAGTTCCAAGATCGCCACTCCCCGGCAGCGCTCACGCTACTTTCAATTCGCGTCGGTCCAGCGTTAGATTGAAAGGGCGCTAGACACCACCCGCTCAGGATGCCAACAACACCTCGGCCGGGATCCCCAACTGCCGGTGAAGTCGGCGGATCATGTCCAGCGTGAGCCTCCTGCGGCCGGAGAGCACCTCGGACACGCGGGCCCGGGAACCAATGCTCGGCTCTAGCGCCTTCCGATCGAGGTCGAGTTGCTCCATCCGGAAGCGGATGGCGGCCACTGGGTCCGGTGGATAGATGGGCTGATGCCTCTCCTCGTAATCCTCGACCAGCGTCGCAAGCACCTCGAGCCGGTCGTGCTCCGCAGTACCCGGCTTGGCCCTCCACAGCCGTTCAATCTCCTTGAGCGCTGCACCGTGCTGCTTCTCATTGTGGATGGGCTTGATCTCCATGACCTAGACCTCTCCGGCATCGATGTCGTCGTAGTCCGCGTGCGTCCCGACGAAGCGAACGAAGACAAGCTGTGCCGAATACTTCACCGCTACCACCAGCCGATACTTGTTCCCGCCGACGTTGAACACCACCCGATCGCTCCCCACGAAGCTTGCGTTGCGGTGCGCCGCCCTGATCTCCGCCGGCGTTCGCCATGCGGCCCGCCGCACCTCGGCAAACCAGGCCCTGAGCGGTTGCTCCGCGTCCCGATGCTTTCGCTCGGACCAGAACTCACGCACGGTCCGTCGGGCGATGATCCTCACCCGAATACTATAGCCTGCTCCCACTGTGGGAACAAGAGGTGTCGCGTCTAGCAGCTTTTCCCGCGACCCTCCGCGGTCCGTCGTTCCTTGAAGTGTGCGCGAAGCGAGCGGGTGAATCGCCCGCTGGCCCAGTGGTCTCGGAACCTTCGGCGCTGCGTGCGAAAGCTGGCGCCGAGAGCGGCGGCGAGCGCGACGAGGACAGCTCTCATGCGACCGCAGGCTACCCCGTTCGGGAGGCGTCCTGATCGCGCGTGGACTGGCTGAAGTGCCTCGGAGCCGGGCGACACACGCAGCTGTCGCGATGAGGTCGCGAGTTCGCGCAAAGGCGCCGCTCTCCCGACGGAGAACCGGCCGGCCCGCGGTTGCCAAGGAACTCCGGGACCTCATCAGCAAGATGTCGATGGCGAATCCTGGCTGGGGTTCCCCACGCATCGTGGGCGAGCTCGCCAAGCTCAGCATCGCCGTGAGCAAGTCCACGGTCGAGAAGTACATGGTGCGGCCCAGGAAACCTCCATCCCCAACCTGGCGTGCGTTCCTTGATAACCATGTGAAGGACCTCGTCGCGACGGACTTCTTCGTCGTGCCCACCGTGTCCTTCAAGGTCCTCTTCGTCTTCATCGTGCTCACCCACGCTCGGCGGCGCGTCGTCCACTTCAACGTGACCGAGCACCCCACCGCCCGATGGACGGCTCAGCAGCTCTCGGAGGCGTTCCCTTGGGACACGCCGCCGCGCTTCCTGATCCGAGATCGCGATCGCGTATACGGCCCCGCCTTCAGGTCGCGTGTCGAGCGCATGGGCATCGAGGAAATCCTCACCGCCCCTCGAAGCCCCTGGCAGAATCCGTTTGCCGAGCGGGTGATCGGCAGCATTCGCCGCGAGTGCCTCGACAACGTCGTCGTCCTCGGCGAGCGCCATCTGCGAAGGCTGCTCGCCGACTACCTCGAGCACTATCACCGCTGGCGCTGCCACCGCGCCCTCGAGATGGACTGCCCGACGCCTCGGCCCGTGCATGGGCCCGAGCTCGGCGAGGTGATCGAGGTAGCAGAGGCGGCCGGCCTCTACCGGCACTACGAGCGTCTCGCGGCCTGACCAACACTGACGGGTCCGACCGGCTCGATGAAGGTTCGAGGCCCGGGTCCGCCCAACGGCCTCGAACGTGCCGTCCCCCGGTCTTCCTGCTGAGCATCTCCCTCCCGCTGCATTTCCTCTTTGCGGAGACCTGGCACGCCACCAGCTCCTATGCGTCGCCATAGTCCAGTGCGAGATCCGCGGCGACGATCGACATTTCGGGACCGACAACGACCAAGGTGACCTGCTTACCCTCGAGAGCGCCAACCTGACCAACGAGGATTCGCGCCACCGGGCCCTCGAGGCAGGTCGATCCGTGCCTGCGGACGTAGTGGCGGAGAAGCGTGACCGGAACCACGAGCGGCACGAGACCGCGGCGGTAGTCGGCGATCGTCTCGTGAAGCTCCGCCTTCTCTTCGGGGCCGAGCTCGTCCTTGAAGTAGCCGGCCGTGTGGAACAGCACGTTCGCGTTCTTGCCCTTCGTCGCGAGCTTGCGCAGCTCGTTCATGAAGGTCTCGCCGTAGCTCTACTCCACGTCCGCGCGTGGCAGCTGCTTCGCCCCTGCCACGATCCGTCCGAGGCTGCGATAGGCCTCGGCTCGTGAGCGAGGAGCAGAAGCCTCTCCGCCGTGTGGAACCGGAGGAGGTCGCCCACCGCCCAGCGGGAGGCAAGGAGCGCCCTGAGTCGGCGATAGGCGAACACCCAGAGCCAGGATTGGGTTCTGGAGGGTTCGCCCCGGCCGCTAGAGCTACCATCACGCAGCGGCTTACGCGGGTGCTACACCCTCGACACCGAGGACGTGTGGCTCCTCTTGTTCGCAGCCTGAATTAGCAATTCGTCCAATTCGTCGAGCGAAGCTGGCTTGGCCAGGTGAGCGTCGAATCCGGCACCGAGGGCTTCGTCGCGGTCCTGCCGATCTGCGTACCCGGAGAACGCAATCGCAAACATTGCACTCGCCGGGTGCGCCGCGCGGATCGCCCTGATGACCTCAAATCCGCTCAGGTCTGGAAGCCCGATGTCGCAGATTAGAACGTCGGGCACGTTGACCGACGTTGCCTCTACCCCCGCGCGCCCCGTCCCCACCACCCTAACTTTGTGACCGGATAGCTCGAGCATGTCTGCCAGAGTGGCGCCAGTGTCCTCGTTGTCCTCCACGACCAGAATCGCAAGGCTGGAGGCACGCGCCCCCTTTCCCCTCGCGCTGGCCGGTGGTGCGACGGACGCCGTCAGAGGGAACTCGAGCACAAACTCTGCCCCTTTACCGGGGCCCTCGCTCACAGCACGCACGGAGCCGCCGTGCTTCATGGCAAGATTTCGCACGAGCGCAAGGCCAATGCCCATACCGCCTTGTGCGGCGTGGCGGGTGCTCTCCGCTTTAACGAACGGCCCAAAGATGCGGTCGACGTCGGCAGGATCGATCCCCATCCCCGTATCGCGCACGCTGATCTCGCACCTCGCTTCGCGTTTGCGGACCACGACGTTGACCACACCGCCGGATTCCGTGAATTTGAGAGCGTTATGCAGGAGGTTTCCGACCATTTGCGCGAGGCGCACTGGATCTGCATCAACCCATGTGGGTTCAACGGTCTCGGAGTACGCGAGCTTGATCGCCTTTTGCTCGAACGCGTTCCTCGAGTCGCTGCAAGCGAGGCGCACGACGTCCCTCGCGTCGATGCGCGCGAGTTGGAGTTCGAATTCCCCGCGCGTAATGCGGGTCATGTCGAGTAGATCGTTGACGAGGCGGGTGAGGTGCTCTGTCTGCCTACGCAGTACTTCAGGCGCGCGCCGCACCGCACCGCTTCCGGGTGCTGCATGCTCAAGCAAGTAGATGCTGTTGTGGATGGGCGCGAGCGCGTTTCGCAGTTCGTGAGAGAGAACCGCGAGGAACTCCGACTTCTGCCGGTCGGCCTCAGCAAGCTGCGCATTGGCGGCGCGTAGCGCCTCTTCGGCGCGCTTGCGCTCGGTGATGATCTCGCTGAAGAGGACGATGCCGCCTATCTCACCATCGTCTGAGCGCCAGGGGCGGATCTCCCAACGCACCCAGTCGACGGTCCCGTCTGCGCGGGGGTACGGGTCCTCCTCGCACGCCTCGACAGCACCCGCCAGGCAACGCTTGTGAATCTCCCGCCAGCGGCTCGGTAGGTCGGGGAACACGTCATAGTGATTGCGGCCGACGAGGTTGCACGTCTTGAGGCGAAGGTCAGTCGCGAAGCGACGGCTCGCGGCGAGGTAATTCATGCCGCGGTCGAACATGGCGACCGCCGCAGGCGCGTGCTCCACGAACAAGCGCAGTCTCTCCTCGCTCTCCCGCAGGACCTTCGTGGCCCGGTCCCGCTCTATTAGGCTCGCCTCCAGCGTTTCCTGAGCGCGGCGGAGCTCCTCGTTTTGCGTCTCCAGCTCGATCTGGTGGATTTCCAGTTCCTGGATCAGCCGTTCCCGGTCGACCCCATAGACCCCGGGGGCCCCCGTCGTCCGGGCGCGAAGCTGCTCCTCGGCGCGGCGGCGGAGTTCAGCAGCGGGCGGTGACCTGGGCCGCGGCTTCTTCATGACGGCTCTGTCCCCTCCGAACCTTTGGCGCGGATCACCGCCACCTTCCAGGAGGAGAAGCTTCCCTGCGGCGACTCCCCGATTCGGTCGAGTACGGCGCCCCGAGGTACGACTCGACCTGCTTCGTCGAGGAGCTCAACGCCGGGCGGGAGTTCGTCGAGTAGCTTCGCGAACCGCTCGCGGCTGCTCCGCAGCTGCGCCTCAAGTTGCTTGGCAGAAGTGATGTCCGTGAAGGTGATCACGATGCCGCCGATCACGTCATCCATCGTGCGGTAGGGCATCACGCGCGCCCTGTGCCATCGGCCGTCCGTAGTGACAATCTCCCTTTCGGAGAAGACCAAGGTCCGCAGGACCTCCTGCACATCATTGCCGAGGCCTGGGTAGAGAAGATCGGACGCCAAGTCGGTCACGGGCCGCCCGATGTCGCCAGGGATGAGTCTCATCAAGCGAGCCGCCTGCGATGTGAACCGGCGGACGCGCAGAGCGCTATCGAGGAATACCGTCGCGATCTCCGTGCTGTTGAGCAAGTTCTTCATGTCGTTGCTGGCGCGGGACAGCTCGTCCACCTTGGCCTGCAGCTCCGCGTTAACCGTCTGCAACTCCTCGTTCATCGACTGCATCTCTTCCTTGGAGGTCGTCAGCTCCTCGTTTGTCGACTGCAGTTCCTCGTTGGTCGATTGCAGCTCCTCGTTCGCTGATCGTAGCTCCTCCTGCGAAGACTGCATGTCCTCACGGGTACTCCTCAACTCGTCGTGCTGTTGCCGAACCTCGCGTTGCAACTCGGCGAGACGTCCCGGTGCGTCGGCGCGCTGGCCGCGCCTCGCACTTCGGCTCGGAACGGCCAGGGCCACGTCATGGAAAGCGATGAGGAACATTCCGCGCAGCGTCTCGGGCTCGTGTAACTGCGCCACGGTGATGTTCACCGCAGAGATGTCACCGTCGATGCCCACCACCGTGCCGTGCGCGATGACAGGGCGCCGCTGCCGCCCAGCCTTCTGGAAGGCGCTGCGCAAGGGGCCCCGAATGCCATCCACGGCCATGGCGAAGACATTCCAGTTGACCCTGCCAGCCGGTGGCTCCAGATACTTGCCGGTGCGCCCGTTGAGGTAGAGAAGTTCGCCCTTGTCGCTGACCAACACTGCTGCTGGGCTGAACCGCCGCAACACGAGTTCGTCGGCCAGCGCCTGGAGATTCGGGGCCGCCTTTTCCGTGCTCGCAAGCGGCTTCCCCATCCGGGGCGATAAGGCAACCGGGAATTCGACCTGCCTCAGCCGAACCGTCGAACTCTTGCACCGATAGATCCGCAGCTTCGGGTCCAAGGGGGCGAAGAGGCCGGCCCCCTCTCCTACCGTCTCAGAGTTGCCAAGGAAGAGGACTCCCCCCGGGCTGAGGCTGTAGTGGAAGAGCGAGATGAGCCGGCGCTGCAACTCAGGCTCCAAGTAGATGAGAACGTTCCGGCAGACCAGGAGATCGAGTCTGGTAAAGGGCGCGTCCTTGATGAGGTCATGCGGCGCAAACGTCACCACCTCCCGGATCTCCTTTCGGACCCGGTAGCTCCCGTCATCTTCTTTCATGAAGAATCGCTGCAACCGCTCCGGTGTCACGTCGGAGGAGATGTTGGGCGGGTAGACGCCCTGGCGGGCCCTCTGGATGGCGTTCCGGTCCAGGTCTGTCGCGAAAATCTGGATCGTGAACCGGGCCTTTGGCCGCTCCTTGTCCACCGCCTCCAGCAAGGCCATGGCAAGCGAGTACGCCTCCTCGCCAGTGGAGCACCCAGCGACCCAGGCCCGCAGCGTGCCCCCCTTGGGGCGCTGGGAGAGCAGGGCCGGAACAGCCGCGTCCCGCAGCGCTGCCCAGGCCGCCTCGTCCCGGAAGAAGCGCGTCACGCCGATCAGGAGTTCGTTGAAGAGCAGGTCCTGCTCCTGCCCGTTTTCCTGCAGGTAGCGGACGTAGGATGCGATCTCCTCGATTTGGTGAAGCGCCATCCGTCGCTCGACCCGTCGGTACAGCGTGCTCTTCTTGTAGTTAGAGAAGTCGTGGCCCGAGCGGTCCCTGAGCAGGAGCACGATCTTCTCCAGGCCCGCCTGAGATTGCCGCTTCGGTCCCGGCTCCGCGCTCGCTGGACGAACAGCCAGGCGAAGGAACGCGAGCAGTCGCTCCGGCATCTCACCAGGAGGCGCGACCACGTCGGCCAAGCCCGCGTCGATAGCACTGCGAGGCATGCTATCGAACTTCGCAGTGGCGGGGTCCTGAACCAGGACTACCCCGCCCTGCTCCTTCATCTTTTTGAGCCCGAGCGTTCCATCCGTACCCATCCCGGAGAGGATGACCCCAACACTCCGTTCCCCCTGATTGTCCGCCAGCGCGCGGAAGAAGAAGTCGATGGGCAAGCGCAGGCCACGTGGGACCGATGGTTCGAGCAGGTGAAGCACGCCACCGAGGATCGAGAGGTCCTTGTTGGGGGGGATGACGTAAACGTGGTTTGGCCTCACTCGCGTGCGGTCCTTTACCTGCGCGACAGACATGGTGGTCACCCGCTGAAGCAGTTCGGGCATGAGCCCCTTGCGGGTCGGGTCGAGATGCTGGACAACGACAAAAGCAAGGCCGCTCCCCTCGGGCACGTGTCCAAGGAACTGCTCCAGGGCCTCTAGCCCTCCAGCCGAAGCACCGATCCCTACAATGGCGGCCACACCGTCTGCGGCGGGCTCGCCCCTTGCGGAGCGCCTCTGGGCACCTCGCCGACGCGCAACCCGGCGCCCCACCTGGTCACCATTCCTGACCTTGGCTCCCATTCCCAGTTGATCTCCATGGTGGGCGCCCGTGACTGTCCGAGCGTTTCGATCCAACGAACGTAGCCTTTTGCTCGGGCGCGGAAGTCAGAGGGTAACATCTCGCGTGTCCCTCACCAATCGGGTCCGCTAGGGGATGGGTCGATTCGCTCGAGCGGGATCGCCTGCACTGGCAATTCGCTCGGTGCCTTGGAGGACGCCGGCTGGGCGGCCCTCTCCTTCTTCGTGACTGAGCTCTTGCTCATGCCTGTCTCCCGGTTGTGGCAGCGGCACCTCGCCGCCGCGTCGCGGGGGGCGGCGAGGTGCCGCGACCGCGGGTTCGGGGAGTGACGAGGGGCAAACGCCTCCGTGGGCGGTCAGGTGGACGTCTGGGAACGGGACGCTGAACCGCGGGGTGGTCGTTCTTCAGCGGCTCAGTTCCGAGGTCTGTCGCCTTGAGTTCCCTGCTATTCAGGACCGCGCCCTGAGCCTTCGTCACCGAATCGAGTCCGTTCGATGACTGAAGTCCTTCGTGCTGTCACTTCGATCCGTCTGCTGTCGCCGATCGCCCTACTGAAACGCCTCCGAGCACGCAGCCGGTCGCCTATCTGGTTTTGTTGTTGTTGTTCTGTTCTCAGGATGAGTCTTCCTGAACCCACCAGAACTGTTCGCTTTGAGTCATTGACCCGGGAATGGTCTGGCCCCGCCGACCGCTCTGTATCTTCCCGGATCTAAGCGTCAACATCTGCCCGACCCCTCTCTCTTCGTTGTGAGAGAGGGGTCGGGCAGATGTTGTCGCGATACTCACGTGGGGTTCAGACGGTGCGGGCGGCGGGGCCAGACGGGATTCCGCCACCTTGGCCGATCGTGCGCGACACCCGCTCGACACGGACCGTGACACCGACCGCGACTAATGGAGTGTCGCGCGACATGGCGCGACAGTATCGCGACACTGGCAGCGAAAGGCTCCCGCCGCTGGCGGCACCCGGGTTTGGGCGCCCGGGCTGGGTCCGTGAACCCCGGGGTTCAGAGGGCTCTTCTTGAACCCCGGGGTTCAAGCCGCCGCCGTGGGGGGGCGCGGGGGTCAGTCCGCGCCTTGGCCGTCGCGCCGTGCACCTCGAGCCCGAGAGCCCGAATGACCTTCATCACGGTCCCAAACTCCGGGTTCCCCCCTGGCGAGAGCGCCTTGTAGAGGCCTTCCCTCGTCAGCCCGGTCTTGCGGGCGAGCTGAGACATTCCGCGGGCGCGGGCGATGTTTCCGAGGGCGGTCGTGATGAAGGAGGGGGCGTCGCGGCCCTCCTCGAGACAAGCCTCCCAGTACCGGGCTATGTCCGCCTCCGTCTTCAGGCGCGCTGCCGAGTCCCACTTCTTGAGCCTGATCTTGCCTGCCATCTCGTGCTCCTACAGCTGTTTCGCCAGCTCCCTTGTTTTGATGCCCCTCGCCTGCGTGGACCTGCCGCCGCCGACGAGCAGGACCATCATCTCGCCCCTCGCTGCACGAAGTAGAGGCGGTAGCCTGGGCCGTAGTCGATCCGCATGTCCGAAACGCCCTCGCCAACGGGCTTGCAGTCCCCCAAGTTGCCGGACTCTGCACGATCGATGCGCGCCTGGATGCGGGCAACAGCCCTTCGGCCGCGGAGCCGCTCAAACCAACTGTCAAAGACCGGGGTGGCGAAGATCGCCGACGCCGAAGCATGTTAGCCGCGGTTGACCCGTATTGTAAACCATGGTTCACAGGATCTTCCGTGTTGTCGCTCGCTGTCCCGCCGATGGGGTGCGTGGCGGTACGCTCTGGCGGACATCCAGCCGGCCACGGTAATGCGGTGGCTTCGCAAGGGGTTCAAGCGCTTCTCGCCCCGCATGAGCCGCATAAGCTGGGGGCCCGCGTGCCAGAGATGTCCACGTAGTGCTTGCCGTCACGCTGACGATTATCGCCATGGAGCGCAGGATACGAGCTCGCCAGCTCCTGTCAGGGCGACCTTGCTTTCGAGGAAATAGGTATGAAGCCTTCCCTCGTCCCAGGACTGACCTTCACGTTCAGGTATGTCGTGCCGGATACGAAGACCGTGCCACACGTCTTCCCGGAGTCCGAGCGGTTCCAGGAGATGCCACACGTCTTCGCGACTGCGTTCATGGTCGGCCTTTTCGAATGGGCCTGCATCGAGGCCATGCATCCTCACCTGGACGAAGGCGAGCAATCGGTCGGGACCGGGATCTGGGTGACTCACACCGCGGCCACGCCCCCGGGATTTACCGTGACCGTTGAACTCGCCCTGCAGAAGGTCGAGGGCAAGCGCCTCACGTTCCACATCCGCGCCCACGACGGCATCGACTCGATAGGCGAGGGAACGCACGAACGGTTCGTGATCGTGCGAGAGCGGTTCGTGAACAAAGTGCAGGAGAAGCTCGCCGCGGCTCGAGCGGACGCGCAATCATGACGATTAGAGGGGACCCTGAAGGCATCGCGTGCCCCCTTGAGGGGTCCAGGACCTCTGGCGCGCCGACGACGGAGAACCCGCACCCCGCCGGCCGTCGAAGGAGTCGAAGCTCGCGCTCCGGGTAGCCGGACGTCCTAGTACGCTCGGCGCACCTCCATGACCATAGTGTCGAGAAGGTGGATGAGCGCCGAGCGCTGCACCGGGTCGACACCGTTTCGCGCGAATCGCTCCCGAAACACGATGACCTTGCCCTCTTGCTCGATGAACAGAAGGTGCGGCGCAGCCTCGCTCAGCCCGCCTTCGGCCGAACCGCCGCTGGGGGGTGTCTTCTCTTCCGGCTCCGCGATCGGCGAGCGCACATCGCTGTGGACCGGACCACGGTCCGAAGGCTCCTCGTCCTCGTCATTGCCTTCTGTCACGACACCGATCTTCTTCGCGAATGCCTCGAGCGCCTTCCGGGACCACCCCTCCTCGACCACCTTGTCGACGAGCCTCTCGAACTTCCCGGTTGCCCTCTCCTTCGCGTCGGAAGGATCCTCGCGTACGTAGACGTTGTAGATGCGGAGGAGCTCGATCGCGACGCGAGGGCTAAGGTCCCGGGAGCGGAGCTTTGCCTTCACGAGCAGCGGCGCGTTGTGGATGCGGCGCAGGCGCCTCGCCTGAGCGTAGGTCCTCCCCATCAGGCCGCCCGCCTCCTTCACATCGATCCCGCGCTGCGCCATGAGCTGAACCAGCGCCTCCGCCTCCTCCACGGGATTCAGGTCCTCCCGGTGCACGTTCTCGGAAACCTGCGCGAGAAGGTTGTCCGCGGCCTTCTCGAGGCTGATGCGTACCATGCAGGGGATGGTCTCGAGGCCGGCCATCCTGGCCGCTCGCCACCGGCGTTCGCCCGCGACGATGATGTAGGTGCGGTCCTTGGCAGGCGACGGGCGCACGACGATCGGCTCCTGCATCCCCACCTGCTTCAGGCTCTCGGCGAGAGTCTTCAGCTTTTCCTCGTCGAAGTCCTTCCGCACCTGTCCGTCCTGAGCCGCTGAGATCCGGTCGATCTGGATCTCGGCGTAGTGGTCGGTGGGCTGGAAGGGCAAGGGCAAGTTGCTCGTCGTGCGGTCTTCACTGAGCCTACGAGCCGCTCGCCTCGTCTGCTCGTCGACGGAGACGCGATCCGCGGGAACTCGTTCGTGATCCTCGGGCTTGTGAGGCATCGGCAGCAACCTCCTCGACGGGGCCTCGGGTGCAGCCTGTCGGACGCACTGAATCCCGCTGCCCGAAAAGTCCGTATTGCGCTAGACTCTAATAACAGCACGCCTATAATATGTCGATATGTATTACGGAGTCAACGGCGCGGTTCCAGTCGCGCCATCGCTGGAAGTTCACTGAAAGGACCCGTCACATGTCACCTACAAGGACCCCCAAGGCGAAGACGCGTGCGGTTGCCGTGGAGGAATTCGCTCAGCCGGAGCGCTCCTCGACAAGCGAGAAGGTCATGCAGACCTTCCGCATGCCCCTCGACCTTGTGTACGCGTTCAAGGCAGAGGCTACGGCCCGCGGGCTCGACGCCACGGCCCACGTCGTGAGGGCGCTGGACGGGTATCACCGCTACTACGGACTGCCTCGCGCCGTCTCCGAGCGGCTCGAGGAGGACCGGCGCGAGCTTGGCATGGACAGGTACGAGTACTTCCAGCACGTGCTCTACCGGCGCAGCGAGGCCGTGCAGGAGAAGGGCGTGGCTTTCGATCAGCCCGGCAACCGGAAGGCCACGAAGTAGGGAACGGAGCTCGTTGTGGCGGCCGACGCTGAAGACTACGGCCCGACTCCTGCTGCTCCATCGTCCTCCGAGGAGGCCCCCCTCCCGCGGTACCTCACCGTTCCCGAAGCCGCGGCTCTTCTAAGGATCAACACGAAGACCGCCTACGAGTGGGCGCTAACTCGGCGGCTCCCCGGAGCATTCCGCCTCGGCGGCCACTGGCGCGTGTGTCGTGACCGTCTGATACGCTACGTGCGGGAAAACAGCGTGCCTTCGCCCGGGGAGACCGAGCGATGAGCTACGAGGTGAAAGAGGTAATCCAGGTAACGCACGTACCTGGGTGCAAGAAGAACAAGGGCTGCGGCTCTGAATGCAAACGGGTGAAGGTGAAGGGCATGTACGAAGCCCACATCGTGATCCGCGTTCCAGGTGGGCCCCCGGTCCGCCGGCGACCGACCATTCCGTTCGAGTTCTCTCGGACGGCTACGGAGCGCGAGGCGTGGGCAGAGAGGGAGCACGATGAGACGAAGAAGCGCCTGACTCGCCACGAGGCGCCCCGGCCGTCGACACCGACGGTCGCGGAGTTCGAGGCCGAGTTTCTCGCCTACGGAAAGGCCAACCGTCAGAAGGCAAGTACGCAGTACGCGAGGAAGCGGGTCCTCGCGAGACACATCTTGCCGTTCCTTGGCACGAAGCGCCTCGACGAGATCAACGAGCTGGACGTCCAGGCCATCAAGGCGCGCCTCAAGGACAAGAAGCCGAAGACCGTGAACAACATCCTAGCGACGCTGTCGAAGATGCTCCGGGTCGCGAAGCGGCTTCGGGTCATCACCGCCCTGCCGGTGGAGACCTTCGAACTCCTCAAGGTCCGCTCGAAGCCGCCGGAGTTCTACGACTTCGAGGAATACGACCGCCTGGTGAAGGCCGCTGCTGAACTCGACGACCGCATCCTGGCGATGGTCCTCGTGGCTGGCGACGCCGGGCTCCGCCCCGGCGAGATTGTTGGCCTGGTGCAGACGGACGTGAACTTCGACTCGAATCGGCTTCACGTCGAGCGCCAGTCCTGGCGCGGCGTCGTCGACACACCAAAGACAGACGCTGGCATCCGCGTCATTCCGATGACCCGGAGACTCGCGGCGGTGTTGCGGCGCATCCGTCACCTTCAGGGCGACGCCTTGCTCATGCGGGACGACGGCAGGGTGGTGACCACCAAGACGCTGCGGGGCTGGCTGAAGCGCGCCCAGCGCCGAGCTCAGCTGAAGGTGACCGGCAACCTCTACACGCTGCGCCACACCTTCTGCTCGCACGTCGCGATGCGTGGCCAGCCGGCCAAGGTGCTCGCCGAGCTCATGGGGCACGAGGACATCGCGGTGACGAACCGCTACATGCACCTCACTCCGGGAGCGAAGGAGCAGGCTATCCGGGTGCTCGAGGAGGGATCGGAAAATGGCGCCAGAATGGCGCTAGCCGGTATCCCAGGGATTTCTCCTGAGATACCGGCCAGTTAATGGAGCGGGAAAAGGGATTTGAACTTTTACGGTGGGTGAACTCTAACCATGCGACAGTCCACGCCTTTCTGTCGTTTCACCCGTCGTTACCGTCGGTTGAATCCTCGATCCGGTTCCCCAGGTTTCCCCACCCTTCCCCGGGATTCTCCCAGCGTTCGGGAGACATACGGGAGACGGAACGGGGGCGACGGCCATCCAAGCCAGAATCGTCGGCAAGCGCTGGCCGGGCCGTCATGCCGCAACGGTCGACCGTCGGCGAACATCCGCGCTCAACGTCGGGAGAGATTTGATCTTCCCCCCGGCCTTCCTCTCTGCAATTCGAAGGTCATAAAGCGCTTGAAGGTTCAGCCAGAACTGCGGGCTGCCTCCGAAGAAGTGGCCCAGGCGCAGCGCCGTGTCACCCGTGATGGAGCGCCGGCCATGCAGAATGGCCGTCACCCGGTTGGTCGGGACCCCGAGTTGCCGCCCAAGCTCGGCGGCACTCATCCCCAGTTCTTCGAGTTGCTCGGCGAGATGCTCGCCGGGGTGAATCGCACTACGCTTCATGTCTCACCTCTCAGTGGTAGTCGACGATCTCGACGTTGGTCGGCCCCGGCGATCTGTCCGGCCACGCGAAGCAAATCCGCCATTGGTCGTTGATCCTGATGCTGTACTGACCCTTCCTGTCTCCCTTCAGCGCCTCGAGACGGTTGCCAGGAAGGTCCAGGTCCCTGATCGCGGACGCTGCGTCCAGCTGGTCGAGCTTCATCTCGGCCTTCCGGTGAATCCCGTCGAACGCCTTGACCCGCTTCCCTTCTGCAAATGCGCGCGTCCGCTTGTCCCGGTAACTGGCGATCACAGTAGGGGAGTCTGCCCCACGTTATGCGTTACGTCAAGCGTCCTTTGCGCTCGGAGAATCGCCCTGTCGCTCGCCATGGCTCGCTCCTCGCAGGACTACTCCGGTGCGCACGTTGCGGTCGCATGCTCCATGTTGCCTATACCGGACTGAACAGCGTCCCTCGCTATTCCTGCCAGGGAGCTCACCTCAACCACGGCGGCAGCAAGTGTATCGCGTTCGGCGGCCTGCGACCGGACGAAGCGGTGGCCGGTGAAATCTTGCGCGCGGTGGAGCGCAGCTGTCGTTAGCCAATACCCGATCGCATCGCGCCTCGCCGCGATCGGGGAGAACGCCATCGAGCAGGACGAACAGGATCGGGATCGGGCTGGAACGCTCGCCCCGATCCAGCACCTAATTGGGGGCCGAACGGAGGTGAGCGCTCCCTCGGCCAGTGAGAGCGCACAGCCCCGTCGGCGGGGACTTACACGGCGTGACGGGTGTAACGGTGGTGAAGTCCACCCACCTCGGGTACCGCGATGACGTAGCCAAGTTCGGGTGGCTCAACGCGCCGTGGCTCAGGGCGCGTCCTTGGCCAGCGACAGGTGGGTCCGAGCTCGGTGGTAGTAATGAAAGTAGCGGCCCAGTTGACGGCGGAGATGTCCCTCGCCGAGCACGATCACGTGGTCCAGAAGGTCTCGGCGGATGGTGCCGATCATTCGCTCGGCGTATGGATTTTGCCATGGCGACCTTGCCGCGATGAGAACCTCGTCGATACCAAGGCCCTTAACGCGCTTCCGGAAGAGGTCGCCGTAGATGGCGTCACGGTCGCGCAGCAGATATCTGGGTGCCGAGTCTTCTGGGAACGCCTCCACGATCTGCTGCGCCGTCCAGGATGCGGTCGGTGAGTCGGTAACCGCGAAGTGCACGACGCGACGCCGAAAGTGAAGCAGCACCACGAAGACGAAGAGGATGCGGAACGTTGCGGTTGGGACGACGAAGAAATCGACGGCGACGAGGTCGGCGACATGATTGGAGAGGAACGACTTCCACGACTGCGAGGGTGGCCTCCGCCGCCGCGGCATGAACCGGGCGACCGAGCGCTGCGAGATGGTGAATCCAAGCTTGAGGAGCTCGCCGTGGATCCGAGGCGCTCCCCAGAGCGGGTTGGCGTGAGACATCTTCTGAATCAGGGCTCTCAGTTCGGTACCCACCGGCGGGCGTCCTGGACCTCGGTGCCGCGACTTCCAAGTCCAGAAGGTGCGGAATCCCTGACGATGCCAGCGAATTACCGTTCTGGCCGAACCAAGCACAAGGCATCGCGCCAGCCGGGCCAGCGCTGCGAGAGCCAGATCCAGAAGGTCCGGTCGGCTGTTTCGAACTGCGGCCGCTTGGAGCGCCGTCGCAGGAGGGCGAGTTGTTGGCGAAGGGCCAGGTTCTCCAGCGCCAGGTCGGCCCGCGTCCGTAGGGCCGAGCGGAGCGAACCCAGCAAAACGACTATGAGCGGCCACATGAGCAGGCAGACTCGTCGTCCTTGCAAGCTGCCGTCAAGTCGGAAGATCCTATTCTGGCTAAGCAGAGGCCAACTGCTACCGGCGTCGGAGTCGCTTCAGATGCCAGACAACAGCGCCGATGAAGAGAACAGGGAAGGTGACCACGCCAACCAGACTCACCCACGGCGGCGGGCCATTCCCGGCGAGCAAGGCTGCGTCCGAAGCGAACAGGAAGAGACTTAAAACCAATGGAAAAACCAAGCCGACGGCTGGCCTTGATTCTCTCACGAGACCCACGCGCACTAGGCTACCGCGTCGACGAGCACGCTTCTAGGGGGAGACCCGTCGCCGGGCGATCTGGCGGCGAAGCCGCGAAGGGCCTTTCGCGGGGCGCTCCAGGACGGCCCAAAGCCGTCGTGCCGCTAGCTCGAGGATCGGTGCTTGCGCGAGCCGCCGAAGCCGTGCCTTCGGTTGCTCGCCGCCGTCGGAAGGGAGAAGATAACGCTCGGGCTAGGGCGACGGCCCGAAGAGTCGGCAGCCCGCCCCTTCACCGTCCGTCACTCCTCGGAGAAGTAGTCGGCGTCCACCCTCTTCACCTCGTAGGTGCTAACGGTAGTTACCCCTACTCCGTGATCGACGGCGGCCCCGGCGAGGGCGCCCTAGCTGCTCTTGGATTTAAGCTATTATCGTTCCTTTCCGGGTGTCCAAAGGGGGGGGGCATGTCTGCACTAGCCGCGTTGCGAGCTGCTATCGGAACATGCGCTACCCTGGTGGCAGTGCGGGCCGCACCGAGCGCGGTTCCTCCGTTGCCTTCGCTGTTGGGTTTCGAAGCTGGGCGCTCGTCTCTCGCCGAGGTCGAGGAGCGGCTCGGGCCGGCAAAGGACATCAAGGAACCAAAGAACGCATCGAGTTTTCCAGGTCGTTGCTACCGCTCCACGGCGGCTGGTGATCAAACGACGGTAGTTTTCGAGACGGGGGCCACCTACAGTCATCCCGGCGACATCGTGTACATAACTATTAGTTCCACGGTGCCTGCGGAGCTTCGTGCGGACATGTGTGCGCGCACGCCATTCCTGAGCCGGTCGGTCCGTTTGTCAAATGGCGTGGCGCTCGGGATGGCCAAGAACCAGGTGTTAGAAGTCCTCGGTGTTCCCGCGGAGCAGAACGCAAGCGAGCTACTGTACCGCTGGTCTTACCGTCGAGGTGTCACCGAAGAAGAAAGGGCCAAGCTCGTTGTGGTGGTTGGGCCAGACTATGCAGCCCGCAGCCACGAGTTCATCGGCCAGGCGCTGCTGTCCGTCAAGCTCCGCGACGGGCGCGTGCAGTCGATCAGCGTTGCCCGGATTGAAGAGCCGGTTTGAGGCTAGGCGGACTGCAGCCCTTCACGCACCACGAGGACTGTGGTGGGGCTCTCGCAACGTTCCCGCCCTTCCCACCCCCACCTGCCTCCTGGAGAGCGCGGGTCCCACCAGGCGACGGGCGCAGCACGAGGCCCCGGCGGCGCGGTGAGTTGCCTGCCACCATCGGAAGGCGGAGGATCGCGGTCGGGGCTGGGGCGACGGCCCGAAGAGCCGCTTTCCTCGGCGGCCTGCCCCTGTCGGTCCCGAAATGTCGATCGTCGCGGCGAATCTCGCACTGGACTATGGCGACGCATAAGAGCTGGTGGTGTGCCAGGTCTCCGCAAAGAGGAAATGCAGCGGGAGGGAGATGCTCAGCAGGAAGATCGGGGGACGGCACGTTCGAGGCCGTTGGGCGGACCGCGGCCTCGAACCTTCATCGAGCCGGTCGGACCCGTCAGTGTTGGTCAGGCCGCGAGACGCTCGTAGTGCCGGTAGAGGCCGGCCGCCTCTGCTACCTCGATCACCTCGCCGAGCTCGGGCCCATGCACGGCCCGAGGCGTCGGGCAGTCCATCTCGAGGGCGCGGTGGCAGCGCCAGCGGTGATAGTGCTCGAGGTAATCGGCGAGCAGCCTTCGCAAATGGCGCTCGCCGAGGACGACGACGTTGTCGAGGCACTCGCGGCGAATGCTGCCGATCACCCGCTCGGCAAACGGATTCTGCCAGGGGCTTCCAGGGGCGGTGAGGATTTCCTCGATGCCCATGCGCTCGACACGCGACCTGAAGGCGGGGCCGTATACGCGATCGCGATCTCGGATCAGGAAGCGCGGCGGCGTCTCCCAAGGGAACGCCTCCGAGAGCTGCCGAGCCGTCCATTGGGCGGTGGGGTGCTCGGTCACGTTGAAGTGGACGACGCGCCGCCGAGCGTGGGTGAGCACGATGAAGACCAAGAGGACCTTAAAGGACACGGTGGGCACGACGAAGAAGTCCGTCGCGACGAGGTCCTTCACATGGTTATCAAGGAACGCACGCCAGGTTGGGGATGGAGGTTTCGTGGGCCGCACCATGTACCCTCGGTGAGCGGGCAAAAACCGGCCAAAGGTGAGCGGCTGAAAACCGGCCAAAGAAGCTGACGGCCGAGACGTTGACGCCGGCGAGCGGGACGTGGTCCCCCGCCGGGTATGGGCAACGTCTTGAGCGACGCGAAACGACAGCAGGTACTTGCACTTTGGCAGCTTGGGTGGCCGCTTCGGCGCATCGAAGAGGCGACCGGAGTCCGCCCGGAGACGGCCAGCGCCTACCTGAAGGCGGCCGGGGTCGCGGTGCGGCCGCCGCGGCGCTGGGGGCACGCCCCGGCAAAACCGGCCAAAGAGCCGCTCACCGACCTCGGAGCCGGTGCGGAGCCGGCCAAGGAGGTGCTCACCGACTCCGGCACCGGAGGGCCAGCAAACGACGCACCAGGATGCCCCAGGAGCGACGCAACGGAGGTGGGGGGCACCTCCGGTACCCCGGAGTTTCGCACTTCAAGTGAAGCGAGACCGTCCCCTGGCCTGGCCTCCGCGGCCGGGGCGGAGCCCCCAGGCGAGCGGGGCCTGTCTGCTTTGTATCGCGGCGCCACCGCTAACACCCAGGGACTATCGACGGATGTACTGGGCAGCCTTCGCCCTTGCCTCGTCGCTGTTGACGTAGAACTTGAAGGCGAACGTCCACTCCCAGAGTTCGCTGAGGAGCTTTGGGGGGACGTCACCGAACGGCTGGGCGTCCTGTACGGCGTTGACGGTCGTCGCGTCGAGCGCGTTGACCCCACTGGATCTGCACACCCGAGCGACCTTCACGTTGCCCTCTCGGTCAACCGTGATCTCCAAGACCGTCGTGTAGTCGCGGATCACTGCCGGGTTCTCTCGCATGAGCTTCCGGAGGGCGGACGTCGGATGCCACTGGGCGTCGGTCGCGTCCTTGATCTTAGCGTGTACTCCTTGACCTCACTGAACGTGTTGGGTGGGAGGGGCACCGACGGACACGCTCCTCGCGGCGTGGCGCAGGCGCCCAAGGCCACCGCAACGACCGCAAGCGGAGCGCTCTAACCTTTCACGGCTTCCTCCCCGGCCGCTCCTCGACCTTGGTGTGCATCGTACACGCGTCGCGAACGTATGATCGACGAGCCGGATGCCGGTCGCAACAGGGTAGATTCTGGCGCTGATGCGCCAGGGCTAAGGGGAAGCCGGTCAGTCCTAGCACCGACATCCCCACCTGGACCCTCCCTACGCCGCCCTCGACCGCACCGAACGGCACACATGCGGGGCCGCAGGTGCGCTGCGGTCCACCGACCACGCGCATGGAGCACTGCCACAGCAGTCACGCCGACCGATGGCCCTGATGAAGGCGCCATTGCCAGCGGCCCGTTGAGCTAGGCGCCACCGGGAAGATCGACAGCCTCGACGACCTTATCACCCTCCGCGATGCCGCCGAGTAGCCGCCTGAGCCAGGAGGGCGGTCTATCGAATGAGATGGCTTTGCGCCTGGACTTCCCGACAGTCGAGTCCCCCTCGCAGCAGAGCCTCGGCCCTCTTCGCGCCGGCCAAGAACGCTTTGTAGACCCCCACAATTCCGATGAGCATAAGCCCGCCGATGATGGCGGGGAAACTGCCGCTGCGGGACGAAGGGTGCAAGAACAGGCTCCCAAAGCAGAGGAGCGTCAGCGTTAGGGGCAGCATCTGAAACCGTATGCGGAGCAAGATCTCGGTTCCGTTCGGCGCGCGAACAATGTCACCGACGATGACGGGCGGAAAGGGCGTCCTCCTCGCTGGAAATGCTTTGGGAGGCACCAGCATGATCTTGAAATGGGATCCCCGGATGGAGCCAATGAACGTGTCGGCTGGCATGTCCTGAAAAAAGGTCTGGGGCAAGACCATCGTTGCCAAGCGGGCGCTGACGACCTCGGGCGGGTTGTCCGAATGAAGGGTCAGTCGTTGATACGGGAGAAGTCGCACGGTCACAGCGCACTCCAACGGCATGAGCCGACGAGGAGAGAGTCAGGTCCGTTCACGATCGCGCTGTTCGCGCTTGGTCTCGCGCATCGCCCACACGATTAACGCAATCATGATGCTGAACAGGCCCATTAGGGCGAAGAGCGAACTTGAGTGTGCCCGAGGTTGTGACAGGGGGGTGCGCTGCAAGCCAGCCGACCCCTGTCGCGAGCACGAGCGCCGCACTCCGACCAAGGGGCAGGGCAAGACCCTGCTTCTCTAAAGGGCCGAGGCGCGTCCACGCAGCCACTAGCACACCGATGTTGGCGATCGCTAACAGAAGGTGCCCGACGCTGATTGTCGTTGCGCCTTGGTTTGCCAGGCGAGGAATAGCAATTGATAATGAGTAGAGGTCGCCCAGGAATGCGAGCGCCATCATGAGGCCGGCGGCGCTCGTTCTGAGAAGCCCTGGGGACCTCATGGTCGCGCCGCCTTGGGGAGTTGATGGCGCACCAGACCCCCTCTTGTTGGGCGACCAGCACAACGCCATCCATACGGCACCCAACTGCACAAGTTGGAGCCCAGCCACAAGACCGAAAGGCGCTGCCGAAGGCACACTTGGTGGCAGCCGCCCAAACACACCAAGTCCCACGAGCCAGAGCACTAGCGCCAAAAGTAGGGCGTTCGCGGCCCCGACAGCCCACGAGCCGAGCGGACGAGTAGGTTGTTGCCGAGCGGATGTGCTTCCCTCATTGCCTGCCGCCTCCCACTCTGCGTGCGTTTCGGGCGGTCTGGGCGAAGCCTAGGAGAAGGAGGAGGCTCCCGGCTTGATCTGTATCACCCAAGAATGCCCGGGACCCGAGACGGGGGAGTCCCACTCGTACACCCAGCGTAAGGTAACATAGCGAAACTGCCTCATGGGGGCTGCCTATGAGAACGCTGCTCTTGGTAGCGGTGTTGGCGGCGACTGCTCAACCAGGCGGGTGCGGGTCAAAGTCAGCGCCGTACAAACCGTGCGCAGGCAAGGCTTGCGGCGACTCATGTACCCTCTGCGCGCCAAACGCGACGGACTGTGCGGAGACAGCAAATCTAAAGGCCTGCACAGCGGATGGAGAGTGCGCATCTGCTGGGCTCTGGTGCATCAATGGCCCGACCAACTGTGTCCCCGTGCCGGTCTGCGGCGCTAACCTTCCCTGCTCTGGCAAGAAGTGCGGCGACACCTGCACCTGTGCCCATCGAACGATCCAACGTGCGTCGAGGATGCCATCGCGAAGGCATGTGCCATCGATGGGACCTGCGTGCCCTCGGGGGCCTACTGCCCAACTGGCCCTAACGGTCCGTGTACGCCCATGCCGTATTGCGGCTAGCTGCCAAGCAACTCGATGCTGGGTGGCTGTCCCTTACCGCGAGCCTCGCGCTCGTACCCGATTCGTTGAGCGACTCGACTCGCCTGGGTCGCACGATTTCTATGAGATCGAGCGCGCCACGGCGAGAAGGGCTGGACGCCGGTCCCCCGGCCCTGGGTCCTCGAGGGCCACCGCACGCCCTCTCGGGGCGTGCGATGAATGCGGCGCGCAGACTGGGCGTCACAGGTTCGAACGTCACCGTAGAGTCGGTTCACCGAGCGCGTGGAGGGAGAAGCAATGCAAACGGTTGGCTCAGCGCTGACGTTGGCTGTCGTGTTCCTGGTGACCCCTTCCGGCTGTGGTGGAAGCGAAGCAGGTCCGCTCTGTAGCTCTACCGCCAACGCCGCTGCGCTTACGGTAAACGCCGCCAAGTACACCTGCGGCTCCGTGAATTCTCTCTCGGACAACAGCTACACCTTCGTTGCTGCCGCCACGGCGCAACACACCGTCGAGTTCGTGGTCACCTCCGGTAACTCGAACCTCTATTCGCCAGCCATCAACGAATCGGATCCGACCCCGGTGGGCGTCATATGCCCTCTCGACACGGGACCAGAGTACAAGGTGCTTGTCGTCTCGGCCCAAGCTAGCGCGACATATCTGATTTCTGTACAGGGTGCGTCGCCGTCCGTCTCGAGCTACGGGATTCGCGTGACGAGCCCCTGACGCTTGGGCTGCGCGCCACCCTCGAACGCACGACCCCGCCTGGGCCACGCGGGACGGCGCCAGCGGGTCGAGCTGGGGAAGGCCGAGCATCGCGGCGAAGGTGCATAAGGCGTCCGAAGCGCTGGCCGGACTCCGCGCGGGACCCACGCCGCCATCCGAGCCTCGATCCCAATATTCCTTGACCGCGTATAGCCATGCATTTCTACTGCCTGCACTATGACGCCCGCGCTCTCGTTCGCACTATCCGTCCGGCTACTGCTCGGCGCGGCCCCCACGCAGCTTCCAACGGCTCCGGCCGCCCAGGCACCGAAGTTGGACGTCACGTCGGTCCCCGCGGAAGAGACGGTAGCTCCCGCGGCAACGTCCCCATCACAGGCGGAGATCGACCGCCAGGTCCAGGAGGCAGTCCAGCGAGAGGTGGCCAAGGTGAAGGAGCAGCTCCGCCAGGAGGCTCGCGCGGAGGTGCAGGGAGCCCAGTCAGCCGCCGAGTTCCTGGGCGAGCCGGAGGAGAAGAAGAAGCTGCAGTTCCTGGAGCTGAACGGCTACTTCCGCTTCCGCTGGGACCTGTTCAACAACATGAACATGGGCCTCCCCTACGATCCCACCCACTACTACCTGTGGCTCGGCAACGCGGCGGGGGGCATCGACCACAACGGCACGCAGACGAGCGGCAACATGCGTCTGCGGGTCGACCCGACCTTCAACGTCTCCGAGCAGGTGCGTATCCGCGCCACCATCGACTTCCTGAACAACGTTGTGCTCGGGTCGACTCCGGTCGGTCCGAACTACAACAACATCGCCTACTGGGCGAACGGCCAGGTGCCGCCGACGGCCGGGCAGAACTGGTTCTCGAACGCCGTCGAGGTGCAGCGCATATGGGCGGAGGTGCAGACCCCGGTCGGCCTGCTCTCCTTCGGCCGCATGCCGGCCCAGTGGGGCATGGGCATCTACGAGAACGCCGGGAACGGCATCGACTCGGACTACGGGGACAACGTCGACCGGATCCAGTTCGCCATCCCCATCGGCATGGTGCTCGGCGGCATCTCCATCATCCCCTACTACGACTGGTACAGCGCTGGGCTGGTGTACGCGGGCATGCCGAACGGCATCGGCCAGCCGGTCAACAGCTCCACCGGCGACGACGTGGGTGCGATCGGCATCCGGATCACGCGAGAGGACGCGCCCGACCAGCAGAAGCGCAAGCTCGACAAGGGCGTGGCGAGCATCAACTACGGTCTCCTCTTCAACTACAGGGGGCAGTCGCTGGGGGTGACGGGGCTGTCCTTGCAATCCCCAGTGCCCGCGTACACCGCGCTCGTCCAGCGCAACGCCAGCGCCGCGACCTTCGACCTGTTCGGGCGGCTCGCGACGAAGCGGTTCGAGCTCGACGCGGAGGCGATCGGAATCTTCGGCAGCATCGGAAACGTATCTTTCACTCCCGAGGTGCCGGTGGGGCCGGAGAACATCCGACAGTTCGGCGGGGCGCTACGCGCCAAGGGCAAGCTCGGGGAGTCCGCGAAGTTCACCCTCGGCGGCGAGGTCGGCGCCGCTACCCCCGGTTCCGGCCCGGGCATGGGCGTCTACCCGGGCCGCAGCTGCAACTACAGCCCGCCCCAGAACCCCAACAACACGCCGCCGGTGTACCCGTCCTGCGCGCCGACCGCTGGCACCTTCGACGGCCAGCAGTACCCGGCCATTGGCTCGGGCAGCATCGACAACTACCGGTTCAACCCGGCCTACCAGGTCGACCTCATCCTCTGGCACCAGCTCATAGGCACGGTCACAAACGGCTGGTACGTGAAGCCGACCTTCCGCTGGGACATCCTCGAGGGCCTGAATCTGCACGCCCAGGTCGTCTACTCGCAGGCCTTCAATGCCGCGGCCACACCGTCGGGCGTGAACCGGCCGCTCGGCGTCGAGTTCGACCTCGGCGTGAAGTACCAGTCGGACGACGGGTTCGTCTTCTTCCTCGACTATGGGCTCTTGAAGGGCCTCTCCGGGCTCGACATGAGGTCTAGTGCAACCAGTCCTGTGGTCTCGCCGGCCGGTGTCGCCCAGAACGTCCACGCCGGCCTCGGCATCGTGTTCTAGAGACCGGTCAACCGCGGCCCCTGGAGGCGTCGCCTCCGTCACCGGGCTGCGTACTCGCTCGCGACCACCATCAGCATCGCCTTCCGCGTCACCTGCCCTCTGAACACGGGACCCGAGTACAAGACGGTAGTCGTCTAGGCCCGAAGCTGGCTCGACTTACCTTGTATCGGTCGACGGTGCGTCGCCATCCGTCTCGAGTTGCGGGACTCGCGTGACGAGTCCCTGAACCTTGGACCGGCGCCCACGTTGAGCATAGAGCCGCGCCTAAGCTACGCGGTGCCTTCAAGGTGAATATTCTCGATTAGGCGGTCACCCTCTTCGCGCCCGCACTCCCAGCTCGGCGCGGAGTCTACGGTCCGCAGCCACCGTCGACTGCTGGTTCGAAGAACCAGCGGAACACCTGCACGGCATGGTTCGTCGTCGCCTCCATGTTCGGCATGCCCCCGTCAAGGGACGGCTGGGTGGTCGTCGACTGGAAGCCGTTTGAGATGGCCATCTGGAGGACATGGGTGCTTGGGAGCTGCCCGTCGAAGTCCGAGGGACGGAACGGCACCGGCGTTGGCGTCCGGAGGGTCGTCGGCGGGTTCGATGCCAGCAACTGCTCCGGGCCGAAGAAGATGGTGATGCCGAGCTGAGTGGTCGGGTCGTAGTCGACGAACCACCTCACCTCGTCGGGCTCGGTGGCGTTCAGGTCGATGACGTTGGCCACCACCGTGAACTGAGCCCCACCATCGCACGCGGTCGAAGGCCCATAGCAGCGGCTGGGGAAGCGGGCAGGCCCCAGCGAGGATGGCGCCGCCGAGCACGGCGACGGACGTCAGGAGTCGTTTCGTGGAGACCATCACGCGGCGCCCTTCCGGTGAATGGCGCGACCAGGAGTTGTAGCACCACGGGCGTGCCCGACCAACGCTACGCCGAGCCTGCGCCAGGGCACCTCGCCGACGAAGGCCATCTTGTTGATGTCGGAGCCGGGTCGCGTTGGGGTGGAGAGCGACGTCACAAGCATCACGAGGGCCGCGACGAGGCACTCGAAATAGGTGTGACGCACAGTGCCCTGGGCCGCGAGCGTCACCATGACCGACAGCATCACGCTAGCGAACACCGGCCAGCTCGCGATCGTGACGAACCGCTGGAACCAGCGCGTTCCCGTCCGGCTCGCCCTGGGAATCGACGCGACGAGAGCGAGGGGCCCGATGATGAAGAGCGTTGCCGTGAGGATCCGGGACATCCAGCGGACGAGGAACACGACCCCCTCGGCAACGAGCTCGACGCAAGCGATGAGAGCCTCGTAGGCCCACGAGACCACGAAGGAGGGCTGCGAGACGCCAACATCCGTGGTCGCGGAGCCCGCCCCCTGCTGCCCATCAGCCGCCAGGTCCTCGAGCGCCCTTTGCATGCTCGCCACCTCCACCTTGAAGGCCTGCCAGGTGGACGCCGGGGCGACCTCGCGATCGATGCGGTCCATGAGGCTCACGACCGACCCGAACACCATCTGATAGTTCCACAGGAGAAAAAGGACGACCACGAGCCGCCAGGTGACTGCCCCGTAGTCTCGCTTCTCGGCCGGCGACACGCCGAAGGCCTCGAGGACGAAGGCCGCGAATGTCGAGAGGAAGAGAAAGCTCTTCGCTACGGCCGTCGTCTTCCCGAGCAGGTCCTTCATCACGCCTGAGCTCTGGAAGTCGATGATGAGATCCTGGCTTCCGCCGTCCGCGGCGTTCGCCACGAGCGGCAGCAGCAGAGCCGCCGCAAAGGCTGCGGCTGCGCAGAGACATCGGCGATGCCGGGACGAGGCCATCCCATCCCCTCAGGGCTCGACCCCACCTGTCCGAATCCCGAAACGCTGCTGGGCAAGCTCATCTATCCCGGCCGTGAGCGCTGCCCGGCGCGCGTCCTGCTCCGCGAGGTCGCGCTTCAGGTCCGCGTTCTTCTGGGCGATCGAGATGGCGTGCAGCCGCGTGATCTCGCCGAGCTGGAGATTCGTCTCCTGTCCCTGTCCGAGCTGGAGGACCTGCGCCTGCTCGGCGGCGAGACGGCACTCCTCAGCGACCGACTTCGCGTCCCGGAGACTCGTGCCCGAAGATCCATTGCAGACGTCGAGGAGCTGCTGAAGCCGGGCTTTCTCGAGCGCGGTGGCCCTCCCCTGTGCTCGGTCGCCAGCAATCGCCGCCGCGGCCTCGGCGTCGACGACCTTCGTCTGGGCCGAGCCAGAACCACCGGGCCCAAACGTGGCCCAGAGTGCCGCGACCACCTTGGCGCTGTCGACCTGGCCATGAAGCTCCGCGCACGCAGCCCGGGCTCCAGCACCGCCGGAGAGGCAGTAGCTCGACAGGTTTCCGACGGACCCTGTCCCTAAAGCCCAGGGTCCCCCGCTCGCGCCGGAAAGCTTGAGAGCGTCTCGGCGCAGCAGCTCGAGATCAGGGTACGCCCCGTCGATGTCGGAGCGAAGGCGCTGGGCCACTCCGCCGGCCGACAGCTTGACGATGTCGGCCGGGATGATGTGCTGCGGGCTTGGCGTCGATGCGACGTCACGGATGGCCCTGTTCGTCGTCGCGTCCGGGTTCCCGGGCTGGCTCTCACTTCCGTTCTGGCGTTCGGCGTCGTTCACGGTTTCGCTCCCTTGGCTCGGGGCGGGCCTCTATCGCCACGCCCCCTCACTCCCCCCTGAGCTGGCGAGCTCGCGTGACAGCGGCTCTTTGCTGGCGCGCGAGCCGCATGGAGGCCGCCTGAAAGGCGGCCGACATCGCGCCGCCGTCGGCCGGCGGCGCACCCTCGGCGCCGCCCGCAGTCCAGGGCCGCCGGGGCGTTGCGGAATGGTTGCTCAGCCTCCGTTCACGTCCAGGGCGCCGGTCGCGAGCACTTGGCCGCAGGCGGAGCACTCGTAGGCGTAGACGAGCCACACGGCGTCGGGGGGCATCTCCTCATGGCTCGCCGGGTCGACGTGAAAGGCCCCACCTTCCTCGGCGCGAAAGGCGCCGTAGTAGTTGGCGGAGGCGAGGTTCAGCTCCCGCACTCCCGACCGATTCTTCCTTCCCTCCTCGAGCCGACCGCCACACGCAGGGCAGCTTTCCGGGACCTCGACGCTGCGGTACCTGACGAACACATCTGCGACAGAGATCTTCAGCATGGCCATGTCTCCTGGGAGCGCGGCCCTCACCGCGGCCGCGCGCCCCGGTGAAGTCACCGCCAACGTCCCGCCTCGACGAAACTGAAGTACCCGTCCGCTGCCACGATGACGTGGTCCCGCGCCGAGACCCCGACGATTTCCGCTCCGGCCCGCAGCCTTTCGGTCAGGTCCGCGTCCTCCGGGCTTGGTGCTGGGTTCCCGCTGGGGTGGTTGTGGACGAACACGACGCCGTGGGCCGCCTCGCGCACGGCCACCCGAAAGACCTCGCGGGGACTCACTGGGCACTGGGACACGGACCCCTGGGCCACCTTCTCCGTCCGGATGAGCCTCCCGCGGACGTCGAGAAGCACGACGTGGAACTCCTCCACCGGGATGTGCGCGAGCCCGCGCATGAGCTCGTGAACGGTGCGCGGGTCGAGGCACCGGTCGCCTCGTTCCGGGGGCGCCCATGCGCCACGTCGCCCGAGTTCGAAGGCCGCGACCACGGCCGCAGCCTTTCCCTCGGCAAGCCCCATCTTCACGAGCTCGCCGGCCGACAACCATGCGAGCCGCGCCATCACCTCGCCGGCGAGCGACGCAGCTCCGACGAGGACGAGTAACTCCTCGTCCGAAAGCACCGTAGGGCCGTTCATCATCATCCGCTCGCGAACTTCGCTCCTGTCCATTTGCGCCTCCCCGGGGTCGGGTCCCTCGCTACCCCGCCCGCTCACCTCCCCGTGGCAGGGCGCGCGCCCCCACCCGACTCCTCAGGTCGGCGGGTGACCATTCCGATCCCCTGGAGAGCGTCCTGGCGGAGTTGACAGATGTGGGCGCGCGACCGGGCGAGGGCCGTGACGGACACGTGCCGCCCGGGCCTCATCGGGCGGCACGGGGCTGGCGCGGTCCTCGCTTCCAAGGCGCGCACAGCGCGCACCCGATCGTCGCGCCGTCGGGGGCCGACGGCGCACCGAGCTTGCTAGCGGCGCAGCCGCGACTCCTCTTCCTCGCTTCTGTGGCTCCCGCGTCTACGAGAGACGTCCGGCCCGCGGTCACGCCACCAGAGGGTCGCGCGCAGACCTCTTCTACGCTTCGCTGGGCCTTCCTTACGCCGTTTGGAGAGGCCTCCCGAAGTGCATCTCGATCGCCTCGTCGATTTGGCTCTCGCTCGCGAGAAGGGGCCGGATCGGGATGCCAAGGTCCACGACGGCCTGTTCGAACGAGCATCCCCAGCGTCGCTGATAGCCCAGGGCGCTCCTAACCTGGAAGGAATCGATGTGTCCGGTTCCCACCAGGTACTGTTCGATGCCCGGCAGCGAAATCAAGGCGGCGTCTCCTCGGACGGAAGCCTGCTCGTCGCGGCCCCATCTACGACCTCTAGGGCAAAGAACACATTCGAACGCGGGAAGTTTGCAGCGGCCGCCCTCGCCTGTCGTCAGGACGCCTGTCCGAGTGTCCCTCGTCTCTGGCTCCCCCCACTTCGCCGCTCCCGCGTTCGCCGGCTTCCGAGCCCCGACGTCCATCATCGGTTGCTCTGCCCCTTGTCCTCGGCCGCGTAGTCGCCTCCACCGCTTCATTTCCCGACCGCCAGTCCGCCAGTTCCTGCTTCTCCGCGTGCTCGTTCAACGCCGCTTGGTTCTTCTCTTCACCGCGCCTCCCCCTCGAAAGCAATCGTCCAAGCACGCCACCGCCACCATCAGGACTGTCTTTAAACACTCCCACTCCTCGCTACACTCACCTACACACTCCTTTGACCCCACTCCCCGTATGGGTCCATCTTCATCTCAATGCCTGCCCCGCCGTCCGCCTTCTCCTTCAGTCAATAGGGTGCCATTCGCCAGACCTCCCTCCCCATGGTTGGGGGAGGGAGGTCTGGCGGATGGCGCCCGTCACAACGCCCTGCACGCCCCCTGGGCGGACGGCGGGGCAGCCGCAGTCGAATCCGCCACTTGCACCCCCCAATCCTGTCACCACACCTGTCACCAATCGTGTCATCAATCCTGTCCAAGTGGGAGGACACCCATCGTGACAGGGTTGGCCGCGCGTTTCTCGCCGAGCATTTCGTCGTTTTCGTTGAGTTGGTCCGTGCGGACCAACTCGCACTTTTCTTCAAGTTGGTCCACGTGGACCAACTCGTCGAAAATCGCGTTTTGGTCCACGTGGACCAAAACGACGAAAACTGTGCCCTGGTCAGCACGGACCGAGACCGCAGAGGCCGGCGGTCTCTCCCTGGTCCGGTGATGGCGTCGGAAGGCCGGGCCTCACCGAGCTAACTGCCCCGGGTCGATGCCCTTGCCAAATTGCCAAGACGCACCCACCGCGCCCACCACGGCCGTGCGGCGGTCGAGACCCGCTTGTGATCGCAGCCGGTAGACCGCTTCTATGCCGGTGCAGTTGTGCGCCGACGAGCTCCCTGACCCCGAAGCGGCGGAACTGAGCAGCGGTCCAGTCGAGCGTCCCGTCGTCAGCCGTAAAGGGATGTAGTCCGCCGAACACGGTCGACACCTTGGTATCGCGAACGGCGGCGCGCGCCGCCTCGAGGGTGTTGATCACCCCCGCGTGCCCGCACCCCGTCAGGACGACGAGCCCATCCTTCGTATCGATCACGAGCGAGGAGTCCTCGGCGACGGGGTCCACCTCCGGCCCCTTGGGCGAATCGACGAATACGTCCTTCGGGTAGTTGTGCTCCGGGTGGATGCGCTTCACCGGGCCCGTGAGCCAGACGCCCGGCATGAGTTCGGTCGGCTGGTCGTGTTCGATGAACTGAATTCCTGCAGTTGTGAGCTCCCGTCGAGCGAGGAGCATCGGGTTGAACGAGGCGCCGTTGCGGGTCCGCGGCGTGAAGAACCCCTTCCCCACGTGGACACGCGACATCGCCGCGGGGTTCTTTCCCGAGAAGGCTCTCCGGAGCGTTTCAAGGCCTCCCACGTGGTCCCAGTGAGAGTGCGAAAGAACCACGTCGGTGACGTCAGAGAGGTCGATTCCTAGAATCCCGGCGTTCCGGAGCACCGTGTCGGGCTGGGCCCCGGTGTCGAAGAGGATTCGCTTCCCGTCGACCTCCACCAGGGCCGAGAAGCCCCACTCGCCGATCCCCTTCTCGGCGAGCATCGTCGAGAGAATCGTTATCTTGGCTGTCCGGACGGGCGGAGCGGCCTCCGGCGCAAACCCAAGGAGAACCGCCACGCTGGACGCCGCGATCGCTAGGGCTGACATGGTGGCCTCACTCTTGCTCGTGTTGGTTCAATGAGCCAGGAAGGTCTGCACCACCGCGACCGTGCGGGCCGGATCTTCCTCATGAGGAACGTGGCCCAGGTCGTCGAAGATGGCGAGTTGGCTGCCCGGGATGTCTTCCTGGAAACGGTGGGCGGCACTCGTCGGAATCAAGTGATCTCGCCCGCCCCAGAGGATCAACGTCGGCTGACGGACCTGCTTGATCTGCTCCGAGAACTCCCCTCTCCGGACCTGGTCGAGGCGCTCCGGGAGAGCGTTCCGGTTCCCGTCGCGTAGGGTGAGCTCGTAGTAGCGGTCGACCAGTTCCGGCGTGACCTTGTCCGGGTTCCCGTAGACGTTCCGCACGCTCGACTCGATGACGCCCCGCGGCAGCAAGTTCCTCATGAGCGGCTGCAGTGGCTTCACGTACGCGAGCTTGAAGCCGATCGGGATGGATTGCGGCGTGAACGGGTACCCCGACGAATCCACGAGCACGAGCCGGCTCACGCGATCAGGGTGGTCGACGGCGACTTTCCACGCCACTTCGCCGCCGAAGGAGTTGCCGCCGATCACGACCTTCTTGACGCCGAGCTGGTCCATCACCCCCACGACGAAGCGCACGTAAGCGGAGAGCCGGTAGTCGCCATCAGGCGTTGGGCCGGTGAGTCCGAAGCCAGGCATGTCCACGCGGATCACGCGGCGTTGGCCCTTCAGTGCTGTCGTCCAGCCATCCCAGGTGTGCAGGCTCGCCGAGGTACCGTGCAGGAGAAGGATCGGCTCTGGGTCGTCGCGAGGACCCTCGTCGCGGAGGTGAGCCCGCATGCCGTTCACCGCCACGAACTGCGAGGGCGGCTGGGCCCAGCGGGCCGTCAGTGCTTCCACGGGCCGATCCGGTGCCCACGAGGTGACCACGCCCAAGCCGAGGAGGGCGACGGCCACCGCCAGGACCACACCGACAATCCTTCTGACCTTCATCCTTCTCTCCTACGGTGTCGCCGAGCACCGTTTCAAGCGAATTGGGGCCACTCCTTGGACCGACCCGATCCCGCCCGCGACCACGCGCGGTTCCTAGCAGGTCGTATGTCGCTTGACATTCTAACGGATGACAGCTATTCATAAGTCAGGAGACATACGATGAGCCCCAAAGAGTTCCGCCGGGCGGACGCCGCGTTCACGAGCACGGAGAAGCTGATGCAGACCTTCCGCATGCCGCGGGAGCTCGTCACCTTCTTGAAGTCAGAGGCCACACAGGGAGGGCGCGACCTCACCGCCTTCGTCGTCCGTCACCTGGATGGACTCCGAACCTGGTTCGGCCTCCCGGCCGCCGCTACGGCACTCCTCGAGGCGGACCGCAAGGCGCTCGGCCTCGAGCGCTACGACTATCTGCTGCACCTCCTCTTCGAGCGGAGCCTCGCGCTCCGCGAAAAGGGCGCGGGCTTCGACGCTCCGGACGCGGCCGGCCGCAAGCGGCGCTGAGCTCCCGCGAGGTAGCGGGCCATGCAGGATCCTCACCCTGACAACCAGGAGGTCGTCGAACCCTCTGCTGGCCGCGCGGACGAGGTCCGTTTCCCGCCGCCCGCGCAGCTCGCGCTCAGCGTCCGCCAGGTAGCCGAGATGCTCGGCATGTCTCCGAAGGCCATCTACCACCGCGCCGAGCGCGGACAGCTCCCTGGGGTCTTCCGCGTCGGCCGCTCGCTACGGTTTCGTCGGGCCGACCTGCTACGCTTCGTCGCCGAAGGGCGTGGGCTGTCGCTGACAAGGAGTCGGTGATGGCCATTTACGTGAGGCCATTCGTGACGTCGATCGCGCATGTCGAAGGGTGTCCGCACCGCAACTGCGGCCCCAGGTGTGCCCGTGTCACGGATGGATGGGAGTACCACATCAAGCTGGCCCTGCCGAACGGCGAGCGCTTCGAGGAGCGCAAGAAGTCGCCGGTCAACGGCAAGAGCGCCACGCAGCGATACGCCGAGGAGCGGGCGGCGCACGTCGTCCGGGCGAGCGTCGCCCCTCAGGTAGCTGCGAAGAAGGAGGTGCCGACGGTTTCCCAGTTCCAGGATCAGTTCATGACCTACTCGAAGACCAACAACAAGCCGAGTACCGTCTCTGCCAAGGAGGGGCTGCTCAGGATCCATCTCATCCCATTCTTCGGCGCATTGAAGATGGACGCCATTGGGCCAGCCGAGGTGGAGCGCTACAAGGCCCTGAAGCTTGACGAACGGTTCGACAAGAAGTCCATCAACAACCAGCTCACGGCGTTCCGAAAGCTCCTGAACCTCGCTGTCGAGTGGGGAGCGCTCGAGCGGGCTCCGAGGGTGCGAGGCTTCAATCTCAAGCAGCAGTACGTCTCCGAGGACGAGTACCTCACCTTCGAGGAGGCTGATCGCCTCGTCCGGGCCGCCGTGCCCGGGTGGCGCGCCTTCCTGGTAGTGGCGCTCAAGACCGGCCTCCGGGTGGGCGAGCTCCTCGCCCTCAAGTGGCAGGACATCGACCTCGTCGCCGGTCACCTCATCGTCCGCCGCACGCTGTGGCGAGATCAGGAGGGACCACCGAAGGGTGGTCGGAACCGCAAGGTGCCTCTTTCCGAGGAGGCGCTCCTGACCCTGAAGGCGCACCGCCACCTCCAGGGCCCCTACGTCTTCTGCGACGCCGCCGGCATCCGCTTGACGCACTCCATGGTGAAGGAAGTCGTGCCCTCGACCTGCCGCCGCGCAGGTCTCGGGAAACGGGTCACCACCCACGGGCTACGCCACAGCTTCGCGAGCCACCTTGTGATGCGGGGGGCTTCGCTCAAGGCAGTCCAGGAACTCCTCGGTCACGAGAGCATCGAGATGACGCTTCGCTACTCCCACCTCACACCGGACGTGAAGAGGGAGGCGGTCCGGCTGCTCGACCGGCCCGAAAAGTTGGGAGACATACGGGAGACGGAGGGAGCGGAAGAAAAAACCCCTCGTCGGAACGAGGGGTTAGATGGAGCGGGAAAAGGGATTTGAATCGGACGCAGATTGCGTCTCTTCGAGTCTCTATGCGGTTCCCGACGTGCCAGGAAAAGTCTCCAGGTGGAGGGCGGAGGCGTCGAGACACGTCGATACGGAGCTCCGCGGAGATGACAACGCGCAGTCGCCGTCAGCCCTCCTCGACCCGACGCCGGATCTGTTCATCTCCGCTGGGGCAGTCGTGGCCGATCGCGCCGCTCGTGAAGGCGCCCAACGGTCGAAAGTGGAGGAGCTGCTCCGGCGTGCGGTCGACCAGGCCACTGCACTTCGTGGGGATGCTGCATGAAAGCGTACCCGCGCCTCGTCGGGGCCGTTCCCGCGCCAATGACTGGCCGCTTCTACTTCGCTCCTTCCATCGCCAGTTTGAGCCGCACCGGCTGCTTTGGGATGCGGGGTTCGGGCGCCGTGAGACGATCGAGCGTTGTCTTCTTGCCGTGGAGCTTGTCGGACACCAGATCAGCTAGTGTGTTCCAGACGCTGCGCTCCGCGGCGCGGTGGCTATTCTCCCAGCGCGAGATTGTCTCGGGTGACACGTCGAGTAGGTTACCGAGGTCTGCGGCGCGCAGCCCAAGGGCCTTCCGGATGAACTTGAACGTGCCTCCATCCCGGAGCCCACGCGTCATAGCTTCGGCCCCGGCGAGGAGTTCCGCCCGACCGAGGTCGGGACCGCTCAGGAAGGACTCGCCGCAACTGCCGCACTTGATGGCTGAGACTCCGGTCACCAGGACGACCAGCGGCTCCGGCGTCGACGGGACGCGCACCTCTACCGCCTCCTTGGTCTCCCGAAGGTTGTCGCTCCGGCACGATGCGCACCGCTTCATGGCTCTTCTCCCAGCATCAGTACACCGTCACCACGACTGCGCCTGACTCGATGGTCACAACACAGATGAGTTCGTCACCGTCACTGTCTTCACCGAACACCTTCCACCGGCCCTGGTCACCTGCCTTGCACCTCCGGGCGCCAGCGAGGGCGTGGCGCACGTCCTCATACTGCGCTCCCCGCTCTGCCATCCGCTGCCAGGCGTGACGCGTGATGCGGATGCGATTGGCTGCGGCATACCCTCGGATATCGGCGAGCGCGGTGGCAGCATCCACCTCTCTATGTTAGCCCGGACTTGCCGAAACGGCAACTCATTCCCAGGGCCCACTGCGGTCAAGACTTGGGTCCTCGTGTCCAGTCCGGCCTCCCCTCCAGTCGCACTCGGGCTCTAGTTACGGCAGGCCGATCGGCTCTGCGCGTGCGGCCAGCGCCAGAGTCCCCATCATTGGGTGAAAGCACTATCGCGGAAACGGCCACATGCCGAGCCCGCCCCGCCAGACTTGATTCCCGCTGGGGCCTGAGTTCGGCGTCCAGCCCCTGAGCCGTCTGGCGAACCCGATGGCCCGGAGTTGGTAGCCAGGTTTCGCTCCGTGAGTGGCCGTACGGTGGTCGAGGCCGTCGATTCATGATCGGGAAGATCGACGCAGGGATCCGCTCCGGCGATGATCGCTTCCGCGTGCAAACAAGAAGGGGGAGGAGCCGCCGGGCCCCACCCCCATGACGGCCAACTCGCGCAAACAAGCGGGACGCCGAGAGGAAGAAGATCATGACGATCACCGAAGCACAAGCCCGACGTGCCCTTCGGCACGCCGACATCCCCTGTCGGTCCCGATAACTCCGAAGTTCCCAGAATCACGCCAGTCCACGCGCGATCAGGACGCCTCCCGAACGGGGTAGCCTGCGGTCGCATGAGAGCTGTCCTCGTCGCGCTCGCCGCCGCTCTCGGCGCCAGCTTTCGCACTCGAGCCGCCCTACAGATCGAAGTCCTCGCACTGCGCCACCAGCTCTCCGTCTATCACCGCCGTGGCGGCCGAGCCCACATCAAGGTCGCCGACCGCCTCCTCTGGGCGTGGCTCTCGAGGACCTGGGCCGGCTGGCGGAGCGCGCTCATGTTCGTCCAACCGAGCACCGTGATCGCCTGGCAGCGCCGAAGGTTCCGAGACCACTGGGCCGGCCTCTCCCGACGGAGAACCGGCCGGCCCGCGGTTGCCAAGGAACTCCGGGACCTCATCAGCAAGATGTCGATGGCGAATCCTGGCTGGGGTTCCCCACGCATCGTGGGCGAGCTCGCCAAGCTCAGCATCGCCGTGAGCAAGTCCACGGTCGAGAAGTACATGGTGCGGCCCAGGAAACCTCCATCCCCAACCTGGCGTGCGTTCCTTGATAACCATGTGAAGGACCTCGTCGCGACGGACTTCTTCGTCGTGCCCACCGTCTCCTTCAAGGTCCTCTTCGTCTTCATCGTGCTCACCCACGCTCGGCGGCGCGTCGTCCACTTCAACGTGACCGAGCACCCCACCGCCCAATGGACGGCTCAGCAGCTCTCGGAGGCGTTCCCTTGGGACACGCCGCCGCGCTTCCTGATCCGAGATCGCGATCGCGTATACGGCCCCGCCTTCAGGTCGCGTGTCGAGCGCATGGGCATCGAGGAAATCCTCACCGCCCCTCGAAGCCCCTGGCAGAATCCGTTTGCCGAGCGGGTGATCGGCAGCATTCGCCGCGAGTGCCTCGACAACGTCGTCGTCCTCGGCGAGCGCCATCTGCGAAGGCTGCTCGCCGACTACCTCGAGCACTATCACCGCTGGCGCTGCCACCGCGCCCTCGAGATGGACTGCCCGACGCCTCGGCCCGTGCATGGGCCCGAGCTCGGCGAGGTGATCGAGGTAGCAGAGGCGGCCGGCCTCTACCGGCACTACGAGCGTCTCGCGGCCTGACCAACACTGACGGGTCCGACCGGCTCGATGAAGGTTCGAGGCCCGGGTCCGCCCAACGGCCTCGAACGTGCCGTCCCCCGGTCTTCCTGCTGAGCATCTCCCTCCCGCTGCATTTCCTCTTTGCGGAGACCTGGCACGCCACCAGCTCCTATGCGTCGCCATAGTCCAGTGCGAGATCCGCGGCGACGATCGACATTTCGGGACCGACAGGCGGGAGAGACGCGCTCAACCTCGGGTCCGCGGCGGCCGTGCCTTGGGAACATACGCCGTCAACCGCCATCGCGGCGGGCGCCGGCCCTCCGGTTACGGTCGACGCCTCACCTCGGTCTCTCGTTCCAAGGCCTGTTGGATGTCGCGATCTGGTCTTTCGGGACAGACACCCTCCCGACCATGCCAGCCCTCCAGGCGACGACGGCCTATCCCTCTATGCCTTCGTCGCCTTGTCGCTCGCTGATGCCCGGAACAAGAATGCAGTCATGATCGCGTGCAGGACGACCACCGGCCACAGAAGCATTCCGCCGAAGCCGCCGGCGAAGCCGAGGTAGGCCAGATACAGCGTAACGACAGCGCTGTACGCCAGCATGCCGACCAGCGGCGTGCCCGGCCAGCACCCAACCCCCAGCGCGATCAGGGCGATGCCGGCCACCCGCGCCACCGGTATGGCGATGCCGGTGAGTTCCTCGCCCAGTAACAACTGCCCGACGAGCGAGGGACTAATCAGCAGGGCGAGTCCGGTCGCGGCTTCACTGACGGCAGCGAGAACGAGCACCCTTCTCATCGAGCCTGCCTTTGGCTTTTTCGTGCTCCGGACCATGCCCGGTCCTTGCTCCGGAGCTACCGGAAGGACCTATTTCTTCCGCTCGATCTTGCTTTCGATCTTCTTCACCACCTGGCTTGCCATCTCCTCGATCATCCGTCGTCGCGCCCCATCGCGCAGGGTCTGGAACTTCTTCTGCTGCTCGGGATTGAGGAGAGGCGTGACCTTGGCATCGATGGAGCTGCCGATCTCCCTCAGGCGTGCCACCTTTTTCAGCGAGCTGAGAGACTTGTCCTTCTTCAACACCTCCAGCTGCTGCAACTCCTGCTTGAAGATGGGGACGACCTCCACCTTCTGCTGCTCCGTCAGCCCCAGTTCCATCGAGACTTGGTTCATCAACTCCGTTAGCGGGTTGACGGCGATCTCGGGCGTCGGGATGATCTCGTAGTTGGCATAGCCGAACTCGTTGCTGCGTGCGCCGTAGTACGAGTCTCCGACCTTGTAGACCGTGAGAGAGAACGGGTCCTGCGAGACGAAGGTGATGAGCCTGCCACCCTCGATCTTGTAGGGGACGGTCGTTCCCTGATAGCCGTCACGCACGACGTTGCCGAAGGCACTGGGCACGTTGGCATTCTTGCCGACGTGGAAAACGGCGGTGTGACCTTCCGCAGTGAAGTTCTCGCTGAACTGCTCTCCGGTCACGTTGTTTCGCACCCAGAAGGCCTTGCCCACGATGAGCGACTTCAGCTGAGCATCACCCAGTGCCGTTGCACCCTTCTTCTTGAGGCCGGGCACGGTCGTGCCCGCGGGGGCGTTCTTCCGCGCGTCGGCGCTCGGGGTGTACCAGATCGGCGAGGTCCAGGCGCGTTCCTGCCCGGTGAGCGGCACCACGTCGGGCGGGGGGAGCCCGGCCTTCACCGCCTGAATGAGGGTCCAGCGCGGCGTGGGGATCTCCAGCACGCGGACGTAGTAGAACGCGTGCAGGCTGGAGTCGAACTCGGGATCGGTCCACACGGTCTTGAGTTCGGTCGAACCAACGCTGTTCGTGTAGGTGGCCTTCTCGAGATCGACGGTGCTCTGGATCGCCGGCACCCGGCCCGACCACTTATCGGGCTTGCGGTCGCCCGACCAGGCCACGTCGAAGATTTTCTCGAAGCTCTGGCCGTTCTGGGTCCAGCCCTTGATGATCTGGATGCGGTCGAGATTGCCCGACGTCGGGTCCTTCACCGCCCAGACGACGAACGTCGGGGCCCCGCCCTTCATGGAAGGCATCGGGGGCAGGTCGGCCCCATCGGGACACCGCCGGCATAGGACTGGTGCACCCAGTCCTTGGCGTTCAGGATGTCCCTGTTGTAGCCCCAGCCGCCGAAGAGGCGCACCTTGATGTGGGGCCCGCTGACGCCGAAGGTCTCCTTGCGGTACATGGCGTCGAAGATCGAGGCACGGGTGTTCTCCTCCGCCCACACGCCGGTCAGTCCACCGGGGTTCTCCAGGCGCACGTCCATGGTACCAGCCGCGAGGACCCCGGCCAGGCGCCGTTCGACCGTCCCGTCAATCTGGCCGTGGCCACCGTAGAAGTTGTCCTGGCGGTAAGGACTGCCGGTGTTGTGCGAGTCGGAGCCCCCGGCCATGCCGAACTTGTAGGGGTTGTAGCCGCGGTTGTCCTGCATGGCGATGCCATCCTTCAGGGCCTGCCGGGCAAAGCTGCCGTAGATGTGATCCACGCGCCCCACGTCCTTCGGAAGGCCCAGCAGGTTGCTGTACATCTCGTAGCTCGCGAACTCGTCGTTGGGCGACAGCAGGGGATGCGTCTCCGACGCTCCCTTGATCTGCTTGATCTCGACCAGCCGCTCGTTGCGGTCGCGCGAGGCCGCCCAGGCCGCGTCGATGGGCCGTCCGAGGCTGTCGAGATCCATGGGGTACATCCAGCCATCGCTCAGGTTGGCGTTGTGCGAGATGGCCAGGAGCTCGTTGCCCGCCTTGCGCTGGGTGTCCATCCAGTTCCAGAGATCTTCGGGATGCCAGGAGTCCAAACTGCTGAACGGCATCTCCGGCACATGGGCACAATCGCGGAAGAAGACGTTGCGGTGCAGGTTGCGATTGTCATGCTGGGAGGTGTACTCGTACGAGCAGAACGCGGTGAACTTTCCCGGATGGTTGTTTGCGTCGGCGATCCGTACGTTCTCCTTCCAGATGGTGCCGGCGACCTTCGGAGACGTGAACGCCTTGATGGGCGGCGCCGAGGCCAGGCTCACCAGGTACAGGAAGACCTTCGACACCTCCGCCGGGTTGTTCGGATCCTGCATGATCAAGGGCTTCGCCTCGGGCAGCGTGCTCACGTACGAGCCCGGAGTGTTCGCCTGCTTGGTGACCCCGACGTACTCGGAGTGGTCGGTCACGCCCATGAAGTCCATGGGGGTCTCGATCTTGATGTCGTAGCCCATCGGATGCTTGATGGGCTGGCCCTGCGCGTACTTGAGGGCGTCGTCGGGCCCGGTGAGGCGGTTGCCAAAGACCCAGGCGTCCACCGACCAGCTGGTGTGGATGTGCTCATCGCCGAAGTAGGCGTTGCGGTCGGGATTCTTCTCGGGCGCAGTCTCGGTCGGGGCCGGAGCCGCCGCGGCAGCCTGGGCAGCCGGCTGCGGCGGTGGTGACGTCTGCGGCTTGTCGCAAGAGACCAGCGCGCCGGTGCTGGCGAGGACCAATGCAAACCCCAACGCTGCGGGCATTCTCGTCTTCATGGATTCCGCTCCTGGCTGCTCCCTCAATCGACCACGGTCGACGAAGCTGGCGACATGCAGGTTACACGCCGCCCCTCATCGCTGTGGTATCCCTGGCGGGGGGGGGCCAGTTCGGCGGTTCCCCCGATTCTTGAACCGGGCGGGTAAGGAGCAACATCCGATGACGCGGTGCGCCACGCGCCCAGTGGCCCCCAGGCTCACGAGTGCGTGCTCCTTACCGGGGACGCGCCGCCCAGCCGAGCATGAGCAGCCCGCTCGCTGCGATCCAGCTCCCGGCAACTCGAACGGCGATGCGCGCCCACTGGGCTCTTAGTGACACGACCAGGGCCGACCCCAGCGCAACCACGACGAACACCGATGCGGTTAATCCCAGAAGGGCCACGGCAGCGGCGCCGATGTCGCCCATGCCGCTCCCGTTCAGCCAGCCATGTGACAGCCCGAGCAGCACCGTCAGGGCGACGGTCGCTCCCTGGGGAAGACGGATGTCAGCAGCGACGAGCCCGCCGAGGAGCAGAAACCAGGCAGCGGAGACGAATGGGCTGCCCCCCCTTGCCGAGGCGGTCATTCCAGCGAGCCCGCCCAGCAACCACGCGACGGGAAGGACGAAGAGCGCTCGGCGACCCTGAGCTGTGCCGCGCAGGCCCGCGAAGAGCGCCAGCCCGAGAACCGGGACCAAGTCCTCGGGACTCAGGACGAAATGCAGGACTCCGTCGTAGACCGGCCCCATGCCAGTGGAGTTCAGGTGTGCCCGGGCCGTTGTGGGCAACGCTGCCGCCGCCAGCGCAATCCCGAGCAGGCCCGAGACGGCCGGTCGGATTCGGCCTCGGCTCGTCACGAGAGCGCCCTCCACATGAAGAATGTTCCCCCCACTGCGACCACGGCGCCAGCTGCCCGAAGAATGCCCCGCCCCCATGTCCAGCGCCGGACCTCTCCGATGCCGATGCCGGTCGCGTGGAGGCACCCTGTCGCCAGGACGAAGCCCATGCTGTAGAGGAGCGCGCTCTCGCCTGGTGGCAGCTCCGTGCCGTGCGCATGGCCGTGGAAGACCGCGAAGAAGGCGACCAGGGCGGCTGCGACAGCCAGCGGTGGACGGAACTCGAGCATCACCGCCGCGCCGAGGAGGATCCCCGACGCCGCGATCCCGAGCTCAATGCCCGGGAGGTGCACGCCCATTAGGCCAAGCATCCCTCCGAACGCCATCACGATCGGGAAGCAGACCGGCAAGAGCCAGATGGCGGGGCTTCCTAGCTGCGCGCCCCAGAGCCCAACCGCGACCATGGCCAGCACGTGGTCGAGCCCGGAGATGGGGTGAAGGAGGCCCGTCAAGAACCCCCCAGCCTCACCCTTCTGCACATGGGCGAGAGCCGGCGGCGCCCAGAGGATTACGGGCCCGAGCAAGGTCCAACGCGCGAAGGCGATTATTCGCCGCGTTCTCACCGTGCGCTCCCGAGAAGCATCGCCGCTCGCTGGATCGTCCAGAACGCTCCGAGCGACCCCACCGTGTAGCCAGGGAGTGCCTGGGCCCAGCGCGGCCAGCGCACCTCCAACACCCGGAAGGAGCGCTCCAGGGCCAGGAAGAGGGCGATAAAGCCGAGCTGCCCGATTTCTACGCCCACGTTGAACGAGACGAGCGCGAGCGGGAGCTCGGCTCGAGGGAGGCCCGCGCCGGTGAGCGCGCTCGCAAATCCGAAGCCGTGGAGGAGCCCGAAGGTAAATGCAACCACCCATGGATGGTGGATGGTGAAGCTCGTCTCTCCTCGCCAGGTGCGAACGATCTCGGGACCGAGGAACAGGATGCTCAGCGCGATGGCAGCGTTGAGCGGCACCACCGGCACATCCGCGTACCCGAGGGTGGCGACGGCGAGGGTGATGCTGTGGGCGATCGTGAAGGCCGTCACGGTCTTCAGGAGCATCCAGCGGTTCCGGACGATGAGCAGGAGTCCCAGCACGAAGAGCATGTGGTCTGCGCCGAAGAGGATGTGCCGGATGCCTTCGACGACGTAGGTGCCCACCACCTCGAGCCCGGTCTGGGAGGCGGCGACCTGCACCCACGGCTGGGACGGCCGCGCAACGGTGGTCCACTTCCGGCCGTCGAGCATCTCGATCCGGACCAGCACGTCGGTGATGCTGGTCTGGAGGCCGGGGAACTCGATGCGCTTGCCGGCGAGACCGCCCGGCCCGGCGCTGATCCAGCGCCGCTCGACGAGCGAGTCGGCGAGCTCCTGGATGGTCGGCTCCTTCTCGTTCGTCAGGTCGGTCGGCAGCTGCAGGGCGATCGGCAGGCGCATTCCCGCCAGGACCGGTGTGCGCCAGATCACGTCGAAGCGGCCGGGCCCGGTCTCGGTGATCTCAAGGTAGGCTGGGCGCGCCTCGTGCGCGCGCGCGACGGGCGGGAGGGCGAGCCAGCCGAGGAGCAAGCAGCAGGCGATTCGCGCGCGAGGGCTTGGTCCGTGGCTCATCGACCGCCTCCAGCCGTCGTCGCGGCGGCCTTCTCCTGAGGCGGCGCCGGGAGGAGAACTGTGTACTTTGCACGCATCGCCTCGTAGGCCTTTCGCAAGGCCTGCTCCTTCTGCGCGCCGAGCCACGCCGTCTTCACCTCTGGCTCCATCTCCTCGAAGGCGGGGATGCGTCCGGGGACGAGCGTGTCGACGAAGACGAGATGCCAGCCGAAGCCTGACTCTATCGGACCCTGCCACGACCCCGTCGGGAGCTTCGCGACGGCGAGCGCGAACCCTGGACCGAACTCCTTCCCAAGGTATTCCGGAGCGCGGTCGCGGTAGTAGTCCTGGAACATGAATGGGTCTGCCAGCGTGGCGGCAAGCTTCGCATCCTCGGGCTGGCCCGCGAGCCGGGCGAGCGCCTTCACTGCATCGTCCCGCGCGCGCTCGCCCCGGCGGTCCGGCGAGAAATAGAGATGACGGAAGCTCAGACGGCTGGGCTGTGCGAACTTGTCGCGGTTCTGCTCGAACCAGCCCTTGAGCTCCGCCGCGGTCGGCTCGCGCGCGGCGGCGACATCCTCGGCGAGGAACTGCATCTTCTGCGCCATCCGTCGCTTGACGATCGTGTCGTCCTTGTCGAGGCGCATGGAAAGCGCCTCGCGGTACAGGATCTCCTCCTGCACCTTGCTCTCGACCATCCGGCTGAACTCTTCCGGCGTCGGGCCCCGGCGCCACTGCGCCTGGAACACCACGACCAGTTGGGACACATCGTCCAGGGTCAGCTGGATTTGCCTCGACGGTGGCGTGGCCGATGACCCGCCTCGAGTGAAGCTGTAGATGGCGAACAGAGCACCCCCAATGACCAGGAAGTGAACAAGGGGCTCGCGAAAGATGCGTTTCATGGCGTTCGACAAGAAATGGCGTACCCGAGATTCGGTTCTCCAGCTTGCCCGGTTGCGACGGCGGCGCCCCGGTCGCTGCCGGTCCGCGATGTTACCGCGCTTGACAGTAGCAAACTGCGATGACCTGCCTCCCGGGATTTGCCCGTGCTTGATTCCGGGCCGGCGCATTGTGCAGCCTACTCCTCGAGGACGCGACCAAGAATCTGGGCCGCGCGCTCCACGGCGGCGAGTGGGCCTCGGGTCCAACCGGCATACGTTGAACCGGGGTTCAGCCGCGCGGCATCGTCCGCGGCGCGGGACAAAAGCATGGACGGGCCTGGTTTCGGTTCGGAAGTGTCGGCAACTGATGGCGGTCCTCGCTGGCCGACTCCGGCACGCCTACCGGAACGCATTCCGAATGGGCGAGGGCAGCATCGTCGCCGGCCATGCCGCCCTGGCCATGAAGCGCGGCGAGAAAGACGCCCGACGTTTTCCGAACTCGTACGTGAGGCCATCGACGCACGGTTGGCGAAGCGCACCGGGTGCAGTCGGTCCCGCGCGAGCGGATACCAGCCTAGCCAGGCACCGAACAGCCTGCGCGTGTGACCGAAGCGGGCGTCGCCGTAACAGGCATGGCGGCACAGGCTCTTACTGGGCCCCCGATGCCGGGGACGGGCGAAAGGAAGACGGCATCCGGCCCGAGAATGCGGGCGTTGGCCAGCTCAGGCGCCAGCACCTCGAGCGTGGTCCTGGCCGAACAGGAGGCCCCGAATCGTTCCACCTATCAGGTCAGTACGCTTCAGACGTAACTGCCCGACGACGGACTGCTTGTCGCCGAGATCGGCCTCTGGTCCGGTTGTAAACTTCGCGTAGGGCGTTCCCGGACGATCGCCATCCCTGCCAGAAGGAGCAGTCGAGTGACCGATAGTGCAGCGCCGTTTGACCCGTCTCGCTGGCTGGCACTCCCCAAGGCGGAGGTCCACGTACACCTCGAGGGAACCTTCGAGCCGCTCCAACTCGAGAAGTGGGCTCATGAGGCGGGTGTTCCGATGCCCAGGCCAACCGAGGAACTGCTGCGGTTCGAGGGGCTGGCGGACTTCCTGAGGTTCCTGGACTGGGCCTGCGGACTCGCCAGTACACGGGACCGCCTCGCGCAGTTGGCGCGAGCATTATGCGAGCGGCTTCGAGACGACGGAACGGGGTACGCCGATCTGATATTCAACCCCTGTCACTGGGGCGCCTGGCGGGGCCGCCTTCGCGAGATGCTTGATGCTCTTGACGGCGGATTTCGCGAAGCCGAACAGGACGGCTTGCCGACGGTCGGCCTGTGCGTGAGCCTCTTGCGAACGCAGTCGGGGGCCGAGGCCACCGAACTGGTCGAACAGCTCACGACGTGGCGGCACCCACGAGTCACTGCACTATCGGTCGATGGGGACGAAGCCGCAGCCGGACGACGGGGTCACGCTTCGCCGACGCATTTCGTAAAACGGGTGCACGGGGGCTGTGGCGCACGGTGCACGCGGGAGAGTCCAGCGGCCCGGAGGGAGTGCTGGACGCGGTGAAACTGCTCGGTGCGGACCGGATCGATCACGGCGTGCGCGCAATCGAAGACCAGTCAGTGGTGGAACTCCTCGCGGATAGGCGGATACCGCTCGGCATCTGCCCCAGTTCGAATCTGGCTCTCAATGTCTAAAGCACGCTGGAGGTTCATCCGGTGGATGCGCTCCGGCGAGCGGGGGTTCTCTTTTCGCTCAATATCGATGACCCAAGCCTTCTCCAAACGACGCTGCCGCGTGAGTATTCGCTCTGCGCAGACCACTTTGGATGGACCGACGAGGTCGTCCGCCAGATCGCGGAGACGTCGATCACGGCCAGCTTCGCGAACGCAGACGTTAAGGCCCGGCTGCGAGAAGACCTGCGGAATTGGTAGGTGCCTCGCGAGACGGATGATGTCGGCGTAGCCACCTTCTGGCCGTCGAGCCATGCCTTGAGCTTGTCCATGGCCGCCTTGCCAGCCGTCTGGCGCGTCCTGACGTGCTCCGGGGTGCCCAGAATGTCGGCCTCGAGCGCGACCCGCTCGATCCCGTAGACGTCGACGTCCATGGCGTGCTTCGCCCGCTCCGGTGCGGAGGACAGAGCGTCGAAGAACTTCCGTGGAACGCACTTCGGCAGGACTTCCGGTCCTCGCGGACATTGTGCTCGATGCCACGCTGCAGGTCCCATCAGCGATCGGCCAGGCATGCGCGCATTTCCGCGAATGCGCCTGCGGCCCGCGCCAGAGTCGGCGCACTCTTCCCCGACGCTCGACGAGGGGCAGCGCGCCACGTCAGATGCTGGCCTGCAGACGGAACCCGAGAACGTCGCTGTTCCCTACCGTCCCGAAGCGGTCCAACCAGACGTGGCCGTAGTTCACGTCGATGCGGAACATCTCATCGGTCGACCACGGAAACAACTTGCCGATGAACCAGCTCGCTCCGAGCTGCAGGTCCCTCATCACGCCGCCGGTGAGATTCCCCCCGTCCAGATCGATCACGAAGTATCGCGCGGCGAGTTCCACTGCCCCCCACTTCGAGCGCGGCTCGATGTAGCCGGGAAGTGCCGTCTTCCGATTGTAGGGACGGGTCTCTCCCGTCAGCAGCCAGCCCGCGCTGACGTACCAGCCCCACAGGTTCGGATTCCCGCCTTGAGATGACAGCGAGATCGAGTCCACGATCTCCGCCTGGACCGAGAACGGGCCCGAGATCAGCAGGATCGCCGCGTCGGCCTCCCAGGTCGTGGGGGCCACGAAGGGCCCCGTGTCGACGAAGTAGGGCCCGACGCCCGTGGCGGGCCTGCCCTGGAACTCCTGAGAACCGCCCGGCGGCGACATGTACCGGCCGTCCATCTCCAGGTGGAGGAGGAAGCTCCCGCCGTCCTCGTACACCGGAAGCGCGGTCGTGCGTAACGCCACGACGACGCCCGAGCCGCCGGTGACCAGGTTGGAGAAGGCCCCCAGCGTCCAGGTGAGGCGCTCGTCCTCCGTGCTTCCGGCGACTGTCACCCCGCCCTGGTTCCCGATGTCGAAGGCTGCGAGCGCTCGCTCCATGAACCGGAGGTTTCCGCCGGAGGTGAGGATCTCGAGGGAGAAGGGCGTGGCCTGCCGACCGATCTTGACGGACGCCCAGGGCACGATAGGGATCTCCAGCCAGAGCTTGGCGAGGCCGAAACGCTGGCCTTGCGGCAAGTCGAAGCCGCCGAAATCGAACTCGGCGGCGTAGGCCCAGGGTTGGTCGAAGCAGAGCAGGTGCCCGTTGGCAAAGAACTTCGCCTCGCGCCACTGGAACTGCGAGCCGATGCTCCCGAGCTGCGCTACGCTCGCCGCGTCCTGGCTGAAGACCGTCACGTCGAGCATCTGCCGCGTCCCCAGATTCACCGTCAGGCAGTGGCTCCGCCAGTAGTTCCAGCTTGCCCAGCCGACTGCCTTCACTTCGGCCTCGCCTTCCACGGGTTCACCGGAAACGGGAGCCGTGCCAGGGAGTGGAGCCGCCGGCGCAGAGCACCCGGGCGGATCGTCCGCGGCGACCGGCCGGGAGGGGATCGTGGAGATCAGGAGCGCGAGCAGCGTGGCGACCGGCGCCCCACATCGCGCGGGGCGGCGATCACGAGCGCAGGCCCGCGGCCGGAACGGCCTCGAACGTCCGGGAGCAGGCAGAGGAGTTATCGGCAAGGTTACCAAGGGTTCCAGTCCGGGGAACGCCTGAGTTACAGAGGTCCTCGGGGTATCCCGCAGTTTGCTCCGCCGAGGTCCCGCCAAGTGGGGCAGGGGTCACCAGTCGAAGTAGTAGGAAAGCCCGCCTCCGACCCCGAAGTTGAAGCAGAACGGGAAGGTCTGCCACACAGATTGGCTCGTCAATGTGACCTGGTACCAGGCCGAAATGGAAAGCGACTTTCCCTTGTCGATGAACCTTCCTGCCACGACCTTCATGACCGGGACGAAGTTCCCTTTCACGAAGTTCCACTGGAGTTTGGTGTCGAGCGCCACGAACGAACTAGCGGGAAGGCTGGCAGCGAAAATGGGCCGGAGGGTCAAGAAGTTCCACTCTGGGTAGTTGCCCAGCGGGCCAAAGGAACGGGTCCAGCTGAGCTCTGTGGTGAGGGAAACCCATCGCGCCAGACCGAGCGCAACCGCGTACACCGGCGCCACTGCCCAAGGCGATCCGACGAGCGCCGGCGTCCCCGTCTTCCACTGTAGGCCGAGCGCGAGGTACTGCTTGATCTGCCCTTTCGAATAGAAGCCCCACGCGAACGCGGTCGTGATGTCGGCCGGGCCTGACGTGGTAGAAAGCGCGGTGGTGTAGGGGTAGAGAACCAGGAGCGGGGCCCTCAGCAGGAGCGCGAACTCGTTGCGGTGGCCAAAGACGAACTGCGGGTTGAAGGTAAGCCCGTTGGCGGTCGCCTGGCCGGCGAAGCGCTGAAAGTTATCTACTTGGAGCGCTATCTGACTTCTCGTGAAGGCTACCGAGTTTAGACCCTGGAGGATCTCCAGGGTTTGCATGATTTGCTCGCTGCTCGCCATCGCGTCAATGGCATCGACGAGTTCAACTGCTTTGGCTGCCATTCCGAGATCGACGCTCCGGCACTCAGCAGAGACTGCGGCCTCATGCTCCTGAAGGCACTCCACGAGTAGGCCCGCCGCGCTCAATACGCCGGGGCAGACGCGTCTTGCATCCGCCGTGCACGCCGCCTTCACTGCCAGCACCGTCTCCTTGGCCGCCTCGAGGTGCTCCATCTCGGCTTGGCAGGAGCCCGAGAGGTCGTCTTCGTGCCTGAAGAGGCATGCCAGCTTGCGTCCTCCGCCCGGCTTTACCTCGCTACAGAGGCGGCCAACGTCGACGTCGCATGCCGCGGTGAACTCCTCCAGGACGGCCTCCTTCTGGCTCTCCAGGGCTTGCAACCTCTCGCTGCACGCCGGTGAGACCTTCTCTCTGTTCCGCTGAAGGCACGTTTCAAGGCGCCCACCACCTGGCTTTATTTCCGCGCAGAACTGCTTTACGTCGTTGGCACAGGGGTTCTCGGCAAGGGCTGTCGTGCCGGCGAGACACGCCAAGCAGAAGACCACCACCTTTGACACCGCCGTCCTCATATTGCCTCCATCGGGAACTGCGCCCCCCTGGTTCGGTCGGAACGCAGATGAGCCACCGGAGGTTCAGGGCGGCGAAGTTGACGATCGTGTTCGGGTAATTCTTCTCCACCAACCAACGTTACGGTGCGCGCACCGGACCGATCAACGGGGTCGCCACCGGCTTGGCCAGGCCGAAGAAGACCACGGTGCCGTTGGCGCCGAAGCGTGTGGACAGCGCCGGGTCCGGCACATGCTTGAAACCTTCGTCCGGCCGGTCCCAGTTGTTCGCCACCCACACATTGCCAGCGGGATCAACGGCGACGTCCGTGATGATTTTCTGTCCGCCGATGTAGCCGCCGGGCGGTGAAATCGGGTCGCCGGTCTTTTTGCCGGGCGGGCAGTTCTCGGGACGCGCGCCGCACAGCTCCGTGACCGAGCGACCAGTCGAATTGGCCACCCACACGTTGTCGCCGCCGTCAATGGCGATGCCCCAAGGCGCAATGATGCTCTTCCTGCCATCAAACGGCGGCAGGACGGTGCCATCGGGCCGCACCATGGAAACGTCGCCGCCGGGATACTTAACCAGAAGATCATACAGGCCGATCCACATCTTGGTTTGGGCGTTGGCCTTTGACGACGAGCTTTCGAAGAGGTCTTCAGCCTTCGCTTTGAGCTTGTCTTCGATAAACGCCAACTTCTCCATCGTGTCGGGATGGCCGACGGTGTTGGCGACCCAGGCGTTGCCGAGGCTATCAATGGCGATGGCCCGCGGGCCAAACCCGACTTTGATCTGCTCGGCTTTGCCGGGATCGCTCGCCGGGAAGCGCGTCACCGTGTCGGCGCCGCCATTGGAGACCCAGATCCGATCCCGCTGATCCACGGCGAGGTGGAAGGGCCCTTTGACCTGGAGCGTGCCGTCCACGGGTTTGCCGTCCACCGTGCGGCCCCAAATGCGCCCCTTCGTGGCATCTCCCTTCGGCAGATATACAATCTGGTCATTGTCATTGTCGAGCGCCCAGACGTCGCCATTCGGCGTGACGATGATGCCCTGCATCGCACCCAGTTGTCCGCCGAAGTTGTAGCCGGTCTCAGGTGAAAGCGGCCTGCCGGTGTTGAGATCGAGGACGGAGATCGTTTTGCTGCCAAGACTGGTGACCCACACCTTGTCATCGGCGGAAATGGCGAGGCCGAAACCGGGGCCGTCAAGGCCACCGCCGCGATACCCGAGCGTCATCGGCGAAAGAGGCCGGCCATTTGGCGCGAGCTTCGAAACCCCGCCGCCAAAGTCGTGGTAGATCGTGGACTGCGAACCCACCAGGAAGTTATCGCCCGCCCACAGGTTACCCTCGCCATCAAAGGCGATGCCACCCGCCGAGTTAAACCCGCCGCCGGCATAGACCAGCGAAAGGGTCCACGCACTCGGCGCGAAGGCGAGATAGGGGATGAAGGGCGCCGTGCGCCAACGCTTCCCGGCGGGGACAGGATAAAACGCATCGAGCAGCGCGAAGAGTTGCTGCGCTTGATTCGATGGGTTGCGCGCGATATTCTGCGCCGCCATTAGCGTGTCGGTTGGCGCAACGCCTGCCGGAGGCGTGGCGACTGCGAAGAGCGTGTCGCACGCATCGCCGCGGATCCGCGTGACACAGGCGGCAAGCAAATTCGCCAGCGTGTTGAACGTCGCCAGCGTCGTCGTCTGCGAACTGTTGAGCGGGTCTTGAATCACCGGGCCGAGCCCGCCCGTCTCAAGGTCCACGAGGTTAGGCACATTGCCAGCGGCGATGCGCAAGCCCAGCGCCTTGCCACTGAGCGCGGTGCCGTTCAGAAACTGCGCGCCCGTCCAAACCGAGGCGACAGTCGTCATCTCGTTGAGGACGACTTTGGCCGGCGGCCTGCTGCCCAGGACTGCCAGGAGGACGATGGCCTTGTTGTCGCCGCTTACCTTGCTGGCGGCGGGCTGGCCACCCTTTGCGACGAGATAGAGAACCGAGTCGTCGCCGGTCGGCGGCTGGACGGTCATCTGAAAGTGACCATCACCACTGGTCTGCGTCTGAGCGAGCTGCCTGGGCTCGGCGACACCCGCAGCCCACAGGGTCACCGTCGATTTGGCGATTGGAGCCCCTGCGCCTAGGACCTGACCTGTGAGGCGGTCGGCGGCCGAAGCCGGCCCCGCTGTGAGCGCGAGCAGGATCGAAATCCGAATAAGGCGCTTCTGAAATGACTTCATCGCTTTTCTCCCCGGTCGGGTGACTGACGCTGCACGTCCTCGAAGGCCTTCAAAGCAAGAGTAGAAGTGGAGCTCGGTGGGAACCCCGTCCGAGGAGGCCGGTTCGGCCTGAAGACCGCAAACATCGTGCTCCTCGTGCGCGCCCGTCCCCAAGACCTGGCGGCCGCCCTAGCGAAGGCGACAACCCGCCGCCCAAGGGTACCCGGGGCGCGCCGAAGAGCGTCTGCGTCCCCCTGTTCCCCTGCAGGCCGAGTGCCAGGTATGCCGTGTGGTCCTGGACCACTGCTGCCCCTGAAGTCGAGCGCCAGTGTCGCTTTCACCGGGACGAGGTCGAGCCCTCTTCCACGGTGGGTTAGGGTGCCGGCACTACCCTGTAGTACACGCCATTTGCACCGTAACAGGGCTGGAACCACGTGCCGCCATAAACGTAGTATGTCGTGCCGCCGACGATAGAGGCGACGTAGCCCGCCGGAACTGCCGGATAGATCGCACCCATTGCATAGGGGGTGCCGGTGGCGGTCATCGCCGCGGCGGTGTTCGAACTGCCGGCTGCGTAGCCGGTCGAGTAGGCGGCTGCTGAATTGGCGCTCCCGGCAGCGACTCCTGCGCTGTAGGCGTTCGACGTCGCGGCCGCGGTGTTGGCTGAGGCCACGGCCGCGCCGACCGCGACGCCCGCTACGGCCGCGCCGGCGACGGCCCAGCCGCCACAGTTGTAGCAACCCGAGCCGTAGTAGTTCACCGTCGTTGGTGGGTGGTACCCGGGGTACGCTGCGCCGTAGTAGGCGCTGTGGTAGGCAGTGGCACCGTAGGGAGTCGAGACGGTCGTGTAGGGCGAACCCGTGGCGTGGTACGCGGTGTCGCCGTACTTGTTGGTCGCGCTCGTCCCCTGCCCGTAGGTGTGCGTCGCGCTTCCGCCGTACGGGTTCGAGAAGGACGTGGAATTCGAGCCCTCCGCGTGAGTCGCGGTGTCGCCATACCTGTTTGTCGCGGTAGTCCCCTGCCCCGCCGAATGTGTCGCCGTCGTGCCCCAGGCACTTGTCGCAGTCGTGCTTCCTGCGGAGTGATAGGTCGCGCCGCCGTACCTGTTCGCGTGGGCGTAGGCGAGAGCGGGCATTGGTGCGAGGGCGGCGGGCAACCACAACGCCAGGGCCAACCTAATGAGTCTCATCTTGGCTTCTCCATCGTCACTTGCTGGTAGGCGGTTCGGCCTTGGGTGTCGGGGGCGCCCCCTTGGGCGCGAGCTTGGCTGACGGACGGGAGAACGCGATGGGTTTCGCCGCCTTCGCAGCGGCTGGCGGCACGAACGTGTCGGCCTCGATCGCGGGATCGACCTGCCAGTTGGAGAGTTCCATCTCGTGGCGCAGCCTCTCGGGATCCTCGCGAAACACGGCTCGGAGCCGGCGAGGCAACTTGTCCTCCGTGCCGATCCACATCTGCAGGAACGCGAAGTCGCTCGCGTACGCAACCATGTCGGTCTTGGTCCCGCCAACGATGTCGGATTGGCCAATGTAGAAAGCGAGCTTGAGATCGGGGGCGAGGTCCTTGTAAGGGTCGGAGACGATCACGTCGGCGAAAGGGAAGTAGATGTCGGCCGTTTGGTAGGCTGCCTGAAGCACGTCGTCGATCGTGGGTGGGGCTGCCGCAATGGCCACAAGATTCTCAGCAGGAGCGAAGCCGACCATTGTCTTGCCGTCGTAGTAGAACTCGCTCGGAGGACCGTCACCCGAGGTTATCACCCGCAATTTGTCAGGACGCTGTAGCGCGACTTCCGATCGCGTCGTGTAGAGGAGGGGTGGCCCCAGACGGCTGGGGCTCTCGTATCCGATCACTGCCGTGAACTTCAGCGAATGGGCGGCCGCGAGCCGAGCCGAGGTCGCCTTCAAGAGCTCGACGGCCTTCTTCTCCAGAACCCAGGGCGTCGCGGGCGCGTCGGTCGCGCCCGCCTGTGCAGGCTGCTTCGTCGCTCCTGCCGGTTCCGCGGCTCCAGCAATACACGCCAGGCCGATGCCGAGCACGAGCACCATCGGTCCCCAGCCGGAGCCTGGGACGGGCTTCTCGGATGAGGGGCGCCCGAGTCTACCTTGACGGTGCGAGTCGCCTGGAGGGCAACGACTTCCATAGGCACTCATGCTGGTCACTTAGGGTGATAGGAGCGCCTTGCAGGCTGGCGACAGGAAGGGCATGTTTCCCTGGAGGCACTTCACGATTCGGCCCTGACCGGCGGGCATGCCCGCGCAGAAGTTCGCGATGTCGCTCCCGCACACCTGCTGCACCTCGCCGGCCTTCTCGCGAGCGGCCCACAGGGCGGTCTGGCATGGAGCGCTCACCATGAACAGGTTGTTGCGCAAGCAGGCCGAGATCCGGCCGCTTCCGGCTGGAACCCCCTGGCAGAACTTGGCCGCGTCGCTGCTACACTCGGCAACCACCTCTTCCGCGACCTGCTGCGGCGTGAGCAGCTTCTGCCGGCACGCTGGAGAGAGGGCGGGCTCCTGTGCCTTGAGGCACTTGACCATATCCCCGCCACCGAGCGGGACGTTCGGGCACAGCCTTAGCGCATCCGGAACGCACGGATCTTCCTGGCCAGACGCCGGAGCTACCATCAGCATCGCCACTGCCGGTAGCAGGAGAAGCCTCAGCGCGGTACGAGCCATGATGACCTCTTTTCGAGTGGTCCCCGAACGGGGCCAACGTGGCCCCGGATCGAGTGACTACTGCTGAATGTAGTCGAAGTTCTGCACCATGATGCTGTAGCCCTTCGCCGGCACCGTCACCTCCGCGTAGGCGACGTAGTTGAGCCCGGTCAGGAGAGTCTTGAAGGTCGCGGTCAGGTTGACCGGACTGCCCTGGAACGCCGTCGTCACTACGGCCCTGGCAGTCTTCTTCGTCGCGGCGTCCATGTAGATGGTTAGCGAGTCGCCAGGCTGGACCACATTGTTGCCCGTGATCATCAGCTGGCCGTTCGGGGCTGGCATCGTCGTGGCCGAGTCCAGGTAGTTCATCACGGCGCCCGCGGTCGGCAAGGTGTACTGCTCCAGGAGACTGCGAAGCCCCTGGAGGTACTTCTCCATGTCCTTCACCTTGTTCTCGGCGATCTTCCGGCGGAAGAAGCCGCCCGGCAGCGGCGAGTGCTCGTCGTTCAGCACTGTCCGCTGAAGCTTGCCGTCCGGGCCGAAGTTCACGAGGTCGATGCGGAGGTCCTTCTGCTGGCCGTTGACCATGAGGTCGATGCGCTCGTTCCAGGTGTACTGCTTCATCAGCGCAGCGTTCTGCTGACGGGACTGCACCACCTGCACCGTCTTGGCCGCGCTCTCTCCAATGTTGCCCTGGGCGAACGCCTCGGGCGAAGCGGCAATTGCGACGACACTGGCCAACAAAGTTAGGCGTCTCATAGTTTCCTCCAGATCGCAGGACGGTGCATGCCGCCTTGCCGCTCAACACCCTTGCGTTCGGCCGTCGCGGCCAGCGTGGCTGCGCTGACCATCGCCAGCGTAAAGCCCACGCGAACTTCGAGCGAAGGTCGATTCATGTCGTACCTCCGATTAGCGTTGGCCCAGGCGGCATCATCTTCGCCTTAGGGAGGGGGTAGGTTCGACGGCCCAGTTGGGTTGAGGGCGCTCTCGGACGGGTCCCTCAAATGGTGCACAATTCGGGTAGACGCCCGTCGGCCTGCTGATCGTGATGTCGTACACGCCGACAAGTCCTTCCGTCTCGCCATGTTGCTGCGACGACGACCTTGCGTGCGTTCATGGGCGTCTGCGTCGAGCCTCTCGCGACACGCGACGGAGACCCTGGCCGCGTTCTCGCGCAGGCAACTCACGGCGCGGGCACTCCCGGGCTTCACGTCAGGGGGGAGTTGCTTGACGTCGTCGGCACAGGGGTCCTCGGCGAGCGCTGTCGTGCCGGCGACACACGCCACGCAGAGGACCACCGCGTTCGGTCGCCACGTTCTCATTGGGGCTCACTCGGGCGCTGCTTTGTTGCCCGGCAGCCGCCGACGGTCGGCGGGCGCCGGTGTGGCCGGGATCAGATGAGCCACCGGAGGTTCAGGGCGACAACGTTGACGAACGTGTTCGGGTAATTCCCCGCCACCTGGCCCGTCAGCGACAACGGCTGGCCCTGTTGCAGCGGGATGGTTCCTCCCCAGATGAACGTGTCGTCCAGGCCGAGCGCGAAGCTCTTCGAGACCGACCACTGGGCGCCCAGGCCGAACCGCCACGCCGCACCGACAGGCGTCAGCACCGTCCGCGCATCGTTGGCCATCATCGAGGTGTCGTAGGCGACCCCGCCGGAGACGAGCCACGGCTCCGCCGGACGGAATTGCGCGCCGACGGCGACATGCCAGGTGTCCTGGTACGCGACGCTCTTCGTCAGGCTAACGGGGTTCGCCGTGTCGATGCTCACCTCCACGTTGCCGAACTGCGACCAGCTCTCCCAGCCCACGTCCGCCATCAACGCCCACTCCGGGCTGAGCTTCTGGTGGACGCCGACCATGACCCGGTTCGGCAGGGTCATGCCGAGCCCTATGGGTGCCGTGAGGAGGCCGGTCGCGCGAAGCACCGCCTCCAGGGCAGGTCCCAGTCCCGTGAAGCTGGGAGTGGACGTGAACCCGAGGTGGAGCGCCGAGAGCCAGGTCACGCCCAGCCGCGTCGCCTTCCCGAGCTCGAACATCAGGCCGACGTTGGCTCCGAAGCCCCAGGTGTTGTCGCTCACCGAGAGCTGCCCGTCGGCGAGGCCGGGAGCGGCATTGTTCACGGCCACGGTCCCCCTCATGACCCCGAACATCGCGTTCAGGCCTGCGCCGACCGAGAGCCAGTCGGTCACGCGATAGGCGGCGCTGGGCATCAGGCTGAGCCCGATGAGCGCCCCCTTCTGCCCATGGTAGCGCCCCACCCAGCCCGGGTCGTAGTCGAGCCCCAGCCCGAAATACTGGAGAACCCCCATGCCCACCTTCAGGCGTGGGACGGCCTCCATCACGAAGAAGGCGCTGCCCCCAGGCAGCCAGCCGATGGCGTTTCCACCGTCGTTGCCCTGCACGGTAGTGCCGGGGCCGGGGGCGAAGGTCGCGCTGCCGTAGAGAGCTTGCGCACCGGCGAGGATCTCCGTCCTCTCGAGAAGCGTCATCCCGGCCGGGTTCGTGAACAGGGTCTCCGCGTCGCTGGCGCGGGCAGCATAGCCGGCGGAGGCGAGGCCGACGCTCGGGGCGCCGAACTCGTAGAGGTAGAAACCAGCCCCCGCTGCCTGATCCGGGATCAGGCTTAGGGCAAGCAAGGAGACGAGAAGGGGCGCAGCTCGCATCGGATGCCTCTCTCTCAGGCTCGCGAAGGCGCCACGAGCGAGGTCAGTTCATGGGCCGGTATCCGGTATTCGCCACCGTCACGCTCAGCTTCTCTGACGGCAAACCCAGGGTCAGGTTCGCCGGGTAGACGGTGCCGTCGCTCAGCGTGGCAAACTTGCCGTTCAGCGTGACCGGCGAGGACGGCTTGCCGAGGTAGGTCGAGACGTCGAGCGCCGCGAGGCGGTTCGCCGTCACGTCGATGGTCAGGGCCAGCGTGTCACCGGGCAGCCGGTAGTCGCGGCAGACGATCCGGACGAGCTTCCCCGGCTGGAGGATGTCCAGGGAGAGCTTCCCGGTATCCTTGCACCTCTGGATCAAGGCCGGGTCGGGGGGCGCGTACATGTGCACGAGCTCCACCGCCTGCTTCATCTTGCCCTGGAGCTCCTCGGTCTTGGATTTCTGGATCGCGCCGCGCAGGCCCCCCTTCTGCTTGGGCGGAGGGGTCGCCGCGATGGGGATCTTCTGCAGGCCACCGTCCGCACCGTAGTAACAGCTGACCTGCTTCTGCGACTTCACCTCCCCCTTCATGGAGACCGTCGTGGTCTCGACCCACTGGTAGGTCCGCAGGCGCTGCGCGCTCTGGGCGAGCGACTGCTTCAGCGCGGCCGCCCGCTCTTCCAGACCCGCGCCACCGGCGCCTGAGGCCTGGGCAAGAGTGACTCGCGTCGCGGGGAGGAGAGACACCAAGACAACGGCGGCGATGCGTGCGGTTCGTCTGAAGGTCATGCTCAACTCCAAGGAAGCCAGTAGATAGCTGCGTCGATTCGACTCGAGGGAGGGCGAATAAACGAGAGGGCCCGGCCTCCGACGAAAGGGGAGGCAGGGCCCGCAGTGGAGCGTCCCCCGTCCTCGCGCGCCGGACATCTTCAGAAATGGAATTCTGGGGAAACCATGACCTGGAGGCCGCCGATCCAGTACCCCTGGTAGCCGCCGCCCTCGAGGACCAAGTCGACACCGATGCCGAGGCGCCTCGCGTTCAAGAAGGAAGCCCCTCCTCCGATCCGGAAGGCGCCGCCGATGCCGGAGTTCGGTCCGATGTACATGCCACCGCCCACGCGGAAGCGACCCACGGTGTCCTGGGTCGGCGGCCCGAACTTGGCTACGTAGTCGAGCGTTGGCTCCCACAAGGTCGCGCTCGTCGACTTGGAATAGCTCTGGTTGCCGCTGTAGACGGTCCCGGTGACGGTGCCCATCATCACGTCGAAGCCGACGCTGATGTTGTTGGCGCCGCTCAGGTTGAAGTCCAACTGGGGGCCGACGAGGAACGAGCTGTACCAGGCGGTCGAGCCAGAGCCGCAGGAGTAGTAAGGGTAGTAGTAGGCGCAATTGTAGTAGCCGCTGTTGTAGAAGCCCCCGCCGAGGTTCACCCTCACGATGTTGTTGTAGACCTCGTTGGGCTGGACTTGGGGCTGGGGCTGGCCGGGCTGCGCGAACGTGTACTGCGCCCAGGTCGGAGTGGCCGCGGCGAGCGAGAGGGCAACGAGAGCGATCCGTGGCAGTTTAGGCATGGAAGCTCCTTGTCAGAGTTCGCGGATTCTCGTCGCAGATCCTGGGTGTCAACAACCCTCTGTTTGGGTTGCAAGTGACCCCCATCAACCGCTGCGCAACTCGGGTAGCGCAAGCGGGCGCGCCATGGGCGCCCCACCGCTTGCTTCGAGGGCTCCCAAGGGGCACTCAATCGTCACGCCACTGGCTCCAGCGAATAGCGAAGCCGTGTTCCCTGCCAGGTGCGCTACTCTAGCGCGCCTCTTCGCCGTCCACGCGAGGCGACCGAGCGAGAATCCCGGAGAGCGCCTCTCGTGACGCCCGTACACCTTTCGCAAGAAGAAGCGGTCGGCTCTGACCGTCAGGCGTCCGCGGCGTTGACGGGGACGACCCGCCGATACGTCCCAACGGCTGCTCGCATCGCGCTCGTGATGGCGTCGCTCGTCACGCTCGTCGCTCCGCCTTGCTTCGCTTGGGCGGAGGAGACGAACGAGCGCTCCGACACTGTCGGGATATCCGCGGCAAGCACGCTCGAGTGTACCCAGAGCAGCGAATGCGCCCGCTGGGAGGGATACGGCAACGTATGCGTAGACAAGTCATGTGAGCAATACCTCGACCGAACCGACCTCACGAACGTCTTTCGTGGGCCACACAAGAACACGCCGGCTTACGAGGCGTTTACGCTCTATCCATCGATCATCCCGGCGATCGGCTACAACCCGGCACTGGGCTTTCTCATCGGCGTCGTGAGCAAGTTCGCCATGTACTTCGGCGATCCTGCCGAGACGACTATTTCCAATGCCTCCCTCCTCGTCCTTCTCACCAGCAAGAGTCAACTCGTGCTCCAGCTCGGAAGCACCGTGATGACTGCACGTGACGAATGGGAGCTTCAGGGTGACTGGCGCTTCCTGATTTACAATCAAGACACCTACGGGCTCGGCACGGGAACGCCGCTCGTGGCTAGCGGCTTCTCGATCGACGGGTGGGGCGACACTCGGCCCATCGCCGGCGCCCAGCCGATGAAGTTCGACCTCTTACGCTTTCACCAAAACGCCCTGAGGAAGGCCTGGGGTCACCTGTACGTCGGAGGCGGCTACCGCATCGACCGCTACTTCTCCATCGTCGACGAGTCGCTCAACCTGACCGGCTCGCCACCCGTAGTGACGAGCCACTACGCATACAGCGTATACTATGGGTTCAATCCGGCCGAATACACGCTATCCGGCGTATCGGCCGACGTCCTCTACGATAGTCGGGATTCGACGATCAACCCGTACAAGGGGTTCTACGGGCATCTCCTGCTGAGCGGGTTTCCCACCTGGCTGGGAAGCAGCGAGGCGAGTACCATGGTCGGCGTCGATCTCCGTGCATACGTCGGCCTCTCGGACGACGTTCCCCGAAACGTCCTCGCCTTCTGGGTCCTTTCATCGGGAGTCACCAGCGGCCACCAACCGTATCTCGCCCTGCCCTCGATCGGCTGGGACGCGGCTGGCACAACGGGAAGGGGCTACATTCAGGGTCGTTGGCGCGGGACCTCGGTGGTTTACGCCGAGGCAGAGTGGCGATTCCGGATCACGGACAACGGCCTGTTCGGCGGCGCCGTCTTCGCCAATGCGGAGACGTTCTCCCGACCGGCCTTCAACTACCTGACCGTCAACGAGCCGGCGACGAACCTCTTCCAGTACGTGAGACCCGCCGGCGGATTCGGAGCGCGCATCCTGATGAGCAAGGAGTCCCGCACCAACCTGCGCGTGGATTTCGCCTGGGGGCAGGACTCGTTCTGCGTCTATCTGGGCGCCGGCGAAGCTTTCTGAGCCGCGCGCGCTGCCAGCCTCACGCGGGTCCAGCGAGTTCCAGGACCCGGCTCCTCGCCACGAGGCCCGGTCATCAGCGAAGAGGTCGAGCGGGAGGAATCACGGGGCAGCCGAGCCCCTCAACGCCACCGCGTACTGTATGTGGTGCGGCGAGGCATCCCAAAGAGCCCCCGGTAGCGAACCGGGGGCTCTCCGGCTGGGCCGCTACTTCTTTGCTCTCGGCGCAACGAGAGCAACCACAACTTCCTTGGTGAACGTGACGTCAATGTCGTCGCCGACCTTCAAGCCTTCCAGCGCCTTTGCGTTCTTCGCCTTGAAAGTGACCTTCCCACCGGCGGGCCCGACAACGGTCACGGAGGGTGCCTTCTTGTCGATCTTGGTCACCTTGGCGGCCAGGCGAACCACCTCTTCCTCACCGAAAGCGTTCTTGCCCGCGGCGGCCACGTCCACGACTTCAGCACCGGCAGGTCCGGAGTGGGGGCCCTTCAGCGAAATCGCCACCGCCTCGGCCGCCTCCACGACGACGACGTCGCCGACCTTCACCTTGCCCAGATTCACCTTCTTGCCGACCGTGTAGGTGCGGGTCTTGCCGCTCGGCCCCTGGAGCGTCACAGTGTGCTTCTTCGCGTCGACGGCGGTGACCTTGGCGGTGTCGACGACGCCAACGGCCTCGCCGATGCCAGCCATTGTCTGTCCGGCGCCCGGCATTGCCGGAGCCGCCGCGGGGGCCGGAGCGGGCGCTGGCGCGGGAGTCTGCGCGCCTGCCGAGAGGTTGAACATCACTGCGGCGACCGCGAAGCCAAGACGACGAATCATCGATCTCTCCTTGGAATGGGTGGGGCGCGCTGATGCCTGCGCGGCAATTACCTTGCGCAAGTAGCGTGCCCGGGCGGGAGCGCGTGATTCTCGGTGCTTACACTGGCCCACGACTTTGGCGGGTGCGGAGAGACGCCCCGCGTGCCCCGCTCCTCCACACTCAAGACTGCGAGCACCTGAAGCGGAGCATCGAATTCCGGTGTGGCAAGTAGCCTGGGCCTGGCTGCGTCGCTGACACGTGCGCGCGCGCAGAAGGGCCCAGAAAATCTCTCGCTGGCTCACGGCCGAACGCGACCCTGCTCGCCTATGGCTCTGGGGGAGCGGCGCGCCCGGCCAACCGCCAACTTCCGACCTCGCCCACGAGGGACCCTCGGCCTCGACCCTCCGTGGAAGGCGGGGTGCGAGCGTCACCGCTTCCCGCCACGCGACCCGCCCGCGCCGCCGCTCCGCCCACCCCCTCCCCTGTTCGCCGTCTGCGCGCTGGTCGCACGCTGTTCGCCCGTCGTCCTGGCGCTCTGCTGCTTCTGGAGCGACTGCGTGGTGGTGCTGCTCATGCTAGAGGCATTTCCGGACTTGGGCGTGACCTGGGTGTAGCCGCCCTGCCCGTTGGACTTGTAGACGTTGCCGTCCTTCGTCCCGTAGTAGCTGTCTCCGACACGGACGGCCAATCCCTGCTGTCCCTTCACACCGGCCACAGAGGTCGTGTTGCCGCCCGGTCCGGAGACGACACCCCGAGCGGCAGTCGCCTCCTTCCCGGTGTAGGCGTTGCCGACCGTCGCCTTGCTCCCCGCTGCGCCAACGCCGGTGGTGGGATTGTAGGTGGCGCCGCGGGCTCCAGTTGCGTAGTTGCCGGTGTAAGCGTTCTGGACCGATCCGCGCTGCCCCGCGGAAATCTGGCCCGTGGCGGAGTTGTAGGAACGCCCCGTCTGCGTTGCATAGGCGTTTCCGGTCCAGGCGTTGTAGCCCCCGGAGGTTCGGGTGACAGCGGTGGTCGATCCCCAGCTGCTGTAGACGTTGCCGGACGTCGCCGCCCAGCCGCCCGGGCCCCATGCTGCAGCTCCCCCGTGCGGGCCATAGGCCACTCCGTACGGTGGAGGCCTCGGGTACGGATAGTAGCAGGGAGGCCGCATCGGCCCCCAGTACGGCGGCGGCGCATACCATGCGGGTCCAACCGCCATGTAGCCGAATGTCCAGCCTGTCCACGGTGTGTAGGTCACGTTGACTGCATACCCGTAGGTCACTGGTGGTGGATACCAGACTGTCGGACCGATGTAGGGCGGGTATGCGTATCCCGTCCCGTAGACGACTACTCCGGCTGGCGTCACCACGGCGCCCATGTACCCGGGCGTGTAGCCCACGACCACATACGTGGGCGTCGCCGTGTAAACGCGCACGTAGGTGACGTAGTGCACCGGCGAGCTGACGGGGATGGAGTAGATGGCGGCCGGCACCGCGGTTGCGACCTTCCATGGCCCCGATAGCGAGGGGGCGGCAAACCACACGCCGTCCTGGACGCCAAACCATAGCGTGGGCGTCACCTGAATGATGGGGTCGGGGCTATTCGCGACGAACAGGAGGGCGGTTCCCTCGATCGGGGTCAGCACCGGCGTACCGCTCAGCGTCGGCTTGAACTTGGCCTTGTCGAGGTAGACCGTCGCCGTCTGGGGAATCTGGGCAGAGATGAGCGCCTCCTCTGCCTGGCGCGTGCCGGGCACCGACGCCTTCACGTTCTCCTTGGGGCTCGAGTCGGGAATGCGTGCAAAGTCCGCGGGCAGCTCGGCTCCGGGGACGAAGGCCCACGGCCCGTCCATCGAGGCCGAGGCGAACCAGCGACCCGAGATGAGTACGTAGATCTTCTGGCCGGCGATGTCGCGGAACACGTTCGCCGCCGTGTTCTGGACGTAGAGCAGGCTCGTTCCGTCGATGGTCGCCCAGTTCGCCTTGCCGTCGAAGTGGATCACCTCCGTAGGGCGTTGCGACACCACGATGAGTGGCATTCCCGCCTGGAGTGACGGCCGCTTCTTCGTCTTCGGGTCCTCGGGCCCGAGCATGAGGTCTGCAGCGCCGGTCTTGGCGACCTCCTTCGCCAGCTTGTTCACGTCGGAGGGTACCTTGGTCGCCACTGCCCACGGACCTGCGAGCGACGGCGCGCCTACCCAGCCGTCCAGGACGTGGATGAGCACGATCCCGGCCTTGTTGTCGCGCAGGACGAGGACGCGGGTGTTGATGACCCGCTCGAGCGAGGTCTTCTCGACCGGACGCCAGGCCGGCTCGCCGTCGATGGCGACGAGCGCGGCTGGCTTCTCCGCGAAGACGATGCGGGGCGGTTCGTTGAGGACGGGTTGCGACTGCCCCTTCTTCTCCTCGCCGAGAATGGCGAGCTGGGCCTCGAGCCGGTCAAGGGCGACCACGGGCCTCTTCGCGGGGATCATCGCCTGGAAGGTTGCCTGCAGCGCCTTCTCCCGTTCCGGAGTCGCGGGGAACGTCGCCTTGGCGATGCGGAGATCCTGGAGCTCCACCATGCGGGTCAACTTGTCGACTAGAGTCTTCCCCGTGAATTCGAGGACGCCGAAGTTCGGGGGCGCCTTCTCGTCCGCGGGCTGGAGCGACGCGGCGCAGTGGAACTCGATATCCCGTCCGTCCCAGGTGTCGAGTTGCGGCTGGAAGACGGTCAGTGTGCCTTGTCCCGTCTTCTGCGTGCGGGGCCAGCCATCGCCCGCGGTCTGAGCCGACGGCTGGGGTCGGGCCGCTCCCGGGGCGACAGCAACGACCACGAGGATCGAGAGAAGAAGGAGGGGTCGCACGGCACGGAGCATGGGCATGAGGCTTCGCCTTTCGGGGCCCTTTCTATCCGAAGCACGTCCTTGCAACCAGCGCCGTGGACGCCGTCGTGCTTCCGAAAGCAAACGTTGAGGCTGCCCCTCGCGCGGTCGAACGCGTGAGGAGTCCGTCACGCGTTCCAGAACCTTGGCTGCATGGCGGCCCGCCCATCGCCCGAGGCGAGCGCGTCACCGGCCACCACCGCCGCACCATGGCCTCAGCCCGCCGCGCAGACTTCTGCGCGGCCTGAAACCAGGTCCGGCTCCCCAACGTCCCCGAAGTGAAACCCGAAGTATGGATTGGCCCTTGCCTGCCTGGCTCTCCACCCTGATCTCGCTCCTGAGCTCGACGACGATTCCCTGGCACAGGAAAAGGCCGAGGCCGCAACCCTGTCCGACGGGCTTACTCGTGAAGAACGCGTCGTACATGCGCGAGAGGACGTCGCGGGGAATCCCAAAACCGTCGGCGACGTCGACGATGACTCGCCTGGCCGTGGCGTCGAACCGGGAGCTCACCTGACCGTCGGCCGTCGCCATCGCCGCTAGCCTGCGCCGCGTTCACGAGGAGATTCGAACGCCTGGTCACTCGTCTCCGGAACGCCCGCCCAGCCGGTAGAGCGTGGAGGGATTCACCCCGGCCAGCTTGGCAGCGCGGCGCATGTCCCCGCCGGCAAAGGCCAGAACCTGCACAGCGTACTCGCGCCGAAAGCGCTCCAGCGCCTCCCGGTAGGTGTGCGGCGTGAAGTGGCCCTTGGGGTGGAGCAACACCGACTCGCGGATCCGGTTTGGCAGGTGCTCCAGCCCGAGCGCCTGCTCCGGGTTGGTGACGTAGGCCGCCTCCAGCACGTTGGCGAGCTCGCGCACGTTGCCGGGCCAGCGGTAGGCCAGGAAGGCATCGAGCACCTCGGCGGTGAGGTGCTTGCGCCCCAGGGCGTGCTTGGTGTCGAGCTCTTCGAGGAAGTGCCTGGCCAGCAGGGGGATGTCCTCGGTGCGCTCGCGGAGCGGCGGGAGCTCCAGCCGCAGGATGTTGATCCTGTAGTAGAGGTCCTCGCGGAAGCGCCGTGCCCCCACCTCGGCCTCGAGGTCGCGGTTCGTTGCGCAGATGACGCGGACGTCGGTGCGGAGCGGCTCGGTACCGCCCACCCGGGTGACCACGCCGTCCTGCAGCACCCGCAGCAGCTTGACCTGGAACTCCGGAGCGGTCTCGCCGATCTCATCGAGCAGCAGCGTGCCGCCCTCGGCGGCCTCGAAGTAGCCCTTGGCACGGCGGTCGGCACCGGTGAAGGCCCCCTTCTCGCTGCCGAAGAGCGTCGACTCGAGGAGCGGCCCGGGGAGGGCGGCGCAGTTGAGCGCCAGGAAGGGCTGGCGCGCCCGGACGCTGCGGGCATGGATGGCGCGCGCTACCAGCTCCTTGCCGGTGCCCGACTCGCCGCCGAGGAGGACCGTGGTGCCGACCCGGGCGGCTCGCTCGATGAACCTGTAGACCGCCTCCATGCGCGCACTGGCGCCGACGATCTCCGGGGGGCCCTCGGTGCGGGCCAGGTCGGAGCCCTCCGTCACGATGCAGAAGAGCTTGCGCGGCACCACTACGAAGCCCCACGCCCGGAAGCGGGCCCGCTTCTTGATGTACTCGGGCTGATAGTGCTCGATGTGCACGGCGAACGGCCGCTCCTCTCCGACAAGCAGCCGGTAGGGCTCATCGAGGCCGTAGCGCTGCATCACGCCGGCGAAGACGTCCGGCAGCTTCCTCCCGACGAGCGTTTCGCGCGCCACACCGGAGTTGGCGAGCTGCTGGGCGTTGAGCTCGACGATGGTCCCGGCGTCGTCGAACAGCATGGCGCCGACCGGGAGCGCATCGAAGAAGCGCTCCAGCACGTCTTGCAATCCTGCGAATCGTTCGCCTGGCTGCATCTCGCCAAGCCCCCGGAAGTACGGGGATCGGTAGACGATCCCTCGCAATCCTGCAAGGCGCAGCGAGTCACGTGGACGTCCTGGCGTGCCACCCCCGCGCCCGTCTTGCGAAACGATGGAGGAATTCGCGCTGCGTCCGGACTTGGAACGGCCGTTGCTAAGGCACCCCGTCGAACCGTCAACCGGAGGTGCGCATGGCCGTGTATCGGAACGAGCAGCAGCTGTTCGACGTCATGGGCACGGCGTGGGAGCGCGCCTTCGCCGACGCCGGGGTGCGAGAGCGGTTCGTTGCGCTCCAGATCGCCGTCCACTTCAAGATCGAGGAGCCGAGGGCCGAGCTCTGGCTCCTCCCCGAGGGGACGGTGCACCGCGGCCCCTGGGCCGGCACGCCGGACAAGCCGGTGGTGCAGATGGCCATGAAGGCCGACGTGGCCCACCGCTTCTGGAAGGACGAGCTCAACGTGCCGCTGGCCACCGCCAGAGGTGACATCAAGGCCAAGGGCCCCGTCACCAAGATCTTCGGTCTCATTCCGCTCGTGAAGCCGGTCAAGGCGGTCTACCCGGCGCTCTGCGCCGAGCACCGCGTTGGGGAGCCCTGAGCCGTGTACCTCGAGCTCGACGGCGGCCTCACCGAGGCCCACGAGGACATCCGCACCATGGTGCACACCTTCGCCAAGGAGGTGTTGCGCCCAGCCGCGCGGAAGCTGGACCGGCTCCCAGCCGAGGAGGTGCCGGCTCACCCCGCCTTCCGGGCCGCCGTCCGCGGCGGCTACGAGGCCGGCCTGAACGGCATGCTCATCCCCGAGACCTTTGGCGGCCTGGGGCTCGACCCGCTCAGCACCCACCTGGCGCTCGAGGAGCTGGGGTGGGGCTCCGCTGGGTTAGCGGTCTCGCTGGCGGTGAGCTGCTTTCCGGCCTTCGGCTGCACCCTGCTGGCCTCGGAGGACGAGACCCTCACCGACGAGTTCGTGCGGCCGTTCGCGGCCGACCGGACTGGCGAGCTCATCGGCTGCTGGGGCATCACCGAGCCTGATCACGGTACCGACTGGATCCTCGGCATGGAGATGCCGCCCAGCCCAAGGCAGGCGCCCAGCCTTACCGCGCGGCGCGACGGCGACGGCTCGATCCTCGACGGCCAGAAGGCCGCCTGGGTCTCCAACGGCCCTGTAGCCACTCACTGCTACCTCTTCGTCGGCATCGAGAAGTCGATGGGAATGCGCGGCGCCGGCGTGGCGCTCGTCGACCTGCGCTCGCAAGGCGTGAGCCGCGGCAAGCCCTGGGACAAGCATGGGCAGCGGGCCCTGCCGCAGGGGGAGCTCTACTTCGACCAGGTTCGCATCCCCGCTCGGCAAATGATTGTCTCGGATCCGGAGACCTACGCCTTCGCCATCAACGCCACCCTGGCGCTGGCCAACTCGGCCATGGGCGCCATGTTCACCGGAGTGGCCCGCGCCGCCTACGAGGAGGCGCTCCGCTACACCGCCGAGCGCATCCAGGGCGGCGTTCCCATCCGCAGGCACCAGGCGGTCCAGCTCAAGCTGGCGCAGATGTGGCAGCGGGTCGAGACGGCGCGCGCCCTGTCGCGGAGGGTGATGGCCTACAACTACGCCACCATCACGCCCAGCCTGGAGCACGCCGTGGCGTCCAAGGTCTACTGCACCGAGGCGGCCGTGCAGAACGCCAGCGACGCCATCCAGCTCTTCGGCGGCATGGGGCTGGGGCGCGAGTCGGACATCGAGATGATCTACCGCGACGCCCGCTGCGCCTTGGTGGAGGACGGCGTCAACGAGTCCCTCACGCTCGGCGTCGGGCTCAAGCTCACGGCGGAGGGTTGAGGCCATGAACCTGCCGCGCATCCTGCTGGAGGGAGCGGACCAAGACCCGGGCCGGCCGCTGGTCTGGTTCGAGGGGACCGAGCTCGCTCGCGCCGAAGTGGCGCTGGCGGCGCTCAAGGTGGCGGGCTGGCTTCAGCACGCCGGGCTGCAGCCCGGCGACCGGGTGGGCCTGATGCTCGGCAACCGACCCGAGTTCTACGCCGCCTGGTTCGGCGCCAACCTGGCCGGCCACCCCATGGTCCCGTTCAACTTGGCACTGCGCGGCGACGACCTGGCCTATCAGCTGGCCCACTCCGGCGTCCGGGTCCTCTTCCTGGAGCGGGAGCTCCTGCCGGTGCTGTCGGCCCTGCCGGCCGTCCCGCCGACGCTGCGGACCACCCTGGTCCTGGGCGGGGAGGCCCCCGGCACTGTCGCCTGGGACGAGGTGCAGGCGGCGCCGGAGGGGTCCGTCAGCGACGCCTGCCGTGACGATGGCGTCATGGAGGTCATCTACACATCCGGCACCACTAGCCGGCCCAAGGGCGTGGTCTGGCGCCACGGCGCCATGCCGCGCATCGCCCGGAGCCTGGCGCGGCAGGTGGGGCTGGGCGCCGACGATCGGCTCATGACGGTGCTGCCCCTCTTCCACGGTAACGCCCAGCTATCCACCGCCATGGCGCTCACCACCGGGGGCTCGCTCCTGCTGATGCCACGCTTCACCGCCAGCGGCTTCTGGGACACCGCCCGCCGCGGCGGGGCCACCGAGGCCAACCTGCTCGGGCCGGTGCTCGCCATGCTCCACGCGCAGCCGGCCCACTCCGATGACGCGGCCAACCCGATCCGCCTGGTGCTCTCGGCGGCCACCCCGGTGGTCCTCCACGAGACCTTCGAGCTCCGGTTCGGCCTGACAGTCATCGAGGCGTACGGCCTCACCGAGACCGGTATCAACACCGTGAACCCGGTGGAGCGCGGTCGGCGCAAGCTCGGCAGCGTCGGCCTCCCCGCACCCTACAACGAGGTGGCGGTCCTCGACGACGCACTGCAGCCCCTCCCGCCAGGGCAGCCCGGCGAGATTCTGCGTGCGCCCCACCGGCGAGATGGAGAAGCTCTGGCGCATCGAGTACCTCGACGACCCGGAGGCTACGGCACATCTGTGGCGAGGCGGTTGGCTCCACACCGGCGACCAGGGGATGTGCGACGCCGAGGGGTTCGTCACTTTCGTGGACCGCATCAAGGACGTCATCCGCCGGCGCGGCGAGAACATCTCCTCGCAGCAGGTGGAGCAGGCCTTGGCGTCTCACCCGGCCGTGGTGGAAGCGGCGGTCCTGGGCGTACCGGCCGCGGTGGGGGAGGAGGACGTGCTGGCGCTGGTGGTGCTGCGCCGACCGGCCCGGGCCGAGGAGCTCGCCGCACACTGCCGGGAGCGGCTCGCCGAGTTCAAGGTCCCGACGCTCTTCAAGACCGTGGCGGCCCTGCCCAAGACGCCCACTGGCCGGGTCAAGAAGGCGGAGCTGAAGGCCACCGGGCGCCTGCTGGACGGGGCCGAGCCCGTGGCAGTCAAGCGGCCCGCGCCCGCGGCGGCCGAGGAGCGGGCGTGAGCGCGGCCTGGATCAGCGGCGTCGGGCAGACGACCTTCGCTCGGCACCCAACCCGGTCGCTCCGCGACCTGGCGCTCGAGGCCGCGCTCGCGGCGGTGGCCGACGCCGACCTCGATCTCGAGGCGATTGAGGCGATCTTCTTCGCCAACTCCGCCCAGGGCTTCCACGACGGGCAGCACTCCATCCGCGCCCAGGTGGCGCTGCAGGCCACGCCGCTCGCCGGCAAGGCCATGATCAACGTGGAGAACGCGTGTGCCGGCGGTTCCACGGCGCTGCACCTGGCCGGCATGGCGGTGCGGTCCGGCCAGTACCGGCGGGTCCTGGCGCTGGGGGTCGACAAGCTCTTCGTGCCGGACGATCCGAAGAAGACCTTCGAGGCCTTCATGATCGGGCTCGACGTGGCAAGGGCCAAGGAGCAGCTGGGCCAGCTTCTCGATCTGCGGCAGCGGAGCCTCCAGGCACTGCGGGCTACCCGCCCGGAGCTCACCGGCCCCGCGGAGGGCGCGCCGGCCGCCGGTGGGCACTCCGTCTTCATGGACGTCTACTCGGCCTTCGCGCTCTGGCACATGGCGAGGTATGGCTCGACGCAACAGCAACTGGCGACCATCGCCTCCAAGAACCACCGCCACGGGGCCGCCAACCCAAAGGCCCAGGTGCGCGCGCCCATGACGGTCGAGGCGGTGCTGGCGGACCGGGTGGTCTCCTGGCCGCTCACCCGTGCGATGTGCGCGCCGGTCGGCGACGGCGCGGCGGCGGCGGTCGTGGTGGGCGAGCCCGAGGCGTGCGCCGCCGGCGGGCGCGCCGTGCGCATCCGGGCGTCGGCGCTGTCGAGCGGGACGGCCCGCCACGTAGACGCGGCGAGCCAGGACGTGGCGGCGCGCGCTGCCGAGCAGGCCTACGAGCAGGCGCAGCTGGGGCCGGACGACGTCGACGTCGCCGAGATCCACGACGCCACCGCATTCGGCGAGCTGCACCAGGTCGAGGTGCTCGGCTTCTGCGAGGAGGGGCAGGGCGGGGCGTTCGCCCTGGCCGGCCACGGCGAGGTGGGCGGGCGGCTGCCCATCAACCCTTCTGGCGGCCTGGAGTGCCGCGGGCACCCCATCTCGGCCACCGGCCTGGCGCAGGTGCACGAGTTGGTGCTGCAGCTCCGCGGCAAGGCCGAGGGGCGGCAGGTGGACGGTGCGCGCATCGCTCTCGCCGAGAACGGCGGGGGCAACATCGGCTACGAGGAGGCGGCGCTGTGCATCCACATCCTGGAGGCGTGAGTCCGGTGGCGGGGGAGCAGGCCACGGCGGCGCTGGCCGCCCGCGAGGCGGCGGAGGACCTCGGGGCCGAGGAGCAGGCCCACCCGGAGCCGAAGGGCCTCGACGCCCGCATCGAGCGGCTTCGCACCGAGCGAACCGGGACCGAGGAGGTCATCCTCCGGCGGCGCAGCGTGCGACTCTACAAGAAACGCCAAGTGCCGGAGTTCATGGTGCGGCGCATCCTGGAGGCCGGCCGCTTCGCCCCCAGCGCCGGCAACGGCCAGCCCTGGAAGTTCGTCGTCATCCGGGATCCGGAGATCATCCGCGGGCTCACCGAGCTCACCCAGAAGATTTGCCGCCTCTTCGCCTGGCTCATCGACTACCAGGGGAAGCGGTTCTCCTGGCGGCTCCCCCTCGCCCGGCTCTTCATCCGGCTCAAGGCCAACGACCTGCACCCGGTGCCGTTCACGGCGCTTCCCCTCATCGCCGACGGCCGGCTCGGCCTGTACCACGGCGCTCCCACCGTCATCCTCATCCTCAAGGACAAGCGCGGGGTGGCCAACCCGGACCTCGACTGCGGCATCGCCGGGCAGAACATGTCGCTGGCGGCCCACAGCATGGGGCTGGGGACCTGCTGGGTGAGCTTCACCAAGCTCGCCTTCCAGTACTCGCGCCGCTGGCGCCGGCAGCTGGGCGTCACCGGCCCGTACCAGTTCATCTCCAGCCTCGCCGTTGGCTTCCCGGTCGGGCAGCCGGACGGGCTGGTGGCCCGCCCCACTGCGCCGGTGGACTGGTGGGAGAACGGCACCATGAAGGAAGTCCGCTAGCACCAGGAGTGACCATGTTCTTCCCGCTCGGACGCATTCCCCGCTACGACGACCCCGCTGAGACCCAGTGGGGCCGGATCGCCTTCGACACCAAGCGCTGCACGGCCTGCAACATGTGCGTGCGGGCCTGCCCCTCCCGCGTGATCGAGCTCCACGCAAAGAAGGCCCGCATGCTCCAGGTCGCAGACCCGCAGTGCATCGCCTGCGCCGACTGCGTGGCGGCCTGCCCAGATCAGGTGATCAGCCTGGCGCGGAGCTACCGGTTCTCCGGCGCCTACGCCACGCTCGATCGCGGCGAGCTCGTGCCGCCGCGGCTGTGATCGTGCCGCGAGGCCCACCGGGGACGGGAGGAGCCGTGAACCGACTGCGAGGAATGACGGTTGCCGTGACCGGGGCCGGATCCGGGATCGGCCGCTCGCTGGCGCGGCAGCTCTCGCAGCTCGGCTGCGGGCTGGCCCTCTGCGACATCGATGAGGCAGGCCTGCGCGAGACCGCGGCCGGGCTTGCGCGGGGCACGCGCTGCACCACCCAGCGGGTCGACGTGGCCGACCGGGACGCCGTCTACGGCTTCGCCGCAGACGCGGTGGCGGCTCACGGCGAGGTCGACGCGGTGGTGAACAACGCTGGAGTGGCCCTGGCCGGGGCGGTGGAGGAACTCAGCGACGAGGGGCTGGACTGGATCTTCCGCATCAACTTCTGGGGCGTGGTGCACGGCACACGCGCTTTCCTGCCCCACCTCAGGACCCGGCCGCGGGCGCACGTGGTCAACCTCTCCAGCATCTTCGGCATCGTGGCGACGCCCAGGATGGCCGCCTACAACGCCACCAAGTTCGCGGTGCGCGGCTTTACCGAGGCGCTCCGCCAGGACCTCGCGGGCACCAGCGTCATCGCCACCTGCGTCCACCCGGGCGGCATCGCCACGAACATCGCGCGCGGCGCCCGTATCGAGGGGGCCAAGGCCGTCCGCCGTGACGAGTTCATCAGCGAGTTCGAGAAGAACTTCGTCACCACCGCCGACCAGGCGGCAGCCCGAATCCTTCGCGGCATGGCCCGCGGCGAGCGGCGCGTGCTGGTAGGCCCCGACGCCCACCTCGCCGATCTGGTGGCAAGGCTCCTGCCGGCCGCCTACCCGTGGTTGGTGGCTCGGCTCGTCACGGGGCTCGACTAGCTTGGCCAGCGCGCCGGTCGCACGACCCGTCAACACGCGCCCTACCTGCTCTGCGGCGTCCAGTGCCCCTGGTTCACCGGCGAGGCGCGGTCCTCCCTCGTCAAGACGGGGGTGCCGCTCAACGAGCGGTTCCCTCACCTGTGGACGCACCAGGTCGCGCTGCGGGGGCACGTTGGCGAGGCGGTCGTCCCGGTCGTGCTCACGCCCGGCGGCGAGTGGTCGGCGAGCCAGGGCGGTCGCTACAGCGTCGTTTTCGATGTGAATCGGAGGCGGCATGGGAGCCGCCGCAGTGTTCGAGCGGACCTGAGTAGCGCCGCGACCCGAACGGACAAGGAGACCGTCATGGCAACCGATCTTCCCCTAGGCCTCGAGTATCTGCTCGTCGACGCTGCCGCGAAGGACACCTTCACTCCCGAGGACTTCGGGGAGGAACAGCGACAGATGGGCGCCGTCGCGGAGAAGTTCGTCCTCAACGAGGTCTTGCCACTCGCGAAGCGGATCGAGCAGCAAGACTTCCGCGCAGTCGTTGAGCTGTTCAGGAGGGCCGGTGAGCTCGGGCTTCTCGCCGGCGACGTGCCCGAAGCTTACGGCGGGCTCGCGCTCGACAAGGCCACCACGGCTCTCATCGCCGATCGCCTCGGGGCGAGCGGCTCGTTCGGCGTCGCCTTCATGGCCCACACGGGCATCGGCACGCTGCCCCTTGTCTACTACGGAACCGAGGCGCAGAAGGCGAAGTACCTGCCCGGGCTGGCGAGCGGCGAGCTACCCGCAGCCTACTGCCTCACCGAGCCTGGCGCGGGGAGCGATGCCATGGGCGCAAAGGCGATGGCTGCGGTATCGCCCGACGGCGGCGCGTGGCTGCTCGACGGAACAAAGCAGTTCATCACCAACGGTGGCTTCGCCGGGCTCTACACGATCTTCGCCAAAGTCGATCGCGAGCACTTCACGGCCTTCCTCGTGGAGCGCGGCACGCCAGGGCTCACCGTTGGCCCCGAGGAGAAGAAGCTCGGCATCAAGGGCTCCTCCACCACGCAGATCGTCCTTGAGGGGGCGCGCGTACCGAAGGAGAACGTTCTCGGGGATATCGGCAAGGGGCACAAGATCGCCTTCAATGTCCTCAACGTCGGGCGCTTCAAGCTCGGCGCGCTTGCGGTGGGCACGGCCAAGGCTGCCTTCGGAGAGGGCGCGCGCTATGCCAAGGACCGCAAGCAGTTCGGGGTGCCCATCGCGTCCTTCGGGGCGATCCGCGAGAAGCTCGCCAACATGGTGGCTGCGATTTTCGCCGCCGAGGCCGTGGTCTACCGCGTCGCCGGGCTCATCGACCAGCGCCAGGCGGCGCTCCCAGCCGTCGGCGCGGCCGATTCGGTTGGGTCCCAGCGCGCCATGGAGGAGTACGCCGCCGAGTGCGCCATCACGAAGGTGTACGGGTCGGAGACCCTCGCCTTCGTGGCCGACGAGACGTTGCAGATCCATGGCGGCTATGGCTTCACCCAGGAATATGCCGCCGAGCGCTACTACCGCGACGAGCGAATCAACCGGATCTTCGAGGGGACGAACGAGATCAACCGGATCCTGGTGCCCACCACGCTGCTCCGCCGCGGCCAGCAGGGCCTGCTGCCGCTCGGCCAGGCCATCGCCCGGGCGACGGCCTCCCTCGCCGCGATTCCGGCCGTCTCGGGCGGGCCGCTAGAGGAGGAACGCGCCGCTCTTTCGAGCCTGAAGGCGGGCTTCCTCGCGGCGGCGGGGGCGGTGGAGCGGCGCTTCGAGGCGGCGCTCAAGGAGGAGCAGGCAATCTTGCTCGCGCTCGCCGACGTGGCCGTCCAGATCTTCGCTGCCGAAAGCGCGGTCCTTCGCGCTGAGAAGCTTGGCGCGGCTGGCGGCGCCCGCAAGCCGCTCGCCGAGGCGGCTGCGAAGGTCGTCACGTTCGAGGCGGTAGAGGTCGCCGGCACCGCAGCGCGTCGGGCAGCGCACGCGGCCGGGGACGCGCAGGCGGCGGCCGGGGTGCAGACTTGGGCGCGCTACTCCGGGAAGGGGCTGCGGGATGCGCTGCGGCTCCTGGCGACTGCGGCGCTCGAGGCCGAACGCTACCCGCTGTGAGGGGACGGCGCGAGGCCGGGAAGGTGGAAGTCCGGGTCGAAGCCCATCCCAAACAGGGGTCACGTCGTGGCGCAGCGCCGCCGCGTCACGGTGGGCGGCGAGGTGCCGCGACCGGGGGGCCCGGGAGTAACGAGGAACAAACGCCTGCGTGGGCTGCGGTCACGTGGACGTCTGGGAACGGGACGCTGAACCGCGGGGTGGTCGTTCTTCAGCGGCTCAGTTCCGAGGTCGCCCTGAGTAACCTGCCATTCAGCACGGTGCCCTGAGCTTCGTCACCGCATCGAGTCCGCTCTGTTGACTGAAGTCCTTCGTGCCGTCACTTCGATCCGTCTGCTGTTGCCGATCGCCCTGCTGAAACGCCTCCTGGCACGGTACCGGTCGTCTCTGGTCTTCTTGTTGTTGGTTTGTTCTCAGGATGAGTCTTCCTGAACCCACCAGAACTGTTCGCTTTGAGTCATTGACCTGGGAATGGTCTGGCCCCGCCGACCGCTCCGTTTCTTCCCGGATCTAAGCGTCAACAGATGCCCGACCTGTCGGTCCCGATAACTCCGAAGTTCCCAGAATCACGCCAGTCCACGCGCGATCAGGACGCCTCCCGAACGGGGTAGCCTGCGGTCGCATGAGAGCTGTCCTCGTCGCGCTCGCCGCCGCTCTCGGCGCCAGCTTTCGCACTCGAGCCGCCCTACAGATCGAAGTCCTCGCACTGCGCCACCAGCTCTCCGTCTATCACCGCCGTGGCGGCCGAGCCCACATCAAGGTCGCCGACCGCCTCCTCTGGGCGTGGCTCTCGAGGACCTGGGCCGGCTGGCGGAGCGCGCTCATGTTCGTCCAACCGAGCACCGTGATCGCCTGGCAGCGCCGAAGGTTCCGAGACCACTGGGCCGGCCTCTCCCGACGGAGAACCGGCCGGCCCGCGGTTGCCAAGGAACTCCGGGACCTCATCAGCAAGATGTCGATGGCGAATCCTGGCTGGGGTTCCCCACGCATCGTGGGCGAGCTCGCCAAGCTCAGCATCGCCGTGAGCAAGTCCACGGTCGAGAAGTACATGGTGCGGCCCAGGAAACCTCCATCCCCAACCTGGCGTGCGTTCCTTGATAACCATGTGAAGGACCTCGTCGCGACGGACTTCTTCGTCGTGCCCACCGTGTCCTTCAAGGTCCTCTTCGTCTTCATCGTGCTCACCCACGCTCGGCGGCGCGTCGTCCACTTCAACGTGACCGAGCACCCCACCGCCCAATGGACGGCTCAGCAGCTCTCGGAGGCGTTCCCTTGGGACACGCCGCCGCGCTTCCTGATCCGAGATCGCGATCGCGTATACGGCCCCGCCTTCAGGTCGCGTGTCGAGCGCATGGGCATCGAGGAAATCCTCACCGCCCCTCGAAGCCCCTGGCAGAATCCGTTTGCCGAGCGGGTGATCGGCAGCATTCGCCGCGAGTGCCTCGACAACGTCGTCGTCCTCGGCGAGCGCCATCTGCGAAGGCTGCTCGCCGACTACCTCGAGCACTATCACCGCTGGCGCTGCCACCGCGCCCTCGAGATGGACTGCCCGACGCCTCGGCCCGTGCATGGGCCCGAGCTCGGCGAGGTGCTCGAGGTAGCAGAGGCGGCCGGCCTCTACCGGCACTACGAGCGTCTCGCGGCCTGACCAACACTGACGGGTCCGACCGGCTCGATGAAGGTTCGAGGCCCGGGTCCGCCCAACGGCCTCGAACGTGCCGTCCCCCGGTCTTCCTGCTGAGCATCTCCCTCCCGCTGCATTTCCTCTTTGCGGAGACCTGGCACGCCACCAGCTCCTATGCGTCGCCATAGTCCAGTGCGAGATCCGCGGCGACGATCGACATTTCGGGACCGACAGCCAGCCAGAAAGGAATGGGCAGTCCTGTTGCTAGGACCGCCCGACCCCACAGACAGTAGCGCGCAGTCAGGGGCACGCACCAACTCACATGAGCGGCCGCTTCCTACTGACCGGCGTGCGCCGCCATCGCCTTCTGGATCGCGGCTTTTACCGCCTCTAGGTTGAAGCTCGCACCTTTCTGCATTGGCGGGAACTCGATAGCGGTTTGGGCGACCCTCGCGACTTCCTTCTGCACGAACTGGAACCGCCAGAACTCGAACGCGAACCAGTTGTAGAAGGCAAGTGACCCGCTGTTGGCCGAGGGAAGGTTCGTTCGCTCGAATGGGTCGAGCCGGAGGTTGGTGAGAATGGGCCAGTCCAACTTGACCGTCCCGCCCAGCCAGCCTGTGGGCTGGTCGGTGAATCGGTACTTGAAGTCGTCAATCCGCACCGCGCTCAGCGTGCCCTCGGTGAAGTAGAAGACTTCGTGGCGGGCCGACTTGCCCTTTCCGGTGATCAGGTCCATCTGGTTGTAACCGTCCAGGTGCACCTTGTAGGTGCGGTCGCCCAGTTGCTTCCCCTTCTTCAGCTCGTCCGCGATGTTGGGGTTGCCGGCCGCGGCGACGAACGTGGGGAACCAGTCCATCCCGGACACGATGGCGTTCGTGACCTTGCCGGCGGGTACCTTGCCTGGCCACCTTAGGATCATCGGCACCCGGAACCCGCCTTCGAGCGCTGTACCCTTGCCGCCAGCAAACGGCGTCTGGCCACCGTCCGGCCAGGTGAAGTTCTCGGCCCCGTTGTCGGTGGTGAACCCGAGGATGGTGTCGCCCTCGATGCCGTTGTCCTTCACGTACTTCATCACCGATCCCACGATGTCGTCGAGCTGCGCCATTCCGGCTTCTTGGATCGACCAGTTGTTCTCCGAGTTGCGCGTCCCCTGGTATTTCGGAGACAGGTGCGTGATGACGTGCATTCGGGTCGGATTCAGCCACAGGAAGAAGGGCTTTCCGTCCTTGCGCGCCTTGTCCACGAAGGCGAGCGCCTTGGCGAGAATCTCGTCGTCAACAGTTTCCATTCGCGTCGGGCAGAGCTCGCCGGCATCCTCGATCTTCTGCTTGCCGATCTTGCCCCAGCGGGGCTGAACGGTCGGGTCGTCCGTGTTGGTCGCCCAGCTGTGCACCATATGCCGCGGGCCGACCGTGTCCTTGAGCGCCTGAGGGTAGTTCACATGACAGGGGTCCTCCATCGCATCCAGGTGATAGAGGTACCCAAAGAACTCGTCGAACCCGTGCACGGTGGGCAAAAACTCGTTCAGGTCACCCAAGTGGTTCTTGCCAAACTGGCCCGTTGCGTAGCCCATCGACTTCAGCGCGGTCGCGATCGTCGGTGCCTCGGCGGGTATGCCGATGGGCGAGCCCGCCTGGCCCACAGTAGTCAGGCCGGTGCGGAGTGGAATCTCACCCGTGATGAAGTTGGCGCGGCCGGCGGTGCAGCTCGCCTCCGCGTAGTAGTCCGTGAAGAGCATGCCCTCGCCAGCGAGCCGATCGAGATTTGGGGTCTCGCCCGCCATGATTCCCCGGTGATAGGCGCCGATGTTGAACCAACCGACGTCGTCTCCCATGATCATGATGACGTTCGGCTTCTTCGCCTCGGCTGCACGAGCGGGACCGCCTAAGACTACAAAGGCCGTCACGGCCAACGCAGCGCAGGCGCTTCTTGCACATACCGTGAATAGCGGTTTTGCGAAAGTGCTCTCGGGTTGCATTCGCGTTTCTCCCTTCGGACTTCTTTGGTAGCGGTGCGGCTAGCCGGGCGCTGGAGCAGTGCTTTTCGTCAACCGGAGTGGGATATCTAACCGTGGTTGCCTACTTGGGTCGGGTGCCAAGTGGGTGCTGGCCGTCGATCGGCGTGACCCGTGAGGCACGGCCGGACCCGTCCGGTACCCCTGTCCGACGCCACCCTAGCGACCCTGAAGGCGCACTGGCACCTTCCTGGTCCTTAACGTCTTCTACGACGAGGCCGGGAACCGACCCACCCACAGCATCGTCAAGGACTTGGTCCCGGCAACGTGCCGACGTGCCGGGCTGGCAAAGCGGACACGACTCACCGGCTGCTCCACACGTCCGCTTCCCACCTCGCCACGCGAGGCGTGTCGTTGAAGATGATCCAAGCACTCCTGGGTCACGAGTCCATCGAGATGACCCTGCGGTACGCCCTTCACAGGACCTGAGGCGGAATGCGGTGCAGCGCTTGGACGGATGGGCCGGACTGGCTGGCGCCAGCGTGGCACCAAGCACCCCAACATGAAAGACCCCCGTCGAAACGCGGGGGGCGAATTAAAGCGGAAAATGCATTTGAAGAGTCGTTTGCAGGGAGTGAAACCCCTATGCAGGACGGGCCGTTACCCTCTATCCGCGCATTCTCGCTCAGCTTCCATGTGCCGTGGCGTTCCGGGCTGCTCCGTTGGATCCCAGGCTATTCCGCGCTGGCATGGCACATGTACGGCACATGACCTTCGGTGAAGTATTGATGCACCGAGGTTTTCCATGGCAGCTCTTCCCAGTCAGGACAACTCGCGCCAAGGAGAGGTCGGGACGCCACCGGAAGGCGTCTGTGATAAGTCGGCGCCCCTCGGTTACGCTGGCGAGTGGCTCTACTCGCTCACCCTGCTGTTCCGCTGTGCGGGGCCGTCGAGCCGCTGCTCGGCTCACGCCCCTTCCTGGGGTGATTCCTTCGGGTGCTGGCAGTCACTTCGCCTTCTCGATGACCGCCTCGACCTTCCCCGTGCGGATCGCACGTTTGAGCGCTGCATGGTCCTTCTCGTTCTGATCGGCGTAAGCGATGGAGAAGGCAGCGAGCGCCTCATCAAGTGCGTCGCTCTTGCCCAGGTACCCGCTTATCAGCGCGGGGTCTCCGGAGCGCGCGTGGGAGAGCGCCAGGGTATGGCCGCACCAGTCGGCGAAGAGATCCATCTCAGCCGCTCCGAACGTCTCGACCGCGAACTTGATCTTCACGTCCCGGAGCTGACGGACATAGAAGTGACGTCCTCGCCTGCCCTCGGTCCAGCCGAGGAAGATGTCGCTCGCCGGCTGCATCAACCGGTGTCCGTTCACGACCCGTTGTCCGTGGTTCTGGAAGACGCTCTTCCCCGCATAGTCCTCCAGAACCGAGGCGCGCGCCTCCTTGAACTGGAGAAGGAGAGCACCTCCCTCGCCGTCCATCAGCAGCGCCATCCAGCACATGGTGCCTACGCTCCCGACGCCGACGACCTTGATCGCAGCATCCTTGATCTCGTAGCGATCGAGCAGCGTCCGATGGGCAGGCGTGAGCGTTTCTCGATACCGTTGCCAGCCCTCCGTGATGTCCCGATGAACAACTCCGGCGACGTGACCCTTCGCGTGAAAGATTGCGGGGAGGTTGTCCTTGATGATCGCTACCCCGCCCGAAGCCTCTGTGAGCTTCGGGAAGATGCCTTCGGAGGTGCTGGTTTCGCGCGCCTTCGCCAGGCGCTTGATCGCGCCTCGGCGGAGATCCGGATCCTTGATGCCCGCGATCAGATCCTCGGCCACGACCGCGTGGTACCAGAGGTCTAGCGTCTTCATCTCGCTGAACTCGGCCATGCGCTCGCGATAGGAACGGACGCAGCTGAGGACGGCTTCCTTTCCGACAGCTTCGCCGAGGCCGTTGTCGCGGGAGGCGATGACGAAGCTCGTGGCAAGACGCTTTAGGTCCCACTCCCAGGGAGCGGGAAGGGTCTCGTCGAGGTCGTTAATTGCGAAGATGACCTGCCTTTCCGGGGTAGCGAGGCCCCGGAAGTTGACGAGATGGGAGTCTCCGCCGCATTGCACGCGGACCCCGGTCGCCGGAGTGCCCGCCAGATCCACCGCCATGGCGAGGGCCGAGCCCCGGTAGAAGGTGAAGGGAGACTGCACCATCCGCCCGTGTCGGAGGGGAAGGAGCTCCGGCAGTCGCCCCTTGTCTGCCTTCAGCACCAGGTCGACCGGGTTCGGTCGTCCGGGGGGCGGTGTCCAGGCTGCGTGGGAGCTACGCGGGCATACCTCTCGCAAGTGCTTGCCTGAGGCGACGCGCTCTGTTCGAGGAGAAATCGGCGGCGGAACCTCGCCCGAATCCACGCTTCCCGGCTCTCGCCTCGTCCTGGGCAGTCTTCGTTGCATAGCGTACTCCTTCAGAAGAGTTGGTCACCAGTCGAAGAAGTAGGCGAGGCCCATGCCTACTCCGTACTTGAAGAACTCGTTCGCGGCCGGTTGCGATAGCGCGGCCTGGTACCACACAGAGACCGACAGCGACTTCTGTCTGTCGATGTACAGGCCTGCCAGTCCCTTCATGATCGGAATGAAGGTGCCCGTTTCGAAGTCCCAGCCGAGCCGGGTGTCGAGCGCTAGAAACGACCGGCCAGGAAGGTTCGCGGCCAGAATGGGCTCGATGTAGAGCAGATTGATTGCCGGGTACTTGCTGCTCGAGCCTAGCGATCGAATCCACTGGACCTGGGTCGTGATCGAGAGCCAGTTTTGAAGGGCCGCCCCGATTGCGTAGGAGAGTATGCCGGCCCAGGGGCCGCCGATCGCGGCGGTCGACGCGGTCTCTATCTGCAGCCCGGCCGCCAAGAACTGCCGGACGCGTCCCTCGCCGAGGAAGTTCCAGGTGAAAGCGGTGGTCACAGCTCCAAGGCCGAACTGCGTCGGTGCTCCCGGCATGTACGGGTACAGCGCCGTCACGGGCATCTTCACCTGGAACGCGAATTCGTGCCGCTGCCCGAAGACGAACTGGGGATTGAAGAGCAAACGCCCCCCGTTGCCCTTGTTTGCAAGCGCCTGGTAGCTGTCGAACTGGAGGAGGATCTGGCTGCGCGAGAAGGCGACCGAGTCTAGGCCCTGGAGGATCTGCAGTGACTCGCGGATGCGCTCCTGGCTGGTCATCTGCTCTACGACGTCGACCAGGCTCGCCGCCTCCGCCACAGGGCGAAAGTCGGCTGCCCGACATTCGCTCGAAAGGCGTGCCTCGTTTTCCTGGAGACACTCCAGAAGGGGTCCGGCCTGTGTGGACACGCCCTTGCAGATCCTTTCGACGTCTCCTCTGCAAGCCGTCTTGAGTGCTGTAATCCGCTCCCGGGCCGCGGCGAGCCTGGTGAGCTCCGCCTGGCAGGGTGACGACAGCTCGGGCTCGTGCTGATTGAGGCAGCCGATGACGCGCCCCCCGCCCGGCTCTACCCCCGCGCAGAACTGGTCCACGTCAGCGCGGCACGCTCGCCCGAACTCCGTGACGAGTGCCCTAGCCTTCAGGGCGTCCGCCTGGATCTTTTCACGACAGACGACCGAGAGTTTCGGCTCGTTCTGTTGAAGGCAGGTCAGGACGCGGGCGCTTCCGAGCTTCACGTCGGGACAGAACTGCTTCACGTCGTCGGCGCAGGGGTCCTCGGCGTACGCGCGTGCACCCAGGCCGAAGCTCGAGGAAGCCAGGGCCAACAAGGAGACAACAAGTAGCGTACGTCGCATCGGACACCCCCTTGGCCCTCGCACCATATTCCGCTGCCGGCGTCACTTCATCGGTGCTCTGGGCGAGCACCCAGTTCGACCCTGCCCAATGAGCTTCACACGGACCGATTTCGCCTCGCAAATGCGACACACTGCGCCGCCCCGAGAACCACGGGAGCACGGGCCCCGAGCTATCTGCGGTACGACCAGCCGATGGTGACCGACAAGTTGAAGTCATTGTTCACCCCTTCCTCGGGTGGCCGGCTATCGTACGTGTCGGTGAAGTTCAGCCCGACTTTGAAATCTGAGAAGACTTCGTAAGTTACCTTGATGGAGCCCTCCAGGAGGACACGCCCGAAATCCGTGAGGTACGGATACGCGGCCAGGTCGATCTCCACATCGAGCTTCGGGCTGTCGTAGCGGAACAGGCTCCACGAACCGGCCAAGTATCCGGCGAGGTACCACGTGGGGTCTCCTGTCGTGTACTGCTCCCGGATCCCGGCGAGCCCTGCGGTCGCCAACAACTCCATCAGGTTGGTCTGGATGGCTGAGTACCTCGCACCGCCGAGCAAAATGAGACGGAGCTTGAGGTCGAGCTCGCTGTTCTCCTGCGCTGAGGCGCCAACCGTCGCCGTCCATCGGCCGAAGTACAGGTCACCCATCCACTGGACCGTGCCGCTGGACGCGGCGGGAACGCCGCTCGTGCCCTGCAGGTAGAGGCTGAACTGGATGCTCGTACCCAGGCGCTCGCCGCGGTAGCCGACGAAGCCATCCGTGCTGAGGGTGAGTGCCTCGTTCGCCTTCGCGAACGTAAACCCCAGGTCGAAGTAGGCGCTGAGCCTGCTGAAGAACGTCGCGTCGATGGGGACCAGGGAGACGACCTCGTTCACGGAGATCCTCGTCCCATCGTTCAACTGGACGAAGCCGCGTTCGTCCCCCGCTGGCGGGTAGAGAGCGCTGTATCGCTTGACCCCTGTCGAGGTCTCGACCTCGTACACGAAGGTGCTCGTCACGCGGACGACCTTGAGCCACTCGATGGAGAGCCGCCCTGCATCGTCGGTCTTGTAGTCGAGCTTCCCGCGCGAGAGGCTCATGATCTCGCCCGTGATGCGGTCGCCATTTACCATGACCACTTCGTCGGTCATCGCCCTGGCGGCTGCCTCAGTGGGGGCAGCGAGCGCCAGGGATAAGATCCCCACGGGAAGGGCGGCGAGCGAGGCTTTCACGGACCGACCGAGTCACCCTACTTCTCGCCCTCCAGCCGTCGCACTCCTTCGACAAGTGAGTGCCACCCGTACACGAGCTGGACCGTGAAACTGTCCATGCGAAGGCTCTCGGGAGCGCTGTCGTCCACGGTCGTCTTGTAGGCAGCGGTGAGACCCAGGTTGCTAGTGATCTGGTACCCGAGGGTGATACCGACGCCGAAATTGTTGAGCATCTTCCCCGCAACGCCGTCGACGCTGGACGTACCGCCGTAGTACCAGACGGCGTCGAGCGATCCCCAGAACTGGGCAGTGAGATCACGTGTCACGTGCACGTCCAGCGCGAACAGCGCGTCGGTCGTGAGCGTGTGCCCCAGATAGTCGTTGTTCCCGGTGAACCACCATAGGGCGGGCAGGAGTTCCAGCGTCGTGCGTTCTCCCGGCACCCAGGGGCCAATTTGCCAGACGACGGGGAGACCGACCCGCCCGTACCAGCGATTCTGCCCGAGATTCAGTGGCTGGCTGCTGTTGTACTTTCCAATGGGGAAGGCCACGTCGGCAAGCACGTCGAGCGAGAACCCTGGCTCGTAGCGCACGACATCCGCCAGATTCGTCAGCGCCTTCGGGCCGATGACATTGACGTCAAATTCGGCCATCGGGTCGCCGAACCCGTTGGCCGAACTAACGGCCGACTTGCCGAACACCGTGACTTCGCCCGAGACCCGCCCCATGGGCAGGAGGATCGCGCCCATGGCGGCGCGGTCGAACAGCGAAAAGGTGTGCGCATACCCGGCAATCGCCACCGCGCCGGAGACGTTCGCTCCAGGTGTCACGGTAAGCGCCGGGTTAAACGGATTCGTGTTGCCGCTCATCGACTCGAAGATGAGTGGCACAGCATTCGCGTCCGACAGGGTCTTCCAGTAGAAGCGCGGCTGGGCCAGTGCCTGCAGCGGGAAGAGAACTCCCATCGCGAGCATCGCGGCAGTGACCCAGCGTAACGTGGCGCCCACCCTCGTTTGAACTCCGTCGTGCTTCAAGGGGTCTCCCTCCTTCCCGTATCGACGACGCTCAAGGCTTAGGATCGGCCAGCATTTCCTTGGGGGGCACGAACTGCCGCTTGTAGATGAGCGGGGGGTACCCCGGGTCCACAGGCGTGCGCGGCGGGAGCTGGTCGTCCAGGGTCTCGAACATCGAGCGGCTGGGGAGGATCACGTTGTTCGCCTTCGCGTACTCGTCCCACAGTGCGAGCAGCGCCTTCACCTTGTCCGGCCGCTCCGCGGCCAGGTCCTTCCGCTCGCCGGGGTCGCTCCGGAGGTCGAAGAGTTCCCAGGTCCCCTTGCCGAGCGGCTTGTACTGCCAGCGCAGCTTCCAGTCGCCCTGCCGGACCGCGTGGTTCCCGAAGATCTCCCAGGCGAGATAGTCCTTCTCCGTCCGGGGCGATTCCGCCGTGCCCGCGAGCACCGGGCCCCACGACTTGCCGAGGAGCGGGGGGAGCGCCCGCCCGCCCTGCGTCGCCGGATAGGACGTGCCGGCGATCTCGAGCAGCGTGGGCATGAGGTCGGCCACGTGCATGACGCCGTGGTTGATGTCGCCCTTCGGCCTCTTCACCACGGGACCGCTGACGATGAGGGCGTTCCGGATGCCGCCTTCCGCGACCCATCCCTTGTACTGGCTGAAGGGGGTCATCGAGACCTGCGCCCACATCGGCCCGTAGGCCACATACGAGCCCGGGTCGCCCCAGGCGTTGGGGTGCGTGTTCGACCAGTTCTGCGCGGCGAACAGGTAGTTCAGCGTGCCGGGGCTTCCGGCGATCATCGCGAAGAGGTCGGTGCCCTCCGCGCCGTTGTCGCCGAACACGAGGAACACCGTGTTGTCGTACTCGCCGATCTGCTTCAGGTGATCGACGAGCCGGCCGACGTGGAAGTCCATGTTCTCCACCATGCCAGCGTAGAGCTCCATCTTCTTGCCGAGCATGGCCCGGGCGACCGGCGCGAGGACGATGGGGTCGGGAATGAACCACATCCGCTCGGAGAGGTCCGTGTCCTTGGGGAGGATTCCCATCTCGATCTGGCGCTTCAGCCGGGCCTGGCGGACCGCGTCCCAGCCCTTGTCGTACTCGCCGACGTGGCGGGAACGCCAGTCCTTGGGGAGGTGGTACGGGTCGTGCGGCGCCTGGTGGGCGACGTAGGCGAAGAAGGGCTTCCCGTCTCCACGGTTCGCGTCGATGAAGTCGATGAGCTTGTCGGTGTAGGTCTTCGTCGCGTAGTAGTCCGACGGCAGCGAGCTCAGGTACTTCCCGTCCTCGGTGAAGAGCGACCGCGGCGACAGGGCGGTGAAGCTGGTCATGTCCCAGTAGCTGCCGGCCCCGTCGAGCAGCGAGAAGTCGCGCTCGAAGCCGCGCGCCGCCGGGATGAGGTCCGGCGCCTTGCCCAGGTGCCACTTCCCCACCATGTACGTGTGGTAGCCGGCCTCCCGCAGCAGCTCCGGGAGGGTAGCCACGCGGTGGTTGAGGTGCCCCTCGTAGCCCGGGACGCCCAGTTGGTTGGGCGCGGTGTACTCGTCCATGTTGCCGAGCCCGTTCACGTGGGTGTCCACCCCGCTGAGGAGCATGGACCGGGTGGGCGAGCAGGTCGCGTGCGTGTAGAAGCCGGTGAAGCGCGTGCCGTCCGCGGCGAGCGCGTCCAGGTTCGGCGTCCGGATCTCGCTGCCGAACGAGCCCATGTCCGAGTAGCCGAGGTCGTCGCCCAGGATGATGACGATGTTGGGCCGGCGGGGCGTGTCCGCGGCAGAGCCGATGGCCGGTGCCGCGACCGCCGCAACCATGACGACGGTCCCAATGAGGCCCAGCGTCCTCGTCGAACGACCGGGCATGCCGTCCTGGGCGCGCGTCGAGCGTTCCTGAACGATCTCCATTTGCGGCTTCCTCTCGTTACTGCGGCGGGGGCACCACGACGTACCAGGTCCCCTTGTCGCTCTGCTGCTTCCTCAGCCAGCTGGGCCCGCACTGGTAGAGGGTCTCGCCCTTCACCGTTACCCCCAGGCAGCCCGACGGAAGCACCCACGTCGTGCTGTCGATGGGGAGGGGGCTGGTCACCGGCGGCGGCGGTGGGGTCGACGGCGGCGGTGGCGGGGTTTTTGGCGGCTTGGAGACGACAGCTGCGACCACGACGGCCGTCGTTACGACGACGGCGGCGGTGACGACGGGGGCCGGGCGACGACGCACGACGACAACTGCGGAGGCGGTGCCCGGAATGGCCAAGCTAGCGAGAAGGGCTGCGACGACGAGGGTCCTGGTGCGCATTCTTGGCTCCTTTACTGGAACTCGCTGGCCGCTTCGCGGAAGTCGACCTGGGTGGCACCCTTGGGCTTGGGCAGGACGAAGGTGGAGGCGGGTAGGTTTGGGTCGAGCTTCCACTCGGCGTACTCCACCTGGAAGTGCGGCTGCAGCGGGTCGTCGACGTAGACGGCGAGCGAGCGCGCCGGCAGCGCCGTGCTCGGATCAATCCAGTACTCGATACGGAGTTGCGGGCTCAGCAGCACCAGGTGCTCGACCTTCTTCCCCCGGATCGTGGCCGGCTTGGCTATCACGACCTTCGTGACTCCAGCGGTGATGGCAGCGCAGGGATCGGCGACGAGCAACTCGTCGAAGGGCATGTTCAGGCCCGCCTGCTCCCCGGCTACAGGGAGCATGGCGTCGAGGGTTGCGGGGGCACTCGTGGTCCCCCACGTCCCCTTGCCCGCCGCGAGCACGGTCATGGCCTTCCCGTCGTAGGCAAAGCGAAAGTCCGCCAAGTCACCGACTCGGTGCGCCGCCAGACCATTCGGGCGCCGCACGGCCGTATCGTAGTCATTGAAGAACGTTGCCAGCGTCCCATCGGCCACGGGAAGTTCCAGCGAGACCTGGCCCCGAACGGTGAAGGTCTTGGCCGCCCGCAGCCGGTCGCACATGCGCTTCAGTAGCGCCATCGCCTCCGGATCCTTGGCCGTCGCCGCCGTCGCGGCTATTGGTGGGGAACCGGATCCAGGCGGCTCCGCTGGGGCCGCCCTTTCGACCAGGGCGAGGAGCAACACGGTGGTCCAGGTCGCTAGCGTCATACGGTTCTCTCCCGGCCCGGGGGCCGCTGATGGTTGATCTCCAGTTCCCAGGGCCAGGGCCGTGCCGTGGCACTGGTCGTGGCTCACCCACCGCTCCACCGTCGGCACGTGGAGCGCGACGATGCCGAGGGCGTAAGATGGCCGGTGCCGTCGGCCTCCATCGACCAGCGGAACAGTACCGAACCGCTCACTGAGCCGTCTATCGGATTCCCGCAAAACGCGCGGGCCGCGCGCAGTACCACAACAACGTCACCCACGCTCGAGCGGGTTCGCCCCGATCGTGATGGAATGGACGCGTCGTGCCGTACAGGCATATAGGGGCCGCCGCGACAAGGGGGCGGAGGCATGGAACACCACGCATCAGACGCCGCAGGCGCCGATCCCGCCAACGACCGGACGAGCCTAGCGAAGTTCCGGACTCAGCTGGCACTGGACCGCACTACATTGGCTTGGATCCGGACCTCGCTGACGATGGCCACGTTCGGCTTCGGCACAGTTGGGTTCTTCCGGACGCTGCGAGAACGTTCTCCGACGCCCGCTACTGTCCAGTTGCACCAGAGCGCCATCCGGTTCGGCACAGCCCTCATCGTGCTGGGGGTCGTGGCCACTGCGTTCGCTGGGCTTTCCCACTGGCGAGTGCTGCGCCGGCTTCGCCGCGGCGAGATTGTGGCCCTTGCTCAATGGCCCCTTAGCCTCACGCTGGCCGTGCTCCTGTCCGTCGCCGGTCTGGTGGCGCTCTGGAGCTTGGTTCCCCCGTGAGCGTCCAGCCATCCCTTTGTATGGGCAGGAGGCCCCCGGTCCTCTCCAAGTGGTAGGCGGTCGAGCGGTAGTCGGGGTTCTCGGTATGCCGGCGTAGCGCTCCATCTTCTTGCCGACGGTCGCCCCAGCGAGGAGCCCGGTCTTCACCCTCGGGCACGCGCGCGTCGAGCGACGCAGGGTCCAAATTCCCGGCTCTTTTCACTACTCAGACTCAGAAGTACTGGTACAAGACCAGGCCGAGCGCAGGTGCGTAACTCCGAGCCGGCTGCAAGAAGGTGACGATTGAGCCGTTCGCCTCGATCACCTGCCCTTTTCCGAACCAATTCACGCTCAGCTGTAGCCCGGCCTGCATACGGAACTGGTCCCACATATTCTGGGACGTGGACCAGATGAACTCCACGTTTGCGAAGGGCGTGAGCGAGGTACGCTCTTCTCGGGAGAGGATAAACTCGCGCTCTAGCTGGGGGCGCACGCGTATCCGCCAAGCGAACGAGGTGGGCTCGTCGAACTGCCACCTTGCCTCCGCTCGGTACCGCAGCGTAGCCAGGATCTCACCCGGAATGTTGGTCCGGGCGGTAGCCTCCAACTCGATCTGTAACAGATTGGACCAGCCGACGGTCCCGGCAGCGTACGTCGGGAACCAGGAGAGCCCCAGCCGGACGTCAAGGCGACGCCGCTTCGCGAGGTCAGGGCTAACGAGGGTTGGCAAGAACGGGGCCACCAGCCATTCGCCGAAGACGCTGACTCCCCCGTTGGCATTCTGCTGCGAAGGGATCCAGGTAGGCTCGAGCTTCCCGATGATCCGGAACGCGTCTCCCGCGTTGAAGATGACATCCAGCTCCGGCCAGAGCTGGAGCCCCTCGGAGGGGCCGAAGAAGTCGGACCCATTGGCCCGCGAGGCGAGGACAGCCGCGAGAGCCACCGTGGCAAGGCGAAGCCTGTACCCGGACCGGCGGCGGGCTCCGGACCGGTCCATGGCTGCCCCTTCACGGCGGGGAGCGCGTGCAAGAGCAGCTCTCATGCCTACAGCAAGTCGCGCAGGGTGGGCGGGCGGGCGCGGCGACCATGCCGGCGAGCCAGATGAAGCCCGGCATCCTGGTCGACCGACCCAGCCCAGCCGCGGCGCGCGTCGAGCGCTGCAAAGTTTCCAGCTTCCCTCCTCGTCGCTTCATCAAAACTCGACCTCGATTCCTCGGGCCTTCGCGACTTCGCAGATTGAATCGAGGCTCTTCGCCGAGTCCCAGGGCGCGTCTGTCGGCGCGTCACGGAATTCCCGGTAGGCCCGCTCGACGTTCAAGTAGAGGCGCGCCGGAAAGCGCCAGTCATCGTACGGCCCCAGATCGATCCGCTTGCAGGCTTCCAGAGAGCTCAGGCCTTGGCGGAAGCAGGCCTCTGATTCCTCGCGCACGTACTCGAGGTACGCTTGCATCTCCATTGCCCCCTCGATCCCACACACGGGTCCGTGCCCGGGCACGATGACCTCCGGGTCGAGCGAGATTATGAGATCGAGAGCCTTGAGCCACTTCTCGTAGGTGCCGGTCCAGCCCACGGGGGTGCACTGGCGGAGGATCACGTCACCGGCGAACACCACCCCCTCCGTGGGCACGTGAACGATCGTGTCACCGACTTGATGGCACGGCCCGACATGGATCAGGTGAACCTCGGTGTCGCCGAGATCCAACACGAGTCGCTCGTCGAACAGGCTTCTCGGCAACACCAGCTTGATCTTCTCGAAGTCGTAGTCTCGCGGCAGTTGCCTCGCGATCGCCATCGCTCCGGGATGGATTCCAGCGAGCGGTAAGCGAGTGAGAGAGTGATCGGCAGCCTTGAGCACCTTCTGGACTTCCTTCGGGTCCGCGGCATGCTTCATGCGGTCCGGCATCGTTCGATGGGCGATGATCTCAGCATCCTCGAAGAGTTGGTTCCCCCAGACGTGGTCGCCGTCCTCGTGGGTATTGATCACGCGCTTCGGCATTCCCGGCCAGACCTCTCCGAACAGTCCGATCATCTGGCGCGCGTGAGACAGGTCCGCCTGAGTGTCGATTACCACTCCACCGCCCAGGTTGATGAGGCCTGAGTTGGCATCGCAAGCCCGATTCTCTTCGTTCAGCACGGCGAAGCAGTTGTCGCTGACTTGCGTCAACCTCATGATGTCCGGCCCTTCCTGAGCCTTCCAGGCTGGCGCGAGCGGCGTGGCCTTGAAGAGGTGTCGCTGGCCTCCGTCGACCACTCGGTTAGACTATGGAGCAGCAAACTGGGGCGTCTATCGGATTCCCGCAAAGCGTGAACACCCTGCAAAATCTCGTCGTAGCAACGCGGCGTCCTCCCTCGCCCGCCGTCGAGGTGGTCGAGATCAGTGATCCCACTGCCGCCGGCGACAGCTTCGAGCTCCTCACGCAGGATCTGGTGCAACTCGAGACCAAGCCAATTCGGGCGAGGATTATCTTCGTTCGTCTCGAGGACAGCGTGGTGGTCTTTCATTCGACTAACGTGCGCGTGCGCGCACGCACGACGTTGCACGCCCCCATGCTGGCTTTCATCGTCTTGGGTCCGCATGCCAGGGGAACGTTGAATGGCCTACCCTTGCTGCCCGACGTGATGATGGCGGCCGAGTCGGGTGTCCAGGTCGAGTTCGTGGTCGAGCCCGAGTACGAGAGCGTCACCGTCTTGGTTCCGTCCGCCCTGATCCAGTCGCACTTCACCGCCCGGCAAAGGGAGGAGCCCTTCCGGCCTCCGATCGGTATCGAGACGTTCAATGCAAGGCCCGACCATGCGCGGGGCCTGTTCGACTGGGGAACGCGACTTGCCATGACCGCAGCGATACAGCCCGCGCTGTTCAACGGCCGGAAGGAAGTACTCATCGCTGCGCAGACAGAGCTTCTAGAGATGCTTCTTGCGACCCTCGACGCCACCACGGCTCGGCAGTGCACTCGCAGCGACAACAAGCGCCAAGCCCACAGTCGCGTTGTCAGGCTCGCCGAAGACTACGCTTTGGCACGCACAGGCGATTATCTCTACGTCAAGGACCTATGTGTCGCCGCAGGGGTGAGCGAGCGCACCCTGGAGTACGCCTTTCTGGAAATCATGGGCATGAGTCCGGTGGCCTATCTGACCCGGCTGAGACTCCATAGGGTCCGCCAGGCACTCCGGGTAGCCACTCGCGGATCGACCACGGTCTCGGCCGAGGCGCTCAACTGGGGCTTTTGGCATTTCGGCGATTTTTCGCGCGCCTACAGAAAGTGTTTCGGTGAGCTGCCGTCGGAAACACTGCGGCGAAGCACCAGCTGACATACGCAGGGTCGTTCCGCAACGGTCACCTTCTAGACGAGGGGACTCCCCGGCCGATCCGGGATGAAGTCACCCGCCTCGTCCCTGGCTGCGGGGTCCGGGTCAGAGTGCCCCGCGCCAGTGCCGCCGCGACGCCAACGGCCGGACCAAGGGGGGCGAGCGGCACGGTTCGCGCACCTCGCTCCCCTCCATTTGCGCCTCCCGGGGTCGGGTCCCTCGCCGTCCGCCTGCTCACCACTCCCCTGGCAGAGCGCGCGCCCCGGCCTCGCCCGGGCCGCGTCGCTCCACCGCGCCGCCGGCCAGGCGAACAGACCTACGGCCCATCTCCGCTGAGCCCCTGGGCGCACCTGCCAGGCTTCGATGTGCCTCGCCGCCGACCAGAGTGTCCCTTGTCTCTGGCTCCCCCCACTTCGCCGCTCCCGCGTTCACCGGCTTCTGAGCCCCGACGTCCATCATCGGTTGCTCTGCCCCTGTCCTCGACCGCGCCTCGTAGTCGCCTCTACCGCGTCATTCCCCGACCGCCACTCCGCCAGTTCGCCGCCTTCTCCGCGTGCTCTCTCAACCTCGCTTGGTTCCTCTTTTCACCGCGCCACCTGTCGGTCCCGATAACTCCGAAGTTCCCAGAATCACGCCAGTCCACGCGCGATCAGGACGCCTCCCGAACGGGGTAGCCTGCGGTCGCATGAGAGCTGTCCTCGTCGCGCTCGCCGCCGCTCTCGGCGCCAGCTTTCGCACTCGAGCCGCCCTACAGATTGAAGTCCTCGCACTGCGCCACCAGCTCGCCGTCTATCACCGCCGTGGCGGCCGAGCCCACATCAAGGTCGCCGACCGCCTCCTCTGGGCGTGGCTCTCGAGGACCTGGGCCGGCTGGCGGAGCGCGCTCATGTTCGTCCAACCGAGCACCGTGATCGCCTGGCAGCGCCGAAGGTTCCGAGACCACTGGGCCGGCCTCTCCCGACGGAGAACCGGCCGGCCCGCGGTCGCCAAGGAACTCCGGGACCTCATCAGCAAGATGTCGATGGCGAATCCTGGCTGGGGTTCCCCACGCATCGTGGGCGAGCTCGCCAAGCTCAGCATCGCCGTGAGCAAGTCCACGGTCGAGAAGTACATGGTGCGGCCCAGGAAACCTCCATCCCCAACCTGGCGTGCGTTCCTTGATAACCATGTGAAGGACCTCGTCGCGACGGACTTTTTCGTCGTGCCCACCGTGTCCTTCAAGGTCCTCTTCGTCTTCATCGTGCTCACCCACGCTCGGCGGCGCGTCGTCCACTTCAACGTGACCGAGCACCCCACCGCCCAATGGACGGCTCAGCAGCTCTCGGAGGCGTTCCCTTGGGAGACGCCGCCACGCTTCCTGATCCGAGATCGCGATCGCGTATACGGCCCGGCCTTCAGGTCGCGTGTCGAGCGCATTGGCATCGAGGAAATCCTCACCGCCCCTCGATGCCCCTGGCAGAATCCGTTTGCCGAGCGGGTGATCGGCAGCATTCGCCGCGAGTGCCTCGACAACGTCGTCGTCCTCGGCGAGCGCCATCTGCGAAGGCTGCTCGCCGACTACCTCGAGCACTATCACCGCTGGCGCTGCCACCGCGCCCTCGAGATGGACTGCCCGACGCCTCGGCCCGTGCATGGGCCCGAGCTCGGCGAGGTGATCGAGGTAGCAGAGGCGGCCGGCCTCTACCGGCACTACGAGCGTCTCGCGGCCTGACCAACACTGACGGGTCCGACCGGCTCGATGAAGGTTCGAGGCCCGGGTCCGCCCAACGGCCTCGAACGTGCCGTCCCCCGGTCTTCCTGCTGAGCATCTCCCTCCCGCTGCATTTCCTCTTTGCGGAGACCTGGCACACCACCAGCTCCTATGCGTCGCCATGGTCCGGTGCGAGATCCGCCGCGACGATCGACATTTCGGGACCGACAGGTAGCGATGGGCGTGAACGACGCGGCTGGAGACGGCTTGCACATCTCCGTCTCCCAGATCCGCACCTACCTGAAGTGCAGCAGGCTGTACGAGCTGCGGTACGTTCGGGGAGCTCCCCCAGCCTTCAAGCCAACGGCGTTCGCCTTCGGGTCGGCCTTCCACGCTGCCCTGGCGCAGTTCTACGTGGCCGTGAAGGAGGATGGTACTCCGCCTCCCCTCGGGCTCGTGACCTACGCGTTCCGAGATGCATGGGAGCGCGAGCTCGAGGGAGACATCCCCCTCCAGGCCGACGAGGACGAGCCCGACGACAGGGGCCAGCTCGTCGACAAGGGCGTGGAGATGCTTGCGCTCTTCCACGAGCAGGCGAGCAAGGCGGTAGCAGGAGTGGAGATTGAATCGGTGGAGAAGCCCTTCGCAGTCGCCATCCACGACCCGGACACCGGGGAGGTGCAGGACGAGAACCTTATCGGGGCATTCGACCTGATGGTGAACGACGGTCGTCGCCGCACGATCGTCGAGAGCAAGACCAGCGCCAGGAAGTATGGCGAGGACCAGATCCGGTGGGACATCCAGCCGACCGGCTACCAGTTCGCTGCGAAGCAGATGGGGCTCGGAGACGTCGGCGTGCAGTACCAGGTCGTCACCAAGGCCAAGACGCCTGCCCTACAGGTCATCGACCTCGAGCGCTCGGCGGACGACCAGGACGAGTTCCTGCGCGTTGCCATCGGGGTGATGTGCGGGGTCGATGCCGGCGTGTTCGTGCCGGTGCGGTCGTGGGCGTGCCGCGGCTGCCCCTACGCTCACGTCTGCCGGCCACGATCCAAGGTCGTCTCGGCCGCGTAGAATGCAGTTGGGGATGCTGGGCCAGGACTGGCCGGCTTCCCCTTAGCCCTGAAGCCCCGCTAGAACATCGATGTCGGGAGCAGCAGCGCAAGCTGGACACGCAGCGTCCACTCCGGCCCGATGTCCGGCCGCACCGCGTTGTAGTAGGCCGAAACGTTTCCGTTGAAGGGGAGCTTCCCGATCCGGAAGATCTTTCCTCCTCCGGCCCCGAACGGCACGACCCATTGCTGCCCCGAAGCGGCCTTCCAGTCGGCGGTGAGGATGGGCGAGGTGGTCACGTACCAGCCTCCGTGGAAGTTGTAGTTCACGAAGTATTGGATGAGCATCGCGCTCGCGCTCGCGCCAGCAACGGACCAGATCTGGTTCACGAGGATACCGAGCACCCACGGGCCGGGCATGGCGAGTACCACCGCCGAGGGGCCGAGTCCCCAGGTGGACTGCGATCCGGTAAGCGGCGACGTGGCCGTCGGGAACGAGGCCACCGGGCCCGCGCCCCAGATGACATCTCCGGGCTTCGCAGGGGAGAGGAAGGCCGTGAGCGTCAGGTCGCCGAGCCCGGTCGTGGCCGACCCGCCGGTGAAGCTGGGCTGGGTGACGATGGGCAGGATGGTCCGGGTGATGACGTTCCAGTCCTCGGTGACGTGCAGGGGGATGACCGGCTGGATGTTGAGGACGTTCTGGGTGTCCTTGTTCCCCGGCCCGTACCCGAGACCGACGTTGTCCTGGAACGGGATGCTGACCATGTCGGCGACCGGGTTCTGGGCCGCTTTGGCGAGCGCCTCTGTGTCCGTTTCCTTCTTCGCATCATCCAGCGCCTCCTCGGCGAAGGCGGCGAAGGCGAGAGGGATAGTTAGGCACACGGCCAGTACGCGAAAGACCGAAGGTGTAGTGCTCATGGATGTAGTTCCCGCCCGTGTCGTCAGTTTGGCCGCATCTTGCCCATGCGCGGCGCCTTCACCGGGGCCGCCACGCCGTAGATGACCGTGAAGCCCGAGCCCCCGCCCCAGGTCGAGGTCGGCCGGGACGGGTTCTCTCCAGCGGCCGCTTCGAGACTGTTCCAGTTGTTCCCGGCCCAGACGTTGCCCGCAGGGTCGATGGACACGTCGGTGATCATCTGAATGCTGCCAGCCTGGAAGACGTGGATGACGTCGCCGGTCTTGGCACCCGCCGAGCGTCCCCTTGGCTCCGCGCCGGCGAGCAGCGTGACCGAGCGACCCCACATGTTCCCAACCCACACATCGTCGTTGCCGTCGATGTTCAGCCCCCAGGGGATGTTGATGGCCTCGCCGGTGAAGCCCATCGGCGCGGGCTGCGTTCCATCCGGGCGGATCATGTTGACCGCCCCCGTGGGCCTCGCCGGTGGCCCCATGACGTACTTGAACATGGCGGCGGTGATCAGCTTGAACTGCTCCATGATGGAGATGCCATCGGGAAGCACTGGCTGCGGGGTCTTGAGATCCATGTTGCTCGCCACCCAGACGTTCTCCTTCGAGTCGAGCGCAAGGGCACGGACACCGATCCCGGCCCGGAAGCTCTCCACCTTGGTGGGATCGCTGGCCGGGAACCGGACGACCGTGTCTGACGAGGAGTTGGCGACCCAGACACGATTCTGGGAGTCGATGACGATGTCGAACGGAGACTTCAGCCCCGCGACCTTGACGATCCGGCCGTCCTTGATCCGCCCACCGGGGAAGTAGAGCAACTGGTTGTTCGAGCCGTCGGCAATCCAGACATCACCGTTGTCGGCGACCCCGATGCCCATCAGGCCGAGGAACCTCTCCTTGAAGGGGAAGTCGCTCTCCGTGGCGACCGGCTTGCCGTTGAAGTCCATGACGAGAATCTTGCCGTTGAAGCTGGTGATCCAGACGCGGTCCTTCGTCACGGCGGTTCCCCAACCAACGCCGTCGATGCCCATTCCGGTGAACCCGGTGATCGGCGGGGAGAGCGCGGCCCCGCTAGGGCTGAACTTCGCCACGCCGCCGCCGATGCTCTTGTTGACGCCGGACTGCGAGCCGGGCATCCAGTTCTGCCCGCTCCAGAGGTTGCCCTCCGCATCGAACATGAACCGTCCGTTGGCGTAGACCCCGCCGCCCGCGAAGCACAGCGAGAGGATGAAGTCGTCCGGTTCGTAGGCGAGGTAGGGCACGAAGGGGGCGCTTCGCCGGGAGCCATCCTTGGGCTGCGGGTAGGCTTCATCGAACAGCGCGTAGAGCACCTTGGGGCTGGCCCAGGGCGAGCGGGCGATGCCGGCCATCGCTTCCAGCGTGTTCCTGGGCGTGGCCCCTCCGAGCGGGGTCGCGGCCTGGAGGAGGCGGGAGCGCCAGGCATCGTTGGCCACGGTGGCAAAGGCGGTAATGAGTGAGCCGAGCGTGTTCAGGTTCGCCAGCGTCGTGGTCATGGTGCTGTTGATGGGATCGACGAGCACCTTTCCCCATCCGCCGGTGGCGGGGTCCACCAGGTTCGGGGTGTTGCCGGCGGCGATCCGCAGTCCGAGTGGACTCCCTGAGATCGCTTCCCCGTCGATGAACCGGGCGCCGGTGAACGCCGAGGCCACCGTGGTGAGCTCGTTGACCGTGACCTTCTTCGGGACCGGGCTTCCCAGCAACGTCATCAGCACGACGGTATCGGTGGGGCCCTTTCCCGAGGCGCCCTTCACCGCGCCGCCCCTGGCAACCAGGTAGACGACGCCGTCCTTGGACTTGGCGCCGGGTGCGTCGACCGCGAACCGGCCCGCGGCATCGGTTCGCGCCTGGGCGAGTTGCTTGGGTGCACTCGAACTCGCGGCCCACAAGGTCACCGTGCTTCCAGCGACGGGCGCGCCGCCGACGAGGACGACTCCATTCAGGCGTTCGGCAGCCGATGCACTGGTAGCCAGAAGGAACCCGGCGATGGCCGTCACGAGAATCCGCGCCAGGAATGAACGAGAACGAATGGACTTCATCACGGTCTCCCCTCGATCTGCTGCGTGTTCACAGCAAGGCTGGCGCCCCGAGGTTGCGGCGCCAGCTCATTCATCGGGTCCCGCCCGGCTCGTGGATCACTTGCTCGGGTGCTGGTTCGCCATCTTCTTCACCTGCGCCATGACCTGCACGAGATTGTAGGTCTCCGGGTCCTGGAGCGGCGGGAACGCGACGTAGGACTCCAGTTCCTGAAGCCACAACTGCTGCCCGACGGGAAGCATGTTCCAGTTGTAGATATACGCGGTGCTCGGGGAAGCCAGCGTGCCGCCGATGGACATGACTGACTTCTGATCGTCGCCCACGGCCTGCTCGAAGGGATCGCGCCGGATGTTCTGGACCTGGGCCCAACCGTACTGCTGGGGCCCCAGGAGCGCGGAGGCACCGCCTGAGCCCTCCATCGTGAAGTAGATCTTCCAGTTCTTGTACCGAACCGCCGATGGCGTCGCGCCGGTGTAGTAGAAGAACACGTCCCGCGCCGACTTCGCCGACTTGCCTGTCAGGTAGTCGAGCTGGTTCACCCCGTCGAGCTTGGTCTTGACGATGCCGGGATACTTGCCCGCCTGGATCTGCTTGTTCAGCTCGTTGCCCTTGGGACCACCCGCGATCTCGACAAAGGTCGGCAACCAGTCGAGCGACGCGAAGATGTCAGACTTCAACGTGCCCGGCTTGATCGCACCCGGCCACCGGATGACCAGCGGTACGCGCATGCCGCCCTCCCAAGTGGTGAGCTTGTTGGCCTTGAACGGCGTCATGCCGCCATCAGGGAAGGTCTGGCTCTGCGGCCCGTTGTCGGTGGTGAAAACGATGATGGTGTTGTCGAGTTGGCCCATGTCCTCCAGCTTCTTCATCACGTAGCCAACGTTGTCGTCGAGCTGCTTCATGCCGGCTTCCTGGATGCCCCAGTCCTTGCCGCCCTCCTCACCCAGCATCGCCAGGTACTTCGGCGCGAGCATGGTCGTGACGTGCATGCGCGCCGGGTTGTACCAGACGAAGAACGGCTTCCCGGTCTTCTTGGGGTCGTTGCGGTCGAGGAAGTCGATGACCTTGGCCGAGATCTCCTCGTCCACGGTCTTCGAGCGCTCCAGGGTCAGGGGGCCCTCATCCTTGCAACTCTGGTTCTTCGGCGTTCCGTCGGAGGACTTGCACCAAAGCATGGGGCGCGGGGGCGTAAGGCAGGTCGTGGTTTTCGGGTCCACGGCGCCGGGCACTTCGGGCACGCCAGGGATCGGCGTGTTCTTGCACGGCGGCGCGAAACCTTGCACGAGCGGGCTCTTGTTGAGGTCGGGGAAGCTCACTCCCTGCATGGCGTCCAGGTGGTAGAGGTAGCCCCAGTACTCCTGGAAGCCGTGTGCCGTCGGCAATGAATCGGTGTGATCGCCCAGGTGGTTCTTGCCGAACTCGCCGGTGGTGTAGCCGAGGTCGTGCAGGAACTTGGCGAGCGCGGGCGTGCCTTGCCGCAGATAGGACGGACTGCCGGGAAGCTGCGGTGGAATCATGCCGGTTCGCAGCGGATTCATCCCGGTGAAGAAGGCGTTGCGCCCCGCCGTGCAGCTTTGCTCGGCGTAGTAGCCCGTGAATCTGGCGCCCTCGTTGGCAAGGCGGTCGATGTTGGGCGTTTCGCCGATCCCCACTCCCTGGTGGTAGCTGCCCAACTGCATCCAGCCGATGTCGTCTCCCATGATGAAGAGGATGTTGGGCTTCTTCGCGTCGGATGCACTCGCGGTGTTGGCGGCAGCCAGGCAGGCCGTCAGGGCCAGGGCGGCGCAGGCTACTCGAAGCCCTGAGCGTACGTGGAGTGATGTGTCGGGATTCATTCGCGGTTTCTCCTTAAGGTGGACGACCCATCCCCAGCCAGGCGCGATCATGCGCCGACCGGGCAACAACAAGCGGGCGAAGCCGATGGTGGCAGCCCCGTTGAGTAGCGGTGTCCGCAGCGTCCTCGATCAGGCTAGGTACCATATGTGGCTAAGGTTCGGCCGCGTCGACTGGGCGACGGCGGAAGCCTAATTGGGCTGTCCCGAATGGGCCTATGTTCGGTCGGTGCTCCTTACCGCTGGCTTCGTGCTTGATGACGAGGGGGCGATGAAGGGTGCCGATGACAGAGCCGACGTCCGGGGTCATCACCCTGGTTTGCGAACCTTCATCAGGATCAGGTCGCGGGGGAATACCGTCACTCCGCGTGACGACCGGGCCTGGCCCCGCCTCGCGCCAACCTCGTGATCCGTGGCATGAGGGCCGCCGCGACCGAGCGGGCATCTTCCGACGTGGCAATGCCTTCTCGATTCAGGTCGGCCAGATTCTCTTCGAGGTGTTCTGCGAAGTCGCAGACCGTATCCGCTAGCTGTTCGGCGGTGTAATGGCATCCCGCCACGAGCGCGCTCCAGGAACCATGAAGGCGCCGGCTGTCCGGGGTGCGCAAGAGAAGCGCCTCCCGGATGTCCGCGACGGAGGTAGTCAAGAGGCGCGGAGGGATCGAGAGCTGCTCGCCGACCCGACGGAGCTCGTCCAGCCTGGAGCCAACCATCCGGCCGGGGTCCGCTGATGCTGCCCCGGCGCCGCTCGAGATGAACTTCCGCGCGTCCTCCCTGAGGTCGAGAACGAGTGCAAGGGAGGCGAAAGCGAAGCCGGCGCACGCGAGGTCGGTTCGATGCTCGAGCCCCCGACCGAGGCCTGGGGGGATGCTCGTGGCGGTCACGCTGGTGTTCATGGACGCCTTCTCCCGCATCATCCTGAGCTTCGAATCCATGGGTGGGAAGAACGATGATGGGCTTCCAGCAACGACGGACCCTCGGGCGAATCAAACTGCCAGCGCTCACAGACATCGCGAAGGGCCGAGGACCCGCTCCACAAATTGCCCAGGAAAATTGGAGCCGGTCCTTTCGGCGACCCGATCGAAGAACCGGCGTGGGGGTCAGCCGTCCGGCGGGGCTCCCAGGCAGGGAAGTCGCCGGGCCAATCCCCCGGTGACCTGCCAGAAGGGAATCTGGACCGGTCACCGAGGTCCTCGTTGGGGGACCCAATTCTCGGGTGCCACTCTCCCCCTCCCCCCGGGGGGGCTTTTCGGGGATTCATAGCCGGATTGCCAGGCGAGCCTATGGCGCCGGCCGGAGCTGGGTGGCGGGAAGGCCACCGAGCGAACCCGGCGCCTCTACCTGCGCTCGCCGCTCGCGGAGCAGCATCAGGAACTTCAGCTCAGCCTCCAGCCTCCGCTCGATGTCGCGCCTGTAGCGGACCCGGAGCGCGACGTCGCGGTCGCTGGGCAAGGGGATCTCCGTCGCGAGCTCGATCTTCTTCAGCTCGACCATTTTCTCGACGTCAGGAATATGTGCCCGGACGGCATCGGCCGAGGAGTGGGCCCGGCTGATCACCTCACCGTAGCCAAGAGGGCTCACTGTCTCGACGGAGTGAGCCTTCAAGTTCTCGATCGCGATGGCCAGCTCGGCTGCGCCGACGAGGACGTCGGGTTCAGAGTCCTCCACCTGCACGAGCATCTTCATCACAGCGGCCATCGGCTCGAGGAGCTGGTCCAGTTCCTGTCGGCACGCCGGGAGCCGCGACTCCATCGCAGCGCACATGGCGCCGAGGGCGGCGAGAGTGTTCTTCATGGTGTCGAGGGTCTGCTTTTCGAGGGTTTCGTCGAGACGATGAAGAACCTCGGCCTGCTGGCGACTGCTCTCGACCTCGTCGATGCGGCGAAGACGCCACCGAAGAAGCGCGATGCTCTTGCCGACCTCGAGCTCGGCCTCCGTCTCGCCGCCAAGGTCGCGGAGCCACATCTCTATGTGGCCCGCGATCTCGCGCTGGTCCTCGTGCGGGAGAACGGCATGCTCGTTCGCCCTCATGCCATGGGTCATCCCGTTCATCCGGCTATGGCTCTTGCCCTCTGCCGTCCGCGGACCTTGCGATCGGCTGCCATTAGCTCGGCTGGCAGCGGCTTGCTGGGCCGTCCGGGGCCGCGAGAGATGAGCTGGCTCGGCGTCGTGTGCGGACATGCCTACGATGCTGGAGCGGGAGCGGGGTCTATGGGAAGAGCATTTGAAGTGTGCAGATCTCTCATCCTGCGAGGCGTCCATTTGCCCCCGACCCGCGGCAGGCGACGATAACCGAAGAACTGGTCGAGAGCCTGGCTGACAGACGGACGCTGCCGCATACGGTCGAGAGCCGGCCTCCTGATTTCGGGGATATCCTTCGCACGCTTCCGGTTCAGGTCGACGAGAGTGTTCTCCGCGCCGAGCGCTGCGACAAGAACCACAAGAACCCACTCTGGCAGGGTACAGCCTCTCCGGATGGGTCTTATCCCCACCTCCCGCGACTCCCGATCGAAGAAGCTGCCGGACGTCACGTTGCGGGGGATGGGGGTCTTCTCGTCCACGTGCCCGGCAAGAACGAGAGCATCTTCCAAGCGATCTTCAAGAGCGATCTCCAGCCAGGTGTCTTCTTGCTTCTTGGTGAGGCAGGGTGACCGGGACCTTTCCCAGTACTCTTTCGCTTGTTCTGGAGAAATGGTCGGAGGCTTCTTGCGCTTCACCGGGCCCGGAGACTGCTTTCTCCACCAGCCAAGAAGCGCTTGTTCTTCACGGCGCTCATCTTCTTCACGCGCATGAATCGCGTCATGAGCTTTGGGATGAAGCGCTCGCAGGTTCTCGATCCTGTTGTTCTTAGGGTTCTTGTCGCGGTGATGAACCTCATAGCCTTCAAGAAGCGCATGCGGAAGAACGCATTTGATCGAGAAGATATGTAGCCAGTCGAAGAAGGTCCCCTTTTCATCAATAAGCGCGACATAGTTCTTGAAACGCTTCTGGTCGAAGACGATCTTCAAATGGGCTCTATTGATGGCGGAAAGAACATCGCAATCAATGGTGATATGCGGCCATATCTTCTTCGCGGGTCTTTTCGTCTTCATATTCGCTTTCTGTCGCTCCGAGCTCTCCTTGGGGGGGGCGCGCAACATGGGGGGGGGCTATAGGGCTGACTCGTAGAGAGCAGGGGGGATAGGGGGCCGCTTATGAGCGGCCATGCCTTCCCCCTCTGCCAATGTGCATCTCTATCGAGTCAGCCCTGGTCATGAAGACCACCTGAAGATCCCTTCCCAGGAAGGGAAATCGCTTCGGCAAGATTCGGAGCGGGGATCGCTCCCGACTGGACCGCCACCTCGACCAACCCAACGCCCAACGCCAGTCGTTCTTCACGCCGTTACGCAAGTGCTTCTTGCCAGGGGGAGGCAAACTGAAAGCACCGGCCGCTATTTGCGACTTCCGCCTTTGTTGGCAGCTTATCTGGCGGGAGCGTGCGGCCTTATGGGCACGTGTGGGAAGGATTTCTTCATGGGGCTTCTTTTCAATGCATTTGAAACCCTTTTGGTACCACCGGACCCACGCCGAGATTGCGCGATTCATGAGGCGCTGGCATATTGAGCCTTGGTCGTCTTCTTGAGCGTCGGCCGGACCGAAACCCGGCCGGGATATGAGAGGCACGCTGGCCAAATAGTCATCGTCCAGGCGAGGTGAGTTCTTCCCCGCCGCTTCCCGGTTGATAGAACGCCCGGTTCATTTAGAGCGCTGGCTCTCGTCAGATGACCGGCCCGATGTTGGGACACCTCGATACCGAGGCGTGTCGTTCGCCATCTCGGAGTTGAGACGATGAAGATGAAGAACGCAGCCGCAGTCTTTCCCGACATCACAGGTCAGGACGAGCTCCCGGGCCAGAACTCAGCCGAAGGCTCAGCCCCACTAGGGGGTGTCCCTAATTGAGCCACATCGTGATGCAGGCGACGTGGACGACGGCGAGGTAGTTGGTGGCGGTCTTTTCATAGCGAGTGGCGACGGCGCGGAATCGTTTGAGGGTATGAAAGCAGCACTCCACCAGATAGCGGAGCGCATAGAGCTTCTGGTCGAGGGGCGGCTTGAACGCGCGGGTCGGGTTGGGAGCAACGACCGGTTCCATCCCCTTGGCACGCATGGCCTGGAAGATACGGGCGGCGTCGTATCCCGAGTCGGCGATGGCGGCCTTGCCCTGGGCGTGCGCCAGGAGGTCCTCCGCCATCGTGGATTCGTGTTGCTGGCCGGGGGTCAGCGCGATGTGGAGCGGCTTGCCTTGCGTCGTCGTGATTGCGTGAATCTTGGTCGAAAAGCCTCCTCGAGAACGACCCAAAGCATTGAATCGGACCCCCCTTTTCCGCCCGCGGCGTCTTGGTGGGCCCGGACGACGGAGGCGTCGAGGAGTGAACCGGTCTCGTCATACTCGATGGCGAGCTCCGTGAAGATGCGCTGCCAGGTGCCCTTCTTGGCCCAGCGGGAGAAGCGGTTGTACACCGTCTTCCAGCTGCCAAACCGGTCAGGCAGGTCTCGCCAGGGGACTCCCGTCCTGACGCGCCAGATGACGGCGTTAACGAAGTCGCGGTCCCCTCGTTTCGAGAGAGGCCCCGACCGGATGGGGAGAAGGCCTTCAATGCGCTTCCACTCAGCATCGCTCAGTTCGTGTCGGTGCACGATGAGTGTTGATCACACCCGACGTCACCTGGCAAACCCGATCAGAAACTTCAAACTCCAGTCCAGATTCCGGACGCTTTCAAAGTTCCTGGATCTGGCGATCAGGGACACCCCCTAGCCCTTACCGTCAGAGAGGCGAGCACAGCCCTATGCCTCGACCCTCGGACCATCCGCTCGATGCTCGAGAGCGGCGAGCTGGTCGGCAACAGGCGAGGCCGCACCATCCGGGTCAGTCGGGCCTCGGTGATAGACTGGCTCAGCGGCAGGCGTCGCGTCTCGCGCTCAAGGGGGTAACCCAATGAGTGTGCGACGCATGAGACGCCGCTCCCGGAACACGGGGGTGGTGTCGGAGCGATGGCACGTGGACGTGGACTTCATGCTGCCGAATGGCCAGCGCGAACGCGTTCGCAAGGTGGCGCCCGTGCAGACCAGGCGTGGCGCCGAGGAGTACGAGCGGCAACTCCGGCAGGTGCTGCTCGACGGCTCCTACTTCAAGCTTGCCGAGGAGGTGAAACTGGAGATCCCGACCTTCGATGAATTCAAGGATCGGTTTCTTACCTTTAGTGAAGTAAATAACAAGCCGAGCACGGTTTATGCGAAGCGGTGGATGCTCAAACTGCACCTATCCCCCTTCTTCGGCTCGATGAAGCTCTCCAAGATTGGGCCAGCAGACATCGAGGAGTTCAAGGCGAGGAAACTCGGTGAAGGGCATTCGAAGAAGAGCATCAACAACCTGCTCGCCGCGCTCCGGAAGCTTCTGAACCTCGCGGTCGAGTGGGACGTCATCGACCGGGCACCGAAGGTGAAGGGGTTCAGCCTCAAGAACGACTTCATCTCTGAGGACGAGTACCTCACCCCCGAGGAGACCGATTGCGTTATCCAGGCCTCGGCTCCTGAGTGGCAGTCGTTCATCATCACCGACGCCAAGACCGGGCTTCGGGTCGGAGAGCTCCTCGCGCTGAAGTGGGAGGACGTTGACCTCATCGCAGGTCAGCTCGTGGTTCGGCGAACGCTCTGGCAGAACCAAGAGGGCCCGCCGAAAGGAGGCCGCAACCGAACGGTGCCGCTCTCCGACGAGGCGATCGCAACCCTGAAGGCGCACCGTCACCTTCGGGGCCCTTACGTGTTCTGCCAAGCAGACGGGAGCCGGCTGACCCACAGCCGGGTGAAGGATGTAGTTCCGTCCGCGTGCAGGAGGGCCGGTCTCGCTAAGAGGATCACAACGCACGGGCTCCGGCACACCTTCGCGAGCCACCTTGTAATGCGAGGAGCGTCGCTTAAGGCGGTACAGGAGCTCCTCGGCCACGAGAGCATCGAGATGACGCTTCGGTACAGCCACCTGGCGCCGAACGTAAAGCGGGATGCCGTGCAGCTGCTCGACTCGCCGAAGGGGTTCTCCAACGGCAACCTGACGGCAACGCGGCCGGGGACGAGCAACCCAGATGATGAAAACCCCGGCAAGTCAGAGACTTACCGGGGCGAAACTGGAGCGGGAAAAGGGATTTGAACCAGGAGTAAAACCGGCCTTCTCAAGTCTTCACGTAGGCGGTGACATGTCGGGAGAGGGCTCGACGCGCCCGCCAGAAGCGCCTCTTCAACGCTCCTCCGGGCCCGACGCGGTTACCCTCCCCGCTCCCACTGTCGATCTATTCGTCACCGCGGGCGCCGTCTGTGCCGAGCGCGCCGCGCGAGGCAAGGGCTCCCGCGTCCACATGGAGGACATCCTCCGACGCGCTGCGAGTCAGGCCGTCGCGCTTCGGTTGGCTGCCCACTAAACAGCTGTAAGTAGGGTCTGCGGCAAAGTCCACTCGCAGGTTCGTCCGCGACTCCTTCGTCAGCATTTTCCGCGCCCCGATTCCCCCTGCCGTCCGGACGGCTCGTTCACGCTCTGGTAGCTGAATGCGGGACGGTTGAAAGTCTCGGCGTTCACGAGGACGGCTCCTCCGAACAACGTGATGCCGAGCCGCTCACATCGGCGGCGTGTAGGGGTCGGGCGTGCCCATGGGGATGAGGGGATGGTCTTTCGTCGTCGCGTTGAACGCGCCCACCAGCTTCAGCATCGGAGTCACCACCCAGGTGTCCGCGGTCGGGGTCTCCTCCCGCGGGTCGGTATAGAGGTTGATGATGAAGGGGATGCCGAGCTTCACGGGCGGGTCGAACATCGTGTCCTGCCTGTAGAAGTGCAGCTTCCAGTTGCGCCACTTCACAGCGGTGAGGCGATCCGCGCACCAGATCGGGAAGCCCTCGCGGGCCGACCTCTCGGACCCGCCAAGAATGAACTCGGACTGGTCGATGCTGTCGATGGACCGGTCGGTGGGCACCTTGGCGCCGGCGAACTTCGCGAGTGTCGCAAACATGTCCACGCCGTGAACGATCTCGTTGCTTATGCGCCCGGCGGGAACGTGTCCTGGCCAGCGAATCATGAACAGCACGCGGATGCCGCCCTCCAGCGCGGTGAAGTACGCCCCGCGCCAGGGCCCCGACCAGCCGTCCCAGGGCTTGACGAACTCCGCACCGTTGTCGCTGGTGAAGATCACGATGGTGTTGCCGGCGATGCCGAGCCTGTTCACGGTGTCGAGAAGCTGGCCGACGTTCGCGTCCATCTCGGCCAGCATGTCGGCCCAGTCGCCGTTGCCGGTCTTGCCGGCGAAGGCGGGGTTGGGCAGCGAAGGCAGGTGTGGCTGCGTGAGGGCCACGTACATGAAGAACGACTTGCCGGCCCTGGCCTGCCGCTCCATGAAGCCGATTGAGCGCCGCGTGATTTCGGCGTCGATGAGCCGACGCTGGGCGAGGTCATAGTCCTTGAGGGAGACGCTCTTCGCCCCTTTCTTCCCCTCCATGATCTTCTCGAGCGGTAGAAGTGCGGCATCGCTGTCGCTTTAGGCCCCAGAGACAATGTCGCCTTCAGCGCTGTCCCAGCCGGGCACCCTGCCGGGCACCCGGGACGGGGAAGCACTATTCCAGCTCGGCCCGGCGTGTGGACCCGAATCGTGATCTCAGCAGGGGTCATTTCTGCTGAGCAGTGGTGGGTCATTCTTGGTGAGCGCCGAAGGAATGACGTACACGATGCGGGGCCCGGGGTCGACGATACGTCGAGTGAACCGCGGGGGTCCGAGACGAGTTATGGGCCCGGGCCAGCGCGGCACCAAGTGGCAGAAGGTCCTGCTAACTCTGGCCGCGTAGGGTCCATCCGAGCATGAGCAGGCCGATGGCGGCGACCCAGCTGCCGGCAACGCGCACAACAATGCGCGCCCAAGGCGCGCCCAGCGAAACGACGAAGGCCGCGACCAGCGCCACGAGCACAAAGACAGCAGCCCCGATGCCAATGAGGCCCAGGGCCTCGCGTCCGCCTGTCGCGATGGCAGTGCCATTGAGCCAGCCGTGGACAAGCCCGAGCGCGACGGCGAGGCTTCCGACCAGGGCCGCAGGGAGCTGACGATTGATTGCGGTCAGAATGCCGAGCACGAGGAGCGACGCGGCCGCCACTGTGCCAGGCGGCACCGGCGCGCGGACCCCGAAACCCGCGAGGCCGCCGACCGCCCAGGCGAGCGGCAGCAGGAACAGCGCCCGGCGACCGGCCGCCTTACCGTTGAGCCCGGCGAGGAGGGCCATCGCCAGAGCCGCCAACAGATCATCCGGGCTCATCAGAACGTGGCCGATACCGTCGTACAGTGGCCCGAGCCCGGTCGTCACGAGGTGGGCGCGGGCCGGCAACGGGAGCAGAAGGAGGACGGCCCCCCCCGCCACACCAGGCCCGCATCGGCGGGCACCTCCCAGAGCGACTCCCTCCTGGCCGGGGGCCGGACTCACCATGCCATCCTCCACAAGAAGACGCAGCCGGCCATCGCCACGGCGGCGCCGGCGACGCGAAGCGCGACACGTCCCCAGGCCCAGCGGTGAACGAGGCTGACCGCGATGCCCGTAGCGTGGAGGCAACCTGTCGCGATAACGAAGCCGATGCTGTAAAGGAGCGCGCTCTGCCCCGTCGGAAGCTCGGTGCCGTGGGCGTGTCCGTGGAAGATCGCGAAGATGCCCACGAGCACGGCTGCCAGCCAGAGCGGCGGCCGCGCCTCCCGCGCAACCATCAGGCCGAGCAGTAGTGCCGAGAGCGCGATGCCAACCTCTACTCCCGGGAGTGGGACCCCGAGCAGGCCGAGGAATCCTCCGAAAGCCATGACCATCGGGAACGTCACCGGAAGGAGCCAGACGGCGGGTACCCCGAGTTGAGCGCCCCACAGTCCGACCGAGACCATCGCCAGGACGTGATCGATACCGGAGATCGGGTGCATCACACCGGTCAGAAACCCGGCGGCCTGTCCCCGCTGCACGTGCGCCGAGGCCGGCGTCGCGACGAGCATCAGAAGCAAGCCTGCCAGCGTCGCAGGCGAAGGACGACAGCCCCGGTCGCCACTCATCGCGGCCCTCCGACGAGCACCAGCACGCGCTGGATCGTCCAGTACGCGCCGAGCGAGCCTACGACGTAGCCGGGCAGCGCCCGGGCGAAGCGCGGCCAGTGGACCTCGAGCGTGCGAAACGAACGTTCGAGGCCGAGGATCAGGACCACGAAGAAGAGTTGCCCGATCTCGACCCCCACGTTGAAGAGGAGCAAGGCGAGCGGGATCTCCGCTCTCGGCAGCCCCATGGCCGTGAGGCCGCTTGCGAAGCCGAACCCGTGAAGTAAGCCGAAGGCAAAGGCCACCACCCAGGGGTGGCGGATGGTGAGACTGGTCTCGCCGCGCCAGACCCGGACGATCTCGGGGCCAAGGAAGAGAATGGAGAGCGCGATGGCGGCGTTGAGCGGGAGGAGCGGCGCGCTGGCGTAGCCAAGCGTGGCGATGGCCAGGGTGATGCTGTGGGCTACAGTGAAGGCGGTGATGGTCTTCACCAGCATCCAGCGGTTGCCGACGATGAGCAGGAGGCCGAGCACGAAGAGCAGGTGATCCAGGCCAAGCAGAATGTGCTGCAGACCGAGCTGAACGTAAGAGAGAGAGCGCTCCAGGCGGCTCGTCGGCCCCCCGAGCGTCACGGAGGGGGTGGCGGGTCGCAGGAGGTGACTCTCGAGCCGACCGTCGGCGTGCTGGATACGCACGAGGACGTCGCTCACCGTGGTCTCAAGCCCCTCGATCTGGAGCGTCTTTCCCGCCAGGCCGCCCTGGCAGGCCAGGGTGCCGCGCACCACCACCGCACCTGGCGTGAGCTGCTGCCGGTCGGGCGTGTCGAGGCGGCACCCCTGCGGCACCATGGGTGCTATCTGGATCTCCACCTCGCCCCCGCTCGGTCTCTTCCATAGGAGCGAGTAGGTAGCGGGTTCAACCTCGCGCAGCTCGAGGTAGCCAGGTCGGGTCTCGTGGCCCGAGACCGAAGGAGCCGAGCCGAGCACCAGCCCTGCCACTAGCCACGGCGCAAGGCGACGCCGAATCACAACCCGCCCTTGCCTGCCCGACCTTCGGGCGCAATTCCTTCGGGCTTCTCGGCGACGACGGTGTACTTCTCCAGCAGCCGCTCATAGACCGCTGCGAGCTGCCGCGTCCGCCGGTTGGACCGGAAGTCGCGCTCCACGGCCGGGCGAACCGCGGCGAGCGGGGGAACCGAACCCTCTACCCGCTCGCGCACCAGGACGAGGTGCAGGCCGTAATCCGACTCCAGCGGGCCGGACCAGGTTCCGGCTGGGAGGCGATCCACCTGGTCAGCGAACGCTTGACCGAAGGCGCGGACCACCTCGCTGCGCGGCCCGAGGCCGAGCTCCCGAGGCAGCAAGGTGGGATCGCCGAGGTCGCCGATGCGCGTCCCTGAGGCACCAGAGCGCAGCCTCGCCAGGATGGCCGCGGCGTCGGCCTCCGCCCGGGCTCCACGCCGCTCCAGGCTCACGAAGACCTGGCACAGCGACACCTCGGGCTCCACCCGGAAGGCACCGGTGTGACTGTCCAGCCACGCCTGCAGCTCCTGCTCGGTGGGCGGCGTCGCCGTGCCAACGTCGTCGAGGAGAAACTCAAGCTTCAGCCGAAGCCGCCGGCGGATAACCGTGTCGTCGCGGTCAAACCCGGACGCCATCGCCTCGCGCACGGCGATCTCCTCCCGCACCCAGTCGTCGACGAGCCCCTTCAGCTCGGCCTCCGTGGGAGGACGCTGCCAGGTCTTGGCGAAGCCGGCCGCGAGATGCTGAACCTGCCCCGCGGTGAGAACGATGCGATTGGAGCCCGGCCCCGACCCGAGGGCGCTCCAGTGGAAGTAGAGGAAGAGCGCGGCGCCGATAGCGAGGAAATGGAGCAGAGGCTCGCGGAGGATGGACTTAAATTGCATGGGGCAGTCATCCAGGCAGGAAAAGCTTCCCGTGCGGGCCGGCCCGCCCGCGCCAGGTTGGTCTCACCAGGCTGAGGAGCTGGTCTACGTCCCGGGCGTGTACCAGATCGGCGAGGTGTAGGCGCGTTCCTGAACCGTCATCGGCACTTCCTTTGGCATCTGGATGCCGAAGCGCTTCGCATCGTACGCCGTCCAGCGCGGGGTCGGGATCTCGATGACGCGACCGTAGTAGAAAGCGCGCAGGTTCGGGTGGAAGTCGGGGTCCTTCCAGACCGCGATCAGCTCAGGCGCGCCGATGGTGTTCGTCCAGGTCGCGTCGGCGACGTCGACGGTGTTGCCCACTGTCGGCACCTTGCCCGTCTTTGGATCCGGCCTCCGGTCACCGGACCAGACGACATCGTAGACCTGTTCGTGCAGCTCGCCCTTCGCGTCCGCCCAGCCTTTCACGACCTGGTAGCGGTCCAGGTTGCCGCTCAGCGGGTCTTTGAGCGCGGCGACGAGGAAGGTGGGCGACTTCCCTGCGGGTGCCTGCTGCAGATCGCCGCCCATCGGAACGCCCTTCGCGTACCCGGCCTCCGCCGGCATCCGGGTCCGAGCGTCCCTGGCATCGAAGTCCCACCCGCCGAAGAAGCGAACGGTGATCCGTGGGCCAGTGGTCGAGTAGGCCTCCTTGCGCTTGAGCGCGTCCCAGATAGCCTCGCGCGTGTTCTCCGTCGCCCACACGCCTGTGTAGCCAGCAGCCGCCATCTGCGATCCGTAGATGGTGACCTGCGGACTTTTGATGACGATGTGCTCCCAACGATGGGCAGAGGGCTCCACCCCCGTGTGCTTGCCGAAGAAGTTGTCCTCCTCGGCCGTGGCGAGCCCGGTATGGGTGTCGGTCCCGCTGACGAGCCCGAACTTGAAGGGGTTCACGCCGAGCTTCGCCTCCAGCATCAACCCTTCTTTCAGGGCCTGGCGCGCGTACTCCCGCTCCAGCATCCCGGCCACCTTTGGCACACCGGCGAGGTTAGGAGCCGGGGCTGATTTATCTTTACATCTCGATCCAAATAGGATCCAACGCTGTGGATGAGGCGCGACGAGGATCTCGAAGCAGCGATTGTCGAGAAGTACACGGCCATGTCGCCGCTGCTGGACGAACGGACCCGGCGGCTGTGGGCTGGGGCCGAGTCGCGCGCCATCGGGTACGGAGGAGACGCGCTGGTGTCGTCTGCGACGGGACTGGCCCGGCAGACGGTGAAGAACGGCCGGCTCGAACTGGAGGCGGGGATCGAGCTCCACGGGCGCATCCGGAGGCCAGGCGCGGGGCGGCCGGGCTTCGATGTGACGCAGCCAGGGCTGACGGAGGCGTTGGAGCAGTTGGTCGATCCGCTGACGCGGGGTGACCCGATGTCGGCCCTGCGGTGGACCTGCAAGAGCAGGGCACACCTCGCGGCCGCGCTGGTAAAGGATGGCTGGGCGGTCAGCTCCACCAAGGTCGGGCGGCTGATGAAAGAGCTCGGCTACAGCCTGCAGTCGGTCCGGAAGAGCACCGAGGGCGAGAGCCACCCTGACCGCAACGCCCAGTTCGAGCACATCAACGCGGCAGCGGAGGACTTCCTGGCGCGCCGGCAGCCGGTGATCTCGGTCGACACGAAGAAGAAGGAGCTGGTCGGCGACTTCAAGAACGGTGGCAGGGAATGGCAGCCGAGGGGCTCGCCCGAGCAGGTGTTGGTCCACGACTTCCCGGGCGACTCGATCGGCAAGGCGATTCCGTACGGTGTCTATGACATGGCCCGCAACGAAGCGTGGGTGAGCGTCGGGCGCGACCACGACACCCCGGCCTTCGCCGTCGCGTCGATCCGGCGGTGGTGGCAGACGATGGGCCTCCCGAACTACTCGAAGGCCAAGGAGCTCCTCATCACGGCCGATGCCGGCGGCAGCAACGGCTACCGTACGCGTGCCTGGAAGGTGGAACTGCAGAGGTTCGCCGACGAGTCGGGCCTGCGTATCCACGTCAGCCACTTCCCGCCGGGCACGAGCAAGTGGAACAAGATAGAGCACCGGCTTTTCTGTCACATTACCCAGAACTGGCGCGGCAAGCCGCTGCGCAGCTTCGAGACCATCGTCGCGCTCATCGGCAGCACCCGCACTGCACAGGGACTCCGGGTGAAGGCTGGGCTCGACAAGAGGAAGTATCCAATCGGTCTCGAAGTCCCGAAGGCCGCGATGAATGACCTCGCATTGCGTCAACACGACTTCCACGGCGAATGGAACTACGAGCTCAGGCCGCGCGGAAGTTGATTATGTAGTTGGGATCAGGCTCCTTAGCCTTGTCCCACTTCTCGAAGTTGGCGAACTCATCAGTCGGCGACAGTGACGGATGAGCCTCGCCATCGCCCTTGATCTGGGTGGCTTCGTACATGGGCTCCCAACGCGCGCGCGCCGCGGCCCATTCGCGGGTCAAGGGATTGCCGAAGAAGGTGGTGAGCGCGAACATCTTCCCGTTGGACAAGTTGCCGTTGTGCGGGATGGCGAGGAGCGCCCCGCCCGTTTTCGCCTCCCAGGCCTCCATCCACTTCCACAGGTCCTCGGGGTTCTCGCTGTCGAACGTCGTCATGGGAAGGACTTGGTCGGCCTTGTCCTTGCCGTCGCGGTAGATGACGTTGCGGTGGAGGTTGTCGCCGCCGCCAGCATTGCTCGTCCACTCGTATCCGATGAAGGCAGTGAACCGCCCCGGCTCGTTGAACTTTTCCATGATGGCGGTGTTCTTCTGCCAGATCGATTTCGCCAGCTTGGGATCCTTCATGGCCGCAGGGACCCTGTTGTTCGACTGCGCAGCGATCATCTCGCTTGCAGCCTCGATACCCTTCCCGGAGGCCATCATGTCGTGCCATTTCTTGATCTGCGGATCGCTCATCAGATTGGGATTCCCGTCCCTGATCTCGAAGATCACGCCTGCGGCATCGGAATGGTCGGTCACCGCCACCCAGTCAAGCGCGCGGCTCAGCTTCACCGACTCGCCGAGCGACGACTTGACCTGCTGACCACGGGCGAAGCGCAGGGCTTCCTCGGGACCGAGCGTGCAGCCGAACGCGCCCGCGTCCACCGACCAGCCCGTATGGACGTGCTCGTCGCCCCAGTAGACGCGCGTGGGGTAGTTCCGGTTGGCGTATGGCGAGAACCCGCGCTTAGGGAAGGCCTTGGCTGCAGCTTCCACGTTGATCTGACCCTCGTCGGTGACGACAGGCCGCTCGCGCTGCTGCGTCTGTGCGCTCGCAGGCGCGGGCAGAGCCCACGCCAGCGCCACGACAAACGTCATGCCGTTCACACTCATTGCACCCATAGTCGGGCCCTTTCCAAGGAACGGCTGGTTCTTCGCCAGCATGAAGCCCCGCGGCCGGCGATCCTGCTCTTACTTGCCGGGGGTGTACCAGATCGGAGACGTGTAGGCGCGTTCCTGCGTGACCATTGGAACTTCCTTCGGCATCGTCACCCCGAAGCGCTTCGCCTCGTACGCCGTCCAACGAGGCGTTGGGATCTCGATCACACGCACGTAGTAGAAGGCCTTGAGCGACGGATCGAAGTCAGGATCCTTCCAGACGGTGATCAGCTCGGGTGCTCCGATGGTATTGGTCCAGGTCGCGTTCGCGACGTCCACCGTGCTGCCGACCGCAGGCAGCTTGCCGTCGCTGGCGGGCTTCCTGTCGCCGGACCAGGCCACGTCGTAGACCTTCTCCTGCGTCTCGCCCTTCTTGTCGAGCCACCCCTTGATCACCTGGATCCGGTCGAGGTTGGCGCCGATGGGGTCTTTGAGCGCGGCCACGAGAAAGGTCGCAGCCTTGCCGGACGGCGCCTGATGAAGGTCCCCACCCATGGGGACGCCCTTCGCGTAGCCGATCTCGGCGGGCAAGCGATTGGCGGCATCCTTGGGCATGAATTCGAAGCCACCGAAGAAGCGCACCACCATGCGCGGCCCCGTCGTGGCATAAACCTCCTTGCGCTTCATCGCGTCCCAGAGCGCCTCACGCGTGTTCTCTGTGGCCCAGATGCCGGCGTAGCCCGAAGCGGCCATCTCCCAGCTCATGAGCTTCCTGCCCTGGAACTCCAGAACGACATGCTCGTAGCGGTGCGGGCTCGGCTCAACTCCCGAGTGCTTGCCGAAGAAGTTGTCCTCCTCCGCCGTCGCGAGAGAGGTGTGCGAGTCCGTGCTGCCGATGAGGCCATACTTGAACGGGTTGACGCCGAGCCGCTGCTCGATCTTGAGGCCGTTCCTCAAGGCCTGCCGGGTGTACTCGTACTGAAGCATCCCCGGCTTCTTCGGCACGAGCAACAGGTTGCCCTTGTCCCACGTCTCGTAGCCCGCAAACTCGTCGCTGGGCGAAAGCGAGGGGTGCGACTCACCATCGCCCTTGATCTGGGTGGTTTCGTAGAGTGGCTCCCACTTGGCCCGCGTCGTAGCCCACTCCTTCGTGAGCGGCTTACCCTTGAACGTCTCGACCGCAAACATCAGCCCGTTGGAGAGGTTGCCGTTGTGCGGAATAGCGAGGAGCGACCCGCCTGTCTTCTCCTCGTACGCCTGCATCCATTTCCAGAGGTCCTCGGGGTTCTCGCTCTCCGTCGTCGTGAAGGGCAAGGCCTGATCGGCCCTTGCCTTGCCATCGCGGTAGATGACGTTGCGGTGCAGGTTGTTGCCGGTGTTGTTGCTGGTCCACTCGTAGCCGATGAGTGCGGTGAACCGGCCGGGGTCGTTGTACTTCTCGATGGTGGCCGTCTGCCGCTCCCACAACGACCGCGTCAGCTTCGGATCCAGCATAATGGGGGAATCTTTCCCGACGACAACGCAATGACGATTTCAAAGGCCGCCTTGACGGCAGGCTCGCCGCCCTGGGCGATCGCGTCGTGCCACCGCCTGCACGTCGGATCGTTCATCAGCTGCGGGTTGCCGTTGGCGATCTCGTTCATGGTGCCCAGGGCATCCGAGTGGTCGGAGACGACGAGCCAGTCAAGAGGCCGGCTCAGCTTCGCTGGCTCGCCGGTCGCGGCAACGACCTCCTCGCCTCGGGCGAACCGCAGAGCCTCTTCTGGACCGAGCGTGTTGCCGCCCGCGCGGGCGTCGAGCGACATGGAGGTGTGCAGGTGCGTATCGCCCCAGTACACGTGCGTCGGGTAGTTCCGGCCGGCATAGGGTGAGAAGCCGGGCTTCTTGAACAGCTTCGCCCCTTCCTTCGGATCGACTGTTCCCATCCCCCAGGCCGGCTTCTCCTGAGCGAGCGCCGAAAGCGCCAGACCGCCAGCCAGGACGCCCAGCAGGGTCAAACGGGGATGTACGTTCATGATTCCTCTGTCAAACCGTTACGCGACGTCGGGCTTTGAATCGGTCTCCGGGCTCGGGAATCTAATCATCCGGGACGGCAACGACGCCACTATTCATGCCAACGGAACGTGAAGAATGCGGCGAGCGGTTCTTTGAAATGTAGTCTATCGCGGCCAGGTTAGCCAGCAGCACCGCTGAAGCCAGGGCTCGTAGACCTTCACGCCCTCCCCGCTCTTGACGAGGTCGTGCGCGAGCCACAGGCGATCAGGTCGAGCCAGCCCAGGAGAGATGACCACATCGACTCGTCCGTGGTACGCGGCATGCCGTACTACTCGTCGAACCCCTGGTCGTTCGGCAGCCGACCGTCGTGGCTGCCGAGATGCCACTTACCGTGCAGACCGGCGTACGAGCAGGACGGGCAGGAGCCGTAGTTGCCATCGCGGTCGGAACAGGTGTACCAGCCGGAATTGTAGAAGCCGACGCCGAGGTTCAAGCGTGCCACGTTGTTCCAGGGCCGCGGCGGCTGGACGACCTGCGGCTGCTGCCCGGGCTGCGCGGATGTGCAACCGGGGAGATGGGTAACGATTTGGACTGGGCAGATAGGTGACACTCGACTGAGGATTTCCTCGGGAGGTCGAGGTCACGCAGATTCGGTCGTGGTCACCTCCTGGGGCTCTGCCCCAAGCGCCTCGAAATGCTTGGTCGTGCTGTCGTAGTGGCCGAGGTCGAGCTGCATGAAGGTCACGAGCCAACGGCCGTCTTCCACTTCGCGCAGCCCGACGTGTTCTCCCGCGAGCACGGTCGACAGGAAGAACCGGTCGGCTCCCCCACCTTCCCTCCTCCGCCGCACCGTCATCGCCGGCTTCCGACCCGCCAACGCCTTTCATCGTTCCCTCCGCCCCGCGTCTCCGGCTTCGCCTGGTGGTCGCCTCTGCCCGGTCTTTCTCCGCAACCAGTCCACCAGTTCTCGGTCTTCTCCGCGTGCTCTCTCACGGCCCCTTGCTTCCTCTTTTCACCGCGCCTCCCTTCGAAAGCGCCAGTCCGAGCTCGCCACTGCCACCATCAGAACTGTTTTCAATATCTCCCACCTACCCCTACACCTACCTACAAGCCATTCCGATGCCACTCCCCGTATGGGTCCATCTTCATCTCAATTCCTGCCCCGCCGTCCGCCTTCTCCTTCAGTCAATAGGGTGACATTTGCCAGACCTCCCTCCCCGTGGTTGGGGGAGGGAGGTCGGGCGGATGGCGCCCGTCACGCCGCCCTGCACGCCCCCTTGGCGGACGGCGGGGCCGCGGCTGTCTGATCCGGCACTTGCACCGCCCAATCCTGTCAGCCGACCTGTCACCAATCGTGTCAGCAATCCTGTCCAAGTGGGAGGACACCCTTCGTGACAGGGTTGGCCGCGCATTCTTTGAGAGCAGCGCGTTGTTTTCGTTGAGTTGGTCCGCGCGGACCAACTCGTAGTTTTCTTCAAGTTGGTCCACGTGGACCAAGTCGTCGAAAATCGCGTTTTGGTCCACGTGGACCAAAACCACGAAAAGTCCATCTTGGCCCACGTGGACCAAGATTGTAGGTGCGAGGGTCTCCTCTCCGCGTCGGCCGACTTCGGCCGGCTCCCGAGACCTGGCCCCGAGGAATCGGACACAGTCGTTAGCGGGCCAGCTGCCCCGGGTCGATGCCCTTGCCAAGCTGCCAAGATGCACCCACCGCGCCCACCACGGCCGTGCTGCGGTCGAGACCTGCTTGTGATCGCAGCCGGTAGACCGCTTCTATGCCGGTGCAGTGCGCGCCGACGAGCTCCCTGACCCCGAAGCGGCGGAACTGATCGGCGGTCCAGTCGAGCGTCGCGTCGTCAGCCGCAAAGAGATGTAGTCCGCCGAACACGGTCGACACCTTGGTATCGCGAACGGCGGCGCGCGCCGCCTCGAGGGTGTTGATCACCCCCGCGTGCCCGCACCCCGTCAGGACGACGAGCCCATCCTTCGTATCGATCACGAGCGAGGAGTCCTCGGCGACGGGGTCCACCTCTGGCCCCTTGGGCGATTCGACGAACACGTCCTTCGGGTAGTTGTGCTCCGGGTGGATGCGTTTCACCGGGCCCGTGAGCCAAACGCCCGGCATGAGTTCGGTCGGCTGGTCGTGTTCGACGAACTGAATTCCTGCAGTTGTGAGCTCCCGTCGAGCGAGGAGCATCGGGTTGAACGAGGCGCCGTTGCGGGTCCGCGGCGTGAAGAACCCCTTCCCCACGTGGACACGCGACATCGCCGCGGGGTTCTTTCCCGAGAAGGCTCTCCGGAGCGTTTCAAGGCCTCCCACGTGGTCCCAGTGAGAGTGCGAAAGAGCGACGTCGGTGACGTCAGAGAGGTCGATTCCTAGAACCCCGGCGTTCCGGAGCACCGTGTCGGCCTGGGCCCCGGTGTCGAAGAGGATTCGCTTCCCGTCGACCTCCACCAGGGCCGAGAAGCCCCACTCGCCGATCCCCTTCTCGGCGAGCATCGTCGAGAGAATCGTGATCTTGGCTGTCCGGACTGGCGGAGTTGCCTCGGGCGCGAGGCCGAGCAGAACCGCCAAGCTGGACGCCGCGATCGCTAGGGCTGACATGGTGGCCTCACTCTTGCTCGTGTTGGTTCAATGAGCCAGGAAGGTCTGCACCACCGCGACCGTGCGGGCCGGATCTTCCTCATGGGGAACGTGGCCCAGGTCGTCGAAGATGGCGAGTTGGCTGCCCGGGATGTCTTCCTGGAAACGGTGGGCGGCACTCGTCGGAATCAAGTGATCTAGGCCGCCCCAGAGGATCAATGTCGGCTGATGGACCTGTTTGACCTGGTCCGAGAACTCGCCTCTCCGGACCTGGTCGAGGCGCTCCGGAAGAGCGTTCCGGTTCCCGTCGCGTAGGGTGAGCTCGTAATAGCGGTCGACCAGTTCTGGCGTGACCTTGTCTGGGTTCCCGTAGACGTTCCGCACACTCGACTCGATGACACCCCGTGGCAGCAAGTTCCTCATGAGCGGCTGCAGGGCCTTCACGTACGCGAGCTTGAAGCCGATCGGGATGGATTGCGGCTTGAACGGGTACCCGGACGAATCCACGAGCACGAGCCGGCTCACGCGATCAGGGTGGTCGACGGCGACCTTCCACGCCACTTCGCCGCCGAAGGAGTTGCCACCGATCACGGCCTTCGTGACGCCGAGCTGGTCCATCACCGCCACCACGAAGCGCACGTAAGCGGAGAGCCGGTAGTCGCCATCAGGCGCTGGGCCAGTGAGTCCGAAGCCAGGCATGTCCACGCGGATCACGCGGCGTTGGCCCTTGAGTGCAGCCGCCCAACCATCCCAGGTGTGCAGGCTCGCCGAGGTGCCGTGCAGGAGAACGATCGGCTCGGGGTCCTCGCGAGGGCCCTCGTCGCGGAGGTGAACCCGCATGCCGTTCACCACCATGAACTGCGAGGGCGGCTGAGCCCAGCGGGCCGTCAGTGCTTCTACGGGGCGATCCGGTGCCCACGAGGTGACCACGCCCAAGCCGAGGAGGGCGACGGCCACCGCCAGGACCACACCGACAATCCTTCTGACCTTCATGTCTTCTCTCCTACGGTGTCGCCAAGCACCGTTTCAAGCGAATTGGACTCATTCCTCAGATTGACGGATCCAGTGCCGACCGAGCGACCGCTCGCTGCGGCTCCTCGCCTTCGACCGTATGTCGCCTGACATTCTAACAGAAGACAGCTAATCATAAGGCAGGAGACATACGATGACCCCCAAGACTCCCTCCCGGGCCGACGCCGCGTTCACCAGCACTGAGAAGCTGATGCAGACCTTCCGCATGCCACGGGAGCTCGTCACCTTCCTGAAATCAGAGGCCACCCAGGGAGGGCGCGACCTGACCGCATACGTCGTCCGCCACCTCGACGGCCTCCGAACCTGGTTTGGTCTTCCGGCCGCGGCGACGACCCTCCTCGATGCCGACCGGAAGGCCCTCGGCCTAGAGCGCTACGAGTACCTTCTTCACCTCCTCTTCCAGCGCAGCCTCGAGCTCAGGGAGAAGGGACCGGGCTTCGACGCACCAGACGGCGGCGGTCGCAAGCGTCGCTGAGTCCCGAAGGGGACGGGGAAGGCACGAGGGCCGGAACGTGAACGAAGCCAACGCCCTCGCAGCAGTCCTGGAGACCATGCTCGACAAGATGGTCTCCGCCAAGGTAGACGCCGCCCTATCTGCAGGCGCTCGATACTCGACCGTGGCACCGCGCCCGGGCCGCTGGATGACCTCACCAGCGGCAGCGCGCGAGACGGGCGTTCCAGTGAAGACGATCCGGGCTTGGGCAAACGAAGGGCGCATTCAGAGAAGGGTCACGAACAGGGCCGCCGACCCGAAGCAGCAGAAGTTCAAGGTCAACGCGGACGAGGTGGCGGCTGTCGCCGAGCAACGCAGCACGATTCGTGTCGGTGACCCGGAGGATATTCAGGAGCGAGCGCGGCGCGTTCTCGCCGCCCGGGGATCGCGGAGGTAACCCATGGCTTTCGTGTTTCGACGCAAGGGCATCCAGTACTGGTGGATGTGCTGGACAGACGCCGAGGGCAAGGAACAGCGCGAGTCCTCCAAGTTCACGGACCGCGACAAGGCTCAGGCCCTCGTCGAGGAGATCGATCGACAGGAGCGCACGAAGGCCCGCCGCAAGGAGCTGGGGGCCCTCACCGTTCAGAAGTTCTTCGACGACACCTGGGTCTCCCTCCGTCGGCGGCGTCGCCCCTTCGCCTGGAGGAGCGACATGCTCATGCTGAAGGCCCACTTCCTGCCGGCCTTCGGGAGCCGAGCCGTCGCCGATTCCACGACGGACGAGGGCGAAGTCGAGCTCCTCGACTGGCTTCTCGGGCTTCGCGAACACAAGTCGAAGAGGGATGGGACGCCCATAGCCCCAAGGACGGTCCGGAACGTGGCGAGCGTCGCGCGGGTGTTCTTCGCGGACGCGATGGAGCGGAAGGTCATCCGGAAGAACCCGACCGCGACCTGGGACGCCGACCGACACCTCCCGCCTATCGAGGACAAGAAGCGGGGCTGGCGCTCCCTGGCAGGGTTCAGTTTAGACCAGGTGGTGGTGCTCACTTCGGACTCGCGCATCCCGGAGGACCGGCGGGCGCTCTACGCGCTCCGCTTCCTGAGCGGCCTTCGCCCGGGCGAGACGTCGAATGCGAGGTGGCGGGACCCGGATCGCTCGAAGCGACCCCTCTGGCGGCTCACCTTGGAGTCCTCCTTCAACAGCCCGATGCGCATGGAGAAGGCCACGAAGACCGGCGCGTCCCTCCACGTCCCCGTTCACCCCGTGCTTCAGGCCATTCTGGAGGCGTGGGAGGCCCGGGGCTGGGAGAAGTTCATGGACGGAAGCCCGACGCGGACGACTTCATCTTCCCGCGAGGCGACGGCAAGCAGCGGCTCGTGAGCGGGACCTACAAGCAGTTCAAGGCCGACCTCGAGACGGTCGGCATCGCGACCCAGCGCCAGTACGAGTCCCGATCGACGTTCCGGAACTTGGCGCTCAGTGCGGGCGCTTCCGAGTTCCACCTGAACCTGATCACGCACCCCAAGCCGAAGCGTGCGTCGGACTTCTACACGCGGCTCGAGATGCAGTGGCCCGGGATGTGCGAGGCGGTCCTCGCCATCGACCCGGCGGCGTGGGAAGCCACCCCGGCGATCGTCACCTCCGGCGAGGTGACGATTTGGGTGACGAACAAAGGGACGATCAAGGAAAAGCCCCCGATAACCCTGGGGATTATCGGGGGCACGATGGAGCGGGAAAAGGGATTTGAACCCTCGACCCTCGCCTTGGCAAGGCGATGCTCTACCACTGAGCTATTCCCGCGGAATCATGTGCGAGGGGCCGGTTTATAGGGCTACCTCGAAGAAGGTGTCAAGGCCCTTGCCTGCCCCCCTGGGGCACTGACTGAACCGCTGCCGAGGCTGCTTCCGGCTCGCTCAATTCCCGCGCGCCGCTGGCATCTCGCCGGTAGACCACGCGCAGGAAGTCTCGAATGTAGAGCGCGGCCGACAAGACCGAGAAGGCCACGGACAGGTAGAGGAGCCAGGTGCCCACCGCGTTCGCGTTGACCTCGGCCGTGAAGAACACGAAGTCGACCGCGTAGCGATAGTGGAGCAGGAGAAAGCTGATGGCCGCGAGTTGCACCGCGGTCTTGTACTTTCCCTCCTGCCCGGCCGCGATAACGATGCCTTCGCCCATGGCCATGGTGCGGAGTCCGGTGACGATGAATTCCCTCGCCATGATGACGATGACGAGCCAGGCGGCCACCCTGCCCAGGTGCACCAGCATGATGAGCGTGGAGACCACCACGAGCTTGTCTGCAAGCGGGTCCAGAAACTTGCCGATGACCGTGACGAGCCCTCGGCGCCGCGCCAGCCAGCCGTCCAGGAAGTCAGTGGCCGCAGTCACCGCGAAGATGATGGCCGCGATGAAGCTGTTCAAGCGGCTCTCGTAGTAGGTGAACGTGAGAATTACCGGGATCATGCCGATCCGGACCATGGTCACGGCGTTCGGCAGGTTGAACAGGTCATTCTTCAGGGAACTCACGTTCCATCTCCCCGGTCCGAGGCGCCTGCGTCGGGGTCCACGAGGACGCGGCCCTCGCCGGTGAGTTCCACCACGGCTGGACCGTCGGCGGCCTTGCTCTCGTCACCTTCCGGTTCTGAACCGAGCATCACGATCCGGGGCGTGATCGCCCCCGTCCAACCCACCAGGGCCTCGACGGGGACCCGCAGCGATGCCGAGCGCCCGACCTCGAGCGCAACTGGTTCGGCGGCCGTGCGAAGGAGGAAGCGTCCCCGACCCCGCAGGTGCACCAGATTGAGGTCCTGAGAGTACTTGGACGGCACCCGGCCGTTCTCGAACACCACTGGCTCCTCGAGCGCGAACACCGTCTCCTCTCGAAAGTAGCCTGCCTCGCCGGCCAGGTCGACCACCGTATGGACCGCCCCGATGCCGCGGAAGAGGAGCGTCCCCTCGCCGATGGCGCGGTGCACCCGCGCCGGTCCTTCGCCGAAAGGCTTGTCGGTGGGTTGCCCGCGGAAGCGCTTCACCTCGGGCTTGAGGGTCAGGCTTCCGCGGATCGCGAAGAGGCCGTCAAGGCGCGTCAGCATCTCCCCGCTCACGGCGACGGAGAGCACTCGTCCCTCCACCGCAAAGGATTCGCGGGAGATGCGCACTGTGCGGCGTGCCGCGTAGGCGCCGAGTCCAGCCGCCGGTGCCTCCGGCGCCGCAGCAAGGTCGCGGACGGGCTCGGGGTCCGGCACGGGGACATCCTCCACCGCGGGAGTGGGCTCGGGTCTCGCGACGGCGCCGTTCGACGCCAGCACCTCGTCGCACCTGGCCACCATCATCAGGCTGCCAGCGCGCTCGAACCAGTCCCTCGCAGTCCTCGGATCGCCAGACTCGAAGTGCGCGAGCCCGAGGTAGCCCATGGCCTTCTTGTGGTCGGGATTCAGGTCGAGCGCGATGGAGAACTGCTTCACCGCGCTCGCGAACCGGCGAGCCTTGAGGTTCGCGAGCCCCAGGTTCACCCGCGCCGCCACCTCGGTGGGGTTGTCGTCCACCAACCGCCCGTAGGCCTCGGCCGCGTCGTCGAAGCGGCCCATTCGATAGCAGGCCTGCCCGAGAAGACCCAGCACCTTCCCGTCCTTGGGGCGGAGGTGCGCAGCCCGCTGGAGCGACTGCCGAGCCTCGGCGGACTCGCCCCGGGCGAGCAGGTCGGAGCCGCGCGAGAGGTGGTACAGGAACTCCTCGTCGAGTCCCTCGACCTCCTCCTCCGAACCCGGCCCCCTCGGCACGCGCTACCCCCTCCCGCTTCGGGACTTCAGCCGCTCGTAGAGCGTCATCACCTTGCGCACGTACTCGCGCGTCTCCGGGATGTCGGGGATCTTGTCACCGGCGCGCCGGATCGCGTCCGGGCCGGCGTTGTAGGCGGCGAGCATCTTCGCCATGTCGCCCTGGTACTGGTTGGCGAGCACGCGCAGGTATCTCGCCCCGCCGTAGATGTTCTGCTCCGGGCTCCAGATGTCGGAGACGTACATCTCGCTCGCCGTGTGGGGCATGAGTTGCATCAGCCCTGCGGCCCCCTTCTGCGAGACCGCAACCGGGTTGAAGTTCGACTCCACGGCCATGACGGCGTGAAGGAGCTCCTCGGGGAGATTGTACAGGGCGGCGGCGCGCCGGATGTGATCCCGGTAGGCTGCGTCGGCGTCTCGGGGCGTCGACCGCGTGCCGCCGGCGACCGCCCCAGGGGAGGGCTCCAGCGCCCGCACGTTCGGCGCGCTCCCCGCCCGGTAGACACCGGCTTCCTTCTGCAGCTTCACCTTCTTCCTGCAATTGGGACCCTGGAGGTTGGTGAAGGTCCAGACCTCGCCCTCGTCGGCCGTCATGCGCTTGTAGGCGCAGAGTTCGTCGGTCGCCGCGGAGGCGATCCCCGAGGCGAGTAGCCCCAGGAGGGACAGGAGGAGGGCGCGAGCCAACATCGGTACCCGGAGGTTAGCAACCGATTGGGCGCCAAGACAACTTCCCGGGGCGCGTGCTAGGGATCCCGGAATGCCCGTCTCCCCTCGCGAGCACGTCGACTTCCTCGTCCTCGGCGGCGGTGTCGCCGGCCTCTCCTTTGCCCTGGAGGCCGCGTCCCACGGCAAGGTGCTCGTCCTCACCAAGCGCGCCCGGCAGGAGGGCAACACCCAGTACGCGCAGGGCGGCGTGGCGTCGGTCCTCGGGCCCGACGACACCCTCGAGAACCACGTCCAGGACACGCTCGTCGCCGGTGCCGGGCTCTGTCACGCCGACGCCGTCGAGGTCACGGTGCGCGAGGGCCCGGACCGGATCCGGTGGCTCCTTTCCTTGGGGGTGGAGTTCGACCGGGAGGGCCCGGATCGACTCCATCTCACGCGCGAGGGAGGCCACTCCCGGCGGCGCGTCGCTCACGCGAAGGACACGACCGGCATGGAGGTGGAGAAGAAACTGCTCGCCGCCTGCGACGCCGCCCGCGTCCGGGTGGAATCGGACCAGGTCGCCATCGACCTCATCACCGCCGAGAAGGCGGGCGTGCCCGGCCCGAACCGCGCGCTCGGCGCCTACGTGCTCGACCGCGCCTCGGGAGAGATCCGCACCATCACCGCCGCGCTCACCGTTCTCGCCACCGGGGGCGCCGGCAAGGTCTACCTCTACACCACGAACCCGGACGTCGCGACGGGCGACGGGCTGGCCATGGCCTACCGCGCCGGGGCCGCGATCGCCAACATGGAGTTCTTCCAGTTCCACCCGACGTGCCTCTATCACCCACAGGCGAAGAGCTTCCTCATCTCCGAGGCGCTGCGCGGGGAGGGCGGGATCCTGCGCAACCGGTCCGGCGAGGCCTTCATGGCCCGCTACGACCCGCGGCTGGAACTCGCCCCTCGGGACATCGTGGCTCGGTCCATCGACGCCGAGGTCAAGCGCCGCGGCGACGACTGTGCGTTCCTCGACATGACCCACCTGCCGAAGGGCTTCCTCCTCGACCACTTCCCGCACATCTACCAGACCTGCAAGGAGTTCGGGATCGACATGGCGGTGCAGCCCATCCCGGTGGTCCCGGCAGCGCACTACCAGTGTGGCGGCATCGTTACCGACCTCGACGGCTTGACCGGTGTGCCGCAACTGCTCGCGGTGGGCGAGGTGGCTTGCACCGGGCTTCACGGCGCCAACCGGCTCGCCTCCAACTCGCTGTTGGAGGGGCTGGTCTTCGGGCGGCGGGCAGCCGTGGCCGCTGTCGGCCTCCTCGCTGCAGGCAAGGCCGCACATCGGGTTCCCGACTGGAACCCCGGCGACGCGCTCGACCCCGACGAGGGTGTGGTGGTGACGCACAACTGGGACGAGGTTCGCCGCCTGATGTGGAACTACGTCGGGATCGTGCGAAGCATGAAGCGGCTCGAGCGGGCCCGCACCCGCTTGCAGATGCTTCGCGCCGAGATCCGCGAGTACTACTGGCGCTACAAGGTGACGCCCGACCTGGTCGAGCTGCGAAACCTGGCTGACGTGGCGCTTCTCATCGTCGAATCGGCGCGCCGCCGCAGGGAGTCCCGCGGGCTGCACTATCTCATCGACTTCCCCAAGCCCGACGAGCGCTTCCTCCGGGACACTGTGCTCCACCGGGGCGAGCTCGACGAGCCCTCCCGCGACGCCTGAGCGCGAGTCGCTACGGCCGCCACTCCAGCTCCACCTTCCCGAGCGCTCCGGCGATCTGGAGCGTGAACGGGAGGCTCTCGAGCGGCGCCGGCCCTGGAAGCCGCGGGAACCGGATCCGGTAGAGCTGGTAGAAATCGGTGGCGTACGGGTAGAGCACCTGCAGGGTGGGGTCGTTGCGGACGGGATCCACGTGGAGGGGCAGCGCCTGCTCCTTGCCATCGACCACCAGGGCGACGCGCCAGGTACCGCGGCTGGTAGCGAGGTCGTTGGCGCGCCGATCGTCGGTAAAGAAGGCGAGCAGGAACTCCTCGTACTCGGCGGCCTCGGCCCGCTCCTTCGACAGCAAGGCGTCGCGCTCGGTCGGCAGCATTCCCTTCCACTCGGCGACCCGGGTCACGCGAGCGACGCGAAGGGAGGGCGCCTGGTAGGTCGCGGTCGCGAAGGCCACGTCCGCGAGCAAGTCGTAGACCTTCTTCTCGCGCGTGAACCTGTCGCGCTCGGATGCCCAGGTGCCCTCGCTCGCCGACGGCTGCGGGGACGGGGCAAAGTAGTTGCACCCTGCGGCGGCGAGGGCGAGGACGGCGGTGGCGAGGCTCTTCATGGACGAGTCCTAGCCGAGAAAGTCGCCGCGCGTGAAGAGGGCGTCCACCGCGACCCCCTGCGCCTCGATGGCCTCGCGGCCCCCCTCCATCCGGTCCACGAGCGCGAAGCAGCCCACCGGGACGAGGCTTTCCGTGCGGCAGCGCTCGATGGCCTTGAGCGCGCTGCCGCCGCTCGTGATCACGTCCTCGAGAACCGCCACGCGGCTCCCGTCGGGAATCGTCTTCCGCCCCTCGATCCACTGGCCTGTGCCATGGCCCTTCGGCTCCTTGCGCACGATGAAGGCGTCGACGGGCTCCCCCTCCATGAAGCTCGTCAGTGCCACGGCGCTCGCCAGGGGGTCGGCCCCCAGCGTCAGGCCACCTGCCCCCCGGACGATCGGCCGGAGCCGCCGGATTCGGTCGAAGAGCAGCCGGCCGACGAGAACGTGCCCCTCGGCGGTGAGGGCCGTCCGCTTGCAGTCCACGTAGAAGTCGCTCTCCCGGCCCGACGCCAACACAACCTTCCGGCGCTCGAACGACAGGGTGCGCAGCAACTCGAGCAGCCGGGCTCGGTCGGCGACGAGGCTCATTCGGTCTCCCGGTCCATGAGGGGGAAGAGTTCCGCCAGGTAGCGCGCCTGCTCGACGATCTGCCGGCGACCCTCGGCGGGAAGGTCCCGCCACGCCTCCCATCCGGCAGCGAGCTCCTGGTTCAGCTCGAAGATGCGCACGGCCAGATGGAGCGCCAGCTCCTCCGGAGTGAGCTCGAGGGTCTCGAACTCGCGCTCGCGCGCGTCCTCCCCGCCCTCGCCGGTCCCCGCAGCCGGCGAGCCCGGCGCGGCCCTCCCCTCTCCTGGCACCTCGCCCCGGCGCGAGGCAAGAAAGTCTGCGAACCGCTCTCGCTCATCCGGCGACACGGGGGCTCGCACCAACGCCTCGTCGACGAGCTCGTCCGCCCACGGGGCCACGGCGCCGACGCGGCCCCGGAGCGATTCCAGCTCCGAGGGCAAGTACGGCTCGGCGAGCAGCGGTCGCGCGAGCGCCAGGGCCCAGGCGTCCTCGTCGGAAAGCTCGGGGTGGATGCGCGCCAGCACGCGTTCGCGGTGCAGCAGGTGCAGGGCCTCAAGGCGTCGGAAGCCTGCCACCACTTGCCATCGGCGCGCGGGAGCCGCTTCCGGCAAGAACCCGTCTTCCGGGTCCGCGACCGCAGCGACGTCCGCATCGGGCCTCGGCGCGGGAGCCGCGGCGGGCGGAAGGGGCCGGAGCTCGATGGGAAGGAGCTGCCCGAGGCGCCCGATGGACGCCGCGAGAAGGCTCACGTCGCCCGGCTCCCGCAGGCGGAAGGTGGCGTCCTCCGAGATGTCGTCCATCGAGACGAAATCCACGGCGCCGGTCGCGTGCGCGGGCGCGGTGGATCGTCCCTCGGGGTCCACGTGGCTACTTCCGCTTGACGACGACCTTCCGCTTCAGAGCGCCCATCCCCAGGGAGGGGGGCGGGGCGGGCGGGCGCGGCGCGGCATGGACCTCGCTTGCCGGCTCCTCCTTGGCGGCCGGCCGTGGCGACTGCCGCGCGGACCCGAGCGCCGGGCGCGATGCCGGGCGGGCGATGGCGCGCGCCGGCCGCTCGCCGCGCTCCGCCGCCGAGACGTCCACCTCGCCCATGTCCACGCGCCCCTTGAAGCTGGCGCCGTCGACGATGATGACGCGCGGTGCGCTGATGTCACCCACCATGCGTCCTTCCTTGGTGATCTCGACGCTCTCGGAGGCGGTCACGTTGCCGATGACCACGCCGGCGATGATGCAGTTCTTCACCTGCACCTCGGCCTTGACGATCCCGGTGGGCTCCACCACGAGCGTGCGGGTGAGCGTGACGGTCCCCTCCACGCGACCGCGGACGGTGAGGTCCTCGTCGCCCTGGAGATTTCCGTTGATGAGGATCGATTCGCCGATCACGGTGCTTCCGTTCGCCGTGGCCATCGGTCACTTCCCCCTAGGGCCGCGCGCGCCCATTTCCATGTCGACGTTGCCCTTGAAGGCCGCCCCGTCCGCGATGAGGATGCGCGGCGCGCGGATGTCCCCCACCACCTTGCAGTCGGCCTTGAGCTCCACCTTGTCGGTGGCGGCGATGTTGCCGGTCACCTGGCCCGAGACCTCGACGTTGGCCGTCTCGATGTCGGCCTCGATGACGCCCGAGCTCTCGACGAAGAGGCTCTGGCGCAGCGCGATCTTCCCCTTCACCGTTCCCTGGATGACGAGGTCCTCGTCACCGGAGATCTCGCCGTCGATGACGATCGAGCTTCCGATGACGGTGTGTGCGCCGCTCCTGGGAGCGGCAGGCTTGTCGAGCGCTGCCATGGAATCCTCCGTTCGACGCGGAGAATAGAGGCCCGTGCGCTCCGGGGTCAATTCGTTTTCGCGCCGCCGGCGCGCTCCGAGATCCAGGAGACGGCGTCGGCGATCGGCCCACTGCGCCCCACCTCGTTGAAGATCTCGTGCCGGAGGCCCTGGTACTCGCGCAGCGACTTGTCGCGAGAAGCGGCGGCGGCCAGAAACTCCCGACCAGCTTCGGGGTCTGCGATGCGGTCGGCGTCGCCCAGCATGACCTGCACGGGGTAGGCAAACTCCCCCATGTGGCGGCGGAGGACCTCCTGGGCGCGGCTCGATTCGCTGAACCACCGCGGCGTCGTCTTCCGAAGGTAGAGCGGGTCCTCGGCCGTCCAGCGCTGCATCTCCGGGTCCGAGGTGAGTTCGGCGAGGTCGAGGGCCGCGTCGACGGGAAGGAACGGGATCGCCTTCCCGACGAGCAGCGAGGCCCAGACCTTCACCTTGGGCGGATCTGACGGCGAGGCGGAAGAACGGCGACGAGAAGACGAACCCCGAGATCCCGAGCCCGGGGCGAAGCCCCCAGTGGGCGGCGATATGGCCCCCCTGGCTGTGGGCCACGGCAAAGATCTGCCGGGCGCCGGACCCAGCGCGGACGTGGGAGGCGAAGGCCTCCAGGTCGGCGAGGTAGTCGTCGAACGCGTCCACGTACCACCGCCGACCATCCGACTGCCCGTGACCGCGAAAGTCGACGAGCGCCACCTCGTGACCAGCGTGCACGAGCGCGTCGGTGATGCCGGCGTAGCGACCCGAGTGATCGCCGGCGCCGTGCAGCACCATCACTGTGGCCTGCGGCAACGGCGGGGTGTAGCGCTGCCAGTACAGACGCAGGCCGTCGGCCGAATGGAGGAACCCCTCCTCGCGCCGGGCGTGGCCGGGGCCGGGAAACACCGGGACTGTCACGGGTTACCGCCTCGCCGGGCGAACGTCGCTTCCGGGGAGTTCGCGGAGCTTTCGCTCGATCGTGCCGCGCTGATCGGGCTCCTCCGGCTCGGCTCCATCGTCGAACGCCTCGAGGGCGCGCCGGTAGGCCTTGGCGGCGTCCGCGGGTCGCCGGGCGCTGCCGTAGGCGTCGCCCAGGTGCTCGAGGATCGTGGGCTCGGAGCCCGACAGGGCGTCGGCGTGCTCGAGCAGTCCCACCGCGCGTGCATAGTCGCCCTTCTGGTACTGGATCCAGCCGAGAGAGTCGAGGAAGGAAGCGTTGTCGGGCTTGATCTCGAGCGCCCGGGAGAGCAGCCGCTCTGCCTCCTCGAGGCGGATGCCCCGTTCGGCCCAGCTGTAGCCAACGAAGTTCATGGCGTCGGCGTGCTCCGGGTTGATCGCGAGCAGGCCCTGCATCGTGCCGATGGCGGCTTCTCGATCCCCGGCCTTGTCCTGAGCGACGCCGAGCGCGTAGCAGAGCGCCTCATCGCGCGAGCGCTGGGCCACGGCACTTCGCAGCATCCGAACCGCGTCGGCCGCCCGGCCCGCCGCCTGGAGGCTCCCGGCGAGCGCCTCGTAGAGCTCGTCCGGAGCCCCCCCATCCTGCGCGCGGTCGCGGACCTCCTTCTCCAGCATCAGGACCGCCTCGGCTGCCCGGCCGGACCGCTCGAGCACGTAGGCGCGCGCGGAGAGCAGCCGGACCTCGTGCGGCCGGGCCTTGAGAACCGGCTCGAGGACCGTCAGCGCATCGGCGTTCCGCCCGGCGTGCACGAGCGAGAATGCCTGGGAGGCGCGCGCGGAGGAGACGACGTCCCCCTCCTCCCCGGCGACGGCGGCGAAGGCCTCCGCGGACTCCGGCCACTTGCGCAGGTCCTGCAAGGCAAGCCCAATGCCGTAGTAGACGCGCGGATCGCCTCCGGTCGATGCCACGCCCTCCTGGAGGGTGCGCAGGGCGTCCGCCGGCTGGTGGACCTCGAGCCAGGCAAAGGCGGTGCTGACGCGGGCCCCGGCCTCGTCCCGGCTCACGAGGAGGAGCTGGCCGAACCAGGCCCGCGCCGAGGCCGCGTCACCCGACTTCAGGGCGAGGCGTCCCAGGGCGAGCAGGGCGTCCCCGTCCTCGGGCTCCTCGCGGAGCAGGGACTCCCAGGCCTTGCGCTCGTCGTCCGGCCGGTGCCTCGCCTCCGCCAGCTCGGCCAGCCGTCGCCACGCATCTACGTCCCGGCTGTCCCGCTCCACGGCCTTCCGAAGGTAGGTCTCGGCCCGGTCAAGGTCGTGCCGCTCCAGGTAGACCCGGCCCATGTCGCGAAGCGAGGCCGCTCCCTCGGAGGGCAACCTCGCGGCGAGGTCCTCGAGCGTTCGGGCCGCCGCGGCCTCGTCGCCCGCCTCGATCTCGACCTGCGCGAGCATCCGCCACGCCTCCGGGTCGAGCGCCGCCTCGTCCGGGGCCTTGCCCCGGGCGAGCTCGCTCTGCAGCCGCACCGACTCCGCGAGCTCCTTGGCAGCGTCGGCCCCCTTGTGGCGGAGCACGGCCACCTTTCCGAGAAGGAGGTGTGCCTCGGCACCGGCAGGTCCGGTCGGGTCCGCCTCCAGCGCGCGGCGCGCGTCCACCTCCGCGCGCGAGAGGTGCCCTGCCCGGGCGTAGGCCTCGGCGAGCGCCACGCGCAGCGACGCGCTCGCGGAGTCGAAGGCGACGGCCGACTGCAACTCCTCCAGGGCACCTTTCCAGTCGCTGCGGAGCTCGGCCTGCTTGGCGCGCAAATAGTGGGCGTAGGCCTTGGCGGAGGCAACGCGCGGGCCCGCGGGCGCCTGCGCAGCGACCGGCCCGGCCGACGCGATGGCGGCGAGCACGAGTGCGACTGCAAACGGCGCGAGGCGGGGCAATGGAGGGTCCGGCGCGGCCACGGGCCGCAGGAGGAAAGTCTAGTGCGGGGCCGGGGCCCGCGCTACTGGCGGCGCCGGACTGTGCCGGAGGCGAGGGACAGGACCTGGGCGGCAGCGGCACCGAGCACCCCGTCCGCAAGCGGCGTCCCGACGGTGGCGCTACAGCCCGCGGCGCGGAGCCGACCTGCCCAGTCGAGCGGCGCCGCCACCACCACGGGCACGGCCGCGAGCTGTGGATCGCCTCGCAGGCCTGCGAGCGTCTCCCCGCCGTCCGGCGCTGACGCGAAGAGCACGACCAGGTCAGGCTGGAAGCGAGCCGCCGTCGCGCCGGCCGCGAAGCCCGGGGCCGATTGCTGGACGGCGAACCCCAGATCGCCGAACTGCCGGGCGGCGCCCTCCCGGGCCGGACCGGGCTCGCCCACGACGAGGGCCTTCCGCCGCGCCTCCACCGCGTCCGCGAGCTCCGGGGGCATCGGCATCCCGTGCCGCATCATGAAGGCGGCGAGTTCCTCGCGCGCGATGCGGCGGTGGCCACCCGGGGTGCGGTGCGCCTTGAGGCGGCGCGCCTTGATCCAGTTGACGACGGTCGGCAGCGACACACCGAGGACGTGGGCCGCCTCGTAGGTGGTGTAGAACCGGCGCATCGGGGCGTGCGGAGCATACACCACCGGGCGGACGGTGAAGGGTCTCCCGATCAAGGGTCCCACGCGGGGGCGCGGTGAAACCCACCCGGGCGCTGTGGTAAGGAAAACACCATGGCGCCGCCGTCAACATACCTCCTGGGTGCAGTCCAGATGACCTCGACCGGTGACCGGGCGCGAAACCTCGCCACGGCGGTGCGGCTCGTCAACGAGGCGGCCGACCTCGGGGCGAAGCTCGTTGGCTTGCCGGAGAATTTCGCCTTCATGGGGCGCGACGAGGAGCGCATCGCGGCGGCGGAGACCCTCGAGGGCCCCACTTTGGGTGCGCTCCGCGATCTGGCACGGGCCCGCCGGATCTGGATCGTGGCGGGGTCGATCGCCGAACACGTGCCCGAGCCCGGCAAGACGGCGAACACGAGCGTGCTCGTGAGCGACGACGGCGCCATCGTGGCGGCCTACCGAAAGATCCACCTCTTCGACGTCAACATCCCTGACGGCGCCCGTTACGCCGAGTCGGAGACCGTGGTCCCCGGCGACAGGGCGGTCGTGGCCCCCACCGCGCTCGGTCGGGTCGGACTCACCGTCTGCTACGACCTCCGGTTTCCGGAGCTGTACCGCCAGCTGGCCGGTCTGGGCGCGGAGGTGATCTTCATCCCCGCTGCGTTTACGCTTTTCACGGGCAAGGACCACTGGGAGGTCCTCATACGGGCCCGGGCCATCGAGAACCTCTCCTACGTCGTCGCCCCGGCACAGGTTGGCCGGCACTCCGCCAACCGGCTCACCTACGGAAACGCCATGGTGGTGGATCCCTGGGGCACGGTGCTGGCGCGGTGCCCGGAGGGCGAGGGCGTGTGCGTCGCTCCGTTCAGCCGGGCGCGGCTAGAGCGGGTGCGCCAGGAGTTGCCGGCGCTGAAGCACCGTCGGCTCTGAGGGCGTCGGGGCGCCTTTCGCAGTCTCTAGGAGAGGCGGTTTCGAAAGCGCAGGGTGGCGAGGCCGAAGATGGCCGCGCCGAAGGCGAAGAGCGCCATTAGCTGCGGCCACACATCGGCGAATCCAGCACCTTTCATGAGGTTCGCCCTCGCCACTTCCTGGAAGTAGCGCAGCGGGTTCAGGTAGGTGATCCACTGCATCCACCCGGGCATGGCGTCGATGGGCGTCATGATTCCGGAGAGCAGCGCCGCCGGCAGGGTAAAGAGGAACCCCCCCAGGAAGGACTGCTGCTGGGTAGACGAGAGCGTCGAGATGAGCAGCCCAACACCGAGCGTCGAGAGCAGATAGAGAAGGGTCGCAACGGCCAGGACTGCCAGGTTGCCGCGCAGCGGCACCTCGAAGATCCAGGTGCCGGCGGTGACGAGCAGGAGGACGTCGAAGAAGCCGATGAAGACGAAGGGCGTCATCTTCCCGGCGAGTAGCCAGGTTGCCCGGATGGGGGTTACGGCCACCTGCTCGAGCGTTCCCTGCTCCCGTTCCCGGGCGAGCCCCATGGCGGTCACGATTGTGGTGACGATGACGAGGAGCATCGCGGCGATGCCCGGGACCACGTACGGAGCGGTCTTGAGGCTCGGGTTGTAGAAGACGCGCGGCGTCAACTCCACGCGCACCGGCGGCGTCGCCCCGGCGGCCCTGGCGCGGTCTCCCGCCATGCGGGCCGCCTGCTCGCCGAAGTAGCGGACTGCGACCCCTCCCGCCACGCTGGAGCGATTGGGGTCGGTGCCGTCGATGACCACCTGGACCTCCGCGGGTCGCCCGGCAGCGAGGTCGGCGCCCAACCGGGGCGGCAGGACGAGGACCGCGGCCGCGTCCCCGCGGTCGAGCGCGGCCACGCCCTCCTCGGCACTGTCGGCGTGGCCGGCATAGAGCAGCGTCCCGTCGGCGAGCACGCGCCGGACGTGTTCGCGGCTCTGGGGGCTGCGGTCCTGGTCGGCGACCACGGTGGGAACGTGGTCGACGTCGAAGTCGACGGCGAACCCCAGCACGACCGTCTGCAGAAATGGCGCGAAGACCAGCATGAACATGATGCGCCGGTCGCGGAAGGTCTGGAGCACCTCCTTTCGCACCACGGCGGCGTACTGGACCCAGGCCAGAGAAGGCCGCCGCTCGCCCCGCGCGCTCACGCGATCCTCCGATGGAAGCGGGTGGTGGCAAGCACGAGGATGCCCAGCGCGAAGATCGCCATGGCGACGAGGTCGGGCCAGATCCCGGCGAGCCCGTTTCCCTTGAGCAGGACCTGGCGGAGAGCGTCCACGAGGTAACGGGCCGGCACGACCCGGGACAGCAGGCGGAGCGGGAGCGGCATGTTGTCGATGGGAACGAGCATCCCGGAGAGCAGCAGCGACGGGAGCAAGGAGGAGAGCGCCCCGGCCTGGGTGGCGACGAGCTGGCTCTTCGCGACAACGGAGATGAAGAGGCCCTGCCCGAGCATCCCTACGAGGAAGAGAAGGCCGGCGAGGAGGACGAGCATCGGGCTCCCCCGGATGGGGACGTCGAACGCGTTGGCGCCGACGACGATCACGAGGAGCAACTGCACGAGGCCGAGGGCGAGGTAGGGGAGCAGCTTACCCAGCACGATCTCGAGGCGTCCCACCGGCGACGCGAAGAGCTGCTCCATCGAGCCGCGCTCCCACTCGCCGGCGATGGTGAGCGCGGTGAGGAGAACCGCCGCGATGGCCATGAGGTACGCGGCGAGCCCGGGCACCATGAAAACGGCGGAGCGCGCCTCGGGATTGTAGCGGGTCCAGACCTTTACCTGCACGGGAGGCGCCGCGGCCATCCCCGACGAGGTCGCGGGGCGCCGCGCCTCCGCGAGCGCGATGGCGTCGGCCTTGGTGAGGATGACGTTGGCCGTGACCGGGTCGGCTCCGTCGACGAGCAGCTCGGCTCGCCCCGTCCCGCGAGCCAGGTCCCGCGCGTAGTTCCTCGGGATGACGAGGATGGCGCGGGCGCGGCGACGCCGGAACAGGGAATCGGCGAGGTCGGCGTCCGCGCCCCCAGCCGGCGCGAACTCGTTCGCGGCCGTGAATGCGAGCGACAGGCGCCGCGAGTCCTCGGTTCGGTCCTGATCCGAGACGGCGAGCGGGATCCGGTCAAGGTCGAAGCTCACGCCGTAGCCGAAGATGAGCAGGAGCACGACCGGCATGACGAGCGCGAGAACGATGGTGCGCGGGTCGCGCCGGACGTGGAGAATCTCCTTCCAGGCCATGGCGCCGACGCGGACGGCGAAACGCTTGAGCGGGCCGGGGGCGCCGATCACGAGCCCTCCCGAATCTCGCCGCTCGCCCCGCCGACAACCGCGAGGAAGACGTCTTCCAGCGAAGGCTCCGTCTCCTCCACCGAGGCGTTCTCGGCCCCGTGCCTCTCCAGCGCGGCACGGACGCTCGACGCATCCCATCGGAGCGGGTCGACGCGAACGTGCAGCCCGGCGCCGAAGGGCTCTGCCGCGCGAACGCCGGGCATGTCGCGGAGCGCGGCGGCGGGGGGCCCGAGCGCCTTGCCGCGCACCACGAGCACCCGGTCCGGGACCCATGTCTTCTTCAGCCGGGACGGGGTGTCGAGGGCCACGAGCTTGCCGTCCACCATGAGGCCGATGCGCCGGCAATACTCCGCTTCGTCGAGGTAGTGGGTGGTGACGAAGACGGTTGTCCCTCCGCGCGCCAGATCGCGGATGAGGCGCCAGAAGCTCCGCCTCGCCACGGGGTCGACCCCGGCGGTGGGTTCGTCGAGGAAGACCACGGACGGCCGATGCAGCACGGCGCTCCCGAGGGCGAGGCGCTGGCGGATGCCCCCCGGCAGGGCCCCGGTCGTCGAGTTGCGATGCTCGGCGAGACCCGTGAGCTCGAGAATCTCCTCGGCGCGCCGGACGAGGTCTCGGCCCCAGAGGCCGTAGGCGCCCCCGAAGAAGCGAAGGTTTTCCCAGACGGGAAGGTCGAGGTAGAGGGAGAACTTCTGCGACATGTACCCGATGGAGCGCTTCACCGCCTCCGGGTCCCGGGCCACGTCGTGACCCGCCACCTCGGCCATGCCGCTCGACGGGGCGAGCAGCCCGGTGAGCATCCGGATGGTGGTGGACTTCCCGGCGCCGTTGGCACCGAGGTACCCGAAGATCTCGCCGCGCGACACCTCGAAGGACACCGCGTCGACGGCGGTGAAGCTCCCGAAGCGCTTGGTGAGGCCCTCGGCCCGGATGGCGAGGCCGTCGGTCACGCGTTCTCGCTCCGGAGCCGGGAGAGGAAGAGGTCCTCGAAGCTCGGGGTCACCCGGCGCAGCTCGGCGCCGAGCGGCGCGAGCACTCCGGCGACCGTCGCGCCCGCCCCGGGGGCCACGTCGATGCGCAGGCGCGAGCCGGCCGGCGACACGGCGCGCACCTCGACGATGGCGGCCAGGGCCGCATCCACCTGCTCCCGCTCGCCACCCGAGACCTCGTAGGCCTCCTCGTCGAAGGCGGCGAGCAGGTCGCCTGGAGCTCCCTCGAGCAAGAGGCGCCCGCGGTTCGCGAGGCCCACCCGGTCGCAGCGCTCGGCCTCGTCCATGTAGGGCGTGGAGAGGAGCACGGCCATCCCTCCCTCGACGAACTCGTGGAGCAGCGCCCAGAGCTCGCGGCGCGACACCGGGTCGACGCCGTTGGTGGGCTCGTCGAGGAGCAGCACGCGCGGCTCGTGGAGTAGCGCCGCTGCGAGCGCGAGCTTCTTGTACATGCCGCCCGACAGCGCGTCGGCGCGCCGGTCGAGGAACCGCTCCAGCCGCGTGATGGAGAGCAGCCGCTCGGCGCGCTTGCGGAAGGTGTCGCGGGGGAGGACGTAGAGCCAGCCGAAGAACTGGAGGTTCTCCCAGACCGTGAGGTCCCGGTAGAGGCTGTACTGCTGCGGGAGGAGCCCCATCGCCTCCCGAACCGCGCCGCCGCCCCGCGGGTCGAGCCCGATGACACGGGCCTCGCCGGCGTCGAGGTCGATGAGGCCGGCGAGCGCGCGGATGGCGGTGGTCTTCCCGGCGCCGTCGGGCCCGACGAGCCCGTAGAGCTCGCCGGGGCGGACCTCGAAGGACAGGCCGGCGAGGGCCGCGACCTCGCCGAAGCGCTTCGCCATCCCGATCGCCTGGAGGGCCGGCTCCATCACCTCTCCCGCGGCAGCGTCACCTGCACGGGCATGCCCGGGCGCAGCGCTCCGTCTTGGTTCTTCACCCGGACCTCCACCGGATAGACGAGCCGGTCCCGGTCGGTCCGGGTTTGGATGTTGCGCGGGGTGAACTCGGCCTGCACCGAGACCGTCGAGACGACGCCCTCGAACTTCCGGTCGGGCCAGGCGTCGGCCACCACGACCGCTCGCTGTCCGGGGCGCGCTGCCGCGACCTCGGCGTTCGGCAGGTAGAAGGTCGCCTTCACTTCGGCCAGGTCGACGAGCTTCGCCACCGGCTGACCGGCGCCGACGAGTTCGCCGACCTCCCTCGGCAGGTCGTCGACCACGGCGTCGCGCGGCGCCCTCAGCACGCACTCGTCGGCGAGCAGCTGGGCGCGGCGGGTGGCCTCCTCGGAAGCCGTGACGTTGGCCGAAGCCGCCACCGCCTGGGCTCCCGACGCCCGGATGGCCACCGCAGCCGCCCGCGTCTGCTCGACGCTTGCGCGCGCCTGCGCCTCGGCGGCGTCGGCTTGGCGCGACAGCGCCTCGGCGCCAGCGCGCGTCTGGTCGCGGCTCGAGACCGAGACGTCCTCCGGCAGGGCCTCGAAGCGCTTCGCCTGCCGGAGCGCGGCGTCGCGCTGGGGCGTGATCGCCTCGGCCTGGGCGTGGGCGGCGATCTGCGAGGCCAGGGCCGCCTCCTGCGTTCGCCGCGAGGCGTCCACCGACGCCGACGCCGCGATGGCCTGCGCGCGCGAGGCGGCGAGCCGTGCCGCGGCCTCGGCGAGCGCCGCCTCCTGGTCGGAGCAGTCGAGCCTCGCGACCACGGTGCCCGCCTTCACGGCGCTCCCCTTCGCCACCGGCAGCTCCACCACCCGTGCCGTGATCCGCGCCGACAGGTCGACGTTGGTTCCCTCGATCTCGCCCGACCCCCCGGCCGGGGCGTTGCGCGCCGCCGCCTGAACCCGCAGCCGCACCACGAGCAAGGCGACGAGCAGGATCACCACGACGGCGACGGCGACGAGGATACGGCGCATGCGGTGACTCCTTCCCCGCGCGAGGCGGGCCCCCGCCTTGCTTGCGAGGAGCATGCCGGCGAGCCGGGACGAGACTCCCCCGGGAATCGCGCCCTTCGGCCCCGGCTCGCGCGCGAGGTGTAAGGACTTCCGACGGTCCATTCGAAGGGCCGAACGGGAGCGGGGCCCGAGGCGGCGCCGCGTCCAGAGATGTCGCGCCTCTCGCGCGCGGGGCCCGACGGCACCGTCCTTGCTCTCTTGGCGAGGCGCCGATCCAGGGGACCCCATGACCGAACTCGCCGCCCTCCTCCTTCTTCTCGCCGCTCCACCGGATGCGGAGCCCGCCGCTGCCGGGGCGCTCGCTCCCGCGCCGCCCGCCGCGCTCCAGGGCATGCCGTCCGCGAAGAGGCTCGCGCTCGCCGAGGCACTCGCGGAGCTCGACCGGCAGAACCCGACCCTGGAGGAGGCCCGCGCCCGCGCCGCTGCCGCCCTCGGCGTGGTGAGGCAGGTGGAGTCCCCCTTGCTGCCCACGGCGGTCGCGAACGGCAGCTACACCCGCAACAGCGCGCAGGCGGTCGTGACCTTCCCTGCGCTGCCGGGCTTCCCCAAGGGCTCCCTCTACATCCAGCCGCTCGAGGCCTGGGCCGTCGGCGGAACGCTGCGCGTCCCGCTCATCGTCCCCGACGCCTGGTTCGCACTCGGCGCGGCGAGGGACGCCGCGCTCGCGGCGGCCGCCAGCGCCGACGCCACCCGCCTCTCCCTGCGGGCCACCTTCGTCGAGACGGCGTGGGTGGCCTGGGCGGGCGAGGAGATCATCGCAGCCTCGGAGCGGGCGGTCGCCGCCGCGCGGGACCAGGCCGAGAGCGCGCGACGCCAGGTCCAGGTGGGCACGGCCACGCCGCTGTCGGTCCTCCAGGCGGAGACGACCGCGATCCGCCGCGAGAGCGACCTCGTGGCGGCCCGGTCCGAGACCTCGCGGGCCCGCATCGCGCTCGGTGTGCTGCTCGGCCGCTCCGAGCCGGTGCTCGTCTCCATGCCCACTCCGCGACCGCCGGAGATCTTTGACGTGCCGGCTCTAACCGCGGAGGCCATCGAGGGCCGCCCAGAGCTCAAGGCCCAGGCCGCGCTCGTGCGATCCTACGAGAAGCAGGTGAGCTCCGACCTCTGGCGCATCGCCCCGCAGATCTCGGCTTCCGCCGGCGCCTTCGCGCAGGACGTCCCCTACCCCACCGGCCAGAAGGAGGGCTGGCTCGTGTCGGTGAACTTCGCGTGGGCGATCTACGACGGCGGCTACCGCTACGGCCTCGCACAGCAGGCGTCGGCCCAGGTGGACGAAGCCAAGGCCTCCGACCTCCAGACCCGGCTCACGGTGGTGCAGGAGGTGCAGAACGCAGCGCGAGACGTCGAGGTGGCGCGCCAGCGTCTGCTCCTCGCGCAGCGCGAGCGTGCCACGGCCTCGGAGGCTGCGGCCTCGGCGCGGCGCGGCTTCGAGGAAGGGATCGCATCCAGCCTCGACGTCCTCTCTGCCAACACGTCTCTCTTCGAGGCGGACGTCCAGCTGGCCGACTCCGGGGCTCGGCTCGGCAGCGCTCTCGCGGCGCTCGACCGCGCGGTGGGTCGCTCCCCGTGAGCGCGGCGGGGCAGGGAGTGCGCCGGGGCGCGCGCCGGCGTATCCTCGCTCGCCCCGCCTCGTCGCGGTGCGACATGACCCCACCGCCCCCGCCCGGCTTCGAGGAGATCCAGCGACAGGAGGTGAGCCGCCTCTTCGGTCGCATGGTGGGCGCTCGCCTCGTCTTCGTTCCGGTGATCATGGCACTCGCGGTGGGGCTCGCGCTCACCGACGCCGCCGTCTGGCGGCGCGCGCTCGTGGGAACGGTCGCCGCGGTGGCCATGGCGTTCTTCATGGCCGAGGCGGCGCGGGCGCGCCGGTTCGGCATCGAGCGCCTCTCCCTCGCTCTCAACCTGGGGGGAGCGGCGCTGGGCTCGTCCCTGGTGGTGCTCGGCACCGGGGGCCTCGACAGCCCGTTTGTCTACCTCATGCCGGTGATGGCGCTCGTGCTCGGCATCCTCCTCGAGGCACCGGTCCTCGTCGCCGCCGTCGGGCTGCAGATTCTCGCGGTGGGGACCTTCGCGGCCCTCAAGCTCACCGGGGCCGTGGCCCTGGCCCTTCCGGCGCTCGGCGCCGGCGGCAACTCGCTCATGACCTGGCTCCAGTCGGGGACGCTCGTCATTCCTCCTCGTCGGCGGGGCCGGGCTGGGCCGCGTCATCCGCTGGGGCTTCGACGGAATGGTGCGCCGTGCGCTGCTCGCTCAAGAAGACTCGCTTCGATCACACCGGGAGCGCACGGCCGAGCTTTCGGCCCTGTCGGCGGAGATCGCCCACGAGCTCAAGAACCCGCTCGCGAGCGTCAAGGGGCTCGCCGGCCTGCTCGCGCCAGCGCTCGCCGACGACCCCAAGTCGGCGGAGCGCCTCGCCGTGCTCCGGCGCGAGGTGGACCGGCTCCAGTCCATCCTCGACGAGTTCCTCAACTTCTCCCGGCCGCTCGTGCCCCTGGCGCTCGGCAGCGCCGACGTGGGGGCGCTGGCCCGGGAGGTGGCGGCCCTGCACGAGGGCATGGCGCGGGAGCGCGGCCTGCTCCTCGAGGTGCGCGGCCAGGCCACGGCCCGCTGCGACCCCCGCAAGGTGAAGCAGGTGCTCATCAACCTGGTGCAGAACGCCCTCGACGCGAGCGCTCCCGGCGGAACCGTTGAGGTCGACGTGGCCGGGCGACGGCGGCGGCGCCCGGGTGGCCGTGCTTGGACCGCGGGCCCGGTCTCGACCCGGGGGTCTGCCGAGCGGGTGTTCGAGCCCGGCGTGACCACCAAGGCCGGCGGCTCCGGCATCGGGCTCACCGTCGCCCGCGCGCTCGCCCGCCAGCACGGCGGCGAGCTCCGCCTCTCGCGCCCGGCGCCGGGGGAGGCCTCGTCGCCGAGCTGTTGCTGCCCCCGAGCCCCGGTCGCTCGGAGGCGGCGGCGTGAGCGCGCCGCGACGAGCCGTCCCCGGGTGCTCGTGGTCGACGACGACCCGGGCGTCCGCTACACGCTGCGCGAGATCCTCGACTCCGAGGGGCTGGAGGTGGCCGAGGCGGAGGACGGCCTGCGGCGCTCGCCCAGGTCGAAGCCGCGCCCGGACCTCGTCCTCACCGACCTGCGGATGCCGCGGCTCGACGGCATGGACCTCCTCCGCGCCTGGTCGCCCGTCACCCCCGCCGCGCGTGGTGCTCATCACCGCGCACGGCTCGGAGCGCCAGGCGGTCGAGGCCATCAAGGCGGGGGCCTACGACTACTTCCGCAAGCCCTTCGAGACCGAGGAGCTCCTCGCCGTGGTGCGGCGCGCCGTCGAGGCGGTGCGGCTCGTGCCGAGAACGAGCGGCTCGCAGGCCAGCTGGCCCTCTCGCGCACGATGGTCTTCACCTCGCGCCGCCATGGCGCCGCCTCGCGACTCTGGTGGCGCGGGTGGCGCCGCGCGACGTGACCGTGCTCATCACCGGCGAGAGCGGCACCGGCAAGGAGCGCGTCGCCGAGGCCCTGGTGCGCGCCTCCCGCCGCGCCGACCGGCCCTTCGTCCGCTTCAACTGCGCCGCGCTCGTCCCCGAGCTCGCCGAGGCCGAGCTGTTCGGCCACGCCAGCGGCGCCTTCACCGGCGCGGTGCGCGCCCGCCCCGGGCTCTTCGGCGAGGCCGACGGCGGCACCATCCTGCTCGACGAGGTGGGCGAGCTCGCCCTCCGCTGCAGGCGAAGCTCCTGCGCGTGCTGCAGGAGGGCGAGGTCCGCCCGGTCGGGCGAGGAGCGGACCGGCAAGGTGGACGTGCGCGTCATCGCCGCCACCCATCGCGACCTGAAGGATCTCTCGGCGCGTGGCACTCTTCCGGGAGGACCTCTACTAGCGGCTCAACGTCGTGCGCCTGCACGTGCCGGCGCTGCGCGAGCGACCGGAGGACATGCCGGTGCTCGCCCGTCACTTCCTGGCCCGCTTCGCCGAGCGCTTCGGCGTGGCCCCGCTCCACGTCCCCGACGAGCTCTTCACCCGCGTGGCCGCCTACCCCTGGCCCGGGAACGTGCGCGAGCTGGAGAACGCGATCGAGACCCTCGTCGCCCTCTCTCGGGACGGCGAGGTCGACCTGTCGCTCCTTCCCACGGCTGCCGGCCCGGCCGAGGCCGCTTCCGGGGCGCCGCTGCGGGCCCGGGTGGAGGCCTACGAGCGTGGGCTGGTGCGAGAGGCGCTTCGGGCCGCCGAGGGCAACCGCACCGAGGCCGCGCGACTGCTCGGCGTGTCGCGCGTGACGCTGCACGACAAACTCAAGAAGTACGGGCTCGCGAGCCGCGACGAGCCGTAGCAAGCCCGCGCGTCCCGCGGCGCGGGCCTGGCTCCCGCCCGAGGCGGGCCGGGGCCTCGCGCCGGCGCGGTGCCCCGGCCGAATCGGCCTACTTCTTGGACTTCTCCGCCTTCACCTCCACGGTCTTCGCCGTGATGGTGTACTCGACGGTGGCCTTCCCGCCCTTCTTCAGGTCGCCCGTGACCTTGGTATCGGGCGTGCGAATGAGCTCGAACTTCTCCCCCTTGTTCTTGCCCTTGTCCTGCGTCACCGTGATGGTGCTGTCCGACACGTCGTCGACCGTTCCGGTGACCTGGTAGGTCTTGCCTGCAGCGAGGGCGGCAGTGCCGATGGCCAGGGCGGCCATCGCCGCCAGGATCCGCGTGGTGTTCATCTCCGGTCTCTCCTTCTCGTTACCGTTGGTGGAGGGCTGCGTCGTCGAGACGGTTTGCGGGCGAGAGCCTAGCTCTGACCACGGGGAGTGGCGACCGCGGGATGGGGGAACAGCGGCCGGGAGACCCGAAAGGGTTCAGCCGCGCAGCAGCCTCCGGTGACCCTCGTCCTGCGCCGCCATGCTCTCGAAGAACCTCTTCAGGCCAGGATCGGCGAGAGCGGCGATCACCTCGGCATGGGCGGACTGGAAGCGCGCCTCGAGGCGCAGCATCTCCTCTCGCGCGGCGGCGAGGTCGGACGCCCAGGCGCCCTCCCGGACGCGCTCGAGAACTCCGCGGGCCTCGGCGAGCAGGACGTCGAGCGTCCTCGCCACCATGTCGACGCTGTCGAACAGCCTCGGGTCGTGCCGGTAGCGAGCCGCGAGCAGCCGCACGCGGGCCGCGTGCTGGCGCTCCTCGAGGGCAAGCTGGCGGAAGAGGTCTCGCCCGTCGGCCTCGGACTCGAACTGGAGGGCGAGCGCATCGTAGATCTCGGCGCAGGCCTCTTCGAGGCGGTAGGCGGTGTCGAAGAACGGGTAGGCACTCCCCACGCGGGCGCGACCCTAGTCCCTGGTCGGGCTGCGCTCAAGGGCTACACCCCGGCGGTACGGCCGCCGGCGACGTTGCGCCGCCGGCGACGTGAAGGGTTATCCTCCGGCGCCGGAGCCAACCCATGCCCAACGCCCGCTTTCGCGTCCCGCCCCCACGCAACGAGCCCACCCTCTCCTATGCACCGGGCACGGCGGAGCGGCAGGCGCTCAAGGCCGAGCTCGCCCGCATGCGCCCCCGGGAGGTCGAGATCCCGGTCGTCGTCGGGGGCAGGGAGATCCGCACCGGCCGGCTCGCCGAGGTGCGCATGCCGCACCGCCACGGCCACGTGCTCGCGCGCTACCATCAAGCCGGCCCGGCAGAGGTCTCCCTCGCCGTCGAGGCGGCCCTCGACGCGCGGCGCGGGTGGAGCGCGATGGAGTGGTCGGACCGCGCCGCGGTCTTCCTCCGGGCCGCTGAGCTCCTTGCCGGCCCCTGGCGGCAGGTGCTCAACGGAGCCACGATGCTCGGCCAGTCGAAGACGGCCTACCAGGCCGAGATCGACAGCGCCTGCGAGATCGTCGACTTCTGGCGGTTCAACGCCGCCTTCGCGGACGAGATCTATTCGCAGCAGCCCAGCTCTCCTCCGGGGATGTGGAACCGGCTCGAGCAGCGGCCGCTCGAGGGCTTCGTCCTCGCGGTCACGCCGTTCAACTTCACCTCCATCGCCGCCAACCTTCCGACCGCCCCCGCGATGTTGGGCAACGCCGTGCTGTGGAAGCCCGCCTCCACCGCCGTGTACTCGGGCTGGCAGGTCCTGAAGCTCCTCGAGGCGGCCGGCCTCCCGCCGGGGGTGGTGAACTTCCTCCCCGGACCCGGCCGCGAGGTGGGCGGCCCCGCGCTGGCGAGCCCTCACCTTGCCGGGCTGCACTTCACCGGCTCGAACGCGGCCTTCAACGCCATGTGGCAGACCATTGCCGGGAACCTGGGGTCGTACCGCTCCTACCCCCGGATCGTGGGGGAGACGGGCGGCAAGGACTTCGTCTTCGCGCACGCGTCGGCCGACGTGGACGCGCTCGCAACCGCGCTCGTGCGCGGCGCCTTCGAGTACCAGGGGCAAAAGTGCTCGGCGGCCTCGCGCGCCTACGTCCCGCAGAGCCTCTGGCCCGCGGTGCGAGAGCGGCTCGTGGCCAAGGCCTCCTCGCTCCCCGTCGGCGACGTGGAGGACTTCCGGAACTTCATGGGGGCGGTCATCGACCTCGCCTCGTTCGAGAACATCCGCGGCTTCCTCGACCTTGCGCGCGCCTCGGCCGACGCGCGGATCCTCGCCGGCGGAGGCACCGACGCCTCCACCGGCTGGTTCGTCGAGCCGACGGTGGTGGAGACCTCGAATCCCCGCCACCGGCTCATGCAGGAAGAGATCTTCGGACCGGTGCTCACGGTCTACCCCTACCCGGACGCGCGCCTCGAGGAGGCCCTGCGGCTCTGCGACGAGACCTCCCCCTACGGGCTGACCGGCGCCGTCTTTGCCCGCGACCGCACCGCCATCGCACGCATAGAGAAGGCGCTCGAGAACGCGGCCGGCAATTTCTACGTGAACGACAAGCCGACCGGGGCGGTGGTCGGCCAGCAGCCGTTCGGCGGCGCCCGGGGAAGCGGCACCAACGACAAGGCCGGGTCGCCGTCCAACCTGCTCCGGTGGCTGTCGCCGCGGGTCATCAAGGAGACGTTCGTTCCCCCGACCGGGGTGGACTACCCGTACCAGCAAGAGCCCTGAGGCCGGCCCCGCTGCGGGCGGGGAGCGCTACCGCCGGTCCGCGGGCCGTGCTACGAACCAGCGCCATGCCGAGCCCGACCCAGGCACCTCCGAGCATCCACGTCGCCTCGCTGTTTCTCTTGCTCGCCGCCTCGGTCCAGGCCGGAGTGGCGCTCGTCGTCTCGGCGACCAACGCCGTCGGCTTCGCACAGTGGCTGTTCGCGGCCGTGGTGATGGCGGTCCTCCTCTGGGGGATCTTCCGCGGCTACCGCATCGCCTGGCTCTGGGGCCGCTACCTCACCCTGGTGCTCGCTGCCGTCGTGCTCGGCGCGGTGGCCCTCGGCCTCTGGTGGCACAAGCTGCCCTGGGGACCGGCCGCGGTGCTGACCGGCGGCGTGGTCCTGCCCATGGGGGTCGTGGGCGTCGCCCTCGGACGGCGTTCGGCGCGGAAGTGGTTCGACCTCTTCTGCCCCAAGTGCGGGACGCCGTCGTCGAGGGGGAAGGACTTCCTCTTCCGCCAGGCTCGCTGCCTCAAGTGCGGCGCGGTCTGGTGACGGCGAGACGGGCCCGCCGAGCGGGGCGGGGCGCTTAGCGCGCCGCCGCAGGCGCCGGGGGCAGCAGCTCCTCCGGGATGCGCCCTACCGACACGGTGCCGCCGACCACGAAGGCGGGGGTCGCAGGAATCTTGTCCAGGATCCCCGCGGCGATGTCGGCGGTGAGCCGGCGCGAGGTCTCCTCGGCGCCGAGGCACGCGCGGAAGCGCGCCACGTCGAGCCCCGCCTCGCGGGCCAGCTCCTCCACGGGCCGGCGCGCCACCTGGTTCGCGAAGAGGGCGTCGTCCATCTCGGTGAAGCGCCCCTGCGCCTCGGCGCAGATCCCGGCGCGCGCGAGCGCGCAGGCCGTGGGGTGCAGCGGCTTCTTCACGGCGGGGTTGCAGGAGGGGTCGAGCGGGAAGTGGCGGCGTACCACCCGGACGTCCGGCCGGGCGGCGCGAAACGAGGTCGTCGCCTCGTGAGCGCGGGCGCAGAACGGGCACTCGTAGTCGCTGTACTCGTAGAGGACCACCGGCCCGCCGCCCGGCGGCCTCGCCGTCGCCGGGCCACCCGCCGCGAAGACCCGAGCCGAGGATCGCTCCCAGTAGCGCGGGTAGGTGACGGCCCCGAGCGCAACCCCGGCGAGCGCGGCCGACACCACCGCGGCCGCCCGCACGGGGTTCGCGCGGATGGCATCCAGGTCCCGGCGCACGACCGCGCCCGCGCCGTCGGGGCGACAGGCGCGCCAGGCCGCGCCGAAGAGGCCAAGGGAAGTCGCCCAGGACGCGATGCAGAGAAGGCACCAGGCCCCGATGAGGAGCTTGCTGACGAGCGCCAGGGCTACCGCGGCGGCCAGCGCCGCCGTCGCCACCAAGAGCAGCATGCCGCGCGGCCACGAGGACCGACCGCGCCGCGCGAGCGCAGAGCCGGCGAGCGCCGCGGCGAGCCCGTAGCCAAGCGCCCCCCAGACGGCAACCGGCAAGCCCAGGACGACCGAAAAGCGGCTCGTCGCCACCCGGTCGCAGTTGATGGTCTCGTTGATGGCGCAGAAGCTCGCGATGCCGGCGTGGGCCTGCTGGTGCAGCCGCGCCAGCACCACGGCGAGCGCGAGCCCGCACAGCGAGAGGGCGAGCGCGGCCCAGAGCGGCGCTGCGGGCGCGGGGGAGAGGGCCTGGGAGGTCCGTCGGGCCATGCGGTTGGGTCGGCGCAGGACGCCCCGGGCTGGGCGGCGCTCAGCGACTGGGCCGGCTTCAGTCAATCGGGCAGGGCTTGACCGGCTCGCAGGGCTTCTGCGCCTCCGGCTTGGCGGCCTTGGGGTCGGGGGCGGCGGCAGCGTCCTTCGGCTTCGCGGTCTTGGGGTCCGGCTTTGCGGGCTTCTTCGCCTCCGCCGGCGCGGGCGCGGCCGCGGCGTCCGCCTTGGGCTTGTCGTCGTCGGCGCGGGCGGCGGCGAACAGGGACGCCGCCAGCGCGGCAGCGAGCAATCTTCTCATGGCATCCTCCACGTGGCGGGGCCCTCGGATGTGCGCCGGGGAGTCTGCCCCATGAGCCGCCTCCGGTGAAGCCCGTAGTGCATAGCGCTCGCCGGGCGGCGGCGCTGCCTGTCCCCCAGGTCAGGCGCCTTCCGAGGCGGGGACGCGCAGGCGGACGGCCGTCCCGCGGCCGGGCTCGCTCTCGACGGAGACGGTCCCGCCGTGTGCCTCGACGATGCGGCGCGCCAGCACGAGCCCCAGGCCCACGCCGCCCGTGCCCCGCGCGCGACTGCGGTCCGATCGGAAGAAGGGCGTGAAGAGCCGCGCCAGGTCGGCCGGGTCCATCCCGATGCCCTTGTCGCGGACCTCGAGCTCTAGCGCCGCGCCACCCGCCCGCGCCGTGAGCTCGACCGAGGCCGGCGCCTCCGAGTACTTGGCGGCGTTCTCGAGCACGTTGTCGAGCGCCCGGCGCAGCAGCACCGGGTCGGCGTCGACGAGCGGGAGCGCGCCTTCGGTGCGGACCTCGAGGACCCTCCCCGGGTGCGCCGACCGGAAGCGCGCCTCCGCGCGGGCGACGAGATCGGCCGACTCGACCTGCTCGCGCCGCAGCGGCATCGCCCAGGCCCGGCTGCTCGCCAGGTCCAGCCGGGCCGCCGTGAGCACGTCCTCGAGGAGCTGGTCGAGCTCAGAGAGGTCGAGCCGGATCTCCTCCAGGTAGCGCCGCGCCCGGGTCACGTCCCCCTCCGCGGCGAGGTCGAGCGCCACGCGGATGCGCGACAGCGGCGTCCTCAGCTCGTGCGAGACGTTGGCGAGCAGCTCCTTCTCCGACCGGAGAAGCGTCTCGAGCCGCTCGGCCATCTCGTCGAAGGCATGGGCGAGCTCGCCGACCTCGTCGCCGCCCCGCAGCCCGCTCCGCGCCGCCAGGTCGCCCTCCCCCAGTCTCCGAGCCGTCAGGGTGAGCCTCTCGAGCGGTCGGGCGATGGCCCGCGCGAGCGGGATGGACGCCACCGCCAGGGCGAGGAGGTACGCCGCGAGGAGAGCGGCGTCCCGGGAGAGCGGGAGGCTCCGCGGCGGCGCGGCCATCACCATGTACGCGGGCGGCTGCCCCGGAAGCCGGGCCGCCCACGCCATCCGCCGGGGCAGGTGCACCGGGCCGGCGTCGAGCCGCGCTCGGTCCTCCTCCGCGACGGGCGGCGGCGCCGTCTCGTCGCTCGCCGCGAGCGCCTCGCCCGAGTCGGCGTAGACCGCCAGCTCCACGCCGAAAGCCTCGGCGGCTCGGTGGAGCTCGGCGGCCAGCCTCGAGGGGTCGCCACGGTACTCGGCTGCCTGGCTGGCCGCGTATCGGGCCAGCCTGTCCGGGTTCCGCAGCATCTGGCCTCGTCCGAGGAGCGCCCATACCGCGCCGAACGCGACGGCGACGAGCAAGAGGAGCAGCAGGCCGTTCAGGTAGACACGCCAGAAGAGCCGTGGATGGCGCCGGCGCCGGGGGTGCTTCACGCCTCGTCCTCGGCCGCGAGGAGGTAGCCCGCGCCGCGGATGGTCTTGAGCAGCCGAGGTCGCTTCGGGTCGTCTCCGAGCTTGTGGCGCAGCCGCGAGACGTGGACATCGATGGAGCGGTCGAAGGCCTCCTCCGGGTTTCCACCGGCGAGGTCGATGAGCTGCTCTCGGGTGAGCACCCGGCCGGGCCGGGAGGCGAGCGCGTAGAGGAGCGAGAACTCGTACCCGGTGAGGGCCACCTCCCGACCGCCCAGCGTGGCCCGGCGCGCCGAGGGGTCGAGGGCGAGGCGCCCGGTCTGGACGGACCGGAGCGCCGGGCCTGCCCTCCCCCGCGCCCGGCGCACCACCGCCCGGATCCGGGCGAGCAGCTCGCGCGGCGAGAAGGGCTTGGGGAGGTAATCGTCGGCCCCGAGCTCGAGGCCCATCACCCGGTCGGCCTCCTCGCCCCGCGCCGTGAGGACGATGATGGGGACGTCGGAGCGGCCGCGCAGCTCCCGGCACACCTCGAGGCCGTCCTTGCCCGGCAGCATCAGGTCGAGCAGCACCACGTCGTGGCGGTGGCGGAGGGCCTCCTCGAGGCCCCGGGCGCCGTCGCCGACCCGCGTCACGACGACGGCGTGCCCCTCCAGGTACTCGGCCGTGAGCCCGGCGAGGCGTGCGTCGTCCTCGATGAGAAGGGCGGTGATGATGGGCTCGGAGCTCACGTCCTCCATCATAGCTCCTCGCTCGCCGGGGACCGGCCCGTGGCCGGCCCGCCGCCGGCCGGGCTCACTTCCCGTCCATCCATCCGTGGAGCTTCTGCGACACCTTGGCCTGCTGGTCGGGCGTGAGGACGCCGTGCACCTGGATCGCCGCGTCCGCAGCCTCGTGCGCGAAAGCGCGCAGGGCGTCGACGCGGGCGTCGACGAGCGCGTGCACCTTGGCCGCGTCGGGAGCCTTCGCGTCCCACTGGGCGAGCATCTCGGTGCGGGCGCCCTTCTGCGCCGCGTGCAGGGCGAGGCCGTCGGTGAGCAGCCGGTCCTTGATGGCCAGGATCTGGGTCCGCTGCTCCGGCGTCGCCCCCAGGTCGTCGAGGGCGTGGTTGACCCGCGCCGTCACGCGCTGGCTCACCTCCGCGGGGTCGAGCGACGCCCGATGGTGACAGCGCCAGCCCGCCAGGGCGAGCCCGCCCGCCAGAACGGGGACCACGATCAATAGCTTCTTCTTCCACGTCATCGTCTTCTCCCGGGGCCACCATGGCCCGCCGGCGCGATTGGGGCGCCTTCGAGGATGAGGATGCACCTCGGCCCTTGCATGCGCTTGGCTCCCGGGTGAAGAAGTGTGAACCGGCATGAGCCTGCTCGCGGCCCGAGACCTCTCCCTGGCGTTCGGCGAGGACGTCCTCTTCGAGGGGGCGTCCTTCGCCATCGGCCCGCACGACCGCATCGGGCTGGTGGGGCCGAACGGCACCGGCAAGTCGACGCTGCTGCGAATCCTGGCTGGCGAGCGGCCGCCGGACTCGGGCACGCTCGCGCTCCGGCGCGGCGCCCGCGTGGGCTACTTGCCCCAGGACGCCACCTCGCTCCCCGACGCGCCGGTGGTCGAGGCCGTCCTGTCGTCGGTGCCAGGCCGGGAGGCGCTCGAGGCGCGGCTCCTGTCCGCCGAGGTGGCCCTGCGGGAGGCCGCCACCGCCGAGGACCAGCTCGAGATCTCCGAGTCGCTCGCAGAGCTCCACGACGAGCTCGCCCACTTCGAGGAGCACTTCGGGCGCCACCGCGCCGAGCGCATCCTGGCCGGCTTGGGCTTTCCCGGCTCGGCCGTCCTCCGGCCCACCCGGACCTTGTCAGGCGGCTGGCGAATGCGGGTGGCCCTCGCGGGCCTCCTCCTCCAGGATCCCGACCTCCTTCTCCTCGACGAGCCCACGAACCACCTCGACGCCCCCACGCTCGCCTGGTTCGAGGACTTCCTCGGCGGCGCGCGGAAGGCGCTCTTGCTCGTCTCCCACGACCGCCTCTTCCTGAACCGACAGATCGAGCGGGTGCTCTCGCTCGAGCCGGAGGGCGTGCGCAGCTGGGTGGGCGACTACGACGAGTACCGGCGATTGCGGGAAGAGGACGAGGCGCGCCTGGCGGCCCAGGCCGAGCGCCAGGAGGCGCGGCGCGCCCAGCTCGAGACGTTCATCGAGCGCTTCGGCGCGAAGAACACCAAGGCGGCCCAGGCCCAGAGCAAGCGCAAGATGCTCGAGCGGATGGAGCCCATCGAGGTCCGCGAGCATCGAGACACGGTGCTCTTCCGCTTCCCCGAGGCGCCGCGCTCGGGCCGGGAGGTGCTGCGCCTCGAGGCCGTGTCGAAGTCCTACGGCCCGGTCGCGGTCTACCGCGGGCTCGACGCTCAGGTGTTGCGAGGCGAGCGCATCGCCGTCATCGGCCCGAACGGCGCCGGCAAGAGCACCCTCCTCAAGATCGCGGCCGGCGAGCTCGCGCCGGACTCCGGCGCGGCTCGCCTCGGCCACGGGGTGCTCGCCGGCTACTACGCCCAGCACCACTTCGACCGCGATGAGCACGCCGCGCCGGACGTCCGCCCGGACCTTCGGCGCCCTCGACCCGGCGCGCACGGTGCTCCGCACCCTGTGGGACGTCGTGCCCGACCGGGGGGAGGCGTACGTGCGGGACGTGGCCGGCTCCTTCCTCTTTTCCGGGGACGCCGTGGAGAAGCCCGTGGGCGTGCTCTCCGGCGGGGAGCGCTCCCGGGTCGCGCTGGCCAAGCTCCTCCTGCGCCCCACGAACCTTCTGCTCCTCGACGAGCCCACGAACCACCTCGACATCGAGTCCTCCGAGGCGCTCATCGGGGCACTCGCGCGCTACGGGGGGACCCTGCTCTTCGTCTCCCACAACCGCAGCTTCGTCGACCGGCTCGCGACGGCGATCTGGGAGGTGAAGGACGGGGGCGTCGTCCCCTTCCCCGGCAACCTGGACGACTGGCTCTACCACCAGCGGCAGACCACTGCCGGCGAGGGCGCCGCCGGGGTGCCGGGCGCCGCGCCGGACGGCGGCGGAGGGAAGGCCGCCGAGCGGGAGCGGCGCCGCTCCGAGGCCGAGTCGCGCAACGCCCGCTACCGGCTCGAGAAGCCCTTGCGCGACCGGCTGGCCGCCCTGGAGGCGCGCATCGCCGAGGTGGAGCGGACAGCGGGTGACGCCACGGCCGCGCTCGCGGACCCCGGGCTCTACAGCGACTTCGCCCGGGCGCGCCCCCACGTCGAGGCGCGCCAGCGAGCCGAGGCCGCGCTCGGCCCGCTCTACGAAGAGTGGGAGGCCCTCTCCCTCGAGCTCGAGCGGCTTCGCGCGGATGGCGACGCGGCGTGACGGGGGTCTGCGGCCGCCGCGCTCCGCCGGGCCAGCGGAAGCCGGGGCCGCCTGATACAACCATCCGATGAGCTTTGCCGCCCTCCGCGCCCACCCCGCCCTCAGGCGCGCGCTGGAAGAGCGCGGCTACGTCGACCCGACGCCGGTCCAGGCGGCGGTGCTCGCGCCAGAGCTCAAGGGGCGCGACCTGCTCGTGTCGGCCCGCACCGGTTCCGGCAAGACGGTTGGCTTCGGCCTCCTGCTCGCCGACGAGCTGCTCGGGGACGCGCCCGAGTTCGGGCTCGCGGCCGCTCCGCTCGCGCTCGTGGTGGCGCCCACGCGCGAGCTCGCCGTCCAGGTGCAGCGCGAGCTCTCCTGGCTGCTCGGGGCCGCCGGCGGCAAGGTCGTCGCCTGCGTCGGCGGAATGGACCCTCGCCGCGAGGCCCGCGCGCTCTCGAGCGGGGCCCACGTGGTCGTCGGAACCCCGGGACGCCTTTGCGACCACCGGGAGCGCAAGAACCTCGACCTCTCGGGGCTCCGAGTGCTGGTGCTCGACGAGGCCGACGAGATGCTCGACATGGGCTTCCGGGAGGAGATCGAGGCTCTGCTCGGCGCCGCCCCGGTCGACCGGCGCAGCCTGTTCTTCTCGGCCACCCTCCCCCGGCCCATCGCCGAGCTCGCTCGCCGGTACGCCCGCGACCCGGCCCGGGTGGCGGCCACGCCGCCCGAGGAGGCCCACGCAGACATCGCCTACCGCGCCCACGTGGTGGCGCCGCGCGAGCGGGAGCGCGCGCTCGTGAACGTCCTGCGACGGCTCGAACCGGCGCGAGCGCTCGCCTTCTGCTCCACCCGTGAGGGGGCACACCACCTTGCCGCGAGCCTCGCCGAGCGGGGATTCGAGGCGGTGGCGATCTCCGGGGAGCTGTCGCAGCCAGAGCGCACGCGGGCGCTGAAGGCGCTGCGCGACGGGCGAGCCCGCGTGCTCGTGGCCACCGACGTCGCCGCCCGGGGCCTTGACCTCCCGGGGCTCGACCTCGTGGTCCACGCCGATCCGCCGCGCGACGCCCAGGCGCTCCAGCATCGCAGCGGCCGCACCGGTCGCGCCGGGAAGAAGGGGCTCGCGGTGCTGCTCGCCGGGCCCGCGGAGCGCCACCGGCTGGAGCAGATGCTCGCCGAGGCCGGCGTCCTCCCGGAGTGGTCCCCGGTGCCGACCGCCGACGAGATCCGGGTGAGCGACGGGGAGCGGCTCGCCCGCGACGTCGCGCTTGCCGGGGACGAGGGGAGCGAGGAGGACCTCGCCGCGGCCCGGCGCCTGCTCGAGGTCGAGACGCCGCTGCGCGTCGCCGTCGCGCTCGTCCGCCGCGAGCGCGCGCGGCTGCCCTCGGCGGAGGAGCTCCCCGAGACGGCCCGGGCTGCGCTCGAGGTCCCGGTGCGACGAGCGCCCCGCAAGCCCCGCGGCGGGCCGCCCCGCGAAACCGTTTGGTTCACTCTCGGCTTGGGGCGGGAGCGCAAGGCCGACCCGAAGTGGATCCTGCCGCTCATCTGCCGCCGCGGCGGGATCACGCGCGACGAGATCGGCAAGATCGTCGTCCTGCCCCGCGAGACCCGCTTCGAGGTGGCGCGCGCGGCGGCGGCCGCCTTCGCGCGGGCGGCGCGGCGAGCCGACCCGCGAATGCCCGGGGTGCGCATCGAGCCGGCCCGGGAAGGCCGAGCGGGGGCGAGCCGGTCGAGGTCCTGATCCGAGGACCGTGCAATCCACACCGGCGCGGCACTAGACTCGCTCGCATGGGCCCATCCCTCCGCCGCCTGCGAGGAGCGTCACCGAGCGGGCCGTGCTCCACCTCGGTCGCGACGGAGCGCGCGACGTCCAAGACACCGTCGCGGTGGAGGAGCCACTCGAGATCCGCGTCGACGGGGAGACCGTGGCCGTCACCATGCGCACCCCCGGCCAGGACGCGGATCTCGCGCTCGGCTTCCTCTTCGCCGAGGGGCTCATCGCCGGGGCCGACGACGTCGGGACCGTGGCCCACTGCGGCCGGCCCGGCGACGAGGGCTTCGGCAACGTCCTCGACGTCCGCTCCGCTGCCGGCGGCAGGATCGACCCCGAGCGGGTGCTCGAGGGGCGCCGCTGGGTCGCGACGAGCTCGGCCTGCGGGGTCTGTGGCCGGCGCAGCATCGACGGCCTCGTCGAGCGCTGCGGCGCGGTGGACGCGCCGACGCGGATCCCCGCGGAGGTGGTGGCGGCGGCCGTGGCCCGGCTGGGATCGGTTCAGCCGGCGTTCGCCCGAACCGGGGGCCTCCACGCGGCGGCCATCTCCGCCGCCGACGGCACGCTCTTGTCGGCCGCCGAGGACGTAGGGCGCCACAACGCAGTGGACAAGGCGGTCGGGGCGCTCCTTCGCGGCGGGGCCGTGGGCGCGTCGAGGCGGGCCCTGGCCGGGCCGACCCCGGCGCTGCTCGCGGTGAGCGGCCGGACCAGCTTCGAGATCGTGCAAAAGGCGGCGGCGGCCCGCCTGCCGGTCGTGGCCGGCGTCTCCGCGCCGAGCTCGCTCGCGGTGGACCTGGCCGAGAGCATGCGGATCGCGCTCCTCGGCTTCGTGCGGGAGGGGCGGCTCAACGTCTACGCGAACCGCTGGCGGGTAAGCGGTGCCGCGGAAGTCCACCCGGCCGCGGACCCCGCCGCCCCCTAGAGAGCCTGTCCCTCTCGAGGGATACCCGAGTGGGCCCCTCGCGGATCGCTGGCGCTCGGCTCCCCTACGCGCTGCGTCAGGCGTCGTCGGGGGCGATGCCGGAAGAGCATTTCTCTGCGAGTAACACCCCTTCGGGGCGCGGATCTTTGTCGAGCGGTTCATAAGGGAAGGGGCCCCGGGCCTCCCTCGGATGCCCGCCTTCCTCGGAGGAACACATGAAGCGACCTCGCGCCGTGGCGCTGCCAGCTGCGCTGCTCCTCATCGGTCTCGTCGGCGTCGCTGCCGCATGGCCCGCTGCCGCGGCCACGGGCAAAGCCGTTCTTCGCGGCGCGAGTTCCCTGCAATCAGGGCCCACGGGCATCGACGGGCTGCAGTGGCCCGAGTTCTCCCCGTCGGACAGCGGGGCCGAAGGCTCGGTCCCGACGATCAGCGGGCCCAGCGGCGGACCGCCGTCCGCAAACCGGGGAACCCACCGCCGCTTGCCGGCCGGAATGCATTCCCGCACCGGCTCGTGGGCCGGCGCGTGCGTGCAGGACGCGCCCGGCTACGAGCTCGTCGGGGGCTTCGACGGCCTCGACTTCCGCGACAACCGCCTCGCCAACGGCGGGAACCAGTTCTCGGAGGAGCCTCCTGACCAGGGTCTCTGCGCCGGCAACGGGTTCGTGCTCGAGGTGGTGAACACCATCCTGAGGGTCTACGACGGAAAGGGCACCCCGCTCTCGGGCGTCGTGGCGCTCAACTCGTTCTACGGATACCCGCCCGCCATCGACCGGACCGCGGCTCCGGGCACGGCCCGCTTCGGCCCCTCGATCACCGACCCCTCCTGCTACTTCGATCCCGACACGCGCCGCTGGTTCCTCATCTCGCTGACGTTCGAGGTCGACCCCGTCACGGGCGCCGACCTGGGCCCGAACCACCTCAACCTCTCCGTGAGCAAGACCGACAGCCCGCTCGGCGACTGGTTCCACTACGACATCGCCACCCAGAACGACGGCACCGACGGGACGCCAGACCGCGCCTGCGGGGGCCCGTGCTTCGGCGACTACCCCCACATCGGCGCGGACGCGCACGGCATCTTCATCACGACCAACGAGTTCGGCCTCTTCTCGGGCAACTTCAGCGACGCCAACATCTACGCCCTGCCGAAGCGCGCGCTCGAGACGGGCGGCCCGGTCAACTACCTTCTCCTCGGCACCAACGCGCTCGCCCCGGCCTTCACGGTGTGGCCCGCCACGACGCCTGTCGACCGCACCGGCCACTGCGCTTGGGAGGGCGACGACGGGAACGGCCACCGCGGCGGGGTCGAGTACTTCCTCTCCTCGGACGCCGTCTTCTACGACAGCGGCCAGAGCAGCCAGAATCTGGCTCTGGACTCTCAGCAACACCGCCTCCCTCGACTGGCCAATCCCGAACGTCTTCCTCAGCGCCACGGCAATCCCCACCCTCACGTACGCCGTCCCGCCACCCGCCGACCAGAAGGCCGGGAACTTCCCCCTCGGGCAGTGCATCAACGACACCACCTCCGCCACTCCCTACGGTCCTGGCTGCTGGCAGTACCTCTTCACGAGCGAGCCCGCCCACACGGAGGTGGAGGGCCAGCTCGACACCAACGACAGCCGCATGCAGCAGGTGATGTTCGCGGACGGCATGGTGTGGGGCGCGCTCGACACCGCCGTGACGGTGCGCGGGAAGAATCTCGCCGGCGTCGCCTGGTTCGCGGTGGATCCCCACCGGAGCACGGTGACGAACCAGGGCTACCTGGCGCTCAAGGACAACAACCTCACCTACCCAGCCCTCGGCGTCACCCAGCTGGGCCGCGGCGTCATCGCCTTCACCGTCGTGGGCAAGGACTTCTACCCGAGCGCGGGCTACGCGCCGCTCGACGCCAACCTGGGCGCCCACCACGTCCGCATCGCCGCGGCGGGCGCCGGCCCGCAGGACGGGTTCACCGAGTACAACGCCTACGCGGCGCCGAACCCCCCGCGGCCCCGCTGGGGGGACTTCGGGGCGGCAGTCGTCGACGGCGACTCAATCTGGATCGCCTCGGAGTTCATCGGCCAGACCTGCAGCCTGGCCGACTACATGGCGACTCCGTTCGGGAGCTGCGGCGGAACGCGGACGTCGCTCGGCAACTGGGACACGCACGTGAGCGTCCTCAAGCCCTAGGCGAACGCGGGCTGCACCCGGGAGGGGAGCGTCGCTCGCTCCCCTCGCGCTTCCCTCGGCGCCGGCCAGCCGGCCCGGTTAGGAGAGCCTCGTTCGCCCGCGCGGACGGGGGAAGAGAGGGAACTCGGTTGGCCTGCACGCCTTCCCCGCTCATCGACGCCCAGGGGCGAACCATCGCCTACCTGCGACTCTCGCTCACCGACCGCTGCAACTTCCGTTGCGAGTACTGCTCGCCGGCCGACTACGAGAACCCTCGCCACCTGCTCACGCGAGAGGAGATCGTCCGGCTCGGCACCGTGTTCGGCCGGCTCGGCGTCCGGCGCATCCGCCTCACCGGTGGAGAGCCGACCCTCCGGGGCGACCTCGTGGACGTCGTCGGGGATCTCACCGCTGCCCCCGGCATCGAGGAGGTGGCGCTCACCACGAACGGGCATCGGCTCGCCAAACTGGCCCGGCCACTTCGCCAGGCGGGTCTCGGCTCGCTCAACGTCTCGCTCGACACGCTCGACGCCGAGCGGCTGCGGCGACTGAGCGGCCGGGGCGCCTTCCTCCCGGACGTCCTCGACGGGCTCGACTCGGCCGCGGCCGAGGGCTTCCCGCACCTCAAGGTGAACACGGTGGTGATGGGAGGCGTGAACGAGGACGAGCTCGGCCGGCTCGCGCGCCACGCCTGGGAACGCGGGGCCTCGCCGCGCTTCATCGAGCTCATGCCGTTCGGAGAGGGCGTCCACGTCCCCCTCGCCCGGGTGAAGCAGCTCCTCGCCGAGCAGGGCATACGCCTCGTTCCGGACGCGAAGCGCGGCTGGGGGCCGGCCCACTACATGCGCGAGGACGGGAGCGACCCGCCGCGACACGTGGGCTTCATCGGCGCCATCACCGAGAACTTCTGCGACACCTGCAACCGCGCTCGCATCGCCGCCGATGGGGGCTTCCAGGCCTGCCTGGGCGGCGACACGCGCCACAACCTGCGCGACCTCCTGCGCGCCGGAGCCTCGGACCTCGACGTCGAGGCGCTCGTCCGCGACGCCCTCCGCCTCAAGGCTCCGCGACACCGGATGGACGAGGACGGCGCCCGGCTGGTCCTTCTCCCGATGATGGGGATCGGGGGGTAGCCGGCCGGTGCACCGCGACGGTCGCCCCGGCGGCGGGGTATCGTGTGCGCATGGGTCGGTGGCTCGTCGCGCTCGGCGGGGCGCTGCTCATGGCCTGCCTCGGAACGGTGTACGCCTGGAGCGTCTTCACCCAGCCGCTGCAGGCCGCCTTCGGCTGGTCGAGCGGCGAGGCCACGCTCGCCTTCTCGCTCGCCATCTTCTTCCTGGGCGTGGGGGCGGTCCTCGGCGGGCGCTGGCAGGACCGGGCCGGCCCGCGGCGGGTGGCGCTCGCCGGGGCACTCCTGTGGGCATCCGCGAACGTGCTCGCCGGGCTGTTCACGGCCCGCCTCGGGGCGCCGTGGCTCTACGCCACCTACGGCGTCCTCGGGGGCCTGGGGCTCGGCGTCGGCTATGTGACCCCGGTGGCCGCGGTGACGAAGTGGTTTCCCGACCGCCGCGGCTTGGGCGGCGGAATCGTGGTGATGGGGTTCGGCCTCGGCGCCTTCCTCTACGCGCACCTGCTCCGCTCGCTCCCGGCCTTCGCGGCAGCGTCCAGCGAGGCGGCGCGGGTGCTCTCGGAGCGCGCCGCGGGCCGGCCGGCAGCGCCCTCGCCGGGCATGGCCGATGCCGTGCTCTCGACCTTCACCGCGTCCGGCGTGGCGCTCGCGGTCCTGGGCGCGGCGGGGGCGGCCCTGATGCGCAACCCGCCGTCGCCTCCTCCGGCTGCCCTGGGCGGTGCAGCCCCGGACGTCCCCCCCGGGGAGATGGTCCGCACGCCCCAGTTCTGGGCGGCCTGGGGCATGCTCTTCCTGAACGTCTTCGCCGGGATCCTCTTCATCTCCAACGCCGTGCCCATCATGCGGGAGCTCACCGGCGCGACCCCGGCGGCGGCGGCGGCGACCTACGGGACCATCGCGCTCGCCAACGCTCTCGGCCGCTTCACCTGGGGAGGCGTCTCCGACCGCATCGGCCGCCGGACCGCGCTGGCGCTCATCTACATCGTGCAGGTGGCGGTGTTCCTCGCCGTCGGGCACGTCCACCAGCTCGCGGCGGTGGCGCTTCTCTTCGGGATCGTGCTCCTGTGCTACGGGGGCGGCTTCGGGGTGATGCCCTCGCTCGTCGCCGACTGGTTCGGGACCCGTCACCTCGGCGTCAACTACGGCTACGTGCTCGTCGCCTGGGGCGCGGCCGGGCTCGCCGGCCCGAGCTTCGTCGCCTGGGTGAAGGACCACCAGGGCGGATACGCCGGGGCGCTCCCGTGGACGGCGGGGCTCCTCGCCGTGGCCACGCTTCTGCCGCTGCTCGCCCGGCCGCCGCGAGCCGCGGCCGTTCCGCGGTAGCGCCGCGTCAGGCCCGCCCGCCGCCGAGCAAGCGGGCCGGCAGCATCACGATCGCCCGGAGGAAGCCGAGCACGCCCTCGACGGCGATGCCCACGATCCGGAACGGCAGGAGGAGCAGCCACACGAAGGGGTAGGCGATGATCGCGAGCAGCGCGAGCGGCCAGCACACGACGAGGAGCAGGAGAAACAGGAGAAGTCGCACCATGGCTCTCTCCCTTACGTTCCGGGCGGGTCGCTATTTCGCTACCCGGGCAGGTAACTCTCGCCCTGCATGAGGAACTTGTCCACCCCGCGGGCGGCGCGACGTCCCTCGTGGATGGCCCAGACCACGAGCGACTGGCCGCGCGAGGCATCGCCCGCTGCGAAGATTCCGGGCACGCTCGTCGCCTTGTCGTCGTCGGTCCAGACGTTGCCTCGGTCGTCGACCTTGACCCCCAGGTCGGCGACGAGCCCGTCGCGCTCCGGCCCGACGAAGCCGAGGGCCAGTAGAACGAGGTCGGCCGGCCAGGACCGCTCGGTTCCCGGGATCTCGCGTGGGCCGAAGCGACCGTCGGGCCCCTTCACCCACTCGACCTGGGCGGTGCGGAGCTCCTTCACGCGCCCCTCGGGGCTGCCCCCGAAGCGCTTGGTGCTGATGCAGTAGACGCGCGGGTCCTGCCCCCACAGCTCCTTCGCCTCGGCCTGGCCGTAGTCCATCTTGTAGACCTTGGGCCACTGGGGCCAAGGGTTGTCCGGGGCGCGGCGGTCGGGCGGCCGGGGGAGGATCTCGAACTGGGTGACGCTCCTCGCGCCGTGGCGGATCGAGGTGCCGACGCAGTCGGTCCCGGTGTCGCCGCCGCCGATGACGACCACGTCCTTGCCCTTCGCGCTGATGTAGCGCCCGTCGGCGAGCCGGGAGTCGAGCAGGCTCTTCGTGTTGGGGCCGAGGAAGTCCATGGCGAGGTGGATGCCCTCGAGCGAGCGCCCCTCGATGGGCAGGTCGCGCGCCTTGGTGGCCCCGACGCAGAGGACGGCAGCGTCGTAGTCGTTGAGCAGCATCCGCGTGGGCAGGTGGCGGCCCACCTCCATCCCGGTGATGAAGCGGACGCCGGAATCGGCCATGAGGTTGACGCGCCGTTGCACCGTCCCCTTGTCGAGCTTCATGTTGGGGATTCCGTACATGAGCAGGCCGCCGATGCGGTCGGCCCGCTCGAAGACGGTGACGCTGTGGCCGGCGCGGTTCAGCTGGGCGGCGCAGGCGAGCCCCGCCGGCCCGCTTCCCACCACCGCCACCTTGAACCCGGTTCGGGTCTGCGGCCGGTCGGGCTGGACCCAGCCCTCCGCGAAGGCCCGGTCGATGATGGAGACCTCGATGCTCTTGATGGTCACCGAGTCGCCGTTGAGCCCCACCGTGCAGGAGCCCTCGCAGGGCGCCGGGCAGACGCGGCCGGTGAACTCGGGGAAGTTGTTGGTCTTGTGGAGCCGGATGAGCGCTTCCTGCCACTGCCCACGGTAGACGAGGTCGTTCCACTCGGGGATGAGGTTGTTGATGGGGCAGCCCGAGGCCATGCCGGCGATGAGCTTTCCCGTGTGGCAGAAGGGCAGCCCGCAGTCCATGCAGCGCGCGCCCTGGGTCTGGAGCGTCGCCTCGGGGACCTCGTCGTGGAACTCGTTCCAGTCCTTGACGCGCTCGAGCGCCGCCCGGTCGTGCTCCGGCTCGCGCTGGTACTCCATGAATCCCGTTGGCTTGCCCATGGTGTGCCGCCCCCGCCTAGTTCCCGCCCGCGCGAGCCGCGGATCGGGCGTTCTCCTCGAACGCCGCCATCTCCGCCTCGTCGGGGGAGAGGCCCTTGGCCCGCATCGCCTGCTGGGCCTCGAGGACGCGCGCGTAGTCGTTGGGGATGACGCGCACGAACCGCGGGAGGAAGTCGCGCCAGGCATCGAGGACCAGCTGGCCGCGCCTCGACCCGGTGTACTTCACGTGGCGCTCGACCATGCCTCGAACGAGCGCCACCTCCGCCGGGTCGGTGAGCCTTCCGCTGCTCACCATCTCGCGGTTCAGGATCTTCTCGAAGTCCCCGCCCTCGTCGAGGACGTAGGCGAGCCCGCCCGACATGCCGGCGGCGAAGTTCCGCCCGGTGCGGCCGAGAACCACCACGCGGCCGCCGGTCATGTACTCGCAGCCGTGGTCCCCCACGCCCTCCACCACCGCGCGGATTCCGGAATTGCGGACGCAGAAGCGCTCCCCGGCCACGCCGCGGATGTAGGCCTCGCCGGCGGTGGCGCCGTAGAAGGCGACGTTGCCGACGATGATGTTCTCCTCGGGGACGAACGTGGACGCCTCGGGCGGGTAGACGATGATCTTGCCCCCCGACAGGCCCTTGCCGATGTAGTCGTTGGCGTCGCCCTCGAGCACGAGCGTCATCCCGGGCGGCACGAAGGCGCCGAAGCTCTGGCCCGCGGAGCCCTGGAAGTGCAGCCAGATGGTGTCCTCGGGAAGCCCTTCGGCGCCCCGCTTCTTCGTCACCTCGCTGCCGGTGATGGTGCCGACCACGCGGTTCACGTTGCGAATGGGGAGCGTGGCCTTCACCGGCTTGCCCTCTTCGATGGCCGGGCGGCACAGGTCGAGCAGGCGGGTGACGTCGAGCGAATCCTCGACCCCGTGATCCTGCGGGACCTGGCAGGTCCGGCCCCACTGCCGGGGCACGGTCGGCTGGTAGAGGATGCGCGAGAAGTCCAGGTTGTGGGCCTTCCAGTGCTCGACCGCGCGGCGCATCTCCAGCCGCTCGGAGTGTCCCACCATCTCGTCCACGGTGCGGAAGCCCAGCTCGGCCATGTACTCGCGGAACTCCTGCGCCACGAAGCGCATGAAGTTCACGACGTGGGCCGGGTCCCCGGTGAACTTGGCGCGGAGCTCCGGGTCCTGGGTGGCCACCCCCACCGGGCAGGTGTTGAGGTGGCACACCCGCATCATGATGCAGCCGAGCACCACGAGCGGCGCGGTGGCGAAGCCGAACTCCTCCGCCCCGAGCAGCGTCGCCACCGCCACGTCGCGACCGGTCTTCAGCTGCCCGTCGCACTCCACCGCGATGCGCGAGCGGAGGTTGTTCATGAGCAGCACCTGGTGCGTCTCCGCGAGCCCGAGCTCCCAGGGGATTCCGGCGTGCTTGATGGACGTGAGCGGCGAGGCGCCGGTTCCCCCGTCGTAGCCGGAGATGAGGACCACGTCGGCGTGGGCCTTCGCCACCCCGGCGGCGATGGTCCCGACGCCGACCTCGGCCACGAGCTTCACGGAGATGCGCGCGCGCCGGTTGGCGTTCTTGAGGTCGTGGATGAGCTGGGCCAGGTCCTCGATGGAGTAGATGTCGTGGTGCGGCGGCGGCGAGATGAGGCCCACGCCAGGCGTGGAGTGGCGCACCTTGGCGATCCAGGGATAGACCTTGTGCCCGGGCAGCTGCCCACCCTCGCCCGGCTTGGCGCCCTGGGCGATCTTGATCTGCAGCTCCTTCGCGTTCACGAGGTACTCGCTCGTGACGCCGAAGCGCCCCGAGGCCACCTGCTTGATGGCGCTGTTCTTGGAGTCCCCGTTGGGCAGCGGGGTGTAGCGCGCCCGGTCCTCTCCCCCCTCGCCGGTGTTGGACTTGCCGCCGACGCGGTTCATGGCGACGGCGAGAGCCTCGTGCGCTTCCTGGGAGATCGACCCGTAGCTCATGGCGCCGGTCTTGAAGCGGCGCATGATCGACTCCACCGGCTCCACCTCGGCGAGCGGCACCGGCTTGCCGGCGGACTTCAGGTCCATGAGCCCGCGCAGCGTGCCGAGGTTGTGCGACTGGTTGTTCACGAGCGCCGCGTACTCCTTGTAGGCCTTGTAGTCGCCGGTGCGGCAGGCGTGCTGGAGCCGGTGCACCGTCTCCGGGTTGAAGAGGTGGTACTCGCCGTCGGCCCGGTACTGGTACTGCCCGCCGGTGCCGAGCGTGGTGTGGCGCACCGCGCGCGGCGGGTAGGCGCGGTAGTGCCGCGCCTTCACCTCTCGGGCGACGACGTCGATGCCCACGCCGCCAATGCGGCTCGCGGTCCAGGTGAAGTACTCGTCGATGAAGTCCTGGTTCAGGCCCACCGCCTCGAACACCTGGGCGCCGTGGTAGCTCTGGATGGTGGAGATCCCCATCTTGGAGATCACCTTCACCACGCCCTTGTTCACCGCCTTGATGTACCTCTGCTCGGCCTTCTCGCCGGGGCCAGGGATGAGTCCGTGGCGAACCTGGTCGTGGATGGTCTCGAATGCCAGGTACGGGTTCACCGCGCTCGCCCCGTAGCCGACGAGGAGCGCGAAGTGGTGCACCTCGCGCGGCTCGCCGCTCTCGAGCACGATGCCGACCCGCGTGCGCGTCCCCTCGCGCAGAAGGTGGTGGTGGACGGCCGACACGGCGAGCAGCGCCGGGATGGGCGCGTCGTGCTCGTCGTGGCCGCGGTCCGAGATGACGAGCAGGTTGTTGCCCTCGGCGATGGCCTCGCTCGCCTGCACCTGCAGGTCCTCGATGGCCTTGCGCAGTCCCGCCCCCCCGTCGTTCACCCGGAAGAGCGCCGGCAGCGTGATGGCCTTGAAGCCGTGGCTCGAGGGCCCGCCGTCGAGCGCCCGGATCCGCTCGAGGTCGGCGTTCGTCAGCACCGGGGTGGGCAGCTCCAGCTGCCGGCAGCAGTCGGGCGTGGGCTCGAGCAGGTTCCCCTCGGGACCGACCGCCGTCTCCACCCCCATGATGATCTCCTCGCGGATGGCATCCACCGGGGGGTTCGTCACCTGGGCGAAGAGCTGCTTGAAGTAGGTGTAGAGGAGCTGCGGCCGCTCCGAGAGCACGGCGAGCGGGGTGTCGTTGCCCATGGACCCGAGCGGCTCGGTCCCCGTGGTCGCCATGGGGTTCACGAGCACCTTCAGGTCCTCCACCGTGTAGCCGAAGGTCTCCTGGCGACGCAGGACCGTCTCGTGGTCGGGCGCGTGGACCACCGGCGCCTTCGGCAGGTCCTCGAGCTTGACGAGGTAGGTCTTCACCCACTCGCCGTACGGGTGCTCGACAGCGACCTTCTGCTTCAGCTCGTCGTCCGAGACGATGCGTCCCTGGGCGGTGTCGACGAGGAACATGCGCCCCGGCTGGAGCCGGCCCTTCTGCAGGACCTGGTCCGGGGGGATGTCGAGCACCCCGACCTCGGAGGCCATCACCACGAGACCGTCCTTGGTGACGTAGTAGCGCGCCGGACGGAGCCCGTTGCGGTCGAGCGTCGCTCCCACCACCACGCCGTCGGTGAATGCGATGGAGGCCGGGCCGTCCCACGGCTCCATGAGGCAGGAGTGGTACTCGTAGAAGGCCTTCTTCTCTGCGCTCATCGACTCGTGCTTCGCCCAGGGCTCGGGCACCATCATCATCATGGCGTGCGGCAGCGACCGTCCCGCGAGCACGAGCAGCTCGAGCACGTTGTCGAACATGGCCGAGTCGGACCCGTCGGTGTCGATCACCGTCAGGACCTTCTTCAGGTCGTCGCCGAAGAGCCTCGACGCCATCTGGCTCTGCCGGGCGTGCATCCAGTTGATGTTGCCGCGCAGCGTGTTGATCTCGCCGTTGTGCGAGATGTAGCGGTACGGGTGGGCGCGCGACCAGGACGGGAAGGTGTTCGTGGAGAATCGCGAGTGCACCATGGCGATGGCCGAGGCCATGGCGGGGTCCGAGAGGTCCGGGTAGAACTCCCGCAGCTGCCCGGCGTTCAGCATCCCCTTGTAGACGATGGTCTTGCAGGAGCAGCTCGCCACGTAGAACTCGCGCCGCCCGGGGAGGTTGGAGCGAAGGGTCGACTTCTTCGCCATCCGCCGGATGACGTAGAGCTTGCGCTCGAAGGCTTGCGTGTCGGTGATGCCCGGGCCGCTGCCGACGAAGAGTTGCCGGATGAAGGGCTGGCTGCCGCGGGCGGTGCTGCCGAGCGTGGACGCGTCGAAGGGCACGTCCCTCCAGCCGAGCACCACCTGGCCCTCCTCGGCCACGGCGGCCTCGAGCCTGCGGATGCAGACCTCGCGGCTCGCCGGGTCCTGCGGCAGGAAGACCACGGCGACGCCGTAGTGCCCGGGCTCGGGAAGCGCGATGGCGAGCTTTCTCGCCTCCTTGCGCAGGAAGGCGTCGGGCAGCTGCAGGAGGATCCCGGCTCCGTCGCCGGTGTTCTTCTCGGCGCCGGCAGCGCCGCGGTGCTCGAGGTTGAAGAGGACCTGCAGGGACTGCTCGACGATTTGGTGGGACTTGCGGCCCTGGATGTCCGCCACGAAGCCGAAGCCGCAGCTGTCGTGCTCGTTGCGCGGGTCGTAGAGGCCCTGCTTCTCGGGGTAACCCATGGTCATCTTCCCTGCGGTCCTTCCACCGCTCACTGCCAGGAGCCTCTCCGGCTCCCGCCTACCTTCCCCCACACCCGCTGGCACGCTGCCGAGCCCGGGAGCGCCCCTGCCGGTGCTCCATCCCTGCGGGAGAGGTGGGGGTTTCTCTGCTGGGCGACCCGCCCGGGGATGGTCCGAGCGCCGAGCTCGCCTTCGCACATGGAACGCCGGAGTCTCACCGATCTCGACGCATTGGGTCAAGCGCGCCGCACCCCGCTGGGCCGCTCCCCGAAGCCCGCTCGGGACCGAGAGCCGCCCCCACGCGAGGATCCCAACCGGGGCTCCCGCGCGAGCGAGCTTGGGGAGCCGCTGCGAGTGGGGGTCGGCCGGATGTCGGTGGCCGGTGGTACGTTTTTCGCCGACGCCGCCCGTCGGCGCGCCGGGGCTCTCTCGTGGACACCTTCTCGACGCTCGCCATCCTCTTCCTCGGCGCCGCCCTCGGCGCGCTCGGCACCTGGATGCTCTTCCGCGCCCAGTCCCGGTCCGCCGTCGAGGCGGCGCGCGCCCGGGCGGAGGCCGAGCGAGCTCCCGTCGAGGCGCTCGCCTCGGAGCGGGCGAGGCGCATCGGCGAGCTCCAGGCGGCCCTCGTCGCCCGCGAGGAGGTCGCCCAGGGGACCGCCGAGCGGCTGCGGCTGGAGACGGGGGTCCGCGCGGCGCTCGAGGCGAGGCTCGAGGCGCAGGGCCGGGCGCTCGAGGAGGAGCGGGCGCTGCTCGGCGAGGCCGAGAAAAGGCTCTCCGACACCTTCCAGGCCCTCTCCTCGCAGGCGCTCGAGGCCTCGGGGGCGTCGTTTCTGCGGCTCGCCCAGCAGGCGCTCGAGAAGTACCAGGAGGGAGCCCGGGGCGACCTCGACAGGCGCCAGCAGTCCATCCGCGAGATGGTGGAGCCCATGCGCCAGGTTCTCTCCAAGTTCGAGACGCAGGTCGGCGACATGGAGCGGAGGCGCGAGGGAGCGTACGCCGGGCTCTCCGAGCAGGTGCGGTCGCTCGCCGAGGCGCAGTCGCAGCTCCGCTCGGAGGCCTCGAACCTCGTGCGGGCGCTGCGCGCCCCGCAGGTGCGGGGGCGCTGGGGCGAGGTGCAGCTCAAGCGGGTCGTGGAGCTCGCCGGGATGGAGGAGCACTGCGACTTCACCGAGCAGGAGACGGTGGACGGCGCCGACGGCCGGCAGCGGCCCGACCTGGTGGTGCGGTTGCCGGGCGGCCGCACCGTGGTGGTCGACGCCAAGGCACCGCTCTCGGCCTACCTCGAGGCGGTGGAGGCGACCGACGACGCCGCCCGGGCCGCGCACCTCGCCGAGCACGCCCGGCAGGTGCGCGAGCACGTCTACGCGCTCTCGCGAAAGGCGTACTGGGAGCAGCTGCGCCCCACGCCCGAGTTCGTGGTGCTGTTCCTCCCCGGCGAGTCCTTCTTTGCCGCCGCCCTGGAAGAGGATCACGAGCTCATCGAGATGGGAGCCCTGCGCAAGGTGGTGCTCGCCACCCCGACCACGCTCATTGCGCTGCTCAAGTCGGTGGCCTACGGCTGGAAGCAGGAGGCGGTGGCCGCCAACGCCACCGAGGTGGCGGAGCTCGGTCGGGAGCTGCACAAGCGCATCGCCGACCTGGCCGGACACGTGGTGAAGCTCGGCAGGCACATCGGCGCCTCGGTGGAAGCCTACAACGGCTTCGTGGGGTCGCTGGAGTCGCGGGTGCTCCCGGCGGCGCGCCGATTCCGGGAGCTCGAGGCGGCCGGCTCGGAGGGCGCCATCGCGGAGGTGACGCCCGTCGACACGCTGCCGCGGCGGGCCCAGGCCCCGGAGCTGACCGGGGACGCACCGGTCCCGGCGCGGCTCGCCACCCCTCCGCTCTTCCCCGTGAAATGAGGGGGCGGCGCCGGCCGGGGCCGGCGCCACGTCCCAGCGCTACTTCAGGCCGCCCTTCACGTAGGCCGCGATCGCCTTGATCTCGGCATCGGAGAGCTTGCCCTTGAAGCCGGTCATCTTGCCCTTCCCGTCGGCGATGGTCTTCTCCACCTCGGCGGCGGAGAGCTTCGTCGCGGTGAGGTCCTTCACCCCGAGCTTCTGGCCCATGGGGTTCTGGCCCTTCCCGTCCTTGCCGTGGCACACGGCGCACTTGGCCTGGAAGGTGGTGGCGGCCGCGTCGTCGGCACGGACGGCGGGGCCAGCGAGCACGGCGAGGGCAGCGGCAGCGAGGATCTTCTTCATCGGTCGTTCTCCCTTGCGTGGGTCCGGGCGCCTTCTACCCCGATCCGGCCCGCCCGTCCATCAGTGTGCGGCGAATGCCGATCCCTCCGCCGGGGCCGGGGCGCCCGGAGCGCGGAACGTCCCCTGCATGATGGGCACGGCGGTCTTGACGAGGACGGTGAAGACGAGCCCGCCCAGCCCGAAGACCCCGATGGCCACCATCCACTCGTTCAGCGGTGGGCCGGTACTCGTAGATCTCGCCGAGCGTGTCCGGCGTCATGCCGGGGATGACGAGCCCCATCCCCTTCTCGATGTAGACGCCGGCGAAGATGAGAACGGCGCCGATGTTGAGGGTGACCCAGTTCTTCCGGGTCTTGGGGACGAGGAAGAGCACGAAGGCCACCACGCTCGCCGCGAGCGAGAACCAGGCGTAGGGCACGAGCGCCCTCTTGCTCGCCGATCCCGAACCACAGGTACTCGGTGTAGAGCAGGTGCTCGGTGCTTCGAGTAGTACTCCTTGAAGAGCTCGGCCCCGAGCAGGAAGAGGTTGAAGAACATGGCGTAGGCCATGAGCTCCGCCACCTTCCAGATGGCCTCGTCCTTGATCTCGAGGCCGGTCGTCTTCCGCAGGATCTGGAAGAGGATGATCATCACCGCCGGCCCGGAGCAGAACGCCGAGGCGAGGAAGCGCGGGGCCAGGATCGAGGCGTTCCAGAAGGGGCGGGCCGCCATGCCGTTGTAGAGGAAGGCGGTGACGGTGTGGATGCCCACCGCCATGGGCACGCTGAGGAGCACCACCGGCACCACGAACCACTTGGCGTAGGCCTGCCCGCGGTAGGCCCGGTAGAGGATGTGCACCGCCACCGAGAGGTTGACCACGAGGTAGGCGTTCAGCACCAGCGCGTCCCAGGAGAGCAGCGAGCTCGGCCAGTTCGGGCTGCCCAGGCCGGGGATGATGTGGGTGAGGCGGTCGGGGCGCCCCATGTCCACGAGGATGAAGGTGAGGCACATGGTGAGCGCGCTGATGGCGAGCAGCTCGCCGAGCACCACCACCTCCTTCATCGGCTTCCAGTGGTAGACGTAGGCGGGGACGACGAGCAGCACCGCCGCCGCGGCCACTCCCACGAGGAAGGTGAAGTTGCCGACGTAGAAGGCCCAGGTCACCTGGTCGCGCATGTTGGTGGCGATGAGGCCGAGCCGCCACTGCTTGGCGTAGCCCGACGAGTCCGATGGCCATCATGCCGAGCAGCAGGGCCACCCACGCCTTGTAGGTCCTGCCGCCCGTGCCGACCTGGCGCGCGGCGCCCTTCAGGAAATCGAGGATACCCATGGCGCTCTCCCGCTCCGCGCTAGGTCGCGTAGAAGTAGTAGAACTGCGGCTCGGTCGCGAGCTCCTCCTTGAAGACGAAGACGCGCTTGCGTCTCCATCACCTGGCGGATCTCGCTCGCCGGGTCGAGGAGGTTGCCGAACTTCCGCGCCCCCACCGGGCAAATCTCGACGCAGGCCGGGTAGCGGCCGGCGCGGGAGCGCTGGATGCAGAAGGTGCACTTCTCGACGACGCCCTTCGGCCGCGGCCGGTTGCCGAGGTAGTGGGTGACGGGGTTCATCTCCTCGGCGGGGAGCTCCGGCTCGGCCCAGTTGAACTTGCGGGCGCCGTAGGGGCAGGCCGCGGTGCAGCAGCGGCAGCCGATGCACCAGTCGTAGTCGATGACGACGATGCCGTCCGGCTCCTTCCAGGTGGCCTTCACCGGGCACACCTTGGTGCAGGGCGGGTGGCGGCACTGCTGGCACTGCGTCGGCATGTAGAAGTGGCCCGGCTCGGGGACGAGCTCGCGGGTTGTAGTAGGGCGTCGGCGTGGGCGAGGTCGACGCCGTGCTCCTTCTCCATCTGCAGCACCCGGATCCACTGGATCTGGGGGTGCTTGCGCGACTGGTTGTTCTCCTTCACGCAGGCGTAGACGCAGCGGCGGCAGCCGATGCAGCGCGACAGGTCGAGCCCGTAGCCGAAGTTCACGCCCGGCATCGGGCCCGGCCGCGCCGACGGTGACGCTCTTTGCCGTACTGCTCCGAGTACCTCTTCTCGAGACGCCGCGAGCAGCGCCTGGAGCTCTTCGCTCTTCAGCTCCTTGAAGTTGCGGCGCCGCAGCTCCTCCACGACCGCGGCCGGCTTGCAGCCGGCCGCGGCCGCCAGGGCGGCAGTGGCCGCCCCGGCCTGCAGGAAGCGCCGCCGCGACCACTCTCCGGCCGCGTCGGCGGGGACGGCACCTCCTGCAAGACGGGCAGCTTCTCTCGGGGGCTCATGGCGCCTTCTCCTGCGGCGAGCGGGGGCGGGAGCTCGACGTCGAATCCCTGGTCCTGCGGCGGCACGGGCGGCGGCATCGGCTTCAGCGCCTTGAAGCGCGGGTTGTGGGGATTGTGGCAGTTCACGCAGAGGTAATAGGTCTTCTGCGCCGTTCCACATCCCGACGCGCTTGCCGTGCACGCCGAGCCGCCAGTCGCGGTACTTGTCCCCGTGGCACTGGCCGCAGACCCGGTAGGACTCGGTGAACGGGACGAGGTCCCCGTTGATGAGGTGCAGGAAGTCCCGCTTGGCGTTGTCGTGGCAGTCGAGGCACCAGCGCGAGGGCGGCCCGTGGTGCAGGCCGGCCTGGATCTCGTCGTGGAAGGCGAGCTGCTTGGGCTTGGGGTCAACGCCCCGGTCGTGGCACTGGGAGCACGGGAAGATGCCCTCGGTGAACGGGGGTGGCTGGGCCTGGATGTCGAGCGACCCGGCCGGCGCCTCTGCCGTGGCCACCGAGTGCGCCGGGGCCTGCGCCGCGGGCTTGGACGCGTCGCTGGCGGCCGACGGCATCGGGCCGAGGGCCGCTGCCGCGAAGAGGGCTACGGCCCAACCTGGGGATTCTCGATCGTCATCGCCGCCTCTCCCGCGGCGCCTCGGGGTGCGCCGCGCTGCCAGCGTTACGGCCCGATCGGCCGCCCCCGCTTGACTGCCGTCAATCGCCGGCCGGGTCCCTCTTCCGCCTCCGGCAGGCGCGAGCGCGCCGCGTTCGCACCGGTCCGGTACTCCTTCAGCCGGTACTGGATCTTCCTCACGGAGACTCCGAGCACCTCGGCCGCGCGCACCGTGGAGCCCTGCACGGAGTCCAGGGTCCGCAGGATGGCCTCGCGCTCGATCTCGAACAGGCTCGCGCCCGGGATGAGGGCGCTCACCGCCGACTCCTCGGGCCGCGCGCCGTGCAGGACCGGCGGAAGGTCCTCGGTGCCGGCCTGCTCGCCGCCGCAGCTCCCCGCTGCGCGCGCCATGACGGCCTCGAGCTCGCCGACGTTGCCGGGCCAATCGTAGGCGAAGAGCGTCGAGAGGGCGCCGGGCGTGAGGCCCCGCACCGCCTTGCCGGCGGCGCGCCCGTGGACGGCGAGAAAGTGCGCCGCCAGGGCCGGGAGGTCCGCCTTGCGCGCCCGCAAGGGCGGCAGGGAGAGAGCCACCACCGTGAGCCGGTAGTAGAGGTCGTCGCGGAACCGGCCGGCGCGGACCTCCTCGCCGAGATCGGCGCGCGTCGAGGCCACCACGCGCACGTCGGCCCGGAGCGCCTCTCGGCCGCCGAGCCTCTCGAACTCCCCGTTCTGGAGCAGCCGCAGCAGCTTCACCTGGAGCGAAGCCGTCAGGCCGGCCACCTCCTGGAGGAGCAGCGTACCCCCGTCGGCCCGCTCCACCATGCCCTCGCGGCGCCGGGGGACGTCGGGCAGGGCGCCGGCCTCGCAGCCGAAGAGCCCCACCTCGAGCAGCGACTCCGAGAGACCCGCGCAGTTCACGCGGACAAAGGGCCGGTCGCGGCGAGGCGAGGCCTCGTGGATCATCTCGGCCACGAGCGAGCGGCCGGTCCCCGGCTCCCCCTGGAGCAGCACCGTCGCCTTGGTGGGCGCCGCGCGGCGAGCCACCTCGCCCACGGCGGCCGCCTCCGGGGCCTTGCCGACGAAGGCGAGCCTCGCTCGCGCCCGCTCCCGGAGCTCCCGGGCCTCGCCCCGGAGCCGCCGCTTCTCCAGGGCGCGCTCCAGCGCCGCGCCGGTCCGCGCCGCGTCCGCGGGCTCGAGGACGTAGGACTCGGCACCGGCGCGGAGCGCGTCGACGGCCACGTCGAGCGTGTCCCGGGTGCAACCCACCACGAAGGCCGCGTCCGAGCCCCCGGCGCGGGCCTGGGAGACGAGCGCCGGGGCGCTCCAGCCGGGCGCTGCGGGCGGAGCAGAGGACGCCGTCGTAGGGGAAGCCCCGGAGCGCCGCCAGCCCGGCCTCGGCGGAGGACGCGTCCGACACGTCGTAGCCGCCCCGGCGCAGCGCGGCGAGCACGTCTGTGCGCCGTGCCGCGTCGGCGTCCATGACGAGGATGCGTTCGCTCAAGGTGCCGTCAGGGAAAGCAATTCGCGGACCGAGCCGCGAAAGTCCGCCGGCGGCGCACCGGGCCCCGGGCGGGCGCAACGGTTGCGGTCTGACTTGACCTGGATCCAGTTCGCGCGCGCGATCTTTGCCCGCGGTGGAAGCCGCCAGAGGTGGTTTCCTGGCGACGGGAGCGCGGGCCGTTGGCGGGGACAGTTGGCCAAAGGGAGGCCCTCTGACGCATAATCTGCATCGATGGCGCGCTACCTATCCGGGCAGGTCGAGACGCTGCTCGGGGACATCACCCGGCTCGCGGTCGACGCCGTCGTGAACGCCGCCAACGCCTCGCTCCTCGGCGGCGGGGGAGTCGACGGCGCCATCCACCGCGCGGCAGGCCCCGGGCTCCTCGACGAGTGCCGTGCCCAGGGCGGCTGCGCGCCGGGCGAGGCCAAGCTCACCCGAGGCCACCGCCTACCGGCGCGTTGGGTCGTTCACGCCGTCGGGCCGGTCTGGCACGGCGGAGACGACGGAGAGGATGCGACGCTCGCCCGCTGCTACCGCCGCGCTCTCGAGCTCGCCGCCGGCGCCGGCGCGCGGAGCGTCGCCTTCCCGTCCATCTCCACCGGTGCCTACGGCTTCCCGCTCGAGCGCGCGGCCCGCATCGCGCTCCGAGAGGTGCGCGACGGCCTGGCGCGATACCCCGAGAATCGAGCGCGTCGTCCTGTGCTGCTTCTCGCCGGCGGACCTCGCCGTCTATGACCGGCTGGCCGCGGATGTCCTCGGCCCCACCTGAGGTCCGCGCGGGGCCGAGACTAGTGGCCGCCCGCCTCGGGGGCCGCCGTCACCGGGGGCGGCTGCGCCTGCATGGGTGGCGCCGCGTCCTCGTAGGGGACCTCCGACCACGACTCCGAGTACGGCGGGTTCGCGTACTGGAAGCGGGTGGCGTTGTCGGCGAGCACGAGCCCGATGAGGAGCACGACGAACATGAGCGAGGTCACGATCACGAGCCGGTTCACCCCGCCGTGCTCCCACAGATGCATGAAGAACATCGCCACCAGCCCGGCCTTGACGGTGGCGACCGTGAGCGCCACGGTGACGCGCGCGCCGAGCGACATGTGCGTCTTCCAGACCGCGACGGTCACCGCGGTGAGGACGAGCAGCGCCACCCAGACGAGCACGTACTGGGCCGGCCCGAACTCCTTGTGGGCGTGGTTTTCACCTGCCACGGGCGCCTCCGTCACAGCAGATAGAACAGCGGGAAGAGGAATATCCAGAATCAGGTCGACGAGGTGCCAGTAGAGGCCGCCGAGCTCGACCGGGGTGGAATAGGCGCGACTGAAGTCGCCGCGGATCGGCCCGGGCCGCCACCCAGGTGAGCACCCCCATGCCGATGAGCACGTGGATGCCGTGCAGGCCGGTCATGAGGAAGTAGAGGGTGAAGTACATGCTCACCCCCGGGCCCGAGAGCCCGGCGTAGGCCGAGGCCGAGCGCCGTGCGCAGCTCTGCTGGGGCACGCCGGCCGATATGGGCGACCCGGCCTATGTCCAGGCCCTTCAGCTCGAGGACCTTCAAGAACGCCCCGCGGGCGGCTTCAGCGTTGGCATGGGGCACGGGCACCGGGCCACCGCTTATGAGGTGGCAGATATCGCCATCCTCTACGTGGCCCCTGATCGCAGCCTCGGCAGACACGACGTAGACGACCTCTGCCCTGAGCGGCACGGGCGGGCCGGAGAGGAGCCCGGCGAGCGCGTCGGCGGCGTGGGCGGCAAGGCCCTCGGCCCTCCCTGCGCCCCCGGCCGCCCGCCGCTGCCGGGCCGCTTCGGCCTCGACACGGTTGCGGAGCCCGACCCCTACGACCGGGGGCAGCTGGCCAGAAAAGCACACCATGCCCTGGCCGTCGGACCAGAAGCGCAGCGAACGGGAGCGTTGCTGGCGCTCGTGGAGGGCCTCGACGCCGGTGGCGGAGAGCACGACCTTGCGGGCTTGCTCGCGCAGCGAGCCGAGCGAGGCGCCCCTTGCAGCCTCGACCAGCCCGGCACCAGAGCCGGCCAGGGCCGCTTCGGCCTTTGCCACTTCTGATGCCTGCGCCAAGGAAAGCTCGCCCGCAGAGGCCGCGGCCAGCGCAGCGGGCACCGCCTCGAGCGCCCTTGCCGCGCAAAGCTCGCCACGGGCTTCGGACAACGTGCTGCCTACTTGGCGCGCCAGCCATTCGGCGCCGTCGCCAAAACCCCGGCCGCGGTGGGCGCCGCAGGTGACTGCCCTGGCTGCTGCCCTTGCCCTCCAGGCCGCACAGGCCTTCTCGGTCCGGGCGAGCTCCTCGGCCAGTACCGCACAGTCCGATCCGGGGTAGTCCCCCGGATCGGAACTGCAGAGCACCGACCGCAACGCGCCCGAGGCTTCGAGCAGTGACGCCATTGCACCTCCTACCAGCTGACCTGCCGCCGACAACAGGAGGGGCCTACCAGCCGGCCCCGAGGCCCAACCGAAGTACAACCGTGTAGTTGCCATTATACCGAACATCTGTTCGGGGGTCAAGTCAAAGACAGGGCTCGGTGGGACGACTCGAGTCGGCAGAAGAGGGGGCCACACCCGCCACAGCCTCGGCGTACCCTTGGCCGACAGGCGCGATCCAGCCCCGGCCCTGGCCTGCGAGGCGTTCGCTGCCGCGTGGGCTAAGGGCCAAGCTGTCTTTCTGACGGGAGCAGCCCCTCGAGGGCTCAAGGTGGCAAAATCGCTCCTGGCCCGGGCGTCGGCGCCCCCGTGGTCGCGCCCGCCGACCGGCGCCCCGCGGTGGTCGCCCGTGCAGGAGGGTTGTCCGGCCTGAGGGGCCGCCCGGCTGCGCGCCGGCCCTCGGGCCTTGACGAGCTCGTGAGGGGCTTCAGAGGTATTTCTTGTCCAGCCTCTAGCCCTGGTCGATGGTGTCCAAACCCCGGCTACGTATCTCGACGACGTGCGGCGCTGTGTCGGGTGGGAACCCCAACTTGGCCGCGAGCTTATCTAGCGCCGTCTGCTCTATGACGGTGTCGTGGCGGATGCCGAGGGCATTGGTCTCCCTCCCAAACAGGGCCGGCCGCGTGAATGCCGGCGGCCCGCCGGCCACGCCGAGGTCGGGCCCTTCAGCTCCGACCCTGGCGGCGGTGGACCGCTGGCGACGGCGACATCGCTGGCTTGCCCCCGCACCACCTATCGCTCCGGGCCCGGCGCGCTCAAGTTGCTCGCCGGGGGTTCGGTGACGGCCCAACCGCGACACCGGAGTTCGCCAGCGAGCTGCTCGGCAGGCAGTTGGCGCAGGGATTTCGGCATGCCGGCATAGATCACGGCTTGGGCGAGCGCGAGCTCCCCTCCGGGCTGCCGAGAAAATCATAGGCGTCCTTCGCGGCGTTCGCGACGACCAGCGCTTGCGGATCGGCGAGGCCAATATCCTCGACCGCCATGCGCACAACGCGCCTCGCGAGGAACAGCGGGTCTTCGCCGGCGTCGAGCATGCGCGCAAGATAGTAGAGCGCCGCGTCGGGATCGGAGCCGCGCACGCATTTATGCAGCGCGCTGATCAAATTGTAATGCCCCTCTTGCGCCTTGTCGTAGATCGGCGCGCGACGCTGCACGATCTCGGCGAGGGCCGCGCGATCGAAGATCTCGCCGGGCTTTGCCGCGCGCCAGACTTCCTCGGCGAGCGTCAGCGCGGCGCGTCCATCGCCATCCGCCATGCCGGCGAAAAGCGCCGCGCGCGCGTCGGCGTCGAGAGGAAGAGGCTTCCCTTCGACCTTCCCGCTCGCCAACAGTTTGCTCGATCGCCACCGCGTCGAGCGGTGGAAAATCAGCACGCGCGCGCGCGACAGCAAGGCGGCGTTGAGCTCGAAGGATGGGTTTTCAGTCGTGGCGCCGATCAGGGTGATCGAGCCATCCTCGACGACGGGCAGGAAGCTGTCCTGCTGCGCGCGGTTGAAGCGATAAATTTCGTCGATGAAGAGCAGCGTGCCCTGCCCCGTCGCGCGGCGCGCACGCGCGGCGTCGAAGATCTTCTTGAGCTCCGCGACGCCCGAGAAGATCGCAGAGGCCTGCACGAAGGCGGAGGGTGGTCTCCCCAGCGAGCAGCCGCGCCACCGTCGTCTTGCCGGAGCCGGGAGGCCCCCAGAAAATCATCGAGCCAAGCGTACGCCGCCGTGGAGCAGCCGGGTCAGCGCGCCATCGGGGCCAAGCAGATCCGGTCCTGTCCGACGACCTCTGCAAGGCGCACGGGGCCGCATCCGGTCCGCGAGCGGGCGTGGCGCCGTCTTCGTCGAGGCCCGCCGCTTTAAAAAGGTCGCTCATGATCGAAGGGCCCGGCGGGCGCTGCTCTCGTTTTGACCCGCGTGTCAGTGCGGCTCGCGAAAAAAAGCGCCGGCTTCTCGCGCGATATCGCTTGCGCCATTCATCGCAGAGGCTGCGTTAGAGCGCAACGGCGAGCGCGCCGACGAAAGCCTCACGCATGTTTACAAATAGGAGTTAACGAAGAATTAACCCTGCCGCAATTATTTCCATTTGGTGAACGACGGGACAATTCTTTTTTCGAAATGAGCTTCGCCTTGCCGCTCGGGTTCTCCAAAGCGTCGCGTTCGCTACGGCGTAGATGCCAACCCTTCTCACCATGGATCGATTTCTCATGCGCAGCATCGCATTCGTCACTCAAAAAGGCGGCGCCGGAAAAAGCACTCTCGCCACCACCATGTCGCCCGTCGCGGCTTCGCTTGCGGGAGAGCAAGTTGTCGTCCTCGATCTCGATGGATCTCAGTCTGCGGCCTCCTGGTCGAAGATACGTGGAAAGAGCGACGTGGCGGTCGAGAGCCTCACCGCCGCAAAGCTTGCGGGCAAACTCCAGACGTTGAAGGAAAGAGGCGTGACGCTCGTGGTGATCGACGCGCCGGGCGGACTTGGCCCCGAGCTCGACGCTGCGGTTCGCGCCGCCGATCTCTGCATCATCCCGGCGCGCCCGAACGCGTTCGACCTCTGGGCGAGCGAGGCACACGCGGGCGCGGATCAAGGCCATGAGGCAAGGACCACGCCTTCCTGCTCAATCAATGTCCGCCCGCGCAGCAGGGCCAGCGCGTGGAACAAGGCGCCAAGGTTCTGCAAGCGATGGGGGCGCTGCTCTCTCCGCTCGTCTCGGCCCGCGTCGACTATCAGGAGGCGGCGCGGTCGGGGCTCGCGGTCGTCGAATGCAACCCGCGCGGCGTCGCTGCGCGCGAGATGGCCGAGCTTTGGTCTTGCCTCAAGCGAAGGCTGAAGAAGAATGCGCATCCCGTTCGACGACTGGATGCGTCCGCCAAGCCGGCGCTTCGCCCCGTGGAAGCGGTGCGAAAAGCCGCCTAGAGCGGGATGTGTTTAGGCGGAAGCGTATCCTGAGTTGGCGATGTATCTGGCGCATTCCTCGGGTTTGAACCTGTCGAGCAAGGCTCCTGCGCGTCTCCAGGTGGTTTCGACGGAGCGCTCGCCAGCCTTGCGCATAAAGTGCTTCAGCTTGGCGAAGAGCTGCTCGATCGGGTTGAGATCGGGACTGTAGGGCGGCAGGAAGACGAGCCTGGCGCCGACGGCGCGGATGGCGTCACGCACCGCTTTTCCCTTGTGACTGCCGAGATTGTCGAGGATCACGACGTCGCCCGGCGACAAGGCGGGCGCCAGCAGTTCGGCGACATATCTCTGGAAGGCGACGCCGTTGATCGGCCCGTCGAGCACGAAAGGCGCAACGATGCCGTCATGCCGTAAGGCGGCGACGAAGGTCAGCGTCTTCCAATGGCCAAAGGGGACGAAGGCCTTCAGCCGACGCCCTCGCGGGGCCCAGCCGCGCAAGGGCGCCATGTTGGTCTTGATCCAGGTTTCGTCGAGGAACACCAGCCGCCGCGCGTCAATGCGGCCCTGATAGGCTTTCCATCGCCGCCGCCGCCGCGCGACGTCAGCGCGCGCCTGCTCGCTGGCGAACACGGTTTTTTTTGAAGCTCAGCCCCTCGTCATGGACGAAGGCCCACACCGAGCGATAATCGACGCAAACGCCGCGCTCGGCGAGTTCAGCGACGAGCCCGCGCAGCGTGAAAGGGCGCTCGCGCATGCGCTCCCGTAGCCACTCGGCGTTGGCCCCCGAGAGGACCCGCGGCTTGTGGCCGCCCATCTTGCCGGGCGCGACACTCCCGGTCGCCCGCAGCCGCTGCGACCACTTCGATACGCATGAGGGACTGATCGAGAGAGCCGTTGCGATCTGACGGATCGACCAGCCTGCGGCGACGCGGGCCATCGCCCGCTCGCGAAGATCATTGGAAAGGGGGTGCGCCATTCGTCCCGGCCTCCGTTTCCGGCAGCCAGTTTAAATCAGATCCCGGCCAATTCGGGAAATCCCTAATCGATTCTGCTAAATCTCATCCCGCTCTAGAGCGCGATAAGGACTGAGCTCCAAATCGAAAATGCTAGAGCATATCCTCATCGGAAAACCGCTCTGCGCTTTTCCGGGACATGCATCAGATCGCCTTCCAAGCCGCGCATTCCCAACGGCTTATCGAGGTTGGGCGCTTTTAGCGTCAGCGAGGAGCTCGCCTCTGGCGGGCTCCTTTCCACGACAATTCTGGCCTGTGTCATGAATTCGCAACGCGAAATCTAATTCATCCTAACGAACGGTTAAGACGCATAGCCCTAGCGGCAACTCGCGCATTCGGGCGTGGATCGGATCATGGAAGACATCCCGGCCAATCGATATCGCACTCTCTTTCTCTCGGATCTGCACCTCGGAACCCGCGGGCTGCAGGCCGATCTGCTGCTGGACTTTCTGCGTCATAACGATGCTGACACGATCTACCTCGTGGGCGACATCGTCGACGGCTGGCGTCTGAAAGGCGGCTGGTACTGGCCCCAGGCGCATAACGACCTGGTTCAGAAGCTGCTGCGCAAGGCGCGCAAGGGAACGAAGGTCGTCTACACGCCCGGCAACCACGACGAATTCGCTCGGGACTACACGGGACTGACCTTTGGCGGCGTCGAGGTCGTTCCTGAAGCCGAGCACGTCACCGCGGATGGCAAGCGCCTGTTGATCATCCACGGCGACCAGTTCGACATCGTCGTGCGCCATGCGAAATGGCTGGCCTTCCTCGGAGACTGGGCCTACGAGGCGGCAATTCAGCTGAACACGCATTTCAATCGGCTGCGACACAGCTTTGGATGGGGTTATTGGTCCTTCTCAGCCTGGGCGAAGCTGAAGGTGAAAGACGCGGTGAATTTCATCGGGGACTTCGAGCAGACCCTCGCGTCAGAGGCGCGTCGGCGCGAATTCGATGGCGTGGTGTGCGGCCACATTCACCATGCGGCGATCAAGAGCATTGGAGACATTCTCTATATCAACACCGGCGACTTCGTTGAGAGCTGCACAGCGGTTGCCGAGCATGACGACGGCCGTCTTGAGATTCTTCATTGGCGCGCGACCGCGGAAGAACGCGAAGCCGCAGCTGCGACAGCGGCGGGGACAGCTGAACGGCTGTTGTCGCGCAAGGCTGCAGCCTGACGCCCGCACTCGTAGAGCGCGCTTCGGCATGAGCTCAGCCGCGCACTAAGGCGAAGTCCAGGGATATGTCCAGGTTTCGGTCAAGGTGCGGCTGCCGGCGCGCAGATACAGCCGCAGGTCCGCGGTCTCGCCCGATTTCACCGAGACGTCGAACATCGCGCGCACGCCTTCGATATGGGGGTTTGCCGCGATGGCCTTGCGCAGGATCTGCCCGCTCGTCGTGGTGGCCACGACCTCGACCTCGCTGGGGTCAGCAACGTAGTAGCCGAGATCTCCCCCGCGAAGTCAACGAGAAAGCGCTTTGAATTGACGACGGTCGTCTCTGAGGAGCCCAGGGCCTTCGCGGGAGCGATGAAGGTGTTGACGACGCGTCCGTTCGGGGAGAGCCGCGGCTCGTCGAGACAGGCCGTTATCTTATAGGCGCAAGAATACGGCAGGAGCGGCGCGGGCGGTGTGGCCGGCGTCCAGCTGGCGACGACGTTGTCGTTGGTTTCGTCGGCGGTCGCAAGCTCGATGAGCTCGACCCGTCCCGGGCCCCACTGACCGGTGGGCTCGACGAAATAACTTGGCCGCAACTCATAGCTGAGGTCGAGGTCCTGGTAGGGACTCGAAGGTGCGGTCCCGCTGCATGAGGCCGAAACCCCTGACATAGGAGTCGAGAAAAGAGGTCGTCCGCGCAAAGGGCGGATTGGCGAGCGGGCGCCAGAGCCATTCGTCTGCGCCGGTGCGCATCAGCAGGCCGTCGGAATCATGCAGCTCGGCGCGAAAGCCCGGGCTGACGCGGCGATCGTTTTCCCCGGCGAGGAACATGGAGGTGAGTGGCGCAAGTCCAAATTTCACGCCGGCTTGGCGCGGAAACAGCGTGGCCTGAACCTCCACATTCGCTGTCCTGGCCCGGCGTCAAATCGAAACGGAAGGCGCCGGTCGTGGCCTTGTCGTCGAGGAGACCATAGATCGTCGCGCGGCTCGCCCTGACCCCGGGGGTCTCGATCCAGAACTCGCGGAAAAAGGGAAAGCTTTCGTGCTCCGTTCCAGCTTCGACACAGAGGGCCCGAGCGGAGAGCCCATATTTTTGCTCGCGCCCCAGAAAGCGAAAATAGCTCGCGCCGAGGAACGAGATCACCTCGTCGCTCACATGCGGGTCGTTCAGCGGATAATGCAGCCGGAAACCGGCGAACCCGAAATTGACCGGCAGCAACTCCTCCGGCTTGACGCGTCCGTAATCGAAGAGCGTCGTCGAATAGGGGATCGGCGCGGCGATGCCCGTCACGAATGAGATTGATCGTCACCGGCCGCCGGTAGAGAAACCCCAAGTGGAAGGTCTCGAGGCGGAACGGCCCGCCCAGCCGAGCCGAGCATCGCCTGTTCCGGCCGGAAGCGGATTTCGCGCCAGGCGTCATAATCGAGCTTGTCGAAGGCCGGCGGCAGACGCCCAGCTCGTCGTCTCCTGGAAGGGTTGCTCGGCGAGGCGCTTCGCGCGCTCGACGACCTCTTGATAGGAGAAGCGCGGCCCCTTTGCGCTCTCGGAAGCTGGAATGGTCGGATTTGTCCCTGCCGCCAGAGCAAATCCCGTCGCCACCTCGGGCGCCGTTAAGCCAGCGAGCGCCGCGAGCAGCTTACGGCGAGTGATCGTCGTCATCCAGGCCTTGTCGTGCGGAGCGCTTCGCATTTCGGATTTCGGGAAAGACGCCAGCGCTTCGGCAGCCCAATTCCCGCCTGTCACAACGGCAGGCGCACGTTGCCTAAACATCTTCGCGAGGACTGGCAAGATGGACGACAATCAGTCCAGCAGAAGGGTTCTTTGGGGGCTTTGCAGCTATCCGCGGGACGGTCGTTTTCGACGTGCGCGCGGCGAGCTGATCCTTGCGGCCTCAGGCCCCGAATGGCGCCTTCAACTTCCGCCCGATGCTTGATCAGCTCGCCGACCACCGCCGGGTCCGCGAGCGTCGAGGTGTCCCCCAGCGTTCCGAACTCCCCTTCCGCGATCTTGCGCAAGAATCCGCCGCATGATCTTGCCCGAGCGCGTCTTGGCAGGCCGGGCGCGAACTGGAGGCGTCGGGCGAGGCGATCGGCCCGATCTCGCGCCGCACCCAGGCCACGAGCTCCTTGCGCAGCGCATCGTGCGGTTCGATCGCCCTTCATCAGCGTGACATAGGCGTAGATGCCCTGGCCCTTGAGATCATGCGGGATAGCCGACGACCGCCGCTTCAGACACCAGCGCATGCGCGACCAACGCGCTTTCGATCTCGGCCGTGCCCAGGCGATGGCCGGAGACGTTGATCACGTCATCGACGCGGCCGGTGATCCAGTAATATCCGTCCTCGTCCCGGCGCGCGCCGTCGCCGGTGAAATATTTGCCGGGATAGGCGTTGAAGTAGGTCTGCGCGAAGCGCTCATGGTCGCCCCAAAGCGTGCGCACCTGCCCCGGCCAGGAATCCGCGATCACCAGATTGCCTTCGCAGGCGCCTTCCAGCACCTCGCCCGTCGGGCCGACGATCTCAGGCAACGACGCCGAAGAAGGGCTTCGTCGCCGAGCCGGGCTTCAGCGCGATCGCGCCCGGCAGCGGCGAGATCAGGATGCCGCCGGTCTCGGTCTGCCACCAGGTGTCGACGATCGGGCAGCGGCTCGTCGCCGACCACCCGGTGATACCACTCCCAGGCTTCCGGATTGATCGGCTCGCCCACCGAGCCGAGGATGCGCAACGATTTGCGGCTGGTCTTCTTCACCGGCTCCTCGCCGCCGCGCATCAGGGCGCGGATCGCGGTCGGCGCGGTGTAGAAAATGTTGACCGCATGCTTGTCGACGACCTCCCAGAAGCGCGAGACGGTCGGGTAGTTCGGCACGCCCTCGAACATCAGCGTGGTCGCGCCGTTCGCGAGCGGGCCGTAGACGATATAGCTGTGGCCCGTCACCCAGCCGACGTCGGCCGTGCACCAATAAACGTCGCCGTCGTGGTAGTCGAAGATACTCATGCGTGAGTGACGCGTAGACCAGATAGCCGCCGGTCGTGTGCAGGACGCCCTTGGGCTTGCCGGTGGAGCCCGACGTGTAGAGGATGAACAGCGGATCTTCGGCGCCCATCTCGGCTGGGCAGTCGGGCGCGACGGTCTCGCGCTCCTCTTCGTAGCCAGAAGTCGCGCCCGGCTGCATGGCGACGCGCCGCCGGTGCGCTTCACCACGATGAACGTGCTTGACGTCGGGGCATTCGGTCAGCGCCTCATCGGCATTGTCCTTCAGCGGCATGCGCTTGCCGCCGCGACGCCCTCTCCGCGGTGATGACCACCTTCGCCGCGATCCTGGATGCGTCCCGCCAGGCTTCGGGCGAAAACCCGCCGAACACGACCGAATGGATCGCGCCCATCCGGGCGCAGGCCAGCATCGCAACGCGGCCTCGGGGATCATCGGCAGGTAGATCGTCACCCGGTCGCCCTTCTTCACGCCGAGCTTCTTGCACATTGGCGAAGCGGCAGACCTCGTGGTGCAGCTCGCGATAAGTCATGTGCCGCGACTGCGGCGGGTCGTCGCCCTCCCAGATGATCGCCACCTGATCGCCGCGTGCGCCGGAGGTGCCGATCGATGCAGTTCATCGCGATATTGGTGGTGCCGTCCTCAAACCATTTGATCGAGACGTTGTGGGGATCGAAGCGCGTATTTTTGATAATCGTGTAAGGCGCGATCCAGGAGATGCGGCGGCCTTGCTCGCTCCAAAAACCCTCGGGGTCCCTGTAAGAAAAGTCATAAAGTCTCTGATAGCGTTCGGCACTGACAAGCGCTTGGGTCGCCCAGTCCTCGGGGATTTCGTAGATTTTATGCTGCATGGGGGCGTCACTCTTGGTGGTGAGTTGAGACCGACGGCGCAAGGAAGGCCGCCACCTTCCCGTCAGTGGCGACAGGGAAACCACGATAGCGCAGGGCTTTCGACGCGTCGAGCCAAAGCTCGCTCTTGCTTCCGCTTTCTCAGGCTCAGTCGAGGCTCCCGCTTTTCGCGCCGCAACAGCAAGCAGTCGCTGAGAAAAAGGACGGGCTCTCGTTGGCCGGCGCCGCGACTGCGAAAGCGGGGCGCAAGCGCGACATATTCCGCCGCACACATTGATCGAAGCGGCGAGCGCGTCAGAGCGAGATAGGATGACGGGCGTCGGCCGGCTTACGGCTCGCGAGGCGCAAGGGCGCGCGCCGCGATCCCCAGTCGCCCGGACGCTCCTCGAAGACGCCCCCGCACGAACTCGCCGCATTCGGCGCAGCGGCCATCCGCCGTCAACGTCCAGCCGGTCAGGTCATAACCGTCCCGACCGATGAGCCGGCTTCCGCAGCCGTGGCAGTAGGTGCTCTGTGCGGCCTCGTCATGGACGTTGCCGGTGTAAACGTAACGTAAGCCGTTCTCCAGGGCGATCCGGCGCGCAAGGCCCAGCGTGGCCTTTGGCGTTCGTTGCGTGTCGCGCATTCGCCAGTCGGGATGAAAGGCGGAAAAATGCAGCGGCGTATCGGCCCAAGTCGCTCGCTGACCCATTTGGTCAGCGCCTCGAGCTCGGCGGGAAAATCGTTCTTGCCGGGGATCAAGAGCGTCGTGATCTCGAGCCAGCACGAGGTTTCGTGCTTCACATATTCGAGCGTGTCGAGCACCGCGCGGAGTTCCGCTGTGCACAGCGTCCTGTAAAACTCCTCGGCGAAGCCCTTGAGGTCGATGTTCGTCGCGTCCATCGCGCCGAAGAATTCCTTGCGCGCGGCGGGCGTGATGTAGCCGGCCGTGACGGCCACGGTCTTGACGCCTGCCTCCCGGCACGCGTTGGCGACGTCGACGGCATATTCGAGAAAGATCACGGGGTCGTTGTAGGTGAAGGCGACCGAACGCGCGCCAATCTCTTTTGCCGCGCGCGCAATATCTGCTGGCGAGGCCTGATCCTGAAGCCGATCGAGTTCCGTCGCTTTCGATATGTCCCAGTTCTGGCAGAACTTGCAGGTGAGATTGCAGCCTGCGGTGCCGAAAGACAGGATCGGCGTGCCTGGCAGAAAATGATTGAGCGGCTTCTTCTCGATGGGGTCCACGCAAAAGCCTGACGAGCGGCCGTAGGTGGTCAGCGCCATTGCGTCGCCCTGACGCGCGCGCACGAAGCAAAGCCCGCGCTGCCCGTCCCGCAGCTTGCAAAAACGCGGACAGAGATCACATTGAATACGACCGTCGTCGAGCAAATGCCAATAGCGGGCCGTCGGCGTCTGCGCGTGAGCGCGGTCGATAAGGTTTGGTCCGTTCATGACGAGTAGATGGAGACGCTTAATGCCGAATGAAAGGCGCCGGCGATGATTGAGGCGCATCCGGCGAGCGCGGCGAGACCGGCGGCCGTGGCTGGAACCTTCTATCCCGCAGAGGCGACCGAACTGCGATTTACCGTCAACGGACTGCTCGCCGATTCAATCGCAGCGCGGACGGGACCGTTCTCCGGCGAAGCGCTCTCCACAACGGCGCCGCCCCCCCCAAGGCGTTGATCGCGCCACACGCCGGTTACACCTATTCGGGAAAGGTCGCCGCCGCCGCCTACCGGCTCCTGGCCAAAGCCTGCGGCAAGATTTCGCGCGTCGTGCTGCTCGGGCCTTCGCATCGCGTCGCCTTCACGGGCATGGCGGCGACCTCGGCTAGCGTGTACGAAACTCCGCTCGGCCTTGTGCCGGTCGATCGGCAGTGGCTGGACCGAGCGCGGGCACTACCGCAGTTTGGACTTTTGGACGAGGCGCATGCGGGAGAGCATTGCCTGGAGACGCAATTGCCGTTTCTCCAGGTCGTGCTCGGAGATTTCACGCTTGTCCCCATCATCTGCGGCGCCGTCGGCGCCGAACAGGCGGCCGATGTTTTGGAGGTGCTGTGGGGCGGCCCCGAAACGCTCATCGTCGTCTCCTCCGACCTTTCCCATTATCTCGACTACCAAGCTTGCCGCACACTTGATCTGAGGACTTGTGCGGCGATCGAACGGCTCGACGCTGGCGTGCTCAGTTCCGAGCAGGCTTGCGGCGTTGCGCCGGTGAAGGGGCTGCTGACCGCGGCGAGGCGGCGAGGCTTGCGCGTGCAGACGCTTGACCTGCGCAATTCAGGCGACACGGCCGGCTCCCGCCATCGAGTCGTCGGCTACGGTGCCTGGGCTTTTTGGGAGCAGAACGACGTGATCGCGCCTGACGACGACGTCGCGACGCGTCATGGCGCCGCGCTGAACGACGTCGCTCGTCGCGCCATCTGCGGCGATCAAGCCACCGCGCCAAAGCTGCCGCCCGCATTGGGCCGGCCGGGTGCGAGTTTCGTGACGCTGCACAAAGCCGGAAAGCTGCGCGGCTGTTGCGGTTCGGTGACGGCCAGACGCCTGCTCATCGAGGACATCCGGGCCAACGCTGTTCGGTCGGCCTTTCGCGACCCTCGTTTCAAACCGCTGGAGCGCTCGGAGTGGCCCGAGGTGTCGCTGACGGTGACGCTGTTGTCGCCCTTGGAGCCGATGCGCTTCGAAAATGAGGCCGATCTCCTGTCCAAGCTACGACCGCAACGGGACGGGCTCTTGATCGAGGATGCGGATCGACAGGCGCTGTTCCTCCCCGCCGTTTGGGAAGAGCTTCCTCAAGCGGAAGATTTCCTCGCGCATCTGAAGGCGAAGGCGGGGTTAGCACGCGGGCATTGGTCGCCAAGCTTTCGCGCAAGCCGCTTTTCAACGACGCATACCGACTTGGAGCCTTTGCTCAAGGGTACGTCCGAGCGGGAGGTCGCCTGACTTGCCTTGGTCGCCCGAAGACGCGCCGAAACACACGCACAAGGCGGATACGCCGCATTTATGCCGGTTGTGGAGCGAGGTCGCGAACAAGGTGCTGGCGAACACGGGAGACGAAGGGCGAGCCGTGCGCTCAGCCAACGCCGCGGCCGCGCGAGAAAGGTGACGCGCGGGTGGCGCGTCACCGATGTGACAAACCGACCCGTTACCTAATCCGGCAGGGCGACTATCTCTAGGATAGTTCATTTTCACTTCAGCAGAGGAGACGCGACGATGAAAGTGCCAAGCTTATGGAGCGGTCCGGATCTCACGCCGGATCCTTTCAAAACCCTCCGGCGCGAGATGGAGGACATGGTCCGCAATTTCGGTCAGAACCTACCCACCGTGAATGTCGGGGCGGGGGCTCCCGCAATCAACGTCGCCGAAACCGACGGCTCCATCGAGGTGAGCGCGGAGCTTCCCGGCGTCGAGGAGAAAGACATCAAGGTGAGCGTCGACGGAAATCGGTTGGTGATCTCCGGCGAGAAGAAGCATGAGGAGAAAAGGGACGAAAAGGACTGGCATGTGGAGGAGCGCAGCTTCGGCTCGTTCTACCGCTCGATGAGCCTGCCTTTCAGCCCCGGGGATGGAGCGATCTCCGCCCATCTCGACAAGGGCGTGCTTCACGTGACCGTGAAGAAGCCCGTGGAAGCCGCCAAGAGCGCCAAGACCATCGAGATCAAGACCGGGGCACCGCCGAAGGCTGGCTGAGGGAACCGACCGATGCGAGTTGCGTGACGGACAGCTTTTTCCGTCGCGCAAGTCTTTCGTGATCGCGGCATCCGTTCTTCGATCAGGGCTTCGCGGAGCGGAAGCCGCGCCAATTCGCGATGCTGGAGAGGGCGCGCTTCGAAAGCTCTTTCAGCCTCTCAAAGCTCTCTCCCTCTCCGGAGTTGTGCAAGCTGGGATCGGCGTGATCCTCGCGCCTCCTCGCTTCTTCAGCTTCTCTGATCCGTGTCGTCACCGCGGCGCGGATCGGCTCGAGATCGGCTTCGCCAAAGGTCTCTTTGTCGAGGAGGAGAACGGCGGCGGCTTTGTGCTCGCTTGCGCAGATTTGCAGAATGTCGATCGCGCGCCGAAAGGCGTCGTCGATGAGATTGCGGATCGTAACGTCGATCTTGGCGCTTGTCTCCTCGCTCATCTCGGAAGGTTGCGGGCCCAGTCCCGCCAGATCGAGGTAGCGCGGCCGATCGGTGATGTAGGACGCCTGTCCGATCTCCGTCTCCATCCCGTAGCGCGTCGCCATGGCGCGCGCCAATTCCGTCGCTCTTTGCAAGTCGTCCGCGGCGCCCGTGGTCGCCTCGCGGAAAACCGCCATCTCTGCGGCCCTCCCGCCGAGGAGCACGGTCATGCGATTTAGCAATTCCGTGCGGCTCATGAGATAGCGGTCCTCCGCCGGCATTTGCATCGTGTACCCCAGCGCGCCCATTCCTCTCGGAATGATCGACACCTTCTTGATTGGATCGGCGCCCGGGAGAACCATGGCGACGATCGCGTGCCCCATCTCGTGATAGGCCACGATCTCCCGCTCATGAGGATTGATCAGGCGCTTGCGCTTTTCCGGCCCGGCGATGCTGCGTTCGATCGCGGCGGTGAAGTCCTCGAGCGTCACGGAAGCGGCTTGGCGGCGGGTCGCCAGCACGGCGGCTTCGTTGACGATATTGGCGAGATCGGCGCCAGTGAAGCCGGGGGTCAGCGCCGCGATCTGCGCGGGATCGATGTCAGCCCCGAGCTTGATCTTCTTGAGGTGCACCTCGAGGATTTCTCTCCGCCCGTTCTTGTCGGGACGATCGACCGAGATTTGCCGGTCGAACCGCCCCGCGCGCAGCAGCGCGGGGTCGAGCACTTCGGGGCGGTTCGTCGCGGCGAGCAGCACGACGCCGATCGTCGGGTCGAAGCCGTCGAGCTCGCTCAACAGCTGATTGAGCGTCTGCTCCTTCTCGTCATGGCCGCCGCTCAAGCCCGATATGCCCCGCGCGCGCCCCAGAGCATCGAGCTCGTCGATGAAGATGATGCAGGGCGAATTGGCGCGCGCCTGCTGGAAAAGGTCTCTCACGCGCGCGGCGCCCACGCCGACGAACATTTCGACGAATTCGGAACCGTTGATGGAATAGAAGGGCACGCCGGCTTCTCCCGCGACCGCGCGGGCGAGTAGCGTCTTGCCGGTGCCGGGCGGCCCGACGAGCAGAATGCCCTTGGGGATGCGCGCGCCCAGGCGGCGTGCGTCGCGGGTCCTTCAGGAAGGCCACGATTTCTTGAAGTTCTTCCTTGGCTTCGTCGACGCCGGCGACATCTTCGAAGCCCGGTCTTCACGTCCGTCTCGACGAAAACCCTCGCCTTGCTCTGCCCCACCGACATCAGCGAGCCGAGCCCCTGGCCAGCGCGACGCGACAGCAGGCTCCAAACGAAGAAGAACAGGGCGGTTGGCACGATCCAGGAAAGCAGGGTGACGATCCAGCTGTTCTCCATGACGCCGGAAACCTTCACTCCTTCCTTTTCCAGCTCTCGCGCGATCGTCGGATCGACCCGCACTGTGACCAATTGCTTACGGCCGTCGGGGAGCGGCTCCTTCAAGGTTGCGCGAATGACCTTCTCGCCCACCTCGACCTCGGCGATCTTCTTTTCATTCATCAGCTTTGAAAATTCGCTGAAGGGTATCACCTCGGTCCAACTGTAAGCGGACCAGAGCTGCTGGAAGATCAGGATCGCGATCAAAGCCAGCAGAAAATAGCCGATGTCGAAATGCCAACCCCGCTTGTTTTGCTCTCGCACATCATCCGGCTTAGCCATCGCTTTCGCCTTGCAAATTTTGCCGCCTGCGGCAGTCCGAGAAGGGCAACGGCCCCATGACGCTCTACTTTAGAGCGCCTGCCGCGAAAGGCGCGGCATCGCTTTCCCGACCCTACTTGACCCCAGCGCAGGCGTTACCGAATTCGTTGGTCCCCAACGGCTCGCAGTGGCCTGCGATGCGGATGTATCTGCGGGAACTCCTGCCGCATCGTGCGCTCGACAACGTCGACCGCTTCATGCGCCGCCTCGACCGAGAGGGCGCCGTCGACCTCGCAGTGGTAGTTGACGACGAGTCCTCCGCCACGCCGCGCACGCGCAGATCATGCACGTGACGCAGCACGCCGTCCTTCGCGGCGCAGCGCACTAGCGCCTTCTCGATGGTCTCGCGCGTTGCGGAATCGACGTCGTGACCGACCATCACCAATGGCGCGGCAGGCTCCATATGCGTCTCGATCTCGACCTCGGCGCCGAATTCGTCGCGAATTGCCTCTTCGAGCTCGCTGGCCATCTTATGGGCGCTACGAAGGCTCATGCCGCCGTCGACCTCGAGATCGAGACTGATCGACAGCCGCCCTTCTATCTCCTGCGCGACGATGTGATGCACCGGCATATGGCGGCGCGCTCCGACCATACGCGTGCGCTCGATCACGGTTTCGTCGTCGAGCGTGCGCGGCGCGGCGATGAGCGAGATCTCCGATCCCGGGGCGAAGGCTTTTATCGCGGCGTCGACACGCCGGCTGATACGCTCCGCCTGATCGACGCTAAGGCTGTGCGACACCGCGATCGTCGCCTCGCCCACGAGCTTGCGGCCGACCCGGCGGAGTCGCAATTTCTCCAGCGCGACGACGCCCGGCGCTTCCGTGACGACGGCGCGCAGATGCGGAATGAATTCGCTTGGGGCCGCGTCAAGCAGCGTCTCGATCGTGCGTCGGCCGAGCCGGTAGCCGGCGATCGCGATGAACAGCGCGACGCCGAGCGCGGCCGCCGCGTCTCCGTGCTGAAAACCGATACCACGGCGCCGAGACCGATGACGACCAGCACAGAGGAAAGGAGGTCGCTCGCAAAGTGCAAAGCGTCAGCCGCGAGCGCGTCGCTGCCTTCTTCCTTCGCGACGCGCGAAAGCTGCAAGGAGCGCACGAGATCGACGAGGATCGACACGCCGAGGACGGCGAAGACCGGCCAGCCCGCATTGACGTCGACCTCATGCGGCGGCTCCTGCAGGCGGCGCACGGCTTCGCTCACGACGAAGAGCGCAAGGCCGAATAGCAATCCCGTCTCGACGAGCGCGGCGAGCGATTTATACTTGCCGTGGCCGTAGTGATGCTCGGCGTCGGCAGGCTTGTCGGCCTCGCGCACGGCGAAGTAGGTGAGGATCGTCGCGCCTGTATCGACACCGGCGTGCCCCGCCTCGGACAGCAGCGCCAGCGAGCCCGACCACAACCCCGCCGCGAGCTTCCCTAGCGCCAGGAGCGCGCTGGCGGCGATGGAAGCCAAGGCCGCGCCCTGCTTGCGTGAGGCAGTCACCCTTGCGGTTTCTTGGGTCGCGTTCATCGCTTTGGCTGATCAGGCTCGGGAAAGCGCGTCAAGCCGCTGCGACGGCAAGGCGCTTTCTTCTCGGCTGGGAGGTCTCCCGCCGGCGATCATACCCTGCGACTGGAATCAATAATATGAATTGCCGCCGAAATGCTTTGGAATGGAGGACAATCCGCTCCAGACATCCGAGGTGAATTGGTTGACGGCGCGTCCGACCGCCGCGAAGGGGTCTCGCGAATGCCGGGACTTCGCCGTCCCATGTCCTGGCCGCCGTGCGGCGGGCTTGGACGGAGGTGTGGGCGCGGCAGCGGTGGGTTTTGCGGCTGCTTCGCTCTCAGGCTGGCTCTGGCTGACGACAGGAGACGCATTGTCCACGTGGGGCGGTTCGATCGAGGCGACGGCGTCTTTAGCGGTCGTGGCCGCGACGGCGGCTGTCGGCGTTGCGGCGACGGCGGCCGGAAGCGCCGGCCCTTGCGCATCCCTCGCCTCGACGCGCGGCGCCTCGGCTTCGGCCTTACGATAGAAACTCATGAAGGCGCCGACGCTGACCATGAGCGTGAGCGGAATGACCGCGGCGAACAGCCCGGCTGCGGCCCCGCGCCAGGCTCTTCCGCCAAGCGCGACTTTCTGATCCGTGGCGAGAGCGGGCCCGGCGCCCTCGCTCGCAACGAGCGGTGCGGAGGCGGAAGCTTCGATCGGCGCAGGCTCCGGACGCGGCGAGAGCATCAGAGCCATCGCCTCCGCTCGCGTTTGGGGGAGCGGAGCAACGAGCGTCTCGCTGCGCGGCTCGCGACCGTCGGCGAGAGAAAGGGAGATGAAGTCCTCCAGGGCTTTCGGCGCAAGCTTCGGCGCGCCCAGAAGCTCCTGCGCGGCTCTAAGGCTCCAGACGGCCATGCCGAGGCGTTCGCTGGCGAAGAATTCGCGCGACTTGTCCCAAAGGCTCGAGGCGACGCGCCGGCACAATGTTTCACAGGATTCGAGCGCGTCCGACTCGAAGGGCTCGCGCCACTCGACGACGAAGGTCGGAGAAAGACGAAGGCTCAGCCGATAGTCGCCCGTGTTCTCGATGGGCTCGACTCCGATCGGCGTCTGCGCGGCGAGGAAAAACGCGCAGATGAGCGCGAACTTTTCCTCTTCATCGAGAGCTGTGGCCAGCGGGCGGCGTTCGCCGTCGCACAGCGCGCAGTCGATCAGGAGCGGCAGCCGCTTAAGCGGAAATTCATGGCGGTTGACATAGGCTTTGTCGAAGCGCGCCTCGAAGCGGAGCCAGCCGTCGCCGATCGCGGCGTAGTGCACGGCGCCGCCGCTTCCCTCCACTTCGCCCGCCTCGCGAATGAGGGGAGGCAGCACCGGTTGTCCGGCCACGCCCTCACCGAGCGCACGACAAGCCTCCAGGAGGCTCTTTTGCCCAAGAGCCGGCATGGCTTTCCTCCAAACCTAACGCCGCTCGCTAGGGGCGGCGCGACGCAGGAAGATGCCTGCGCCGCCCCCATAGCGGAAACCGCCAAATGGGGTTAATTTTTGACCAACGGCCCTTTGCGAGCGACTGCAAGCCTAGTCCAGGCTTAGATTCCCTCGAACTGCGTACAATTAGCTAGC
>CAVWHZ010000017.1:0-280357 GCA_963754915.1 uncultured delta proteobacterium | reverse complement strand
TCTGCGGCTGACCCCTCGCCCGGTCTCGAATGACAGACCCGCGTGGTTCAATGTGCCCTGGAGGCCAGCAATGGTTGACCTGGACTTCAGGGAGAGAGAGCGACAGGCCCGGCAGCGGCTCGCGGACCGGCTGAAGCGGCTTCGCGCGACCCTGGCGACGCCCGAGGTTCGCCGCGTCCCGCCGTCGAGGCGGGAACCCGTGCGGCCGGACATGGATTCCGAGCGCCCCGCCTTCTGGTGGCAGCGGTAGCTCGTCTCAGGGCCGGAGAATCCCCGCGCCCGCATGCGCGCCCCGGCTGGCCCCGTAGCCCGCTGCGCCCGATCCGCGCGCAGGCAAAGCCGCACCACAGGAAGCGGGTACGCGAATCGACGCAGCCCGGGCACACGGTCCGCTGGCGTGCGCCCCCCGGACCCTGACCGTAGCGGCCGGACAGGTGAAATCGAACTGGCGCCGGGCGAGCGCTCCACTTCCGTTGACGTCGACCTTGCCGCGCGCAACGCATTGGCGGTGTCTGCCCTGGCTGCCGCACGCTACGGAGGACCGCCGCATTGACCCGGTCGGGTGTCTTCCACCGACCGACCGTGCACGCGGGTTGACTGGCCGTGGCCAGCGTAGATCGCGCTCAGGGAGCCGTTTTACAGCCGGGATTTCACTTCATCGAGGCCCAGCGGGCCCGCGTGTCACTTCAATCCGGGATAGAGATAACGGCCTAATTCTCCTGGGGGCATCGCTAGAATGCGCCTGTGGTCACCACCGGTAGACGCTCGAGCGACCGGACGCGCACTGCCCGCATCGGGGCCGCGCTGTATCAGGCCGAGAAGCACTTCGGCCCGGTGATTGCGAGCGGCTTGATGAAGCTCTGCCCGGGCTGCGATCGCATCGGGTGGGTCTTCCATCGACGGGATGAAGCCGTTCTCGTGGTCTGGGAAGGTGCCCATCGGGATCGGGAGCGCCCCCACATCGACGCCATCACATTCCGCGTGCTGCTGAGCCCGGACTTCGGGTGCCACCGCTGCGCCGGCGTGATGCGAAAACCGATCGGGCCGCGGAGCCGCTCCAAGGGCGAGGCGGCCTCTACGAACGTGGAGTAACTCCTCGCGTCGGGCCCAGCCTGGGCCACCTCGAAGGTCGACGGCAGCGGCTCCTGGCCCTGCAGCGAAGGTCCAGTCGACCAACTCGGGCCGGCAGGCGAGCCGCCCGCGGCACGGCCCCGTCCGCCAGGCGCCCGCGCGCCCGAGGCCAGGCGGGGGCCGAAGCACCGGGCCGGACGCCTCTGAATCCGGCGGTGCGGTCTAGCGTCGCGGTCCGATGATGAGGGGCGGCGGCATCGGTGTGAGAGACGCCTCAAAGGCCTCGGAAAGAGCCGCCCCTGCCGCCTCGAGTCGCCTTAGAAGATCGGACTTCAACCGCCGCTCTGCCGCGAGTCGTTCAGGATCGGCGGTTACTTCGAGACGGCAGACGATTCATGCTGCGCTTCGAACGCTTTCAGAAGTTTGCGAATCGTATCGGCCACTGGGCCACCCCTCTATCCGCGGCCAGGAACGATAGCGAATGTTGACTGGGCGGCGATGTAGCGGGGTTGACCTGTGTCACCGCGAGTTCCCGGGCGCAGCGGCGGGAAGGTCGCGAAACGGCCAAGAAAGAAGGGGCTAGCCTTTCAGCCAGCCCCTCGCTTTTCTGGTAGGCCCGGGCAGGATTGAACTGCCGACCCCTACCGTGTCAAGGTAGTGCTCTACCACTGAGCTACGGGCCTCCGAGGCTGAAGCGGGCCGTTTGTACCCGCTGAAGCTGGAGGTGTCAACGTCCGCACGGCGGCGCGACCGGCGACAAATAAGCCTCGCCTACGGCGGCACTGGACCTTCCCCGCGCGCGCCTTTCACGAAGTAGAAGGCGTACTGGAATGCGCTCAGGACGACGTGGAGCGCCGCCAGGAGGCCGAGCGCCGCCACCCACGGTGCGGCCTGACCACGGGTGACTCCGCCGAACTCCGCGAGCATGGCGACGACTACCGTTGCCGCGAGCAACGCGGTCGCGTACTTGCCAAGGCGAGTCGGGGCGATCTCCAGCGGACGGCGGGCAACGGCGAATGCCATCGCGCCGACCGACAGGAGCGCGTCGCGCCCGACCACGAGCGTCGGGAGCCACCACGGGAGTTGCCCCCGCCAGGCAAGTGCGACGAGCGCGCAGGCCATGAGCAGCTTGTCGGCTGCCGCGTCGAAGTAGGCGCCGAAGCGCGTGTGCTGGTGGAGCAGTCGGGCCGCGAGTCCGTCGAGGACGTCCGTCGCCGCCGCAGCCGCGAAGGCGGCGAGGGCGGCGTCGGTCTCGCCAGTGACGTACAGCCAGAGAAAGACGGGCGCGAGCACGACGCGCACCGCGGTGATCGTGTTGGGAACGGTGGCGACCCGCACGTCCCTTCCTCCGAGTGGAGGCGATCCTAGCAGGCGTTCGAGCCTCCCGTCGCGGCTACCAGGCGTCGCGAAGCCTCCGCAGGGCAACGAAGGCGCCTCGAGCGCTCTCGGCAGGTGTCCCTTTCCGGCGAAGCGCATCACCCACTTCCGGGGAGCCGACCCGGAGAAACGGGTTCACAAGGCGCTCCTCGCCGAGCTCGGTCGCCTCCGGTTCCACGCCGGCGACGCGGGAGGCACGCACGGCGGCGAGCCGGCCCGCCGCAGCGAGGTTCTGGGGCTCGAAATCGAGAACAAAGGCAAGGTTCGCCTCCGCGTAGTCATGACCGGGATGGACCTCCAAGGCCGGCCCGAGCCCGGCGACGGTGCCAAGGAAGGTGTCGGCGAGCCGGGCCGGATCGCCTCCGTGTCTGCAGTTTCCGCAGCCGCTCCAGAAGAGCGTGTCCCCGGTGAGGAGCCTCCCGCGCCACTCGTACAGCACCGATCCTGGGGTGTGGCCGGGAGCCCGGTGGACGCGCACGCGGAGCTGACCCAGGGCGAGCTCAACGAGATCCGCAACGTCGACGTCGGGGGCGAAGTGGTCGGCGTCGGCGCGGTGGCCGAGGACGGAGGCACCGAGTTCCGCGCGCAGCCGCGCGCTCCCCCCGGTGTGGTCGGCGTGGCCATGGGTGTGGAGGATCCAGCGAGGCCGCACCCCGTGACGTTGGACGACGTCGAGAGCTACCTCAGGGTCGGCCGGGTCGACGAGCACAGCGTCGTTCCCGTCGGCGATCAGGTAGAGGTAGTTGTCCTTGCCGTAGCGCCGGCGTTCGAAGATCACGCGTCCTCCGGCCAATGAGTGAGCGCGATGCGGTTGCCCTCCGGGTCCTGGAAGAATACCGACCAGGCACTCCTCCGCGCCACCGCCACACCGTGCGAAGCGAGCCGTTCCTCCCAAGCGCCCCGATTGGTTCTGGCGATCTGAAGGGCGACCACGTACCAACCGGCGGGAGTCTCATCGAAGCTCCGGACGACCGCGTCGCCGTCCGCTCGCTCGAGCGCGAGGAACCCGCCCGCTCCGCCCAGCCTGAGCCAGACGCTGCGATCGCCTCCTCCTCCCTCGGCCGGCCAGCGCCTCAGCACCTCGAGGCCGAGGACCTCTCGATAAAAGCGCTCGCAGCGCTCGAGGTCCACGCAACGGATTGCCGCGTGGTGCAGCCCTGACGGCGACTCCATCGTTCACCTCCGCGCGTCGGCCAGCGCCGCGCGCCCACCAGGGTGGGATGCCTCTAGCGGAGCTCCATCGACGTGGAGAACGGGCCCCGCAGAAGTCCTGGATTGCGGGCTCGTTTGTCGACGAACAGGGGGACGCGCGCAACCGCTTCCGCTGACCGGCGGCATGCTAGCACCGCCCTGTCCTGCCCCCAAGGCGCCGCTTTCCCCTTGCCCCAGTCGCTCCGGGCGGATATGAGACGCCGCCCCGCCTCCCGGTTCACCATGATCCCTCGCGACCGCATCCGCAACGTGGCCATCGTGGCCCACGTCGACCACGGCAAGACGACTCTTGTCGACTACATGCTCCGACAGGCCGGCGTCTTCCGGTCGAACGAGCTGATGGTCGACCGAGTCATGGACTCGAACGACCTGGAGCGCGAGAAGGGCATCACCATCCTCGCCAAGAACACGGCCGTCACTTGGCAGGGGGTGAAGATCAACATCGTCGACACGCCGGGCCATGCCGATTTCGGGGGCGAGGTCGAGCGAGCGCTGCGGCTCGTCGACGGGGTCCTCCTGCTCGTCGACGCCGCCGAGGGACCCCTCCCGCAGACTCGATTCGTGCTCTCCAAGGCTCTCGCCCTGGGCCTGCCATCTGTGCTCGTCATCAACAAGGTCGACCGGCAGGACGCGCGGGCCAAGGAGGTCCTTGACCTCGTCTACTCGCTCTACATCGACCTCGGCGCCAACGAGCGCCAGATTGACTTCCCCGTGCTGTACTGCATCGCCCGCGAGGGACGGGCCGCCCACACCGTCTCGGGCGCGTTCGAGTCTCAGAACCTGAAGCCGCTGTTCGACGCCATTCTCGAGCACGTACCGCCTCCGCCGGAAGGCGAGCTGCCCACGCTGCAGATGCTCGTCGACAACCTCGACTACGACGACTACGTGGGTCGCCTGGCGATCGGGCGCATTGCCTCGGGGGTTGCCCGCGAGGGAGACACGATCGCGGTCCTTCGCGACGAGGGCAAGGTGGTGCCGGCCAAGATCGTCCGGCTCTACGTGTACGACGGACTCAAGCGCACCGAGGTCAAGGACGCAGGGCCCGGCGAGATCGTCTGCATCGCTGGCGCCGAGGAGATCGGGATCGGGGACACCGTGGCCGATCCCGTCGGCTCCGGCAGCCCTGCCTCGCATCAGCGTGGAAGAGCCCACCATGTCGATGGTCTTCCGCGTCAACGACGGTCCCTTCGCCGGCCGCGAGGGCAAGTACGTCACGAGTCGCAACATCCGGGAGAGGCTCTACCGGGAGGCGTACAAGAACGTCTCCATCCGCGTCGAGGACACCGAGACGCCCGATGCCTTCAAGGTGGTCGGCCGCGGCGAGCTGCAGCTCGCTGTCATCGTGGAGAACATGCGCCGCGAGGGATTCGAGGTGACCGTCTCGAATCCGGAGCCGGTGCTGAAGAACATCGCCGGCGAGGTCCACGAGCCGATGGAGCTGCTCGTGTGCGACCTGCCCGACGACGGCGTCGGACCGGTGACGAGCTCGCTCGGCCCGCGCAAGGGCCGCATGGTGGACATGCAGCGGCTGGGGTCGGGTCGCACGCGCCTCCAGTTCCGGGTCCCGGCGCGCGGCCTCATCGGGTTCCGCTCCGAGTTCCTCACACTCACGCGCGGCGAGGGAATCCTCTCCTCCCAGTTCGACGGATACGAGCCCTGGCAGGGACGCATCGAGAAGCGCCAGGCCGGCGCCATCGTCTCCGATCGAGAGGGCGAGGCGGTCGCCTACGCCTGCTTCTACGGCCAGGAGCGCGGCGCGCTCTTCGTCACCCCGGGCGACAAGGTCTACAACGGCATGATTGTGGGGGAGCACTCCCACGACAACGACATCGAGTACAACATCTGCCGCGAGAAGAAGCTCACCAACATCCGCGCCGCCGGGCGGGACGAGAACATCATCCTCACGCCGCCTCGGGACATGGGTCTCGAGAAGGCGCTCGAGTGGATTGCCGAGGACGAGCTCGTCGAGGTGACGCCCAAGAGCATCCGGCTCCGGAAGAAGGCCCTCGACCCCAACGCGCGCTACAAGCTGGAGCGCGACCGCAAGCGAGGCGGCGGCGACGGGGGCCGGCGCCGAGTCGGGAGAGGCCTGAAGCGGCCGCGCACCGCCCCGTCCCGACCCTGGAGCGGGCGCAATGGCAGCGGGGCCCGCGAGCGCTGGCGCGCCCCGGGCCCCCTCGAGTTGCAGCCGACCTAGACCTTCGGCTTGGCGCGCTCGCGGACTTCCTGCTTCTTCTTGGGCTTGGGCTGGCCCTTCGACGCCGTGTCCACGTAGACGAGGGCGTCGGGGTGCCCCGGGACGGCGCCCTTGACGAGCAGGAGATTCCCGTCCGGCTCGAGGCCTACCACCGTCAGGTTCTGCGTGGTGACCACCTCGGCACCGTACTGCCCGGGGAGGTGCTTGCCCTTCCAGACCTTGCCAGGCGTCTTGCGCTGGCCGATGGCACCCACGTGGCGGTGGTGCTCGTGCGACGTGGATGCGTCGCGGGCGGCGCCCTTCATATTCCAGCGCTTCATCACGCCCGTGAACCCGCGCCCCTTCGTGACTCCGGTGACGTCGATGCGCTGGTTCGCCTTGAACACCTTGTCGACCGTGAGGACGTCGCCTGCCTTCAAGTCGCCGAGGAGCTTCGGATCGCGGGGGCGGACCTCGCGCAGGTGCCGAAACACCGGCGTGCCCGCCTTCTTGAAGACGCCCACCTCGGCCCGGGAGAGGCGACGGTGATGCTTCTCCGGCACCTCGAGGAACCCGAGGACGACGGCGTCGTAGCCGTCCTTATCGGTCGTCTTGCGCTTCACAACGGTGCACGGCCCCATCTCGAGCACCGTGACCGGCAGGCAGTCGCCCTCGGCATTGAAGACCTGGGTCATGCCGACCTTCCGACCCAGCAAACCAGTAGCCATGTGTCACCTCGCATTGGTCCGCCCCGCGTCGCAGCTGGCCGGGAAGGACGTGCCGAAACAGGAGTGAGAGCGCGGGGTTGTAGCGGAGGCAGCCCCGCCTGTCAAGGACGCTCTCCGCTGTTCCATTGTAAGGAGCGCTGATGGTGTCGGGCCTCATGAGCGCTCCAAGATGTCCGCTGGCACGGGGAGCCTCTTAGACAGGTCCGACGACCCAGATCGTTTCGCGGGTTGCCCGTCGTCCACCATCTCCGGCTGGCATCCGGCTCGGTCGCTCCCGATCACACTTCTCGTCCTTATGACCCGGACTTGTTCCATCGCTCATGAGAGGACGCCCTCCGCCGCGCGTAAGGCCAGGTCAGGGGTTTCCTCGTCACGAGCTCTGTTCCGCGGGTCCGGGGCCAGGCACCTGGCCGCGTCGTCTGCCGGGAATCGTCCTGGCTGCGAGCCGCGGAGCGCTCTCAGGTCCGTCTCGAAGAGCGCAACGACGTCATCGAGGCCACCTGGGCGAGGAGCGCGGTGACCTCGAACGGCTTCGCCAGGAACCCCTGGGCGCCGATGCGGGCAGCGCGCTGGGGGTTGCCCTCGGCGGAGAGGACGACGATGGGAATGTCCCCTCGGCCCGTGCGGCGCAACTCCTCCGCAAAGGTGGCCCCGTCCATGATGGGCATCGCCAGGTCGAGGAGTACGACGTCCGGCCGCGCCGCCCCGATGCGATCCAGGGCCTCCTTCCCGCTGCGGGCCAGTTCCACACGGTAGCCCCCAACTTCCAGGGCGTCGCCAATGGCCTCAAGGACGTCGAGGTCGTCGTCCACGACCAAGACGAGCGGAGGCGAGGGCATCTCTACCGGGGCCCGGGATCCGGGTCGAGCGCTGGGAGGTCAACGACGAAGGCCTCGTCCACCACAACCAGCGAGCCTCCCAACGCGCCCACCGCTCGGCGCGCCATTCCCAGGCCCAGCGCGGACCCGCGCCCGTCGCTCACGTCGCCTCGCCCCCTGTCATCGAGGTCTTCGGGTACGGCCGGCGCTCCCTCGACGCGGAACCTCGCCAGCGAGCCGGCCCGCGCTCCCGCCACGTGAACGGTCGTCCCGCCGCGCGCCGCGGCCTCCATGGTCGCCTCGATGGCCCGGCGCGCCAGCACCGCGTCGGTCGCGACCGTGAGGCCGGGCTCGATGTCGACGGCCAGCTGAGGTGCCCCGAGCGCGGCCGCGTCGAGAGGCACCAGGTCTGCCGCCGCCACGACGTCGAGCGCGATTCGGACGCCGTTTGCGTCGAGTCGCTCGGCAAGGAGGTGGTCCTCCACGAGCCTGCGCACGCGGCCGAGTGCCCGCAGGCACATCTTCGCAAGCTTCTCGCCACGCGGTCCGCCGCGGTGCTCGGCAGCCAGCTTGACGAGCAGTTCGGCGCTCCACATGGCGGTCGCAAGCGGATTTCGGATCTCGTGCGCGACGTAGGCGAGGTGATTCGCCCTCTCGCTGTCGGGCCGGGGCGCGGCTTGAGATGTCGTGGGGTCGAGGTTTGTCATCGCGCCGAAGGAACACGATGGAGCGCCCTGCCGCGCCTGGCAACCTTCGGGGCTGGCCCCGAGTGGGTTACCCCCTGTCTGGGACCACTGGCTGTAAAAATTTTAGTGGAAACGCTCAGCGCTATAGGGGCTTATCTACGGTACTGTAAAAAGGTAAGTATCCGGGAGCGCGACCATCCCGGAGAGCCCGCACAACAACCTGCATTTACTGCCCTGTCTATGGGTCGGTCCTGGCACCGGCATTGCTCCATCTGGCAACGGAGGGGACGGCCATGGTCCAAATGGAGCAATACCTCAGGGAGATCGCTCGCTATCCGCTCCTGTCCTGCGAAGAGGAGTTGGAGCTGGCCAGGTCGTTTCGCGATCGCGGCGATACGCGCGCGGCCCACGCACTTGTCACCGCCAACCTTCGATTCGTGGTGAAGGTCGCCTGGGGCTATCGGTCCTACGGGTTGCGGGTTCCGGACCTGGTCCAGGAAGGGAACATCGGCCTCATGAAGGCCGTGCAGAAGTTCGACCCGGACAAGGGCATTCGCCTGATCTCCTACGCCGTTTGGTGGATTCGCGCGTACATCCAGAACTACGTCCTCCGCTCCTGGTCTCTCGTCAAGCTCGGCACCACCCAGGCCCAGCGCAAGCTCTTCTTCTCCCTGGCGCGGGTCCGCCGCGAGGTCGATCGGGGGCTCGACGACGGCGATCTGGCGCTCCGGGTCGCCCAGAAGCTCCGGGTACAGTTGGAGGATGTTCGGAACATGGAGCAGCGCCTCGAGGGGCGCGACCTCTCTCTCGACGTGCCCGTCGGCGACTCCGGCGCTTCCCACATGGAGCTGTTGCCAGGCAGTCTGCCCTCCCAGGACGACGCCCTGTCCCGTGCCGAGGAGGCCCACATGGTCGCGGGCTCGGTCGGCGTGGCCCTCTCTCTCCTCGACGAGCGCGAGCGTTTCATCGTCGAGCGGCGCCTGATGGCGGACCACCCCGCCACGCTAAAGGACCTCGGGGAGCACTTCGGCTTCTCACGCGAGCGGGCGCGACAGCTCGAGATCCGTGCGCGGCAGAAGCTCCGCCACGCGCTGCGACCGGTCTCGGCCACGGTGCGGCAGCCCGAGCCGGAAGGCGTCGCGGTCGATTGGGTGACCGCGGACTAGCGACCCGCCACCTCAGCCCATGCCGTGCTTCTTGAGGCGGTACCGAAGAGTGTCGCGGCTGATCCCGAGCAGGCGCGCTGCCTTCGACTGATTCCCGCTTGCCCTCTCCATCGCTTCCTGGATGAGCTTGCGTTCCACGTCCTCGAGGACGAGGCCGTCGGCGGGTACGCCGGGGGCGGGACCCTTCTCGGGGCGGCGCGGAGCCGGGGCAGACCCGCGCAATTCCGGCGGGAGGTGCTCGGCGCGCAACTCGTCGGCGCTGGCGTGGAGGATGAACGCTCGCTCGATGACATTGCGAAGCTCGCGGACGTTTCCCGGCCACTGGTAGGCCTGCAGCGCCTCCAATGCTACGCCGTTGACCCCGCGCACCTGCCGCTTCATCTCCTGGTTGAAGCGCGCGATGAAGTGCGCCGCCAGCAGGGGGATGTCCTCCGGGTGCTCGCGCAGTGGCGGGACACGGATGCGGACCACGTTGAGGCGAAAGAAGAGGTCGGCGCGGAAGCGCCCCTCCGAGACCCGCTCCTCGAGGTCCACGTTGGTGGCAGCGAGCACCCGCACGTCTGCCCGGAGCTCGGTCACGCCACCGACCCTTCGGAAGGTCTTGTTCTCGAGAAGGCGCAGGAGCTTGGCCTGGCCCCCGGGGTGGAGGTCGCCGATCTCGTCCAGCATCACCGTCCCGCCCTCGGAGCTCTCGAAGAGGCCGCGCTTCTGGGCATGGGCATCGGTGAACGACCCGCGCTCGTGGCCAAAGAGCTCGCTCTCGAGCAGGTGCTCGGGGAGGGCGGCACAGTTGACCTGGAGGAACGGACGATCCGCGCGAGCGCTCCCGAAGTGGATGGCTCGGGCCACGACCTCCTTGCCGGATCCGCTCTCGCCCTCGATGAGCACCGTGGTCGCGTCGCTGCCGGCCAGCCGGGCAGCCATGGTGCGCACCTGCTCCATGGCGGCGGAGCGCCCGATCAGAGCCGCCAGTGCCTCGGGGCCGCCACGCCGCTCGGACGTGAGCGCCTCGATCTGGCGCCGCGTCCGCGCGGTCGCAAGCGCCCGCTCGACCGCTGCGTCGAGCGCTTGGAACGGGAACGGTTTCACGAGAAAGTCGATGGCGCCGTGCTTCATGGCCTCCACCGCGATGTCGACGGTGCTGTGTGCCGACATCATGAGTACCGCCAGCTCCGGTCGGAGCCCCAGCGAGCGCTGGAGCGTGGCGATCCCATCGATGCCCGGGAGTCGCACGTCGAGCAGCATCAGGTCGGGGGACTGGGCCGATAGAACCTCCAGCGCCTCCTCGCCCGACTCGGCCGAGAGCACCTCGTATCCCCCCCGCTGCAGGCGCTCGCCCACCGACCAGCGGATGAGCTTCTCGTCGTCGACGACCAGGATTCGAGCGGGAATCGATGTCATGCTGCGTGCTCCGCGGGGGGACGGTCGGCACTGCCCCCGCGCACCGGCTGGAGGGTGACCGTGAACACCGTGCCGCCGGACGAGGGGCAACGGTAACCGATGTGCCCGCCGTGCTCCGCGAGGATTCGGGCTGAGATGGCGAGGCCGAGGCCGTTGCCCTCGCGCTTGGTGGTGAAGAATGGCTTGAACACGTTCGGGCGAACGGTCTCCGGGATTCCCGGACCGCTGTCCTCCACGTCGACCGACACCTGCCCCTCCGCGAGCCTGGAACGGACGACGAGCCGTCCGCCTTTTCCGTCCATGGCCTGGCAGGCGTTGAGGCAGATGTTGAGGAACACCTGCTCGAGTTGGCTGGGATCGGCGAGGACCCGCGGGAGCGCCGCGTCGAGGACCGCTTCCACCTCCAGGGCCGAGTTGCGCCGCTGCTGGCGGATGAGGAACAGCACCTTCTCCAGGGTTGCGTTCACGTCGGTGCTCCGCAGCTTCGCCTTCGGCGGACGGGCGAAGCTGAGGAGGCTCTCCATGGTGTGCGTCAACCGCGCCACCTGGTGGCGCATCTCCCCGACGACGTCAGCCTGCCGCGGGTTCCCGCTCAGGTCCTCGGCAAGGAGCTCGAGGGCGCCGGAAAGCCCGGCGAGCGGGTTCTTGATCTCGTGGGCGAGCCCGGTGGCCATCTCGCCCACCGCGGCGAAGCGGTCGGCGCGCACCATCCTCTCCCGGTAGAACGCCTCGAGCTCAGCCTGGCTGCGCCGCAGCGCCGCCAGCGTCGCGTCGAACCCGCGCGCTGCCACACCGAGTTCGTCCGGGCGCCCTTCGTCGGCGCGGACCGTCAGGTCTCCCGACTCGGCTCGCCGCATCGATGCCACGAGCCGCTGCAGCGGTGAAACGGCCTCTCGGCCGACGAGCCACCAGGCGATGGCGATGAGAATGACGAGGGCGACCCCGGTAGAGACGCCCAGCGTCCGCGCGAGCTCGCTCTCGGCGGCGATGGCGGGGCCGCGCGTGAAGCGGAGGTCGAGCCACCCGTTCACCCGCGACTCCTTGCCGTGGCAGGAGGCGCAGGCCTCTGCGTTCTGGATGGGCTGCACCACCGCGTACTGGGTCTCGTCCTTCTCCGGAGCTGGAAGCACGCGAGTCTGGTCGATCCCCTTCAGCGCCTCCCAAGGCTGCGTTCCGATCCTGGCGTGGTCCGTGGAATAGACCACCTGGCCGTCCGGCCGCAGGAGGCTGATGGAGTCGAGGTCACCGCGGTGCGTCCGCATGAAGTTGAGGAGCTCGGGAACCTGGCCCGGGCGGCCCTGCAGCATCGCCTCGGTGACTCCTCCGGCGACGTAGCGGGCGAAGAGCTCGGCGCGCTCTCGCTGCACCTTCTCGATGTCGAGGCCGTAGGCGTGCACGGCGGCGTAGACCATCGCGGCGAGCGTGGCCGCGAACAGCACCGCCGTCGGCAGGAGAATGCGTGCGCGGAGACTGCGGTCGAGGTTGCTCCAGAGCTTGCGAAGCTGACTCATCGGCTGCCTCTCATTGGGCCTCGCCCGGGCCTAGGCAAGGATCAAGCCACACCTGGGCGGCGGGCGGCGCGTCGGGCGAAGTGGCCAGCAACTGGGTCATTTCGCCCACAGCGCAATCGATGCGCAAGCGGGCGGCGAGATCCAAAGCGCAGGTTACCACGCGTTATTCGCGCGAGATCCTCAATGGGCGCAAGGTTTTCGGCGCCGGCGGGACAGGCGCCGAGGGCGCCGGTCAGGATGCCCGCGCTCCGGAGGAGCCAGGATGGCTGACGTCGAATATCCGGGCCGCGGCGCTCATGAGCTCCTCGCCCGACGCCCCATCCGTTCCGGCCTGGCGGAGCCGCACGCTCGGCTGATGCAGCAGCTTCGCGACGATCGCCCCCGCAAGGGCGTCGAGCCTTCGCTCCAAGTCCGGGTCGCCTCCCAACCGCCGCACGGTGCGCTCGACCTCCTCGCGCGCCATCGCCGCGGCCCGGTGGCGCACGGCGGCGATGAGGGGTGCGGCCCTGCGCTCCGCCTGTTCCCGAGCGTAGCGGCACACCTCGTTCTCGATGATGCGCTCGGCAGCGGCGATGGCGTCGGCACGCGCCGCCACGGCTTGCCGCTGGATCCTCGCCAGGTCGTCGACGTCGCACAAGTAGATGCCGTCGACGTCGCCGAGCTCGGCCGGAACGCCGCGCGGGACGGCCAGGTCGATGAACACCACCCTGCGGTGCCGTCGCTTCTTCATGAGCTCCGCCGCCCCTTCGCGCGTCATGGCCGGGTGCGAGACCGGCGCGGCCACGACTACGGCGTCGGCACGGGCGAGCTCGTCGCCCAGGGACTCCATCGGGGCCGCCGACCCGCCCACCTCCCGCGCCAGAGCGACGGCCTTCTCGGCAGTCCGGTTCACGACGACGACCTCGACGCCCTGGTCGGCGAGGTGCTGCGCCGCCAGGCGAGCCATCTCCCCGGCGCCGACGACGAGCGCGCGGCGACCCTCGAGCGGCCCGAGCACCTTCTCGGCCACGTCCGCGGCGGCGTGGCCCCAGGAGACCCCCGCGCGGCCGATGGCCGTCTCGGACCGAACGCGCTTCGCGACCTTGAGGGTGCGAGCCATGACCGCGGAGAGGTCCCTGCGCACGGCACCGCTTCGAGCAGCCTGCGCGAACGCTTCCCTCACCTGGCCGAGGACCTGAGGCTCGCCCACGACACCCGACTCCAGGCTGGAGGCCACTCGCACCAGGTGGCGAAACGCCTCTTCCCCCCGGAGGTCGAACACCGGCAGCTCGAGGTCGCGGGCCTGGGAGCGGAGCGCCTCGGAAATGCCCGCCGCCGCCGCGGCCGCACAACTCGCCGCCGCGTACACCTCGACGCGGTAGCACGTCGATACGACGAAGACCTCGTCCACGCCGTCGATGAGCCCGTAGGCGCGAACGACCTCCGCAAGATCGCCGGAAGACGCTGCGAGCTGCTCCCGAGCAGCCACTGCCACACTCTTCTGGTCGACCCCAACCGCGATGAGCATCGGCGCCTCCGCGCTCTGGGTCGGCCCAGCAATCGGCATGCCCGAGCGGTAAATCCAATGGAATCCCGCGGATGGGTCGCGCAGCCGTTGCGCGCAGCCTCCGGTCCATGGCTCCCGGGCGAAACAGATGCACGTCACCCGCATGCCTCGTCCGGCCGAGTCGCGGGTGTTGATCCGTATCAAGTCGATGGGCGCGGAGGGTCCGCTGTTGCCTTCCGCGGCATCCACTCCCCAAACCGTGCGGGGAGCCAGCCGTCCCTCGGGCCGTGTGGGGATCAGGCGCGCGACGGGGACGAAAGCGACAGTACCTGGCGCTCCTCGTCCGTCGCGCCCTCGAGCAGCCGCTCGCGGAACGAGGGCATGCCGAGGTAGATGCGCCATGCACTGCGCCGTCTCGTTCCAGCCGGCTCCGCCTCAGGGCCAGCGCGCCGGACCTTGTCCACGTAGAAGCTTCGGTAGCACGCAACCGCCGCGGCCGCGACCTGCTCCAGCGACATGGCCTGCGGCTTTACCACCGCCTCCCGATGATTGAAGCGGCGGTAGTCGCGGGTGACAACGTGCGGCCCGAGCGTCCTCCAGGAGGACGTGTACGGCAGCGGCGCGATGGTGAAGAAGTGAGCCACGTCCGGGTCCCACTCCCGCGCCCGCTGCTGGAGGGCCTCGACCAGGGCGGGCGACTCGTCGGGGAACCCGAGCCAGAAGTTGGTCTCCGTCGAGATCCCCTGCGTTCGCAAGAGCCGCACGGCCGTCCGCCCCACCCCGAGGGCCTCGGTCCCGTCGTCATCGCGCAGGCGCTCCTCGGAGGTGTCGCGGCACAGACCCACGTGGGCCACACCGGCCGCCCGCCACCGGTGCAGCAGCTCCTTGTCGCGAATGACGTCCTCGGGGCGCGTCCAGAGGAGCAGTTCCACTCCGAGGTCGAGCTCGATGAGGCGGTCGATGATGCCTGCCCAGCGTAGGGCGTCGGCGGTCGGGGCCTCGTCGAACAGCGCCACCACGTCGGCACCGTGCTCGCGGCGGAGCTCCGAAATCTCGTAGGCAACGCTGTCCGGCGAGCGGGACCGCCAGGTCCCCTCCCCGGTCGCCGCTTGCGAGCAACAGGCGCAGTGGCGCGGGCAGCCCCGCGAGGTGGCGATGGCGGCGAGCCGGGAGCCGGGCCTGCTCGCCCAGGTGTAGGTGTTCCAGTCGAGAAGGTCCCAGGCCTTCGGGAGGGGGTCGAGCGCGGCGAGCCGCGGCCGCCGAGCGGTGCGAACGATTCGCCCTCCGAGCGGGAAGGCGATGCCAGCGATCCGAGAGGGGTCCTCCCCGGACTCGACGCAGCGCAGGAGCTCCGGGAGCGTTTCCTCGCCCTCCCCGACCACGGCGAAGTCGACGCCTCCCTGCGGCAGGAACTCGGGGTACATGAACGAGGCGTGCGCGCCGCCGACGACGGTCAGAATTCCCTGCCCCTGCGCAGCGCGGCAAAGCTCCATGGCCGCCGGAAAGCCCGCCGTGGCTGCCGAGATGCAAAGGACATCGGGGCGCGAGGCGACCACGCGTTGGGCCGCGTCTCGCGTCGAGAGCCCGAGCGAGAGGGCGTCGAGGATCTCGCATTGGTGACGCGCCGCGCGAGCCGCTCCGGCAAGATGCACGAGTGCTAGGGGAACCCACCTTCCCGCCGCCTCGACTGTGCCGGACGGAATCCGGCACCGTAATGAACATCACCCGCAAGGCCCCCCCACCCTGGTCACGTCTGCGCCGGTCGGAGAAACCGTGCAGCTCGTTCCCCACCGAACGGGCTCCCCATCCACCTGCGCGCCCTGACGCGCGGATCGCCCCCCTCCCGAGGCGACCCGCGCTCGAGGGAACGCAGAGCAAGAAGTGAACCGCGGCCCCAACTCACGAAACGCCTTGGATTCGCTACGAATTCGTCCGGCGACCGATACCGTGGGTGGGGGAGACCCCCCAGTCAATCCGCAAAAAGGGGGGGATTTACCCCACCCGCCACTACCGGTGGACTCGAGTGAAACTGACCATCAATCGCAAACGGAGTCAGTTTCGCGTGCGGAGCGCCCCGTAAGGGGTCGCATCCTCGAGCCAGCCAGGTCAGTCCTTGGACCTTCGCAGCCGTCGACCCGCCGAGCGGAAGGCTCGAGAGGGTGATCTAGGCAGGGCAGCGTGGGCAGTCGCGGTCCGGCTCCATTCCCGTGACTCTCCGCTGGTGAACACGGAGGTCAGCGACGAGGCACCGGAGCGTCGCCCTCCCCGTCCGGCGGAAGCGGCACATCGATATGAACCGTCGTGGCTGTTGCCGCGACGGAATCGATGCGAACGCTCCCGCCCAGGAGCTCGACCGCCTCTCGAATGCCCGCGAGCCCAGCGGGCCCGTGCCCGCCGCGTGCTCTGTCCGGATCGAACCCCCCGCCGTCAAGTTGAATCGCGATGCGCAGAACACCGCCGGATTCAGAGACTCGGATGATGACGACCTCGGCCTCGGCGTGCAGGGCAATGTCGCTCATGGCCGCTTCGCAAGCGCGAAAGACGCCGTCCTCGAACGCCGCCGGGAACCGCCGGTCGTGGGTCTCGAACTCGTCCTGGAACTCGCACCTCACCGAGATCCCCCTCTTGACGAGATGTCGCGCGGCGCAACGACGGATGGCCGAGAGGAGGCCGGCGGCGTCGGGTGCCGCCGTGCGGACCTCCAGGATCGCGAGGCTGCGGCGGACCTGCTCGAGGGTGCGCACCGTCAACGCCCTCGCTTCCTCCAGCCGAGGAGTCCCTCCGGCCTTCACTGCCGCCGTGGCGGCGTCGAGCGCCGTCACCAAGCCCCATGTGCTCGCAAACCTGGTCGCACAGCTCGCGCGCCACGCGCCTGCGCTCGTCCTCCGCGTACGGGCGGGCGAGGTCCGCGCCCGCCTCTCCGCGCCATTCCGCTTCCTCCTGCGCGTTGGCGACGACCCCGACGAGTTCCCTCAGCGACTCGCGGATGCGCTCGAGGGCGGTCCCCAGTCGGAGCACGCCGCCGTGGCCAGACGGCTGGATGTGGCCCGTGAGATCGCCTCGGGCAATCCGCTCCGCCGCGCTCGCGAGCTTCGACACCGGTCCGACAAGGCCCTGAGTCGCACCCCAGGCGAGAGCGGCGCCGATTACGACCACTGCCGCGGTGAACGCCGCGAGCCAGGCAGGGAAGGCGCCCGCCGAGGCGAGGACGTCCTTCTCCGGAAGCCACGCCACCACGGCCCAGGGAGCGTTCATCACCGGCGACACTGCCAGGACCGCTCGCCCGCGCTCATCCCCGTCCCGCCCCGCGTGGCAGTCGCGGCACAGGGCGGCGACGCCTTTGCGCTCTGACGCCACCTGGGCGATGGCGCCACACCCGCTCGCCTGCCCCTGCCGACGGGCGTCGGTGCTCAGCATGACGCGCCCTGCCCGGTCCACGAGTTCGGCGGTGCCAGCGGGGCCGCGGCGCAGGTCGCGCAGTAGAACCGCGAGGCGTCGCTGCCCGTCGACCACCCCGCCCGCGACCCCGGTGATGTGGCCCTCGCCGTTGCGGACAGGGACGAGCGCGTAGATGCGATCGCCAGCGCGGGGCCCCAGGAACGGAGTCACCGCCGGCCGGCCCGTGGCAATGGCCTCTCGGACCTCTTGCAGGTCCCGCGGCGGCGCCACGGGGTCGCTCCGCGGATCCGGCTCCTCCACCTCGGGGCGTCCCTGCGCGTCGAGGAAGAAGGCGCCGCCCGGGAACTCTGCGCGAACCGCGGGGTCGCGCAGCGCCGCGCGCTCCGGGCCCGCGTCCCCGTCCTCCAGGTTCACGTGAGGCGCCGCGGCGGCCCGTTGCAGAACCTCGAGGGCGGTGTTGACCTCCTCCTCGACCTGGCTCGCCGTGGCCCGGGCCGCCCACTCCCGCGATGCCAGGAGCTGCTCGTCGAGCTTGGAGATCCGGCTCGCGAACACCCAGGCGACGATGACCGTCGGCCCGAGGGCGCCGAGGACCAGCAGCAGCCACACGCGCATCTCGAGCGAGTGGCGCAGGCGTTCGCGAAGGCGGGCCCGCGTCGCCACGCCACCTGGCGGCTGCTCCGGGCCATCCGCGACAGGCTCTTCGAGCGACGCACTGCCCCTCAACACGGAACGCCTCCCGCCAGCCTTCCAAGTCTCGTTGCACAGGGTACCGTCGCCGCCCGCGTTGCGCGAGCGCGCGACGGCTTCCCGGGCGGAGCGCCCTCTTTCCGGGCCGCCGGCGGTGCCGGCGACGGCATCGCCGCGGGCCGGGCGTCCACCGAGCGCCGAGGCACTCGGCGAAGGGTCCAGCAAGGGACATCCGACCGCCCGACGCTGGGCGCGCCCGCGACGCCGACGACCGCCGGAAGGCGGCCGCTGATCCGCGTCAAGCGCTCGCGTGGGCTCGTGGGAGTGGCGACGCCGCCTGTCAAGCCCCGCCTCTCGCCGGCCCCTGGATCTTTTCGCAATCGGTCGAGGGGTGACGCTGTATTATGCGCGGCTCGCGGCGCCGCACGAGGCATCGTCGCGAGAGCGTCGTCGACCGATGGGCCGAGCCCGAGGATCCTTTCGAGGCGAGGCCGCGAGGGTGGCTCCGGCGGGACGAGCGACTTGACCTTTGCTTGCGAGGAGTACCACCGTGTCTAGCCTTCCCCTTTCCCGCTTCGCCTCTGTCCTGCGCGTCGCAGCCCTGTCCGGTCTCGCGGCGGTGGGCGGGCCGGCCGCCCCTGCTCGCGCGCAGAGCAACGACGACTGCATGGCTTGCCACGCCGAGCCTGGCATGACCGGTACGCGCGACGGCAAGAAGATCGTCGTGACGGTCGACCCCAAGACGCTCAAGGGCTCGGTGCACGCCAAGCTGGAGTGCGTGGCCTGCCATCAGTCCCTCGCGGGGAAAGACCTGCCCCACGACCCGGGCGTGAAGCTCGTCGAATGCGCCGCCTGCCACGACAAGCCGGTCGCGAACTACCGGGCGAGCATCCACGGCCGCATGGCCGCCAAGGGCGACGTCACGGCCCCGCGGTGCTTCGATTGCCACGGCGCCCCCCACGGGATCGCTGCCGTGTCCGACCCGCGCTCCCCCGTGTCCACGATGAACGTCCCGGCGACCTGCGGAGGCTGCCACCACGAGGGCTCGCAGGTCTCGCTCACCCACCACATCCCGCAGGAACGCATCCTCGAGAACTACTCCGAATCGATCCACGGAGAGGGGCTCTACAAGAAGGGCCTGACGGTCACCGCGGTGTGCACCTCCTGTCACTCGGGCCACCTCATTCTCCCGCACGAGGACGAGCGTTCGTCGACGAACCGGGCCAACATCGTGAAGACCTGCACCCGCTGCCACGCGCGGATCGAGGTCGTTCACCGCAAGGTGGTCGACGGCAAGCTCTGGGAGAAGGAGCCCAACAAGGTTCCTTCCTGCACGGACTGCCATGCGCCGCACAAGGTCCGCCGCAACGCCTCGGCCGAGGGAATGGCGACGAAGGACTGCCTGCTCTGCCACGGCAAGACCGACCTGGCGATGACGCAGGGACGGCAAGAAGGTCTCGCTGTACGTCGACGAGCAGGCATATGCCGCGTCGACCCATGCCCGCGTCGCCTGCGCCCAGTGCCACACGGAGGTTCGCGCCTCCCTGAAGCGCGCCTGCGAGACGATCAAGTCGAAGGTGGATTGCGCGGCCTGCCACGCCGCCGTCGTCGACATCTACAAGACGAGCATCCACGGCACGCTGCACGCCAAGAACGATCCCGATGCACCCGCCTGCCTCGATTGCCACGACAAGCACGCCACCAAGAGCAAGCGCTGGCCCTCCTCGCCGACGTTCGCCCGGAACGTCCCGGACCTCTGCGGCCGGTGCCACCGCGCCGGTGAGAAGGCGGCCCGTCGCATCGAGAGCGAGAACGGCCACGGCGCGGACATCGTGAAGAGCTACCGCGAGAGCATCCACGGCGTCGGCCTGCTCGAGTCCGGCCTGGTCGTCACCGCGACCTGCGCGGACTGCCACACGGCCCACGGCGAGCTGCCCCCCTCCGATCCCAAGTCGACCGTGAGCCGCGAGCGGCTGATCGAGACCTGCAGCAAGTGCCACCTACGGGATCGGGGACGTCTTCCGCGCGAGCATCCACGGGAGCTCGAACGAGAAGGCCAAGGCAGACGGGAAGAAGCTTCCCGTCTGCGAGGACTGCCACACCTCGCACCAGATCTCGCGCACCGACGTCGCCGACTTCCGGATGAAGATGATGGGCCAGTGCGGAAACTGCCACAAGAAGGAGGCCGAGACCTTCTTCGAAACCTACCACGGCAAGGTGTCCCGCCTCGGCAACGCGCGCGCCGCGAAGTGCTACGACTGCCACGGCACTCACGACATCCGGCCGCCGACGGATCCGCGCCTCGAGGCTGTCGCGCAACAACGTCGTGAAGACCTGCGCGAAATGCCACGAGGGCTCGCACCGCCGCTTTGCCGGCTACCTCACGCACGCCACGCACCACGACTCCGGCAAGTACCCGATCCTCTTCCTCGTCTTCTGGGCGATGACAAGCCTGCTCGTTGGCACGCTCGTCATCGCGACCGCGCACACCGGCGCCTGGCTGTGGCGCCTGTGGAGGACCCGCGACGCGCTGGCGCGCCCACCGCGAGGCCGCTCACGAGCAGGCGCTCGTCCGCCGCTTCACTGCCGGGCAGAGGGCGCTGCACCTGGGCATGATGCTGAGCTTCCTGACGCTCGCGGGAACCGGCATGACGCTCAAGTTCTCGTACATGAGCTGGGCGAGCTCACGTCGCCGACTTCCTCGGGGGACCGGGGCCATGGGCGGTCTCCATCGCCTCGCCGCGGTCACGCTCATCTGCGTGTTCGCGATCCACGTCCGGGACCTGTTCAGCCAGAAGAAGGCCTCTGGCGGCTCCTGGATCGGCTTCATCTTCGGGCCCGACTCGATGATGTTCAACCTCGTCGACCTGAAGGACGTCGGCGCATCGATGAAGTGGTTCCTCGGCCGGGGCCCGCGCCCCACCTACGGGCGCTTCACCTACTGGGAGAAGTTCGACTACTTCGCCGTGTTCTGGGGCGTGTTCGTCATCGGCTCGACGGGACTCGTGCTCTGGTTCCCGGCGTTCTTCACGCAGCTCCTCCCGGGTTGGTCGATCAACGTGGCGACCATCATCCACAGCGACGAGGCGCTTCTGGCGGTCGCCTTCATCTTCACCGTCCACTTCTTCAACACCCATTTCAGGCCGGACAAGTTCCCGATGGACCCGGTGATCTTCACGGGCAGCGTGCCCATGGAGGAGCTGAAGTACGACAAGCCGCGCGAGTACCAGCGCCTCGTGGACTCCGGCAAGCTCGAGGAGTCCATCGTCCCGCCCATGCCGCCGAAGGTCGAGCGGGGATTCCGGATCTTCGGCTTCGCCGCACTCACTCTTGGCATCATCACCATTGCGTTCATCATCTATTCGATGATCTTCGCCTACCGGTAGGGGTTTCCCGCCGGCAAGGGTTCCCGGGACGCCCGAAGCCGGCTCCCGGGAACCCGGACGCGACAGCGCGGTCGGGTGTGACCGGCCGGCTCCCCCGTGAGAGCGGACGGCGAGAGCCAGCAAGCGGGGCCCATCGCGCGCTCTCCCGGCCTTCCGCCGCCAGGGCTGCCTCCGCGGCGGCGCCGATCGCCGCCTTTTCCACCGGCTCCCCGCAACCGATGCGCCGGACCGCCGCCCGCCAGGCGCCCGCGCCTCGTTCGCGCCGCGGAGCGCCGCCTCGAACACGGCGCCCCTTGTCTAAAATCAAGAATGGGGCGCTTGGGCGCGGTCGCTCGCCCGCGGGGCGCTCTTTCGATCCCCACCGATCAATGAGAACGGCTAGAATGCCGCGGCTTCAGTTGGACATCCCAGCAACCGATACCTGATCAGAAGCGGAGGCAAGTGTGCGGAGATTTGTCCTTGCGAGCAGCCTCTTCGTTGCGCTTGGTTTCGCGTCGACAGCGCTCGCCCTCGATAACAGCGACTGCTTTGCTTGTCACGGCGACAAGGATCTGACCCGGCCCGGGAATGACGGGAAGCCGGTCTCCCTGTTCGTGGACGAGGCGGCCTACACGGCCTCCATTCACGGGAAGAACCTGTGCACCAGCTGTCACACCGAGATCACGACCCTGCCGCACAAGGACGGCTTCCGCCACCACCCGGTGTTGTGCAGCAACTGCCACCGCGTGGAGTCGGAGATCTACGCGAAGAGCGACCACGGCCAGGCGGTGCACAAGGGCGTCCTGGAGGCGGCGTCCTGCAAGGATTGCCACGGCAACACGCACACGCTGCTGAACTCGCGCAACCCCGAGTCGCCCGTCGCCCGGGGAAACATTCCGGCGACCTGCGGGCGCTGCCATGGCGATGCGAAGGAGATGGAGAAGCACAATCTCCGCCAGACCGGCGTGGTGGTGAGTTACGAGAAGACCATCCACGGCCGAGCGCACGCCCGGGGGATCACCACCGCAGCCGTCTGCTCCGATTGCCACGGCTCCCACGACCTCCACCGCTCCACGAATCCGCAGTCGAAGCTCTACTGGCAGACCATCCCGACGACCTGCGGGAAGTGCCACGAAAACGTCCGCCAGACCTACGCGCGGAGCGTTCACGGGAAGGCCGTCGCGGCCGGCATTCATGACGCGGCGACCTGCGTCGATTGCCACGGCGAGCACACCATCCAGGAGAAGGGCGACGTCAGCTCGCGCGTCTCCGGCGCACACATCCCCGACACCTGCGGGAATTGCCACGGATCAGAGCGCATCGCCGCGCGCTACCAGATGTCCGCGACGGTCGTGCAGACCTACATGCAGAGCTTCCACGGCCTGGCGCAGCAGGCAAACGACTTGACGGTCGCCAACTGTGCATCCTGCCATGGCTTCCACGACGTCCTGCCTTCGAGCGACCCGCTCTCGTCGGTGAACAAGGCCAACCTGCCCCAGACGTGCGGCAAGTGCCACCAGGGCATCGGCGTCCGCTTGGCAAAGGGCGAGATCAAGATCCACGACCTCCCGGGCGCCGCGAAGGGCAAGCCCTGGGCAGTGAACTTCGTCACCACCCTGTACATCGTCCTCATCATCGCCTCGATCGGCGGCATGTTCACCTTCACCGCCCTCGATTACGGTTCCAAGCTGCGCAAGCACCTAAAGGCCGCGCGCGAGGGTGGCGGCGAGGTGCGGATGACGAAGTGGGTCCGCCGCCAGCACCTCGCCCTCATGATCGTGTTCATCGTGCTCGCCTACACCGGCTTCGTGCACAAGTTCCCTGAAGCCTGGTGGGGCTGGCCGTTCCACATCACCGCGAACGGAAGCGCCCTTCGAGGCCTCGTCCACCGCATCGCCGGATGGAGCTTCGTGGCGCTCTTCTTCGTGCACCTGGCGAGCCTTGCTCGGCACCGCGCGCGGCCACGCGTACATGAAGGACCTCGCGCTCCGCATCCAAGACCTGCACGACGCGATGGCCCAGGCGCTCTACAACGTCGGCCTGCGCAAGGCACCGCCGCCGCCGCGCCGCTTCAACTATGCCGAGAAGGTCGAGTACTGGGCGCTCATCTGGGGCTCCTTCGTGATGATCATCACCGGCATCGTGCTCGTGTTCACGGAGACGGCCCTTCGGACGCTGCCGAAGGTCTGGCACGATCTCTCCCAGGTCATCCACTTCTACGAGGCCGTCCTCGCGACGCTCGCGATCGTGGTCTGGCACCTCTACTGGATCAAGTTCGACCCGAGCGAATACCCGATGAACACCGCCTGGCTGGTCGGCAAGAGGGCACCTGGCCACGGTCACGCGCCGGAATCGGACGAGTCCAAGACCGAGCACCATTCGTAGCGCGTCGTCTCGGCCTCGGCGAGGCGGGAGGCCCACCCCATGGGCTTCCGCCCCGCCGAGGCCTCTTCATTTCGGCCGCGAGCGACGAGTCCTCCGCGTGCCGTCGATGACTTCGCGGAACGCCCTCCCGGTCACCGACAACCGCTGCACCTCTAAGCCTGGGGGCCAGCCCTCGGCGGCCTCGCGGGATGGGGCAAGGGCTGTCGATCACGGGCGACTGGAGGCGGCCGCGTTTCCCCGTTGAGTTCGTCGACTTCGCGCCGGATGCGCGACCGCCGTGAGTCGTCCGCAGCATCCGCGCGGCGTGCGCCTCTGAGACTCCCGAGGCACAAGGGCCGTGCGTGCCCTCGACTCCGCGGGGTTGCCGCTCGTCGAGGTAGTGACGGGGAGCGCCGGGCGTCCATTGCGCTCCGTCCAGTCCACGCAGGGTTGACCTGCCCCCGGATTGACTCGCGCCAGGCCGGCCGCTCCGAGCGCGACCCGTTCGCCCGATGGCGGACCCGTTTGCCAAGCGGCAGGACCATCTCCGAGTTTGCCCCGGCCCTGGCGGCCGAGCTCTCGTCGACCATAGTGCCATCGCCCAAGATGACACACGCACCCGGGCGAGGTCCCCTCGGTCCGCGGCGCCGAGTACCCTTGGTCGAGACCGACCGCGTAGACGCCGATTCTGGCGAGGCGCGAAGGAACGGCACAGCCCCGGGCAACCGCGCCGAGAGGCGCTGGCCTGGAGATGGCGGGCACTCCACGACGGGCGGCCCGCGAGCACCTGCGTCGCGCTCGGCCCGCGTCGCTGCGAGGCGCCCTTGGAGACGGGCAAGGCGGCGCGAGGCTGCCCGTCCCGGCAGACGCCCGGCGCCACCCTTTCGCACCGCCGAGAACAAGGGCGGCCTCTCCCGGAGGAGGGCCGCCCAGTCTATTCCCGGGCCTTCCGGCCTAGCGATGACACATGCTGCAGTCGTCGAAGTTGAAGGCGTCCTTGCCGTGGCAGGTTCCGCAGTAGCGCCCCTGCTCCATTGCCTTGTGGGTGATGCGCTGGCCGTCCGCGGTGAGTGCCTCACCGCCGGGCCGCTGGTCCCTGGAAACGTCCACGAGGTGGAAGATCCGCGGATGGCACCGGGTGCAGCCAGGCTGCTTCGGGTCGATGTGGCTGTCGTGGCTGAAGGTCACCTTGCCCGGGCTGTCCTTCGAGGGGGGGATGACGTAGTCCGGGGGCAGCTTCTTGAGCTGCTGGGCTGCCGCGGCCAAAGCGAAGGACGCTGCAACCAGCACCGCAAGCACCCGAGGAATGACTCTGGAGTTGATCATGGCGTTCTCGTCTCGTGTCCCGATCCTGCCTCGGGCTGTGGGGCCTTCTTCTTCCCGCCCTGCACGTACCGCCAGAACCCGACGAAGAGGACGAGATACGTGACAGCCAGGACGTACTCCAGAATCTTGGCCGAATACCCAGATAGAAAGTCGTGTTCCATCGCGTTCTCCTAGTCCTCGCCCGGGAGTTCTTGCAGAACCGGCATGCGGTGAACGATCCACCGGAAGAGCATGATCCCGATGATCACCAGCGTCGCCGAGACCCACACTTCCATCCAGCTCGGGACGTAGTGGACCGGTTGGTTGTAGTTGAAGGCGACGACCGAGATGTTGAGCCGGTTGAGAATGATCCCGAGCACCGCGATGCCAGCAGCCCAGCGGACCGCCTTCACCCGCTCGTTGCGCGCGCCCCAGGCGTAGAGCAAGGCCGGGAACAGGACGAACCCGAGCATCTCGACGAGCCACCACTTTCCGTAGAACCCCTTCCCGATGTACTCGATGGCGTGGTTGTCCACGACGCCCTGCAGCTTGAGGAAGAAGTAGGCGAACATCACCACGGCGCCGGCCTTCCCGAGGCCAATCGTCAGCTGGTCGGCGTCGACGTGGTGCTGGACCTGGCTGGCGAAGACGGCATGGGAGATGGAGCTCTCCACGATGACCATGGAGATGCCCGCGATGATGGCGCTCACGAAGAAGAAGATGAAGATCGACTGCGAGTACCAGAGCGGGTGGAGTCTTCCCGGGGCGATGATGAACAGAGAGCCCAGCGCGGACTGGTGCATGGTGGAGAACATCACCGAGAGCACCGTGAGGCCGAGAAGGAGCTTCTTCAGGGTCTTGTAGACGCGCTTCCACCCGAGCCACTCGAAGACCGGAACGGCGAACTCGAGGGCGAGCACGCTCGTGTAGCACATGACGCACCAGGCGACCTCGAAGAGGACCGACTGGGTGCCGTTGCGCATGGTCACCTGGACCATGTTCCACGGCTTCCCGAGGTCCACGATGAGGCCGATGATCGCCATGATGTAGCCGAGGAACCCGGTGAGGATCGCCGGGCGCTCGATCGCGTGGTAGTCCTCGAGGCCGAAGATCTCGACGGCCGCCCCGATGGTGAACCCGCCGGCGGCGAGGCAGATGCCGGTCATCATGTCGAACCCGATCCAGATCCCCCAGGGCTGCGTTTGGGTGAGGTGGGTCGTAGCGCCGAGGCCTGCGTAGAAGCGGTAGACGATGAGCGCTGCACCGACGGCGGCGACGGCAAGGCCGATCACGTTGAGTGCCGTCAACCGCGACTTCACGTACTCGGGGAATGTCTCCCCGAGCAGGATCTTCGCCCGGAACCACGAAGCCGAGGAAACTGGGGTCGCGACGCTATCCATGGTGTTTCCCCTCCCCGTGACCTGAAGTGCCGTTTCCGTCCCCGTTTTCCTTCTTTCGATGCGTCATGGCGTAGATCCCCATGAGCAGCGGCGGCCAGAGGGTCATGACCACGGGGGGAACCCCGAGCGCCCCCTTCACGAGCTGCGGGTAGTAGGTGTCGTTCACGGCGACCTCGAAGCCGAGCTTCTCGAACGGGACGTCGGTGATGTACATCCAGTTCGTCCCGCCAGCCTCGCTCTCGCCGTAGATGTGCTGGACGTACTTGTCAGGATTGCCGTAGACGCGCCGCCGCGCCTCCTCGAGCAGGTCACCGCGCTTCCCGAAGTTGAGCGCGCCGCTCGGGCACACCCCAACGCAACCCGGGCGCTTTCCCTCGGCCTGGCGATCGGCGCAGAAGGTGCACTTGCGCACCCTGGGAATGGCCTTGCTGTACTCGTACTTCGGGACGCGGAAGGGGCACGCCACCATGCAATAGCGGCACCCCATGCATCGTTCGGGGTGGTAGTTGACGGGGCCGCCGGGCAGCTTGTCGAGCGCTCGGACCGGGCAGGCCGACGCGCACGCGGGCTCGATACAGTGCATGCACTGGCGCTTGACGTAGCGCGGCTGCCCGTTCGCCCGGATGACGCGGTTCACGACCGTGAAGGCCTCCGGGCCGGTGGTCCGCATGTTCGGCCAGACGAGCTCGTCCAGCCAAGGATCAGGATTGCCGTTCACCTCCGCGCAGGCCGCCTCGCAACCGCGGCAACCGACGCAGACAGTGGTGTCGACCAGCACCGAGACCTCGTTGTCGCCCTCCTCCGGCGCCACTCCTTCGAGGCTGCGGGCCTTGCTCGGCAAGCTCACCAGCGCTGCCGTTCCGCTGGCTCCCGCGATCTGCAAGAAGGCTCGTCTACTGAGCTTCATTGTTGGCTCCCGTTGCTACCGTTTGGACACGCACGACGAGGCCGGCCAGGCCCCTCGGCAGTCCCACCGCCCAAGGTTGCTCGCCATTCCACCGACCGTGATGCGACTCCTTCGCCCTTGATAAATGGTGCTCGATTCCGCCTCGCGGTTAGGCCTGCGCGTCGAGGCGTCGTCGATCCCGGCACCGGGACCGCAAGTAGCCACCATCCCAGGACAGGTGGAGCAAGAACTGAACCGAGCCGCCAATTGGATAAATAGCTGTATTCCCTGAAGATTATGGCTCCTTCCGCCGGGACGGGTGGGGGAGGACCCCCAAGGGGCCCCGTGGAAGGGGTGAATTGACCCACATGGCGCGAGAGTGTGCGCGGCGAGAGCGACCCCGCGAATTGTGGGTGGTCAAACGATTCGTCGGCGCCGCGCTCGATCCTCATCCGCTCATGGATTTCGACGCCTGCATCGGCCTTGCGCGAAGCGGAGGGGGCCGCTGCCGAAGGGAGCGACGCCGGAGCGAAGCCGACGACATCGACCGAGCGCTTGTCCACTCTCGGCAGCGACTCTCCCGCCTCCGGGCACCTCCGCGCCCACGGGGGCCGCGCCACGGGGGCCCGTGGTGAGCCTCCCCGCCCGGGGCTGCAATGGCCGTCCTTCGCGTCCTGCATGCGCGACGCCCCTTCGGATCGCCTCCGGAGCACCCTACTCCCGGGCCGCGGAGCGTCCATTGTCGGAGGTCAAACCCATCGGCGGGGTTCACGGCACCCCGCGGCTCGGGTAGACAACCCCAATGCACGCCATCCTCCTCATCCGCTGCGCCGACCAGCCCGGGATCGTGGCCGCGGTGTCGACCTTCCTCTTCCGACACGGCGCCAACATCGTCGACCTCGATCAGCACTCCACCGAGGAAGATCCCGGCACCTACTTCATGCGGCTCGAGTTCCAACCGTCGAGGCTCGACGTCCCGCTCGACGCGCTGGGGCGGCTCTTCGCCGCGGAGGTGGCATCGCCGCGCGGGATGGAGTGGAGGCTCACGAGCACCGGCGAGCGCAAGAAGGTCGCGATCCTCGTCTCTCGCCACGACCACGCGCTACTCGACCTGCTCTGGAACTGGCGCCGAGGGGATCTCCGGGCGGACATAAAGGTGGTGATCTCGAACCACCCGGACCTGCAGGCCCCGGTCGAGTCATTCGGTGTCCCCTTCACCCACGTCCCCAACGGGCGCGAGATCCGGGACGAGGCGGAGCGGCGGATGCTCGCCCTCCTGGACGGCAAGGTCGACCTCGTCGTCCTCGCCCGCTACATGCAGATCCTCTCCCCCGCCTTCGTGGACCGCTTCACCCAGCGCATCCTCAACATCCACCACTCCTTCCTTCCGGCCTTCGCCGGAGCCGATCCGTACCGGCAGGCGTGGGACCGCGGCGTCAAGATCGTCGGCGCCTCCGCCCACTACGTCACGGCCGACCTCGACGCCGGACCCATCATCGACCAGGACGTCGCGCGGGTGTCCCACCGCGACTCGGTGGACGACCTCCGAGCGCTGGGGCGCGACCTGGAGCGCCGCGTGCTGCTTCGGGCCGTGCGCTGGCACTGCGAGGACCGGGTGCTCGTCCACGGGAACAAGACCATCGTCTTCGCGTAGGCCGCCGTTGCTCGCGCCGCGCTGCCGGGCGGCCGCGGCGCGGTTAAGGCCCCTGGGATGCCTGCCCTCCCCGCTCCACGCCCCGGCTCGACGGTTTCGCGAGTCCTGCGCCTCGCGCGCCCGGAGTGGCCCGCGCTCGCGGCCGGCTCGCTGTTCCTCGCCATCGGGAGCGCGGCGGCGCTCGTCTATCCGCAGGCCATGCGCCTCGTGCTCGACGGGGCCACCGGCCAGGGCGGGGTCACGGTGCTCGGCCCGCCGGGCCCCTCCCTCGTCGGCCGGGCCGCGCTCGCCATGGCGGCCCTGGCGGTGGTCCAGGGCGCCGCCATCTCGCTGCGCTACCTGCTCTTCACGCTTGCGGGCGAGCGCGTGGTGAACCGGCTGCGAAGCGACCTGTTCCGCAAGGTCCTCGACCAGGAGATCGCCTTCTTCGACGAGCGACGCACGGGAGAGCTGGTTTCGCGGCTGGCGGCGGACACCGAGGCGCTCCAGGGCGCCGTCTCCTCGAGCATCTCCATGGCGTTGCGCAATCTCGCCTCGGCACTCGGCGGCATTGCCTTCCTCGCCTGGACCTCGCCGCGCCTCACCGTGCTCATGCTGGCTGTGGTCCCGCCGGTGGCGGTCGGCGCGGTGGTCTACGGCTGGCGTATCCGACGGCTGAGCCGCCAGGCGCAGGACGCACTCGCGAAGGCAGGGGAGGTCGCCGAGGAGAGCATCGCCGGGATCCGAACGGTGCGCTCCTTCGACGCGGAAGAGCGCGAGGCCGGGCGCTACGCGTCGGCGGTGGGTCGCGTCTACGAGCTCGCGCGCCGGCGCGCCGTGGCCGGTGGCACGTTCATGGCGGGGGCGGCGACGGCTGCCTACCTGGCAGTGGCCGTGGTGCTCTGGTACGGCGGCCGGCTGGTGATGACGGGGGCGCTGACGGTGGGCGCCCTGACCTCCTTCCTCGTCTACACCCTCATCGTCGCCTTCTCCCTCGGGGCGCTCGCCGACCTGTGGGCGAGCGTGATGAAGGCCGCCGGCGCCGCAGAGCGGATCTTCGAGCTCTCCGACAGGGTCCCCGCGATGCCGCCCGCCGGCGGCGCCACGCCGACACGCGTGGCCGGGAACCTCGCGCTCGACCGCGTCGAGTTCGCCTACCCGTCCCGCGCAGACGTCCCCGTGCTCCGCGGGATTCGAGCTCTCCCTCGCCCCGGGCGAGGTGGTGGCTCTCGTCGGCCCCTCCGGGGCCGGCAAGTCGACCGTGGCGGCGCTCGTGGGCAGGCTCTACGACCCCGTGGCGGGCGCCGTACTCCTCGACGGGCGGGATGTCCGAGAGCTCGACCCCCGCTGGCTCAGGCGCCAGGTCGGCGTGGTGGCACAGGAGCCCATCCTGTTCTCGGCCTCGGTCGCCGACAACATCCGGTACGGGCGCGAGACCGCCCTCGACACCGAGGTGGAGGCCGCGGCCCGGGCCGCCAACGCGCACGACTTCGTGTCGCGCTTTCCCCATGGGTACGAAACCCAGGTCGGCGAGCGCGGCGTCCAGCTGTCTGGGGGCCAGAAGCAGCGCATCGCCATTGCCCGCGCCGTCCTCAAGGACCCCCGCATCCTCATCCTCGACGAGGCCACGAGCGCGCTCGACGCCGAGAGCGAGTCGCTCGTCCAGGAGGCGCTCGAGCGCTTGATGCGCGGCCGCACGGTCCTCGTCATCGCCCACCGGCTTTCCACGGTGCGGAGCGCGGACCGGGTGGTCGTGCTGGAGGACGGGCGCGTCGTCCAGAGCGGCTCGCACGCGCGCCTGGTGGACGAGGACGGCCCGTACCGGCGGCTCGTGGAGCGCCAGTTCCTGGCAGCCTGAGTGGGGGTCGCTTGGCGGACGGACGGCTGGTGGACGCGATGGAGGCGCTGGTGCGGTCCCTCCAGGCCGAGATCGTCGCGGGCCTCGAGGGGTTGGACGGCTCTGGCCGCTTCGGGGCGGACTCCTGGGAGCGCCCGGGCGGAGGCGGAGGCCTCGCCCGGGTTCTCTCGGAGGGGGCGGTGTTCGAGAAGGCCGGGGTCAACGTCTCGCGCGTGCAAGGGGAGCTCTCCGCCGCGCTCGCCCGGCGGATGCCGGGCGAGGGGACGGCTTTCGCGGCCGTCGGCCTCTCGCTCGTCATCCATCCCCGCAGCCCGCTCGTGCCCACCGCGCACGCGAACGTGCGCCTCGTCGCCCGGGGCGACCGGGCCTGGTTCGGCGGGGGCGCCGACCTCACCCCCTACTACCTGTTCGACGAGGACGCGACCCACTTCCACCGGACGTGGAAGGCGACCTGCGATCGCCACGACCCGACCTGGTACCCACGCTTCAAGGCGGCCTGCGACGAGTACTTCTTCCTTCGGCACCGGGCCGAGCACCGCGGCGTCGGCGGCATCTTCTTCGAGGACATGGGCGGCGATCCCTGGCGGGAGCTCGAGTTCGCGGGCGACGTGGGCCGCTCCTTCCTGCCCGCCTACCTGCCCATCGTCGAGCGGCGCCGCGGCTTGCCGTGGGGAGACGCAGAGCGGACGTGGCAGGAAATCCGGCGCGGGCGCTACGTGGAATTCAACCTGGTCTACGACCGCGGGACGATATTCGGCCTCGAGACCGGTGGCAGGGCCGAGTCGATCCTGATGTCGCTGCCCCCGCGGGTCCGCTTCGTCTACGACCACCGGCCCGCGCCGGGCAGCGAGGAGGCGCGCTTGCTCGACGTCGTGCGTCGCCCGCGCGAGTGGGCGTGACGGCAGCGGGAGACGCGATTCACCCCCCCGGCGCGTCGTCCGGCGCCCTTCGGCCAGGATCGGGCCTCGCCGCGTCGACGGCCAGCGGGCGAGGGCGTGCGAGCGATGCCCCCACCGACGCGAGCAGGATGCCGGCAATGACCCCGAGGGAGACGGCCGGCGGGATGGGGAGGAAGCCGGCGGCGAGCATCTTCAGCCCCACGAAGACGAGCACGGCGGCGAGGCCGACCTGGAGATGGGCGAGCCGGCCGAGGAGGCCCGCGAGGAGGAAGTAGAGGGAGCGCAGGCCCAGGATGGCGAAGATGTTCGAGGTGAAGACGATGAAGGGGTCCCTCGTCACCGCGAAGACTGCCGGGATGGAGTCCACGGCGAAGACCACGTCCGCGACCTCGACGGCGGCGAGGGCCAGCAGAAGCGGGGTCGCGAGCCACCGCCCCCTCAGCCGGACCACGAACGAGTCGCCGTGAAGCCGTGTCGTCGCGGGTATCACCCGCCGGACGGCCCGGAGGATGCGCTTCGTCCCCGCCTGGTCATCGGAGGCGCGCCCGCGCCAAAGCCTCCATCCCGTGAACACGAGGAACGCTCCGAAGACGTAGAGGAGCCATTCGAACTGCGCAAGCAGCACGGCACCCACGACGATCATCGCCGCGCGCAGCACGAGCGCGGTCAGGATTCCCCAGGAGAGCACTCGATGCTGCGACCGAGGCGGGATGGAGAGCGCGTCGAACAGGATCACGAACACGAAGAGGTTGTCGACGGACAGCGACTTCTCCACGATGTACCCCGTGAGGAACTCCGCCCCCTTTTCCGGCCCGGCGAAGAGGAAGATCCCGGCGCCGAAGGCGAGCGCCAGCGCGATCCACACGGCGCTCCAGCCGACCGCCTCCCGCCCCCGGACCACGTGCTCGCGGCGATGGAACACCCCCAGATTGAGCGTCAGCATCGCCAGGACGAACGCGACGAAACCCACCCACATCCAGGTTGTGCCGACGCTCTCCAGGCGCCCTCCTGCCGCGAACGGAGGGCACGGTATAGCGTCGGGCCGCCGGCCGCGCTCACTGGAGCGCGCACCGCGAGCCTACGCCGGCCCCGGGCTCGGGGCCGCGTAGGAACGAAGGAATCGCACCAGGTGGTCGTCGAGGAAGCGCTCGATCTCGAGCGGGCGGACGGCCGTGCCGCCGAGCGCGTCCTGGTGGAGCAGCGCCAGGACGACGGGTCCGACAAGCTCAAGGGCCGCGTGGCGGAGGTCGCAGCGGTCGAGCTCGCCGTCGGCCACGTGGCGGGCGATCCGGGCCTCTGCCGCCTGGAGCGTCGGCTCGAGGAGGTGGGCGAGGTAGGCCTCGCCGAGCAGGCGGTGGCCGAGCCCCTCGGCGAGCCCGAGTGCGTGGGCCCTTCCGGCCCCGGCCCTCCAACCCTTGCAAAGTTCGTCGAGGAACCAGCGGAGGGACAGCGCCGGGGGCCCGCGTGGCGACGAGGCCGCCTCCGCGAGGTAAGGCGCCCCCGCCTCGTGCAATCTGGAAAGTGCCGCCCCGAGGGCGCCCTCGCGATCGCCCAGGTAGTGGCGAAGTGTCGAGGGAGTCGATCCAGCGAGGCGCGCGAACTCGTTGAAGCTCAGATTGTACCGACTGGACGCTATTATGGCCGCCGTCAACCGCCCGACGATGGAATCGCGCGATAGAGCATAGTCCGCGTTTCTAGAACCGCTTTTTCTACCCATCCCGGCTCTGAGTCTACCACGCGCTTCGCGTTGACGCGATGGCATCGACCATTTAACCTGTCGCATCATGCGATTCTATTGTGATGCCGCGCGGGGCCTCCCGGACGGCCCGAGGCGCGGGGTGCGACGACGAACCGCGGGCGCTCCGGAGCCCCTTCGGATAACCTCGCCTGCCGCGCCGCGTCGAAGCACATCCGCCCGCCCCTCCACGGTGAACCCATGCTCACCCAGCGATTCCTCCAGCTCAATCTGCTCGGTGCCGAGTGGATCATGTGGGTCCTCGTCGCCCTTTCCGCGGTCGGCGTGGCCATCGCGGCCGACCGGGCGTTCCTCTACTGGCGAACCCGGGAGGGCTTCGGCCTCCTGCAGAAGGAGCTCCAGGACCGCCTCCGCCGCCGGGACCTCGACGGGGCCCTCGGCCTCACGGGGCGCGACTCGCTCGTGCGCAACGTCCTGCGCGCAGGCCTCGAGGCGCTGAAGCGGGGAGAGCGCCGCCCCGAGGCGGTGGAGCAGGAGATGCTCGCGACTCTCGCCTCGGAGCGCTCCCGCTATGACGGCCGCGTCGCCTGGCTCACCACGATCGCCAACATCGCCCCTCTCATCGGCCTGCTCGGCACCATCATCGGCATCGTCGCCGCCTTCTACGGGCTCGGCCAGGCCGGGACCGCCCAGTCGGCCGGCAACCCCCAGGTGATGACGTCCATCGCCGAGGCGCTGGTGGCCACGGCCATCGGCATCCTGGTCGCCGTGCCCGGCGTGGTCACCTACAACCTCCTGCGCGCCCACATGGGACCAGGCTCCGCCAGGCCGAGGCGCTCATGCGCGAGGTGCTCGCCAACGTCGCATGGCTCGAGGGCGACGACACCGAGGGGCCGACCTCGTGATCCGCGACTACGGGCCGGACCCCGGCGACGACCTCGTCACCGGCGTCAACATCACTCCCATCGTGGACGTGGCCCTCACGCTCCTCATCGTCTTCATCGTCACCTCTTCCCTCATCCTCTCGAAGAGCATCCCGGTGGAGCTCCCCAGGGCCGCGAGCGGGGCCGAGACGCCAGTCGGCCTGCTCAGCCTCACCGTGGCGAAGGGTGGCGAGATCTACGTGAACGGGCAGCCCGCGCTCCTCGAGGACATCCCCCGCGCCGTCGCCGAGGCCCGAAAGCGGCTGCAGGCGGGGCAGACCCTCACCGGCTTCGTCTCGGCCGACGTGGCGGCGCCCTATGGCCGCTTCGCCGAGGTGGTCGATCGCCTCCGCGTCGAGGGCGTCACCGAGATCGCGCTCGACACGAAGCCCATCGGGGAGGCGGCGACCCGGTGAGACGGGTGTCGGACACCTGGCTGCAGGGTTGGGTCCTCACGGCCGTGCTCTACGCGGGGCTGTTCGGGTGGATCTTCCTCGGACCCGCACCGGCGCGCGCGTCGCGAAGGGCGCCTCCGACCCGCATCCGAATCGTCTCGCCGCCTGCCCCGCCGGCGACGGAGCCGCCGCCCCCTCCCGCCCCGAGGCCCCGCCGGATGGAGGCGACGCGCCCCGCGCCGCGCCCCGCACAGGTGGCCCCCGCACCGCTCCTCGAGACGACCCCGGCAGCGCCGAGCCCCTCGCCGGCCCCGCCGCGGCGCTTCGCGGTCTCGATGGAGGCCACCGTCCCCGGCGGAGGCGTCGCCGTGCCCGTGACGGGACAAGGAGAGCGGCCGGCCCCGCGCGGGGTTCCCGGCGCGACCGGCCAGGGCGCCGATTCGGCGCCGTTCGCGCTCGAGCCCGACACCGGGCCGAGCCTCATCTCCCAGCCTTTGCCGGAGGAGATGCGGGCGCTCTACCCGGAGCAGGCGCGGCGGGGCGCCGTGGAGGGCGACGTCAAGCTTGAGCTCGTGGTGTCCGACACGGGGGAGGTCACGGCGGTGACGGTGGTGCACCCGGCGGGCAGCGGCTTCGACGAGGTGGCCGCGCGACTGGTGAGGCGCTTCCGCTTCCGGCCGGCGGTGCGGGCCGGCAAACCGGTCCCGGCCCGCATCCCCTGGACGTACAAGTTCCGCCTCGAGGGGTGACCGGATGAGGCGCGCATCGCTCGCAGTCTGCCTGACCCTGCTCGCCCCGCTCGCGGGGCCGGGGCGGGCCGCCGCCGTCGACCCGCCCCGCGGCGCGCCGGTCCCGGAGCCCGAGCCGTCGCTCGCCTCCCCTCCGCGCCTGAAGGAGCTCGTGGCGGCGGAGATCCCACCCGGAACCGCCTTCCCCGCGCCCGAGGTCACCGTGGTGCTCTCGCTCGACGTCGGCGCGGACGGCAAGGTGCTGAAGGCGTCGCTGGAGAGCGGCGCCGGGGAACCCTTCGACGCCGCCGCGCTCGACGCGGCCCGGCGCTTCGCCTTCGAGCCCGGGCGGCTCTCGACCGGGGAGGCGGTCCCGGTGACCGTCACCTTCCGGATGCGCATCCAGGCTCCCGCCCCGGTGCTTCCGCAGCCGTTCCGGCTCGCGGGGCGCCTGCTCGAGCGGGGGACCCGCGAGCCGCTCCCCGGTGTCTCGCTGCTGGCCCGCTCGGGGAACGAGGTCCTCGCCCGCGCCACCACCGACGCCGAGGGGCGCTTCTCCCTGGAGGTGCCCGCCGGCGCATTCACGCTCGTCGCCGCGCCGGCGGGGCACCAGCGGCTCGATGCCCCGGTGAGCGGGGCGGCGGGCGAGTCCCGCGAGGAGAACTTCTACCTCGAGGCGATGGGTGGCCCGAACGAGACGGTGGTGAGCGCCACTCCCATCCTGCGCGAGGTGATGAAGGAGGTGCTCACCGCGGAGCAGGTGGCCATGGTGCCGGGGTCGGCCGGGGACACGCTCAAGGCGGTCCTCAACCTCCCCGGCGCCGCCCGCCCGCCCTTCGGGTCGGGGCTGCTCATCCTGCGCGGTTCGGCTCCCGGCGACAGCAAGGTCTTCCTGGAGGGACAGGAGATCCCGCTGCTCTACCACTTCGGCGGACTGCGCAGCACCTTCGCTCCTCCGTTCCTGGAGTCGGTCGAGTTCGTGCCCGGCAACTTCTCGGTGGACTACGGGCGCGCTCAGGGCGGCATCATCGACGTCCGCGTCCGCGACCCGAGCGCCACCGGGTTCCACGGCCAGGCCGACTTCAACCTCTACGACGTCGGCGTGGAGATGGAGGGCGGCCTCGGGAGTGGCTGGTCGCTCGGCGGCGCCTTCCGGCGCTCCTGGATCGACACCGTCCTCTCCACGTTCATCCCCCGCGACGCGCACCTCTCCTTCTCGACGGCTCCGCGCTTCTATGACTTTCAGTTCATCGCCGCGTGGCGCCCCGACCCGAACCAGCGGCTCCGGATCATGTTCTACGGATCCATGGACCGGCTGGTGGCGCTGCTCGACCAGCCGGCGAGCGATCCCACCATCACCGGCTCCTTCGACGCCCGGATCTCCTTCTACAACCTCCAGACCGACTACCAGTCCACGCTCTCCCCGTCCCTCCGGCAGGACACGAGCTTCGTGCTCGGGCTCCAGGAGATCGACACCCAGCTCGGGCCCCAGTACTTCTTCGCCCTCAAGCTGCGCCGCGTCTCCTGGCGGAGCACCTGGACCCTGGACTTCTCGCCGGCGATCCAGGGTCGGGTCGGCATCGACGGGCAAGTGCTGCCCGTCAACATCTCGCTCAACCTCCCCAACGCCGCGGGACCGAACCCGGTGCCGCCCTCGACCCTGCCCCAGATTGGCACGTCCCAGTACGTCCTCGAGGTCGACCCGGCCGCCTTCGCGGAGCTGCGATTCGCTGCCACCCCCTCGCTCTCCATCCTGCCGGGAGTGCGCGTCGACTGGTACTCGGCCATCCACCACTGGAGCGTCGATCCGCGCCTGCTCTTGCGGTGGCAGGTGGGGCCCTCGACCGTGCTCAAGGCCGGCATCGGCCTCTACCAGCAGGCTCCCCAGCCCGAGCAGAGCGCGGCGGTCATCGGGAACCCGGACCTCCTGCCGGAGCGGAGCCTGCAGGCGAGCATCGGGGTTGCGCAGACCTTCGCACCGGGAGTGACGCTCGAGGTCACGCCGTTCTACAAGGCGCTCGACCGCCAGGCGATCCCCAACTCCGCCTCGAACTACGATCCCTCGGCACCGCGGTACACGAACGACGGTACCGGGCGGATCTACGGGGTGGAGACGCTGCTCAAGGTCTCCCTCGGCGATCAATTCGCCGGCTGGCTCGCCTACACGTTCCAGAGGTCGCTGCGGACGAACCCTCCCACTCCCCAGCAACCCTTCGACTACGACCAGCCGAACAACCTCACGGTGCTCGGGACCTACCAACTCGGCCGCGGCTGGTCGATCGGAGCACGCTTCCGCCTCGTCTCCGGGAATCCGGACACCCCGATCGTGGGCTCGGTATACGACTCGGCCACCGGCGTCTACGTGCCAGTCTACGGCGCGACCAACAGCGCCCGGCTCGCGACCTTCTGGGCGCTCGACATCCGCGTCGACAAGACCTGGACCTTCAAGGACTGGAAGCTGAGGCTCTACCTCGACACCCAGAACGTGACGAACCGCAAGAACCAGGAAGGCTGGACCTACAACTACGACTACACCCAGCGCACGCCGCTCACCGGCCTTCCCATCCTGCCCATTCTCGGGCTGAACGGAGAGTGGTGATGACCAACGCCAAGGTCGCCCTCGCCGCCACCACGCTCGCTGCGCTGGCGGGCTGCAGCACGGACTTCCTGCCGCCGTCCTACCTGAACGGCCTGCGGGTGCTCGCCATCACCGCCACGCCCCTCGAGAATCGCGCTGCCGACTGCCGGGGACCCGCTCATCGCGCTCGCTCCCGTCGTATATCCCGCGGTCACGAGCGCGGCGGGCCTCACCGGGGCCTGGAGCTTCTGTCCGTTCAGCGCCGGGTCGGTCTCCGGCTACGCCTGCGCCGTCCCGGAGTGCCCGCTCGCCTCGTCCGCGGACGGCTCGGTCTCGGTCACCCTCGCCGACCTCGAGTCCTGCTTCGGATTGTCAGGTGGCACGCCGCCCCCGACGCTCCCCTCCCCGCTCCAGACCTTCTTCCGCTTCTGCGTGTCCGCCGCCGCGCCGCCAGCGGGGGGGTCCCCGTGCGCGCAGACCGGGGCGCGCAACGCCGTGCTCGAGGTGCCGGTGTGGCCGAGCGGCTTCCCGCCCGGCTACGTCGTGAACCTTCCCCCGGTCATCCGGCAGGTGGACATCGGCGGCACCGAGGTCTACCCGACGCCACCCGGCACGCCTCCCGTGCTCCAGACCGGCGCGAGCGTGCCGGTCCACGTGTCGATTGACCCGGCCAGCGTCCAGACCTATGTCGACGCCGACGGGGTCACGCGCGTCGAGACCATGACCGTCGACTACTACGCGACCGCCGGCCGCTTCGCATCCGACTTGGCCACGGGCATCGATACTGCGGTGGACCTCCAGGGGACGAGCCTCACGCAGGAGGACCTCGCCCGGGGATCGCTCGAGGTCTTCGTGGTGGCGCTCGACCTGCGCGGCGGACAGGCTGTTGCCGGTCCCTTCCAGGTGTTGCTCGGCACCTCTCCCTGAGGCGGGACTCACCGCTCGAGCACCCGCAGCGCGGCCTCGATGTCGCCCGGGAGGGGTGCCGAGACCTCGACCCGCACTCCGTCCGAGGGGCGCGGGAATGCCAGGCGCACGGCGTGGAGCGCCTGGCGGCGAAGGAAGGGCGAGGGCACCCCGTAGACGAGGTCCCCCAGGACCGGCCATCCCGACTCGGAGAGCTGCACGCGGATCTGGTGGGTCCGCCCCGTTTCCAGCCGGACTCGCAAGAGCGCTGCACCGGCGAGGCGCCGCTCCACCCGAAAGGAGAGCCTCGCCCTCCGCGCCGACGCCAGCCGCGTCGTGAACCGCCGCGGGTCCTTCGCCGCGCGGCCGTAGGGGGTGTCGAGCGCCGCCTCGTCCGGGGGCTCGCCGGCGACGATCGCCAGGTACTCCTTTTCCACCGCGCCCTCGGCGAACGCGCGACGGAGCGCGACGAGCGCGCCGTCGCTTCGCGCGAGCAAGAGGCACCCGCTCGTATCGCGATCGAGGCGGTGAGGAAGGCCGGGAAGCGCCCGGCCGTCCACGTCGAAGCGCCCCAGGCGGCTCGCCGCACCCACTGCCGACGGCGCGCCGCGCGCCCCAGGCTCGACCGGCAGGCCGGCCGGCTTGTCGACCACGAGCACGTCGGCGTCGTCGTAGAGAGCGCCGATCGCGGGCTCGGCGGCGGCGGGGCGGGCGGCGGCGGGGGCCGGGAGTCGGACCTCCACGTCCTCGCCGCCCGAGAGCCGTCGCAGGGGAGAGCAGAGCTTCCCTCGGATGCGGACCCTTCCCTCGGCGGCGAGCCGCCGGGCCCGCTCCGGCGTCACCGGGAGCGCGCGGGAGAGGAAGCGATCGAGCCGCTCGCCCGCCGCCTCGCGCGGCACCTGCAGGACGCGCGGCGCCGGCGTGACCGACGGCCTCCTCTGCATTAGAATTCCTCCATGGCGAGGGTCAAGATCTACACGAAGGCGAACTGTCCGTTCTGCGTCCGCGCCAAGGCGCTCCTCGACCGCAAGGGAGTGGACTACGAGGAGATCGACGCCGAGGGACAGGACGAGCTCCGCACCTGGCTCGTCGACGTGACGGGCCAGAGGACCGTTCCCCAGGTCTTCGTGGACGGCCGGTCGCTTGGCGGGTTCACCGACATCGACGCCCTCGACAAAGAGGGCGGGCTCGACCCGATCCTGCTCGGCGAGACTGCCTGACGCCACGCCTGTGGCGGCAGTTCCGGGCCCTCACGGCCCTGCCCCCGTCGCCGCGCATCGGGCCCCCTCCGCGCGGTCCCGCGCCTCCCGGCGCAGGACACGCGGCTCCACGAGCCCGAGGAGGAGCGGCAGCGCCACGGCGAGCGAGGCGGAGAAGATCGCCACCCGGTCCATCCCGAGGAGCCGCCCGTCCGCCGCACTCCCGAGGAGCTGGGACGAGAGCAAGGCGCCGGAGGCCGAGGCGAGGTGCTGGACGGCGGATTGGGTCGACTGGAACCGCGCACGCTCCTCGGGCCTGGGCACCCGCGACGCGAGCGAGGAGAGGCAAGGGTTGCGGGCCGAGTTCCCCAGCATGAACAGCAGGAACAGCGCCCAGGCGGGCAACAGCGGCGCCGCCGGGTAGAAGTCGACGCCCAGGTTGGCGAGGAGCACGGCGGTCCCGACCGCCGCCACGCGCGGTGCGCCGAAGCGGTCGATGGCCCTCCCCGCCACTCGGAGCCCGGCAAAGGACAGCGTCCCGCCAGCCATGTAGAGGAACCCGAGCCGGTCGCGCGGCCAGCCGGCGTTGAACTGCAGGAAGGCGGGCAGGTTCGGCACGAGCGCGAAGGTGGCGGCCATGGTGGTGGCGGTGGCCGCGAGCGAGAGGAGCGCGGCGGGGTCGCGCAAGAAGGCGTAGCCCTCCCCGGCGCGCCGGTCCGCCGCACGGGAGAGGTGCCCGCGCATCGGCTGCATGAGAAAGAGCGCGGCGCCCACCACGAACACCCCGAGTCCCGCCACGCCGAGAAACGGCAACCGCCAGCCGCCGACCCGCGCGAGCCACAGCCCCGTCGGCACGCCCAGGACCGCTGCCACCGAGAAGGCTCCCATGACCACGCCCATGGCGCGCCCCCGCCGCTCCGGCGGAACGGAATCGGCGACGATGGCGAAGGAGAGCGACGTGGCGGGGCCGCCGAAGAGGCCTGCGGCGACCCTCGCCGCTAGCAGCGTCCCGAGGCCGGAGGCGAGGCCGGCCGCCGCGGTGGCGATCACCAGGCCGGCCATGGAGACCGCGAGCGCGCTGCGGCGGTCGAACCGGTCGAGAAACGCCGACCCGGCAACGCCCGCGGCGGCGGCCGCGAGCGTGTAGCTCCCCGCGACGAGACCGAGCTTCGACATGGGAATGCCGAGCGCGGCGGCGAAGTCCGGCCCGAGCGGCATCACCATGACGAAGTCGAGGACATTGACGAACTGCACCGCGGAGACGAGCCACAGCAGCGTCCGCTCGGGGTCGCTTCGGCTCATGACGAGCCCGTGCCGGGCAGGCGGACCGCCCGGGCGAGCCACGCGCTCGCCCCGCCGGCGTGCACGTGGCTCTCGAAGCGGTCGCCCCGGATCCACTCCACCCGGAATCCGTCCCGCAGCGCGTCGCGCAGCTCCGCCTGAGTGACCCGGCGCGGCCCGCCCTCCGAGCGCTCCTCCTCGCTGAAGCAGAGGATGGAGGCGACGCCTCCCGCGCGCAGCACCGATCGCAATCCGGCCACGTACCGGGGTCTCTCGTCGTCGGTGAAGGTGTGGAAGAGCCCGCAATCGAGCACGACGTCGAAGAGCCGGGAGAGCTCGGCGAGCCGGAGGGCGTCCTGGACGCGGAAATCGACCGCGAGGCCGCGGGCCCGGGCCTTCGCGCGGGCACTCTCCACCGCGGCGGGGACATAGTCGACGCCCAACACCTCGACGCCGAGCGAGGCGAGGTAGAGCGCGTTCTCCCCCGTCCCGCAGCCGGCGTCGAGGACGGCCCCCGCGATCAACCCCTCCTCGAAGAGGCGCACCACGGCTGGCTGGGGGCGGCCGATGTCCCACGGCGGAACCCCCTGGTAAGCCGTCTCGAAGCGGTTCAAGGCGGCCCTCCGGCCCGGAGGCGAGCGCCACGCCGGCCACGGCACCGTCCTCCCGGGAGAGCGGCGGGCGTCGCTGGCAGGCGCGCGGCGCCGGCCCGACCTCCCAGCCGCCTGTCGGCCTCTAAGGCCGTCCGCTCGCGGTCCCGGTGAAGGAGGTGGGGGAAGACGAGCCCCGAGCCGACGGTGGCCACCCTCACGGCTCGACCTCCGCGCCGCCTCCGGACTCGACGAGCCGGAGCCAGCCGCGCAGCTCTCCGAGGGTCTGGACGCGGGCGCCGTACGGGATCCAGTCGGGCCAAGGGCCCTCGCCCCCGAGAAGCAAGTGGACGTCCCCCGCCCGGCAAATGGCTCCCAGGCGCTCGGTCTGGGCGAGCAGCTCGCCGGGGTCGCATACGACGCTCGCCGAGACGGCGAGCGCGTCCACCGAGCCGCCGGCCACGCACGCGACCACCTCGGCGACCGGCGTCCGGCGCCCGGCCCACACCGCCGGCCACCCCCAGTCCCGCGCCACGAGCTCCACGAGCGAGAGCCCGAGCGTGTGGTCCTCGCCCTCTGCGGTGGCGAGCAGGAGCCGCGGCGCGCCGGCGCGAGCCGGCAGCTGGTCGGCGACGTGGGCGAGCGCGCGGGCCAATCGCTCGGACGCGACGTGCTCCTCCATGATGGAGAGCGCGCCGTCGGCCCACCGCTGCCCGATCTCGGCAAGCACGGGCGCGAGGGACTCCGCGACCGGCAGCCAGCCGCCGAGCCGGCCCCGCTCCGAGTACAGGTCGGCGAGGAGCTGGTGGGCGTCGCAGCCGGAGAGCAGGCGCTCGAGCCACCGAGACGGTCCCGCCACGGCGTCGCCGCGTTCGCGAAGGAAGCGGTCCACCTCGTCCGGCGCGAATCGCCTGTGGCGCCCCACCGTCCGGGCGCACCGGAGCAGGCCGAGGTCCGCCCATCGCTTCACCGAACCCGCCGTGACCCCGAGCATTCGCGCGACCTCGGCGCTCGTCAGTAGCTGCCTGTCGCTCACGGGCGGTTCGTTTGTCGGTTTTGTCGGATCAGTTCAAGGAAATCGATCGTCGCGTACCCGTCTGGGGCGCGCCAGGGCAGGCACCGCGCGGTGCAAGCCCCCGGATTCCTGGCGTTGCCGCGAGGTGTGGCCGCCGGAGGTGGGAGGGCGAGGAGACGGGGCTACAGCTTGAATCCGAGCCCGGCGCGCCCTTCGATGACCTGCAAGTTCTGGCCCTCCACGCGCTCCGGCAGGTAGTCGCCCTCGATGAAGAGCTGCAATCGGCCCGACCCCGAACTTGAGGCCCAGGGCGCCCCCGACGGTGGTGATGACGCCGAGCCCGCCCGCGCGATTCAGGTTGCCCACGTTGACGACGAGCTTTCCGTAGACCGGGATGATCGGAGGGTAGAGGCCCACCATGGGGCGCAACGCCCATCGCGCCGGCTGGTTGAACTGGGCGACGCCGGCCACCACGCCCACCTCCGCCGAGACCCAGTTGATGACGAGGATGCCCGGGGTCACCATGATGTTCGTCGGCAAGCGCGAGATGCTCGGGTTCGTCTGCCAGGGCACGCCGACCGAGGCATCGACGAAGAAGTCCACCAGTCCGGCGCGGGCGGGGATGGGCCCGAGAATCAGCGCGGCGACGAAAGCGGCGAGTGCGAGCCTTCGCAAGACGTCTCCTCCAGTGCGGTGGAACCAACGATAGGCGAGTTCCGCGCCGCCGTCACCGGTAGGAACGACGCCCACAAGAGCGCCATTGCGGCGACGCGCCGACGTGGTTCACTGGACAGGTGGCCCCGCTCACCCCGGCGCGCGACGGTCCCAGACGCGGCCTCGGCCGGGTCCGGCTGGCGCTGCTCCTCTGCGCGCTCGCGGCGGTGGCCGGCTGGACGGTGCGCGCCGAGCTTCGCCTCCGGCAGCGGCGCGCCTGGGAGCAGTCCCTCTCGGTGGCAGTGGTCCTCCTCACGCCCGACGGCGGCGGCGACGGCGCGGCGTGGGGCGCGGGGCTCGATCGCCTCGCCGCGAGGCTCGAGGCGGAGCGCGCTCGGTGGCAGGGGCCGGGTCCGATCCCCTTTCGCTTGGAGCTCGTCGGCCCGGTGCCGTGGCAGGGCTCCTTCCCTCCACCCCCGTCGTCGAACGGACTCGCCCAGCGCGCCCGTCACGGGCTCGAGGTCTCGCGCCTGCTGCGGGAGCTCGACCGAGCCTCGGGAATCCGCCCGCGGGACTACGACCTGCGCGTGTACGTCCTCGACGACGGGGCTGGACCGGCCGATGCCGAAAGCTTCGCCGAGGGGGAAGCGGAGCTCGGCGGCGACGTGGCGCTGGTGCACGGGTCGGCGCGCGGCGACCTCGACCTGCCGCTGAAGGCCATCGGCCACGAGCTCCTCCACACCGTGGGAGCGACCGACAAGTACGACGCCAACGGCCACGCGGTCGAGCCGCAAGGCCTCGCGGAGCCCGACCGCGCTCCAGCGTACCCGCAGCGCTTCGCGGAGTGGATGGCAGGAGAAGTCCCGCTATCGCCCGGGCGGGGCCGCCTCCCCGCCTCGCTCGACGAGGTCCGTGTCGGGCCGGTCACGGCGCGGGAGATGGGCTGGATGGGGGGTCCGTCTCGGCCGCGGATTGAGTAGAAGGCCCTCAGACCTTCGGTTACTATCCCGCCCCTTGCGGAAAGGCAGAGGCGGATGGAGACGGCCGAGATGGTACGCACGGCGAACCGGGCCCTCGGGCTCGCGCCCATCGATCGCATGATGCTCGCGTTCATCGCCGCCCTGGCCGCGGCGGCGGTGTTCGTGGACCCCGACCCACTTCCGGTTCTCGCGACGCTCGGCGTTCTCGGCGGGAGCTTCTTCGTCGCCGGGCTCTGGGGCTCACGCTCGGAGCTCGGCCGGGTCGTCCACGGCTTCCTGCCGCTACCGGTGGTCGTCACGCTGTTCAACGTCGCCGGTCCGCTCATCGGCGCGCTCAACCCTGCCCGCTGGGACGCCACCATGGCAGGGCTCGACGCCCGACTCTTCGGGGCGCTCGTCCCGGCCTGGCGCCACCTCCTCGGCCGACCCAACGTGCTCAGCGACCTCGCCTCGTTCGCCTACGTGAGCTACTACTTCATCCCCTTCGGGATGTGCATCGCGCTCTGGGTCCAGGGCCGGCGCCGCGAGTTCGACGACCTCGCCTTCGTGCTCATCGCCACGCTCCTCGTGTCGTACCTCGGGTACTTCGTCTTCCCCACCACCGGGCCGCGCGTCCCCCAGGAGATCGAGGCCCAGGTGCTGAGGGGCGGACAGGTGAGCATCCGCGTCCGGGACTTCCTCCGCGCCGCGGAGGTGAACCAGCTCGACGCCTTCCCGAGCGGGCACACCGCTCTCTCGCTCGTCTTCCTCGGCTTCGGCTGGCGCCTCTTTCCTCGCTGGAGCGTCCGCATCCCGCTGCTCGCGCTGGTCGTCGGCATCATCTTCGCGACCGTGTACCTCTCGCTGCACTACGCCATCGACCTGTGCGCCGGCGCCACCCAGGCCGCGCTCATGCCGGCAGTGGTGCGCCAGCTACGCAGGGTCTTCGGGCTAGGCGGGGTCGCCGAGGTGGTCGAGCCGTCGGCTCGCAGCGGCTAGCACGCCGCCCCTCCGTGCGCGGGCGAGGCATTCGCTCGGGGACGCGCCGGGAGCGCGCGGCGCAGCCGAGGACCGCGAAGGCGGAGAGCCGGTTCGCGCCGCCGCCCAGCCGGTCACGGCGGGGCGCGCTCCCCGGCGAGCAGGGCCTCGACCCCCTCCCGGAAGGACGGGTAGGCGAGCTTGAGCCCGAGCTGCGCCCGGCTCCGCTCCCCCCGGATGCGACGGCTCGGCCCTCCGCGCGGAGCCGTCCCTTCGGGCAGCCGGGTGACGGCGACGCCGAGCCGCCCGGCCACCCACTCCACCACCTCCCGCCTCCGGGCCGGGTGCGCATCCGTGACGTGGTAGACGCGCCCCCGAGACCCGCGGTAGAGCGCCGCGGCCACTCCCTCCACCGCGTCGTCGAGGTGGCAGAAGTTCATCCAGGCGTCGTCGCCCGGGCCGAGAGCCAGCTGGCCCTGCCTCACGCGCTCCACCGGCCAGTCCCGGCCGGGGCCATAGAGGCCCGAGAGCCGCACGATGATGCCCGGCACCTCGGCTCCCAGCACCAGCGCTTCGGCGTCGGCCAGGACGGCGGCCGCGGGACCCGCCGGTGCAGGCGGCGAATCCTCGTCGACATCGCTCCCGTCGCGCTGGCCAAACACGCCGGTCGACCCGGTGTACACGAAGGTCCGCACGCCGAGCCGCTTCGCCGCCCCGAGCAGGGTCCGGTTCGCCTCGAGGTACGCCTCCCGGTACGGCTGCACGCCGTCGCCGCTCGCCGCCTGGCAGGCCACGATGGCGTCGAGGTCCGGCGGCAGGCGCAGCCCGGCGGCGGGGTCGGCCAGGTCGAGGACGAGCGGCTCCACGCCCGCCGGGCGCAGTCCTTCCGCTCGGCCCGGATCTCGACGCACGCCGGTCACGCGGTCGCCCATGGCAACGAGGCGGCGGGCGAGCGCCGAGCCGAGCCAGCCGGCACCGGCGACGAGGACGTGCATGAGCCTCCCTCCGCGGGCCTTGGACGGGAACCGCGACGGATTATAGGACGCGGCGATGCTCACGTCCGCGGACCCGGTGCTCCTCGCCGGCGTGCCTCTCGACCGCGCGCACGCACCGGACGGAACGGTCCACATCGACTCGCCCGGGCACGCGCTCGCAGCGGGGCTTCCGCGGCCCCCGGCGCGGCTCGAGCGGCGACCCGGTCATCGCCCCGGCATGCCCTCGACGATGACCGGGTCGCTCTGCTCGGCGAGCCGCTTCTCGGTGAGGTCGATCAGGTGGCCGGACCGGCGCGCCTTCGTCTCCAGGTAGAAGCGATTGAACTCGTTGGGCGGGATGACGTGAGGGATGCGGCCAGCCACCGCAACGCCGTGCTGGGTGAGTTGGCGGATCTTGTCGGGGTTGTTGGTGATGAGGCGAATCGAGCGGATTCCCAGGCTCTTCAGCATGTGGGCCGCGACCGCGTAGTCGCGCTCGTCGTCGCGGAACCCGAGCGCCCGGTTGGCCTCGACGGTGTCGAGCCCCTGCTCCTGGAGCGCGTAGGCGCGGATCTTGTTGAGAAGCCCGATGCCGCGCCCTTCTTGACGGAGGTAGAGCAGCACGCCCCTCTGCCCCCGGGCGATGGCCCGCAGGGCCTCGGTGAGCTGGTCGCGACAGTCGCACCGCAGCGACCCCATCACGTCTCCGGTGAGGCATTCGGAGTGAAGCCGCACCGGGACGTCCTCCTCGCCCACCACGTCCCCGTGAACCATGGCGACGTGCTCCTTGCCGTCGCGGTTGTTCCAGAAGCCGACGAGCTGGAACGGGCCGAACCGGGTGGGAAGATCGGCCACCGCCACCACTCGCACGCAGACCTTGGCCGCACCGAAGCCCTCGCACTCGTGGTCCCGGTCGCGGTCCACCAGCTGCCGAAGGGATTCCTCGCCCGAGCTCATTCTTCCTCCTCGGCGAGGATCCGCCTCGCCAGAGCCCTTCCCGATAGCCAGGCGGCCTCGACTCCGCCACCCGGCGCGAACCGATCCCCGCAGACGCCGAGGCGCCCCCCGCCCGGCAGCCGAACGAGCAGCGGACCCGCCATCTCGCCGGACCAATCCGTGCGCGCGAAGCGCCAACGGTGTGGGTGGCGGTGGAGCGGGGCCGCCGCCCAGCTCCCGAGAAGCCGCGCCGCCTCCGCGAGGACCAGGTCCGGCCAGTTGGGCAGGTCGGCATGCTGGCGCGACCAGCGGGCGTGCGCCTGGAACACCAGCGCGAGGAAGTGCGAGGTCTGCCTCTTGCTCGAGTCGTGCGCGACGAGCTGCAGGACGCTCGACTCGGCCGGGTACCACACGTGCCAGGGCGGCTCCGCCGTCGACCGCGGGTAGAGGGCGGCGAGCGACAGGGACGGATCGCTGCCCGCCATGCCGAGGAGAGCGCGCGCCGCCGCCACCGGCGCCAGGGCGGACGGCACGGCGGCGAGCAGGCGCTGCGACTGCTCCGGCGCAAGCGCCAGCACCAGGGTCTCCGCTTCGAGCCCCTCCCCGCCCTCGAGGACGGCGCGAGGGAGGCGCCCGGAGAGCTCGAGCCGCTCCACTCGGGCACCGGTGCGGACACCGAGTCCCGCGGCGAGCCAGCGCGGGAAGGCGTTCACTCCCTCGGCGTAGGCCAAGCGTTGCTCACCCGCCTGGAAGGCCTCCGGCTGGCAGGGGCGCCCCGCTCCGTGGACCTCGCTCGGCCAGCCGGGAATCGCCGTCGCCTGGACCGACTCCAGCTCCGCGAGGAAGCGCGGGTCGCGCCCGTGGAGGAAGGCCACTCCCGTGTCCACTCTCTGCCCCTCGACGCGGCGCGTGGCGCAGCGTCCCCCCACGCCGCGGGCTCGGTCGATGGCGGAGACGCGGCGCCCCGCGCCGGCCAAGTCGCGTGCGCAGGCGAGCCCAGCCACGCCCGCGCCTGCCACGAGGACATCCCCCGGGAGCCGCATGCGGACAGTCTAGTGCGTGTTGAACCGGAGCGTCCGGGCGAAGAAGGTCGCGTCTCCGTCCACGCCGGCGGCCGGCTGGAGCTCGTCGCCGAGCCGGGGCCCGGTGCGTGCGGCATTCCCCGCGGCGAGCCCGCCACTCGCGGGCCACCGGCTACCCACGTCCGCCCCCTTCCCCTCACGGCCCCCGGCCGGCCTCCCGCCGGGGCGCCCGCCCTGCCGCACCGGATCGCCGGCCGGTCCGCTTCGTCGCAGGCGCCGGGGCGAGGGACCGCAGGGCGCGACGGTACGCGGCGCGGTCATTCAGGTTGGCGAGCACCTCCGAGCTGTAGACCTCGACCCGGTCTGCAACCCCAGCTGCCTCCAGCCGGTGCAGCAGGACGTCCAGGCGAGACCGGCGCGGCTCGAGGCGAAGCGCCTCCTCGGCGACCTCGCGCGACAGCATCACGGGGTGGCCGCCCCGGCCGCGGTGGGCCGGGATCACGGCGTGGACTCCGCCCTCGAGGAAGCGCTCCGCGAGGGCGGCGACGAGCGTCGGGTGCGGCGGGAACGCGTCGACGGGCTGCACCACGACGGCCGGCCATTCCTCGGCGGCGAGCAGGGCCTCGAGGCCGACGCGCACGGAAGAGAAGGGCCCCGACAGGCGGGCGCGGTTGCGCACGAAGTTCTCGCGGGCGAGCCCCGACCCGGCCACGACCCGGTCGGCGTCGCGACCGACGACGATGCGAAGCGGGTCGAGCCCGGCCGATCGGAGCGCGAGCCACTGCACGGCCAGGAGCGGAAGGTCGGGGAACGGCAGCAGCGCCTTGGGCTCGCCCATGCGGCTCGAGCTGCCGCCGGCCAGGACCAACGCCGCGATCATCATCCCTCCCGTGCGCGGCTCGCCCGCTCGCGAGACCGCATCCTCTAGGTCTTCCCCGGCGCGGGCTGCGCGCCGAGCTTTCCGATGGGCAGCTTCCTCACGCGGATGCCGGTCGCGGCGGCGAGAGCGTTCAGCACCGCCGGCGCGACGGGAGGCAGCCCGGGCTCGCCGATCCCCCCCGGCGGCTCGTCGCTCGGGACCCGATGGACCTCCACGCGCGGCATCTCGTGCATCCGCAGCGGCGCGTAGGCCTCGAAGTCCTTCTGCACGGCCGCACCGCCGCGGATGGTGATGGCTCCGCGCAGGGCGGCCCCGAGGCCGTAGGCGACGGCGCTCTCCACCTGCGCCTCGATGGTGTTGGGGTTCACGATCCGGCCGCAGTCGACGGCGGCCACCATCCGGTGAACCCGGACCTCGCCCCCGCCACCGAGACCTCGGCCACCTCGGCGACAAAGCTGCCGTAGGAGGCGTGACAGGCGATGCCCCGACCCCGCCCGGCCGCCAAGGGCTCCCCCCATCCGGCCCTTGCGGCGGCGAGCTCGAGCACACCGCGCAGCCGCGGAGCGCCGCCGAGGAGATCCCGGCGGAAGGCGAACGGATCCTTGCCCGCCTTCAGCGCAAGCTCGTCCACGAAGCACTCCTCGGCACAGGCGTTCTGGGACGAGTACACGGACCGCCACCAGCCGATCGTCACCCCGAGCGTCGGCGTGAAGCTGTCCACGAGGACCGCGCCGGCGCGGTAGGGGACGTCCACGGCTCCGCCGACGACGTCGGGGCGGCCTTCCGCGCGGCCGAAGAATCTGGGCGGCAACCGACGGCGCCCGCACCGTGTGTCGCCAGGCCGCGAGGCCTCCCTGCGCGTCGAGCCCGGCAGACAGGACGTTGCGCGACACGGGCCGGAAGAAGTCGTGAACCATGTCGTCCTCGCGGGTCCACACGACCTGCACCGGCGCACCAGCGGCCCGGGCGACGTGCGCCGCCTCGACCGGAACGTCCGGCATAGAGCGCCGCCCGAAGCCCCCGCCGAGCAGGGTGGTGTGGACGAGGACCTTTTCCGTCGGGAATCCGAGCGCCTTCGCCACCTCGTCCTGGGCCCAGGTGGGCTGCTGGGTCGGGGACCAGATCTCCGCCCCTCCCGGCCCCACCCGCGCCGTGCTGTTCATCGGCTCCATGGTGGCGTGGGCCAGGAACGGAAACTCGTAGACCGCCTCCACCTTGTGCGGCGCTGCGGCGAAGGCCGCCGCGAAGTCGCCCTCCTGCCGGGCGGTGTCGAGCTTCGCCTTCGGGTCGGCGAGGAGCACCGAGATGGCCGAGCTGTCGAGCCCGGCGTTTGGGCCCGGCTCGAACGTGAGCTTCAGCGCCTCCCGTCCGCGGATCGCCGCCCACGTCGAGTCCGCGATGACGGCCACGCCGCTCGGGACCTCGAGCACCTGGCGCACGCCCGGGACCCTCAGGGCGGCGTCCTCCCGGACCGCCTTCACCTTGCCGCCCCGCACCGGGCAGCGAGCGACGGTCGCGAAGAGCATGCCCGGAAGGCGCACGTCGAGCCCGAAGATACCCTTCCCGTTCACCTTCTCCGGCGTGTCGAGGCGCGCCACGGGCTTGCCGAGCAACTGGAACTCCGCCGGCGCCTTGAGCCTGGGATCGGGCGGCACGGCATGCTTCGAGGCGGCGGCGGCGAGCTCCCCGTAGCTCAGGCGGCGCCCGCGGGAGTCGACGACGGCACCCGACTTCGTCGTGCACGTCTCTGGCGGAACGCCCCATCGCCGCGCCGCGGCGGCGACGAGCATCATGCGCGCTGCCGCGCCGGCCTTCTGCAACGGTTCCCAGGAGCGGCGCACGCTCGTGGATCCGCCGGTGGCCATGCGCCCGTACTTCGGGTTCGTCAGCGCCTGGGTCACCTTCACCTTGGACCAGTCGGCATCGAGCTGCTCCGCCACCAGCATCGGCATGGAGGTGAGCACCCCCTGGCCCATCTCGGACCGGATCACCCACACGGTCACCGCGCCGGCCTCGTCGATCGAGAGCCAGGCGTTCGGCGTCAGGGCGTTGACGCCCGCGGCAGCCCGGGCGCGCCCGGGAAGGTGAACCCCGAGAACGAGCGCCGCCGTGGCTCCCCCGGAGAGCCGCAGGAAGGTGCGACGCGAGATCTTCGCCACCGTGCTCACGGCCTCACCTCCTTGGCGATCTCGTCGGCGGCCCGTTTCACGGCCGCGCGAATCCGATTGTAGGTTCCGCACCGGCACAGGACCCCGCTGAGCGCATCGTCGATCTGCGCGTCCGTCGGCCTCGGTGTCCCCGCGAGCAGCGCCACCGCTGCCAGGATCTGCCCCGACTGGCAGAAGCCGCACTGCGGCACCTCCTCCGCCACCCAGGCCCGCTGCACCGGGTGGTCGGCCTCGAGGGAGAGGCCCTCGATCGTCACGATGTGGTGGCCAACCGCGTCCGTCACCGACACCCCGCAGGAGCGAACGGCCGCGCCGTCGAGGAGCACGATGCAGCAACCGCATTGGCCAACCCCGCAACCGAACTTCGTCCCGGTCAGCCCGAGCGCGTCCCGCAGGACCCACAGCAGCGGCGTGTCCGCCTGGACCTCGGCGGTCTTCTCCGCGCCGTTGACCTCGAGGGTGAAGCTGGGCATGGTCCCCTCCTCCGCCAGTCATGCTACGCCCGAGGGTCGGACCTGGGTTGCCCGTGCCCGAATGGGGACCGCTGGCGCGAGGCACCGCCGCGCCGGGCCTGCCTCCGAGATTGGGCCCGACGCGCGGATCGCGCAGTTTCGCCTTGTAGCTGGCAGGCCGCCCGGGCGAGACTAACGCCCCGCCGGGGCAGCCGCTCCACCACCAACGGGGGAAACCCATGAAGCACACGCCATCCATCCCGAAGACCGCCATTGGAATGCTCGGCGCCTCGCTGGCGGCCATCTCCGGGGCCATCATCCTCGGGCTCGCCATCCTCGCGATCGCCGGCTACGTCGGGAGCCCCTACATCGGGATCTTCGCGTTCCTGGTGCTGCCTGGGGTCTTCGTGCTCGGGCTCCTGCTCATCCCGGTCGGAAGCTGGCTGGAGCGGCGGCGGACGCGCATCGCCAACGAGCGCGGCGAGGAGATTCCGCCGCTGCCGGTCGTGGACCTGAACGACAAGGGTACCCGCGTCCGGGTCATCCTCTTCGCCATCCTCACGGGCCTCAACATCCTGATCCTGGCGCTCGCCGGCTACAAGGGCATGCAGGTGATGGACTCGGCCGCCTTCTGCGGCGCGTGCCACAAGGTGATGGACCCCGAGTTCACCGCCTACCAGCGGTCGCCCCACGCGCGCGTCTCCTGCGTCGAGTGCCACATCGGCGAGGGCGCCTCCTGGTTCGTGAAGTCGAAGCTCTCCGGCGCCTGGCAGCTCGTCTCGGTGACCTTCAACCTGTACCAGCGCCCCATCCCCACGCCCATCCACAACCTGCGCCCGGCCCGGGAGACCTGCGAGCAGTGCCACTGGCCCTACAAGTTCTCGGGGGATCGCCTGCACGTCAACACCAGCTACGGCGACGACGAGAAGAACACCGAGAAGAAGACGGTGCTCCTGCTCCACGTCGGCGGCGGCGAGACGGCCGCGGGCCCGGTGCACGGCATCCACGCGCACGTGGCGCCCGGCGTGAAGGTCCGCTACCTGGCGGATCCGAGCCGCCAGTCGATCAGCACGGTCGAGCTCACGCTTCCCGACGGCCGCGTCGAGGTGTTCCGCAGCAAGGACTCGCCGCAGGCTCTGCCGGCCACCGAGGCCTGGCGCCAGATGGACTGCATCGACTGCCACAACCGCCCGACCCACCGCTTCCGCCTCCCCGCGCCGGAGATCGACCAGGAGATCCTGTCCGGCCACATCTCCGCGGGCCTCCCCTTCGTGAAGCGGGAGGGGCTCAAGGCGCTGCAAGTGGACTACCCGAGCCACGAGGCCGCCCGGGACGGGATCGAGAAGCAGCTCGTCGACTTCTACCGGAAGCTTGACCCCGCGGCCTACGCCAAGCGCGAGGCGGACGTGAGGGCGGCTGCGGTGGTCCTCGGGAACCTCTACGCCTGGAACGTCTGGCCCTCGATGAAGATCGCCTGGGGCACCTACCCGACCTTCCTCGGGCACGACCAGGCGCCGGGCTGCTTCCGCTGCCACGACGGCGAACACAAGACCGCCGCCGGCAAGGAGATCTCCCAGGACTGCACGCTGTGCCACGCGGTCCTCGCCGTGGACGAGGCGAACCCGAAGGTACTCGCCGAGCTGAAGCCCTAGGCAACTCGGGCGCTACGCCACCTTCGAGACGGTCCTCCGCAGCGTGGAGAGGCCCGCCTTCGCGTCGGCGCCGAGGTGGACCCGCAGGATTCGGCGCCCGCGCTCCGCGAGCACGTCGAAGTCCCCTCGCGCCTGCGCCCGGGCCAGCACTCCGAAGTCGAAGCGACGCCCGGGAATGGGCACCCGCTCCCCGTCGTCCGCCGTGATCTCCAGGAACAGGCCGGTGCCCGGCCCGCCCTTGTGGAGCTGCCCGGTGGAGTGGAGGAAGCGCGGCCCGTAGCCGAGCGTGGTGGCGACCTTGGTGGACTGCCGAACGGCCTCCCGGATCTCCTGGAGCACGGCGTCGTTTTGCGGATTCGCCTCCACGAAGGCATTGAGCGCCAGGTAGTCTCCCTTCCCCAGGCGGCCGAGGTGGGCGCGCAGCCAGCCCGCGACGCTCTGCTCGCGCGCCGCGGCCGACAGGGCCTGCGCGTTGCCGGGGTCGGCGAAGAGGCGCATGCCGTCGCCCTCGAGCACCGCCACATCGGGGGGCATCGCGCCAGATTCCTCGAAGGCGGCGGTGACCCGGCGGGCGGCCACCTTGGCGGCCTCCACGTCGGGCTGGTCGAACGGGTTCACGCCGAGCACCGCGCCGGCCACTGCCGTGGCCACCTCCCACCGGAAGAACTCCTGCCCGAGGTCGTTCGGGTCGCCGAGCTCGATGCGCACCACCGGGAAGCCCGCCCGCTCGAGCGCCGCCATCGCCCTGTCCTGCTCGGAGGAGGCCGCCGAGGCGAGCCGGACGTAGACGAAGAACCGATCCTCGCCGTAGGACCGGGGCGTGCCAAGCGCCTCGCCGGCCACCGGGATGAGGCCGAGCCCGTGCTTGCCCAGGGACTCGGCCACGAGCTGCTCCAGCCAGCCTCCGAACGCGGTGATGGTCGGCGAGCAGACCACGGTGAGCTTGTCCCGCCCGCCGCGAGCGGCGGCCCCGAGCGCCACGCCGAGGAGGACGCCGGGGTTCTCGCGCGCGGGCCGGTCGGGCGTGCACGCGTCCGCCATGAGCAGGGCCCGGTCGAGCAGCCGGGGCACGTCCACGCCCATCGACGCGGCTGGAACCATGCCGAAGTGCGAGAGCGCGGAGTAGCGCCCGCCGATGCTGGGGACGCCATGGAACACGTTGCGGAACCCCTCCCGCTGCGCCAGCTTCTCGAGCTCGGTGCCCGGATCCGTGATGGCGACGAAGCGGCTGCCCGCCCCGGCCCCCATGAGGCTCCTCACACGGTCGAGGAAGTAGGCGAGGAACGCGGCCGGCTCGATGGTGGTCCCCGACTTCGAGGCCACGAGGAACAGGGTGCGGCGAAGGTCGAGCTGCCGCTCCAGCGAGCGGATCTGGGCCGGCACGGTCGAGTCGAGCACGAGCGCCTGCGGGAACCCCGGCACCCGGCCGAAGGTCTGCGCGAGGACATCTGGACACAGGCTCGACCCGCCCATGCCGAGCACGACGACCGCACCGAACCCCGCCAGCCGAACGTCCTCCGCGACGCGGCCGAACTCCTCGCGGCGGGCCCTCTGCTGGTCGATGATGCGCAGCCAGCCGACCCACCGGTCCTCGTCGCGGCCCGTCCAGAGCGCGGCGTCGCCCTTCCAGAGCCGCGCTACCTTGGCACCCGCGGCCCACTCGTCGACCGTTCCCTTCACCTCAGAGGCCAGCCCCGGCGGCAGGGTCAGCACCTGCGCTCCGATGGCGGGAGCCGCGGGCCTGGGCTTTGGCAGGGGGGCCTCGGCGCGCCGGGAGGCCGTGGCGGCGCCCTTGCGGGACGGTGGGTCCGACGGCGCGGAGCGCCGCGAGCGAGCGGTCGACCGCGCCGCGGGCTGCCTTGCCGGGCCTCTCCGGGCCTTCGTGGCCGCCTTCGGACGCGGCCGGCGGGCCCTCGCGGCCGGCCTCGCCTTTCGGTCCTTCTTCGGCCCCCGCCCCGTCTTGCCCGACTTGCCCTGCTTGGCCATCTCGCCTTCTCCGTTCCCGCCGTGGCTCGGGTCCATCCGAGCGCAGCCGGACTCGCGGCGGGTGCTCTGCGAGCCGAAGGTACCCCGCCTGCCGACGCCCGGCCTGGATCCTGTAGACGCTCTTAGACGCTCTCCGTACCCGAAGGCTGCGCGGCAAGCCAGCCTCCGTCGACAATCGATTCGTTGCCCCCGCGGTGGCCTAGCCCCCGAGCTGACAACCTGCAGTTCCGCCCCGTACGGGTACGGGGTCGGTTTCGAGCCGTGGAGAATGCGGGAGGTCGGGCCCGTGCGCAAGGGGCCGCGCCGGGGCCGCGATCCCGAGCAGCCGGCGCCCTTGGACGCGGCCGGCGCGGGCCCTCGCCCGCGAGGCGAGTCAGAATCGGGGGGCGGTTGCCGGCCCCGTACCCCGTGAGCTCGACGAACCCCTCTCCGGCTGGCTCGCCGCCCGGCCCCGCGACTCGCACCGCGCCCTCCCAGTAGTGCGGTCCCCGCCCGCCGCGGTTCTCCTGGTCAGCTGCCGCCGGCTCCACTCGCAGCGAGAGGCCCGCGGCCGGGACATCGACCTCCCAATCCCGCGGGGTAGTCGGCGCCGCTCACAGGGCTTCTCCAGCGGCCGGCGACCCGGATCCGAAAGTCGGCACCGGAGAGGTAGGTCGGGGCGCCGCGTGCGTCGACCAGGGTGCCGCTCGCGAAGCCGGGGGCGCCGGCGCGACCCCGCAGCAGGTAGAGCATGAGGTCGCGACCGTCGGCGAGCCGGAGCGCGAACCAGTCCCAGCCTTCCTGGTCGCTCGCGAGCTGGCTCGAGCCGAACTCCCTGTCCATCCAGCTCTCGCCGCGCACCCGCCACGTGGTCCCGTCGACGGAGAGGGTGCCCGACGTACCGAGCCGGGTCACGCTGTAGTAGAGGCTCGCCACGCCCTCCACCGAGGACTTGCGGGAGAGTCCGCCGGGCCCCTCGAGAACGGGGGGCCGCTCCGGCGAGAGAACGAGCCGCAGCGCCATCCGCCTGTCGTCGTCATCCATCGACACGCGGAACTCCCCGCCCCTCATCGCAAGCTCCCACCTCGCCTCGGTGCCCGGGGGACCGCGGGACCACGCCAGGACTGGGTCGGGGTCCTCCCCGAAGCCGCCGAGGAGCGGGACGGCCCGGTAGAGGACCTCCGAGAAGCGGTGCTCCCCGGACGCAAGGTCCGTGATGGCGACGTGCCCCATGACGACGTCGTTCGCCGCCCAGGCCGATCCGCCCGCCGACGCCTCCGCCGACCGCTCGGCGGCAAGCCCGACGCGGAAGAAGGTGAGCTGGTAGGCGAAGCGACGGGCGGGCGGCTCGGCGGACTCCACGATCCCGGTGACGTACCACCACTCGTTGCGGTAGCCGGGGTGGCTGCGGTGGTCCCGCGGGAAGGACCAGTCGTACCCCGGCCCGGCTGCCTTCCACGGCCCTCCCACCGGCGCCGGCGCGGGCCCAGCCGCGGCTGCGAGCCCGAGGGCGACGGCGAGCGCGCTAGATCGCATCACGCGAGAGCTCCGTGGCCGGCGCGTCGCTCGCCCGCACCGCCGGGTAGATGCTCGCCAACAGGCCGGCGCCCACGATGGTCAGCGCCTGGATGGCGAGCACGCCTGCCGGCCAGTGCAGCTCCAGCGTCCAGCCGAAGAAGTCGCGGTTGACGAGGCGGACGAGGATGAAGGACAGGGCTGCGCCGCCGGCGAGGCCGAGCAGGGTGCCGAGGACGGCGATCCCGACACCCTTCCCGGCGAACACCAGGAAGGCCTGCCGGCGCGTGGCCCCGAGCGCCCGGTAGAGCGCGACCTCGGCGCGACGCTCCTGCGCAGCGACGAGCAGCGTGAGCACGACACCGGCCACCGCGACGAGGAGCCCCATGATCTCGAGCAGGCGGGTCACCGCGAACGTCTGCTCGAAGATGGAGAGCACCTCTCCTCGCAGCGCCCGGTTGGAGCGCACCACCACGGCCTCGCCGGCCAGGGCGGCGCGAAGCGCGTCGACCGTCACCTCGGGGTCGACCCCGGGCTCGAGGAACAGGGCGGCGTTGGCCGGTGGCCCGTCCCCGAAGAGCCTCGCGAAGGTGTGGAGGTCGACGAGCGCCGTGCCCGCCTCGGAGCCGTAGTCGTAGTAGACGCCGGCCACCGGAAGCGCGGCCTCGCCGGAGGGGGTCGCGATCCGGAGGGTTCCCCCGTCCCAGACGCCGGACTTCCGCGCGAGGGGCTCGCTCAGCAGCGCGGCGCCCTCCGTGGCCAGGCGCCGGAGCGCGGGGGCGGCCTCCCCGGAGAGGAGGTGGACCCGTCGCTCGCCGTCCGGGACCTCCGACCGGATGCCGACGATGCTCACCCGACGACCATCGACACGGGTGAAGGTCTGGCGGAGCCAGTCGACGCGGCGCACCCCGCCGGTGCCCTGCAGGCGGGAGAGCACCCCCGGCGACAGGGTGGCCTCGCCGCGGGCCCGGCTCCAGGTCGGGGTGGTCACGTAGACGTCGGCCCGGAGGGTGGCGTCGAGCCAGCCCACCACGGTATCGCGGAAGCTGCCCACCATCACCGTGATGCCGGTGAGCATGGCCACCGCGACCGCGAGCGCCCCCACCGCCACGGCCGACGACTGGAGATGCAGCGCGAGCGTGCGGGCGCCGTAGACCAAGGAGAACCGACGCGTCCGGCCAATCCCGGCGAGCACGCGCACGGAGAGCGGCGCCGCGAGCGGCAGCGCCACGAGCGTCCCGAGCGCGAGGGCGAACCCGGCCCAGGCATGGCGCGTCGCGAGCACCTGGTAGGCGACGGCACCGAGTGCCACCGCGCCGAACGCGGCGAGGAAGAGGGGGCCGCTCGCCCGGGAGGCGCGGTCCTCTAGCGTAAGGGACGCGAGCAGGGACCGCGGATCGCGCCGGGAGAGGTCCACGGCCGGGGGAAGCGCGCCGATGAGCGCCCCGAGGATCCCGAGCGCGCTCGCCAGGGCGACGAGTCCCGGGCCAAGCGACACGCCATCGATCCCCTCGAGCAGGTAGAGGTTCTGGACCGTGGCGCTGACACCGCGCAGCTCGGCGCGGGCCGCGAGCCAGCCGAGCGGGATGCCAAGCGCCGTGCCGGCCGCCCCGAGCATCGCCGCCTCCGCGACGAGCAGGCCGAGCACCTGCCCGCGGGTGGCACCGATGGATCGCAGGAGCCCGAACTCCTCGCGGCGCCGGACGAGAGCGGCCCTCGTGCTGCCGTACACGAGGAAGCCTCCCACGAAGAGGCTGACGAGCGAGAGCGCCGTGAGGTTCAGGCGGAAGGCGTCGAGCAGCCCCGATGCCTCGGCCACGCGCTGCTCCGGCGTCGCCACTCGCACCCCCGGGCCGAGGCGCCGTTCGAGCTCGGCCGCCACCCGGGAGGCACTCGCGCCCGGGGCGAGCACCACGTCCACCTGGTGGATCCGCCCGGCCAGGCCGAACGTCGACTGCGCCTGGGAGATGTCCATCACCGCGAGCCGGGGCGAGGCGAGCGGACTCAGCCGGCGAAAGTCGACGAGCGCGCCGATGCGCAGCACCGCCCTCCGGCTGCCGAAGGAGACGGCTACGGCGTCGCCGACCTTCCAGGCCCGCTCCCGTGCCAGCCCCGGGCTCACCGCGACCCAGCCGGGCCGGAGGAGCGCCTCGGCGACAGGGCCGCGCTCGCCCTGCCACGGGAGGCGGACGGGGGCGAGCAGGTCGACGCCTAGAACCTCCAGGAACGCGGGCGCGCCGCCCCCCTCCACCGCGACGTCGGCGCGAACGATGGGGATGGCCTCTGCCACTCCCGGCTGCGAGAGCACGAGGGGGTAGCGGTCCTCCGGGAAGCTCGCCGACGTCCCCAGCACCGAGAGACGCGCATCGCCGGCCACGGCCCGCACCGTTCCCTCGAAGGCCCCGAGCGCCCCGTCGTCGAGGATCCGGATGGACAGCACCGACCCCACGCCGAGCGCGACACCCATCACCGAGAGCGCGACGAGCCCCTTGCCCGACCGGAACTCGGCGGCGAGCGCCCGGCGAAGGTAGCGCCTCACCTCGGGTCCACACAGGGCGGGATCGTCGCCATCAGACCGTCTCGAGGACACCGCTGTGGATGCGCCAGGTCTCGTCGGCGAGCGCGGCGAGCTCCCGGCTGTGGGTGACGTAGACGAGCGCCGAACCCTCGTCGCGGGCGAGGCCGAGCAGGAGATCCATCACCCGCAGCCCGTTCTCCTCGTCGAGGTTTCCGGTTGGCTCGTCGGCGAGAAGCAGGCGCGGTCGACGAAGGAGCGCGCGGCAGATGGCGACGCGCTGCATCTCGCCACCGGAGAGCTGCTGCACCGGCTGCGCGGTTCGAGACTCGAGGCCCACCCTCGCGAGCAGCGCCCGGGCGCGCACTTCCTGGGCGCGCGGGTCCTCTCCGGCGATGAGCGCGGGAACGAGGACGTTGTCGAGGACGGGCAGGTGCGGGAGGAGATGGAAGAACTGGAAGACGAGCCCGACGCTGGCTCGGCGGGCGAGTGTCCGCTCCCTGTCCCCCATGGCCGCCAGGTCCTGCCCGAGCAACCGGACGTGGCCGGAGGTGGGCTCGTCGATCCCGGCGGCGATGTGGAGCAGCGTGGACTTGCCGGAGCCGCTGCGGCCGATGACGGCGACGGCCCGACCCGGGCCGACCACGGCAGAGGCCTCCCGCAGCGCGGTGAAGCTCTCACCCCCCGCCATCCGGTAGACCTTCGAGGCCCGCTCCAGCGCCAGGACCGGCGCCGTCACGCTGCCCCCGCGGCCGCTCGCCTCTCGACGTCCATCCCGACGCGGAGCGTAACCCGTCCGAGGCGCGCGCGCAGCGGCCCTCGCGCCGGAGCGAGGGCTCGCCTACTGTATCGGCGTGCACCCCGAGGCAGCGGCCCTCATCGCCCGGCTCTCGCTCGCCCCACATCCCGAGGGCGGCTTCTACCGGGAGACCTGGCGCTCACCGGCCCGGATGGCCACCCCCCGTGGAGAGCGCTCGGCGCTCACCGTCATCGAGTTCCTGCTGCCCTCCGGCACCTTCTCCGCCTTCCACCGGGTGCAGGCGGACGAGACCTGGCACCACGCGGCCGGGGACGTCATCGAGCTTCACATCCTCGGCCCCGCCGGAAGGTACGAGGTGGTCCGGGTAGGGCCGGCGGATCTCCCCGGGCTCCGCTCCCACGCGGTGGTGCCGGCCGGCCTCTGGCAGGCGGCTCGCCCGCTCGGCACCCGATTCGCGCTCGCGACCTGCGCGGTGGCGCCAGGCTTCGAGTTCGAGGATTTCGAGCTCGCTCGCCCCGGGGCACTCCTTGCGCTCCGCCCCGATCTCCGCGAGGTTGTGCTCGCCTTGACCCGCCCGCCCCGCTGACGCAGGGCGGCGGCCCTCGGGGTGTCCGGAGGGGATCGGCGCCCCTGCCCCTCCGTGGCGCTGGCCCGCGCGCCGATTCTGCGGTTTATTTGGGTCCGCCCCGCCATGACCACCGCCCCCGCCAAGGTCGACAGCCTCGTCCGCCTCGCCTCCCACTGGGAGGGAACCGGGGTCCCCGCACGAGCTCTCGTGGAGGACACGCGCGCCGCAATCGGGGCCGTGGACCCGTCCCAGTTCCTCGAGGTGGCCCCGCTCGTCGAGGTCCTCCTCTCGCGCGTGGCCTCGCCGCAGGGGCGCGAGCCGGCCCGACGCGCGCTTCTCGCGCTGCTCGACGCGGCCCGCCGGCGCGCCTTCACCGAGGCCATGTCGCCGGCCGACGTGGAGCCGTGGACGCGGCTGCTCGTCGACGTCGTCGACCGCGCCGACCACACCTTCGGCGACATGCTGCACTCGCGGGAGGAGACGGATCCGAAGGTGGTGGCGATGCGCGTCCTCGGCGCCGAAGGCTCCGAGCTCACCGTTGCCGACCTCGCCCGCCGCACCCGGGCCATCGCCCGCGGCCTCTTCGCGCTCCTCGGCGGAGAACCCGAGCCGCGCGTGGCCATCCTCTCCGACAACTGCCTCGAGGCGGCGCTCTGCGACCTGGCCTGCCTCGCGAACGGCATCGTCGACTTCCCGCTGCCGGCCAACGCCACTGCCGAGCAGGTCACCTACATGCTGCGCCACTCCGGGGCGCGGGTCCTGCTCACGTCCGACGAGGAGCAGGCCGAAAAGGTGCTGCCCTCCCTCGCGGCCTTGCCGGACCTGAAGGAGGTGGTGTCGTTCTCGGGGGCTTGCGCCGACCGCCACGGCCTCCTGTCGCTCGAGCAGATGATCAGCCAGGGGAGCGGTGCCTTCGAGGACGCCGAGCGCGCGGCGCGCGCCGGGCGGGTCCGCAGCCGGGACCTCGCCACGGTGATGTACACCTCGGGCACCACCGGGCGCCCGAAGGGCATCTGCTTCAACCACCTCAACATCGTCTCGAAGCGCCTCTGCCGGGGCTTCGCGCTGCCGCGGGTCAACGAGGGCGACGAGTTCCTCTGCTACCTCCCCCTCTACCACACGTTCGGCCGGTTCCTGGAGATGTGCGGGAGCCTGTGGTGGGGAGCCACCTACACCTTCGCCCGCTCGACGGCGCACGCCGCCCTCGTGGAGGACTTCCGGCAGGTCCGGCCCACCGTCTTCATCAGCGTGCCGAAGAAGTGGATGGAGTTGCAGGAGGCGGCCGCGCGGGAAGCACCGCACGGGGATGTCGATGGCGCTGCGGGCCAGCTTCGCGCGCTCACCGGCGGCCGGCTGCGCTTCGGCCTGTCCGCCGCCGGCTACCTCGACCCGGTCGTGTTCCGGGCGTTCCACCGCGCCGGGGTGGAGCTGTGCTCCGGGTACGGCATGACGGAGGCCACCGGCGGCGTCACCATGACGCCGCCCGGCGAGTACGTCGACGGGTCGATCGGCAAGCCGCTCCCCGGCATCGAGTGCCTCCGCGCCGAGGACGGCGAGCTGCTCATCCGCGGCCCCTACGTCAGCCCCGGCTACTTCCGCCCCGAGGCGGGCGACCCAGGGCTCGACGAGGACGGCTGGCTCCACACCGGCGACCTCGTGTCCATCGACGGCGACGGCCACTACCGCATCACGGGGCGGAAGAAGGAGATCTACAAGAACCGCGCCGGTCAGACCATCGCGCCCCAGCGCGTGGAGAACCTGTTCCGCGACTTCGACGACGTCGCCCAGGCGTTTCTCGTCGGCGATCACCGCGAATACAACACGCTCCTGGTCTGGCCCAACTACGAGACGCGTCCCGGCCTGAAGGAGCGTTCCGCCGAAGACGTCCACCAGCACCTTTCCTCGCTGGTGGCGTCCGCCAACCGGTTCCTCGCCCCGTTCGAGCGGGTGGTGGCGTTCCGGGTGCTCGACCGGCCCCTCGACGAGGAGCACGGGGAGCTGACGCACAAGAACACCTTCAAGCGCGAGGTGGTCGAGAAGAACTGGCGCGAGCTCATCGAGACCATGTACCAGCAGAAGAGCCTGTCCCTGGCCGTGGACGGGCTCGGCCTGCGCGTGCCGAACTGGGTGCTCCGGGAGCTCGGGGTGTTGCAGCAGGACGTGACGCTGCGCGCCGGCGTGCTCCGGGCCGGCGGGCGATCGCTTGCCGTCGCGGTCGACCCGCGCGCCCCGGGGTCGCTCCGGCTCGGCGACCTGAGCTACCGGCCGGAGGGCGATGGGGTAGACCTCGGCTCGGTGCTCGCCCACCCCACTCTCTGGCTCGGCAACGAGGGCCTGCGCCGCTTCCTCGGCGAGGAGGCATTCCGCGCGCTGGCCGTGCGCCGCCCCAAGGGCAAGGGCGAGGTCCGGCTCGACCCGCGCGTGTGGGAATCCCCCGACCCGGAGCGGATCCCCGCCCTGCTCGAGCAGGTGGGGCGCGACGACCCGAGCGTGGAGTCGGTCCATGCCGCGGGCGAGCTCCTGCGCGCCGAGCGGCCCGAGGCGCGGCGCGCACTCTCGCACCTCGCCCGGGTTCTCGAGTCGGGCCGCCGCGAGTTCGCGCCGCTCTGCCGCGGCCTGCTGCGCCGCGCTGCCGACTCGCCCGAGGAGGAGGTGCGCCGGCGCGCCTTCCGGCTCCTGCTGCCGCACGAGGACCCCGAGCGCACCGTCGAGACGTTCCGCCTCTTCCTCGACCGGCTCGGCCCGCAGGCCCTGCGCGACGAGGACCTCGCCACCTTCGGCGAGAAGGGGCTCTCGCAGGTGCAGGTGGAGGCGCTCCTCGCCACGCTGCAGGCGAGCCGCGCGCTCGACAAGGACCAGGACGCCTCCGAGCGACGCCTGCTCGCGGGTGCGATGCGGCTCACCGGGGCCTTCGCCATGGCCCATCCCGAGTGGTACGCCCGCGTCCGCGTCCCGCTGGCCCGGCTCACCTTCCACCCGGACGAGTACCTGGCGGCCCGGGCCAGCGAGGAGTACGACCGCCTGCGGCGCGGCTTCCAGCACTGGGTGGGCGCGAACCTGCGACTCGCCATCGATCCCGCCACGGGCGAGGAGTACGCCTGGCGCGACGCGGTTCGCTTCGACGAGCCGTTCCCTCCCCGGACCCGCGACCTGCTCCTGCGGGCGCTCTCCGAGTCCACGGTGGTCCGCAGCTCGGTCTTCGTGCTCGGGAAGGGCGTACTTCTTTCCCTGGCAGACATCCCCCCGGGCGGCGCCACCGTGAGCCTGCTCGGGACGCGCCTCGGCAAGTCCGTCTACCGCCTCTCCATCACCACGCGCGCGAGGGAGACCTACGACGTGGCCATCAACCACGCCGAGACCATGCCCCCGGCGGAGCTGCGCGACGAGGTGCTCTGGCTCCTCGCAGCGGGCGCGCCGCCGCCGCTCGTGGAGGCATTCGGGAGCTACCACGCCGACTGGGGCATCTACACCGAGGAGTTCATTCCCGGCGAGAACGTCGAGCGTCAGGTGACGCGACTCGAGCACCAGGCCGAGGACCGGCGGCTGCGCAACCAGTGGCCATTCCTGGTGTGGACTGCGCTCGCGGCGCACGTCGGCTTCTGGGACCGGACCGGCCGGCGCGTCGCCCTGCGCGACCCCTCGCCGGAGGCGTTCATCGTCCCCTCCCACGACTACCAGACCGGGGCAAGGCTGGTGTCGATCTCCGACCGCTGGAGCTGCTCTCAGCTCGAGGACGCCCTCGACCGGTTCGAGGCGGCCTTCGTCATCCCGCTCGAGCAGCAGCAGCCCCACCTGCGGGGCCTCGCCGGACCGGAGATCCGCTTCTCGGCGGTGGTGGAGGCCCTGGGAATCGACCGGGCCCGCACCGCGCTCGAGGCCCTTCCGGAGGGGCCGCGGGCGACCGAGGCCCGGGCCTTCCTCTCGTCGGTGGCGTCGAGCGGCTTCACCCCTCGCCCGGTGCACTTCGCCTCCGCACGCTTCCGCCGCTGGCTCGCGGTGAACCCCGCCGCCACCGAGGAGGCGCAAGGCACCATGCTCGGCGAGCTTTGGACCACCTACCAGCTCGGGGAGCTCGAGCAGTCCTGGCCCGACACGCGCATCCGCTTCTTCCGCCGAACCGTCTTCGCCGACGCGCGCGAGCCTCTGGCGGCAGCGCTCGACCGGCTCATGGCGAAGGCGCGGTCGCTTCCGTACCGCGGCCTCGACCTGAAGGACCACCTCGCCACGCTTCGCGAGGCGGTGAAGCCGGACGCCCGCGAGGACTATTTCCTCGCGAGGATGACCTTCCGCCACCTGCGTCCGGGGGACGAGGCCTCCCTCATCTCGCTGGACGCGGGCGACCACCTCACCGCCGAGGTGGTGGTGGGCATGTCGGACTCCGCCGGCGAGCGGTTCTACGTGCGGGCCCCGCGAAGCCCGCGCGAGGTGGCTCGGCTGCTGCAGCTCTTCCTCGAATCTAGCCTGGAGGTGACCTTCGGCCCGGAGCACCGCTACCTCGTGGCCGTCGACGCGAACGACTTCGTCACCGGCGGCGTCTTCTACCGCCACGTCTCCCCGGAGCGCAGCCACATGGAGAAGATCGTGGTGGCCCGCCGCGTGCGCAGCCGCGGCGTCTCGGAGGGCATCATGCGCGAGCTCTCCCGCAGGCTCCGCGCGCGCGGGGCAAAGGCGCTCGAGACCGGCTGGTTCCAGCCCGAGGTGCTGTCCCGCTACGGCTTCCGCACCGACCCATCCTCCGGCGGCCTGGTGCTCGACCTCGTCGCCGCCTCGGCGGCGCAACCGTAGGAAGCGCGATGGCCCAGCAGACGCCCAAGCGCTGGAGGATCATCGATTCCACCCTGCGGGAGGGCGAGCAGTTCGCCCGCGCCAGCTTCCGCACCGAGGACAAGGTGGCGATCGCGACGGCCCTGGACGGATTTGGGGTGGACTACATCGAGCTCACCTCGCCCGCCGCCTCGCCACAGTCCCAGCGCGACGCCGAGCGCATCGTCCAGCTCGGGCTCGGCGCGCGGGTGATCAGCCACGCCCGCTGCGTGGTGGACGACGTCCAGGCGGCCATCGACACCGGCGTCCAGGGCATCGGGCTTCTCTTCGCCACGAGCCGGATCCTCCGGGAGGCCTCCCACGGGCGCAGCATCCAGCAGATCATCGACGCCATGGGGCCGCCCATCGAGCTCGCGCTCCGGGCGGGCCTGGAGACGCGATTCTCGGCCGAGGACGCCTTCCGGAGCGAGGAGGCCGACCTGCTCGCGGTCTACCGCGCCGCCGCGGCCATGGGGGTGCACCGCGTGGGCGTGGCCGACACCGTGGGCATCGCGACCCCGCGCCAGGTGTTCGCCCTCCTGCGCGAGGTGCGCCGCAGCGTTTCGTGCGACCTCGGCTTCCACGGCCACAACGACACCGGGTGCGCGATAGCCAACGCCTACGAGGCCATCTCGGCCGGGGCCACCCACGTGGACGTCTCGGTGCTGGGAATCGGCGAGCGGGTCGGCATCACGCCGCTCGGCGGATTCGTCGCCCGCATGTACAGCGTCGACCCTCAGGGGGTAGGCGGTCGTTACCGGCTTGGCCAGCTGCGCGAGCTCGAGCGGATCGTGGCGCGCCTCACCGGGGTGGACATCCCGTTCAACAACTACCTCACGGGCGAGACTGCGTACTCCCACAAGGCCGGAATGCACCTCAAGGCCATGCTCGCGAACCCGGGCAGCTACGAGATCATCCCGCCGGAGGCCTTCGGCGTCTCCCGCCGGCTCATCGTCGGCAGCCGGCTCACGGGCAAGCACGCCGTCGCCTACCGCGCGAGAGAGATGGGGATCAAGTTCGGCGAAGGCGAGCTCCGGGCGATCACCTCCCGCATCAAGGAGATGGCGGACAAGGGCCAGCTCAGCGAGGAGGAGATCGACCGCGTCCTGCGCGAGTGGGTCACGGCGTAGCGGAACGCGCACCGGGAGCGGCGGTCCCCGCCGCCGGAGCACGTTCCTCCGGACGCCCTCCTCGCGCCTTGGGGGGCGGGCGCGCCTCCGTCGTCAGAGGCTGGTGCGCAGCACCGCCCCGTTCGATGCGTTGCTGACGAGCGCGGCGTAGCGCCGCAGCCACTTGGAGCGGACTTCCTTCCGGTGCGGCCGCAGCGACGCCCGGCGCCGACCGAGCTCCTCGGTGGACACGCCGAGCTCGAGCGTCCGCTCGTCGACGTCGACGGTGACGGGGTCGCCGTCCTCGACGAGCGCGATCTCGCCTCCCTCGGCCGCCTCGGGGGAGACGTGCCCGACGCACACTCCCCGGGTGGCACCAGAAAAGCGTCCGTCGGTGACCAGGCCGACGCTGTCGCCGAGCCCCATTCCCATGATGAGGCTCGTCGGCGAGAGCATCTCCTGCATGCCCGGGCCGCCCTTCGGCCCCTCGTAGCGGATGACAACCATGTGGCCGGCCTTCACCTTGCCCGCCATGATCCCGGCGATGGCCTCGTCCTGCGAGTTGAAGCAGATGGCCCGGCCGCTCATCCGGCGCAACTTGGGGTCGATGCCGGCCGTCTTCACCACGGCCCCCTCCCGGGCCAGGTTGCCGTGAAGCACGGCGATGCCCCCCACCGGGGAGTAGGGAGCGTCGATCGAACGGATGACCGTCCGATCGCTCGCCTCGGCCTCGCGGATCCGGTCGCCGATCGTCTCGCCGGTCACGGTGAGCGCCCCCTGGCGCACCACGTCTCCGCGCCGCGCCACCTCGTGCAGGACCGCGGAGACCCCGCCCGCCCGCCCCACGTCCTCGATGTGCACGGTCGAGAGCGACGGGGCGATCTTCGCCACGTGGGCCACCTGGCGGCCGATGCGATCGATGGTGGCGAGGTCGAGGGCCACCCCTGCCTCGCGCGCGATGGAGAGCATGTGCAGCACCGTGTTGGAGCTGCCGCCCATGGCCATGTCCACCACGATGGCGTTCCAGATGGCATCGGCGTTGACGATGTTCCGCATGCGGAATCGGTCGTCGCCGGCGATCTCCACGGTGCGCCTCGCCGCCCGACGAAGCAGCGCCTCGCGCTCCGGCGAGAGCGCGAGCGCCGTCCCGTTCCCGGGAAGCGCGACGCCCATGGCCTCGCAGAGGACGTTCATGGAGTTCGCGGTGAACATCCCGGAGCACGACCCGGCCCCCGGGCAGGCCTGGCACTCGATCTCGTAGAGCTCCGCGTCCGTGATCTGGCCCAGAGCGCGCTTGCCCACGGCCTCGAAGGCGGTGGAGAGGTCGATGGCGGTGCCATCCGACCGGTGGCCAGCGGCCATCGCGCCGCCCGAGACGAAGACGGTGGGCACGTTCACGCGCAGCGCCCCCATGAGCATGCCGGGAACGATCTTGTCGCAGTTGGGAATGCACACCAGCGCGTCGAGCTGGTGGGCGTTCATCATGGTCTCGACGGAGTCGGCGATGAGCTCCCGCGACGGGAGGCTGTAGAGCATTCCCTCGTGGCCCATCGCGATCCCGTCGTCCACCCCGATGGTGTGGAACTCGAAGGGGACGCCGCCCGCCTTGCGGATCTCGTCCTTGACGATCTGGCCGTACCCGGCGAGGTGCACGTGCCCAGGGATGATGTCCACCTGGCTGTTGGCGATGCCGATGAAGGGCTTGTCGAAGTCCGCGTCCTTCAGGCCGGTGGCCCGCAGCAGGCTGCGGTGGGGGGCCCTCTCGTATCCCTTCTTGATGATGTCGCTTCGCATGGTCCCTAGGGAAACGCCAAGCGCCCGCCGCTGTCAAATGGCATGCTACCCTCGCCGGCGCCTTGGCCCGTTCGCTCCTCGTCGTCGACGGCTTCGCCCCGGAGGGACGCCTGCTGCGCGCCCATTTTGACGGGCGTTTCCACGATCCCCGGGTCGCGCGCGCCGACCGTTTCGCCTGGGACTGGTGGCACGTCCCGGACCGGTACACGGCGCTGCGCACTCCCGCCTGGACGTATTTCCCGCCGCGAGCCTATCGCGCGTTTCACCGGCGGCTCGTCCTCTTCGGGCGGCGGGTCCTCGGCTGCCACGACGTCTCGCCGCCGTGGCTGTCGTGCTACGTGGAGGGGTGCGGCCAGCAGCTCCATGGCGACCTCCCCCACGGCCCGTGGGCATTCGTCTACTCGCTCACCCGGTGGCGCGGCCGGCCCTTCCGGGGCGGGGACACCCTCATCCTGCGCGACGGGGTGCTCGACCTCTGGTCCGGCTTCCGCTCCAACCGGCGGATGGAGGAGGCCGAGCTCTTCCGCCGCGTCGAGCCGCGCTTCGGGCGCCTGACCGTCTTCGACCCGCGCCTTCCCCACGCCGTGCGGACCGTTCGCGGCACCCTCGACCCTCGCGAGGGTCGGCTCGTCATCAACGGCTGGTTCGTGAAGCCCCGCCCCTTCGTGGAGGGGCCGCTCGCTCCCCGGGAGCTCTCCGCCCGGATCGAGGACCTCTCCGGGGGGCTCGCCGGCCGCCTCGGTGGTCTCCCGCTCGCCGGGCTGCTCTCGATCGGGTTTTTGGTCACCCCGGGCGGGGCAACGACCGCGGTGCGCATCCTTTCCGACACCACCCGGTCCCCTTCCGCCGCCGAGGCCGACCGCCGTCGCCTGGTCGCGTGGGTCGCGGCCGAGGTGCGCCGCTGGGAGTTCACCCGGCACCGGGCCTCATCCAGGGTCACACTGCCGCTCGTCTTCGAGCGCGGAGGGTAACGTCATGGAGGAATCCCACGTCCACGACATCACGCGCGTCATCCAGCTGGCGCTGGCTCCGGCCTTCCTTCTCACGGCGGTCGGCTCGCTCCTCAACGTCTTCGCGAACCGCCTGGCGCGGATCGTCGACCGCTACCGGGTGACGTCCCGCGCCTCGAGCGCGCTGCCGGGCGCCGAACCTGCCCTTCTGCCCGGCGACGAGCGCGCGGTGCTGGAGCGGCGGGCGAGCCTCGTCCGTTGGTCCATCACCTTTGCCACCGGCGCCGCGCTGCTCGTGTCGCTCGTCATCGCCTTCGCCTTCCTTGGCTTCATCCTGCAGGTGAACTTCTCGCGCCCGGTGGCGATCATGTTCGTCACGGCCATGGCCTTGCTGACGGTCGCGCTGTTCTTCTTCCTGCGCGAGGTGACGGTGGCGATCGGCAGCGTGCGGGCGCTCGCGCCGAGGGGCGCGAGGCGCCCTCCGGGGCCGGACGAGCGCCCCGGCGGGTGAGCTCGTCCGCCTTCTTTCCCCCCCGCGTTCTGGCACAATGCGCCGCCCGGGGCGCACCCGCGGAGCGAGCCATGCCAAGTCGGAACTTCAGGGTCGGCCTCGTGCAGATGGCGATGTCGTCGGACCCGGCGATCAACCTGGAGCGGGCAGCCGCCAGGGTCGAGGAGGCTGCGCGCCTCGGCGCGCAGGTGGTGTGCCTCCCGGAGCTGTACCGGTCGCCCTACCCCTGCCAGCGCGAGGACGTCGCGCTGTTCGAGCTCGCGGAGCCGGTGCCGGGCCCGAGCAGCGAGCGCTTCGCAGAGGTGGCGCGCAACGCCGGGGTCGCGGTGATCGTCCCCATCTTCGAGCGGCGCACCGCGGGGCTCTGCCACAACACGGCCCTGCTCCTCGACGCCGACGGATCGCTGCGCGGCATGTACCGCAAGATGCACATCCCCGACGACCCCGCCTTCTACGAGAAGTTCTACTTCGCGCCGGGCGACCTGGGCTTCCGGGCCTTCGACCTCCGGGCCGGTCGGGTGGGCACGCTCATCTGCTGGGACCAGTGGTTCCCGGAGGGCGCCCGCCTCACTGCCCTGCAGGGCGCCGCCATCCTCTTCTACCCGACGGCGATCGGCTGGCACCCTCCGGAGAAGGCCCAGCACGGATCCGCCCAGCGGGACGCCTGGCGAACGGTCCAGCGAGGCCACGCCATCGCCAACGGGGTGTACGTGGCCGCCGTGAACCGCGTCGGGTTCGAGCCCGGCTCCGCCGGCTCCGGCCTCGAGTTCTGGGGAACGAGCTTCCTGTGCGACCCCTTCGGCGTCGTGGTCGCCGAGGCATCGACCGATCGCGAGGAGATCCTGGTGGGCGAGGTCGACCTCGACCGCATCGAGGAGGTGCGCCGCAACTGGCCCTTCCTCCGCGACCGCCGCGTCGACTCCTACCAGGGCATCGACCGTCGCTTCATCGACTGAGGCCGCTCTTGCCCCCCCTCCACTCCCTCGCCGATCGCGGCTTCGCCATGCCGGCGGAGTGGGAGCCGCACGAGGCCACCTGGCTCGCCTGGCCGCACAACGCCGCCGACTGGCCGGGGCGCTTCGCGCCCATTCCCTGGGTTCACGCCGACATCGTGAAGAAGCTCGCCCCGGGGGAGACCGTCCGCCTCCTCGTGAGGGACGCGGCTGCGGAGGCTCGGGCCCGGAGCATCCTCTCCCGCCACGGCGCGCAGGTGTCCCGGGTCGACTTCCACCGGATTCCCACCGACCGGACATGGGTGCGCGACTGCGGCCCCATCGTCGTCCGCCGCGCCCGTGGACCCCGCACGCGCGCGGTCGCCGGGTTCGGCTTCAACGCCTGGGCGAAGTACCCCGACTTCGCCCGCGACGCGCGGGTCGCCGCCCGTGCCTCCCGCGCGCGCGGGCTCCCGCTCGTCGCCGTTCGCCACCGGGGCCGCCAGGTGGTGCTCGAGGGTGGCGCCATCGACGTCAACGGCCGGGGTGCGGTGCTCGCCACCGAGGAGTGCCTGCTCGACCCGGTGCGACAGGTCCGCAACCCCGGTTTCGCGCGCTCCGACTACGAGGCTGTGTTCCGCGACGCGCTCGGGGCGCCGCACGCCATCTGGCTCGGCAGAGGGATCGCCGGAGACGACACCCACGGCCACGTCGACGACCTCGCCCGGTTCGTGGGCCCGCGCACGATCGTGCTCGCGCGCGAGGACGACGGCCGGGACCCGAACCACGCGACGCTCTCGGACAACCGCGAGCGCCTCGCCTCGGCCCGGCTCGAGGACGGGTCGCGGCCCGAGGTGGTCGACCTCCCCATGCCGCAACCGCTGGTCTTCGACGGGCGGCGCCTGCCCGCGAGCTACGCGAACTTCTACGTCGGGAACGCCGCGGTGCTGGTCCCGACGTTCAACGACCCGGCCGACCGCCTCGCGCTTGGCATCCTCGGGGAGCTCTTCCGCGAGCGTCCGGTGGTGGGCGTCCACGCGCTCGACCTCGTCTGGGGACTCGGGACCATCCACTGCATGACGCAGCAGGAACCCCGCGGCTGACGCGCGCCCTGCGTCCCGGGGGAGCTTGCGGCCTGCCGGCGCGACCGACCGCCGCAGGTGCCATCGGCTGGGGGCTCGGTTATCCTCTCCTGGCGCCGCGGCGGATTCGAGGCGAGGAGGACCCGATGGGGATGGCACTGTGGTTGGCGGCGGCGCTCGCGGCCTCGGCTCCGGAGGCGGCAGAGCCGCCTGCGCGGACCGGCGCCCCCACCGCGGCGACGCTGCCCGCCCCCGAGTCGACGCCCTCCCCGCGCGCTGCCGGCGACGCCCCGGCGGCCCGACCGACCGAGGAAGTCCCCAAGGCGCCAGTCCCCGCGGCGGCGGCGGCGCCGGCACCCAGTCCCGCCCCCGCCCCCTGCGCGGCCGAGCTCTTTCGCATCGGCCGGAGCACGAACGCGAACGAGGTCGTCTACGCGGCCCGACTCGCTCCGAACGGCGGGCTCGACGCCGACGACCCGCTCAAGGCGGAGTGGCACATGCTGGCGGAGGACGGCCACCGCGAGGGCCTGAACTTCCTCGAGAACCTGGTGGCCTACGGGTTCAGCGTCGATGAGGTCCCCGGGGGCGGCGCGTTCATCGTCGTGCTCAAGGCGAAGAAGGACCGGCCGGTCCGCCTCTCGCTCCAGGACGGCTGCCCGGTCGCGCTCGTCACCATCGCCGGGAAGACCGCCTTCTTGCGCCGCATCTTCGTGCAGACCGCCTCCGGCGGGCTCATCCCCGAGGTGGCCTACGCCGACATCGAGGGCGTGGACGCCTCGAGCGGCGCGAAGCTGCACGAGCGCATCGTTCCTGCGCCCCGGAGCCCGGCGAGGGGGCGGGGCAGCGAGGGGGCCCGCCGAGGCGCAGCTACCGGGGGCTGAACGGCCACTTCCCGAGGTGGCGGGCGGCGGCCAGGGCCACGGACAGCAGGAGCAACACCACGAGGAATAGGATGCGCCGCGTCCGGGCGCTGTCGTCGGCGTAGGGGTCCTGCAGCGACCGGCTCGAATCCGGCGGGCAGCGCCGCGCGGTCGGTGAGGACCATGCCGAGCGGCATGTTCACCTGGACGCGCCCGTTCACGGCCCACCCGTTCGCGTCGAGCAACGGGCCGAGCGTCCTCTGCCGGAGCTTCAGCGCGGCGATGAGCATGGCCGGCCCGGAGATGACGAGGACCACCCCGAGCAGGGCCAGGATCTTCGCCCACCACGGCTGCAGGCCGATGAACCCCGAGACGAAGGCCCCGAAGAACGTGCCCAGGGCGCCGACCCCGACGCCGAGGGCCGCGATGATCCCGACCATCTTCCCGACGTCGACGGCCTCCGCCGCGGCGGTCTTCGCGCCGGTGGCCGCCCCGGTCGTCTTCTCGGCGGCGCCGGCGAGCTTGGCCTCGCTCTCCTTGTCCTTCGCGGCCGCGAACTTGGCCACCTGGGCCTCGATCATCTTCACGAACTTCTTGTAGGGGGACCAGAAGGCCTGGCGGATGCTGATGGGATTGTCGACCACCCGCAGGATGGTGGCGTCCCAGTCCCGGCCCCTGCGATCATAGAAGATGCCGTTTCGCCCCACGGCCAGGTAGTCCGAGTCGCCCTGCGTGAAGCAGGCTGCGATCTTCATGGTCTCGCCACCGGGGCGCCGGCACTCGCAGTAGGCGATGTACATGCGGCTTCCGCCGGCCATGGCGGCGTGCGCGGCCGGATCGTCGACCCGGACGCAGAGGTGACAGGCCCGGCTATCGAGGTAGAGGGTGCCCACCTGGAACACGGCTGCCACCCTGGGGTGATAGAAGTCGGTGAAGGATACGAAGTTCCGCAACAGCCGGTACAGGTCGCGCCGGTAGTGAACGACCCGCACGACGTCGGCCACCGCGAGCGCCTCCGGCTCCCGCGCGCTGTCGCGCGCGAGCAGCGCCTCCACGGCCGCCTTGCCGCCGGCCCCGAGGAGGGCGGCCACCCGCGCCGCGCCGAGCTTCTCCACCAGTGCGCCCTTCTTGTCGGCGATCCAGGCGTCGTAGGGGGCGAGCCTTGCCTTGAGCGACTCCCACTCGGTGGCTCCGAGCGACGTGCGGCCGGGCCCGAGGACGGGGGCGACCGCGTCCCGCTGCAGAGCCCCCACCGCCGCCGCCCACGCCGGGTTCACGCCCTCGGCGAGCGGAAGCGGCCGCCCCGCCTCGACGCGGGCGATCGGCAACGTCGACACCTCCGCGCTCGCCGCCGAGATCTCCTTCCCCGCCATGGCGGCGATCTCGGCCTCCGGGCGCGCGAGCAGCGGCGGGATGCGCCCGTCGAGGGCGGCGAGACCGGTCCGGGTGAAGTAGTCGTCGACCTTGCCCCTCGTCGCCCGGACCGCGTCCGCGGCGGCCGCGGTTCCGGCGCCAAGGACCTGGACGGCCGGGGACTGGCCCAGCTTCCACCAGGCGTCGAAGGCGGCGAGCTCCGCGTAGAAGGCGTCGAGCCTCTGCTGGTCGATCCCCGGCTTCCCGCTGCGATCGGGGGTTCCGCCCACGCTCGCGACCGCGTCCGCGATCACCTGGCGCACCTCCGGGTCCTCGGCAGACTCGGGCGGAACCACCCCGTCGCCGTTGAAGAGGGTCTTCTCGAAGACCTTGGTGGTGTCGGCGACGTCCGCCGGGGTCACCTCGGCGGCGCCGGGCTTGCCGAGGCTCTCGAGGATCTGGCGCGCGGCGCCGAGGAGGGCCCTGCCCTCCGGAGTCGCCTCGGAAATGGCCGCGAGGGGAAGGGAGTCCTTGCCCGGGATGAGGTCGCCGAGGTCCTTGAGGCGCCGGTCGCAGAGCCTCACCGCGGCCAGGATCTCCGGGGCCCGGACCCTGCCATCCCCGTCGACGTCGAGGAGCTCGAGCGTGCGCGGGTCCATGTCGAGGCCCTTCGTGGGGCAGCTCAGGGCCACCCAGAGCTTCTGGTCGAGGACCTCGAGATTGCGAAGGTCGTCGGCGGTGTCGAGCTGCACCTGGTCGAGGCCTCCGACCCGGTGAAACTTCCAACGGTGAGCCTTCCTCTGCGGCGCCGCGGTCTCCGCCATTGCTCCCCCCTCGGTGGCCCCGGGCGTGGCGCTTTGGCCCCGCCCCGGGAAAAAGTGCGGGGGGATTCTGTCACCGAGAGCGCCTCTTGGCCGTGCCTGAAAGGGTACCGGCGAGCGATCCGCTCGGCGGCGCGGGCCCCGGAAGGGGGACCTCCGGGTATACTGCCGCCCGCCATGGGTGGCGATTTGGCGAAGAAGGATTCGGCGTCGGCACGCCGCATGCGGGCCATCCGCAACCTCGGGATCATGGCCCACATCGACGCCGGGAAGACGACGCTCACCGAGCGGCTGCTGTTCGTCGCCGGCCGCACGCACAAGATGGGCGAGGTGCACGACGGCCTGGCCGTGATGGACTGGATGGACCTGGAGAGGGAGCGAGGCATCACCATCACCTCGGCCGTCACGAGCTTCGAGTGGAACGGCCACGAGCTCCATCTCATCGATACGCCGGGTCACGTGGACTTCACCATCGAGGTGGAGCGCAGCCTGCGGGTCCTCGACGGGGCGGTCGCGGTCTTCGACGCGGTCAACGGGGTCGAGCCGCAGAGCGAGACGGTCTGGCGGCAGGCGGACCGCTACCGGGTCCCGCGCATCGCGTTCGCCAACAAGATGGACCGGGTGGGCGCCGACTTCGCCATGACGCTCGGGTCGATGCGGCGCCACTTCCCCGATCACGCCATCGCCGCGGTGCACCGCCCCATCGGAGCCGGGACGTCCTTCCTGGGGTTCGAGGACCTCGTCGCCCTTCGCCAGCTCCGCTTCACCGACCCCGAGGACCCTCGCGCCTTCGAGGTGGCGAAGGGCCTCACGCCCGAGGGAGCCGCCGACCGGCGCTCGCTCGTCGAGGTGCTCGCCGACGTGGACGAGACCGCGGCGGACGCCGTCCTCTCCGACCGCGACTTGGACGAGACAGAGCTCCGGGCCGCTGTCCGGCGAGCCACCGTCTCGGGTCGCTTCGTACCGCTCCTGTGCGGGTCGGCGCTGCGGAACAAGGGAATCCCGCAGGTGCTCGACGCGGTCTGCGACTGGCTCCCCTCTCCGCTCGACGTGGCCCCGCCGAGGGGCGTCGACCTCGATGGGCGCGAGGTCGTCGAGCCTGCCTCCGATGAGGCGCCGCTGCTCGCGCTCGCATTCAAGGTCTCGCTCCTCGACGAGATGCGCCGCTTCGTCTTCCTGCGGGTGTACTCGGGACGCATTGCCGAGGGGGATGAGGTCTGGAACGCGACGCTGCGCAAGAAGGAGCGCGTCTCCCGCGTGCTGCTCATGCACGCTTCGCAGAAGAAGCGCGTGCCGGCCCTCGGGGCCGGCCAGATCTTCGCGGTGATGGGGTTGAAGGACACGCGCACGGGCGACACCTTGACCGCGCCCGGCCACTCCGCTGTGCTCGAGAGCATCTCCGGTTACGAGCCGGTGATCTCGGTGGCGGTGGAGGCGCAGAGCCTGCACGACCGGGAGGTGCTGCTCGAGGCGCTTGCGCGCGTGGCGGACGAGGACCCGAGCTTCCGCTTCGGCGAGGACGCCGACACGGGCCAGCTGCTCGTCTCCGGCATGGGCGAGCTGCACCTCGAGATCGTCCTCGAGCGGCTGCGCCGCGAGTTCGGCCTCGAGGTTCGCTCCGGACAGCCGCAGGTTCTCCTGCGGGAGACGCTCACCGCCAGCGCCGAGGCCGAGGCCACGTTCGAGCGACGCACCGACGACGTCGAGATCTTCGGCCAGGCGCGCGTGCGCGTGGCGCCGCTCCCGCGCGGGCAGGGCTTCCGCTTCCGGCTCGCTCCGGAGACCCGCGGGCTGCCCTTCCTGCGAGGCGAGACCCTCGAGATGGTGGAGCAGGGCGCGCGGGAGGCGGCCGAGGCCGGGGCGCTCGAGGGGTACCCGCTTCAGGACGTGGAGGTCGAGCTCCTGGGCGCCACGTGGCGGGAGGGCCCTTCGAAGCCGTTCGCCTACAAGGTGGCGACGGCCGATGCCGTGCGCGAGGCAGCCTCGCTCGCGAAGCCCGTGCTCCTCCAGCCCATCATGCGCCTCGAGGTGGTCGTCCCGGGAGAGCACCTCGGCGAGGTGATCGCGAGCCTGGACCGTCGGCAGGGGTCCATCCTGGACATCTCCGACCGGGGCGAGGCGGTCAAGGTCGTCGAGGGCGAGGCACCGCTGAGGAGGATGTTCGGCTACGCCACCGAGCTTCGCTCGGCGACGCAGGGGCGCGCCGTCTTCACCATGCGTTTCGACCGCTTCGACCTGGCGGGGTGAAGCACCGGACGCCGCGGAGCGGCACGGGAGACCTGCGCGCCGCCTCGACGGCCCCTCGACAAAGCAATCCTGCCACGGTAGATCACTTGGCGTCCCCGCCATTGTCATGGACCGAGGACCGGTGGGAACTGTGTCCCGCTCGAAGACGAAGAGAGCGATCAGATGGCGAGCGGTGTCGTGAAGTGGTTCAACGATGCGAAGGGATTTGGTTTCATCACGCAGGACGGCGGTGGCGAGGACGTCTTCTGCCACCACACGGCAATCCAGTCGGAGGGGTTCCGCACCCTCAAGGAGGGTCAGCGGGTGGAGTTCGAGGTGAAGCAGGGGCCGAAGGGCCTGCAGGCCGCCAACGTTCGGCCGCTCTGAGGCCACGCCCTCGAGCTCGCCAGCGGAGGCCCGGCCGCTCAGCCGGGCCTTCGCCATTCCAGGCGATACACGCCCGCTCCTCGAGAACTCACCACCGCGCGGGAGGGGAATGGGCGCGCACGGCGCCGCTGTCAGACCGTGCTGGTACGAGAGGCTCGTCGCGAGAGCGTCCTACCGCGGGGATCGCGGGAAGTAACGCCTCGGGAGATACGAGCGGCGCTGTCAGGCGCTCGGCCCAGGAACCCACCGCAACGGCGGAAGTGCTCGCCAAGCCGGAACCTCCGGGCCCGAAATCCCGGAGCGGATGTCAAACAGGAGGCACGCCCATGGCTTTCAACCCCGGTTCGACCAAGCGACAGAAGGAAGCGGCTCGCCGCGACAAGCAGCGCCGGAAGGACGAGAAGAAGGAGCAGCGGAAGCGCGAGAAGGAGCTCGCCGGAGACCGGCCGATGTCTCCGGGCGAGGATCCGGACATCGCGGGCATCGTGCCCGGTCCGCAGCCCAAGACCGACGAGTGACCTCGGCCCACCCGGGGGGCTACGCCCGGGGCGCCGCGTCGATGCGGCGGACCACCTCGTCCGCCATGGCGCGCGTGGAGAGCTTTCCCCCCAGGTCGGCCGTGCGGCAACCGTCGGAGATGGCCCGGTCCACCGCCGCCTCCACGTCCGCGGCCTCGGCCGCCAGGCCGAGCGAGTGTCGCAGCAACAGCGCCGCCGACAGGATGGTACCGACCGGGTTGGCGATGCCCTTGCCGGCGATGTCCGGAGCCGACCCGTGGATGGGCTCGTAGAGGCCGGGCCCGCCGTTCCCGAGCGACGCCGACGGGAGCATGCCCATCGAGCCCGCCAGCACGGCGGCCTCGTCGGTGAGAATGTCGCCGAACATGTTCTCGGTGACGAGCACGTCGAAGCTCGCCGGAGCCTGCACGAGCCGCATGGCGGCGGTGTCGACGAGCATGTGGTCGAGCGCCACGTCGGAGTGCAGGCGCCCGACGTCGCTCGCCACCTGGCGCCACAGTCGCGACGACTCGAGCACGTTGGCCTTGTCCACCGAGGTCACCTTCCTGCGCCTCGCCGCGGCGAGCCGGAAGGCGAGCTCGACGACCCTCTTCACCTCGAAGTCCTGGTACTCGAGCGTGTCGAAGGCGCGCTCGTGCCCTCCCCTCGTGTCGCGCCCCTTCGGCTGGCCGAAGTAGAGGCCACCGGTGAGCTCCCGGATGACGAGGATGTCCACGCCGGCGAGCCGGTCCGGCTTGAGCGGCGACGCGTCGACGAGATTCGGGTGTACCCGCACCGGGCGAAGGTTCGCGAACACGCCGAGCCCCTTGCGAAGCCCGAGGAGACCCTGCTCCGGCCGGACCTTGGCCTGAGGATCGTCCCATCGGGGCCCGCCCACCGCCCCGAGCAGGACCGCATCGGCGGCCCGGCAGGCATTCAGGACCTCGTCGGTGAGCGCGGTGCCGTGGCGGTCGATGGAGCAGCCCCCCATGAGCCGCTCATCGAAGCGGAACTCGTGACCGCCTCTCCTCGCCACGAGCTCGAGGACCCTCACCGCCTCCCCGGTCACCTCCGGACCGATGCCGTCGCCCGGCAGCACCACGATGCTGGCTCTCATCTCGATCTCCCTCGCGACGCCGCCCTAGGCGGCCACGGTGAGGCCGTACTCGACGGCGTCGCTCAGCGCCCGCCAGCTGGCCTCGATGATGTTGGTGCTCGCCCCCACCGTGCTCCAGCGCCTGTCGCCCTTCTGGGAGTCGATGAGCACGCGGGTGATGGCGGCGGTGCCTCGCTCGCTGTCGAGGATGCGAACCTTGTAGTCCTTGAGGTGGAGGTCCGCGACCTCGGGGAAGTGCGGCGAGAGCGCCTTGCGCAGCGCGGCATCGAGCGCGTCGACGGGGCCGTCCCCCTCGGCAGCGGTGTGCAGGACCTCTCCCTGGACGCGCACCTTCACCATGGCCTCCGCGAAGATGCCCCGGCCGGTCCTGTGCTCGACGTTGACGAGGAAATCCACGAGCTCGAACGGGGGGCGGTAGCCGGGCTCTTGCCGCTTCATCATCAGCGCGACCGAGGCCTCGGCAGCCTCGAACGAGAATCCCTTGGCCTCGAGCTCCTTGATCTCGTTCAGGACCCCGGCCACGTCCCCCCCGCTGCCGAGGCCGAGCTCCTCGGCCTTGCTGAGGAGGTTGCCGCGCCCGGAGAGCTCGCTCACCACCACGCGCATGCGGTTGCCGACTCGCTCGGGCTCCACGTGCTGGTAGGAGACGGCGCTGCGGCGCATGGCCGCCACGTGGATGCCCCCCTTGTGGGCGAAGGCGGACTTCCCCACGTAGGGCATGTGGTCGTTCGGTGCGATGTTCGCGACCTCGGCCACGAAGCGGGACACCTCCGAGAGCGTCTCGACCCCGCCCGGCGGCAGGCACTCGAGGCCGAGCTTGAGCTCGAGCGCCGGGATTACCGAGCAGAGGTTGGCGTTCCCGCAGCGCTCCCCGTAGCCGTTGACGGTCCCCTGGACCTGGATGGCCCCTTCGTGAACGGCGGCGAGCGAGTTCGCCACCGCGGTCTCGCTGTCGTTGTGGGCGTGGATGCCGAGCGGGTGGCGCACCGCTTCCTTCACGGTCCGCACCACCTCCGCGATCTGCCACGGCAGCGACCCGCCGTTGGTGTCGCAGAGGACGAGCGTCTCGGCGCCGCCGCGAACCGCCGCTTCCAGGGTGGCGAGCGCGTAGCTCGGGTCCGCGCGGTAGCCGTCGAAGAAGTGCTCGGCATCGTAGATCACCCGCCGGCCCCGCTCGCGGAGGTGGGCGAGGCTCTTCTCGACGATGCGCAGGTTCTCCTCGAGCGTGGTGCGCAGCACCTCGGTGACGTGCAGGGTCCAGGTCTTGCCGACCACCGTGCAGACCGGCGCTCCCGAGTCGAGCAACGCCCGGATGTTGGCGTCGTCCTCCGGGGCCCCGCCGACCCGGCAGGTCGACCCGAAGGCGGCGATGCGGGCGGTCTTCCAGGACATGTCCCGGGCGCGCTCGAAGAACTCCACGTCCTTGGGATTGGATCCGGGCCACCCGCCCTCGATGAACGCCACCCCGAGCTCGTCGAGCCGCCGGGCGACGCGCAGCTTGTCGTCGCACGAGAGCGAGATGCCCTCCCGCTGAGTCCCGTCCCGCAGGGTGGTGTCGTAGATCTGGATCACGGCGCCTCCGAGCGCTTTTCGTGCTCGGCGATGCGGTCGGAGAAGCGCAGGATGTAGCCGAGCTCGTCGACGCCCTCGAGCAGGCACGTCTTGGAGAAGCCGTCGACGGGGAAGCTGACCCGGCTCCCGTCGGGCAGCCGGAGCGTCTGGGTCGCGAGGTCGATGGTCACCTGCGCGTCCGGGGTGGCCTCGAGCTGCTCCACGAGCGAGCGGTGCGCCTTCGCGTCCACCGCCACGGGCAGGAGCCCGTTCTTCAGGGCGTTGTTCTTGAAGATGTCGGCGAAGGACGTGCTCACCACGGCCCGGAATCCGAACCCCGTGAGCGCCCAGGGGGCGTGCTCGCGGGAGCTGCCGCAGCCGAAGTTGTCGCCGGCGAGAAGCACCTGCGCGGAGGAGGCCCGGGGCCGGTTCAGCGGGAAGTCGGGCCGGGGCTCCCCCCTCGCGTCGTAGCGCCAGTCGGCGAACAGGCTCGCGCCCAGGCCCAGCTTGTCGGTGGTCTTGAGGAAGCGCGCCGGGATGATCTGGTCGGTGTCGATGTCGTTCGCCGGCAGCACCACGACGCGAGCGGTCAGGGTGGTGAACTTGGCCATGGGGGGCTCCTAGAGTCTCGCGCGGGTCAGGGGGCGAACAGGGTCCGCGGGTCCGTGACCTTCCCGGTCACGGCGGCCGCGGCAGCGGTGAGCGGCGACGCGAGCAGCGTCCGGCCGCCCTTCCCCTGCCGCCCCTCGAAGTTGCGGTTGCTCGTGGAGACGGCGTACTGGCCGGGCTCGAGCTGGTCGCCGTTCATGGCGATGCACATGGAGCAGCCGGGATTGCGCCACTCGGCGCCCGCCTCCGAGAAGACGCGGTCGAGCCCCTCGGACTCGGCCTGCCGCTTCACGGCCTGCGAGCCCGGAACCACGAGCACCCGCACGCCCGGCGCCACCTTTCGACCCTTCACGATCGAGGCGGCGGCGCGGAGATCGGAGATGCGGCCGTTCGTGCAGCTCCCGATGAAGACCACCTGGACGGGGTGGCCGGCGAGCGCCTCGCCCGGACGGAGCCCCATGTACGCGAGCGCCTTCTCGAGCGCCGCCCGCTGCGCCGCGTCCCCGCCGCGCGCCGGGTCGGGAATCCGCCCGTTGACGGGGATGCCCATCCCCGGGTTGGTCCCGTAGGTGATCATGGGCTCGAGCGTCGAGGCGTCGAGGGTCACCGACCGGTCGAAGGTCGCGCCGGGGTCGGACGGCAAGGACCGCCACGCCGCCACCGCCCGGTCCCAGGCCTTGCCCGCAGGGGCGAGCTCGCGACCCGCCAGGTACTGGAAGGTGACCTCGTCGGGAGCCACCATCCCGGCCCGGGCCCCGCCCTCGATGGACATGTTGCAGACCGTCATCCGCTCTTCCATGTCGAGCGCCCGGATGGCGGGGCCGCCGTACTCGAAGACGTGGCCGGTGCCGCCCCCGACGCCGATGCGGGCGATGAGCGCCAGGATCACGTCCTTTGCCGCAACCCCCTTCGCGAGCCGCCCCTCGACCCGGACCTCGTAGGTGCGCGGCCGGTTCTGGAGCAGGCACTGCGTCGCGAGCACGTGCTCCACCTCGCTCGTGCCGATGCCGAAGGCGAGCGCCCCGAAGGCGCCGTGCGTGGCGGTGTGGCTGTCGCCGCAGACGATGGTCATCCCAGGCTGGGTGAGCCCGAGCTCTGGCCCCATCACGTGGACGATGCCCTGCCTGGGGCTTCCCTTCCCGTGCAGCGGAACCCCGAACTCCCTGCAGTTCTCGTCGAGCTGGGCGAGCTGCTTCGCCGCCTGCTCGTCCACCACCGGTCCCTTGGTCGGGATGCTGTGGTCGGCAGTGGCGACGGTGCGGTCGGGGCGCCGGACCTTCAGTCCCCGGGAGCGAAGGCCGGTGAAGGCCTGCGGGGAGGTGACCTCGTGGACGAGGTGGCGGTCGATGTACAGGACGGCCGGGGCGCCGTCCTCCTGGGCGACGACGTGGGAATCCCAGATCTTCTGGAACAGGGTGCGGGGCTCGGTCATGGCTTCGACGTCTTCCTGGGAAAAAGGGGGGTGAGTATACACGACCCGGGGCCGACGCGAGCGGGGGCCCGCGCCGCGGGTCGCGCCCGACCGGAGGGCGGCGGGAGGGCCGGCGACCCCGGCGTCAGACGCCGAGCTTCTTGAAGAAGTCGTTGCCCTTGTCGTCGACGAGGATGAAGGCCGGGAAGTCCTCCACCTCGATCTTCCAGACCGCCTCCATGCCGAGCTCGGCGAAGTCGATGCACTCGACCTTCTTGATGTTCTCCTCGGCGAGGACTGCCGCCGGCCCGCCGATGGAGCCGAGGTAGAACCCGCCGTACTTCTTGCAGGCGTCGGTCACCTGCTGGCTGCGGTTCCCCTTGCGCGATCATGACGAGCGAGGCGCCGCTGCGACTGCAGCAGGTCGACGTAGGAGTCCATGCGCCCGGCGGTGGTGGGCCCGAAGGAGCCCGGACGGCTTGCCCGGCGGCGTCTTGGCCGGGCCCGGCGTAGTAGACCGGGTGCTTCTTCAGGTACTCGGGCACGCCCTTGCCGGCGTCGACGAGGTCCTTGAACTTGGCGTGGGCGATGTCGCGGGCGACGACGAGCGTCCCGGTGAGCAAGCAGCGGCGTCGAGACCGGGTGCTTGCGTGAGCTCGGCCACGATCTCCTTCATGGGCCGGTTGAGGTCGATCTTCACGCCGTGCTCGTGCTTGCCGGTCCTGTACTCCGCGGGGATGAGCCGCCCCGGATTGTCGATCCAGCTCCTCGATCCACAGGCCGTCGCGGTTGATCTTGGCCTTCACGTTGCGGTCGGCCGAGCAGGACACGCCCATGCCCACCGGGCAGGAGGCACCGTGGCGCGGGAGCCGGACGACGCGCACGTCGTGGGCGAAGTACTTGCCGCCGAACTGGGCCCCGATGCCGAGCTTGTTGGCGGCCTCGAGCAGCCTGCTGCTCGAGCGTCACGTCGCGAAATGCCTGCCCGTGCGCGTTCCCCTCGGTCGGGAGCGTGTCGTAGTACTTCGTGGAGGCGAGCTTGACCGTCTTGAGGTTCTGCTCGGCGGACGTGCCGCCCACCACCACCGCGATGTGGTACGGCGGGCACGCGGCCGTCCCCAGGTACTTCATCTTTTCAACGAGGAACTTCTCCAGCTTCTCCGGGGTGAGCAGCGCCTTCGTCTCCTGCCACAGCATGGTCTTGTTGGCGGAGCCGCCTCCCTTGGCGACGAAGAGGAACTTGTACTCGCTACCCTCCGTCGCGTAGAGGTCGATCTGCGCCGGGAGGTTCGTCCCGGTGTTGACCTCCTCGTACATGTCCAGGGCTGCGGTCTGCGAGTAGCGGAGATTCTCCTCGGTGTAGGTGCGGTAGACGCCCTTCGAGATCCACTCCTCGTCCTTGGCCCCGGTCCAGACCTGCTGGCCCTTCTTGCCCACGACCGTGGCGGTGCCGGTGTCCTGGCAAATGGGCAGCGATCCCTGCGCGGCGATCTCCGCGTTGCGCAGGAAGGCGAGCGCGACCCCCTTGTCGTTCCCGGACGCCTCCGGGTCCGACAGGATCTTCGCCACCTGCTCGTTGTGCTCCGGGCGGAGGAAGAAGGAGATCTCTCGCATCGCCTCGTGCGAGATCCGCTCGAGCGCCGAGGGCTCGACTTTCAGGATCTCCTTGCCGTCGAAGCTCGCCACCGAGACGCCCTCCTTGGCGAGCAGGCGGTACTTGGTGGGGTCCTTCGCGAGCGGGAACGGGTCCTGGTAATGGAACGCGGGGGTGGCCATGGCTCCTCCAGTCCTGCGCGGGTCTCGGGATGGGAAGGCGGGGCCACCTAGGAAAGCACACCTGCCCCGGAAATGTCGATCGCCGCGGTGCCGGAACGCCGAGACCCTTGATTGACCCGCCGGCCGAACCGACCCCGCGCTCGCGTGCCCCTCGAGAGCCGAGCGGCTCTTCGGGCGGCCAGGGCCTCGGCGCGAACCTACCTACAGCCCGCCCCGGGGTGCGCCGGTTCCCGCGCGCTTCCCCGGTCGCGGGCGGACGGCTACCTGCGCTTCGCCTTCCTCTGCACCTTCTTCGGGCGAGCCTTCGCCTTCGTCCTCTTCGCCGGACGGGCCGCCGCCTTGCGGGCCTTCGCCCTCACCTTCTTCGCGCCGGCCCGGGCCTTCGCGGCGAGCTTCTTCGCGCCGGCGCGGACCTTCTTGCGGGCCGCGGCGGCCTTCTTCACGACGACCTTGGTGGCCTTCTTCGCCTCGACCTTCGCCTCGGTCCAGGCGGTCTTCGCCTCCGCGGCGACGCTCTTCGCCTCGGCCTCGACGACGTCGCGGATCTCCTGCGCCTTCTCGGCGACCTGCTCGAGAATCCCGCCGGCGGCCGGCGGAACGCGCTCCTCGTTGCCCATGCTGCCTCCGTCCTGCAGAAGTCGAGTTGTGGACACCCTCCACCCATCGTTTACGCGTGTTCACCAGGGCAGGCAATAGCCCTTGCGGGCATTTGGCGGCCGCTCGCCGCGCCCCGCTCGCCGACCATTGCGGCCTTCGCCCGGGCCCACTAACCTCTGGCGCCATGGCCAAGCCGAAGATCGAGGAGCTCGTCAAGGGTGCGGGGCCCGAGGCCGTCCGCGGCAAGACCGTCGAGGTCCACTACACGGGCTGGCTCACGGACGGGACGAAGTTCGACTCCTCGGTCGGAGGGAACCCTTTCTCCTTCCGGCTCGGGGCCGGTGAGGTCATCGAGGGATGGGACCGGGGGGTGGCCGGGATGCGGGTCGGCGGCAAGCGCAAGCTGACCTTGCCACCGGAGCTCGGCTACGGCGCCCCCGGCGCCCCTCCCGACATCCCTCCCAACGCCACACTCGTGTTCGAGGTCGAGCTCCTCGCCGTCTACTAGGCCCCGGCCACCCGGGCGCGCCCCATGTGCAACTTTTGCGTTCAGCATGGCGATGGCAAGCGCTGGTACTTGAGCGCGCAAAACTACGCCTTCGACCTGTCGAGCGACCTCGCCCGACGCGGCTACATGATAGATTTTGTTCGCGATTTCGAGCATACGCGCCGCGTCGCCGAGGCGGGGATCGCCGCATTGCGCTTCGTTCCGCGCCCGCTCGCCCGCCTCGTCTCCCAAAGAGTCTCGAGGGCCCAGCAGCGCGACCACTTCGGCCAGCCGGTCCCCATCGAGCAATGCGAGAAGATCTTCGACCTCGCCACGCACATCACCCGCCTGCCCTGCGTGTGCCGGGGCGCCCTGCGGCCGGGCTCGAGCGCCGAGAGTTGCTGCATCGTCATGACGGTGAATCCCCACGACGAACTGCTCGCCGAGTGCTTCCGCGACTACGCGCGGGGCCCCGAGGCGGAGGGATTCGAGCGGCTCACCAAGGAAGGGGCCCTCGCCCTGCTGCGACGCGCCGAGGAGGCCGGCCTCGCCCACACCGCCTGGACGTTCCGGACTCCCTTCGTGGCCGCCATCTGCAACTGCGACCTGCCGAGCGGGTGCCTGGCCATGAACACCCAGCTTCGAGGCGGGGTGCGCGTCATGTGGAGGGGCGAGGACGTGGTCCGCCTTGACCCGGAGCGCTGCAGTGGCTGCGCCCAGTGCGTCCCCCTCTGCCCTTTCGGCGCCCTGCGGCGGGAGGGTCCCCGGGACGTCGCCCTCGACCGGCGGGGGTGCTGGGGCTGCGGCACCTGTCGCACCGGCTGCGCCCGCGGCGCGCTCGAGCTCGAGCCGCGCGCGGCAAGCGCCGACGTGGCCCAGCTCTGGTAGGCGCGCCGGCGATGCGCCCCACCTGCCTCCGCTGCCTGCGCCCCGAGCCCTTCTGCGTGTGCGCCTCGCTCGCCCCGGCCGCCTCCCGGACGCGGGTCGTCATCCTGCAGCACCCCCGCGAGGCGCGGCTCGCCATCTGCACGGCCTGGCTCACGCGCATCGCACTCGCGAACGCCGAGATCCACCGCGGCGTCCGCTTCGAAGAACACCCGGCGGTCGTCGGCGCCGCGGCGACCCCGGGGGCCGCGGTGCTCTTCCCCGGCGAGGGAGCGACGCCGGCGGCCGCCCGTGCCGCGGACCCGCCTCCGGTGCTGCTCGTCGTCGACGGCACCTGGCACCAGGCCCAGAAGATCCTCCTGGAGAGCCCGCTTCTCCGCGACCTGCCGCGGCTCTCCGTCGACGCCGGCCGCCCGAGCGGCTACCGAGAACTCCGCCGGGAGCCCGGACCCGTGCACCTCTCCACCCTGGAGGCGGTGGCGCTCGCGCTCGGGGCCCTCGAAGAGGACCCGGCGCGGTTCGTCCCCATGGTCGAGGCCTTCCGGCGCCAGGTCGACCTGCAGCTCGCCTGCGCACGCGGAGACCGCAGGACCCCGCGCCACCGCGGCGCTCGAGCCGGGCGATCGCCATAGCGCGGCGGGCGCACCCGGGTTCGCCGGAGTTGCCTGTCCGGGGCCGCTGCGATAACACGGCCCGCATGAGCGACTCCCCGGGGCCGTCCAACTTCCTCACCGACATCGTGGACGCCGACCTGGCCGCCGGCCGCGCCCGCGGCGGTGTGGTCACCCGCTTCCCGCCCGAGCCGAACGGGTTCCTCCACATCGGCCACGCGAAGTCCATCCTCCTCAACTACGGGCTGGCGCAGCGCTACGGCGGGCGCTTCCACATGCGCTTCGACGACACCAACCCGACCACCGAAGAGACCGAGTACGTGGATTCGATCCAGGCCGACGTGCAGTGGCTGGGCTGCGACTTCGGGAAGAACCTCTTCTACGCCTCCGACTACTTCGAGCGCATGTACGCGTGCGCCGAGCGGCTGGTCCGCGAGGGCAAGGCCTACGTCGACAGCCAGGGCCAGGAGGCGATCCGCGAGCAGCGCGGCAGCTTCGACCGACCCGGGGCGGACGAGCCCGTTCCGGGACCGCCCCGCCGCCGAGAGCCTCGACCTCCTGCGCCGCATGCGCGCCGGGCGAGTTCCCGGACGGCGCCTGCGTCCTTCGCGCCCGCATCGACATGGCGCACCCCAACGTCATCATGCGGGATCCGCTCCTCTACCGGATCCGGCACGCGCACCACCACCGCACCGGCGACAGCTGGTGCATCTACCCGATGTACGACTACGCCCATCCCGCTCGAGGACGCCTTCGAGGGGGTGACCCACTCCATCTGCACCCTGGAGTTCGAGAGCAACCGCGAGCTCTACGACTGGGTGCTCGACAACCTCGGGCCCTGGGAGCCCGCGGCCGCACCAGTACGAGTTCGCGCGCCTGGCGCTCGGCTACACCGTCATGTCGAAGCGCAAGCTCCTCCAGCTCGTGAACGAGAAGCGGGTGTCGGGCTGGGACGACCCGCGCATGCCCACCATCGCCGGCATGCGGCGCCGCGGGGTCACGCCCGAGGCGCTGCGCGACTTCGCCGAGCTCATCGGCGTCGCCAAGAACAACAGCCTCGTCGACATCGGCAAGCTCGAGTACGCCATTCGCAGCGACCTGGAGCCCCGGGCACCCGCGCGCACTCGCGGTCTCGACCCCGCTTCCGGTCGAGCTCACCGACTGGCCCGCCGATCGCGTCGACGCGCTCGAGATCCCCTGGTGGCCGGCCGACCCGGCCCGGGGCAGCTCGCCCGGTTCCCTTCGGCCGCCACCTGCTCGTCGAGCGCGAGGACTTCTCGACCGAGCCACCCCCCGACTGGAAGCGCCTCGCGCCGGGACGCGAGGTGCGACTGGCAGGGGCATTCGTGGTCCGCTGCGACGAGGTGGTGCGCGGACCGGGCGGGGAGGTGCTCTCGCTGCGCTGCAGCCACGACCCAGGTTCGCGCGGCCCCGACCCCGCCGACCGGCGCCGCGTCTCCGGGACGATCCACTGGGTCCACGCGACGCGATCGATCCCCGCCCAGGTCCGCCTCTACGACCGACTGTTCACGGTGGAGCAGCCCGACGCGGAGGAGGATTTCGTCCGGGTCCTCAACCCCGACTCGCTGGTGGTGGCGACCGGCGCGCGCGCCGAGCCAGCGCTCGCCGGCGCCGACGCCCGGCAGCCGCTGGCAGTTCTTGCGTCAGGGATACTTCTTCGTCGACCCGGTGGACAGCCGCCCGGGCGCCCCGGCCTTCAACCGGACCCTCTCCCTCAAGGACACCTGGGCCGGGCGGGCGGCCGCGCGACCCGCGGCGCGCAGGGGCCCGAAGCCAGCCCGGGAGGCGCCGGCCGAAATAACGGCCCCGCGCCGGACTCGCCGCGAAGCGCGCGCCGAGCTGCGGGCGGCGACCCCGGAGCTCGCCCGGCGCTTCGATCGCTACCGTGCGGAGCTCGGCCTCGCGGCCGAGCAGGCCGACCTGCTGAGCGGGGACCCGGCGCTCGCCGCCTACTACGACGCAGCCGTCGAGGCCGGCGCCGGGCCAACCACCGCGGCGCGATGGCTGCTCAACGAGCTCCTCGGCCAGGCCGGAGACATCCCGCTCGGCGAGCTGCCGCTCTCGGGCGCCGCCTTCGGGAGATTCGCCGCCCTGCTCGACGCCGGGCGCCTCTCGCCCGCCGGGGGCAAGGCCCTCCTTGCCGCTCTGGTCGCGGGCGGCGGCGATCCGGAGGCTCGCATGGCGGAGCTCGGCCTGTCCCGGGTCGAGGACCGGGGCGCCATCGACCGGGCCATCGCCCGCGTCCTCGACGGCAAGGCGGCCGAGGTCGCCCGCTACCGGGCCGGGGAGCGCAAGCTTCTCGGGTTCCTCCTCGGAGCGGTCATGAAGGAAGCCGGCGGGGCGGCCGACGCCGGCCTCGTCCGCAAGGCCCTCGAGGATCGGCTCGGCTAGGCCCCTCGCCCCGCGGTCCAGCCGGCGACCACGGCAGGCGCGGGATGGGTCGCGCCACCGGCGGTGTTTGCGGTATGGATCGCGCCCATGCGCCAGGTCATCCCGCTCGGCCGCCGGCCGCTCGACGTTGCGCTCGTCGTCTTCTTCCTCGTCAACCTCACCTTCACCACCTACGTGGTGAGCCTGGAACAGGTGGTCATCGCCGACCCGTTCCACTTCGCACCCCCGGCCTGGCCGCCGGCCTCGCTGCTGGCGCTCGTCCACTGGTGGGAGCAGAGCTTCGACCCGCTCCTGCTCGCGAGGCCTGCCTGGTACCGCGCCACCATCTGGCTCGACGTGCTCGTGTTCGGGCCCTTCTACGCCGCGGCCATCTGGGCCTACTCGAGGGGGCGGGAGTGGATCCGCATCCCGAGCATCATCTGGGCCACGATGCTGTTCACGAACGTCTTCATCATCCTCTTCGACGAGCTCCTCGGGATCCACGCCACCGCCCATCCCGGCGTCGTGGTGGGGGCGAACGCCGCCTGGATGGTGGTCCCGGTGATCGTGGTTTGGCGCATGTGGCGCTCCGAGCACCCGTTCACCGAGCCGGCGCCCGAGCGCCGAGCCCCGGGCGGCGCGGCGTGAACACCTTCCGGGAGCGCTACGGGCCGTGGGCGCTCGTCGCCGGCGCCTCCGCCGGGATCGGCGAGGCCTTCGCGCGCCAGCTCGCCTCCCGCGGCCTCAATCTCCTGCTCGTGGCGCGGCGCGAGGGAGCGCTCGCGAGGCTCGCCGCCGACCTGGGAGCCGCGCACGGCGTCGACGTCCGATTCGCCGCGGCGGACCTGGGACGCCCCGACCTGCTCGACGTCGTCCGCTCGCTCGCCGCGAACGCCGAGGTCGGGCTCGTCGTCTACAACGCCGCCCACTCGGCCATCGGCCCGTTCGTGGATCGGCCACTCGGGGAGCAGCTCAAGGTCCTCGACGTGAACTGCCGGGGGCCGCTCACCCTGGCCCATGCCTTCGGCGGCGAAATGGCGCGGCGCGGGCACGGCGGGATCCTCCTCATGGCGTCGATGGCCGGGTCGCAGGGGGGTCCGCTCGTCGCCTCCTACGCCGCGTCCAAGGCCTTCAACCTGGTTCTCGCCGAGGGACTCTGGGACGAGCTCGGGCGGCGGGGGGTCGACGTGCTCGCCTGCCGCGCCGGCGCCACAAGGACCCCCGGTTACGCCTCGTCAAACCCGAAGAGGGACATGCCACTCATGGAGGCCGAGGCGGTGGCAGCCAAGGCCCTGGCGGCCCTGGGCAGGGGACCGAGCGTGGTGACGGGAGCCCTGAACAAGTTCGCTGCCTTCCTGTTCGCGCGGGTGTTGCCCCGTCGCACGGCCATCCGCATCATGGGACGGGCCACCCGCCGCCTCTACGAGTGACCGCGGACGCGAGGTCGCATGTCGAAGGCATTCACGAGCGAGGAGACCCACGAGCCCGAACCGCTCTCCCGCCCACCACCGCGGCTCGCCCCCGGCGCGACCCGCTACGTCACGCCAGAGGGTCACGCCGCGCTTCGCGATGCCCTCCATCGCGTCCGCGCCGAGCGCGCCGCCGCGAGTGCCCTGCCCGAATCGCAGCGGGCCGGCCGCGTCGCCGAGCTCCAAGCGCGAGAGAGCTTCGTCGAGGCCACGCTGGCCGCCTTGACCGTCCTCGGCCCGGGGTCGGCGCCCGGCGGAATTGTCGCCTTCGGGAGCTGGGTCACCGTGGAGGACGACCGCGGCAAGAGGCACACCTGGCGGGTCGTCGGGCCCGACGAAGCGGACGCGCGTCGCGGCTTCGTGAGCGTGCACTCTCCCGTGGGCGCGGCGCTCCTCGGGCGTGCCGCCGGCGAGAAGGTCGAGGTCGAGCGCCCCGGAGGGCCGGCCGTGCTCGCGGTGCTGGACGTCCGCCACACCGCCCCCTGACCGGTCACGACGGCCCCGGCGCCCCGCCGCGAATCGCCTCGAGTTCCTGCCAGCGGGCATAGAGGCGCTCCACCTCCGCAGCGACCTCGCCGAGCTCGGCGCGGAGCCTGGGCACCGAGGCGCCCTCCCGCTGGTAGGTCACCGGGTCGGCGAGCTTCCCCTCGAGGGCCGCCTTGCGCGCCTCCGCCTCGACGATGGCCGCCTCCATTCCGTCGACCTCGCGCTGCTCCTTGAACGAGAGCCGGCCGGGCTTCCGGGCCCGGCCGGACGCCGCGTCGGCGGAGGGGAGCGCCGGGCGCGCACGCGGAGCCTCGAGGGCGGGCTCGCGCGCCTGCTCGGCCTGATCCCGGAGCGTCCGGTAGGTCTCGTAGTTGCCCGGATAGCGGATGGCCGTGCCGCCCCCCTCGAACGCGAGGACCGCTGTCGCGACCTTGTCGAGGAAGTACCGGTCGTGGGTCACGAGCAGCACGCTGCCGTCGAACTCCAGGAGCAGCCGCTCGAGCACGTTGAGCGTGACGAGGTCGAGGTCGTTCGTGGGCTCGTCGAGCACGAGGACGTTCGCTCCCTCGAGGAAGAGCCGCGCCAGCAATAGCCGGTTCCGCTCGCCTCCCGAGAGCGCCTTCACCTGCATCCGCTGGACTGCAGCGGGGAAGAGCAGGTCGTCGAGGTAGTCGCGCAGCGCCACGCTGCCGTCCGCCGAGCTCCACGAAGTCCTCCCCGGCCTTCCCCGGAACGCCGCCGCCCGCGGCCTCGTACACGGTCTGCTTCCGGGTCGAGGCGCGCCCGCTGCTGGTCGTAGTACGCGATCCGGGTGCGGCGCCCGAGCACCACCTTGCCGCCATCCGGCTCGAGCTTCGCCGAGCAGGACCCGCAGGAAGGTGGTCTTGCCGACGCCGTTCGGTCCGACGATGCCGACCCGCTCCCCTCGCTGCAGGATGAAGTCCACTCCCTCCAGGACGGGGCGGTCACCGAAGCGCTTGCTCGATCCCGTGTGCCTCCAGCACCACCTGGCTGAGGCGCGGAGGGGGCGCCAGGTGCAGCTCCGCCACCCGGGGCGCGCTCGAAGCCGCGCTCGGCCATGAGTCGACGCGCCCGCTCGATGCGCGCCTTGCTCTTGGTGCGCCGCGCCTCGACGCCGCGGCGCAGCCAGGCGACCTCCTGGGCAATCCAGCGCTCGCCGCTTGTGCTCCGCCTGCGCCGGCCTGGTCCTCCGCCTCCAGCTTCTGCTCGAGGTAGGCCTCGTAGTTTCCAGGGTAGCTCTCCACGCCGCGGCCAGGCGCGATCTCGACGATGCGGTCCACCAGGTCGTCGAGGAAGTAGCGGTCGTGGGTCACGAGCAGCAGCGCACCGGGGAGCCGGTCGAGCTCCTCCTCGAGCCAGTCGACGGTATCGGCGTCGAGGTGGTTCGTGGGCTCGTCGAGGAGCAGGAGGTCGGGACGGCTCGAGCAGCGCCCGGGCGATCGCGACGCGCTTGCGGGTCCCGCCCGAGAGCTCCGCGATCGGCCGGTCCCATTCCTTGACCCCGAGGCGGTCGAGGAGACGGCGGGCCTCGTGGGCGGTGTCCCACCCGCCCAGATGCTCGACCCGATCCGAGAGGGCCGCGAGCTCGGTCGAGCATGCGGTCGTGCGCCGGGCCCGGGCCCTCCGCCTGCAGCCGGGCGGAGAGTGCCACGTGGGCGTCGATGGCGGCCCGGAGCGGCTCGCGCGCCACCTCGAGCTCCGAGGCCACCGTCGCCCCGTCGGCGAACTCCGGCTCCTGGGGCAGGTAGGTCACCGAGCTGCCTCGGCGCAGCTGGATCTCGCCGCGATCGGGCTCGGCGGCGCGGGCCAGCAGTCGCATGAGCGAGGACTTCCCAGAGCCGTTCACGCCGACGAGGCCGACGCGCTCGCCCTCCTCGATCGTCAGGGTGATGCCGTCGAAGACGGTGCGGCTTCCGAAGGAGAGGCCGAGGCCGGCGGCGTGGAGCAGCGTCACGGTTCCCCGGCGCGGCGGCGGCCGCCTGGCCGCGGCGCCGCCGCTCTCCCCGCTGCCTCCCCCTGCCGACCAAGGCCCAAGGTGCCTCACCTCCGCGCGCTCTCGCCGCGCCGGGCCAAGGTACCACCGCGCCCGCCCGCCGTGTCGCGGCTGGGGCGCCGCTACCCCGAGCGGATCGACTCCACGAGGTGGCCAACGTCGATCGACCGGGCCTTCTGCTGCATCTCGCCAGCGTATCGCTCGCCGAGCCCCCGAGCCTCCCCGAGCATCTGCTCGAAGACCTGGCGGAGCCCTTCGGCGTCGATGACCCTGCCGCCCGCGTAGTACCGCTTCGCCACCTGGCCGAGCGCGTAGGTGGTGGCGAAGGAGAGCGCGGTCCCGGTGGCCTGGCTTCCGAGGCTGCCGAGCATCCCCCCTCCGACCGCCCGCAGGAGGCCCCCGACCAGCCGCCGCCCGACCTGCTCGATGGCCTGCGAGGTCAGTCCGACCCCGACGGTGGCGAGGAGGTCCCGGACGTGCCCCTGGTCGAGCTCGTAGCCGTAGGCCCTCCCCACCCGGTAGACGAGCCGCATCTGGAGCGGGATGACGGCGAGCGTGGCGAGCGAGTGCGGCAGCAGGTCGAGCGCCCCGTTCAGGATCGAGGCGCTCAGGATCCACTGGTCGATCTCGGCCGGGTCGGGAGTCCCCGGGGGCGCGCCTGCCCCCGCCCCGCGCGAGGCTGGCGGCAGCGCCAGGGCGGCCACGGCCTCCGCCTGCCGGGAGAAGGCAGCGACCGCGGCTGGCTCGAGCCCGAGCGCACGGTGGAGCCGCCCGAGGAACTCCGCTTCCGGTGCGCTCTGCGCGCCGTCGGCGTTGCAGACGCACACGGCGAGCTCGTAGGCGAGCTGGCGGGCCTCCGGCGAGCCCAGCGCGCCCGCCGACGACTCGAGCGTCCTGCGACCCGCCTGCACGTCCTGGTGCAGCGCGGCGAGGTCGGCGCCCCCGCCGCCCGCCAGCGTCCGGCTGATCCGGTCAATCTCGGCTTTCTCGCTGTCGTCATTGGCCCCGTCGCAGAGGGCGGCCAACAAGCAGATGCCGAGAACGGCATCGCGTTCCTGGTCGGTCATGGACGGAGTCTAGGCCCGGTTTGGCCTTCGATTTGGGTCGCTCTTGGGTTATGTCCTTCGTCTCACCGCGGAGCCCGAGCCCGATGCAGCAGACCGAAAACCTGAACATCGCCTCCCTCGACGTCATGCCCTCCCCCGACGAGGTGAAGGGCCGCGTCCCCTCAGCGAGCGGGCCGCGGAGACCGTGGTGCGGCGGCCGCCGCACCCTGGAGGCCATCCTCGACGGCCGGGACCGGCGCCTGTTCGTGGTGGTCGGCCCCTGCTCGATCCACGATCCCGTTGGCCGGCCTCGACTACGCCCGGCGGCTCGCGGGGCTCGCCGCGAGGTGGACGAGACCCTCTACGTCGTCATGAGGGTCTACTTCGAGAAGCCTCGCACCTCGCTCGGCTGGAAGGGCTTCATCAACGACCCCTACATGGACGACTCGTTCCGCATCGAGGAGGGGATGGAGAAGGCGCGGCGCTTCCTGCTCGAGGTGAACGAGGCTGGCGTCCCGGCCGGGACCGAGGCGCTCGACCCCATCGCGCCCCAGTACTACGGGGACCTGGTGGCCTGGACCGCCATCGGCGCCCGCACCTCCGAGTCCCAGACCCACCGCGAGATGTCCTCGGGCCTGTCGACGCCGGTCGGGTTCAAGAACGGCACCGACGGCGACATCGACCCGGCCGTCAACGCCATCGTCTCGGCCGGGCGCCCGCACAGCTTCCTCGGCATCAGCGGCCAGGGGCGAGTCGGCAGTGGTGCGGACCCGCGGCAACCGCTACGGCCACCTCGTCCTGCGCGGCGGCGGCGGCCGGCCCAACTTCGACACCGTCTCCATCTCGCTCGCCGAGCAGGCGCTCGCCAAGGCCGGGCTGCCGCAGAACATCGTGGTCGACTGCTCCCACGCCAACTCCTGGAAGAAGCCGGAGCTGCAGCCGCTCGTGATGCGCGACGTGGTGCACCAGATCCGGGAGGGCAACCGGTCGGTGGTGGGGCTCATGGTCGAGAGCTTCATCGAGGCCGGAAGCCAGCCCATCCCGGAGGACCGCTCGCAGCTGCGCTACGGCTGCTCGGTCACCGACCCCTGCGTGAGCTGGGACACCACCGTGGAGATGCTCCGCGGCGCCCACGAGGTGCTTCGCGACATCCTGCCCGCCCGCAGGCGCCCGGCCTAGGGCACTGGCAATCCGTGCGCGGCGAACGGCCAATCCCCCACCCCCTCTCGCAATCCGACGCCCTCGGCCATGGGCGCCGCCGCTCCGGGCTGCCGCCGGCGAGCCCCGGGCGACGGCCCGCTTCGCCGCCCGCGGGCCCGGAACCGCGGTCCGGCTGGCCCCGGCCATGACGAGCGCGTCCGCCGCCGGACCTGACCCGGTTCGCCTGGCTCTCAATCGGGGTCGCGGTCGTCAACATCGGCGCCAAGTCGCTCGCCTGGCGGCTCACCGGCTCCGTCGGCCTCTTCGCCGACGCTGCCGAGTCGCTCGTGAACCTGATCGCCGCGATCGTCACCCTCTGCATGCTGGTGGTAGCGGCGCGCCCGCCCGACGAGGAGCACGCCTACGGGCACTCCAAGGCCGAGTACTTCGCGAGCGGCGTCGAGGGAGCGCTCATCCTGACGGCTGCCGCGGGAATCGCCTGGACCGCGGTGCATCGCCTCCTCGACCCGAAGCCGCTCGAGCGCGTCGGCGTGGGCCTCGTCGTCTCCCTCGGCTCCGCCGCCCTCAACCTGGCGGCGGCCCGCGTCCTGTTCCGCGCAGGCCGACGTCACCGCTCCATCGCGCTCGAGGCCGACGGCCATCACCTGCTGACCGACGTGTGGACGTCGCTCGCAGTGCTCGCGGGCATCGGGCTCGTCGCGCTGACGGGCTGGCAGAGGATCGACCCGGTCGTGGCGCTCGTCGCGGCGGCCAACATCGTGCGGTCGGGGGTCGATCTCGTCCGCCGCTCGACGCTCGGGCTTCTCGACACGGCGCTGCCCGCCGGCGACCAGGAGGCGCTCGAGCGGGTGCTCGGCCGCCACCGCGGCCCGACGGTCCAGTTTCACGCGGTGCGCACCCGCCAGGCGGGCGCGCGCCGGTTCGTCTCGATGCACGTGCTCGTGCCAGGCGACTGGTCCGTCCGCCGCGGCCATGCCCTCCTCGAGGCCCTGGAACAGGAGATCGCCGCGGCCATCCCGCAGGCGATGGTGTTCACGCACCTGGAGGCGCTCGAGGACCCGAGCTCATTCGAGGACCAGTCGCTCGATCGCTCCACGGCATCCGCCCCGGAGCGCTGACGGGCTCCTGCCAGGCTCGAGTCAGGCGGCGCGCACCACCACGCCGGTCGCGGTCTCGGCGAAGCGCAGCTCGGGGTGGTCGCGCTCGGCCATCCGCAGTGCCCACTCCCGGTCGAAGAGCGCCACCACGCGATCCCGGACGTCGAGGACCACGAGCCCGTCGATGGCGCCGTGCACCTCGTCCATATCGACGGGCGTTCCGTCCGCGTGCGACACCCAGCGCGCCAGCACGTAGGGCACGGACTCGACGCGGACCTCGACGCCGTACTCCGCCTCCAGGCGGTACTTCACCACCTCGAACTGGAGCTGCCCGAGCGCGCCGAGGACGAGGTCCCCGACCCGGCCGGCCGGGCGGCCGGTAGAGCTGGACCGTCCCCTCCTGCGCCAGCTGCTCGATGCCCGAGGCGAACTGCTTTCGCCGCATGGGGTCCACGAGCGCCAGCCGCCGGAAGTGCTCGGGAGCGAAGCTGGGGATCCCCTCGAACACGAAGGCCGAGCCCCCGGTCAGCGTGTCGCCGATCTCGAGGTTTCCGGGATCGTGGATGCCGACGACGTCGCCGGCGTAAGCCTCGTCCACCACGCTGCGGTCGCGGGCCAGGAACTGCGTGGGCGCGGTGAGCCGGACGTCCTTGCCGGTGCGGACGTGGCGAGCCTTCATGCCCCGGACCATCCGCCCGGAGCAGATGCGGACGAAGGCGACGCGGTCCCGGTGCGCCTTGTCCATGTTCGCCTGGATCTTGAAGACGAATCCGCTGAACTCCTCGAGGGTGGGCTGGATGGCTCCGCGGTCCGACGCGCGAGGCCTGCGGCGGAGGCATCATCTCGCTGAAAGTCTCGAGGAAGGCCTCGAGCCCGAAGTTGTTCACCGCGCTCCCGAAGAACATCGGCGAGAGCTCGCCCGCCTCGAAGCGATCCCGGTGGAAGCCGTCCCCGGCGGCATCGAGGAGCTCGGCGTCGTGGCGGAGCTGGTCGTAGCCCGCGTCGTCGATCGCCTCGCGGACCGCGGGGTCGTCGATGCCGGTCACCTCCACCGGCGGGCGCTCCGCCCCGGCGGCGGCGCTCGACCCGGCGTCCTCCTCGCCGAACAGGTACACGCGTCGGCGGATCCGGTGGTAGACGCCGCGGAAGGTCCCGCTGCGGAAGATGGGCCAGGTGATGGGGTAGACCCCGATCCCGAGCACGCTCTCCACCTCCCCGATGAGGTCGAAGGCGTCCCGGCCCGGCCGATCCATCTTGTTCACGAAGGTGAAGATCGGGATGGCACGCTGGCGGCAGACCCGGAAGAGCTTGCGGGTCTGGGCCTCCACGCCCTTGGCGCAGTCGAGCAGCATCACCGCGCCGTCGACCGCATGCAGCGTACGGTAGGTGTCCTCGCTGAAGTCGGCGTGGCCGGGCGTGTCGAGGAGGTTCATCTGCAGGCCCCGGTAGGGAAACTGCAGCACGCTGGTGGTGATGGAGATGCCTCGCTCGCGCTCCATCTCCATCCAGTCGCTCACCGCGCTGGCGCGCCCGCGCTTGGCCTTGACGGCGCCGGCGAGCTGGATGACCCCCCCGTACAGCAGAAGCTTCTCCGTGAGCGTGGTCTTCCCGGCGTCCGGGTGCGAGATGATGGCGAACGTCCTTCGCCGGGCGACCTCGTGTCTCATGCCTTGGCCGGCTGCTCCGGCCCGCCGACGCGCGCGCTCTTCGGCTTCCAGAACTGCCGCGGCAGCATGCAGAGCGCGATGAGCGCGAACTGGACCCCGATGAAGGCGGCGAGCGCGTAGAACGCCTTGTCCATGAACCCGTACGAGTGGAGGCCCACCCCCAGCATGTTGACGCCGAACCAGGAGAGGCTGGTGATGACGTTGCCGAAGATGGCCATCGCCATGATGCCCCGCTCCCGCGCGAACCCGCCAAAGCGGGCGTGCAGGATGATGGCGTTCCAGAGCACGATGAGCAGCGCCCCGTTCTCCTTGGGATCCCAGCCCCAGAAGCGGCCCCACGACTGGTCGGCCCAGATGCCCCCGAGCACCGTCCCGACGAAGCTGAAGAGCAGCGAGAACGCGATGATCCCGTAGGTCATCGACGCGAGCGTCTTGGTGCTGCCGGGATCGAGCCGCGGCGCGAACTGCCTGCGCAGGGTGTAGGCGATGGCGATGGCACCGGCGAGGAAGGTGCCGCTGTAGCCGATGGTGATCGCCACCACGTGGGTGGCGAGCCAGAAGTTCGAGTCCAGCACGGCACGCATCATCTCCATGGTGTCGCCGTCGCCGGTGAGGTGGTGCGCGACGAGCAGCGACGCGAATCCGGCAGCAGCCCCTACGGCGGTCCCGAATCCCCGCTTGTAGATGCGCTCGAGGACGATGCTGAGGACCACCGCGCCCCAGCCCACGAAGACCGCCGACGAGTAGAGGTTCGTCACCGGTGGTCGCCCCTGGAGGATGATCCGCGAGATGAGGCCGGCGGTCTGCACCACCGCTCCCGCCACCAAGAGCCCGAAGCCGGCCGCCCGCAGTACCTCGGGCATCCACAGCCAGGAGGCGAAGACGGCGAGCAGCGCCAGCACGTAGATCACCATGCCCACGTAGAATGGCTGGGCGCGGTTGAAGAGCGACTCGTGGTCCGCGAGCGCCAGCGCCTCCGGACGGTTCGACGCGGAGACGGCCTTGAGCTCGGCGACGGCCTTGTTGAACTCGGCCGCCTCCTGGAACGAGTAGGCCCAGCCGACGCGGGCAAGCGCATCGAGGCCGGGGGCGACCGTCGCGCCGGCGGCGCCTTCGCTGAGCGCCTCGCCGGTGCTCTTCCAGGCGTCGGGGCGCGCCCCGGCGCGCGGCGGGATGGGGCGGAAGGCCGCGAGCTGGACGAGCGCCATGTGGCGCTCGTTCGCGCCGGCCGCGCCGAGCGCGCCCTCCTCGGCGGCGAGGCCCGGAGTGCCCTCGAGCTGAACGGTGTTCTTGAGCCGATGGTAGAGGTACATGCGATCGAAGAGGTTGACGATGGCGGACTGGAAGCGGCTCCGGTCCTTCGCCTCGACGGGGTGGGCCGCCTGCGCCTGGCGCTGGATCTCCGCGATGTGGGGCACGAGCTGGCGGAAGGAGAAGTACCGGTCGGCGGTCTGCTTCAGCCCGATGAGCCCCAGCACGTCGGGGTCGTTGATGACGAAGACGGGCTGGGCGTCGGCCACCTGCGGCCGGAACAGAACGTCGAGGATCCACTCCTCTGGGCCCACGGTGCGGTCCTGGTAGCGGAAGCTCTGCTGGCCCCGGATCATGAGCAGCGAGTTTCGCGCCACCGTGTCGACGGGCTTGACCCGCCCGCCCTCCAGGACGGGCACGCTCGAGAACCCGGCGACGTCGAGGCCGCGGATCCGGCTCGGCCCAACTGCGGCGACGGCCGCCCCGACGAGGGCGAGTCCGCCGGCGACCCATGGCGCGATCTTGGCGATCTTCATTCAGGCCTCCTGTGCGGCGGGCGGCTGGCCCGCCGCGGCTTCGGCTTCTGCGGCCTCGCGCCGCTTGAGGGAACGACGCAACCGGGATCCGAAGTGGTAGAGCAGCCCGACCGTGACGAGCGCGCAGGAGATGTAGGGCAGCAGCCAGCCCGGGTTCTCCACCACCTGCAGGATCGACAGGGTGTCGTTCTTCCCGAAACTGGCCTGGTAGAACGCCTTGCCGTCGTAGCGCAGCGGCTGGTTCATGAAGATGAGCACGTCCCGCTGCTCGCCGCGCGACGGGTTGCTGAGGCGCACCAGGCTCGAGAAATTCTTGGGAATGTCGGTGCCGGCGTAGACGTCGTGCGAGAACTTCTTCAGCGTGATCGAATACGGCAGGTACTGGCGCCTCGGCCGCATGGAGAGGACGTAGGTCCTGCCCTCGTGGATGAAGGACTGGGGGGCGCCGAGCACGTTCGAGACGAGCCAGACGCCGTAGCTGCGGCCGCCGGCCACGGGCTCGACGAACGCGGCCGCGCGGTTCATGTCGTCGTCCCGCGAGACCGGGGGAAGCGGCTGGACCGTCACCGCCGTGCCCACTCCCATGGTGGCCGGCGTCGGCGGATCCCCGGGCCGGCGAGTGGCGAGATCGGCGTTGCGGAAGTACTCGTGAACCTTGATCGAGACCGGCGTGCTCGGCAGCTCGATGCTGCCGCCGCGGGACAGGCGCGCCTCGTTGATGCCGAAGACCTCGTCCTGGGCGGGGTCGGTGGCGTCGACCACCGCGAGCTCGAGGTCCTTGCCCTCGACGTAGTTGACGGTCTGGCCCTCCTCGATGGCCATCTGCGAATCGACCTGGAAGGCCCCGGACACGAACTCGCCGAGGACGAAGAGGATGAGGCCCAGGTGGACGAGCCACAGGCCCAGGTTGTGCCAGTTGAAGGGGATGCGGAGGTACTGCGCCACGAGGTTCATGGCCAGCACGAGGCCGACGAGCGCACCTCCGGGCATGACGGGAATGGAGTAGGCGGTCCCGGGGACGTGCCACCACACGAGGAAGCTGCGCATGTACACGGCGACGGCCCCGAAGGTGCCGAGGTCGACCTGCGCGAGCGTGCACAGGAACACGAGCAACATCAGGAGCGCGAGCAGCGTGATGGTGAGCTTCATGGAGGCGAGCGCCCCCCACACCGGATTCTTAATCTGCTTGGCCAAGGCGCAGGCTCTCCAGGAGGTGGATGAACTCGGGGCGGGCCGTCCCGACCGGGCCCGCATCGCCAACCATCTTCACGAACCAGGTATTTCCATCCGCGGAGAGGAGACCCGCAATCATGCGGGTCTTCACGTCGCCATCGCTCGTGAAGTCGAAGACCGAGAGGTCTCCGGCGGTCGTGTGGATCGTCTTGCGCGCTGACGAGAGAGCGGCCTCATCGATCGGCGGCAGCCCAATCTGCCCTCGCCACCGGTTCACGTTGGCAAGCTCGCCTCCCGCCGGGCCCGGAAGGACCACCACCGAGACGTCCACCTTGCCGGGCACGGAGGCCTTGAGCGTCGCGTACCGCATCGCGCTCGCGCCTGCCTGCGTCCATCCCTTCGGAAGGGTCCACCTGAGCGCGCCTGAGCCGGCGGGCGCCGGCGGCGGGGGCACGCCGGAGTTCGCGCCGGCAGCGACGCCGGGGGCCGGCATGCCCGGCATGCCGGGCGCGCCCGCCTCGGGGCCGCTCTTCGGCACCTTGGCGTGGGTGACCTCGTCGCGTCGACAGGCGGCCACCGCGATCGCCGCGACCGCAAGCGATGCGAGCCACCGCCGGCGCGGGCGTCCGAGATGTTGAGTTCGTCGCATCGACCTTCCTCGATGAAGGGGGTGACCAGCCGTCGCCGGCCGGACCGCCTCTCGGTGAAGCGCGTCGCCGCCGGGGGGGTGGGTTCTTACCGCGGCCGCCAGAACTCTTCCTGGTGAAACCGCGGTGGTTCTGCCCCCTTCGGCGCAGGGCGGGCCCCTCTTTCTTGATCGGGATCCAGGTCGGATGCAAGGGCTCGACAGGCGAAAGTGGCGTGCGACTCGCGCCCGTCCGCCATAGGCTTGCAAGAGCCAGTCGAGGCCCGGGCACCCGGGCCCGCCCAGGAGGGCCAAAAAAAATGATTCGCTCCTTTGCAGCGGTCGCAGCCGCAGTCCTCCCCCTCGCGGCGCTCGCGGCCCCCGGCGCCCGCGCCGAGCTGAAGAGCGCGGGCGGCGAGACGGTCGCCACCGCGACATTTGCGACCGTCCCCGGCGGGGTGGAAGTGACGGTGGTGGCATCCAGGCTCGCCCCGGGCGCTCACGGGTTCCACGTCCACGCCGCGGGCAAGTGCGAGGGGCCGGACTTCAAGTCCGCGGGCGGCCACTTCAACCCGAGCGACAGGAAGCATGGGCTCGAGAACCCCGCGGGCCCTCACGCCGGCGACATGCCGAACCTGGTCGTCGGTGCTGACGGGAAGGGGACGGCTACCGCGAAGCTCGCAGGGGTGACGCTCGAGAGCGGCCCGGCGTCGCTCTTCCACGAGGGCGGCACGGCGCTCGTCGTCCACGCCGACGCGGACGACATGAAGACCGACCCTTCTGGCAACTCCGGCGCCCGGATCGCCTGCGGCGTCGTCGAGCGGTCGAAGTAGCCGGGGCGAGCGCGGTCGTCCGGACGGCCCGCCCGGCCCCTAGGGCTTGGGCGCTGCCGGCTCGTTCACGCCCGGGATCTTGGCGATGTGGCCGCGGGCGACCTTCCAGGCCTGCTGCACGATCCAGGAAAGCGACCGGTCCTGGCGGTTCGCCTCGTCCTGGATCTCGCGGAGCATCTCCTCCGGGAAGTAGAGCGATTGCTTTCTCTTGTCGGTAGGCTCGGACATGGCTTCGTTGTACCGCGGGTGGGGCTCCGGGGGAAGAAACCGAGCCGCTCCTACCAGACCTCACAGCGGTCGGTGCGGACCATGGGGTCCCCTGCTTTGCAGGAGAAGGCCACGGCGAAGTCTAGCAGGTTCGAGAGCGGCCCGTTGACGCGCCAGCGGGGAGTCGCGTGCGGGTCGGTCTGGGCCCGGGTCCGCGCCGTCTCGGGACGGTACTTGCCACACCAGACCTGTCCGGCGGCGACGTAGAACTGCTGCTCCGGGGTGAGGCCGGCCACGCTGGCCTCGGGCGCCCTGCCCTGCCGCGACGCCCGGTAGGCAGCGAGGGCGAGCTTCAACCCGCCCAGGTCGGCGATGTTTTCGCCCAGCGTGAGCTGGCCGTTCAGCTTCACGTCGTCGACGGCCACGTACCCCGAGTACTGCCGCTCCACGCAGGCCGCCCGCCGGTCGAACTCGCTCGCGACCGTTGCCGTCCACCAGTCGGCGAGGTTGCCAGCGGCGTCGAACCTCCGGCCCTCGTCGTCAAACCCGTGGGTGAGCTCGTGGCCCACGACGAAGCCGATGGCCCCGTAGTTCTGGGCGTCCGGCGAGCCGCGAAAATAGAAGGGAGCCTGCAGGATCCCGGCGGGGAAGACCATCTCGTTCATCTGGGGGTTGTAGTAGGCGTTCACCGTCGGGGGCGTCATGCCCCACTCGCTGCGGTCGACGGACTTGCCAATCTTGCGAGATCTGCCTCTTGGTCTCGAACTCGGCCGCCGACATGGTGCTTCCGAGGTAGGACCCACGGTCCACCTTGAGCGCCGTGTAGTCGCGCCACTTGGACGGGTAGCCCACCTTGTTGTCAATCCGCCCCAGCTTGCGCTGGGCCTGCGCGCGGGTGGCGGCGTCCATCCACGCCAGGCTGGCGAGGTTCGCGCCCTGGGCCGCCTGGACGCCGGCGACGAGCGCCAGCGCCTTGTCCTTCGCGTCCCCGCTGAAGTAGCGGCGGACGAAGGCCTGCCCGAGCGCCTCGCCGAGCGCCGCGTCGGTGGCCTCGACGCAGTGCTTCCAGCGAGGCTTCAGCTCCTTCGCGCCGGTGAAGTTCTTCGAGGAGAAGGCGAAGCTCTCCTCGACGAGCGCCCGCGGAAGGGCGCGCTCGCTTGAGGCCCCTTCGAGGACGTTCCAGCGCAGGTAGGCGCGCCACGTTCCAGGAGCGGTCTTGGCCACGAGCTCGTCGATTCGGGCGAGCGCCTTGGGCGTAGTGGCCGAAAAAGCGGTGACGCCCGCGGCGCCCACTGCGCCGAGGTACGCCTTCCACGGGAACCGAGGCGCCAGCTTCTCCAGGCCGGTGAGGTCGAGCCGGTTGTCGAGCCGGGCCGGGTCGCGCATCTCCACGAGCGTCCAGTGCGACTCCGCCATGGCCTTCTCGAGGTCGAAGATGGCGCGCGCCTCGGAGGCGGCGGCGGCCGGGGCGACGCCCGCGATCCCAAGCATCTTCTCGACGTGGGCCCGGTATGCCTCCTGGATGGCGAGGCTCTTGGGGTCGGAGTTGGTGTAGTAGTCGCGGTCCGGCAGCGAGAGGCCGCCCTGGACCAACGAGCCCACCACCTGGCTCGAGTCCTTCATGTCCTGGTCGGCGTGAAGGCTGAACAGGGGATCGAAGCCCGCAGCGTGGAGGCGCCCCACGGCTGCGGCGAGCGACGCCGGGTCCTTCACCGCCTCGAGCCGCTCCCACTCGGCGCGAAGGCCCACGAGGCCGCGCGACTCCACGGCGGCCTCGTCCATGCAGGCGGCGTAGAAGTCGCCGGCCTTGCGCAGTTGGGCGTCGCCCTTGCCGGCGGCGAGCTCGTCGAGGATCTCGCGGAGGCGAGCGGCGTTCTCCTCCTCGAGCTCGTCGAACCGCCCCCACCCTCCCCTGTCGGAGGGGATCTTCGTGCGGGCGAGCCAGCCTCCACAGGCGTACTCGTAGAAGTCCTTGCACGGGTCGACGGTGCGGTCCATCGCCGTCGGATCGATGCCCTCGAAATGCGCCCTCTGCGCTTCAGCCCGGGATCGCAAGGGCACCGACGCTCCCAGCGCCGCGGCCGCGCCGATGGTTGCGAGAACTGCCAGGGAAGTCGCTCGGCTCGCCGCTCTCACGGGTACTCCTGGAGGTTGGGGGTAGGCAACGTATGCCAACAACGACCCGACCCGCGAAGTTGTTCCTCCTTCACAAGAGGCCTCGGCCCCCTTGACGCGAAGCGTCACGCAAGGCATCTTCAGTTGACTCGAGAATCAGCCCTGGAGGCCCGCCATGCCCGCCGACGCTTCCCCCGCATCGACGCTCCCGCCCGGCGGAGGTTTCCTGCTCGACCCGGTAGGCTCGCGCCGGATCGAGACCCCCGATGACTTCACGGCCGACCAGCGCGAGTTCTTCCGCGCCGCGAACAGGTTCGCCGTCGAACGCGTGCTTGCGAGCGCCGATGCCATCGAGCGCAAGGAGTTCCCGGTGGTTCGCGGGCTGTTGCGAGAAGCAGGGGAGCTTGGCTTTCTCTCGCTCGACCTTCCCGAACGGTACGGGGGCCTCGCGCAGGACATGACGACGAGCGTCCTCGTCGCCGAGGCCATGACGGTGGTCGGCGCCTGGTCGGTGATCTTCGGCGCGCAGGTGGGGATCGGGACCCTGCCGGTGGTCTACTTCGGCACCGAGGCGCAGCAGGCGCGCTTCCTGCCCCGGCTCGGCACGGGCGAGCTTGCCGCGGCCTACGCGCTGTCGGAGGCCTCCTCGGCTTCCGACGCCATGGCCGCGCGGACGCGGGCGAGCCTCTCCCCGGACGGGAAGCACTGGATCCTGAATGGCTCCAAGCAGTGGATCTCGAACGCCGGGTTCGCCGACGTCTTCATCGTCTTCGCCAAGGTCGACGGGGACAAGTTCAGCGCATTCATCGTGGAGCGGGGCACCCCGGGGTTCAGCGTTGGCCCCGAGGAGCACAAGATGGGGATCCGCGGCAGCTCGACCTGCCCTCTCGTGTTCGAGGACGCGCGCGTGCCGGTCGGGAACCTGCTCGGCGAGGTGGGCAAGGGCCACCGCATCGCCTTCAACATCCTCAACATCGGTCGGCTGAAGCTCGGGGCCACCTGTGTCGCCGGCTGCCGCAACGTGGTGGCGATGGCAGCCACCTACGCGAAGGAGCGGCAGGCTTTCGGCAAGGCCATCGCCAGCTTCGGCCTGATCCGCGAGAAGCTGGCGCGGATGGTGGCGCTCATCTACGTCGGTGAGGCGATGAGCTATCGCACCACCGGCCTCATCGACCGGCGCGCCGCCGCCGGGGGCGCGGCGCGCGGCACGCCGGCATTCGAGCGGGACCTCATCGCCGCGGTCGAGGAGTACAACGTCGAGGCGTCGATCCTGAAGGTCTGGGGGTCCGAGGCGCTCTCCCACGTCGCGGACGAAGGCGTCCAGATCCACGGGGGCTATGGCTTCGTCGAGGAGTACGCGATCGAGCGCACCTACCGCGACAACCGGGTGAACCGAATCTTCGAGGGCACGAACGAGATCAACCGCCTGCTCGTCCCCGGAACCCTCATGAAGCGGGCCGCGAAGGGGCTATTCCCGCTCGTGGCCCTGGCGCGGCGGGTCGCGCAGGCCGTCGAGCGCGACGACCTCCCGCGGCTCGAGAGCGGCCGCCTCGCCCGGGAGAGGCGCGTGGCCGAGATGAACAAGATGCTGTGGGCGTACGCCGCCGGCGCAGCGTCCGAGGCGCTCGGGCCCGCGACCGGCGAGCACCAGGAAGTCATGGGGGCACTCGCCGACGTGGCGATCGAGGCGTTCGCCGTGGACAGCGCCGTTGCGAGGGCACTGCAGGCCGAGCCCAACCCGATCGCCGACGCCTGCGTGCGGCTCTACGCCGAGGAGGCGCACCTGCGCGCCTGGGGACGGGCCCGCGCTGCCATCCTCGCCGCCGTGAAGGACCCGTCGGCCGCGCGCACCCACCTCGCCCGACTCCGCAAGCTTCTCGACGACGAGCCCGGGGACTGGGTCGCCTGGCGCGAGGCCATCGTCGCGCCCACCCTCGAGCGCGGCCGCTACCCGCTCTCCTGGGCCTGAACGGGTCGCCCGTACCGGGCAGCCGGGCGGCCTTGGAGTGACACCGCCCCGGGCCGTCCTCGCCCGGGTGCTCCTGCCGCCCGGAAGCCCGGTCGAAGCCCGGCGGACGCCGCTTGCGTTTGCGCGCCGGATGCGGTTTCTTCGCGCCCTTGAGACGAGAAACGCAGGATCAGCGCATCGCCCTCTTCATCGACTTCGAGAACCTGGTCACCCGCACAGGGCTCGCCGCCGACACCTTCGACCTCCAACCCGCCCTCGATGTCCTCCTCGAGAAGGGCAAGGTCGTCTTCCGCCGCGCCTACGCCGACTGGACCCGCTTTGCCGAGTCGACGCAGCGGCTCCACGACAAGGGGGTCGAGCTCATCGACGTCCCGCCCTCGACCAGGGCCGGCAAGAATGGCGCCGACGTGCGCCTCGTCATCGACGCCCTCGAGCTCTGCTACCTGCGCGAGCACATCGACACCTTCGTCATCGCCTCCGGGGACTCGGACTTCTGCCCGCTCGCCCACAAGCTGCGCGAGAACGATCGCATCGTCATCGGCATGGCGGTGAAGGAAGCCACGAGCCCTCTCTTCGTCAAGGCGTGCGACGAGTTCATCTACCTACGCTCCGGCAGCCAGCAGCGCCGCGAGGGCGGGACCCGGGAGCGCGAGCGCCCCAAGGAGAAGGTCATCCCCGTCGTGGCCCGCGAGGCGGTCGCCGCGCTCCTCACCAAGGCAACCGCGCCCGTGAACCCGTCCGCCATCAAGGCCGCCATCGTGCGCCGCGAACCCGACTTCGACGAGCGCGACCACGGCTTCTCCTCCTTCTCTCGTTTGCTCGAGGCCATGGAGAAGGAGGCCTTGCTCCGTCGCGAGCAGGGCGCCAAGGGCCAGTGGTACGTGCTCCCGGCGTGAACCCGGGCCCCGGCCGGGTCGCGTGGTAGGCTCCGGGCCCGGTGTCCTTGCCCGTCCCTCGCGACGTCGCGCTCCTGTTCGCCACCCGGGGCGTCCGCCTTTTCGCCTACGGATTCCTCTCCGTTGTGCTCGTGCTGTACCTGTCCGAGGCCGGGCTTTCGGAGGGCCGAATCGGCCTGCTGCTGTCGCTGACCCTCCTCGGCGACACCGCCCTCTCCCTCTGGATCACGACGCGGGCGGACCGCGTGGGGCGGCGGAGAATGCTGCTGCTTGGCGCGGCCATGATGATCTTCGCCGGCGTGCTCTTCAGCTCCACGACGTCCTTCGCGGTCCTGCTCTTCGCGGCCACGGTGGGGATCATCAGCCCGGCCGGCAACGAGGTCGGCCCGTTCCTCGCCATCGAGCAGGCCGCGCTCGCCCAGGCGGTCCCGGCCGGGCGGCGCACCGGAACCTTCGCCTGGTACGCCCTGGCCGGCTCCTTCGCGACGGCGCTCGGCTCGCTGGGGGGCGGCCTGCTCTCCCAGGCGCTCCAGCACGGCGGAGCCACGCCGCTCGCCGCCAACCGGGTGGTGGTCCTCGGCTACTCCGCGCTCGGGGCGGTGCTTCTGCTGCTCTTCACTCGGCTCTCGCCCGCCTCCGAGGCCAAAGCAGCCCCCTCGGCCCGCGGGCGGCCGGCGTTCCTCGAGCCGGGTCTCGGCCTGCACCGATCTCGCGGCGTCGTGATGAGACTCTCCTCGCTCTTCGCCCTCGATGCGTTCGCCGGCGCCTTCGTCGTGCAGAGCTTCGTCGCCTGGTGGTTTCACGAGCGCTTCGGGGCCAGCGAGGCGCTGCTCGGCGCCATCTTCTTCGGGGCCAACGTCCTCGCCGGCCTCTCGGCGCTGTCGGCCGGCGCCCTGGCCCGGCGCTTCGGGCTCGTGAACACCATGGTGTTCACCCACCTGCCCTCGAACGCCCTGCTGTTCCTCGTCCCGCTGATGCCGACGCTCCCCCTCGCCATCGGCGTCCTCTTGCTGCGCTTCTCCATCTCCCAGATGGACGTCCCGACCCGCCAGTCCTACACCATGGCGGTGGTCGCGCCGGACGAGCGCTCCGCCGCTGCTGGCGTCACGGGCATCGCGCGGACCGTGGGCGCCTCCGTCGCGCCCCTGCTCGCCGGCCCGCTCTACGCGGTGCCGGCGCTGGCGAGCCTTCCGTTCTTCATCTGCGGTGGCCTCAAGATCGCCTACGACCTCGCACTTTGGCGCGGGTTCCGCGCGCTGGACCCGCCGGAGGACCGCGTCGCCTAGGCGGCCGCGGCGCCGTTGACCCCCGCGCCGGCCGCATGCTTCGATGCAGCGCAGAGGAGAGCATGCTCAAGCACAACGAGTACTTCGGCGGCAAAGTCCAGAGCGTCGGTTTTGAGCGCAACGGCCGGCGGCAGACGGCCGGCGTCATCGACGTCGGCGAGTTCCACTTCGCGACCGACTCCGCGGAGAGGATGGCGGTCGTGTCGGGCGAGCTTCTGGCAAAGCTCCCCGGCGATGCGACCTGGCGCGCGTTCCCTTCGGGCACGAGCTTCGAGGTCGCCGCCAAGAGCGGCTTCGACGTGAAGGCGACCGCCCCGGCAGCCTACCTCTGCGAGTTCCTCTAGGTCCGGCCCGCGGCCGGCGCGCCCGTGGGGCGCAGCAGCAGGAGAGCGCAGGCCAGGCAGGCGAGCCCGCTCGCGGCGATGGCGCCCGTCATCGGCAGCGCCGATCCGTCGTACAGGCGCGACACACCGATGCTGTAGCCCGCCGATCCCGCCATCTGGAGGAAGCCGAGCAGAGCCGACGCGAGGCCCGCGATGTGGGGGTACGGCCCGAGCGCGCCGGCCATGCCGCTCGGCATGACGAGGCCGGCTCCCACCGCGTAGAGGTACATGGGCAAGACGATGCCCAGGACGCCAACGCGGCCCGCCAGCACCAGTGCGACCATCCCCGTGCCAGCGACGGCGGCCACGGCCGCTCCGGTCCCGACGAGCCGCCGAGTCCCGTGCCGCAGCGTGTGACGCGCGGTCAGGTAGCTCCCCGTCATGAGCCCGAAGGCCACCGCTGCGAAGCACCAGCCATACACGCTCGGCGACACGCGAAGGAGCCCGATGAGCACGAACGCCGATCCGCTGATGAACGCAAACTGGCCGCTGAAGACGAGCGTCACCGCCAAGGCGAACCCGAGGAAGGTCCGGTCGCGGAGGAGATGCAGAGCATCCCGCCAGAGCGACCCTCCGACCAATCTATCCACGGCGACCGGAGCCGTCTCCGCCACGAGCGCCCACGCCCCGACGAGGAAGGCCGCGCCCGCCGCTGCAAGCACTGCGAAGACCGAGCGCCACCCGAACCACGTCTGGAGGTAGCCGCCGGCGATCGGTGCCAGCACGGGGGTGAGTGCCTGGGCCGTCGCCATGATCCCGAGCACCCGTGCCGCGTGCTCCCGCGGGTAGACATCCCGGACGATGGCGCGACCGACCACCGGGCCGCTCCCCGCCCCGAGCCCCTGAAGGACGCGGGCGACCACGAGGACCTGCACGTTGGGTGCGAGTGCGCAGGCGACGGCGCCCACCACGTAGAGCGCGAGGCCGCCGAGGAGAATGCGGCGGCGCCCCAGGCGATCGGAGGTGGGACCGAAGGCCAGCTGGGCCAGGGCGAAACTCAGCAGGAACAGCGTGACCGTCAGCTGGGCGCTGGCCTCGTCGGTCCGGAACCGACGGGCGAGCTCCGGCAGCGACGGCAGGAACATGTCGATCGACAGGGCCCCGATGCCCACGATGGCGGTGAGCAGCCCGCCCACGCGCAACGAGGCCATGGGATGGCGAAGCGGCGCCACCACCGGAGAGGCAGCTGCGCTGTCGAGGTCGGGGGGCGTGGCAGGAGTCCTACCACGCTCCCCGGCGGCCGGGGCCCCTACTTCTTCAGGCCGTTGAGGTACTTCGCGACGTCCGTGGCATCTCCCGGCTCGAGCGGGACGGGCTTCATCTTGCCCTTGCCGTCCTTGATCATCTTCAGGATCTCGGCCTGCTCCTCGCCCCGGATCGACTTCTTGTACATCACGCCGCCGTTCGCATCCTGGCCGTGGCACACGGCACACTTGGCCTTGAAGGTGGCGGCGCCGTCGGCGCGGGCAAAGGTCGCGAGGGCGGCGACGAGCAGAGCGGTGGCGATGCGCTTCATGTCGGGTCCTTTCTCGAGGGTTCGGTGGTTTCGATGTCGAGACGTGCTGCGCGGCCGCCTATTCAACCACGTCCGCATGCCGGCCGGGGCGACCAGGTGCGCCGCCGCCGGACGACCCCGCACGGGTGGTCTCACGCAGGCGGCCGGTGCCCATCAGAAGGTGAACATGACGCCCACCGTCGCGACCTTGGTGACGCGGCTCGCCCAGGGGAGCCAGCCGACGTCCGGGAAGAGGTAGCGCGAGATGTCGAGCACCGCCGTCGCGAGCACCAGGCCGGAGAGGACTCCGCGCGGCAGCGGGGAGAGCCGGGTCATGGTGTACAGGTCACCTTCGACCGGCTCGAATCCCCAAGAGGTTCGCGACCGCGTACCCCACCGACGCGAGCGTGTTGAACGCGAGCATTCCCACGAGGAACGGCTCGTCCTCGTAGCGCAGCCGGGGTCGAGTCGTCAGGATGACCTCGTCGGTCAGCTCCTGGCACAGGATCCCGGCCGAGACGATCAGGTAGAGACCGCGGGGACCGGGGCCGAACGGCGCGCCGCTCGCCTTGAAGCACCGACCGCCCGAGCACTCGACCCCAGGGGAGATGGCGAAGAAGGGCACCACGCCCATGAACCGCACCGGCTGGATGGTAGGTGGGTTTCCCATCGCGAGGCCCGCGGCGACGTGGCAGCTCTCGTGCACGACGAACGCGGACGCGGCGCCGGCCGCGAGGAGCCCCGCATCGCCCCAGGTGAGGCCGCCCGCCGGCGGGACCGGCGGCTCGGTCACGGCCGCGCTCTCGCCGGCGGCCGCGCGCTCCTCGGCAGCCGCCGACAAGGGGCAAAGCAGGGCGACGGATGCGGCGAGGACGACCCCGCGCGGCGAGGGTGCGGTCAGGGAATCTCCTCGAACACGCCGCTCTCCCGGTTCTTCCGAACCCGATCGCCGGCGAATACCCGACCGTTCATGGCGACGTACACGCCCGGCGCCAGCACCTGCGCGAAGGAGAGCGCGCTGCCCAGGTTGAAGAGCCCGTCCGAGCTCCCGAAGGCATACGGGATCATCGCGCCGGTGAGGACGACGGTCTTCGCCAGGGCGGCCTTGGACAGAGCCCAGGCCGTGTCGGCCATGGTGTCGGTGCCGTGGGTGATGACGATCCGGGCCTCCGGGCAGCGGGCGCAGCCCTCCACGATGGCACGGCGGTCCTCGTCGGTCATGTCGAGGCTGTCGACCATCATCAGCGTAGCGACGTCCACCGCGAGGCGGCATCGCGCGAGCCGCAGCATCTCGTGCAGATGCGTGTCCTTGAAGAAAAGGCGCCCGTGGATCTCGTCGTACTCCTTGTCGAACGTGCCACCGGTGACGAACACGCGGATGGGCTCGCTCACCGGGCGCCTCCCTCGTTCTCCGGCGCCGGCGGGGGCACGAGGAGCGGCGTCGAAGGGTCGCCCGGCGTCCACCGCGGCCGCGGCCGCAAGGGGTCGGGGCGTGTACCTTCCGGCCGGCCTGTCGGGAACATGGACGGGATATCCTAGCAGCGCACCCGGGCCGAGGTGGGTTAGTCTGCGCCCGTGGCCCCGACAATGTACCGCGCCCTGGTCATCCTCGAGCTGGCGCTTTCCGTCCCGACCCTGGTCTCCCTGGCGTTCGTGCCGGCACCCTACGGGCGTCACGCCCGAGGGGGATGGGGACCGAGCGTGCCGGCCCGACTGGGCTGGATCGTGATGGAGGGCCCGGCATCGCTGTTCTTCGCGGCGGTTTACTTCTCCGGTGCCCACTGGGCCGAGCCCGCCCCGCTGGCGCTCTTCGCCCTCTGGCAGCTCCACTACATCTACCGGGCCTTCCTCTTCCCGCTGTGGATCCGGGAGGGAAGCCGCCGCATGCCTGCGCTGGTGATGCTGCTCGCCTTCGCCTTCAACCTCCTCAACGGCTGGATCAATGCCCGGTGGATTTCGGACCTGGGCGCCTACCCCTCCTCCTGGCTTGCCGACCCGCGCTTCCTCGCCGGCGGCGCGATCTTCCTCGGCGGGTTCGCGCTCAACGTGGCGTCGGACCGGGCCCTGCGGCGCCTGCGAGCACCAGGCGAGACCGCCTACCGAATCCCTCGCGGGGGCGCGTTCGAGTGGGTCTCCTGCCCGAACTACCTCGGGGAGATCGTCGAGTGGGCCGGGTGGGCGCTCGCGTCCTGGTCCCTCGCCGGGGTGGCGTTCGCCTTGTACACGGCCGCCAACCTGGCGCCGCGTGCCTTCTCCCACCATGCCTGGTACCGGCGGACCTTTGGCGACTATCCACCGGGGCGCAAGGCGCTCCTTCCGTTCGTCTGGTAGCGGAGGATTCCGACCGTGAAGATTCTGCTGACCGGCCCGTTCGGGAACATCGGCTCTCACGCACTCCCCGAGCTCCTGCGCGAGGGGCACGAGGTGCGCTGCTTCGACGTGGAGACCCCCGAGCACCGCGCGGTGGCGCGCAAGCATGGCCGCAGGATCGAGGTCACCTGGGGCGACGTCCGCGACGGCGCCGCGGTGGCCCGGGCGGCCGCGGGCGCCGAGGCGGTGGTGCACCTCGCCGCCGTCATCCCGCCTGGGAGCAACGACGACCCGGCGCACGCGCGGGAGGTGAACGTCGGTGGCACCCGCAACGTCGCTCGCGCGTGCGCCGCCCTGCCGAAGAAGCCGCGCCTCCTCTTCGCCTCGACCTTCGACGTGCACGGTCACACCCTCGGCAAACCGCCGCCTCGCAGGGTAGACGATCCGCTGCAGGCCACCGATCCCTACACCGAGCACAAGATCGCGGCCGAGGAGATCGTGAGGACGTCCGGGCTCGACTGGTGCATCTTCCGGTTCTCGGACGTGCCGGTCATCGGCCTGCGCGACCCGCACCCGATCATGTTCGAGATCGGCCTCGACAACCGAATCGAGGCCCTGCACGCCGACGATGCCGCGGTGGCGATCGCCCGCGCTCTCCGCACGCCCGGGGTCTGGGGGCGCGTCCTCTTCGTCGGCGGCGGCAGCTCCTGCCAGCTCACCTACCGCGAGTACCTCACCCGGATGCTCGAGGCCATGGGCATCGGCCCGCTCCCGGAGGAGGCGTTCAGCAAGGCCGAGTACGCCACCGACTGGATCGACAGCACCGATGCGCAGGCACTGCTGCACTACCAGCGCAGGACCTTTGACAACATTGTCGCCGACATCTCCGCGTGCCTGGGCTGGAAGCGCCGGCTCGTCCCCGTGGCGGCACCCGTCGTGCGGCGCGCCATCCTGGAGCTGTCGCCCTACTGGGCGAAGCGCGAGCGTTGATCGTGCCGACCACCGGCGGCGCGGAGCGGTTCGGGGCGCGGTACGGCCCCTGGGCGCTCGTGGTGGGCGGCTCGGACGGGATCGGCGCCGCCTTCGCCCGCGCGCTCGCCGAGCGCGGCCTGAACGTCGCCCTCGTCGCCCGCCACCTTCCCGCGCTCGAGGCGTTCGCCGACGCGCTCCGGAGCGAGTTCCCGGTCGAGGTGCGAGCCCTGCCGGTCGACGTGTCCACTCCCGAAGGACCGTCCGAAGTGCTGCGCCGTACCGGGGATCTCGACCTCGGCCTCCTCGTGTGCAACGCCGCGCTTGTGCCCATCGGACCCTTTCTCGATGCGCCCATCGAGGTGCACGAGCAGCTGCTCGCACTGAACTGCCGGTCGGTGGCGGTGCTCGCGCACGCCATGGGCCGGAGGCTCGTCGCTCGCGGCCGCGGGGGGATCGCCCTTCTCACCTCGATGGCGAGCTTCCAGGGCTCTGCTCAGGTGGCGCACTACGCAGCCAGCAAGGCCTACGTCCGGGTGCTCGGCGAGGGGCTCTGGGCCGAGCTCCGCGGAGACGGGGTCGACGTGGTCGCGTGCTGCGCGGGGCGGGTGCGGACGCCGACCTTCGAGCGCAGCCATGCCCGGCCGCCGGGCTGGCTCGCCCCGCCGGTTCTCGAGCCGGACTTCGTGGTGCGCGCCACCCTGGCGGCTCTCGGCCGCCGGCCCGTGGTCATTCCCGGGCGGCTGAACCGGCTCGCCGCCGCTCTGACGGCGCGTCTGCTGCCGCGACGTGCGGCCGTGGCTTGTGTATCGGCGGCAACGCGCGCGATGTACCCCGCGTCGGGCCGGCCGGGATGGCGTCCTCCGGCGGGGCCGGCAGGCACACCCGAGTGACCAGGGAACCGGCCGCCCCCACTGCCGAACCGAGCGTCCGACGCAGGAATGAGGCCTTGCCTCCGCTCGGCAGCGGCAGCTGCCAGTGGTGGCCGATGAGCGACATGTACATGCCAAGGGTCAACCCGGCGGTGGCGAAGTCGAGCGTCGAGAGGATCTCGTCGGCGATCCCGAACGGCACCGAGAGCGGCAGGGGGCCGCGGGCGTACTCCACCGCCCACACGCCGTCCGTGAAGTTCATCGCGCGGGCCTGGCCGGGGCCCACCCAGATGCGGTCGCCCGGCCGGTAGACCCTCTTCTCGAACTGCCCCTCGGCGTAGTACCAGGTCTCGCCGTCGATGACGGTGTCCCAGAAGCCCACCGCGTGGCGGCCCGAATGGCCCTCGGACCCGATGGGAGTGCCCCAGATCATGAGGTACTCGAACACCGACGCGTAGTAGAGCTTCATCTGGATCATCGCGCCACCGGCGATGCTGTAGAGCCAGGGCTGCGAGCGATCGATGCGTCCGGGGTAACGGTCCTCCATGGCATCCGCGATGGCGTCGAACATCGCCGGCTTCGGCTTGCCGATACCGGCGAGCGCGCACTCGTGAATGACGTCGGGGTCGAAGAGGTATTCCATCCCGTGGCTCCTGTAGTGACTGCGGTCGAGGAACGCCGAGAAGTAACCACGCCCCGGTCCGCGTGTCCACGGGAGGATGGTGAGCGAGGAGCGGAAACTCCTCCCCTCTCCGGCCGACCCTAGGGGATCTCCAGCCACTCGAACCACACCGGGTGGCTCTCCTTGTACCACTCGAGCACCTTGCGGATGGCGAGCTGCTTCTCGCGCGGCATCACCCGCTCGTCGACCCGGTCAAAGTGCACGCGGAGCCTCTCGCCCTGGTGCTCGAGCGACTGCGAGAACATGGTCTGGAGCTCGTTGCGGATGCGGCCCGAGTCGGAGATCTTGACCGCTCGCTTCGTGTGGTCGACGCCGGACAGGAAGCGCACGAGCAACGGGCTGAAGACGTGCCGCGCCTGCTCGAGTGGCTCCATGAGACGGAAGGTGAACGTGATCCGGCTCGACGCCTTGCGCGTCGCCAGGAGCGTGGTGACCTTGTAGACGCCGTCAGCGACCCGTGTGACTCCCTTGATCCCGGTGTAGGGGTCGTCGCACATGTAGCCGATGCTGGAGAGAACGCTCCAGTTCTTCTCGGGGAGGAAGTCGTCGGCCCTCAGCACGCGCCGGCCGAGAGGCATGTTGGAGTCCGCGGCATCGCGGATGGCCTCCGCGTAGCTCCGGACCTTCCCCACGTCGACCTCGCGCACCCCGAAGATCTCCGCGACCCGATGCGCGAAGTCTGCCGCCTCCGGGTCGAGCCGCATCAGCTTCGCCTCGGAGTCGCAGGGCAGCTCGAAGGTCGGCGAGAAGATCGCCATGGACGAGTCGACGTCGAGAACCTCGGAGAGGCTCGCCGCCTGCATCGCCTCCGCGGTCGCGGCGTATCCGTCGCAGAGGAACACGTGCGTCGCGCCCTCGGGGTCCTTCCAGCTTCCCACGAGGAACGTGGGGGCGTAGGTGCCCGAGTCGGTGAACACCTCGATCCCGGAGGGGGCCTTCCAGCCGTCTTCCACGAGGTGGACGCCGAGCGCCTTCCACTCCTCCCAAAGCTTCCCGAGGCGCTGCACCCGGCTCTTGCCGCGCAGCGTCCACACATGGACGTTCTCTCGCCGCAGGCCCGGGTAGGTGGCCTCGATCGCCTCGACGACGTGCTTTCGGGGGGTTCGGTAGTCGAGCACCACCGAAGCGCGGTCGGCCGCCTCCGTGACCCGCCGCGGGACCGTGAGGCAGCCCATGTACGACTCGTAGGGCCGCGAGACCGTGAGCGCCGAGTCAAACAGGTGGAACACCGCCATGGGTCCGGTTGGCTTTCCCTCCGCGAACCTCGAGGTATTCTCGAGCGTGTCGACGGCCGCCCCCCACAGCGTGATGCCTCTGTCCTTGAGCCAGCCATAGAACTGGTCGAAGGTGTGACCGGGCTCGTTCAGCAGACGACGCACCCGCCGGTCGACGATGCGCGCCACCTCGGGACGGGCGTAGACGCGGCCGAACCCGAGGAGCGGGTTGGCCCCCATCTCGGGAGTCTCGCCAGCCTTGGGCATGAGTCCCTCGCCCAGGGACACCATGATGGCGTGGTTCTCCGGCAGCGTCCGCGTGAGGTGCCAGAGGCCCTCGCTCATGACGTAGGCGCTGATGGCGTCGGCTGCCTTCTTGACCTGGTTGTAGGTGGACTTGTCCTTGCCGGCTCCCTCCCCGAATCCCCCGAACAGGCGCGTCCCCAGCGCGGTCGCAGCCGAGGTGATGGCGAGGCAGCGGGCGATCCCGCGCGGCGTGAACGCGGCGGCCGACACGGGGCCGGGCTGCGCCCGCTCGACATCCACGTCCTCGAGCCAGAGGTGGAAGCGGAGCAGGACGGGCCGGGTGTCGAAGGCCCACTGCGCGATGACGTTGCGCTTGTCGGTGTCTCTCACGGGAGCCTCCGGAGGTGTTGGGCGGGGAATGCGGACTCACGGTCATTCTAGAGGATTCGATCGCGGATCGGGGACCCTCGGAAGCCGGCCTGCCCGGGTCACCCCTGGCCCTCCCGCCCCGCCCCACCCCCGATGGCCCCCGAAGACCGCCCCCTCCGGGAGGTGCGGCATCGCCCCGACCCGGCAAGACCTCCTACGCCGGGGCGGAACGAGCCCCGCCAAGGAGACCCCATGGCCAAGCCGAGCCCGATTCCCGAGGGAGCACACACCGTCACGGCGAGCATGACGCACACCGATTGCGCCCGCGCCATCGACTTCTACAAGCGCGCGTTGGGCGCCGAGGAACTGATGCGCATGCCGTCCCCCGACGGGAAGCGGGTGTGGCACGCCGAGATCCGCGTCGGCGATTCGATCATGTTCCTGGCAGACGAGATGCCAAACATGCCCTCGAAGGCGCCGTCCGCGGACCGCCCCTCGCCGGTGGCCTTCTGGGTGTGGGTGGCCGACTGCGATGCCGCGCACCGGCGCGCGGTCGAATCGGGCGCCCGATCCACCGCGGCCCCCACCGAGATGTTCTGGGGCGATCGCACGGGCGGCATCGCCGATCCCTTCGGCTACAGCTGGACCTTCGCCACGCACGTGAAGGACCTGACCCGGGAGGAGATGGCCCGAGGAGCCGACGAGTTCGCGCGCAAGATGGGCATGAAGGGCTAGCCCACGGGTAGCCCCACCGTCCCCCCGAGCGAGAACTGAGCCCACCGGCGGCCGGGGTCCGGTCGCACCCCGGCCGCGGTCCGCACCACGAGGCCCCTCGCGGGGTTGCCCGACGACGTGGCGCCCCCTTGCCGACGGGGCGGCCCGGTGAATCCTTTTCTTGCCCCGCGGCTCTACCCGTTGCCCGGCGCGAAACTCGCGCCGGCACGCGGCCCAATCATGACCACGAGACTCCTCATCGTTGGCGGTGTCGCGGCGGGGGCCACGGCCGCCGCCCGGGCCCGCCGGGTGGACGAGAAGGCGGAGATCACGCTCCTCGAGCGGGGGCCGTACATCTCCTACGCCAACTGCGGGCTCCCCTACTTCATCTCGCGAGACATCGAGAAGCGCTCCGGGCTCCTGCTTCAGACCCCGGAGAGCTTCGAGGCTCGCTACGGCGTCAAGGTCCTGGTCCGGACCGAGGCGCTCGAGATCGACCGGCCCGGCAAGCGGCTCCTCGCCAGGGGCCCCGCCGGCGACTCGTCGCTTCCCTACGACCGGCTGATCCTCGCCCAGGGCGGCAATCCCATCACACCGGACGTTCCCGGGGCGACGGCTCCGCACGTATTCAAGCTGTGGACGGTGCCGGACATGGACCGGCTGAACGGCTACGTCGGCGAGATGGCACCGCGAACCGCGGTCGTGATTGGCGGAGGCTTCATCGGCCTGGAGATGGCGGAGGCCTTCCGCCGCCGCGAGCTCGAGGTGACCGTCGTCGAGCTGCTGCCGACGGTCATGGCACTCATGGATCGCCCCTTCGCCGTTCAGATTGCTCGCGAGCTCGCCCGAAACGGCGTGCAGGTGGCGACCGGCACCTCCGTCCGCGCCATTCACCAAGCCGAGCGGACCGTGGAGCTATCGGACGGGAGGCGTATCCCAGCAGACCTGGTCCTCTTCTCTGCGGGCGTTCGCCCCGAGCTTGCACTGGCACGCCGCGCGGGGCTCGAGCTCGGGCCATCGGGCGGGTTGCTCGTCGACGATAGGTTGCGCACCTCCGATCCGGACATCTTCGCGGCTGGCGACATGGTGGAGTTGGTGCACAAGGTCTCGGGGCGGCGCGTGCGCATTCCCCTGGCCGGCCCCGCCAACCGGCAGGGACGCATCGCAGCGTCCAACGCCCTGGGCCAGGACCTGCGTTACCACGGCGCGCTCGGCACGAGCGTCGTGAAGGTCTTCGAGGCCACCGCCGCCATGACGGGCCTCTCCGAGAAGGCGGCGCGCGACGCCGGCCTCGGGGTGGGCGTGGCCGTCATCCACAAGGACCACCACGCCGGGTACTATCCCGGAGCCCGGGAGCTCTCCCTCCAAGTCGTCTACGAGAGGGAGACCGGGCGCCTCCTCGGAGGCCAGGCATTCGGGATGGCAGGCGCGGACAAGCGGATCGACGTCCTCGCGACCGCACTCTCCGGGCGCATGACCCTCGCCGACCTCGCCGAGCTCGACCTCGCCTACGCCCCCCCCTATTCCTCCGCCAACGATCCCGTCAACCTCGCGGCGTTCGTCGGCGAGAACGACCGGTCGGGCATCAGCCCGCTCGTCACGGCCGCTCAACTCGGAGAGGAACTCGCGGGGCCCACTCCCCCGCTCGTCCTGGACGTGCGCACGGTCCGGGAGTTCTCCGCCGGACGCGTCGCCGGCGCGCGCCACGCGCCGGTGGACGAGCTTCGCCACGCCCTCCACCTCCTGCCGCGGGACCGCCGCATCGCGGTCTACTGCAGGTCGGGGTTCCGCGCGCACCTGGCGGTTCGCATCCTGAAGGCGAGCGGGTTCGGCGACGTGGTCAACGTCACCGGCGGCTGGCTCACCATGGGCCTCGAAGGTGGTTTCCAGGTGGAGAGCGGATGACCAACGAGATTCTGGATGGCCACTGCCGCCGCGGTGGCCGCCTTTCTCATCCTGAGGCGTCTCGGGGGAGGTTCGCGCGTGCCGGCGAATGTGTTGCTGGAGAAGATCCGAAGTGGTGCCAAGGTGATCGATGTCCGAAGCCCGGCGGAGTTCCTGCAGGGAGCCTACCCGGGTGCGGTCAACATCCCGGTGCAGGACCTGGGTCGCCGCCTGTCCGAGGTTCCGAAGGACAAGGCCGTCGTGGTCTACTGTGCCTCCGGGGCTCGCAGCGCCATGGCGGCGCGGGTGCTCAAGGCGGCCGGGTTCATCGACGTCGTGAACGGCGGCGGCCTCGGCGAGATGCCGCGATGACGTTCCCCGGCTTGACGGCCGCCTGCGACGGCCCGCCAGCGCGGGTCGCGGCCAGCCCGCCCCGGGACCCTACTCGCCCTTCTGCAGGGCGTTTGCCTGTTGCAACTGTTGGTGCACCATCTTGAAGTGCTCGGGCTTGCTCATGACCTCCACCATCACGGCCTTCGAGCTCGCCCGGCTCGCCTGCGGAAGAAGCGCGATCGCCGCCTGCTCGCTCGACGCCTCCACGACGACCCACCCCGTGTGATCCCCGGCCGAGCACCCCCACTCGGTCCTCGAGAGCAGCTGCTTGTGCTCCTTGGTGGTCCACGCGTCGAGCATCCGGGCGCAGTCCTCGGCAGTATGGGTCATGCTGACGAGGTAGTGGTGCTTGGAAGCCGGCTTCGCCGTGTCGTCCGCCCGGGCGGCTCCCGCCGCCATCGCCATCAGAAGCAGTGCAACGAGAGCGCTGAATCGCATTCTTGGTCCTTTCTCCCGACCGGGAGGTCGGCCGCACGACAGGCGCGGCTCGGCCAAGATTGGCCAGCCGGGTCGGCGACGCCCGATCATCTCGGGGCGTAAACGGCTCTTTTCGTTCGCAGTCGCCGGCGCGAAGGCTTGAGCTCACGGGAGGACACAGGGAAGGAACCCGGGCCGGGCGACCGCCCGGACTCCTCACTGGAGGGCGAGCGTCTCCGTCTGGTCGTCGTAGGCGAAGAGGTCGCCAAACCGGGCCCAGTTCACGAGCGTCTCGAAAACGGACTCGAAGTCCTCGTTCGGCAGGTTGACGGCGATGAGCTCCAGCACGAAGTCACGGTCGACGGCGTGCTTGTCCGACCGCTCGATGGCCGCGGCCACCTCGTTGAAGACCCGGAGCCCGAGCAGGCGCTCGCGAAAGATGCCCTTGCGATCGGCGGGACTTGCCTTGACGTAGTGGGTCCCCTCGCTCGAGAGCGCCACGGTCCGGTGCGGGGTGTCAACGAAGCCGAGCAGCTCCGCTCCGTTGGTGACCGTGATCACCTTCCCGAATTCCCGGCTGGTGTCGGCCGCGATACGGAAGACGTCCTCCCTTCCCCCGCGCGCGTCCAGATACTCGAGGAGACCCTCGATCTCCGGGGCTCCCGCGCGTGGGAGCGCCTCGAACATCCTGGAGGAGGCGTCGGTTCGCGTGGCCACGTCCGGCATTTCCATCCCGGTGATGATGTCGTGGAGCCGATCGACGAGCTGGAGCAGGTCGAGCGATCGGTAGTCGCGTGGCCGGGGGAGGCGATTCTCCACGACGGTCCTCACCCGCCCCGGGTTGGCGTCGAGCACGACGATCCGGTCGGCCATGTAGACGACCTCCTTGATGTCGTGGCTCACCATCACGATGGACCTCGGGTTGCGATCCCGCGGCGCCCACACGTCGAGCACCTCGGCGCGGAGGCTCTCCGCCGTGAGCGCGTCCACCTGGCTGAAGGGCTCGTCCATGAAGAGCATCTCGGGCTCCAGCGAGAAGGCGCGCGCCATGCCCACGCGCTGCTTCATGCCGCCGGAGAGCTCCCGGGGGTAGGCCTCCTCGAAGCCCGAGAGGCCGACCACCTTGATGGCGCGGGCCGCCCGCTCCGTGACCCCCGCCGCCGGCAACCCCCTGGGCGCGGAGCATGGCCTCGACGTTCTCGACCACCGTCATCCACGGATAGAGCGCGAAGCTCTGGAACACGAAGCCGATTCCTGGGTTGAGGCCGCGAAGCGGCTTGCCGTGGTAGAGGACCTCGCCCCCGGTGGGCTCCGTGAGGCCGGCGAGGATGCGCAGGATGGTCGACTTCCCGCACCCCGATGGCCCGAGCAGTGCCACCACCTCGTTCGCGCCAATGGCAATGTTGATGTCCTGCAGCACCCGCAGGGGGGGGCCACCGCCCTGCGGGAATTCCTTGTCGACGTGGCGAAGCGCGCACAGGGCCTCGGGGTCGCCGGTCGCGGCAGGGGCTGGGTTCATTCGGGGGAACCTCGGCTACCGGGTGAGAGAGAACCGCTCCTCGGCGACCCGGTGCAGGCGCCGCCAGACGAGCCGGTTGAACAGAACCACGAGAACGGCCATGACGACGATCGAGGCCGCCAGCGCCGGGAAGTCTCCCGCCGCCGCGGCGAGGCTGATCCGGGCCCCGAGGCCGTTGGTCGCGAGCTCGCGCCCGTGGAAACTGACGTACTCGGAGACGATGCTCGCGTTCCAGGCCCCGCCGGCTGCGGTCACCCAGCCGGTCACGAGGTAGGGGAACACCGCCGGGAGGTAGAGGATCCGAAAGCGCTGCCACGTTCCCACGCGGTACAGCCGCGCAGCCTCTCGCAGGTCGGCAGGGATCGCCACCGCTCCCGCGACGACGTTGAAGAGGATGTACCACTGCGTGCCCAGCAGCATGAGCACGATGCTTCCCCACCCGAGGCCGACGCCGAGTGCCGCGAGCACTGCCACCGCCGCCGGGAAGAGCATCGGGGCCGGGAAGGATGCCACGACCTGGACCACCGGCTGCAACGCCCGGGAGAGCCTCGGGGAGAGCCCGATGGCGATGCCGGCAGGGACCGTCCAGAGCGTCCCTATGGCGATCGCGACCAGGACCCGGCCGAGCGTCAACAGGGAGGCCGCGCCGATCCCCCGCCACTCGGCGAGGTTCACAGAGGCGAGGAGGCGCACGAGGCCCACGGAGCCGACCGCCATCGCCGCCAGGAGCCCCAGGACGAGGGCCACCGAGAGGAACCGGAAGCGGGAGGAGGCGCCTGGTCGCGCCCGCTTCGGGGCCGGAGGTGCCGGCGCCTTCTCGAACCGGCGGACGGCTCGCTCGGCCCAGGACAGGATGCGGGAGCGCCGCAGCAAATCGAGAAACCACGATTCCATGGCCGCGGCCTGGCCGCTCTCGTCCACCCGGAACTTCTGCGCCCAAACGACCACCGGTCGCCACAGGAGCTGGTCGAGCGCGACGATCATGAGTGTCATCGCCACCACCGCAGATGTCATCGCCCTCCGGTCTCCCCTCGCCACCGCGACGCTCATGTAGGAGCCGAGCCCCGGAAGCTGAAAGCTCCGGTCGCCGAGCACGAACGCCTCGCTCACCATGAGGAAGAACCATCCGCCGGCCATGCTCATCATGCTGTTCCAGACGAGGCCGATGGCGGAGAAGGGAAGGTCCACCCAGCGAAATCGCTGCCACCACGAGAAGCGGCCGAGGGTGGCCACCTCGCGGAAGTCGAGCGGGACGCTCCGCACGGAGTGGTAGAAGCTGAAGGTCATGTTCCAGACCTGGCCGGTGAAGATCATGAGCACCGACGCCAGCTCGAGACCGACGTTGGTCCGCGGGAAGGCTGCGACGAGGGCCAGAACCAGGCCCGGCATGAAGCCCAGGACGGGAATGCTCTGCAGGATGTCGAGGGCGGGGATGAGAACGCGCTCCGCGAGTTCATCCCGCGCGGCCCAGTAGCCGTAGACGAGCGTGAAGGCGAGCGAGAGGACGTAGGCCGCGAGGCCGCGCGAGAGCGACAGCAGCGCGTAGCCCGGCAACGCACGGGGCGACAGGTCGATGTCCACCACCGGTCGGAGCGCGCCGCTCCACTCGCCGGCAAGCCTGGTCAGGCCAAAGATGCCCCCGCCGAGGGCGGCGAGGAGCAACAGGTCGATCCAGGTGCTGCCGGACCTGAAGAGGAAGGCCGTAGCCTCCCCGAATACCTGCCTGGCGCGGCGGAGCATCGACCACGGGCTTGCCACCGCGCCCGCTCACGGTCAAGCTCCTCCGCGCCTCCGTCACGCGCTCGCTACACGCGACCCGAGGTCGATTCGGCGCCCGCTGTCCGACCGCCGCCCGGCCCGTGCGGACCCGGGCTCGGCGGCCCCATCAGTGCAGCAACGACGTGGGGCTCACCTTCAGCGCCCGGGCGAGCTTTGCCAGGGTGTCGAGCGGGGGAGTCCGCTGGTTGCGCTCAAGCATCGAGACGTAGCTCGTAGACATCCCGGCCTTCTTGCTCAGCTCGAACTGGGACAGTTTCCTGCGCTCCCGCTCGTGCTTCAGGTTGTGCGAGAACTTCTCGGCCAGCGTCATGGCTTCTCTCCTTGCGCTCCGGCCCTCCATCACTCCCAGAACACGACACCACCGGTCCACATTCCGCGTCCAAGGGGCTCGGCGCAACGGGACCCCCCACCTGGGGTCATCAGGGCGCGTAAGTGGATTGTCGCGCCTCGACGACTGGATTCCAGATCCCTCCGCCCCGATTCCAACGCGGGAGACCGGCAGAAAGCACGGATCGTGACGCTTTGGCGCGCCCTACGGCCGAGGTGGCGAGCTCACGCGACTTCTCGGCGGACGACGGCTGGACCGGCAGTGCCTTCGGCACTCGCGGTTTCGGCAAGGGGGCCCCAGCGCCGCGGTCCCGTCTTCACACCCCGCCCTCGCGGACCTCGCGAGACACGTCCAGCGTCCTGCCTGCGAGGCGCCCCTGTCCGCGCCGATTCTCCGCGCGATCAGTCCTTCTTCGGATGCGCCTCGACCTTTTCGGCCGACGCGACCGGCGCCGCAGGGCTCTCGGGCGACTGGAGCGAGGGCTCGGGCTTCTTCTCGGTCGGTTCGTCGTCGAAGAGACCCTCGGAGGCCTTCTTGAAGTTCCGGATCCCCTTGCCGAGCGCGTCGCCGAGCTGTGGCAGCTTCGTCGGGCCGAATACCAGAAGCGCGATGACGAGGATCACCAGGATTTCGCCGAAGCCGAGTCTCATGTGTCTAGGATACCCCTCCGGGCGCCCCGACGCACGCGGGGCCTGTCGGAGTCGCCTGCGATGCAAGCGGCGGGTCCCCTCCTCGGCCGTGTCAGTCGCCCGTCACTTCCGCCCCCCGGCCGCCGAGCCAGGAATAGGCGGCTCCCGCTAGCAGCGCTCCGACGATCGGGCCCACCCAGAAGAGCCATAGCTGCCGAATTGCCCATCCTCCTACGAAGAGCGCGGGTCCGGTGCTCCTGGCCGGATTCACGGACGTATTGGTCACCGGGATGCTGATGAGATGCACGAGCGTGAGGCCGAGACCGATGGCGATTGGGGCAAAGCCCTTGGGGGCGCGCCCGTCGGTAGCGCCGAGGATGATGAGGACGAACATGAAGGTCATGACGACCTCCGTCGTCGCTCCGGCTGCGAGGGAGTACCCTCCGGGCGAGTGCTCCGCATAACCGTTCGAGGCGAACCCGCCTTCGAGCGTGAAGCCAGCCCTCCCGCTCGCGATGACGTAGAGAACCGCCGCTCCCGCCACGGCCCCGGCCACCTGCGCAAGGACGTAAGGTAAGAGCTCCGACGCCGGGAAACGCTTGCCCGCCCAGAGCCCGACGGAAACGGCCGGGTTCAGGTGGCAACCGGAGACGTGGCCAACGGCATAGGCCATGGTGAGAACCGTCAGGCCGAACGCGAGCGAGACCCCCACAAATCCGATCCCCAGCAGGGGAAACGCGGCAGCCAGCACGGCGCTGCCGGCGCCGCCGAGAACGAGCCAGAACGTGCCGATGAACTCCGCCGCGAGCTTCTTGGAGAGCGACCTGGAACTCCTCCGGTCCTTGTGGAAGGCGTTTCGGTGCCAAGTCTCGACCGCGACCCCAGGGCGAGGTTCATGGCACCGCGCCCGCCGCTGGGCGAGATCGCCCCGCCCTCGCCCATGCACCCGCGGCGGCACCGGCGCATACCGGCCGGCGACCGCGGACCCGCTGTCCTCGAACTCGTCGTGCATGTTACTGGGAGGGTTCGGCGAGCGCCGAGCCTCTTCGGGTATCCAACGTTCGGCGTGAACCGCCCAGGTGGACCCGGAGAGGGCTGGCGAACCACGGACCTCTCCAGCCCGACGCCGCCATTGCCTGCCGCCCAGGCCGCAAGCGGAACGGCAAGCGCGGCGGGGATGGTATCCTCGCTTCGATGCTGTCGCTCTCCGGCGCTCCGCCCGGCGTCCGCCTCTTCCCTGAAGCCGGGCAGCTGCGCATCTCGATTGAGCGCCGGCGGAGCGCGGGGCCCGTGCTCTTCCTCCTCGTATGGGTAGCGGGATGGGGCCTCGCGTCATGGTCGACGGGGGGCGCGCTGGGCCGCGAGACCTGGTCGGTGGCCTGGGCGCTTCTCGCCGTATGGCTCGTGGCTTTCACGATGGGGAGCCTGACGGTCGCGGCACTGGTCGCCTTGCTCCTCCTGGGCCGGGAGACGGTCTCCGTCTCCCGGGACCTATTGCGCATCGCCGTGCGCGTCGGCCCGTTTCGCACAGAGCGTGCGTTCGACCTCGACGGGGTCCGAAACCTCCGCGTCGTCCCACACATGCGCACCGCGAAAGGTCGCGGCCTCACCCGTCCGGCCCTGGGGGCGCTCGCCTTCGAGCACGGGGGCAGGACCATCCGATTCGCTGCCGGCATCCGGGGCGTCGAGGCCGACCGCGTGCTCGCTGCAATCGCCGGCCGCCTCCCGGCCAGGTAGGCCGTCAGCGAGCCGCGGCAGCGGCCAGCGGGTTCGGGGTGGGCTCCGCGAGCTTCCTGAGCGTGTTGCGGTCGCGGTGGTGGAAGAGCTCGCTCTTGCCGCGCACGGCGAGCACGGTGTCCTCGTCGTACGACCAGGATGCGTCGGAGTGCACGGTGACGCGGATGCGGAACCCTTCGGTGCGAAACGCGTGCTGGAGGAAGGGACTCGAGCAGATCCCGAAGCACTCCGCGCCGAGCTTCGCCTCAAGCTCGAACTCCCTCGCGTCCGGCCGGGCCTTCCCGGAAGCCAACACTACCTGGCCCCGTGGGATGGCGATCGTCTGCATGACCGTCTCGGTCGCGGGTTCCCACAGCCAGTAGCCCACTTGGTCGTGAAACGTCTCCACCGCGCCCGGCTTCACCACGCGCAGGTGGTAGCGAAGCCCGTAAAGGAGCTGGGGACCGTTCGTCTGTGGGTCGATGGGCTGCATCTCCATGCGCTCGACATACGCATCCTCCTCGGAGCCCTCGGCCACCGGATGCTCGTCGGCGCCTTGCACTCCCTCCCAGACTCCCGCGAGCGGAGTGAGGGGGCCAAGGTTGCTCAGCGTGTGGGGGTCAACCCGCTCTGGCTCAGTGTAGATGTCGCTCGGGAAAGCGCTCATGGGCCGAGCCTACTACGGCCCCCCCCCGGCACCTCGGCCAAAACGGGCCACGCGCCGTGCGCTGGAGGTGGTCGCCCGCGCCGCGACCGCCCGCTCGCCGAGCGACGCGGGAGCCCTCACGCTGGCTCGCACCGGACCGGATGCCCGTCTGGACGGCCGGTCGCGGCGACGTCCACGCATCGTCTCGCTTCGCCCCAGAAGCGAGGTGTACCGTGAGCGCACCTCTCCCCGGGTCCGCGCGCGAAAGACGGGAGCCGACGCTCTCGCAGCCGCTGCCGGCGACAGGAAGTAGCCGTCCTTCAAGTTGGGGGTTGCGCAGGTTCCCGCCGGATCGAGGCGGGCTGCTCGAGAGAGGCAGCGGCGCCATCGAACGCGCGGCGGCTATGCCAAAGCCGCCCGGTGCGGTATCTACGGCCTCCGTGCCCTTCGGGTCCTCTACGCCCCGCAAACTGGCCGTCCCGGTCGACGGGGGCAAGGGCGCACGGGTCACCGCGGCGCAGGAGCAGGCCGTGCGCAGCGAGACGACCCCGGCCGAACGACTTGCTCGCTTCTGGCGCTTCGCCCTGGGGGGGCTCGTCGCGGCCTTTGCGTATCTCTATGGTCTCGACTCGATCTTCGCTCCCACGATCGGCGACGAGCCGCTCTACCTGCAGATCGCCCGCGTCACGGCGCAGTCCGGGCGCCTGCTCCCCCTGCTGTCGGAAGCCGGCATCAACGACACCAAGCCCCCGCTCTTGTTCTGGCAGGGGATCATCTCAACCGGCTTTGGCACCTCGTGGGACCTCTGGCGCCTGAGGCTTCCGGTGGTGTTCCTGACATTCGTCACCTCCGCCCTCGTCGGCTCGGTGGCGGCGCGGATCTCTCGTCGCCCACGGATCGGGCTCCTCGCCGCCCTGATCTTCCTTGGGTTCCTTTCCACGATCCAGTACGGCCGCCCCTTCCTCACCAACGCCGGCGAGACGCTGTTCCTCTTCCTTCCGTTCGTTCTCGTCCACCGCCGGGAACGGACCGGCCCTCTCCTCGGCATGGCCTGCGGGCTCTCGCTCGGAGCGGCCTCGCTCTACAAGTCGTTCTTCATGGTGGTACCCGGGACATTCGCGCTCGCCCTCGTGCTGTGGCATCGCGAGCACTTCCGGGTAGGAGCGCTGCTTCGGCGCCACGCGACGTTCCTCGCCGTCGCCGCCATCGTCGGGCTTGCGGTCTTCGGGCTCTGGCCTCTGCTCGACCCGCGGCGGGACGTCATCTGGTCCCAGTTCGTGGTCGGCGAGAACGCCGGCAAGTTCCGCCTGTCGGCGTTCGCATCCGGGCTTTTCAGCGGGGATTACCCCATCTGGGAAATCTGGCTCGGTGACGTGAAGAACACCGGACTGTACGCGCCACTCGTGGTCGCCCTCGTCTGGGACCTCTGGAGGCGGCGCCGCCAACTGCCGGAGGCGGAGTCCGAGCTGTGGCTCTTCGTCCTTGCGTTCCTCCTCGTCTACTCAGTTCCGACCCAGCGGCAGGGCAACTACATCCTTCCGACCACCGCTGCGTTGGCGGTGCTCCTGGCCATTCGCTGGGAGGCGCTCGCCGGCTTCGCCGTGCGAGCCACGCTGGCCCTGCTTGCAGTTGCGGCGCTCGCAGTGCCGGCTTTCGAGGCGCTCGTCGAGAGTCGGCTCGGCCTACGCCTCTTCCCCGCCCTCTCCATCGCGCTTCCCGCGGCGCTTGGCCTGCTTGCACTTCTGGGGGCGGCGTGGCTCCGCTTTGGCCGCGCGGCCTTCCCGTATGTCGCGCTCGGGACCCTGGTGGTCGGCAGTTCCATCCTCGCTCCGTTCTCGCGACACTTCCCGAACGGGGCCGTCGCGGAGGTCCTGGGGCGACCCGTCCTCGTGCCGGATCGCTTCGAACAATCGCAGGAGCGCTACCGGTTCCTCCTGCCCGGCGCGGACATTCGCGGATATCGCTGCCGCGCAAACGGCCCCTGCCCGGTTCCGGTGCCGCAGCCCGGGACCTACGTCGCCATCTACCGGGATCCAGGGGAGGCTCTACCGGAGGGGTTCGAGGCCGTGGCAGTGCTCCCGCACCTCAAAGGCCGCCACTCGCCCCAACAGGTCTTGGCAATCCTTGGCGGACGCCTCGACCTGCTCGTGGAGTGGCTCGTCCTCGCCCGGCCCCAGCACCCCGCAGCGCCCTAGGCGGCATCCTCGGGCTCGCGCCCCGCGCGGAGGTGCCTCGTCCCTTCCACGCCGGCGACGATGACGTCCCATGTCGCTTCGAGGAACAGGCCGTGCTCCACCACGCCCGCCCGCGAAGCCAACCGGCTCGCCAACGCTTCAGCGTCCCCGATCGGTCCGAACCTGCAGTCGAGGATGAGGTTGCCCTGGTCCGTCAAGGCGGGCGTTCCGTCCGGCCGCTGGCGCGCCACGACCGCGGCCCCGAGCGAGCCGAGGAAGTGCGCCTGAGCCCGCCACCCGAACTGGACGACCTCGACGGGAACGGGGGAGCGCGTCCCGAGCCGCGGCGACAGCTTGGATTCATCGACTACGATGATCTCCCGCCGGCTGGACTGGGCCGCGATCTTCTCGCGCAGGAGGGCTCCGCCCCCGCCCTTGATGAGCCGCAGTTGGGGATCGACCTCGTCCGCGCCGTCGATCGTCAGGTCGAGGTCGCGGGGAAGCTCGTCGGGGAGCAAGGGGATGCCGAGCCCGGCGGCCTCGTTCCTGGAGGCAATCGATGTCGGGAATGCCGCGATGTCGTGGATCTCCCCCTTCCGGAGCAGAGCCGCGATGCGCCGAATCGCAAAGAGGGCCGTGGACCCGGTGCCTAGCCCGACGACCATGCCGGATCGCACGAACGCCACGGCCGCCTCGGCCGCACGTCGCTTGAGGACTTCCTGCGCGTCGAGCGTGCTCACCGCGTCCCCCGTGGAGGCCGGAGCGACCGGAGCTCGCCGACCCGGCGCAGGTGCCTCGGCTCGAACGAGCGCCGCCACCGCGCGCGTTTGCAGGATCGAGCCGGTCTCCGGGGCGTTGCACGGTTCATCGCTCGAGAGAGTATAGCGTCGGCGACACTCGCGGACGCCCCGCGGCTACAGGTGGGCGTGCAGACGAATCCCGGCCAGGATCACCGGGCCACGGGAGGCGTTCATGCCCGGGTCGAACACCGCCTGCACGTCGGCCGTGACCTGGAGGTACTTCACGGGCTGGAAGGAGTAGAAGGCTTCAGGGGCGACCTCCCAGCCGTAGAGCAGCGCCCCGTCGCCCAGCTGGAACTCCGTCCCGCCGGCGGCCAGGTACTTCGCGTGGGACGACGAGAGCCCGCTCACGGCCAAGCCGAGACCGACGAAGTCCCCGGGGCGCCCCCACACCTCGCCGCTCAGCTGGCCTCCGATCGAAAGCGCTCGGTCGATGGCAGTGAAGCAGAATGTCTGCGTCTGCCCGTCGCTCCATCCCAGCCGGAGGAATCCGCTCGCGGGGCCGAACTCCTGCTGGACGAGCAGGCCGAAGCCGTACTTGATGGCCCCCTGCTCGGCAGTGGCGTCGACATTCGGCAGGGTGCCCGGCGGCCCGGCAAGGGCGACCGAGAGGGCGCGCGCGTAGCTGCCCATGTTCCCGCGGTTCACGTACCCGAGGAGCCTCACCGAGCCCCCCCTCGGTCGCTTGCCCAGGCATGCTCGCCCTCGAGCATGTAGGAGCCGCTGTTGCTCAAGTTCCCGTCGAACGTCGGCCCGTTCGGCGCGGTCGGCATGAGCGCCCACGCCGCCCGCACTGCCCAGCGAGGGGTCTCGACCGCAGCCTCGACGCCCCAGGTGTAGCCGCGGGTGTCCGCCACGTAGTCCCAGGCTCCGTTCTGCATGATCGACCAGTTCAAGAACTTGTGGCGCGGGTCGCTCGATGCGTCGGCCACGTCGAAGAAGTCGTTGCTGCCAAACTTGCCCGCGGTGATCTCCACGCGCGAGGAGGGCCGCGGCCGCCCGAGCGAGAGGCTCCCGGTCGGCATGTATCCGCCCTCCGGCTGCCCCTCCTCGTCTCCTCCGCGCTCCAGCGGCCCGATGGAGATGTCCTGATGAAAGAACAGCCGCGCCAGGTATGGAACCGCGCCGACCTTGCTTACCCGGATCATGTTCCCGTCCGGGTAGCCCGACACGCCGCTCACGTTCGGCACGCCGACCCCGTTTGCGTACTCGGGGACCACGACGACGGTGGCGCCCTCCCACAGGTGGACGCCGGCGAGGACCGAGACCACGAGGGACCACCCCAGGTCCGGACCAGGGCCGAAGCTGACCTGCGGGTTGTTGTAGGGGCTGTGGAAGGGCGGCACGTAGAAGGTGAAGACCGTGCCCTGGGCGCCGATCGCCCACCACTGCTCCTGCGGGATCTCGGCGGGCTCGGGCATTGGCTCCGTACGATCCGCCCCACGCGCTGCTCCCGAGAAGCACGCCGTGGCCGCCGCCGCTGCGAGCGCCAGCCAAGGCGGCAGGCCTGGGCCGCCGCGCCGAAGGCGGGCCGCGCCTGCGCATGGCCGCGCGGGGCCCGCCGCCCTCCCCCCGGATGTTACCCCTTCGACCCTTTTCGACATGACGGCCTCAGCGGCGGGACCTGCAAGCGCAGCGCCGACCGACTCGAACGAGCGCCAGCAGTCCGCGGGTTCTACACGAAACGAGCTCGCCGATGAAACGATTGTGCGTTCCCTGTCGAGGCCGCGCTCGCCCGCGACCAGACCGCAGGCACAGAAAGCGCGACTTCTGCGACGGCACCCTGTGGCAACCGCGCACCGCCAACGGTGACGATTCGGCCAATTCTCGCCTGCTTGCGTCCGGAAGGGCGCCCTCGTTCCACGGGCTGCCAGCGCGGCGTCCGCGACGGCGTGCAGAGCAAGGTGCCTCGGCGTCTGGTGGGCCCGCTCACCGACGGGCGCACGCATACCGTCCGCGCGCGAGGCCCCCAAACGTGAAATCCGACTTGGCCCTGGCGTGCGTCCGGGATGTCCCGGAGCCCATGAGGAGCCTAGGCGATTCTCGTCGCCGACAATACCTAATGAGCCAGTGGAACTCCTGGAATCTCAAGCTCGCAGCCCGCTTCGAGAGCGGAAGCGGACCCTCCCCAAGGCCGTCCTGGTGGTCGAGGACGACGGCGACATCCGCGAGCTCCTTGTCGAGTTGCTCGAGAGCGAAGGGTACAGGGTCTCCTCGGCCGAGAACGGCGCGCAAGCCCTTGCCAAGGTGCGGCTCAACCCTCCCGACCTCATCCTTCTCGACCTCATGATGCCCGTGATGAGCGGCTGGGAATTCCGAGCGCAGCAGATCAGGGAGCCCTCCATCGCTGAGGTCCCCGTCGTCGTCATGTCGGCCTTCGCGAACGACCTCGCCTCGACGTCCACTCTCCCGAAGCCGTTTCGGCTCGAGGACGTCCTCGCCGCCGTATATCGACACGCCCCCTAGAGAATAAGAGCGGCCGCAGTGCTCGAGATTCGGCCGAGCGCGACCGCCCGTCGGGCCGCGAGCGAGCCGGGTTTGGGGAGGGGCGCACGGCGGAGCACGTCCGCTCGATTGCGGAACCCGAGGCGTTTCGCGCCCGTGCCTGGATACGGCGCGCTCGGCGCAAGAGCGCAACCGACGACGCTTCCGCGCTTTTCGGGGTGCGCGGTCCTGGGCCATCGGGGCGCCCGACCCGGCCGAGCCCGCGAGGCCCGGGAACCAAGGCATCCTGCCATCGGCGCGGCGAGCGGGGAGCGCTCGCCATCTGGCAAGGCCTCCGCTCGGCGATCGCCAGGGTCGGCCGATCGGGGAGCCCTCATTGGGCCGCCCCGATCGCTCTCGCCCCGCGATATGGAAATTGCCTATGCAACTCGTCGAGCCGGCCCGGGAGCGTCGCGTGCTCGTCATCGAGGATGACCCGATGGCCCGAGAGGTGCTCTCTGCCATCCTCGAGGAGGAGGGCTACACGGTGGCCGCGGCAGCGGACGGGACGTCGGCACTCGGGAAGCTCCGCGAGCACCTCGCAAACGTCATCATCCTCGACATGGCGATGCCGGGCATGAACGGATGGGCGTTCCTGGCGGCGAAGGCGCAGGTTCCGAGTGCTGCCGCGATACCGGTCGTGGTGGTGTCGGCGTCGGCTCCGCCACGCTCGACGCGCGGCATCGTCGCCTGGCTGGAGAAGCCATTCGTCTTCGACACCCTGCTCCGCGTCCTGAAACCCTGGCACTGAGCTTGGGCGCGCTCGCCGTCGGGAAAAGGGGCGGCGCCGCGCCTGCGAGAGCCGCGGTCGCAGACGTCGCGAGGACCATGGAGTCGCCCGACGGTATCACGCAGTAGATTCTTGCCCTTCCCTGCCCTTCCCTGCCGCCGCGCCCGGCCCGGGCCAGCCGTCCGTCAGAGTTCCCGAAGGGCCAGTGCAACGGGTCGTCGGGCGGCCCGGACTGCCGGCGGCACGCCCCCGACGAGCCCCATCAGGAGCGCGAACAACATGCCGACACCGAGCAGCGGGGGCGTCACGCGGAAGGCGAAGGCAACGTGGGAGAAGGTCTGCCAGTTGAGCGTTCCGGTCGTAATCCCGTTGAGAGGCAGGACCGCCAGGCATCCGAGCAAACCTCCGACCCCTGCGATCAGCAGCGCCTCGAACAGGAACGCGACGACGATGCTCCCGGCACCGAATCCGACCGCGCGCAGGGTGGCGATCTCCCGGGACCGCTCCGAGACGGCCGCGTACATCGTGTTGAGGGCACCGAACACAGCCCCGATGCCCATGACGACCGCCACCAGGGACCCGAGCACGGTGATGAGGGTCGTGAGCGCTCGCGACTGCTTCTCGTAGAAGTCGATCTCCCGGTCGACCTGAACCGTCATCCGCGGGTCGGTCGAGAGCGCGTCCTTCAGCTCGCGCAGGCTGCCCGCCGAGGCGAGACGCGCGGTGACCGACTGGAAGATATTCACCGGGCGCTTGTAGACTTGGTCGAGCACCGTGCCGTCGCACCAGATCTCGGAGTCGAACGCGCTCCCGCCGGCGTCGAACACGCCCACCACCTTCCAGGTTCCGCCGCCGAACCGGACCGTATCCCCGAGGCCCAGGCCCGCGTACGCATGCGCGGCGTTCCTGCCGACGACGAGTTCCGAGACGCCCGGCTCGAAGAACCTGCCCTCGGCCAGTCGGACGTTCCTTCGAACCTGAAGAACGTCCGGGGACACCCCGCGCACCTCGACGTTGGCGTCGGTCCCGGTCGCCTGGAGCGGGAAGGCCGCGATCACCACGACCTCGGCGCTCGCGAGGGGGCGGCCGTCCTGGCGGGCTATGCCGGGCGCGTCCCGAACAATCCGGACCTGGTCGAGCGTGACGACGCTGTCCATCTCGCCGGTGGCCCCGGCCCGCCGGATGACGACGTTGTCCGGAGACCCGGAGGCAACGAGCGTCGCCCGGAACCCACGACCCATCGCGAGCATGGCGAGGAAGACGCCGACCGTTCCGGCGATGCCGAGGACGGCCACGATCGCGGACACCCACCGGGCCCGCACGCTGCGCAAGCTGTACACGAGCGGGATCGCCATCGGCTAGACCCTCCGAAGTGCGTCCACGACGCGCAGCCGCATGACCGACAGCGCCGGCAGGATGCCGGCGCAGCCGCCGACGACGACGGCGAGCCCCATGCCCAGGGCCAGCGCCGCCGGTGGCAGGTAGAAGAACGGGAGCAGGCCGCGGGTCGGATCGCCGCCGAGCGTGAAGAGCTTGCAGGCCCCGAGGCCAAGCACCGCTCCCGCCGCGGAAATCATCAAGGCCTCGCCGAGCACGAGCAGGAGCAGGAATCGGTTGGCAAATCCCAGTGCCTTGAGAACAGCCATCTCGCCGACGCGCTCGCGCACGGCAATGGCCATGGTGTTGCCGGTCACGAGCAGGAGGGTGAAGAACACCACGCCCCCGATGGCCAGGATGAGCAGCTCGATGTTCCCGATCTGCTTCACGAACGACGTCGCGAAGGCCTTCTCCGTGTCCGTCTTCGTCTCGTAGGGAGAGTTGGCAAAGGCGTCGTCGATGGCTCTCGCGACCCGGACGGCGTCGTCGGGGTGGTCGATCCGGACCGTGTACCATCCAACCATGCCCTTGCCGAACTGCCGCTTCTCGTCGAGGTAGTCGTAGCGGAACCAGAACTGGGTGCGGTCGTCGTCGGTGCGCCGGCCGGTGTAGATGCCGCGCAGGTTGAACTGCCAGACCCCCGGATAGATGGTCCCCATGATCGGGATCCGGTCGCCGACCTTCCAGCCGAAGCGCCTGGCGGTGTCCTCGCCGGCGATCGCACCCTGGCGATCCTCGAGGAACGCCTTCCACTGGTCCTCCGGGACGATCAACTCCGGGAAGACCCGTCGCTGGTTGTCGGGGTCGATGGCGAACTGGGGCATGAAGTTCTTCTCGTCCTGGTAGACGCCACCGAACCACACGTCGAAGGTGATGCCCTTCACCCCGGGGAGCCGCAGGATCTGCTCGCGGTAGGAGATGGGGAGCGGCTGGATGATCGACACCTTGTTCACCACCACCAGGCGATCCGCCCCGGCGACGTCGATGCCCTGGTGGAACGCGCCGCGCACGACCGCCAGGATGCCGAACAGGAACAGGGCCACCGCGAACGATCCGATGGTCAGCGCGGTGCGGACCTTCTTGCGCAGAAGGTTCGCCAGGATGAGCGGAAGGAACCTCATGCCCCGCTCCCCACGTGCGTCCCCTCCACCAGGACGCCCTTGTCGAGGTGAAGGACGACCTGGGCGCGCTTCGCGGCCATCGGGTCGTGGGTGACCATGAGGATGGTCTTCCGGTGCTCGTGGCACAGCCGCGTCAGCAGCTCCAGGATCTCGTCGGCGCTCCGGCGGTCGAGGTCGCCGGTGGGCTCGTCGCATAGCAGGAACGTCGGGTCGGCGATGATCGCCCGCGCGATGGCGACTCGCTGCTCCTGACCGCCCGAGAGCTGGCGCGGGTAGTGGCCCATGCGGTCGGCGAGCCCAACGAGGGCGAGCGCAGCCTCCACGTGCTGCCGGCGCCGGGCCCTCGATAGCTTGGTCAGCAGCAGCGGCAGCTCGACGTTCTGGTAAGCGGTGAGAACCGGGATGAGGTTGTACATCTGGAAGACGAAGCCGACGTGCCTGGCCCGCCATTCGGTGAGCTTGTGGCCCGACATGTGGGTGATCTCGTCTCCCGCCACCGTGATGCTCCCGCGCGTGGGGACGTCGAGCCCGCCGAGTAGGTTGAGCAGCGTCGTCTTGCCCGACCCGCTCGGCCCCATGAAGGCGACGAACTCGCCGTCGCCGACGTCGAGGTTCAGCCGCTGGAGGACGTGGACCTCCTCGCCGCCCCGCCGGTAGGTCTTGTCGAGCTCCCGCACCCGGATGAGGCCCGTCGCCTCGCCGCTCCCGTCCACTCGAACCATTGCTTGCCCTCCTATTTCTTCACGGCGACGGCCTGGCCGTCGTGGAGGTCCGCAGGCCCCTTCACGACGACCCTGTCTCCCGGCGAGACTCCGGCCGTGACGAGTGCGTCCGCGCCGCGGCTGCCATCGAGCGTCACCGCTCGCCGCTCGACGCGGTCGTCCTTGACCAGGAACACGATCTTCGCTCCATCGTCTCGAACCGCGTCGGCGGGGACGAGCGCCCCCGACGCCGCCCGGCCGCCCTTCTTCAGGGGCTCGTCGCCGAGGAAGGTCACCTTCACCCCCATGTCCGGCAGGATGCGCGGGTCAAGGTCCTGGAAGGCGATGCGAACCTTCACGGTCGCCTTCTGCCGGTCGGCCGTGGGAATGACGGTCCGAACGTGCCCGGGGATCGACCAGTCGGGATAGGCATCGAGGACGGCCGTCACCGGCTGGTCTGGGACGACCCGCGCGATGTAGGCCTCGTTGACGTCGACCTCGATCTCGAGCGACTGCATGTCGACCACGGTAGCGATCCCGGTGCGGGTGAAGCCACCGCCGGCGGAGACAGGGGAGACCATCTCGCCCACCTGGGCGTCCTTGGAGACCACGATTCCCTCGAACGGCGCGCGAATGACGCAGTTTTCGACCGCTAGCTGCGCTTCCCGCACACGGGCGTCGGCGGCAGTCACCTGCCTCTTCACAAGCGTGATCCGCGCCTTCAGGCTGTCGACGGCAGTGCGCGCGTTGTCGAGCGCTTGCCGGCTCTGGGAACCGTCGGCCTCGAGCTGGAGGGTCCTGCGGAGCTCAAGCTCCGCGTTGGCGAGCTGGACGTCGAGGTCCGCAATGGTGGCCTGGGTCGCGTCGCGCGCTGCCTTGGCCGATTCGAGAGCGAGTCGCGCATCGGAATCGTCCAGCGTGGCGAGGACCTGATCCCTCTTCACGTGCATGCCCTCGTCGAAGAAGACGCCGGTGACGCGGCCGGTGACTTTGGAGGCGATGGTGGCCTTGCGCCGCGGCGTCACGTAGCCGCTGGCGTTGAGGAGCGCTGGGCGCCCGGCCGCCCCCTCCTGGGCCACGGCCACCTCGACCTGCGGGGCCCTGGGTCTAAGGACGAAGACGGCCCCAAGGATCACGATGGCAGCGACCGCCGCAGCGGCCGCCCAGCCCGCGCGCCGGCCCGACCGGTCGCCCTGCCGCTGGCCGTCCTCGATTCGCAGCGATGCAAGGTCCGGCCGGTCAGACTTCGTCGGCGTCGCCATCCTGGTACCCGCTCCTCGTCTTGCCCCGCACCGACCGGGACCCGCGCCGGCGCCCCCGGGCGCCTCCGCGGCCGACAGGTTACCGGAAGAGGTCCCGGGGGTCGCGAGCAACCAGCCTGGATCGCGCCCTCGACCGCGGCGCCCGCCGGCCGGGTTCTACCGATCGCCCGCTGCCGGTGCAACTGGGCCGGGACGCCCGGCGAGGTGAACGGCGTCGCGCGACGGCGGGGCCCGCCGGTTCAGGTCCCCGGTTCTCCCGTCGGCGATATCGGCCGGGGGTCGGCGGGCAGCCTTAGCGAGGGGGGCCACAGGGTCGGTCGTCGACGCCACGGAGGGCGGCGGTCGTCACGAGCGCGCCTGCGCGCAGGCTTCCTCGGACGAGCCAGGCCGCGTCGCCGCGCCCCAGATCAGGCCGCCGGTGCGCGGCCCCGGCCCGGTTCGCAGAAGCGCAGCACGGTCGCGCGGAGGTCGGCGAGCCGGAACGGTTTCACCAGGAAGCCGTCCACCGAGTGGGGGCGCACGACCGAGTCGACGTTTTGGTACACGGCGGTCATCACGACGACCGGGGTGCGGGCGATGCTCGCGTCCGGGTCTTCGCGCACGCGCCCGAGCAGTTCCACTCCGCTCATCTGCGGCATCATGAGGTCGATGAGCGCCAGGCGAGGGCGCAGTCCGCCCTTCAGGAGCGCAAGCGCCGCCGGCCCATCCGCAGCTGGGCAAGCCTCCAAGCCAAGGTCCTCGAGCACCCGGGCCACGAGGGTTCGCGTCGAGCCCTCGTCATCGACGACCATGACCTTCCGTGCGTGGCTTGGCATGCGGTGAGCGTCTCGAGTGCCGGGTTGCCGGGTGGTTGGGTACTGCCGAGGCACTATCCGAAGGCTCGCGCCTCGACCAGCGCCGCGAAGGTGTGGGTGTCCGGGGACCCCGTGGGCCACCTTTGTGGTACTTGGCGCTCAGAGGCCAACGCGCCTAGGCTCCGGCGCATGAACGCCATGCCCGAGTTCCACCGGGTGACGTCCCCGGCAAAGCGAGTGCTCATCGTCGAGGACGACAGAGACATGCGGGAGGTCCTCGTCGACCTCTTCGCGCTCGAGGGCTACCGGGTCTCGGCCGCAGCCAACGGACGACAGGCGCTCAAGGAAGCTCGGCGACACCCGCCCGATGTCATCCTGCTCGACCTGATGATGCCCGTCATGACCGGTTGGCAGTTCCGGGCAGAGCAGTCCCGGGATCCTGGCCTCGCGTTGGTCCCCGTAGTGGTCATGTCGGGCTTCGGCGACGGGCTCGACGTGGCGGCGGTCCTCCCGAAGCCATTCGTCCTCGACGACGTCCTCAGCACCGTTCGTCGCCTGGCGGCCTAGCCTCCTCTCCCGGACCGCCCAGCGCGGCGGACCCGGGATGAAGGCTCAGTGCCAGTGCTGCGCACCCAGATGCGGGGTGCCGGGCACGCGCGATAAGCTCCGTCGGCCGCCGCGTCCCGTTGCCGTAGGAGAGCGCTTGCAGACCTCGAAGTTCGTGTACGCCCTCTGGGGAAGCCGCGGGGCGCCCGTCCTCTCGGACCCTGGCGCGGCCCGCGACCTCGTGCTGCGCGAGTGCGCGCCCCGGCTTCTCGACCTCAGCCCGGAACGCCTCGTCGTCTATGTGAGCGACCCCGAGTCCCACATTCGCTCGCCGTCGCCGTTTCGCCCGGGCGGGCAACCAATCTGCGCCACGGCGGAGGTCTGGCTCGATGCCTCCCGTTCACCGACACCCTTCGAGCGCGCGCTTCGCGAGGCCCCCTTCGACGTCGCCGGCTACCGCGTCGAGGAGTCGGTCTACCGGGAATACGGCGGCAACCCCCACGCCGGGCCCCGCTTCTGGCCCGACGGCGAGCGGTCCCCGGGGCTCGCGCTCGTGAGCCTTCTCGAGCGACCAGCGCGCCTCGACCCCGGCGAGTGGCTGCGTCGCTGGCACGAAACGATGTCGCCCGTCTCGGAGGCCATTCAGCCCCGCACTCGCTACGTCCGCAACCTCGTGCTGGAGGCGGTGACGCCGGACGCCCCGCCCTTCGCGGGCATCGTGGTCGAGTGCTGGCCTTCACCGCGTCACGTCACGAACCCGTTCCTCTTCTTCGGAGCGGGCGGCCCGATCGAGCTGGCTCTCCACATGGGCCGCATCCTCCGCGCAGTCACCTCGTTCCTCGACATCTCCCGCATCCGGACCTCGCCGGCCGGAGAGTATTTCCTCAAGACCGGCGCCGGTGCGGAACGTGGCGCGGCGGGACCTGTTCGCGCGGCCGATCCCTGAAGGCTCTCGGAGGTCGCGGGGTATCTGCGCGAGCCGCGGGGCGGGTCCCAGCCCGTCAGGGCGAGAATCGGATGTTGAGGATGTCCCCGTCCTTCACCACGTACTCCTTGCCTTCCAGCCGCAGCTTCCCTTCGTGTCGCGCCTTCGACTCACTGCCCAGCGCGATGAAGTCGTCGTAGTGGAGCACCTCCGCCCGGATGAAGCCCCGCTCGAGATCGGAGTGGATGCGCCCGGCAGCCCTCGGCGCCCGGTCACCCCTCCGGATCGTCCATGCGCGAACCTCGTCCTCTCCCACGGTGAAGTACGAGATCAGGTCGAGCAGGTGGTAGGCGGCGCGCACGAATCGCGCCCGCGCGGGCTCGGAGAGGCCGAGCGACTGGAGGAACTCGGGCTGCTCGCCGGGATCGATCTGCGCGATCTCCGCCTCCACCTCGGCACAGAGTGACAGCACTTCCGCGTGGCGCTCCCCTGCGGCGGCTTCCACGGGGGCGGGGGTTGGAGCCGCCACCGCCCCCTCCGGGACATTCACGACGGCGAGCAGCGGCCGGCGCGAGAGGAACCCGAAGTGGGCCAGCTCGCTTTCCTCGGCAGCGCTCCAGCTCATCGTGCGCAGTGGGTTTCCGGCGTCGAGGTGAGCGTGGACGCGCTCGAGCTCGTGGTACTCGCCGCTGCCGCGGCCGTGTTCCTTGCGCAGGCGGTCAAGGCGCTTCTCGACCACGGCAAGATCGTGGAGTACCAGCTCCGCGTCGAAGTCGACGAGCTCTCGCGCGGGGTCGGCGTGCCCGTTCGCCCCCTCGAAGCCCCGGACCACAAGGCAGAAGGCGTCCACCTCCGCGAGCGCACGCAGGGCGTCGGCGTCGAGACCGGATCCCTTGCCAGCGGGGCCCGGCACGTCGACGAAGCGCATCTCGGCATACGTGGTCTTCTTCGGCTTGAAGATGGCCGAGAGCGCGTCCACCCGCGGGTCCGGCACCTTGATGGCGCCGAGGTTCACCTGCCCTCGGGCGGACGGCCCGCCCCGGTGGAGGCCCGTGAGCGCGTTGAAGAGCGTGGTCTTGCCCGACTGCGCGTAGCCGACGAGGCCTGCTTTCATGCCCGCCCCTCCCGCGACGCCGGTCCGTCGGTTGACATCGGCGCGGGCGCCACTCGCACACGGTAGCATCCCTCGAGATGCAAGGTGATCGGAGAGAGCGGGTCCCGCTTGCCGCGGCTCCCCTGGGCTCGATCCCACCTCGCGCTTTCTGCCCGATTCGGCGTCGCCAGGGACCCATCCAGGTGCACCTGGGGCGCGCCCTCCCTCGGGAGAGCCACGCGCGTGCGGGCGCCGGCCGGGCCGGATATAGACGAACCGACGCGGCATCCCGGGAGGTTCCCTGCCATGTGGCGACCCGCTCTCGCGCTGATCCTCATCGCGGCCCTCCCGGTGCCGCTTTCCGCCGGTGAGCCGGCGCCCGCCCCGGACAAGCCGAGCCCCGAGTTCGAGCGGGTCAAGGCGCTCGCCGGAGAGTGGCAGGGCAGCGCGCAAGAGTCCGGCGTGGGCAAGGCGCTCCCGACCCAGGCCTCCATCCGCGTCGTCTCGGCCGGGTCGGCCGTGATGCTCGTCACGGACCCCGGCACGCCCCACGAGATGGTCACGATGTTCCATCGGGACGACGACGGCCTCGTCGCCACGCACTACTGCTCGGGGATGAACCAGCCGCGCATGCGGGCCGTGCTCCCGGCGGAGCCCGGGAAGCTCACCTTCGAGTTTGCAGACGGCACCAACCTCCGGGCGCACCCGGGTCACATGCAGCGCCTGGTCCTCTCGATCGTGGACGGCACCCACCACGTCCAGGAGTGGACGTTCGTGGACGGCAACGCGATGAACACGATGGTGTTCAAACTCGCCCGCGCGAAGTAAGTTCCAAGAGGTGAAGGATCGCCTCCAGGGCTGGCGGGGAAGCCGTTCGCGCCGGTGCGACGCCTGAGCTCGTCGCGGGCCGCACGATACCTGTCGGCCTGGCTGCTCGTGCTCGCGTGCGCGTGGCCGGCGGTCGCGCTCGGCTACCGGCCATTCGATTCCACCGACGCGGCCGTTTCCCGCACAGGCGAGTTGGAGATCGAGTTCGGACCGGTCGGCTACCTTCGGCCCGCGGGCGACAACATCCTCGTCGTGCCCGCCCTCGTGCTCAACTGGGGGTTCGCAATGAACTGGGAACTCGTGCTCGAGGGCAGGGGCCTCGCCGCGCTGGGCGCCGCGTCCCCCACGCCTGGCTACGCCATCGACGACACCGACCTGTTCCTCAAGGTCGTGTTGCGCCAGGGGAGCCTTCAGGGGCAGGACGGGCCGAGCGTCGCAACGGAGTTCGGCGCGCTGCTGCCCACGGTGAACGCGCAACCGGGCGCGGGAGTGCAGGCGACCGGCATCGTCTCGCAGATGTGGCCCGCGATCGCGCTGCACCTCAACGGATCGATCGCCTGGACGCGTGCGCACGCACTCGGGGTCTTCGGCGGTCTCATCGTCGAAGGCCCCGACGCGTGGGAGGTCCGCCCCGTCGCGGAGGCCTACGTCGAGGCCCAGCGCGGCGCTGCTACGACGGTGTCCATGCTGGCGGGCGCCATCTGGCGCGCGAGCGAGACCCTGTCCTTCGATGCCGCCCTCCGGGCAGCGCGAACGGGCGCGGACCCGGTGTACGAAGTCCGGCTGGGGTTCACCTGGGACGTGACGGTCGGAAGGGCGATTGACGGACGCGACTCGTCCCCGTGAGACGCGCCGCCTCCGCAGACAACCGCCCGCCACCCCCGCCCGGGTAGCGCCTCGTCTCTAGCCTCCGGAGTTTTCGCCTGCATCGCGGCCCGTTTCGTCCTATGACTCGCCGCAATGAAGACCCGAACCAAGCTCTGGATCGGCGTTCTCCTCGGCCTCCTGGTCGTGGTTGGCGCCCTGGTCGGCGTGAAGGCCGGCCAGATCATGAAGATGATCAACGCCGGCAAGACGTTCGTCCCACCTCCCGAATCGGTCACGACCGCTCCCGTGGAGTCGTCCGAGTGGCAGCCAAGCCGCGGGGCGATCGGCACGCTCGTCGCCGTCCACGGGGTGACCCTGACCGCCGAGCTCACCGGGCAGGTGCGCTACATCGGGTTCGACTCCGGTGCTTTCGTGAGGCAGGGGGAGGTCCTCGTCCGGCTGGACACCTCTGCCGAGGACGCGCAGCTCGCCGCCGCGGAGGCCGACGCCACCCTGGCGAAGATCAGCCTCGAGAGGGCAGGCGCGCTGCGCCAGGGGGAGGCCAACACGCCAGCGGAGCTCGATGCGGCCGAAGCGCACTTCAAGCAAGCCCAGGCAAACGTCGCCAACCTGCAGGCGACAATCTCCAAGAAGATCATCCGGGCGCCCTTCGACGGCCGCATCGCCATCAGGCAGGTGGAGCTGGGCCAAGTCCTGTCGCCAGGCGCGCCCGTCGCCACCGTCCAGTCGGTGAGCCCTATCTACGTGGAGTTTTCTCTCCCGCAGCAAGCGCTCGCCGACCTGAAGCAGGGCCAGAAGGTTCACGTCCGGACCGACGTCTTCCCGGGCTCCGCCTGGGAGGGGACGGTGAGCGCGGTCAACTCCGAGGTCGACGTGGCGACGCGAAACGTTCGAGTCCGGGCCACGATCCCCAATGCCGACGGACGCCTGCGCGCCGGGATGTTCGCCAACGTCGAGGTGGTCACCTCGGACAAGCGGCCGGTGCTCGTCATCCCAGCGACATCGGTGATCTTCGCGCCCTACGGGGATTCGGTGTTCGTCCTCGAGGAATCGAAGGACGGGAGCGGCAAGGCGAAGACCGTCGCTCGCCAGCGCTTCGTCCGCCTCGGCGAGCGACGCGGTGACCTGGTTGCGGTCGAATCGGGCCTAAAGGCCGGCGAGGTGGTAGTGAGCAGCGGAGCGTTCAAGCTCCGCAACGGCATCGCGGTGGTCGCCAAGAACGACTTGGCCCCGAATGCCGAGATGGCCCCGAAGCCGACCGAGAACTGACGCGCAGCGAGGCCCGCAAATGAAGTTCACCGACCTCTTCATCCGACGCCCCGTCATCGCGATCGTCGTGAACATCATCATCGTGATCGCCGGTATCCAGGCGATCCGCTCGCTCACCGTCCGTCAGTACCCGCGCAGCGAGAACGCCGCCATCACGGTCACGACCGTATACGTCGGTGCGAACGCCGCGCTCGTTCGGGGCTTCATCACGACGCCGCTCGAGCGGGTCATCGCAGCTGCCGACGGGATCGACTACATCGAGTCGGAGAGCAAGCAGAACGTCTCCATCATCCGCGCGCGGCTTCGCCTGAACCACGACGCCACCAAGGCGCTCGCCGAGGTCGCCTCCAAGGTGGACCAAGTTCGCGGCGATCTCCCCCCGGAGGCGGAGGTCCCGGTCATCAACATCGAGTCGGCGGAAAGCCAGTTCGCCTCCGCCTACCTGAGCTTCTCCTCGGAGTTCCTGAAGCAGAACGAGATCACCGATTACCTCGTGCGGGTGGTGCAGCCCCGCCTCTCGGCGGTCGACGGCGTCCAGCGGGCCGACATCCTCGGCGGCAGGACCTTTGCCATGCGGATCTGGCTCAAGCCGGACCAGTTGGCAGCCCTGAACGTCAGCCCGGCCCAGGTTCGCCAGGCGCTCGCGGCCAACAACTACCTGTCTGCGGTCGGCCAGACCAAGGGGGCGCTCGTCCAGGTCAACCTGACCGCCAACACCGACCTCCGCTCTGTGGAGGAGTTCCGGCGCCTCGTGGTGCGCCAGAAGGACGGCGCGACGGTGCGCCTCGGCGACGTGGCCGACATTGCGCTGGGCGCGGAGGACTACGACGCCGCCGTGAACTTCAGCGGCCAAACCGCCGTATTCATCGGCGTCTGGGCACTGCCCACGGCGAACTCGCTCGACGTGATCAAGCGGGTTCGCACGGAGATGAACTCCCTCCAGAAGGAGTTGCCCGAGCAGATCCAGGCCCGGATCGCCTACGACGGAACGTCCTACATCCAGAACGCCATCGACGAGGTGATCGAGACGCTCGCCGAGACGCTCCTCATCGTCGTCCTCGTGATCTTCCTGTTCCTGGGATCGTTCCGGACGGTGCTCGTTCCGGTGGTCGCCATCCCGGTCTCGCTCATCGGCGCGGTGTTCCTGATGCAAACGTTCGGGTTCACCATCAACCTGTTGACGCTGCTCGCCATCGTCCTGTCCGTCGGCCTCGTGGTCGACGACGCCATCGTGGTCGTCGAGAACGTAGAGCGCCACGTTCGAGAGGGGCAGGCGCCGCTCGAGGCGGCGCTTCGGGGTGCACGCGAACTCGTGGGCCCCATCATCTCGATGACGATCGTGCTCGCGGCCGTCTACGTCCCGGTCGCCTTTCAGGGCGGCCTCACTGGCTCCCTCTTCCGGGAGTTCGCCCTGACCCTCGCGGGCGCCGTCACCATCTCCGGAGTCGTCGCGCTCACGCTGTCGCCCGTGATGTCGGCGAACCTCATCAGGCCAGGGCACGAGGACAAGGGGATGTCGGGCTTCGTCAACCGGACCTTCGAGCGGATCAAGGTGACCTACGGCAGGCACCTCGACGTCTCGTTCAAGGCCCGCGGAGTCATATACGCCACCTGGATTGCGGTGAGCCTACTCGCCGTCGTCATGTTCATGCAGGCGCCGAAGGAACTCGCACCGGCGGAGGATCAGGGAGTCATCTTCGGCGTCGTGAACACCCCCTCCAACTCGACCCTCGACCAGGTGATCCAGTCGACGCGCGTCGTCAACAGCACCATCATGGCCATCCCGGAGACGGCCTACACGTTCCAGATCACCTTCCCGAACAACGGCTTCTGGGGCATGGTCCTGAAGCCGTGGGACGCGCGCAAGAGGACCGCGTTCCAGATCCTCCCCGAGGTCCAGGCCAAGGTGTCCGCCATCCCGGGCATCCAGACCTTCCCCATCCTTCCCCCCGCGCTGCCCGGAGGCGGTCAATTCCCCGTCGAGTTCGTCGTGGCCTCGACGGCGGAGACAAGCGAGGTCCTCGGCTTCGCGCAGAAGCTCCAGGAGAAGGCGGCTCGAAGCGGCTTCTTCGCCTTCCCGCCCCTCATCGACGTGAAGATCGACCAGCCCGAGGCGGAGATCGAGATTGACCGCGAGAAGGTGGCGCAGCTCGGCCTGAACCTCCAATCGGTGGGCCAGGACCTCGCCGCCGCCGTGGGCGGGAACTTCGTCAACCGCTTCAGCGTCGGGGGCCGGAGCTACAAGGTGATTCCGCAGGTGCTGCGCGCCGAGCGCCTGAATCCCGAGCAGCTGAAGGACATCTACGTCTCCGGCCCGAACGGGCAGCTCATCGCGCTCGATGCCATCGCCACCATCCGCAACTCGGTGACTCCGCGGTCGCTCAACCGGTTCCAGCAGCTGAACGCGGTGAAGATCAGCGGCGTCGCCATCCGGCCGCTCGACGAGTCCCTGCGCTACCTGGAGGACGAGGCGGCGAGCATCCTACCCAAGGGCTACACCATCGACTACACGGGCGAGTCGCGCCAGCTGCGCACCGAGGGGAGCAAGTTCCTTCCCTCCTTCCTGCTCTCGATCGTCCTCATCTTCCTGGTGCTGTCGGCGCAGTTCAACAGCTTCCGGGACCCGTTCGTCATCCTGGCGGGGTCGGTGCCGCTCGCGATGTTCGGCGCCCTGGCATTCGCGTTCCTCAAGATGCCGAATCCCAACATCCCGTTCTTCACGGACGGCTGGACGACGACGCTCAACATCTACTCGCAGGTGGGCCTCGTGACCCTGGTGGGCCTCATCGCCAAGAACGGCATCCTCATCGTGCAGTTCGCGAATCAACTGCAAGTCGAGGGCCTCTCCAAGGTCGCGGCCGTGCGCCAAGCGGCGGTCACCCGCCTTCGTCCCATCCTCATGACGAGCGCGGCCACGGTCTTCGGCCACTTTCCCCTCACCCTCGTCTCCGGACCCGGAGCCGCCGCTCGAAAGAGCATCGGTCTCGTGCTCGTGTCCGGCATGACCGTCGGGACCGCGTTCACGCTCTTTTTCGTGCCGGCGATCTACCTTCTCATCGCCCGCGACCACCGGGGCGAGGCGCGGGGACCCGTTGCCGTCCCGGACGCGGAAGAGCCGGCATCGTCGGCGCAGGCCGTATAGCGGCGCCCCGCTCCGGGGTCTCGGGCACGCCCGCTAGAGCGTGCGCTTCCCGCCGCCAGGGGACCGCGGCTCCCATCGCGTGGCCAGCCTGGCGAGCTCCTTGCCGTCCTCCTCACGGAGGATGGCGTGGAGGAAATCCTCGCCGGATAGCCCGCGGATTCGCGAGAGAATGCGGCTCCCCTGGACGCACTCGGCGAGGAAGTGGACCTCCGCCGAGGCGAGGCGCCGAATCCCGCCACGTCTCCTGCGGGACCGACTCCAGGGCCCACCCGAGGTAGGTGGTGTTGGTGACGTGCAGGTTGTGATCGATGTCCGCGTACCGAATCCGGAAGCCGCGCTCGGCGTCGGGTGACTCCAAGGGCGGGATCTCCGGCGATGGCGGCAACAGCTGCGCTTGGGGCGGGAGGTACTCGGGAGCGAGTACCCTGTCCGGCCGCACCGGCCGCCGCTTCGCGAGGTCCATCACCAGCCATTGGGTGCTCGCCCGAGCGACCCGCTCTCCGCCCTGCTTCGTGACCTCGAAGTCCCGAAGCGCGAAGAGCCGGTCCACGCCAACTGGCCAGGTCGCGACCTCGAGGGTGTCGCCGAGCGACGCCGGCGCGCCAATCTCGATTCGCTGCCGCGAGAGCACCCAGGTGAGCCCGCGTCCCTTCAGCGTGTCGATGCCACACCCCATTTCCGCAGCGTGGAGACCCGCCACCTCCTGCAGGTAGCCTGCGAGCGCCGGTGCGGCGAGGGCCTGGAACGCATCCACCTCGTAGGTGTGGACGGCGAAGGTCTCTCTGCGAACGGCCATGGCTCTCCTTGTACTTCAGTCGCCCGGCCCGCGGCCATCGCGGCGGCGCCCGGCGGCCCGCGCACGTCTACACGGGACTCGCAGGCTTCGCCACCTGCACGTTGCGCCCGCTCGGTGGCGTCAGGATCGTTGCGGCCAGACCGCAGGCGGCGGCAACCGACACCCAGGCCCCCGGCATGGCACGGTTGCCGGTCTGGTGGATGAGCCAGGTGCTGATGGCCGGCGTGAAGCCGCCGAAGACGGCGGTTGCGAGGCTGTAGGCGAGGGAGAAGCCTGCCGTCCTCACCTCCACGGGCATCATCTCGGTGAGGAACACCACCATGGCGCCGTTGTAGCTCCCGTAGAGGAACGAGAGCCACAGCTCCACCGCGAGGAGCCGCCCAAAGGACGGGGCGTCCACGAGCCAGGCCATGGTCGGGTAGGCCGTGAGGAGCGCCACCACCGTGCAGGCCGCGAGCAGGGGACGCCTTCCCACCCGATCGGAGAGCGCCCCCATCACCGGGAGCCAGAAGAGGTTCGAGAGCCCCACGCACAGCGTCACGACGAGGCTGTCGACGCTCCCGAGGTGTAGGACCTCGCGCCCGTAGGTCGGAGTGTATGCGGTGATGGTGTAGAACGACACGGTGGTCATCGTCACGAGCATCACGCCGAGGAGCACGATCCTCCAGCTCCGCAACATCGACTGCAGGATTTCCCGAACCGGCGGCCGCCGCGTCCGGGCCAGGAATTCCTCGGTCTCCTGGAGCGACCGCCGGAGGAGAAACAGAAGAGGGACGATCGTGCAGCCCACGAGGAGCGGCACGCGCCACCCCCAGTCGGTCATCTGCTCGGGGGCGAGCGCCCGGCTGAGAACCACGCCGAGCAGCGCGGCGAAGATGACCGCCACCTGCTGGCTCGCGGACTGCCAGCTGACGTAGAAACCCTTGTGCCCGGGGGTCGCGATCTCGGAGAGGTAGACCGAGACGCCGCCCAGCTCGGCCCCGGCAGAGAATCCCTGGAGGAGTCGACCGAGCACCACGAGCACCGGCGCGATGAGGCCGAGCTTCTCGTACCCCGGCACAACGGCGATGGACAGCGTCCCGACAGACATGAGCGCCAAGGTCACGATCAGCCCGCGTCGCCGCCCATGATGGTCGATGTAGGCGCCGAGGACGACGGCGCCGAGCGGCCGCATCAGGAACCCGGCACCGAACGTCATGAGCGACAGCATCAGGGACGCGAACTCGCTGTGACTAGGGAAGTAGGCTCGCGCGATGGCCGACGCGTAGTACCCGAAGACCATGAAGTCGTACATCTCCAGGAAGTTGCCGCTCGCAACCTGGATCACCGCCTTCATCTTCTTCCTGCGCTCGGCCGGCGAGATCATCTCCGCCCCCTTCGCGACCGCGGTCGGAACCCATAGGGCCGCTGCTGCCCTCGGGGGAAGACCCCCTCGGGGAGTCCTCGCAATCCCCTACCGCGAGAGGCGCCGGAGAAGCGCTTCTCGTGAGGAGGAGGAGACCGACCCCGGTCGAGCGCCGACACGGGACACCGAATCACCTGAACCCATGGCGAGGGTATCGTTCCGTGACACCCCGATGGGCACTCGCCCTGCTCGGGGGGACCGGGTAAGCCCTGACGTTCTGCGGATGTGTTGTGACTCTTCGCCAATGGTGGAGCACAGACCCTTTATCCAAGGAGAGAACCCATGTCGCAGCTTGGTCGCAAGGCGGCCCTCGGCCTTGCCGCACTCCTGTTGACCGCATCGGGCATCGCAGAGGCCGCTCCGGGAGCGCTCGGGGGCGGCATGCAGCAACTGCTGGCCGCGTGGGACAACGGCGACGTCCAGCGCCTCAACGACGCTCTCGCCTTGCATATCTCCAGTGCCGCGGGTGAGCCGCTCGTCAAGGTGCAGTTAGCGCCAGGCATGACGGCTGACCAGGTCCTCCCCGAGCTCTCCGCAAGCGGATTCCGGCTCACGTCGGTGAGCGTCATCAACCCCCAGCTCATCGAGGGCTACCTGCCGCTGTATGCGGCTCGGGCTGCCGCAAAGGTCGCTGGCGTCGCCTCCGTTCACGCGACGCTGAAGCCCCGGAGCAACGCGGGCTCCGTCCAGAGCCAGGCCGTGGCGCTCGAGAAGGCTGACGTCGCCCAGGCGCGCGGCGTCGACGGAAGGGGCATTCGGCTCGGCGCGCTCTCGGACAGCTACGACGCGTGTACCACCTGCGCGACGCACGCCGCGGACGACGTCGCGAGCGGCGACCTTCCGGCCGGCGTCACCGTCCTCGACGAGATCGATACCGTTAACGACGGCCCCGGAACCGACGAGGGGCGAGCCATGCTGCAACTCGTTCACGACGTCGCCCCCGGCGCCCAGCTGGCCTTCGCGACGGCCTTCCACGGCGAGGTGTCCTTCGCGAACAACATCGTCGCGCTGCGGAGCCAGTTCCATGCCGATGTGATCGTCGACGACGTCATCTACTTCGACGAGCCCATGTATTCCGACGGCATTCTGGCCCAGGCCGTGGACGCCGTGGCAAGGGACGGGGCAGCGTATTTCTCGTCAGCGGGCAACAACGGCCTCGAGGCCTACGAGGCAATCTACAGACCGATTTCCTTCGCCGAGGCAGAGAAAGTCGTCGCCAGGGGCGGCTCCAACCTGAAGCTGGATCAGATCCCAGCCGGGATCCGGCCGCAGACGCTGCACGCGTTCGGAGATTACGGCTGGCCCGCCATCTCCCAGCGCTTCACCTCCGCCACGACGAACCAGATCAGCTTCCAGTGGGACGAGCCGTTCTTCCAGCACAAGGTGAAGACGGACTTCAACATCTACGTCTTCGACGCCGACGGGAACTGGATGGACCCGGCAAGCGCCGCCTTTCCCGGTTTTTATACAACCGATGACAACACCGCGACCGACGCGCCGTTCGAGTACGTGATCCTGCCACCGTTTCCGGGCGAGATTCACGGCGGCGCCAACGCCAGCGACTACCAGATCGTGATCGGCAACGTGAACGGCGGCCCTGCACGCCACATCAAGTACGTGAACGTAAACGGGCTCGGCGTCAGCCAACGGCAGTCGGCACCTTCGATCTGGGGTCACGCGGCAGCCAGGGGCGGACAGGCCGTCGCCGCCACCTATTACGCCATCCCCACGTTCCCAGAGGATTTTAGCGCGTCCGGCCCGACCACGATCTACCTGGACGAGAACGGCGACCGCCTCGCCTCCCCCGACGTGCGCCACACGCCGCAGCTGACCGCCGCAGATGGCGTGGACACCACGTTCTTCGGCTTCGACACGGACGGCAATGGCTTGCCGAACTTCTTCGGCACGAGTGCCGCCGCGCCGAACGCTGCCGCCGTGGCGGCCCTGGCGCTCGAGGCTGCCGGCGGCCCGCGCAGCCTCCGCCCCGAGCGCCTGTACCGTCTTCTGGGACGGACGGCGACGCCCATCCCCGTGCCAGACGACCGCAGTTGGAGCGCTGCCTTCGCCGGACCGGTCGCCTTCGGCGCAAGAGGCGACTGGACTCGCTGGGACCGATATTTCGGGCTTGCCGTTCAGCCGTTCACGTCCCGGACGGTGCAGTCGGTCACGTTCGATGCGACCGGCATCGGACTCAACTTCAGCGCCAACCCGAACCGGTTTAGCGTGGGAGAGGCGAACGGCGTCTCCCCGACGGACATCTCGGCCGTCCGGACGAGCCCCACCACCTGGATGGTCTCGTTCACACCCGGAGCCTTCGGCGCCGGCGCATCGTTCCGGTACGGCATGTCCGTCTTCAACCCCCTCCAGGGATCCGTACAGGAGGACCCGGATCGCTTCCGCGGGCTCGACATCACGGTGACGCTCGACAACGGGAAGTCGTTCACGTCGACGGTGTTCGCCGCCCCGTCCCAGCCGTACAGTCGATTCACCGGCAACGGCCTTGTGAACGCCGACCTCGCGACTCGGGGTGGGGACCGTTGACAGCGGGCCGCCACAAGGGCGAGCCACGGCTCGACGCGGCCTGTGCAAGGGCCTCTTCGGCCCCGGATGACGTCGCGGGTGTCGACCAGTAGGCCCGGCGCGACAACCCCGCAAGCACCAGCACGGCCGTCGCTCTCGCGGGCGACGGCCGTCTTCTTTGCCCGGCCGGCGTGACCGAGGCCTCCGCGACCAAGAGCCTCGCCGGAGCACGCGCCGGCGTCGCCACAGCCGCAGGCCCGCCCTGAGCGCGTCCGCAGGACGGTGGCGCCCCGGGGCGCCCGGTCACCGCTTAGGTGGCCGAATCCCCAGTGGGTGGCTTCCGCACCCGGTCGAGAATCCGCACGAGTTCCGGGAGCGAACCCACCCCCAGCTTCCTCATGGCCCGGCTGCGGTGGATCTTGACCGTGTTTTCCGTGGTGCCGAGCAGTGCACCGACCTGCTTGTTGGGGAGGCCTTGGGCAACGAGGTCGCAAACCTGGCGCTCGCGGGCAGTGAGCTTCCCTAGCAGGGCGGTGAGCCTTGCGATCTCGTCGCGCTCGGCCCGCTCGCGCGCCTCCCGCGCCACTGCCTCCTCGATCGCCAGGAGGAGATCCTGGCGAGGGAATGGCTTTGTGAGGAAGTCGACAGCCCCGCCGCGCATCGCCTTCACGCTCGACGGCACGTCGGCCGCTCCGCTCACGAACACGACCGGGGGCCCGACGCCGGAGCGGCCGAGCGCTTCCTGCAGCTCGAGCCCGGAAAGATCGGGCATGTCCAGGTCGAGGATCAAGCAGGCGGGGGGATTCTCGGCCGGCCGAGCGAGAAACGCAGGTGCCGACCGGTACGCCTCGACCTCCAGCCCGACGCCCCGCAGGAACGTCTCCAACGTACGCAGGAAGGCCGGGTCGTCGTCGACGATGCACACGCGTGTGCCGGGAGGGAGCGCCACGAGCAAACCCTGCCGCATGCTCGCCCTCCGGGTCAACCGGGTACCCGTCCTTTCGCTTCAGGCGATCTGAGGCGAGAATGGCGGCCGGGAGGAGACAACTGGATGCGCAGCACCCTAGAGAGCGAGCCTCCGGACGACCGCGACTTCGTCGAGCGCGCCCTCGCCTCGGCGCGTGCCGCGAACGCGCACGCCGTGGCCTGGCTCCGCGTGGGGGCACGCGCGTTGCTCTCCGTCCTCTTTGCAGCAGGCCTTCTGCTCGGACTCAAGACGCGAGGCTTCGACCTCCCCACCTCGTTCACCATCAGCCTGGCTCACCTGGCCCTCGGCGTCGTGGTCCTCCTCCTGCTGCGCCGGCACTCCTCGGAGCCGGTGATCGCCCTCGGAGCAGCCTCCGACTTCGCAGCACTGCTCGCCGGGGCCTGGCTCGGCGTGGAACGGTCGCCGGCCGATCCCGAACTCGTCGCCGGGTCGTTCATGGGCGTCTTCGCGCTCATCCTGCTCCTGTCCGCGGTCACGCTGCCGCGTCGCGTCATCGCGCCGCTTGCCGCGGCATCGTGCGTGCTCGAAACGTTGGTGCTCTGGCGCTCGGGCCTTCCCGGGCTCGAGGTGGCCGTGATCGCCGCTGCGCTACTCGCGTTCGCGATCGCGATCACGGTCGTCGGCAATAGCCTCGTCGCCCTGACGACTCGAACGGCCGCGGCAACTCTTTCCGGCCAGCAGGCGCTGCGCCACGCCGACGAGATGGAGCGAGTGAACGAGGTCCTGCGCGCTGCCCAGGAACGGACGGAAACCCTGACCGCCCTGATCGTCCACGACCTCCGCAATCCTCTCGCTTCGGTCTCGGCGAACTTGGAGGCCCTGCGGGCGGAGCTCAGGAACCCGAGTGCCGCGTGCGCGGAGGCACTCGACGTCGCCACCGAGGAGTTGCAGCGGGTGACGGACATGATCCACGACCTGTTGCTCGTCTCGCGCATCGAGGAAGGCCTCCAAGCGGACTTGCGGCCGATGGAGGTGGAATCGCTGCTCCGGGCCGTCGCCCGCGGGATGGAGCGCGTGGTCGAGCGCGCCGGTGCCGCGCTCGCCGTTCAGGCGCCCCCGGCCGTGACGGCGCCGCTCGACGAATCGATGGTCCGAAGGATGGTGGAGAACCTGCTCGCCAACGCCGCTCGCCACGTCGGCGCAGGTGATCGAATCGAACTCGCTGGGGAGATCGCAGAGGGGCGACTTCGCCTGTCGGTGCGCAACTCCGGCCCGCCCATTCCCATCGCGTCGCGCGACCGGCTCTTCGTGAAGCATGTCACAGAGGGCCGGCGCGAGTGGCACAACGCCGGCCTCGGCCTCTACCTCTGCCGACTGGTCGCCGAGGAGCACGGCGGGACCATTAGGCTCGCGGACCGGCCCGGCTGGAACGTCTCCTTCGAGGTCGAACTGCCGCTGGCGTAGGGGCGCCCGCCGCGCAGCGCGTGCGGCTTCGCACGGCCACGACGCCGCGCCGGAAGTGACGTCCCCGCGCCTGCCTCCGCCCTCCATCCCTCCGGACGGCCCGGTGAGCGCCGGGAATCGGTGGGCTCGGCGTGCACTTCGGCGCACCCGCTCACCTCTGTGCGATAGAAGGCGACGGGGCCAGGCGGTTAGAGTTCGCGCCTACCGCATTGACCCGCGTCCGGAGGGAAACGCGCATGCACTCCCGCACCATCGCCTTGGCGCTCCTTGGCCTCTCCCTTTCCGCTTGCGGATCCTCCTCCCCGCCGAGTGGCGCCTCCGGCGCCACTGGTCCGACGGTCGGCGGCCTGTTCCAGTCGCCCAATGCATGGAACCAGGCCGTGGACTCGGCCCAGTTGAGTCCGAATTCGGCGGCCATGCTCTCGGCCCTCGAAGCCGCCGGAGGCTGGGGCACCGGGAAGATTCAGATCGACTTCTCCATGAAGATCCTGACGGCCGACGGATTCCACCCCGATGGTGGCGTTCAGTCCCGCCCCCGGCTACTACCTGCCGGACTGCGACCAGCGGATTGAGTTCCCGCTGCCAGCCGGCGGGGCAGTCGAGGGCGAGACGGGCTACGCGTGTACCGGCGGCGGCGACTGCCACCTGCTCGTGGTCCACACCTCGCAGAAGAAGCTGTACGAGGCGTACCAGGCCGACGTCACGGGTGGCGCGCTCGGGACCATGTGCGCGGTCGTGTGGGACCTCACCAAGAGCTACCCCGCCGATATCCGCGGGGAACAGTGCACCTCCACGGACGCGGCCGGCCTCCCCGTCGCCGCCCTCCTCTTCACAGCCGACGAGGTCGCCGCGGGGTCCGTCGACCACGCTGTCCGCTTCATCCTGCCGAACGCGCGAATGGCAGCGAAAGTCTACGTGCACCCGGCTACGCACGCGGGCGCTCCCAGCGGGCCGGCCGGCCTTCCACCGTATGGCTCGCGCTTCCGCCTTCGTGCGGACTACCCCCTCGCGAGCCTGCCGTCGGACGCTGCGCGCGTGGTGGCGCGGGCGCTGCAGAAGTACGGCATGATCCTCGCCGACGGCGGCACCATCGCCCTCACCGCGGCCGACGACGCCTTCACCCAGCACAAGTGGGCCGACGTGGGGATTCGATCCCCACTCCCTGGCTGCGCTCCAGGTCAGCGACTTCGAGGTCGTCGACGCCGGCTCCACCGTCGCGCTCACCTACGACTGCGTTCGCAACGGTCAGTGACTCGGCTAGAGTCTGTGCCGCGCGCTGTGTGCGCATGCTCGGCAGGCTCGGTGCCGTCGGGAGCTAAGCCAATCTGCACCCCTCGAGCGACGTTGGTCCGGTCGGCGGACGCTCCCAGCCACCCCGTGACCGCGCGACCGGAACCTGGCGAACGGGGTCCTCGAGTGGCATCATCCCTTCGACGGCTCGGGCGGGATGGCGCGAGCGTCGGACCCGGGCGTTGAGCTAGGTCGGGCCCCTGAGAGACGGGACCGCGACGGGATAGGCGCTCGGAGCGCGTCAATGGGGCGGGAGGGCTTGCGTGGATCGAGGCGAATGGCTTGTCCGGCTTGACCTGCTGCACCAGCGATCCCGATCCGGCGACCCTCTCGACCCCGGCGAGAGGGACTGGTACCTGAAGGCGCGAGGGTCACTCCTCAGGGAGGGCACTGCGGAGCAGAACGCCGCCCTCGCAGGCGGGGAGAGAATCCGGAACCATCTCCGTCTACAGCGAGCCATCCCGGTCACCCTGCGCGTCGGCGGCTGGACGCGCCACACGACGACCGTCGACCTCGGCGGCGGCGGCCTCGCGGCGCTGGTGGCGGATCCGCCGTCCGTCTTCTCGCCGATTCACGTCGCCATCGCGCTTCCAGACGGTGAGCTGCTCATCGACTCCGGGTCGGTGGTCGGGAGCGTGCCGCAGGGCAAGCTATATCGGCTCGCGGTATCGTTTGGCCCCGTGCCGGCGGCAGTGGTCTCCCGCATCGAGGACTTCCTCCTCGACGAGCTCCTTCCGAAGCTCGACTTCTGGAACACCGTGCTCAACAAGCTGAGCCTCTAGTCTTCGCTGGGCTTCCTCGCGCCGTCCGGCGCTGCATGCGCCAACCCCGGCGGGCCCGCTTGGCAGGGGTCGAGTGGTGTGCGAGGGGCATCGGCGCTAGGCTCCGGGACCGACGAATGGCCGCCGGGGACCGGGAGCGATGGAACGCCAGGTATGGCGAGGAGGGCGGCACCCTTCTCTCCCCGAGCGCCTTCCTCGTCGGCCTCGACTCGGTGCTGCCGCGGCGCGGGCGCGCCCTGGACGTCGCTGGCGGGCCGGGCCGAAATTCTCTCTGGCTCGCACGGCGGGGCCTCGAGGTGACACTCGCGGACGTGTCCGATGTCGCGCTCCTCCTCGCCTCGAGCGCGTCGCGCGAGGCAGCGGTGCCCCTCTGCACGGTCGAGGTCGACCTGGAGTCAGCTCCCCTCCCGCCAGGCCCTTGGGACGTCATCGTGTGTACCTACTTCCTCCACCGCCCCCTCTTCTCGTCGTTCCAATCGGCGCTTTCGCCGGGTGGGTGGCTCGTCTTCGCCCACGCCACGCGAAGGAACCTAGAGCGGCATCCTCGACCCGGTCCGCGACACGTGCTCGAGGAGGGGGAATGCCGGCGGCTCGCTCAGGGGCTCGAGGTGGTCGAACTCACCGAGGGGTGGTTCGAAGAAGGCCGGCACGAGGCGCGCCTCGTCGCCCGCAAGGTCGCGGGACGACGGGCGCGGGCGGGAGCCGCAGATGGCGCCGAGAAGGGCCCGGCGGCCTCGAGGACCTCGACCTCGGCCTGAGAGCGTCCGCAGCGTTCGCCTGGGCCCTCCGCGCGCGACGCGATAGGCGGTGAGGCGGCCCGCGGATCGGTCGCCAGCCCCCCGGCGACGGCCTCTCCTAGATCCGAGGACGGCGGCGCAGCCCGGCCGGCCTCGGAGGGGTCACCCGTGGTCCGTCCCGGCGAGCCTCCCCTTTACGAGCTCGATGTGCTGCTTCAGCGTGTAGACCATTCGGGAGAAGCGCAGGGGCACGTGCAGGTGATCGGCGCGACGCTTGAGATCGTCGAGCCGGCGCCCCAGTTCCGGATCGCCAAGGGCCACGCCCGACTCGAGTTCTCCCTCCAATACTTTCAGCTCTCCGTAGAGTCTGACGATCCGGCGCTCCATGACCGCGCGATACACCCCCGGGATGAACCGGACCATGGGGATGAGGAGCCCAAAGACGGGCAATAGGGCAAGCAGGAGCCGCTCCACGATCACGGCGGCGAAGTAGGGCAAGTAGCGCTGGAGAAGTGGGCGGCCGGCCTTGTAGAAATGGCGGGCGTCGGAGCTGAGCGGCAAGTCGATGCCTTCGGCCGAGGGGAACTGCCCCGCCTTCTGGAAGATGCCCGGGGCGGCGTGAACCTCCGAGGCCGCCTCGAGCAACAGATACTGGACGGCGGCGTTCAGGTTCTCGCGCACCACCAGGCTCACCTTCAAGGCCAGCAGCGGAACGTCGCGCGGCGGGCGGTTGTTGGCCATGTCGCCGACGCCCATGGGGAGGACGAGCTTGTCGAATGCCGGGTCAAGTGCGGTGTACGCGTCCGCTCGCGGGAACCCGTCAAGTTCGACGTGCGGCGTCGCCACGAGCCGCCGGACGACGGGTGAATCCCACGACGCCACAAGGGCCATGGCATCGACGTCGCCTCGCACGAGCGCCTCGGCGGCACTTGTCGGCGAGAGGGACACGAGGCGTATCGACCCCGCAGTCACGCCGGCCAGGGACAGCAGCCGGAGCACGGCGTACCTCGTTCCGCTCGCCTCTCCGCCGGCGGAGAGCCGCTTGCCCGCGAGCCCCTGGAACCCGGCCGTTGTCTTCGAACCGTCGCGGAAGACCCAGACGGGCTGGTAGAAGACTGCACCCAGGGACTCCAGGTCCGGCGATGCCCCTGCCGTCGTGGTACCCGACTGCAGGAAAGCGACGCTGACCCCGGAGCGCGGGTCCTGCAGGAGTGCCAGGTTCTCCCGGTCGCCCTCGGTCGCCCGCAGGCGAACGTCGAGGCCCTTGCGGGCCAGGATCGCCCGGTACCGCGCCCCGACTTCCGCGTAGGCGCCTCCCTCGGGACCAGTCGCCAGAACGATGGCTCGCGGCGGCAAGGTCTCTCTCTGCCCCAGCACCCATCCGATCCAGCCCAGAGCTGCCGCCAGCACGACCGCCAGCGCCGCCATCTCTATGCGGGTTGCGAGGCTCGAAGCGCGAGGCGGCGTCACGCAAACCCTCCAGTCGACTGCGCCCGGGCAGGCTAACCCGCCCACCGCGGGTCGTCGAGGCCGCGGGAGCGCGCGGCAGCTTGAGCAACCGTTGGAACCGGCTACGCGCTGAGGGTGCGGGCGATCGCCGACCGCAGCTCGGCGACGCCAAACGGCTTGTCCAGTCGCTGGTTGGGCACGCGCGCCAGGAATTCCGCGGCGTTGGCGGTGAAGGCTCCTCCGGTGATGAACACCATGCGCCTCGCGAGTCCTGGTCGGATCCGCGAGAGCTTCTCATGGAGCTCCGGGCCGGCGATCTCGGGCATCATCACGTCGCAGACGACGACGTCGAAGTGGCGCGCGGCGACAAGCGCCAGGGCCTCGTCTCCGCTGGTCGTGACCTCCGCGCCGTGTTCGCGCGCGAGCATCCGTTGCACCGATCGCCCGACTTCCAGGACGTCGTCCACGACCAGGGACCTGCGGAGGGCCACTCGATTCGGGTCGCGTTGGGTAGGTCAGAGCGACCCTTGGGCTCGCGGCGCGCGGTGAGGTATCGCGGAGCTAGAGCACGGGTCTGGTGACGACGCCTAGGTAGCGTCGCCAGACGTCGCGCCCGCCGTCGTAGAGGCACCGAGGTCGACGACGAAGGTCATGGCCTCGACGCCGTCCACACCTGCCGGCTGGTCCATCAACTCGAAAAAAACAACGCTCATTCCCAGTTGGGCGCGGAGCGCTTCCATCGCGTCGTCCCCGGTCGCCTCTGCGTGCTGCAGGGCTTCCGACACCAGGTCCTGGACGCCCGGCGTACCGTACCGGATAGCCCCGGAGCCATCGTAGGCGAGGAGCACGTGTACGCACGGGCTCTCACTCACGCCTTCACCGTCGTAGAGCAACGCTGCGCAGACTGGGCACAGGAAGGTCGCCGCGCCGAACCTGCTCGCTTGCCCCGCGTTTGGCTGGGCCTGCCTCGGATCGTAGGCAACCAGAAATGCCATAGGACGCCGACCTTCTCCCTGCCGTTGGCTCGTCTCCCGCGCGCTCACTGCATAAGCGCCGTGCGTTCGCTATGCAAGAGGTGGAACCCGGCGCCTACACGGGAACGGCCCAGTCCACCTTCGCTCGCGGTAGGCTTGCGACATGAAGATCATCGCGGTCGGCCTCATCGCGTTGGTGGCGCTTCTCCACTTCTACTTCCTCGTGCTGGAGATGTTTCTCTGGCGCACGCGCGCCCGGGCCCTGTTCCACATGACCGCCGAGCAGGCCGAGGCGACGGCACAACTCGCTGGGAACCAGGGGCTCTACAACGGGTTCCTCGCCGCCGGCCTATCCTGGTCGCTGTTTTCGGGGCAGGAACTCGTCGCGCGAGCTTCCTTCTTCCTCGTCTGCGTCGCGGTCGCAGGTGCCTACGGGGCCGCAACGGTCCAACGGCGGATCCTGTATGTGCAGGCTCTGCCTGCGGCACTCGCCCTGGTGGCGCTGTGGCTTTGCCGCTGAAAGTGCGGTCGCGGAGCGCCATCTCAGCTCGAGAAGGCGCAGACCCGCCGTTGTCGGCGGGCGACGCGTCGGAGCGGATGCGCCCCGCTAGCGGGGGCGACCCCCGTCGCCAGGAGGGCCGATCAACCGACGCAGGCGCGCCAGGAACGCCCGGGCCTCTCCCTCGTGGCAGGTTGCGCATCCCCCGGCGCCGTAGAGCTCGACAGCTCGAAGGCGCTCCTCCAGGAGCTGGATCATGTGGCGGACCGTCGGGGAATCGAGAGGTGGTTGCACGAGTGCCTCCCTCGTCGCAGATGAGCGTGCGGGCCGCGTGCAGCGGGCCGAAACAACAGCGCGACGCGCTGCGCGAGATCGTCACGCCGGATACTGTACGGGCGTTCACATATAACAAGTGCCGTGCCCGAGCAACCTGCTCGTGACCTGCGCACTCGGCCGGGCCTACATTGATATCGCTTGAGTACTAGATGGAAACGCTTCGGGGCCCGCTGACGCTTGCTCCCCTCGAGCTGATTGGCCTCCCGGCGATTCACAGAGGTTGGGCGACGGGCGGTCCAACGCGACCTTTTTCCCCGACCCTGTGATTGGGCGCGCGTCTTCGTGGCCGCCGAGCGCCTCTCGAGACCGACCGCACGGGTCGCGCGGGCGGGCGCAGCGCGCCATCCCGTTCGCACGTCGAGTTACAGCAGCCCTCCTCAGGCGACCAGCTGTGGATCGTTCGCGGGGGCCCCGCTGATCCATCGTCGCACCTCATCGCGAGGTCTTGCCACCGCCATCTCGTCGCCCTGCGGACGCCAGGGGAACGCATTAGCATGTCCCCATGGACCGGATCCCCTCAGACGTCGCGCAACTCCCAGTGCTGGACCTCGACGGGGAGCCCCATCCGCTGGAGACCCTGTGGGAAGGCCGCACCGCGGTGCTCGTCTTCGTGCGCCATTTCGGGTGACTGTTCTGCCGTGAGCAGGTGGTGCAGTTGCACCGCCACAAGGAAGAGATCCACGCCCGCGGCGCCGAGCTGGTCACGGTCGGCAATGGCGGCGCTCACTTCGCCCGAGCCTTCAAGGAGGACATGGGCATCACCACTCCCGTTTTCGTCGACCCATCGTGCGCCACCTACCGCGCACTGGGGATGCGGCGTAGCTTGTTCGGCACACTCTTCTCCGGAAAGACCTTGCTCCACGCCATCCGCGCGATGCGGGCCGGCTTCCGCCAGGGTCGCACCCAAGGCGACGCCTTCCAGTTGGGCGGGGTGCTGGTGGTGAGACCCGACGGCGGCATCCTGCTGCGTCATCTCAGTAACGAGGCAGGCGACCATCCGTCCGAGCTCGAGGTAGTGACGGTCCTGGGCTGACGCGGGCGCCCATTTACGACAAACGCGAGTTGAAACGGGATGCACCGGCTGCACAGCCGGATGGCGACCCGCCGCCCTGCTGGCGGGAGGTCCGGGCTCAAGTGGCGCCTTCAGGCGCTCGACCCAGCGAGCTCGAGGATGACGAGCGAAACCAGGGGATGCTTCGCTCGTGGTGCACCGCGCGGACGGCCTTAAGTTCCGTTTACAACCCAGAGGATACGGGCGACGCGCGGTCCCGTTCACCATTTGTACGCGACTGCCCTTGGGCCCAATCGGCCGATGGCTAACGACACCAGTCCAGAAGAGGAGGAGTGCATGTCCAGGACGAATGTGTTGATGACCGCAATACTCGTCGCAGGCGCGGCGTTCGTCGCCCGCTCCGCCCGGGCCACCGATGTCAGTGGCTCCGGGAAGAACATGTTCGTCAACAAGGTTCTCGAGACCTTCAACCTCGCGGATGGCACAACAGCGAACCGGGTCCTCTCGAACGGATTCATCGCCGCGGACGACCCGGCGAGCCCGCTCTACCTGGCGAGCATGACCTGCTCGGGGATGTCCGTGATGCGCGGCGCGGTCACCATCAACGCGGCAGGCACCTGCGATTCCGTCGACTCAGGCGGTGACGTGGCCTTCTACTGGTGGCGCTACGACGAGAAGGGCGGCGGTCGCTGGGGGTTCCTCGGCGGCACGGGGAAGTGGTCTGGCGTTGAGGGCGGCGGAACATACGCACCTGCCTACGCCTGGAAGGACGGGCGAACAGGAAACACCTGGAAGGGCGCCTGGAAGACGAAGTAGCGCGCCATCGGCTTGGGCGGCGGGGAGAACGCTCGCCGCACCGGGCTCACCGAAGCCTATCGCGAGTCGCCGCGTTGCAGCAGGCGCCGAGGCGGGATCTCGGCACGCGTCGAGGCGAGCGCGACTCTTCCTGCGGTGGTCTGGGGAGCATCTGGGGGACGGTCTCGTGCCCGCTTCGCGCCGCCCGCCTAAGGCCCGTCGACAGAAAGCGGGCCAGCTCTTGCGTTGCCCGTGGGTCGCGCAACCCGTTCGGGCCTTCGGCGGACGATCCTGAGACCGCAAGATCTGCGAGGCGTGCAACGCGAACAGCTCGGAGCGCAGGGGCTGCCACGGAAGTCTCCGGGAATGCGCGGTGAACGCGCAGATGCTGCACCGTCGCCGCAGGCGATGGCTGCGCGTCCACCGGTTTGAAGCACGAGAGAAGGCAATCCTGGTTGGGGCGGGCCCTCTCGGGTAGCTAGCTTCTTCGCAGAGAATGCGCACTAGGAGTGTTGGGTTGCTTGCCCGTCTCGAGGGGTCATGCTGACACGGGAGCACATGGACAGGGTCGACACGGCCTGGCTCCACATGGACCAGCCGAGGAACGCCGTTGATATCGTGGCGATGCTCTCCTTCGCGGAGCCCATGCGACTGGCGAAGCTGCGCGGGCTCTTGGAGCAGCGCCTCCTCCGCCACGCGCGCTTCCGCCAGCGCATCGTCCGTGCCGGCATCCTCGGCGGCGCCGACTGGGGCGTCGACCCGAAATTCGACATCTGCCGCCACGTGGTGCCCCACCGCCTCCCCGCCGGCAGCCGGCGCTCCCTGGAGGCGCTTGTCGGAAGCGTGACGACGGAGTCGCTCGATTTCCGCCACCCGCCGTGGCGGGCCTGGCTGGTAGAGGGGTATGGCGCGGGCTGCGCCGTCGTGCTGAAGCTCCACCACTGCATGGGGGACGGCTTCGCGATGCGGGACGTGCTCTTCTCGCTGACGGACGAGGAGGCGGTCGAGGCACCGCCGGCCCAGCGAGCGCCTTCCTACCGCAACCTGACGTTTGATGCGGCACACCTCGCCAGCCATGCGGTTCAGTTCGCCTGGTCGCTCGGCCGGAACGTGGTTCTGCCCCCCGATCCCCGCACGCCGCTACGGCGCCCGCTCTCCGGCCAGCGCCGCGCGGCTTGGTCCGAGGGCATCTCCCTGTCGCGAACCAGCGAGGCGGCGCACCGACTCGGCGCGACGGTCAACGACTTCCTAATCACCGCCCTCACGGGCGCGCTTCGCGCGTACCTCGAGAACGCGGGCGAGTCCGTGAACTACCTCGACATCAGAGCGGTGGTGCCCGTGAACGTCCGTCCCCCCGGGTCGTCCACTGCAGGCCTCGGCAACCGCTTCGGCATCGTCTTCCTCGAGCTCCCGGTCCACCTCCGAACGGCACCGGCCCGCCTGGCTGGCGTCCGCCAGCGCATGGCGGAACTAAAGGGATCGCCCGACGCGGTGATGAGCCACGCCGTGCTCGGCGCCATGGGAATGGTTCCGAGCGCGGTCGAGCAGCCGCTCGTCGACTTCTTCCTCAAGAAGGCATCCCTCGTCGTGACCAACGTCCCGGGGCCGCGCCAGCCCCTGCACATGGGCCGCAACCGCATCGACAGCGTAATGTTCTGGGTCCCTCACCCTGCCGATCTGGGACTGGGTGTCAGCATCTACAGCTACGCCGACATGATCCGGGTCGGCGTACGCGCAGACATCTCGGCCGTGGCCCGCCCCATCGAATTGGTGCGCCGCTTCGGCGAGGAGCTTCGCGCCCTCGAAGCGGCCTGACGGCGCGGCTTCTCTTCCTCTTCGCCACCCAGACGACCTGGCGTGCGAGCGACCCAGCGCCCGCGCGCGCCTCAGGACGCGAAGAATAGGTACGTAGCGGAATATCGCATCCGGGCCGTCTCCCCGGCATGGGTGGCGTCGCAGCCACCCGCGGGAGCGATGCCTCCGCGTGTTTCCGAGCGGCGGATCCACGACGCGGCATCGAGCTTGCCCTTGCCTTCGTGGGATTTGACCCTGAGCAGGAGCCACGGAATGGCGTCCGCATTCGGCGAGGGGCTCTGGGCCACCTTGTCGCCCGTCACCGAAGAGCCATCGGCGAGCTTCCAAGTTGGGCCGGCGGAGTGGCTCCCGACCTGACGTCCCTGGTCGTCGAACAGCGCGGCTTCGGGTCCGCGAAAATTCCAGGAATAGGCCCGGTCCTTAGCTTCGCAAACGTATATCTGCACGCCGTCTGCCGCGACCTCGAGCACCTTCCTCGCCGTCGTTGGAGGCATCACGGGCTCCTCGGCGGCGACCCGCCTCGTCAAGCCGAGCAAGACACCGAGAATCGAAAGCGCGAGGCCGAAGCGTCCATAGCGTGTTCTCCCGTTCCAGCGTTAGCGCCGGTCTTGATAGCTCCAGGACTCGCGAAGCGCAACGCGGGGGCCGGAGGAGGCGCAGAAGTCCTCGGCCCTCCAGAGTTCGAAGTGAGCCCCGACCTTCGGGCTCGCGAGTCATCCAGTGGCGGCGGCCACCGGTCAGGCCGGCATGGGATGCCGGGTGCTCCCGAACGGGAGTGACGAACCATTGGCGCCCCGGGGCGGCTGCGGCCCGAGGCAGGGATCCCTGGCGAGTCTGCCCGGTGGTGCGCGCCGCTCTCGAACTCTCCGAGACCTCACCTCACCCCGCGGATGCCTCTCGTTCTCGCCCAGGCGGAGCGGAACTCCTGCCGGGTCGCACCGGCGCGTCGAGGCCGAGAATCCACCATGCGCGCGGGGAAGCTGCGAGCCGCCGCCGGTTTGGGCCGGAAAGGCCCGCTGATGAGCTGGCCCAGGTCCTTCCATGACATGTGCCGGCTGAAGCTGCGGAAAAGGTCCCAGGTGCGAACCGGGCGGGTCGCCACCCTGTGGGCCAGGAGGCGTACGTACCCCTGCATGCGGATGCGGTTCACCTCGTCATTCGGCACCGTGTTGGGATCGATGTCGCAGCACTTGAAGGTCTTGTCCCAGTCGCGGACGTCGTCGACGATGCCGCTTGCCACGTACTCGTCCCAGAGGGGCGTGCCCCGGTAGACCGCCAACCGGTTGAACCCGAAGGTGTCGATCTGGAGGCGCGCCGCGTAGCGGAAGGTCTCACGAATGTCGTCGGCGGTCTCGCCTGGGCCGCCGATGACGAAGAAGCCGTGCACCCGGTCGATGCCGTTTCGCTTCGCCTCGCTCACCGCATGCTCTACCTGCGCGAGAGTCTGACGCTTCTCCAATCTGTCCAGCATCTTTTGCGTCCCCGCCTCGATGCCGTAGGCGAGCTGGCTGCACCGAGCCTTGCCCATGAGCGGGAGTTGCTCCACGCCCACCGAGTCGACGCGCCCCTCGCACCCCCACTTGAACTTCAGGTCCCGATCGATGATCCCGTTGCAGATGGCAGCGATCCGCTTTCGCTTCAGGAGGAAGTGGTCGTCGGTGAGGTAAATCGAACGGTAACCGCGATCGGAGAGCTGCTGCATCTCGCCGAGGACGTGCTCGGGAGAGCGGCTACGCCACTTGCCCTCTGCCAAGGAGGGGATGTCACAGTAGATGCACGTGTAGGGGCAGCCCCGCGAGGTCTGGATGGTGCAGAACTTGTCGAGGGAGAGAACGGCCGGAACGTCTAGCGGGAGCGATTCGATGTAGTCGATGGGGAGGCTCTCCCGGTCGGCGTATGGGAACCGATCGAGGTCCCTGAGGAGCGGGCGGGGCGCGTTGCGTACCACCTTGCCATCCTTCCGCCACGAAAGACCTGCCACTGCCCCGAGATCCTCCAGATGGGCCAGGTAGTCGGGGAGCAGTTCCTCCCCCTCTCCGGCACCCACGTGATCGATGTACCCGCAGTCCTCGAGGATGCGGTCGGGGCTGATGGTCGCGAAGGCACCCCCCACGATGATGGGGATCCCGGGGTTCGCCTCCTTGATGCGCCGTGCCGCTTCCTTGAGGGCCGGGTAGGCGGTCACAGAGAGAAAGGAGAGCGCGATGACGTCTGGGCGCTCTTCTCGCGCCGCACCGGCAATGTGCTCCGCCTGCATGCGGGGGTGACAGGTGTCGAACATCCGAACCTGGTGGCCGGCCAGGCGCAGCACCGGCGCAAGCATCTGGATGCCGAGGGGAGGGAAGGTCATCACCTGGACTCTCCCATCAGGACCTCCGCCGGCCGGCTGCCCCGGCAGAAGGTGGAAGTAGTCCGCGTCTCTCACGTAGGCCAAGAAGATGTTCATTGGGGCGCCAGCCTAAGCGATTGGTGCCCCCGAAATCCAACCGACCGGGCAGAAAAATCTGCAGACCACCTCCGGGGGGCAGCGCGACCCCCGGATTCAACGTGCACCACCGCCGGGGGCGATGTCAGGAGACGCGGACCGTGGGCCCTCCAGGTTCAGTGCCCCTCTGTGACGCGACGTGACCCAAGCGAGGGAACGCAACGAGGTGAGGGAGGCTTCGCTCTGCGTGCATCGTCGCTCCGGGGTAGCGACTCAACCCGTTTACGACCCGATTTAGCGGGTGCCCCACCGAGCCCACTTCACTACATGTATCGATGCAATGAGTGTAGGGCCGAGAACCGGCCAAAGGGGTTGCCATGGCGCGTATACTTCTGACAGCGGTGCTTCTGTGCAGCTGCTCATCGGTAGGGACGCAGGTGAGGACCGAGCAACTGGCGCAGTTCAGGCCGGGCGAGACGAGCTGCTCGGACATCGTCAGCAAGATTGGGGTGCCGGATACCACCACCGACAAGGAGGACGGAACGAAGGTGATGGTCTACACGGCATGCACCTCAACCAAGCTGAGTTGCGACCAGAAGGGCATCTACCAGGCTCAGCAGGTGCAGCAGCCGAAGTAAGCGAAGTCCGTGGCGCGATTGGACACGACTCGGCGATCGCTCCGTCTCCTGGCTCTATGAGTCGACCAAACCCGAATGGCGGGCCGGCATGTCGGGCCTGCCTGTTTGCGTGACTGCCAGCCCACGCGAAGCGGCCGGATTCTCTTCGCTTTGGTGGGCGGGCGGTCTGGCCGTCGGCTAAGATGCCCGAGCTTGGGACACCTGCAGCAGTTCATCTCCGAGTTGAGGCGCCGGCGCGTCATACGCGCCCTGATCGCCTGGGGCGTCTTCTGCTTCGCCGTCCTCCAGGTGATCGAGCCGGTGCTGCACGCCTATCATCTACCGGAATGGCCGCTCACGCTCGTCGTGACAGCCCTCGGCGCCGGGTTCCCTGTCACGGCGATCCTCGCCTGGGTCTTCGACATCACCTCCAAGGGTATTACCCGGACCGCACCGGCTTCCGAGCCGGGCGTCGGCGGCCTCGGGCTCACGGGCCCCCGCCTTGCGCTGCTGCTCGTGGCGCTCGGTCTTCTCGCTGCCGCCCCGGGACTCGTCTATTTCTTCGTCTGGCCCGGCGCGAGACGCCCGACAGAAGTTTCGGACTCGGCTTCGGGAGCGCTCGGGGGACCTTCCGTCGCAGTCCTGCCATTCGTCAACCTGAGCTCCGACAAGGAACAGGAGTACTTCTCGGACGGGATCGCCGAGGAGATCCTCAACGCGCTTGCCCAGGTGGACGGCCTTCGCGTCGTCGGACGCACGTCCTCCTTCGCATTCAAGGGGAAGAGCGAGGACCTCGCGGGCATTGCCCAGAAACTTCACGCCGCCTCGATCCTCGAGGGAAGCGTGCGCAAGGAGGGGACCCGGGTTCGGATCACAGCACAGCTCATCAACGCTGTCGACGGCTACCACCTCTGGTCGCAAACGTTTGACCGGGAGCTCACAGGCGTGTTCGCGGTCCAAGACGAGATCGCGAAGGCGGTAGCTCGCGCCCTGGCACTCAAGCTCCTCCCGAGCCGCGCCGGCCCCGCAGACCGTCAGGCGACCGACCCGGAGGCCCACCGGCTCTACCTGCTCGCCCTGCAGCTTGCGCCACTCCAGACGGTGGAGGCTGACGATCGTGCCATCGCAGCCCTGCGACAGGCGGGCCGCATTGCCCCGGCCGACGCTCGAATCCAGGCCCTGCTCGCAAACGTGGTCTGGACGCGCGCGGAAAAGGATACTGTGGACATGCGGGCGGCGGACGCTGAGGCGCTCGCCATGGCCGAGCGTGCGGTCGCGCTCGGACCTGACATACCCGACGCCTACCTGGTGCGCGGCTTCCTGCGGCACATGACTACCTGGGATTGGCGGGCGGCGCGGGCCGACTACGAGCGCGCGCTCGCGCTCGCGCCTGGCGATGTCGTCGCCAGGACGGGCTACGCGCGCCTGCTCGCGACGACCGGGAAGCTGCCGGAGGCCACCGAGACGATGACTCGGGTCACCGAGGCCGATCCCCTTTCGTCCGACGCGTGGCTCTGGATTGGCATCCTCCAGGCAGCAGCCGGACACCCGGAGCTGGGCGAGGTTTCCTTCGGGCGCGGGCTGGACCTGACGCCCAACAACATCTACCTACTCCGCGAGCTCGGGTTCGCCCTACTACTGCAGGGCAGAGCGCAGGAAGCCCTGGCCCTCGCCGCACGTCACCCGGTCGAGTGGATGCGCCAGCTCCTCGAGGCGATGGCGGAGCACCAGCTTGGGAACGATGTCGCGTCACGGCGCGCCCTGGAGCAGCTCGCGCGCGCCGGAACCCCCGCCGCCTATCAGATCGCGCAGGTGCATGCGTGGCGCGGCGAGAAGGATCTCGCGCTCGAGTGGTTGGAGCGCGGCTACGCAACCAACGACGCCGGCATGCGCTACGCGATCTACGATCCGATGCTCCGCCCGCTCCGCAGCGACCCGCGCTACAAGGCGCTTCTCAAGAAGATGAACCTGCCGATGGATTGAGGTCGCGGGCTCGGGATCTGACGCACTGAACTAACTCTTGAAGATCGCGCTGGCCTCTATCATGTGGGCGCCCGGACTCACGTCCAGGAGGCGTCCGCACGGTCGTTACCTCGGCGCCAAGACGAGATCGGCGAAGAGTTCCACGAGCGCGGGGTCGAGAAAGGTTCCCGACCGACCGCGCAGGATCGCGACCGCCTCCGCGGGCGGGACCCCTCCCCGACCGCGAAGCGTCTCCCAAGTGTCGGCGATCGCTACCACGCGCGCCGCAGCGACCGGCTGACGTGGCAAGGTCATCTCGGGGTAGTTCGGCACACCATCGCAACGAAGGTGATGTTCGTAGGCGACCACGACTGCCATGTCGGGGATTCCTTCGAGCGCGGCCAGGCGCGCAGCACCCCGGATCGTGTGGAGGCGCCGCTTCTCGGCGGGGCCTTCGTTCGTTCCTCCTGTCTCCAGGTAACCGACGTCGTGCACGAGCCCAGATAGGGCGATGGCTTCGAGCGCCTTGCCCCCGAGCCGGAGTTTCCGCGCAAGCCGAAGGGTCGCGACGGCCACGGCGAGACCGTGAAGGAACTCGGGGTCATTGACTCGAGCCGCCGCCAGTCGCAGCGAATCGAGCGCTCCGGAATCGGCGCTGCGGGCTAGCCATGCGACCAGGCTGCGCAAGCGATCGATCCGCGTCACTGTCCCCGCCGCCACGGCCAGAAGCTCTGCGCGCGCGCTCTCCACCTGCTCAGGAGAGAGCACACCCGCCGTCCCGCTCGACGCGGGGCCTGAGCCGCCAGGGTTGTCGGGAGGGTCCCCGGTGGCGAAGCCCGCCTGCCCGAGCAAGATATGACGCGACGGCGCGGGCCCCTTCGCACTCTGGCAACTGTCGAGGAACTGGCCGAGTTCCACCGCATCGAGTCCCACGACCATCGTCAGCCCGCGGATGCCATGACGGCGAAAAGCCCGCAGGGCGCCGCGTGCCCAGGGGGCTTCGTCGGGAACCGCCTGACGGTCCACGAGGATCTGTCCCTCGAGCGTGATCAGGGAGACCTCTCCGGTCCCGGCGTGCGCGCACCAGGCGGCGAATGAGGCGAACAGCCTGCCGAGCGCTCCCGTCACCTGCGGATGCGTGGGCCCGTACACCGCGCGCTGTTGAAAGGCGGCCCCGAGGTCCGTTACCAAGCGCTCGGTGAACTCGGCCCGGTCGGTACACGCGGGTGCGCTCACGGCGCGGTCTCCGCACCAGAGGTGATCGTGGCCGAGAGACGCCGGATCTCGGCATCGCGAGATCGCATTCCGGCCTCGATCCAGACCCTGCGTGTCTCCTCCGGATAGGACGAGAGCGTACGGTACAGCTCCCGTCGCTCCTCGACGGACGGAGCCAGGAGCTGGAACCGGGCGCGGAATCGCCCGAGCCCTTCGAGAGCCGTCGGGTCGCCGATCGCGGCGAGCGCGCGAATGGCCTCGAGCCGGACGGCGCGTCTCCTCCCGAATGGATCCCAGGCATTCAGGTAAGCGACGATTGGCTCGACGGCTTCGGCGATTCCGTGCTTGCCAGCGAGCACCATGGCGGCTTCAGCCTCGCGCAGGTCCGAGTGGTGTAGCGCTTGCCGCAAGAGCTCGCGCGGGGCGTCGCGGTCGAAGGCGAACAGGTTCTGGATGGCCTCGAGCCTGACCCGCAGATCAGGGTGAGCGGCGCACTTGCGCACCGCCGGGATCGACTTCGAATCTCCTACCCGACGCAAGAGGAGAAGCATGTTGCGCACCACGTACCATCGTGAGTCGGAGAGCAGGGCCGCCGCATCGCGGGCCACCACCGCTCCCAGCTTCGCGAGCAGGTCGAGCAGGAGGAAGCGCAGGCGCCGGTCGTCGGTCTGCGCGAGGGCGCCCAGAAGGTGACGCACCGCAGTCGGGCCCAGATGCTCGACCAGCGATGGAACGAGTCCGCGGGCTTCTTCCGAGATGTTTGGCAGGGACGCGACGAGCGCCTCAATCGACTCAAGTCCCGACATCCGCTCCGCAGAGAGCCGCAAAGCTGCAGGCACGGGCCCCTCCCCCAGGGCGCCCCATCGGACTCCCTCGGCGAGCGCGACCGCCTGTCGCATTCGGCCCTCGGAAAGCAGCCGGAGATAGCCGATCTCGACTCGACGCAGGATCTGCGGAAGTGCCTCGGGGGGCACGCCGGCGCGCTCCACGAGTTCCAGCAGCGCACCGGTCGTATCGCGTCCGAGGCTCGGGTCTTCGAGCTCTCGGCCGAATCTCCGCAGCTGCCGGCGAGAGCGCCTCGTCTGCGGGGTCCTCCGGCAACTCGAGAAGGCTCTGCGAGCCGCGTCGGCCGGCGTCTCCACCTCGCGGAGTGTATCGACGTCATCCGCCACAAAGGCCTGTCGCAGGCTAGCGAGTTGCCGTGGATTGATCTTCGGCGCGGCCGTGCGGGATCCGGCACCATCGCCCCCCTCGGGAGCGATCGGCCTTCCGCATCGCCTGGCGCAGATTGGCCGCAGCCTGGGGAGGAAGCACCGCGGACAGTTGCGCCAGAGACTCCCTGGAGGACGGCTGAGAAGATACCGCGGCGGCGAGTTCTTGAAGCAGGCGGTCACGATCTTCGCCCCGGAGGCGCAGGTGCAGGCCAGCAATGTCGCCGGCACGCTCCGCATCCGGCGACTCGCAGAAGTCGGCGGCAGCGGCGCCCAGCGCCGCCGCGAAGGTGGTGGGTCCCCAGGCACCGGTCGCACGGCTGCTGCCCCCGCTGTCGACCAGGACCTGCAACAGATCGGCGGCGCTCTTGCCGGAAGCGATCCAGACGGCGAGCTGGTCCGACGGAAGACTCCCGCTAGCGAGAAGCCGGCGGATTACCCGGCTCGCAAAGCCTCCCGCTTCCGGCGCCGCGACGTCCTCGTCCCCCTCGACCAGGGCGACGGAGGAGAAGTCGAGGTCGCGGACGCGGAGCCGGACGAGACCCGCCGCGGTCAGCTCGCGGCGAGCGAGCCCGCGGTGCGGGCGCTTCGAGCGTCGAGGGCCAGGGCACGCAGGAACAATCTCCAGTTCCTACGCTGCTTACTCCCGGGTCGAGGAAGAGCCCGGCGGCCCGGCGTCGGCGCAGGAGCTTGGCGAGCTGCACCGCAGTGGAAGAGGTGAACCGCCGGTCGCCCCAGAGGATGCGTCCCGCGTCGCGCCGAGCTCGAATCGGCCCAGTCTCGGCAAGCAGAGACGAGAGCGCGGCACGGGCCTTTGTGAGCCCGCCAACCGCCGCTGGGTGTCCTCGCGGGTAGGACGAGAGCGCCCGCCCCGCGACCGCCAGATCGCGAAAGAACTCGCTGAAACGGGCCTCCGTGCGGTCCACGGTCTCTTCACTTATGGGCGCCCACGCGCCTGGTCGCCGGCCCTTGGCAGGAGTTGGTTCGATGAGCGACTCCACGCATTGGGCCGCGGGGAACTCTACAGCAGGATGCGGGAACAGTCAGCGCGGGCGGTTGGGAAGAAGACGGCAGAGCCCTGAGCCAGAGGCTCAAGGCCACCGCACACACCGGATCCGGCGACGGAACCGTCAATGCGGTCAGCTAGGCCCCGACCTGGGCGTCTCAGTTGCGATCCACGGCGCGTTCTCCTGCTCGGCGTCCCACGGGCAGGAGCGCCTGAGCTGGGTGGGATTCCCGCTTACTTGCCGTGCGTTGTCGGCGCATCTGCCACTCCCGTAGGGAGCCCCACAGAGGGGCGACAACGCAGAAGAAACCTCCAGTCTTCGTGCCCAGGGTGGCTTCCACGCCGAGCCCGGTAAGTTTTCTTCTCAGCGGCTGGACGTCGTGCGACGAAGAGAAGCTGTGACGAACGACCGAGGGGCCATGGTCATTGCACCTGCTCGCTTGCGGCAAATTGAATCGGAGCTTGAGGCTCAAATATCCGAAGGGAGCTTGCCGCTCCCAGCGTACCCATCTGTCGCGCGGCTTGCGCAGCAGGTCATAGGCCGCGGCGAGTATGGACTCGACGAGGTGGCCAAGCTCATCGCGTCGGATGCTGCGATCGCGGCGGACGTGGTTCGATGTGCCAATTCGGCCATCTACAGGCGCGGGGCTCCCGCCACGAACCTCACGCAGGCCGTCACACGCGTCGGCGCTCGCCAGGTTGAGCGCCTCATCCTGGCGTTGTCCCTCTCTCCGTGTGCGCAGGCCGCGGGCCCCCTCGCTACCCTGAGACGCATCATCTGGATCGAGGGACTCGCCAGTGCCGCGCTTTGCCAGGAGTTGGCTCGTCTTCGGGGCCTGCGGCAGGAGGAGGCGTTCCTGCTAGGCCTGATCCACGATTTCGGCAAGATTGTTGCCTTCTCGCACCTGGAAGCGCTGTGCGAGAAGCATCGCGTGGATACGGCCTGGCCGGTGGAGATCTGGGCGGGGCTTGTGGAGCGGCACCACGTCGCAACTGGGCGGTCACTTGCGCGGGTGTGGGAGCTTCCGCAGGTCGTATCGGAGGTGGTCTCATTCCACCATGCGGAGTCTGCGGAGTGCGTGGATCCAGGCTTGCTTAGCGTTGTGAAGACCGCCGACCTCGTCGTAGAGCGGTTGATGAAGACGCCTGGCCTCGCCGAGAGCGACTTGGCGCTGATCCCGGGCCTGGCGAAGTTCGGCGAACGAGAGGCCCTCGCTCGCATCGCCCGCAAGATCCCGGACCTGGTAGGGGCGTTCGAGACACCGGTGCCAACCGGTGGGATCCCACCGACGCATATCGATCACCCGGAGTCGACCCTCGAACGCCACCCACGGTCCGTAGCGTTCCCAGTCACGGTAAAGCTCGCCCGCCAGAGCCGGGAGTACAGGGCTACCAGCATTTCTAGGAACGGCCTGGCGTTGGCTGGCAGCCAGCCCATCGACGAGGGCCGGCTGCACGAAGCAACCCTCCACGGGCAGCCGGGGCCATTGCACATGTGGGCTCTCACGCGCCTGTCTCGCCGGCAGGGCAGCTCGTACCACGTCGAGATGCACCCGTTCGCCTTGTCCGGCGTGGAACGAGCGCTCTGGGATTGGCTGGTGGCGGGCGTACCGCAGGCGGCCTGACCGGAAGCCCATTTCGTCCGGAATCGCGACCCCGACCCTTTCTGCCCCTCATTCCACCCGGCCCCACTTCCTTCAGTCCCACTTCCGACGTGGGCAACGCAGGTCCCTGGAAGGTCCGCTTTGCCGAGGCCGCGCTCGCACGCACGGCCGCGCGCCCGGAATTGCAACTCGCACGGCCACACCGAAGGGCTCCCTCTAGGGCTCTGACGGCCCCGCCCAGAACCGGAGTTCAACCGGTGCGGTGCTCTGGCGCTGTTCATGGCGGGTCCGCCCCGGAATCGGCATGGGGCAATGGCGACCGTCGCGGCCAGCGCCCCGCACGGCCCCAGGACCGGTGCGGTGCGGCGCGGGTGCCCGTCTTCACGACATGCTCCAGAGTCGCGTACGGCAATGTGCGCGCCCACCACCAGGTCGCGGGTTGTCCAGAACTGGCAGAATCGCGGATTGTCGCGCACGCTTGCCGGTAGCAAGTTCTCGAGAGCATCTCCCGCTCCATGGGAATCCGTATCGAGGAGCGGCCTAATGGCCGAAGTTCAGCGTTCAGATGACGCGACGTTTCGCCTCCGGAGCCGAGTGGCGCTCGTCGGGATCGCCATCCTCACGCCGTTCTTCCCCCGCGACCTGAGTTTTCCGTGGCCGGCCGGGCTTCAAGCGGCCATCGCTCGAGCCATTTGGGTAGCGACGTTGGTCGCGCTCGTGGTCGCAGCGAGGAGGCGATTGGCATCCGCTGTGGGCGTCCTCTCGTGGGTTGCCGGGTTCGTGAGCGGGGCGGCCACGGTTGTCCTCGTGGCGCGCACCGGCGGCGTGACAAATGTCTTCTTCGGGTACCTGTATACGATTCCCTTCGGCGTTGCTCTCTTGTTTCCAGACGCGCCAGCCGCCGTAGCGCTATGTGCGGTTGCGGTTCTCGGCGGCGGTGGCCTTATGCTGATGAGCGCGGGATGGAGCAGTCCGGCCATCGCGTGGTGGCTGGGGACGGTCACCGCAGCGGGCCTGGCCGCCTCGTGGATGAGCCTGCTCAACCAGCGTGTTCGCTCCGCCGAAAGGTCCGCGCAGACGGCCCTTCGAGAGAACGAGTCCCGCCTCCGGAAGATTCTCCGCGAACGAGACGTCGTGCTCGAGAACGCGATGGTGGGGATTCGCGTAATTCACGACCGCAAGCCGGTCTGGGCGAACCGGAGAATGGAGGAGTTGTTTGGATACCCGGTCGAGGAGATGACGGGCCAGAGCACTCGCATGCTCTACGCTTCCGATTCCTCCTTCGAGCGCGTTGGGGCGGAAGCCTACTCATCTCTCGTTCAGGGCCAAGATTTCGCCGGTGAGGCGGAGATGAAGAGGAAGGACGGCTCCATCTTCTGGGTTCGTACACTGGCCAAGCTGATCGACCCGTCAGACCCCGCCCAGGGCAGTATCTGGATCTTGGACGACATCTCCGGCCGGAAGGAGGTGGAGCTCATGCTGCGCGAGAGCGAGGAACGGTACCGCTCGGTGGTCTCCACCATGGCCGAAGGCGTCATTCTGCGCCAGGCCAACGGCAAAATCGCCGCCATGAACGCCGCTGCGGAGCGAATACTGGGCCTCCCCCTTGTCCAGGCGCAAGGGAGCACCATCGTGAACCCGGCCTGGCTCATGGTGCGCGAGGATGGCTCGCCTCTGCCTCCAGAAGATCATCCAGCGATGGTCACGTTGCGCACCGGCCGCGCGGTGTCAGGCGCCGTCGTGGGCATCAAGAAGCCTGCCGGTACCACCTGGCTATCCATCAACTCGGAGCCCCTGCGACACGGCGACGGGAAGGCTCCCTACGCGGTACTGACCACGTTCACCGACATCACGGAGGTGAGGCGTCAGCAGGAGCTGGTCCGCGAGAGCCAGCGGCAACTCGCCCTGGTGCTCGAGGGTAGCAACGACGGGTTCTGGGACCTGGACCTGCAAAGCAACCGGTTCACGTTCAGCCCGCGGTGCTTCGAGATCATCGGCGAAACCCCGCAAGAGGTGATGACCTCCGCGCGGTACTGGTGGAGTCGCCTCCATCCAGAGGACCTGGCGGCTGTTCGCAACGCCCTGCAGGCTCACATCCTCGGGCGGTCGAAGCGAATCGACGCAGAGTATCGGCTCCGCCATGCGAGCGGTGAATGGAAGTGGGTCCGCGCACTGGGCATGGCCGTGGAACAGGACCGAGATGGCCGCCCCACGCGCCTCGCCGGCACGCTCAGGGATTTCACGGCGCGCCGCGAGGCCCAGGAACGACTCCTGGTGGCGCTCGGGGAGAACGAAAAGCTCGTCGGCGAACTGCGCCAGGCGCTACAGAGCGTCAAGACGTTGTCGGGTCTACTTCCGGTCTGCGCCTGGTGCCACAAGATCCGGAACGACACGGGTTACTGGCAGAAGCTCGAGGCCTATGTATCCGAGCACACGGACGCGCGCTTCACGCACGGACTGTGTCCCGATTGCTATTCCAAGCAGCATCCCGATGACCCTGCCCGTTCGTGAGCGATGCCCGACGCGTCTAACGCGTCCAGCCTCGGTCCGCTCGCGCAAGGCTGCCGCGCGGCGCGTGCTAAACAAGCGGAACGCCTAGAAAGCTTCGCCCAAGGGCCAGCGCCTGATCGGCGGCGAGCCGCGGGGCTCTCGCAAGAACAACCGCCCTCCACCCGCTGTCCCTCCCGGCCAAGCAGGTCAAGTATCGGTTCACGAAGAGGCCGCGGCTTTGCCCAACATGCGACTCACGGCGCTCCGCATTGCCGCGACGTGGAGAGCGCGCGACACTGCGTGTTCCACTTCGGCTCGCTCCCATGGTTTCATCAGCACGGCGATCACTAACTCCAGGTCCTTCAGGGAAATGATCTCGGGCACATCGGCGTAGCCCGTGAGCATGATCCGCGGCACCTCGGGGTACGCCGCGTCCATCCGTTTCAACAACTCGACGCCGTTCATCCCCGGCATCCCGTAGTCGAGCACAGCGACGTCGAAGTGCCGTGTCGCCATCGTCGCGAGGGCCGCCTCTCCAGAGGTCGCAGCAGTCACGTCATACTCGTGCCCAAAGGTGCGCGAGAAGGACCGCACGACGCCCTCGTCGTCATCCACCAGCAGCAGGCTCGGCTTCGATTCCATGCCTTCTCTCGTCAGGCGCCAGGCCTCCGGGCGGCCTCGTTAGCGCGAGTCCAGAACCGTCCGCACTCGCTCTCGCAATTCGGATGCCGTGAATGGCTTCGGCAGGAACTGAACCCCTGAACCGGACATGTCACCTCGGACGAAGGCGTCCTGGGGGTAGCCCGACACGTAGAGAACACGCAGGTCGGGCTGGCGGCGGCGCAATTCGGCGGCGACTTCTGGGCCGCTGAGACCAGGCATAATGACATCGGTGACAAGAAGGTGCAGCGGAGCTTGCTCCCGCGTCGCAACCTCCAGCGCCTCGCACCCTCCATTGGCGGCGAGCACCCGATAGCCTCCGGCCCGAAGCGACCGGAGCGTGATCTCTCGAACCTGCGGATCATCCTCAACGACGAGCACGGTCTCCGTTCCACGACCTGCAGTCGCGGACGTTGGCTGCACGCTGATCGGCTTGTCAAACGAGCGAGGAAAGTACACCTCGACGGTTGTGCCGCGGCCAGCCTCGCTCTGGAGGAGGATGTGCCCCTCGTTCTGCTTCACGATACCGAAGACCGTGGCGAGCCCTAGTCCGGTCCCTTTTCCCTGCGGTTTCGTCGTGAAAAACGGCTCGAACGCGTGGGCCCTCACCTCGGGGGTCATTCCAACGCCCGAGTCTCGGATCGTCAAACGCATGTGAGGGCCGCGGCGCATGAACGGGTGCACGGCGACAAGGTCTTGGTCGACCTCCACATTGGCGCTTTCGATGCTGAGCTTGCCGCCATTCGGCATTGCGTCGCGGGCGTTGACGGCAAGGTTCAAGAATCAGCTGCTCGACCTGTCCACGGTCACATCGCACCGTCCACGCTGTCGGCGCCAAGGAAACAACGAGCTCGATGTCCTCGCCCAAAACACGCCGCAGCAGCCTCTCGCTTCCGCGTACCACGGTGTTCAGGTCGAGGGGCACCGGCGCAATGACCTGCTTGCGAGCGAAGGCGAGCAACTGGCGGGTCAGATCGGCGGCACGCTCACCCGCCGCGCGGATCTCTTCAATCAACTCTGGCTGGGCTGGTGATCCCGCGGCGAGGTCGTCGCGCAGCGTCTCCGCGCAGCTCAAGATCGCGGTGAGCAAGTTGTTGAAGTCGTGCGCGACCCCACCGGCGAGGCGCCCGATGCTTTCCATCTTCTGCGCCTGGCGTAGCTGATCCTCGAGCCGTCGCCGTTCTTCCTGAGCACGACTTCGGTCCGTGATGTCGCGCGTGACGGACAACATGCTGGGCTCGCCATCGATTTCGATGAGCTTCGCCGACATCACGCCGACAACGATCGTTCCGTCCTTTCGACGGAACTGCGCCTCCAGTTCGCTCGCGCCGTCGCGAATGACCGCTTCGACGATCCGCTCCCGGTCTTCGGGGTTCGCCCAGATGCCAAGCTCTACGGATGACCGCCCGATCACTTCACTCTCGGAGTAGCCACTGATCCGAGCGAACCCGTCATTCACGGCTACGTACCGCCCGTCCGAGGCCCGGTTGATGGCAATCGCGTCCGGGCTGCTCTTGAAGGCGAGCCGGAATCGTTCCTCGCTTTCCTGAAGTGCCCGCTTCGCTTCCCTGTCCTTCCTGTTGAGCACGACGCGCCCGTTCACGGCGACGATGAGCGCGGAGCCGCCGACACCGAGGATCGCGAACAGCCACAGGAACTCCCTGTCGTAGCTGGCCACTTCCGGGAATCGAGCAACGACAAAGACGTCCGTACCCTCCTGCGGCATCGGCCTCGAGATCAGGGCGACAGGTTCGAGGTGCTGTCCCATCCGCATCAGCGAGTGGAACCGCTCGTCTCCCCAGGGCTGAATGGAGAGAGGGAGGAAATCTTTTCGAGCGTAGCGTTCCACTAGGGCGACCGCCGGGAGGTGTTCAACCCTTGCCCCTGGGAGCGACCGCATCTCGAGGCTGGCGTCCTTCGCCATGATGATGACGCCGTTGGGATCGACGATGAAGGCATCCGCCTGTTCTACCCAGAAGGAGAGCTTGGCGAGATTCGCCTTGACGACCAGCACGCCGACGAAGCGATCTGCCCTGATGATGGGCGCGGAGAAGTACAGGCCTGGAATGCCGCTTTTCCGACCCACCGCGTACTGGCGCCCGGCCTGCCCCGACTTGGCCGCGAGGAAGTACTCGCGGTCGGGATACGCCGTGCCCACGAAGCTTTCCGCTGTACTGGCGTTACTCGACGCGATGCACAGCCCGTTGGCGTCGAGGAGCCAGACCACGTCCGCTCCCAGCTTGTCGGCCGCGCGAGAGAGAAAGCTGTTGACGGGCGCCAAGGCGGGTTCCTTACGGAGCGCGTCGCCGGTTCGCGCCGACCGAAGCGCAACCGCCTCTGCGAGCAAGGCGCGCTCCGCGAGTATCGCCGGCACCCCGTGGAGGTACATGAGGCTTCGCCCAATTTCGCGGACGATGTTGTCGGCGCGAAGTTCGGCCTGCGACGTTCCCTGCCTCACGACGGCAGCCAGGCGCGCGTCGAAGAACAAGCGTGCGCCCCCCCAAGCGACAACGACCCACAAACCGATGAGCGCCCCCAAGAAGACGGGGCCACGTGGGATCGTTCCTCTGGCCGGAGCCGATCTTCTCCCGCTCAAGGGCGAGGTCGCGCTGGTCCGCACGTTCGGGTCCTTGGGCCGGGGCGCATCACACAGCAGGTGCAGAGGTGTGAGACCATGGGCGCGTCAAGCAAGATGGAAGCTGCGTACCAATAGAGCTGCCGACGAGACCAGTCGCGGGATCACGCGATTCCAGCGTTATGTCGCATCGTTAGGCGGCCTTAGATGCCGCGACACGCAGCGGCACCCTCGGGTCGGAAGCAACCCGGGTCGGACTTGCCTGAGTCAAGCTAGCCGCTGGACGCCGCTGCCGGCGAGAGGGGGCGTACGCTGCCGCGGCGCGCCGGGTCTGGCGATCGCGACTGCCCGGCATGGGTGAGCTGTCAGGCACTCAGCGTGACGGCCCAGAGAGCGACACGCGGCTCGTCGTCCGGCGGCGACGGCTATTCGGCCATCGTCATCCACACCGTGGCGCGCCCTTCGAGACTGCATTTGGGCTGACAGCCCGATGGAGTTGGACCGGCCCCGTCTAGAAGTGCGAGCAGGTCGCCAGGTAGCAACTTGGGTCTTGACCCGACTCCGCGTAGCAACGGTCGAGCGCGGCGTCCTCAACGGAAGTCATTCCGGCCAAGGCAAAGCCAGGCGCAACCATTTCGGTGACGGGGTACTGATCCCCGTATGAGTCCTCCGCGACGCAGCTAACGCCGCGGACTGTAGCCCAATTCCAATAGTAGACAGGGCGCGCGAACTCCGGATGCTGCCAGCGGGCCCACTCCGAGTGGCCGTGGACAATTAGCGTGGGGCCCATCACTCGCACCGGGTGCGGCCGAACGACGGGGCCGTGCGGGTGCGGGCCTGGCGGGTGCGCCTTGTACGGTGGCGCAGCCTCGCGTGTGGCTTGCTTGGGAGGAGGCGGGTGGGCGGGCGGCTTTGACTGCTCTTCGTGCCTCTCTTGCGCCCACGCCAAAGGGGAGAGGGACATCAGGCCGAACGTCCAGGCAAGTGCCAGCGCTGCCTTGGTCTTCATCGCAATCTCCGGTCGGTTGTCTTGCGCCCGAACTGCTCATCGCTGCCGCTGTCCTCAATGTCGTCCTGGGCTGCCTCCTGCAACGGCCTTCGACCAACTTCTTCTCGACGGGGTAGTCCGGGTCGTCGTGGCCGCGCTCGTGAGTACGCCGCCTGAGGGTGACGCGCACGCGCCGGCGCCCTCAGTAGCCGAACGCACCGGCTTTAGAGAACCCGGACTCCACCCTCGGCGGCAGTCACCGTGTGAACCAAGAGGTTGCTCCTAGCAACCCACGGGCCACGCGGTGGTTAGCGAACCACCCGGGGTGCGAACCCGCATGGGCACCGCGGCTTCTGGCCTCTCGTGGTGAGCGTGGGAATCCGGTCGTCACGAGAAGAACCTGATTTCGCCACTCAGCGAATCAGCTGCGGACTTCGCTGTTGAGGCGGGGGGCAAGAGGATCTTGCCGATGACGAGACCAATCGCGGCAGAAACGACAGCAGACCCGAGCAGCGCGATCTTCGCGCTCGCGAGCAAGGGCTTGCTTGTGAACGCCCCAGCCGCGATGTAGATGGGCACCGTCAGGCCGATCCCGCCGAGGCATCCGACGACCAGCACTCCACGCCAGGTCACGCCGCGCGGGAGTTCACACAACCCGGATCTCACAGACGCGAGGGTGGCTAGAAGGATTCCCGTTGGCTTTCCGAGAACGCGCCCGATCATCACTCCTGCGAGCACCGTCATCGAGTCCGTGTCGTGCCACCTTAGGCCGCCAACGCCGAGACCCGCGTTGGCTAGGGCAAAGAGCGGCGTGATCGCGTACGCAACCCAAGGATGAAGTGCCTCTGCTCCCCCCAGCGGCAGGAGCAAGCCGATCGGGATGCCACTGAGCGCGGGCTCCACGCCTGCCCGAAATAGGCCCAACCAGACTAAGAGGCTCGGGAGAACGTACGCAAGGAGGCTGCGCACGGCGAGCGCCCGGAGCGCGAGGATCCCCAGTGTCCCGACTGCGGCTACGAGGAGACCCGCCGCGGCACCTCCTTTTGGGTAAAAGAGAGAGACGATGAGGACCGAACCGATGTCGTCCACCGTCGCGAGCGCGAGCAACAGCACGCGCAGCCCCGACGGGACGCGGCTGCCAAGCAGCGCGAGCGCTCCCACGGAGAACGCGATGTCGGTCGCGGTCGGTATGCCCCATCCACGCCTCGGAATCGGGGCCTGATTGAGGGCCCAGTAGATGAGCGCGGGAGCTACCATCCCCCCGATCGCGGCGGCAACGGGTAGGGCGGCCCGCCTAACGCTAGAGAGGGCGCCCTCCCGAAACTCCCGTCTGATCTCGGCCCCGACGACTAGAAAGAACACAGTCATCAGCCCGTCGTTGACGATGGCACCCAGCGACATCGTCGCCGTGATACGCGCCATGCCAACCGTGAAGGGCGTTCCCCATGTCCGTTCGTAGGACGACGACCAAGGAGAATTGGCCCACGCCACGGCTGCCGACGCAGCGCCAAGCAGAACAATGCCGCTTGCGGCTTCGATGCGAAAGAATCGCTCGAGGGCAAGTGGGAACCGCGTGGCCCGCCGATGGCTGCGCGGGTCACTAGGAGTGGCGGCTGGCGGTCGGCCCATGGACACGTTTAGGCGACAGGCGGCCCGACCAGTCGAACGATGCCTGTCGCGACCCGAGGGCCATGATTCTAGCACGGGGACGCGGGGCCTTGCAGTTCAACCGGACATCGAGGCGCTGTTGCGTCATCTGTGCACGCGCGCCCGAGGCTCCAGGGAACGCGCTTCACCACCATTCGCACCGATACGCGCAGTGTGCAGCTCCCTTTGCGCGACACTGGGTCTCGACAACGCGTACGCCCTTCGCCCCTGAGAGCTCGATACCTCGCTCTAGCCAACCAACCGTGGTCAGGCAGTCCTCGGCATTCGCGTGGCCCGCCTCGAAGGCGTGAATTACCGCGGAGTCGGCCCCCGTCTTCTCGTAGACGCGCCGGCCGGCTGCGTGCGCGAACGTGTACATGCGGGGCACGTGGGAGAGGAAGAATTGAACGTCCCCTACCCGCATGTAGGCGCGCTGAGTGCCGGACGCGCTGAGATTTGTCTGTGCCGAGTACCGCCCCATTTCTAGAAACAGCTGGCTGCGACTTCCGCGGACGAGCACATCCGCGACGGCAGTCTCCAACCGGGCCAAAAGTTCGCCCGCATACCAGGTGTTTGGGAGAAGAACGCCTGCCAGAATCGCCTTGTCAGCCTGGGACAGCTTCGCGAGGACCCGTTCCTTGGCCTCCGCGCCCTGACCTTGCAGGAACTTCATGCGCGCGCCCAGCAAGATTCCCTTGACGTCCCCGATCACGGACGGCCTTCCTTCTCGCGCATCACGCACATCGCATTCGGGGCCCCTCGTTTCCGACGGTAGTTAAGGATAGCCGGACAATGATTCGGGCACCGCCGAACTCGTCGGGGCAGGCTGGCGTAGGTAATTCGCCCTACGCGGATGCCTCCGCTGCCTGCGGTGCGTCTCGGCCAAGGGAAGGAACCTTGTCGGGTCTCTTGCCGGGTGGAAGCTCGCTCGCAGGAGTTCCATGCTGCGACGCCCTTCGCCTCGTCCAGCGCACGGCGCGATGGCCGGGATCACAAGGCCTCGTTCACGTCACGGACGGCACCGAAGCTCCGGCCGACGTCTCTGCTCCATTGAGGGTATCCAGCCCTCCTCCACGCTCTGCGAAAGACGCCATGCGGTCGCTCCCGGTCACTCGATAGCGCGGGTCGCGCCCTCTGCACATGCGCGAAGGCCAATAAGAAGCCTCGTAGGGCGAAGCAGAATAGGATTTCCTCGTGAGCTCGCATCGCTCGTTTCTGTTTGGTGAGGAAGCGATCAGGCAGTGGACACGAGGCTGGCCGCGTCGCTTGGTGATCGCGCTTGGCCTCGTGGCCACGGCCGTCGTCGGCTGGGCCGACTACGGCGTCGCGCGACTGTTCGGATATAGCTTTGTCGTCACTGCCTTCTACCTGGTCCCAATCGGCTTCGTCTCCTTCGTTGCAGGCACGTCCAGCGGGATCATCATCGCGCTCGCTGCCGCTGCGACGGAAGCCGTCGCCTTGCGATCGGCGCTTGTCGACGAAAAGAATGCTTGGGCAATCCCCATCAGCATGGTTCTCGAGTTCATCGTCTTCGTCGCCGCGGCGTACTCGCACGGCGCGCTCCGTCGCCTCGTCCAGTTTGAACGGCAGATTTCGCGACACGACACTCTTACGGGCTTGGACAACACCCTAGGGTTTCGGGAGGCCGTTGCCTCTGAACTCGCCCGGGCGAGACGGTGGCCGCAGGTCTTGTCGTTGATCTATCTCGACGTTGACGACTTCAAGGCGGTCAACGACCGGGACGGCCACGCTCAGGGCGACGAGGTGCTGCGGATCGTCGGCCTTGCCCTGAAGCATTCCCTGCGTGAGTGCGACGTGGTCGCGCGGATGGGCGGGGACGAGTTCGCTGCGCTGATGCCAGGCACCGGTCCTGATGGTTGCCAAGCCGCTGTCGCCCGGGCCCATCTGGCAATCGCAAACGATCTGGCCATCGCGGGGCTCGCGCTGACGGTGAGCGTGGGAGCGGCGACCTTCCCTTCTACGCCGGGGAGCGTTGACGAGATGCTAGAAGCGGCCGACGCCGCGATGTACGTGGTGAAACACGGAGCAAAGAACGGCGTCCACCATGTTGTCGCGAAGGTGTCCGAGACGCGGCCGCCCGCGCTGAACCGCGCACCCGGTCACGTGCCAGGACTACGACCCTGACTGTGCCTCGCACCTCCGCGGGCAACCTGGCCGCATGAAGCCGCCAGCCGCTCTCGTAGAGGAGAACGACGAGTCCGTGCGCCCCATCCTCGCGCATCATCCGCGACTAAGGTCTGGCCCTCGGTGAGACGCCAGGCTAGCGCGAGGAGGCGTGTAGCACGATGTCCGGCTCCGAGGCACCTCGGGCCGACTCGACTCGCGCTGCGCCTTTGAACGTGGTCGGTGTGGGGGCTCGCCTTGCCGATCCTGACCGCCGCGTCGGAGGTGAGGGAGCTCTGGAACAAGCACCTTCGCGGGGATCGAACGCGTGAACCTGGCTCGTGCGGCCGGTCGGCGCCATCCACTCCGCACTGCGCGAGTCAAGCGCGATAGACGATCGCGAGGGGCGCGTTCAATCGACGACTGACGCGTCGAGCTCGCGTCCCGACACTACGCATGTACTCAGGGGCAGGCGGTGAACCACCAAGTCCTCCTGACCTGCAACGGGCGACGTTCTTCAGGAGCCGGTGCGTCACCCAACGGTGACGCGTGTAGCCATCCCTGCCGACCGCAGTCCGGCCGAGGCCGGGCCCGATTTACCGACCGTTCACCTCCGCCGGGCGGCGCCTGGGTCCCCGCGCAGGCCAGGCCCGAAACCCTTGCTCCTCAGGTAGCCTTCGATGCGTTGATCACTGTTCTTCACATGATCGGTCAGCCAAAAGTGCAAGAATCCTAGTAAGGCGAGCAGCAGGGCCGAGGAGTCGCCCTCCACCTCCCAGTGTGGCACTAAGGACTGGAGTCTCCGCTTGAACTCGGAGTGCTCCCGCACGTGTTCGTTCAACCGAGGGTAGCTCACCTCGAGCATGAGCCGCTCCTCGGCCTCGAAGTGCACTCTCGCGTGGACCTGAAGGTACCCGAACAGCTCCTCCAGTCGGCACGGCTCGCGCGCCTTGACGGCGGCTTCGAAGTTGGCGGCTTGCTCGAAGAGGGCCCGGTGCTGTGCGTCGATTTCCGCGACGCCGATCGTCAGTGACGGTGTCCAAGCGAGCATCCAAGCCCCAGTGCCAAGGCCAGCAGCCTCCGACAACGCTACGACCCTCGCCGCCACCAGTCCAGGAACGCGCAAGTAAAGATTCTTTTGTGGAAGCGGGAGGGAGTTGCCTCGACGACCAGCCCTCCTGTCTTGCTTCGACGGGCCTCGCGGCCTGAAGCCTAGGAGCCTCACCGGGGTCGATGCGAGGCGTCTCCCGAGTGGGGCCGAAAGGCCCTGTTTACGCCCCATCGAGCCAACTTGCGTTCGTGAGTTCCCCGGGCGCACTCTACGGCTAGTCGCGCGGGGCAGTCTGCCTCTGGGCCGATGCCCTTCGGTCGCGCGGCCACGAGGCGCCTCCCGGAGGCGCCTCGCTCTTTGTACGACTTCGCACGACTTCCGCTCTGGCGACTGCCCCCCGTCTCTCCGCCCGCGACGGCGTGGGATTGCATGTCAGCGGCGTAGCGAAGCACCAGTGGCTGTTATTGGGCCGAGGGACCGAGCCCATGCCCATACGGGAATTCAGGCGTCGGTTCCGTCGGCGTCAGGTCGTGGAAGTGACCCAGATCGAGCAACAGGTCTCCGTTCGGTGTCTCGGACGTCACGTCAGCCAGCCGAGCGCCCCAGACGATTGACCGATTCAGCCACGTGTACTGAGCGTGCACGGCTTGGAGCGATGTCTCATCTGTGCCTGCGACCGCCAGCGTTAGTTCAGCGTCGCAGGCCTCCAGCGACTTGGGCGTATCGGTGAGTAGCGGGCTTGTCCGGTCGATGCGGTGGAGGATCATCCACGATCGGGAGAGCGCGTTTGCCCGGTCGTGCACCAGCGGCAGGTCTTCGGTTCGGTAGACCACAACACCTTCGCCCGTTCGTGTGGTCCGCATCAGCGTTAGACGGAACGTGGCGCCCACGATGCGACCGGTCCGCTCGTTGCCAACACGGAGCATCAGAGTCGGCACCCCGTCCATCGGTCCGACAGCGACACGCGACGAAAAGGGCACTCGGGCGCGAGCCTGCGAGAACCTGACGAATACGAGGCCCGTTGCTAGCGCCGTGACGATGAGACTGGTGACCGACTCCGCAACGACGAGTGAGTTCGCGAGCCTCGTCACGGGATACATCGAACCGTAGCCGATGGTGCCCATCGTCTGAACGCTGAAGAAGAACGCATCCGCGAACGAACCCGGCGCCGCGTTGGCAACCCCACCCACAGCAAGGAACAGCCCGGCGAATATCGCGTTTACGGAGACATAGCCCCCGACGATCACCGCCAGCGCGCCCCACCAGGGTATGCGCAGAAGCAAGTGGTAGAGGTCGCGAACACCGGGCGCCGGCCCCCCGACGACGCGGATGACATAACCCTCGGCTCGGTGCACTTCAGAGCATTTGGTAAGGCGCATGCTTCCGACTATCGCGCGGATGTCCCGGGCGCACGACTCGGCTGGGCGTGGCGAAAGGGCCGAGGTCGTGGCACGTCCCTGCCCTACGCCGACTACGACCACCAGTCGCCGGGTCTCGGGCGGCACGCCTCGTCTGGCGCCAGGCTCCAGCTGGACCACCGCTGGGCGACCATTCCAGGGGCGAGCTCGTGCGTTACGCGGACCGGAACCTGCTGGTGGCACCCTAGGGCACACGAGCGTCTCGAGCGTCTCGAGCCTCTCGTCGTTCCAATCGGCACCCGAAGCTCCTAATCGATTCCTGCGTGCGAGGTGGCGCCGTCGCCTATGGCCACGCCTGCCGCCCGACCCGGCCCAGGGTGGCGCTCCCTGCTACAGGTATGCGGATAGGGAAATTGGGTCAGCCTAGCGCGCCTCCCTTTTGCCTTGGAGCGTCTGGCGCTGGGGATGCAACGGGAGTGGCGCTTCATGCCGGAAGCTTCACGAGTGGCTTGCCGTCGGCGGCAGTCACGCTGACCGCTCCGAGGCCGGGGACATCACCCCGGACATGGACGGCATCGGAGCGCGGCCCCCTCGCCGCGACACCGCCGACGACGCGGAACTCGTCCACCTTGCCCTCGATCTCTACCGACACCACATCCGCACCGAGTGTCTCGATCTGTCCACCGACTCGAACCACCCCGATGGCTGCCCCGGGCTTGACACTCAGGCCGATCGCCTTCAGCCGGACCTGAATGCCCTTGACGAGGCTCATCCCCTCGCCGCCCGAGGTGCGAAGGTCCTGGCGGATCTCCAGGACGGGTAACGGTTTGGAGATCTGCACGCCGACGGCCCCGTCACCCTTCGTGGTTATGGAGTCGAAGGAGGCGTGCTGGAGCGACCCGTCATAGAGATTGAAGCCACGTGCGCCGGGGCCGGTGGTCGTGATGGGGGCACGAACGTCGAGTCGGCCGATGGCACCAAAGTTGACGAACCCGATCCCGCTTGGACCATGCGACGTGATGGGCGCGAGAGCGGTCCAGCTCTTCACGTCACCCCAGTTGTCGAGCACCATGTCGTTCTGGCCGTGCGTCGTGACCGGCCCAGCGTTGACCACCTCCTCGACGGCGGCCCCGGAAAGAACGAACACGCCCCCGCTGATGAGGTCCGGCGTCCCTGGAGCGATGCCTCCGTCGGTGTGGGTCTCGCCCGTTCGCAGGGCCGTGACCCGAAGCTGGCCCCCGTCGGCCTTGCCCTGAGTATTGCCATGGCCGGCGACGAAGATACCGCTACCCTGCACAGGCTTCTCGGCTGTGCCTGCGGCGATGTCGAGTAGTTCCGCCGTGATCTTGACCTTCGCATCTGGCTGGAGATTCCACAGCGTGAAGGCACCTTGCATCGCCTCGACGCCAAACCCTCGGGGCCGAGTGACCCGGCCACGCACGTCCGCGCTCAGTACCTTCAGCCCCAAAACCCGCACCGTCCCGCTCTTCACGGCATCGCGAGCGAGGAGCATCACCTGGCCCGTGGTCTGCACGTTGCGCAGCGAGAGCGTCCCCATTCCCGATACGCTGGTGTCGTTGAGGATGGCCACCTCGTGATCGGGGCAGCGGATGGTCACGCCTTCGATCTCGTTGTCACTGGTTAGGCAGACGCCTTTCGCGCCGAACACCAAGGTACCCCCGCGGAGACACACACCCGGCCCGAGCGTGATCATCGGCATCCCGCGAATCTCGCCCCTGACCTCGATGGCCTTCGCCCCGTCTTGGACGGCCCCCGACAGTTCCGCCGCCGTGGTCACCACCTGCCAAAGGCTCATAGGCCCCCTCCCCGAGATCGAGTGAGTTCGGTGGCACATAATCGACTTGGGCGCCGGACGCTTGGCCGCCGCGGCCCTCGAGCCAAGGCGGCGCGCGTCTTCTCCTTCGCCTGCACGCGCACCGTGGCGTCGGCGAGTGCTTCCGGCGACTCGCTACGCGCTCGGGATCGGCCCCGGCTGGTGAGGACTGATTGGCGGCGCTTCGACTGCAGTGTGTTGCCCATCAGCACGGCGCCGTGGCCGTCGATGAGCTCAGCGCACGCCGGGAGGGGCTCGCCGCCGCGCGTCTCGCCGCCTTTGCAGCAACGTTACGCGAAGGACTCGACGAGCTCGACTTGGCAGGCCGCCAGCGCCTAGTCGGGCTGCTCGTCCACCTGCGAACGATGGATGATTCCCGCTCGCTATCTCCAACACGAAGAAGTCAGCGTTCGTGCCGCACACGTTGAGCTCCTCGGTGGCCTGTGTGCCGCTCACACCGTGAAGGCAACGAGATCCGCCGGAACGACGTCGGCGTCTTGGAGCTGAACGCCCTGTCCACCATCGACAGTGCACTCGCGAGCGCGGAGCATGACGCAGTGCGGGCGTATGCATAGGGATGACCACGCACAGGTACTCGCTCCCCTGCGACGAGAAGATGGAGTCTGGCTGCGCCCGGGCTGGAGGTGATGAACGCTGCGTCAGGGCTCATCGAGATCGTACTGGTGGACTGAGTGCGGCAGGTCGGACGAAGTCCGGAGCACAAGTTCCTTGAGCCTGCCCGCGTGCATGTCGTAGACCCAGCCGTGGAGCCAGGGGCGCGCCTCCCGCTTCCAGGCTCGCTGGACTACCGACGTCTTGGCGAGGTGGTCCACCTGTTCGATCACGTTCAGCTCGACGAGCCTACGCGACCGGGCCTCTTCGTCGGGGAGGGCCGAGAGCTCCTGCTGGTAGCGCTCGGCGCAGTCCTTGATGTTCTGCAACCACCGGTTGATGAGGCCGAAGTCGTGGCGCGACATGGCCGCCTTCACGCCGCCGCAGTCGTAGTGGCCGCACACGATGATGTGCCGCACGCGGAGCTGCTCGACCGCGTAGAAGATCACGGTGAGCATGTTGAGATCGGTATGGACGACCTGGTTGGCCACGTTGCGGTGAACGAACAACTCCCCCGGCTGGCACCCGGTCACGGTCTCGGCCGGGATCCGGCTATCCGAGCAGCCAATCCAGACGTACTCGGGATCCTGGCTCGCGTTGAGCTGGGCGAAGTAGTCAGGCCGCTCAGCGAGGCGCGCCGCGGCCCACCGTTCGTTGTACTCGAGGAGGCGCTTGTAGCCGTCTATGCGCATGGCTGTCGAGGGTAGCAGGAAGTTGTCACCGCTCAAGGTGGCTGATGAGCGGCTGAATGACGAGATCTGCGGTCCGACTGGGTGGTGCCCCTGGGCGGCGAATGCATGAGGATGCCGGCATCGCCGTTCCGTGTGCCTGGACGGGCGACAAGGGACCAAGCATTCCGATGGCTGGAGTGGCGTCTGCGCGTCAAGGATAACGCGATGCGGCCCATCGCTTCGACCCATTTCTGCACGCTTCCGGCCCGCGCTACACCGCGCTGCTGAAGAAGATGAACCTGTCTGCTCCGGTCCTGTCGCGAGCCGGCCAGATCCCAGGGCTTGGCTTCTCCCATGCCGCGCATCATTCCCGCCGACCTGACCGAATGGCGCCGCCAGATCCCCGAGGAGGGCGACGGTGAGCCTGTCGACCCAAGTCTCGCCTAGGAGATCGCTCCCGGCTCATGGCCGAGTTCGAGCACGTATGGGGCTGAGCGTGATGCCGCTCGCCTGGCTGCACTGGCGGGAGGCAGCGGCGGTGCTCGGCGGGGCCGGTTCTCGGATCTCGCTCGACGTCGCCCGCCGGGCAGCAAGGCGCAGCTGTGTCTAATAGAAAAGCCATGGCCAGGTGCTTCACTCGTGCGTTCCCGTCACAGCGAAGGTCTTGCGCGAGACTTCCCCTTAGCCGTTCTCACCTTCCGCGCCGAAGCCCCTTCCCGCCTCGCTCTGGGGCGACGCGCACCTGAAGGATGCAGATGCTTCGGCTGGTACACACCGAGCTTACCGCCGCCCGGTAGATCGACATGCGTGAGCGAACCCCACCGTTCCTTGCGGATGTCCGAGCACCCGATCTTCTCTTCTCGAAGTGATCGCACCAGAGCACGAATGTCTTCACACATCATATAAAACTCCTGGTGATCGTTCTCATCTGATGGATGTACCGCGACTTCTGACGGGGGTAGGCCGAAGATCAACCAACCGTGCCCGGCGTCGACGCTTGGGAACCTCAGCACGTCGCGGAAGAACTCACGGTCCGCCTCCGGGTCCTTACTGTAGATGACTGTGTGCGCGCCGATGATCATGCTCCATCCAAGAGTTCTTCCTACGACGTGCGCATCGAAGGGAGCTGACCGCCGTACGAGGAAGCGCACGGTCACCTGCGGGCCGCGGCGGCCTTCTCCTCGACCTTGCGAACAAAGCGCGCTCGGTCGATCACGAACCGATCGTGCGTGCCCTCGCCGATAGCGTCGACCCCGTCATGGGCGCGGACCGAGAAGGTCAGCTTCCGGCCCTCCACCTTCTGGAGCGACACGTCCACCGTGACGGTCAGCCCCGGCGGCGTAGCAGCGGTGTGGGTCACCCATATGCCGGTTCCCACCGATTGCTCGCCGGCGTCAAGGTGAGGTTGTATCGCCTCGATGCAGGCCCACTCGAATAGGCCCACCATGTATGCCGTCGCAAAGACGGAGGGCATTTCGAGGAACCGGGCTGATTCCGGGTAGACGTGCGGGACAGTCTTGTCCTCGGGCACCGAGTACCGGAACGTGAGAATGATGCCCGGGACGAGCGAGGTCTTCATGTCTTTAGGTCCTTTCGAACCCCGCGACGGGAAACGAGAGAGCTGCGGGGCTGCTCCAAGCCTTACTGTCACGCAGGCGGATGCGACGGACGTATTCGGATCGTGCGACGGTTTCTCAGGATCTTGCTCCCGCATCCCTGCCGGGGCAGCAATTGCTGAAGAGGGGCCGCGAAGCGGTTTGGCGATCAGAGGGTGCCTGGGCTCGTAGGCATCCGGCGAGCTTCCTGACCCAGGGTCCGGGAACCGACCGTCGAGGGTTTGCTCCCACACCTCCCAGGAAGAATCGAGCCGCCTGCTTCGTGCGCCATCCAAGGTGACGGGCAGGGGTCCGCGTTTCGGGCTCGAACATGAGCGTGGCGCAGTTCACGCGACCCCGGCGACTGCAAGTTCTCGAGGCCGGGAGACCCCGCCCTGCGTTTGCTCCCTCCGGGCACACCGACCCGCCCAGCGCCTCATCGGAGTCCCCACAGATAAGGGTTTGGTCAGGACCCGGGCGACGCGACTGCGCATATTCGGACGCAAACGGCGCACCCAACGGGCGCAAAGGACAACCGCCATGTGCCAGACGCTCGACCGAGAGCTGCTCGAGATCCCCATCCACCCCGTTCGCGACCTCATCAACGCGTGGCTCCTTCACGCGCTCGACGGCTACGCGCACCGCAAGTACCGGCTCGTGAAGCGCGAGCACTTCGGAGGCCTCCCGCGAAGATTCCTCGAGCTTGGAGCCGGCGACGGTGCGAACTTTCGGTATCTCACGCCCGGGACGCACGTCGTCGCCCTCGAGCCGAACGTGCGCATGCATGCGTACTTGCGCGAGGCGGCTCGCCGACACCGGGTGACGGTGGACGTCCGCGTCGGCGTCGCCGAGCGCATCCCGTTGCCCGACGCAAGCGTAGAGGCAGTGATCTCCAGCCTCGTCCTCTGCACGGTTACCGATCCGGAGCGGGCGCTGACAGAGGTTCGGCGCGTCCTCCAACCGGGCGGACGCATTTGGTGTGTCGAGCACATCGCGGCGCCCGCCGGGACCGCCCTTTCGCGCATTCAACGGCGGGTTCAGCGTCCGTGGCGCTGGCTATTCGAGGGCTGCGAGACGCAGCGAGACATCACCCGACTGCTCCGCGCCGCGGGATTCGCGTCCGTCGAGATCACGCCCTTTACGCTCCGGACGGCGCTCCTCCCGATACGCCCGCAGATCGCAGCGGTCGCGCTCAAGTGATGGCGCGACTTCGACGGGCTGCATCGACGAGCGCCTGGAGCTCCTGCACGAGCCGAGGGCGGCCGCTGAACAGGAACGCGTGGTCGTCGCCCGGGACCTCGACGAGCCGCGCGCCCGGGATCGCTCGGGCGAGCGCGCGTCCGTTCCCTATCTTGACCACGCGATCGCCGGCCGCGTGCAGAACCACCGTCGGCGCTCGCACGCGCGGGAGCAGCGGTCGCACGTCGATGTCAAGGTTCATCTCGAGAAGGTCAAGCGCCGCGCCTGGGCTAGCTCGCTCCTCCTCCGCGCGGGCAGCCCACGCGCGCATGGCGTCGGTGAGGTAGCGTTCCGGGACGAGCACCCGAAACGTCGCGCCCGAGCCCCAGCCGCGCTGAACGTAGTCTCGCAGCGTGGCGACCTCGGCCTCGGTCCAACCTTCCGGGTGATCCGGCGCCGCGGCCATCCGAGCGAACGTACCGACGAGCGCAAGCCCTCGCACGCGCGCCGGGCACATCGCCGCGAGAGTCACCGCCATGGGACCGCCCTCGGAGAATCCGACCAGCACCGCGCCCGGAGAGCGGACCGCGTCGAGGAGGGCGACGACGTCATCGACGCGCTCGGGGAGCCGCGGCAAGGCCTTGACCCGATCGGAAGCACCGGTCCCGCGCTTGTCGAACATCACGACCCGTGAGTAATGGGACAGCGCTCGGACGACCTCGGTCGCCCCGGCGAGCTCAAGCGCGGTCGGCCCCTGTCACCTCGCCGACGAAACGGTACCCGTGGCGCGCGTGGGTGCGGAGCAGTCCTCGGTCAGCCGGGCGTAGCGCGCGGCGCGCGAGGCTGACAGCGCGCTGGAGCGACCCATCCGTCACGACCGCGTCTGGCCAGACCTCGCGCAGCAGCTCGTCTTTGGACACCACGTGGTCCCGGTGTCGGACGAGATAAGCCAGGACGGCAAACACCTGCGGCTGCAGCGGTTGGATAACCCCGGCGGCCCTAAACTCGCGGCGCCCGACGTCCAGCTCGTAGCTCCCGAATCGCCACCCCACTCGCCGGCGAGGCATATCCGTCGGCCGGCCGCCGATCAACTGGCATGCAGAGTCGAGTCCTGTCCCGTTGGGGACAATCACCTCTCGGCCCCCGACCGCAGCCCGCTCCGAACGCTTGTGCAGGTGGCGCCGTCGCCTCGCCCTCGCGCCTTGCGCCCCAAACGAGGGCCGGGAAGTCACAGTCAGTGCGGAGCGAAGGTGGCAGACCGAGGGTGCAAGCGCGAGCAGTCATTTACGCCCCAATAGCCCAAGGGCATCTGTTAGCGCGATTTCGGACTGGCAAGTATCGCAACGGGCGGCCCTCGCACGGAGATCTCGCATATGGCGGACGTGATTCTAAAGACAAACGATGGCTCCGCGACGACTCTCAAGTCGGACATGGTCGCGGCGCTCCGTGGACAGTTGCGCGGCGCGTTGTGCCTGCCAGGGGAACCGGGGTACGAGCAGGCACGCACCATCTGGAACGCGATGATCAACAGGCGGCCCGCCGCTGTCGTCCGTGCGGCCGGGGCGGCCGACGTCATGCGAGCGGTCAATCTCGCCAGAGAGCATCGGGCCCTCCTCGCGATCCGAGGGGGCGGGCACAATATCGCCGGCAACGCAGTGTGCGAGGGTGGTCTGATGATCGACCTCTCCCCGATGAAGTCGGTCCACATCGATCCCGTAGGCCGAACGGCCCGCGTCGAACCCGGTGTAACCCTGGGCGAGTTCGACCGTGAGGCGCAGGCGTTCGGCCTCGCGACGCCACTTGGCATCAACTCGACGACGGGCGTCGCCGGGCTCACGCTAGGGGGCGGATTCGGCTGGATCAGCCGGAAGCACGGTCTCACCATCGACAATCTGCTCTCGGTGGACTTGGTCACGGCCAATGGTGCCCTCGTTCGCGCGAGCGAGAAGGACGACGCGGAACTGTTCTGGGCAGTTCGTGGCGGCGGGGGCAACTTTGGCGTAGCAACGTCGTTTAAGTTCCGCCTCCATCCGGTCGGCCCGGAAGTACTTGCTGGCTTGATCGTTCATCCCTTCGGCAAGGCCAAGGATCTCTTAGAAGGCTATCGCCGCGCGGTCGCAGGTGCGCCTGAGGAACTCACGTGCTGGGTGGTGATGCGCAAGGCCCCACCGCTGCCGTTCCTCCCTAAGGAAGTACACGGTAAGGAAGTTCTGGTGTTCGCCGTGTGCTACGCGGGCGATCTGGAGAAGGGCCGCAAGGCCGTTGCTCCGATTCAGGCCCTTGGTAAGCCCATTGCGGACGTAGTTGGGCCGAGCCCCTTCGCCGGCTGGCAAACTGCGTTCGACCCTCTGCTGACGCCAGGCGCCAGAAACTATTGGAAGTCCCACGACTTCGTCGAGCTAGGCGACGGAGCGATCAAAGTGATGCTCGATTACGTCGGTCGACTGCCATCTCCCGACTGTGAGGTCTTTCTGGGGAACCTGGGGGGCGCCGTGAACCGGGTGCCTGCGCAGGCCACCGCGTATCCACACCGAGACATTCAGTTCGTGATGAACGTCCACACTCGCTGGAGCAATGAAGCCAACGACAAGGAGTGCATCGCCTGGGCACGACAGCTGTTCGATGCGATGACACCCCACGCAACCGGCGGTGTGTACGTCAACTTCATGCCCGAGGAGGAAGCGCAGCGCGTGAGCCAAGGCGCTTACGGACCCAACTATCAGCGCCTCGCAAAACTAAAGGCCAAGTACGATCCTGACAACCTGTTCCGGATGAACCAGAACATCCGTCCTGGAACCTAGCCGGGACGAGGGTCGCTTCGGGCTGTGGCAGTTGCGACAAGGTCTCGTCACGGCTTCTACTGGACAAGGGAACTCCCGCAAGCGCCCGAGGGCGAGCAGCTGGGGACGCTCGTCACCACCGACGTGGGAACTACCCCGCTCCCCGTCCGCTGGCTGCTAGATTGAGCGATCCCCGCTGGCGGGATTTGGCGTACTCGCGGGTCCAGGCGGGATGGGCAAGACCGAGCTCTGCGCCGGGCTCGTCATCGCTCGCGCACTCCACCGATCGCTGGACCGAGAACCAGAGAGTATTTCGCGTCCTAGCTGCTACTTGGTGGGGGGCATGAGCGTCGCCTGCGTAGCCACAGCGTGCCAGTGACCCTTTCGCTTCGCGTAGACGTCGATCCACGTGTAGTGTCCGCTCGTGTCCTTGCCCTTGTAGGAACTCTTCTCGTCGTCGCTCCCGATGACGATGGCAGCGTCACCGAAGATCCGCACCTTCATGTCGCCGAGGGTCATCGATTCGATCTTGGTGTCGCCGGACTTTAGATCGGCGAGCATCTCGGCCTTCGTCGCCGCGCCAGCAGGGCCTTGCCAGATGTAGTCGTCGCCGAGGAGCTTGGCCATCGTCGCCGTGTCATTCTTTACGGCCGCCTGCGCCCAGTCGCGTTCGATCTGAAGCAGTTCCTTCTCGTCCTTGGCGGTATCCTTAGCGTCGGCGGACCCGGGCAGCGCGGACACGAGGACAGCGGCGATGGCGAGCGTTGAGACGAAGAGTAGTCGATTCAAAGGGTCCTACCTTTCTGGAAGTGGGGATTCACGAACCGTCTTGCCGGCAAACCGCATGCTCATTTCAACTCCCTAAGCGGGGTGGTGGTCCCTGATCCACGCCCCAGAGGAGTGGTCAGGTTCGCACGCCTGATCGATAGCATTCGCTAAAGGCGTTCTTACGCCCCGAAAGGCACGCTCGCTGACCCTGGGTGAACGATAGACGTCCGAGGTTGCTAGTCAGAGATTGCCATCGTGACAGGAGCCACAGTGCGATACGAGATTCAGCGCGCCGAGAGTTCTGGGACACTGCTGCACAGCCCGCGGGGGCACGCTGTTCGCGACGTCGCGCTCGTCGCCGCCGCACTGATTCTCGTGTTGGCGTTCGTGGCCTACGCAATTCCTCTCTGACGCGTCATGAGTGTTCGCCGCCATGAAGCATCCGCGGCTAGGCATAGGGGCGCGGAAAACCACGCACGGAAGTCCACGAGGCGATCATGCGCAAGTGGGTAGCGTTGTTGGTAGCGACCGTCGGCCCAGGATGCGGAGGCAGCTCGGCGACACCGGCCGACGCGGCAAGCTTCCTCGGCACCTACACCAGCGACGTGACGGAGGTCGAAACGTGCGCCGGATCGCAACACACTACGTCCCTGGTTGGGACGGTTGTGATTGCGCAAGGCGGGAATTCGGGGTTGATCGTCACGCAGCCACCGAATGGGTGCAATCTCTCGTGGTCGGTCGCAGGGCAAACGGCGACCATCGTGACGGGACAGAGCTGTACCGTCCCCGGATCCGTAGGGGGAACCTGGACCCCGACCTTTGTCGCTGGGACCCTTGTGCTCGCGACCAGCGTGGTGACCGTCGCGGATCACGGGACAGCAACCCTTCTCCTCAATGGCGCAACCACGGCGTGTACGTTCACACAAGCCGGGACCTTCACGAGGGTACCGTAGCTACGAGCAATCAAGGGACCAAGGCGCACGTCGATCGCTCGGCACCCCGCCGCTGCACACTGTGCGTCAGGCCCCAGCGCCACGGGCGGGCCCTGCGTCCGGGCTGCCCGCTCCAGTCCTCGAGTTAGTGCCGGTGTTCCAGTTTCGGGAACCGGAGCGCTTGGGCGTGACCCCGCCGCCTGAGTCCGGTTCCTTCCCGCGGTGGCGGTGACCAACCCTTTGCCTGAAACCAGTTCTTCATGCACTCTTCGAGGACCGCGAGGCGCCGCGCCCGCTCGCCCTCGTTGTCGGGACAAGAGGCGACGGAAAGAACCGCCGCAATGAGCCTACGGGAGATGTTACGCACGCCTGTCCTCGGGTTCGTGGCGTAGCGAATCTGCATCTTGCCCGACTGAGCCCGCTCGCCGCTTGATCCGGCTCAATCGGTTGGTAGCGCTTGCCGACGGCGATGGTAGCCGACGTCGCGCGACCGAGAGTGGTGTTGGCGTTATAGGCGGGCCCTCCAGCGATCCCCATGACCGCCGGAGGGGGTCCTGGCGGATGCGAATGGCCCGAAGATGGCCCGAAAAGCGAGACGCGGACCCAGCCGTTAGGGCTAAGCCCGCGTCATTATTGGTTGCGGGGCCGGGATTTGAACCCGGGACCTTCGGGTTATGAGACCTACCGCGTAGGACTCCGCGTCAAATAGGCAGAGCGCGATAGAAAGTGAACGTATGCTGACCGTGAACACGCTCTGGAAGATGTACGAGCCCGTTTCATCTCGCCACGACAGCTACAAGGACGACCGCTCCCGGGTGAAGCATCTCATCCGGCTGCTGGGTGGCGTGGACGTTGCCTCACTCACCGTCATAGACATCGACCAGTACCGGGCCGCCCGGTTCGCGGAGACCACGGTGCGAGGTACGCCTCCGGCCCCGGGCAGCCTGGACCGCGAGATCGAACTGCTCCGGCGCATGTGCGGGTACGCGGTGAAGGGCCGGAAGCTGGAAGAGAACCCGATGGCCGGCATCGGCCTGCTGAGTGAGCCCAACATCCGACGCACCCTCGTCAGCGAGCAGCAGCTTGCCCGGGTGGCGGCGGTGGACCCGGAGGTCGCGGAACTGGCCTGGATGGCGTTCTACACGGGGATGCGGCAGGGCGAGATCGCCAAGCTGCGCTGGGACAGGGTGGACCTGGACGCCGGCTGCATCCGGCTGCGGGCGGAGGACACCAAGACGGAGCGCGGCCGGGTGATCTACCTCGTCCCCCGTGCGCTGGAGATCCTGCGCGCCCGGCCGCGGACCAGCGACACCGTCTGGAACATCGCGGACGTTGGCGGCCGGTGGCGGCGGGCGACCCGGAAGGTGGGGCTGTCCGGGATCTGGTTCCACGACACGCGGCGGACGTTCGTGACCAACGCGCGGCGTCGGGGGCTGTCGGAGTCGGAGACCATGCGCTTCACCGGGCACCGGACCCGGGCAGTTTTCGAGAGGTACAACGTCGTGGACGAGAACGACCTGCGCCGTGCTGTCGCGGTGCTCGCGAACTGAAAGGGGGACGCCATGGGTATCGGAGCGGCGGTTTTGATCCTGGTCGTGCTGTTCTTCTACTACTCGACCCTGGGTGTCGTGGAGGGCGTCACCCAGAGGGACATGCCAACCGTGAAGCTGGGCAAGGAACAGCAGAAGGAGCAGCAGCGGGAACGCTGGAGGCAGGAGGGCCTCTCCCAGGAAGCGATCGACTACGCGGAGACCTACGTGCCCCCCAGCGGCAAGCTGCGCGTGTAGAGGCGAGCGGACAGCGGATACGAGAAGGGCCCCGTCGCCGGGGCCCTCTTCGTTTCTACGCTGCGCGGCGGTTGAGTCGCTTCCGGGTCGCCGCCTTGTTCGTCACCCTCCCCTTGATCCCGTGTCGCCTATCCCCCAGCGCGTAGGGCGCCGGAGGAAAGCGGAGGTAGTCGCCCGCGATGTGGGCGCGCTCCGGGTCGTCGCCCAGGAGCGCGAGCGCCCTATTGCAGCGAAGGCAGGTCAGGCCCCGGATCAATCCCGTGCGGTGGCAATGGTCAACGCCCAAGGGAACCCTCTTCGGAGGTCGGCGGCAGATGGCGCAGCAGCCCTCCTGCCAGTCAGCCATCTTCTGGTACTCCTGGGGAGTGAGATCAAACAGGCGCCGGAGTCGTTCCGCGCGCCGCTTCTCTGGTGTCAGCATGGCCCTCCTGTTCAAACGGGGATGACCTTCACGACGTGATCGGTCGAGGTCCAGATCGCCTCGCGTGCCAGCCGGGCCGCTACGATGCAGCCCTCCGATGCGAACCCGGGCGGCGGTGCCAGTCGCTCTCCGTGCACGCGGAACGAGGTGCCATCCCGCAGGTACAGGTTCACGTCGGAGCGTGGGTCGAGGAAGAGGACGTAGGGTCCGTGGTTCTCGGTGGTGACCGCCAGCGCCGTGACATCCCAGGTGCCGGCGGGGATCGGGCCAAGGCCCACGCGCCACTCGTCAGCCGGCGAGTTGGCGTAGGGCGGTTGGCCGGAGTACCCGGTGGTCAGGACGAGTCCGCCCGGGTCCCGGATGATCCCGGTGCTCTGGACGTAGGTCCACACGCCTCACTCCAGGGGCGCGTCCTCGACCTTGGGAGCGGGGGGACGGCGGGGCTTGGACATGTCCTCGACCATGGCGCGCAGGTCCGCGTCGGACATGCTCTTGAGGTTGGACAGTTCCTTCTCCGCCTGCTCGTCCTGGTCCTGGGCGTGCTTCCGGAGGACATCGGTCATGCGAACGAGGTCGAGAACGTCCTCATGGTCGAGCTTGACGGTCTTGCTCGTAGCCTCGATGCGCCCCAGGTCGCGGTCGATGATGCCCAGCGCCCGCTGGAGCAGCTTGCGTGGGTCCTTGGCCTTCGGCTTGCTCACGCCGCCTCCTTCCTCTGGACGACCAGGGTCTCCACCTTCATCTCCAGTACGTCGAGGCGTGCGCCGATCTGCGCGGCCTCACGGTGAGCGTCCGACAGGGCGGTCGCGAGTGTGAGGGCGACCTCGCTGCGTTCGAGCCGTTCGTGGGCCGCGAATGCCTCCTTCAACTTCTGGTCATTCAGGGAGACCGCTTCGCGCAGCTTGGCGTCAGAGCGACTGTCCTGGTCGCGCAGTTCCTTCGCCACGATGTCCCTGACCTTCTCGCCGCCGCCGTTCGACAGTACGTCCATGACGGCGCCCTTGAGGATCGGGGGTCCAAACTTCTTCCCGGCCCTGATTGCAGCGTTGGCTCCATACGCAATGACGGCGCCTAGAAGGATCGTGGGAGTCCAGTGCGAGCCCAGGATCGTCAGCAGTAGGTTCAAGATTTCCATGATGTCAGGTCCCGTTGCGTGGTCGCTGCTCCTCTGTGAGGGGGAGGCGGTAGTAGGGTTGTCCGTGGGTGACGCTGCGCCAGAGGCCGAACTCTCCGATCACCCCGTTCACGATGGTCGGGATGGCGTTGAGTGCGAGCGTGATGCCAGCCGCCTTGCAGATGAGGCCCTGCGCGACCCCCACCGGGATCCGGCCGTACTTGTCGAACGGCCAGTCCGGTAGGGATCGATTGATGGCGGCGCGGATCACGTTCCGTTCCAACTCGCGGCGTTGTAGTTCCGCGATTGCCCGGTCAGCGACGGTGGCGCCGGAGCAGTTCCTGGGCGAGTCCATGCTGCTCGCTCTCCTCTGTGGAGTCGTCGTCGTCGTCGGAGTCCACGTCGATCGCGTGGGCGTCCTCGTCCACGACCCCGTTCGCGAAGCCGTCCACCTCGCCGCCGTAGGCGAAGCCGTGACCGCAGGCCGGGCAGGTGACGTGGCCGCTGGCGGAGTCGGAGGGGTGTTCCTTGATCTCCGCCTCCGACAGGCCGCCCCTGCGGTCCACCGCCGCCTCGTCGGAGGGGATGGCCTCTCCGCCCCGGGCGAACCTTCCCGGGTGCTCGACGCGGTTGGGCTCATTCGGCATGCCGCCGCGGGTCATGCCCTTGCCGGGGATGCCTCCGTGGGCGTACTTGCCGGCCGCCTCGTCCGCTGCGGCAAAGTCCTTGCCGACCGACTGGGGCACGCCGGCCTTCTTCGCGAACTTGCGGCTGTGCGCGAGGGCTTCCATGAAGTTGTGTTGCTTCTGCGAGGTCGAGGGCATGGTGGTTCTCCTCCTACGGGATGAGGCAACCGGCGATGGTTGCGATGAAGGTGCCGGTGACCGTGCCACCGACGACAGCCTGGATGCGGATGGTGTCCGGGAGTACGTCGCTGGCTGCGACGTTGGCGGCAACGGTGGCACCGGGGTAGACGGTGAGGACCGTGAAGCCCATGGAGTTGAGGGCCGTCGTGGCGAGGATGGTGTAGTAGTTGCCCGACACCGGGTCCTTGCCCTGGATGGTCACTGTGAGAGTACCCGCCGTTGCGATGTTCAGGATGTTGATGAAAACCTTGATCCCCTTGTGCTCCGGGATCTTCTGGTCGTTGCCGTTCGTGGTGCCCGTCACGGTCGCATAGAGCGAGTTGTTCGCGGTGGCGTTGGCAGCCGTCACGACCTGCGCGGTCGAGACCGGATTGGGGTTGGGGTTGGTCGTCAGGACGATCGGCTGGGAAAAGCTGCTCTTGACGGCGGTGTACATGGTGATCCCTTTCAGGGCCTGGAGAGGTTTGCCACCGCCGCCGCTCCAGGCGTTTGCGTGCGGCTGCCGATGGTGATCTTGCCAGCGGCCTTGTTCTGCCTGCCCTGCTGCGGGGGCGGAGGCTGCTGGAACAGCGTTTGAGTGATTCGCGCGGAGTCCGGGTTGTCCAGGGGGTCGAGCGACTGGCCGGTGAACAGGCCCACGGTCTGTCGGACGTGGTACGGCACGGGCAGTTCCTTGGACATCGCTTCCGTCGCTTCATCGAACAGGGCGGTGCCGATCGTCCGGTGGAGGGCCGGGTAGAGCAGTTGGAGGTCGGTCACGTCCTGCTGCGTGAGCGTGCCGTTGAGCATCCGTCGCGCGACTGCATCGACCGGGTCCAGCGCGAGATGCAGCTTGGCGTTGAGGTCCCGGATGTCCTGCTCAGAGGGGACCTTGGACACGCCGGCCAGCTTCTCGGCGGGGGTGGTCGGGGGCTGGACGGCATTCACCGCGGTCTGGACGTAGGGGATGACCCGCCCGGAGGTGGCGAGAGAGCCGTCCACCACGCCTGGGACGTGCTGCGCCCAGCGCGCATGCTCCGCAATGAGGCCCTGGGTGAGAGCGGTCGGGTTGTTCACCAGACCGTTCAGCGCGTTCCGCTTCTCCTGGTAGTCCTCGCTGGTGATGTACTGGGGGACGACGCCTACTGCCGCCATGACCCCGCGTGGGAGTGCCATCTCGCCCCACTCCGCTGCGCCGCTGACGGCGCTGGCGAACAGGTTGCGCGCGATCTTCTGCGCACCGCTGACCCAGTTGTTCGTCTCGGCGGTGGTGTGGAGAATGGCCGGGAGTGTGTCGATCGGGTCCTGGAGGAAGCGACCGAACCCGGTGAGGGCACCCGGGTCCGCCATGAGCCGCTTGAGGACGTTCCGCATCGGGCCAAACTGCCCGCCCGCGAGGCCGCCCAGGATTGCCCCGACGCCACTGTTGTCCTCTCCGCCCAGGAGGTAGCCGGCGCCCGCGCCCAGGACGAATCGTCCCAGGTAGCGCTCTACGACTCGATCGTTGAGCAGGTTCCCCAGGCGCTCGTTCTGGGTGAGAGTGCCGACCTGTCCTGCGATGTTGGCCTCGCGTGCGGCCTTTATGTCCTCCATCGCGCTGCGTGCGGCCTGGAAGGTGGCGCTGGTCGTGCCCAGCTTGCCCTGCACACTCTGGAGACGCATGTCGCGCGCCTGCTGTGCCATCGGGGACTGGAGCCACTCCGTGGCGGCAGCCTTCGCTTCGGCGGACTCGAACGGGTCCTGGAGGATCTGCTGGGACCGCTCCAGTTGCCGGTTGAGATCCGCGACGGCGCTGCCGTACTTGCCGGTGGCGCTCGCCTCTGCCTCTGCCTGCGTCTTGGCTGCGAGGTCGTGGGCCTTCTGGAGCCCCTTCGCCTCGATGCGCTCACCGATAGGGGCGACCTTGCTCGCCCAGAGATCCGCGAGGCCCCGCGCGCCGCCGCCCAGGACGCCCCCCAGGATTGCGGAGGTGGCGGTGTTGCCGAACGCCTCGCCGGCCGTGTCGTGGTTCGTGCCCAGTGCGGCGCGCGACAGGGCGTCCTCGCCGGAGAGGGCCGCACCTTCCAGGGCTCCGCCGGCTGCGGCGGCCCCCAGGCGGCCGACGACGCCCGCGCTCTCCCCCAGCCCCGCCACCGCCCGCCCCGCCCGCGCGGCGATCCCCGGCGCGGTCGCCTCGCCCACACCCGGGATGAGAGCGGGGACGACCATGCCGGCGATCGGGCCAACGATCCCGCTGGCGATCGGGTGCGCTTCCTGGCGCTGCTGCATTGCCTCCGGGGTGGTCAGTCCCAGCGCCTTCTCCGCCAGGGCCGACCCACCGAACGTGGCGGTCGAGAGCCCAGACTCCAGGGCGGCGAGGGCCGCATCGGGCAGACTGCCCCGCTGCGCCTCCAGGGCCGCGTCCCGGGCTACCTTCACCTGATACGCAGTAACCTCGTCCGGGGACGCCGGCCGGTATCCGTCGCGTAGGGCGGCGTTGTACTGGTCCGGGGGCGCCTCGTAGGCGTGCCCCTGGGCGTTGAGCATCAGGACGGTCTGAGTGGTGTCGGGCATGGCGGCTCAGTAGTGGCGGGTGAAGGGCGAGAGGATGCCAGCGCGCTCGCCCTCGACGTTCTTGCGAAGCTGGGCGAGCGACGCCTTGCCGGAGCCGGTGAGCGATGCGATGAATCCCGGGTCCGCCAGTTCCTCTGCCCGCTTCTTCACGTCGCCGGGCGGGCGGGTGCTGCCCAGCGCGCCGGCAAACTCCTTCTCGGCGTACTGACGGGCGAGGGCATTCCAGCCCGCGCGCCGCTCCGGGCTCCAGGCACCCACCGGGCCCTGCGCGAGCAGCCGGTCCATCTGGTCGAGGGTGGCGCGCTGGTCGTTCAGTTGGGTGAGGCGCTCCTGGGCCTTGCTCGCCTCTGTGGACGACGGGGCCTCGTAGAGATGCTGGTCCCAGATCGGCTGCCCGTTCGCGTCCACGCGCCCGGTCGGAGCGGAGTCGCGGACCAGGGCCTCACGCCTCTTCGGGTCCTGACTCAGCATGTATTCCGTGTGCTGCCGGTAGGTCGGGTTGGTGGTGTCGCCACCCTGGGTCCGGTAGTTGAGCAGCGCGCGGCCGACCTCCAGATTGGTTCTGGCCTGCTCGTTCTGGATGACCTGCCCCTTGGTGCGCTCCGTCAGTTCCGCCACCTGGGCGCGTGCCTCTGCGGCCCTCGCGCGGATCTGGCCGACTGCGCTGTCCGCGCCGGCCTTGGAGAGGTCCACTCCACCCTTCTGCGCCATGACCTCCGCTTGGTGCGATGCGTTCTCCCACTCCAGCGCGCGGGCGAGTGCCTGGGCGCTCTGGAGGTCGTGGCCGCGCTCCATGTAGAAGCTGACCATGGACTTCTTCTTCCCCATGTCCGCGACCTGCGACTGGATGTCCCGGTCGATGGCCGTGTTGATCACCTGGAGGGCGACGTTCTGGCCCGGGTCGTGTCCCCCGGCGGCGAAGAACCCCTGGGCGAGGCCGCCAAGGGCGATGCTCAGACCCGCGCCGATCTTCTGGGCCGTGCCCAGGTTGTGCCAGATGCGGTTGGGGTCGAGGTTCTGGTCCTGGAACGCCTTGACGGCAGAGTCGAGGGAGGTGTCGTTCTCCTGGCGGCGGTGCTCGTAGGCGTCGGACACGGCAGCGACGCGGTCGTTGGCGTTGGCGTAGACGGTCGCGAGGTCTCCATGGAGCTTGGCCTCCGCCTCACCCTTCTCGCGTGCCCCCTGTTCCTCCATGCGAGCGCCCGACTGGATCTGGCGCGCGGCATCGAACGAGGGCGCCGCGGGAGTGGGGGCGAAACTTCCGCTGGGAATCGTCAGCGACGGGCCTGCGGCGGGCGCTGGCGGGTTCCACGCGGGCGACCCGGCCCCTGAGTAGGGGGGCGCCGCGGGAGCCGTTTGCGTGGCTCCTACGGGCGCTGGCTCGCTCGCGACCTGAACAGTAGCAGCAGGAACGGCGTTACCCCGTGTGAGACCGGAATAGTCTGGGACTGCGCCTGGGCTCATACCGGGCGCGACGGACGGAGCGTTCACCGGCTGCCTCTGGAAGAAGGACACCAGGGGAGCGGGGTTGCTTCGCGCCTCGTCATAGGCCGCGCGCTGCTCTGGGGTCACGATGTTGGGCGGGTAGACCGTGCCGCCGCCGTCGAGGTGCTGTACCTCGCCGCCTTGCGCCAGCTTGAGGACGTGGGGGACGACGGGCAGCGAGCGGATGTGCTGCTCGTACTCCGGCGTGAGGCCGCCCTTCGCCAGATGCAGGATGTGGCCCTGCTCCGTCAGGATGGTGTGGTGAGTCGGATGCTCACCGATGCGGAAATTGCCCATGGTTTCACTCCCCCTTGCGCGCCCGGACGACCTTCTCGAACCCGCCCGGACCCTTCCGTGCCATCAGGTGTTGGATGAACAGCTTGGCCTTCTCGCCGGTCGGCTCGACGTGACTGCGGGGAACCACGACCTCGCCCTCCGACAGGACGGCGGGGACCTTGTCGTTCCTCTCGGAGTCCCCTGGGACCCGGGCGTGCTGCCCTGGGCCAGCGGCGACATATCCGTCAGCCGCGAACACCCGCGCGCCGTGCGCGAGGCCCCGGTTCATGTTGAACTCCGGCGCGGCCACGATCTGGGGCGGCGCGACAGGAACGGGGCTGGTGGTGGGCTGCGAGAAGTTCTGCGCCACCGACTGCTGGACCCCCGATGCTCGCTGCGCCCCGGCGGACCTGCGCGCCACCTGGGACGCCTTGTTCTGCGCCGCCGCCGACTCTGCCATCGCCCTCTCGGCCGGCGTGGTCGGTCCCAGGACTTCCAGGGGGACGCCGGCCGGCAGGTACTCCGGCTGCCCTGGGTTCGACTCACCGGGCCGGTTGCGGAACCGGAGGATTGGGGTCGGAGCCGCCGGGGCCGTCGCATCCGCGGTGTCGCCGTGGAGGCCCTGGAGGAACTCGTAACCGTCGCTGGGCGGGGCCTTCTCCGCCTCGCCGCCCTCCGCCATCTTGAGGGCCTTGTCGATCTTGCCCTTCTCGCGAGTGGTGACGGCCCTCGCCAGTTCCTTGTCGGACACGGGCTCTGGGGAGAGCGCCGGGGCGACATGCTTGAGGCCGGCTGCGTCCTCCGCGACGAGGTCGGGGCGCACCTTCTCCACGTCCTGGGCGATGACACCCTTGAACCCCTGCTCCGATCCCTTGTACCGGAAGGTGGCTTCCGGGACGCCCGGGATGGCCTCGTCCCCGGTGTAGTTGATGTCCTTCTTCACCCGCTCGTCGGACATCATCATCGCGGACGAGCCCAGGCCGGCGACGCCGGAGATGATGCCGCCCGTGAGGGACGACTGCATCTGCGCGTTCTGCGCATCGGTCGCCTGGGCGAGTTGGTTCTGCTGCATGTTCTGTTGAAGGTTCATCGCGTTTTGCGACGCGAGGGCCTGCTGGAGGACGCTCTGCTGCTGGAGCCCCTGGGTGCCCATCGTCCCCAGTTGGCCGGCAAGCTGCGACACCTGCTGGGTCGAGAGTCCAGCCATCGCCTGCTGCTGCGCCTGGGTGAGCCCGGCGTACTGCGCGGTCTGCGCGGCCTGCGCCTGGGCCTGGGATGCCTGCTGCGCGCCGGCCGCCTGGACCTGCTGGCCGGCAGCGATCTGCTGCTGCGCCTGGAGGGTGGCCGCGTTCGAGGCCGCGCCCTGCATCTGCTGGGACCCCGCCTCTGCGGCCATGCGCGCTGCGAGCGCGGGGTTGATCCCGCGGGTCGAGGCGACGCCGCCCTGTAGCTGCTGCGCAGCCTGCGCGGCGTTCTGCTGGAACTGCGCCTGCGCCGGGTTGGGGCCCTGCCCGGACATGATGCCCAGCGCCTGCCCGGCCGCCGCACCCTGGAGAGCGTTCGCGGTGCCGTAGTCGATGTTGTTCCCCCCCGCGCGGGACGCGAGGGCCTGGGCAAAGGTGTTCTCCTGGCCCAGGACGTTCGACTGGTTGGCCGTCCCGTTCTGCTGTTGCATCTGGGACGCGAGATCCTGCTGCTGGCCCTGGACGCCCTGCGAGGTCCCCAGCGCGCCCGCGACCTGCTGGTCGTTGGTGCCCTTGTCGATGTCCGTGGGCTTGTACGTAAAGTTGTTCTTGGGTGCACTCATGGTCCGGTCCTATCCCTTCATGTAGAGGTGGTGCTGGCCGCCGTACCACCAGCGATCTCGACGGAGCCACTTCTGGACGCCTCGCAACTGCCCCAGGATCATCAGGTGATGGTGACCCGCTGCGATCGCTTCTGCCTCCAGTCGGAGAACGATCGCCTGGAGTGCGGCGTACCGCCGGATGACCGGGGCCGCCGGGTTCGTGATCATGTTGTCGATCCAGGCCACGGTGCTGTTCGTGTGCCAGCAGAAGCCGGCAGCGACGCCTGGGACGACGTACCCGGTGGGCGGCAGCGCCTGGGCCGGGACGATGCTCATCTTCCTGGCGACGTACCAGTTGCCCAGCGTGTAGTAGTGGGCCTGCTCGCTGTACCGCTCCAGGTCGGGTGCCGGCAGCTTCATGCTCACCCCACGCTGTTCGCTGCGGACTTCTTCCCGATGCCCTTCTTCACGCCAACGTCGAACGCGAGGGCGGACCAGGAGCAGCCCTCACCGTAGGGCGCGGTCTGCGCGTCCTCGATCGTCACCTGGACGGACTGGCACTTCTGCTGCGCGAGGTGGACGCGGAACTGGTACAGCGGGTAGTTGCCGCCGTAGGGCGACTGCGCGGGCGGATTTCCGAACGCACCTGGGTCGCCGTAGATCGGATCCGTGAGCAGCGTCGCGGCGTTCACCACGCTGACCTGGGTCGCGTTGGGGTTGAAATCGTAGGCGACGCTGACGCGGAGCAGGTGCGGGCTGCGGTAGTCGCCCAGGAGCAGGAACCGCCACACCCGCTGGAACCCCTGGAGGCCCACGAAGGAGAGCCAGGAGGTCTGCATCCTCATGCGGATGAAGTTGCCGTTGTCCGTGAAGCTGCCCGGGGTCTCCTGGAGCAGGACGCCCTTGGTGGTGAGGTACGTGTAGAGCGACTGGAACATCGTCGCGTCGGCGGCGGCGAGGTTCGTGAAGCTGGCCCATTGATCGACCAGCCAGTCATAGACCACCGCGATCCCGGTCGAGAGCGTGAACCGGACCTGGGTGGTGCCCGCGACCACCGTGGCCGACGTGACCGTCGCACCCGCGGTAAGCGCCTCGACGGGCGCTCCCGCGTAGGTGACGGTGAGGTCGCGACCCAGCTTGTAGATGCCGCCCGCCGGGGACTGGAACAGCAGCCCGTCCGGGACGGCGGCGATGGACTTCTGGTTCGTGCATCCAACAGAGGACGTGATCCAGGTACTGGGCGTGTAGTCGTTGTTCTGCCCGTTGGCGGTGGGCCCGAACCCCGTCGAGTAGTAGATGCTCGCCTGCTTGAAGAAGATGAGGTTCGCGTCGAGCTGGTAGATGGCGCCGATGGGACCACCCGTCTCCACGACGGTCTGCACCAGGGACTGCGAGAACTCGACCGGCGTGCCCTCAACCACCTCCTTCGAGAAGTACCAGTCGAAGGGCGACTCGGCGGGGACGACGACGAGCCGGTCGCGGTAGCTGGTGATGAGCAGCGGCGCGGGGACGGCGTAGTTGCCGACCTCGGCCACCGGGTTCAGCGGATTGAACACAAGCTGGAGGTTGCCGATGATGGACGCGTCGCTCGCACTGTCGACATACTGGACGGTGTCGACCGTCATGTCGTTGAGCAGCGGGCTGGTGTAGCTGTTCACCCGGTAGAACACGCTCTGGTTCGCGGTCGTCCGGTAGATGGCGATCCCGATCGTCTTGTTCCCACGGTTCGAGAGTCGGAGCGTCGGGATGGTCAGCGTGACCTGCGAGGTGGTGTTGCCGCTGCCCGTGGTCACCATCGCCTGGGCCGGGATCGAAGGCGCGGACTGGTGGACGAGGCCCGAGGCATCCATCCATTCCCAGACGATCGCGTACATGTACTGCGCGGTGCCCGTCGAGATGCCCAGGTTGCCGAGAGTGGTCGAGGTGATCGAGGCGGCCACGTTCTCCGGCCACAGGTTGAACGAGTGCTCGACCACGACGGACCCGTCGTACTGCATGAGCAGGCCGCCCGTGACGTGGAGGTCGGTGCTCTTGTAGACGGCTTGCTGCGGCTGGGTGAAGTCCAGCTTCACCTGCTGGACGCCCGTCTGAGTCAGGACCACGCCCTGGGACACCAGGGTCGAGTCGGCCTCCAGGATGGCGACGTTCCAAACACCTGCGGAGGTGGTCGTTACCTCCGGAAGGATGGACTTCTTCGTCAGCCCGCCCCCGACGCCCGGGGCGATCTTCCCGACGATGCTGCCGCCCGTGGTCCCCACGAAGTAGGTCGGCTGGAACGCCGACTGGTAGGCGGACACGAAGTGGACGCGCCCGTTGGGGGCGACCCAGGGCTTGGAGCCCAGGCCCACGCTGCGGAACAGCGCAGCCGCTCCGCCAGCGATGGTCGGGGCGGTCCCGGAGGCGTTCCCCGTCGCCGTGCAGCTGACGACGTAGTTGTTGTAGCTCGCGCCGGCCGACACCTCGTACAGGATCGCGGCGACCTCACCGACCGTCCCGGACGTTCCCTGCGTGGATACGATGCCCGTCACGTTGCGGACGGTGCCCAGCGCGGCGAGCGGGCTCAGGGCGACCTGTACCGTGTAGGTGGTGCCGCTCCCGCCGGAGTAGTTGCAGTTGTACGCTGTGACCTGGATGTTCGAGCCATCGTAGAGGGCCACCCAGACGTTCGAGGACGCATCGAAGAACGCCGACAGGCAGGTGCTGATTGCGGTGGACCCCAGGTTGCTAGGAGTCGATGCGGGCGACACGATAAGCCCGGAGGTCACGGAAACGAGCGTCAGCTTGTTCGTGCCGGCGGTGTTGAAGTACGCCACGACCATGTTCCCGGCGGTGGGATCGACCGCTGCGTCATAGACGTTGCCCGCCCCCAGGTTGGAGCCGACGAGGACGGCGGAGTTGGAGGTCTGCGGGCTGCTCGCGCTGATGCTGATGAAGTAGAGGCCGCCCGTGTCGATGTAGAGGATGATGATGTACGAGCCCAGGACGAGGGTCTTGGGCTTGGACGAGGTGGCGGAAATCTGGCGGGCCCCCACGACCTGATTCGTGGTGGTGTCATACACGGAGTACCAGACGCCCCCACGCGAGTCCTCCCAGGCAGAGGCAGAGATGCCCGCGGGGTGGACGCAGAGGTCGGCGGTGGTCTGCTGGTAGACGTTCCGGACCACGGGCGCGGAGGACAGGACGATCGACTCGCAGACACCCTTGTCGATGAGAAGCTGCTGGACCTGCGAGTAGCTGTAGGCTTCCGACCCGGTCCCGATGAACGCTTGGTTCTGGTAGGTCGTGAGCAGCGCGCCGCTGCTGATGCCGGAGGAACTACCCGCGATGATGTTGTTCAGCGCGGCGTACCCGGGACGCTTCTGGAACTTCCCCGGGTTCGTGAACACCACGTTCTCCGCGAGCAAGACCTTCCCCTGGACGACCTGCTTGGGGTCCGTCTTGGTGTCGAGCCCACCAAAGAGGCTCAGTCGGGCGATGGCAGACTGGAGCATGGTCAGACCAGTTCCTGGGCCGTCAGGATCATGTACGTGTAGTAAATGTTGAGCGTCGTTCCCGACCCGGAAGCGCCGATGGCCGCCTTGACGGAGTAGGTGTGCGACCCGCCACCAGCGCCCGTGTCAACGATCGAGAAGTGCGGAGTCGTGAAGAACGTCGGGGTGACCCACCCGTTCCCCCAGTACGTCTGGGGGTTGTAGGTCGCGATGATCGTGGAGTCGCGATAGATGTAGAACCACCCGCTGACGAGTTGGTTCGCGGTGGGGTTCGTGGAGGACAGGAGACCGAACTGCGAGGCGTTGGATGCGTTGCCGTCAGGGCCAAAGGTGACCAGGACGTACCGGCCTGCTCCGACCGTGATGGAGGACGTGGTAGCGACCGTGATTGGCGAGGCGTTGGTGTTGGAGCCACCGGACCCGGTGCTGGACGACACGACAATGTTCGCGGCGGCGAGGTTCGAGTGGGCCACCGTGGACGAGGCGATGTTCGCTCCGGTGATCCCCGCGCTGCCCGACAGGTTGGAGTTGGTGAGCCCCGTGAGGCCGCTGGTGAGGACCGTCAGCTTGCCGGAGGTGTTGACGCTCACGGTCGCGTTGTCCGTGGCCGCAAGCTGGATTTGGGTCGCTCCGACAGCCGCAGCCGTGAAGTTGGGAGACACGCCCGTGGATAGGTTGGACGAGGCGACCGTTCCGGCCGCGATGTTCGCTCCCGTGATGCCGGCGGACCCCGACAGGTACGAGTTGGTGATCCACCCCGTCTTGACGGACAACGTGGCCGCCGCACCCACGCCCGTCCATTGCAGGGTGGTGCCGTCCGCCGGGGAGGTCAGGGGGGTGAGGTTGCCGGCGTTGTCCAGGGCTAGGAGGGTGATGGTGCCCGGGAGCGCGGACGGGAAGGTGATGGCGTAGTTGTTCCCGGAGGTCGCGTTGTTCGTCTGGAGGGTGATCCCCGTCGCAGAGGTCGCCGTGCCAAAGAAGGTCAGCGGCCCGAACTTCATCGCAGCGTACACGTTGGTGTTCGCGGTGAAGGAGAAGGTGCTCGCGGCGTAGTTCACGCCGGCCGGCGACGCCAGCCCACCGATCGACCCGTTCGTGCCAGCGACGCCGCCACCGCTGGTGAGGCGGATTCTGGTTGGCCGACCCGTCGTTGTAGTAGAGGTCCACGCCCTTCACGTACAGGCACCCAAGGTCGGAGGCGCCCGCCACCGACCCCTGGGGCGTGAAGCGCACCGACCGCAGGTTGGTCTCGTTGAACCCGCCCAGGTTGAAGTCGGAATTGACGTTGATGCCCGCGATCGGGACCGCCTGCCCCACCCCGTTGTGGTTGTGGGCATCGATCGTGGTGAGCGCCTGATTCAACTGCGTCGCCCAGGTCGGCCCCACCGTCTGGGACACCGTGGGGAGCAGCAGATTCATGTAGGGGGTCGTTGCCATGGTGCTCCTTATGCGATGCGGACGACGTTGAGTTGGGCGTTCTTGAGGACGATGGTGTTGCTGGCGTTGTTACAGTTGAACCAGACCTGGATCGTCGTGGACGCCGCGAAGGTCGCCATGTAGCTGATGCACACGGGGTAATCGAACCCCGCGGAGGTGGTCAGGAAGAGGCGCTGCGTCGAGGACACCAGCGCGCCGTTGATGTAGATGCTCCAGCCCTGGACGCCCGTCGCGGACGAGTCCTGCGCGTCCCCGCTGAACGTGACGAGGTAGGTGCCGGCATTGGTCACGGTGATCTGTCCGCTGGCCGGCGTGAGCGTCGTTCCCGCCGAGACACCGCTCGCCCAGCCCGTCGTCCACTGGTTCCAGTTCCCGCCCGTGCCGTTCGAGGTCTGGGACGTGGCATTGCCCAGGATGTTGAGCGATCCGTAGGCCGGAGCGAACAGCGTGATCCCGTTCACCGTGCCGCCGGAGAAGTTGCCCGCGTAGTCGATGCTGGCCTTCTCCGTCCCGTTGTTCCTGACCGAGAGCAGCTTCGCCCCAGCCGTGCTCATGGTAACGCTGTTGTTCAGGATGACGGCGACGTTGGTGGCGCCATCTGCGATGGCTCCGAGGACCGTGGTTGACGATGAAGCCGTGACGGCAAGGCGCGCGTTTCCGGCAAGGTCCAGGACGCCATTCGTCAGATACGCCGAGTACCAGCCCGCGCTCGCGCTTCCCAGGTTGTAGGAGGCGCTGGCGCTGGGGACTACGCCGCCGCCCGCGGTAATGCCGCCCAGTAGCGTCAGGACTCCGTTGTAGTCGATGCTGGCCTTCTGGGTTCCGTTGTTCCTTACGCTCAACAGCAGTCCACCAGCGGTGGACATCGAGACCGTGTTGTTGATGACGCAAGCGACCGACGTACCGCTGTTCGTAGCCGCGGAGGCGATGGTGAGAGGCGAGGCGCCGCTACCAGTGCTCCCGATGGTCGCCGCAGCAGACGAGGTTTGGATGTTGCCGGTGGTAAGGACGTTGCCCGTGTAGTCAATGGACAGCTTCTGAGTGCCGCCGGTCTTGAAGCTGGCGATAAGTGCGCCCGCCGTGGAGTACGCGACGTTGGTGTCGAAGATGTGAGCGACGTTGCCCGCCCCCGTGGCGGCATAGGCGTCCTTCGAGGTGTTGCCCGCGGCTGCCGTCCAGTTCTCGCGCTGGACCGGGGTGCCGGTGGTGTCGTAGATGCCCAGCAGGTTCGAGATAGCTAGTCCGCCCATGTTGACGCGACTGTTGGCATCCTCGACGGGGACCAGGGGGGCGCCCGCAGACAGCGGCGTCGCGAGAAGCTGGACCGTACCCAGGCCGGAGGTCGTGGCGGCGCCCACCGACGCACCGGAGATGTTGATCGTCGCGACCCCGCCCGTCACGGACGCAGTCACGCCCGCGCCCGTGAAGTTCAGAACGGTCGCGGCGCCCTGCGCCACGCCGGCCTGCTGGATCTGGTCTGGGGTCCAGAGAAGTGCCATGGCTCACCAGGAGGTCACGTAGGCGTTGCCGTTCGCGGAAGCCCAGATGCCGGTGATGATTCCGGTGTAGATCGCCCGGGTCTGTGGCGTGATCTCGAACCCCTGCTGGGGTTGGAGCTTGAAGGTGTACGCGGAGGACGATGCGGTCGCGGCGTAGGCGATGTAGAGGATCTGCGTCGAGTCGTTGAAGATGATGCAGCCGTTCCGAGCCGCAGCGGACGCGAGCAGGGTCACGCTGGATGCGGACGACGGCACCTGCGTCACCGTCGCGCTCGACACTCCGCCCACGGCAGTTGCGACCGTGTTATTGGGGCTGACGGCGACCACCAGGGCCGGGTCAGCGGCGACTGCCGCCGTGCTCGCAGCTTTCACCGCGGCCGGGCCGTTGGTCGCGTCCGTGATCTTGCAAGACCACGCATTCGCCAGCGTGTTCGCCGGCCCCTGCGTCACGGTCGCGAGCAGGTTCGCCGCCGTAGCCTGCGCCACGGTCACGGACCCCTGGACGCGCGTGACATCCACCTGGAGCCCGTTGGCCGTCGAGGACCGCAGCCGGTCCCAGGTCGTGCCGTTGAATCCGTAGCTGAACGCTCCGGTGGACAGGATGCCCAGGGCGCCAGTAGCGAGAGCGTCCGCGTTGTTCCCCTGGCTCCGCTGCCGATCGAACGTCGTCCCGTTGAAGCCCATCGGGTAGTTCTCGACGTTCAGGACGCCCTGGGTGTGCGGAGATTCGCCATCGCTGTTGTTGTTGTCCGACTGGAGGCGATCCCAGGTCGTCCCGTTCCAGCCCATGAGGAACGACTGCGAGGTGAGCGCACCCGTGGGATTGGCGAAGGCGTCGCTGGGCGTGGCGGGGCCGTAGGTAAGGATCCCGCCAGGAGCGTCGATGCTGACCGCGGATTCCGCCCCGATGGTCGAGGCATCCATGGTGATGCCGACCGCGCCGGTCCCCGAGATGACCACGGACAGGCGGGCCCGGAGGTAGTTGAACCCGCCCACGAACATCTGGTAGCCGATCGGGTTCACCTGCCCCGATACGTAGTAGACGGACGACACCCCACCAGCAGCCACCGCGGCGAAGTCGATCGGGACCCAGGTGACGTTGTCCACCGACGCCTCGAACACGATCTGTCCGCCAGCCAGGGAGCCGGAGGGCAGAAACACGACGGTGGCGTTGGCGTACTCACCGATGCTGTTGAGGTTCAGGGTGGTGTTGACAGTAGTGGCGGAGGTCCAGGAGGCGGTGACGTTCGCGCTGAACGACTGGGCGATCTGGAGTGCGCCCTGGGTGTCCGTCTTGAGGGGCTGAACCGTGCCACCCGACGACGCTATGCCGGCCACGACGATCGGGTTGACCGTGGGCGTCACACCCGTCGCGTCCTTGCCAACGACGGTCACCGGATTCGTGACGGAGGTGAGCGTCCCGATGTTCCAGGTGCCGCTCTGCGCGGCCAGCGTGCGGAGGTTCCCGGACAGGTCGCAGGACAGGAAGGACAGCGTGTTGTTCGAGAGCGTCGGGGCCGTCGTGGATGCCTGGACCGGCAGAACCTGGATGCTGGCGCTCGATGCCGGCGAGGAACCGGCGCTCAACGTGCCCTGGACGTTGAAGGCGCCACCGCTGGGGCTGACCGACAGGGCCGACTGGTTCGAGGCGATGACCACCGGGACGGACGCGGCCATCGTCGCCTGCCCGGGGGCGATGATGGTGAGCAGGCTCTGGATCTGTCCTATTACGAGTCCCATCAGACGTTCCTCGCGATAGCTGTGGTGGACACCTCACCGCTGGTGTACGAGAAGGTTTCGGTGCTCTGCGCGGTGACGGTCACCCCGTCTGCTGCCGAGTAGACGGTGGTGACGATCGTGCTGACCTGTCCGCCGGAGTACGTGTAGCCCCGCTTGAGGCGCAGGTACGTCGTGCCCGAATCCGTCCACGTCTCCTGGGAGAGCAGGCCCGAGGAATAGGTCACGGAGTAGGCGTAGGCGTTGACGGTCGGGGTCCCGCCAGCGAGCCACACCTCCTGCTCCGCCATCATCCCGGTCTGTTCGCTCGCCCCCACGGGCTTGTACCCGTTGAACGAGCCGTCCTTGTCGATCCAAGCCTTCGTTGCCCCAGCGTTCGAGAACAGGGCGAGCTTGGCTCCCGCCGTGGCAAGGGTGGTCGTGCCCGAGAAAAAGTGGTTGATGGCACCCGACCCGTCGCTGTTCGCGCCCCAGTAGTTGTTCTGGCTGTACTGCCCGTTGGTGTCGAACCGGATGCGCTGCGTGCCCGCTCCGTCCAGGAGCCATGCCACGTAGTAGTTCCAGCGGTTGGAAACGCCGCCGATGTTCTGGGTCAGGTCGGCCTGGGGAACGAAGTTGCCACCGCTGCTGATGGAGCCGTCCGGCAGGATCGACGCCTTGATGCTGCCATTCACTTCCCAGTCCTGGATGTGAGCCGTCTGTCCGGACGCCGCGTTGATCGTGAAGGGCACGGTGCCAACACCAGCGCCGGCCAGGACGTAGGGCGCCGTGATGCCGCCCCCACCGCCCGTGGAGTTGATGGTCACGATACCCGTGCCACCCACCGGGGAGATCGTGACGTTGGTGCCGGCGATGATCTGCGAGACGCCGGTCCCCGACCCCGAGATGGTCCCAGCAGCGGTGACGTTGCCTGCCCAGTCCACCGTGAAGATCGGCTTGGTCCCCAGGAGCCCGCCCGCGCCCAGGGTCAGGTTCTGGATCTGGAAGGCGATGCCCGACCTGTTCTGGAGGGGCAGCAGCACGAAGTCCGGGCCCGCGGCGGTGGGCCCGTAGTTGCCCGTGAAGGTCAGTGCGCCGGCAGGAAGCTGGCTCCGGTTCACACCGGATGCGACGACGTTGCCCCCTGGCGCGTCCATCTGCGCCATGACCCCCAGGGCGGCGTTCAGGACGCCAGCCTGGGACTGCTGGACCCGGTTCAGGTCCCGGTTGCCGGTCTGGAGTAGCGTCAGCTTCTTCATCGGCGCTCACCAGGACGGAGGCCATTGCATTCCGGGGAACCCTCCCCAGAAGCTGTCGGGCTGCGTGATGCTGGTGGTGGGACCGTCGCCTTGGTTGCGGTTGGCCGACATGGTCGTGATGCGCTGGATGAGTGCGGTCTTGGCGAGGACGTGGACGCTGGGGTCGGTTTCCTCCTTCGCGAGGCACTTGATCACGCAGTCCTCGACCACGTACTGGGTCCACCCCGAGATCCCGTCCGTCCAGTTCTGGAAGGTCGGCGGGGCGACGGAGAAGCCCAGGCAGGCAAGCTGGAGGTCGTTGTTCGACACCGACCACTGAACCTGGGTCGGCAGATTGGGGAGCGTCAGGCTGACCACGTTCACCGACGCCGCTGCCGCGATGTAGCCCAGGTTCGCGCTCTGCGCCTGGATGGCTGCGGCAAGGGCGGTCGCATTGGCGGTGTCGTTCCCCACCGTCACGTTGAACTGCGTGCCCGTCGCGCCGGAGGCGACGCCCGTGAAGGTATAGGTGGTGCCACCGTTCACGGTGATCGTCACGCTGTCGCCCACCTGGACCCCGGAGCAGGTGATGGTCGGGCTGTCCGTCACCGGGATGAGCCGGGGGACGTACCAGAGGCGAAGCTGCTGGCCGCCCAGGGGCTGCGGCGTGAGCAGAAGGTTCGAGCCGTTCAGCCGGTAGCGGATGTTCACGAACCCGTACAGGGTCGCGTAGTTGGGAAGCGTGTAGCGGTTCCGATCCGTGAACTCGAAATTCTGGAGGGTGAGCCAGCCGATCCCGCTGGGGTTCGCGCCGGCCTGGAGGAAGATGTCGAGGCCCTTCACCTTGTAGAAGTCGGGCGGCAGGGCGTAAAGCTGGGTGGTTCCGGTGGTCGTGAACAGGTACTGGCTGATGAAGTAGTCGTCCCCCGCATTCACGATGAGAAGATCGTACAGTTCGTAGAGGGACTGGTTGACGTAGCCGGTGAGTTCACCCTGGGAGATGAAGTTGGAGTTCACCATGTCGGCCTCCTGCAACACCGTGTTGCGGAGGTCGGAGAGCAGCATCACCGAATTGGTCGTTGGGCTGGTGGACACGGGCTTCTCCAGGATGAAGGGGGCAGCGACCAACCGGGGCCGCCGCCCCCTCCGGGTTCAGCTACTGGTCCTCGCCGTCCTCGCCGTCGTGCGGCCCCTCTTCGTGGGGCTCCGCATCGACCAGGAGGAAGAACGACTTGAGAGCGGAGGCCAACTCGCCCGGGTCCTCGTCATGGATCGCCTTGAGGATGTCCTCCGCGGCGACCTTGGCCTCTTCCACCTCGTCCTCGCCGTGCGCGCCGGGCTGCTCTCCGGCCTCGTCAGCTTGGTCGCGGTGGATTCCGAGGATGACCGACACCGCGTGCTTGGGATTCGGGAGCATCTTGGTTCCCCTTTCCGTCGCACCCGCTACGGAGCGGTCGTGTCCTTGAACATGAACTCGAACAGCGCGAGCTCACCGGCAGCCGGGGTGCCCAGGGTGCCAGTCGCCGTGGTGAAGCCGACGATCAACTGCCCGTTGACGGCGACCGTGTCGCTGATGATGAACGCTGCGGCGCCAGCGGCCGGGGTGGCGACCTGACCCGCGGTGCCCGTGTTCACAGCGGACGTGTTGAACGTCACGTCGATCCCCAGGCAGCGGGTGTAGAGGTCGGGGATGAAGCCGGCCGGGGCCGACTGGTTGGGCGAGCCGAACTGGAACAACCACGCGTCCTGCGAGGCGGAGGCAGCGTAGCGGTTCACGCTGTAGACGCCCTTGTTGACCGGGTAGCTGGCCTCGATGGAGCAGGGAGCCCAGAAGGTCGGCTGGCTGGACGGGATCTTGTTCGTGTTCGACGTGGTCGCGATCGCCACGTAGTTGATCCCGCTGTAGAGGACCACGTTGCCGATCGAGTAGGCGGTGGCGTTGTTCCAGGTGGTGTAGCTGGAGGGGAACGCCGAGAACGCCCCGATGGTGTTGCCGGCGGGCGGGTAGGTGATCTGGAGCCAGTACGTGGTGTTGGGCGGCGCGTTGCCCGTGGTGGTTGCGATGCAGACGTAGGTGAGGCCGCCGTTGGTCACGATCTGCCCGGCGGAGTAGGTCGTGCCGCCCGCGTAGGCGGAGGCCGCGGGATACGGGCTGAGAGCCGCGCCGTAGCCGACGCCCAGCGCACCCACGACGCCCGGGGTGGGCAGCGGGATGTTGGTGAGCGCCCAGTACGTGGTGGCGGTCGTGGGGTTCTGGTTGGTGTTCGAGCCCTGGAGGGACACGTACACCCCGCCGACGTAGACGACGGTGGCACCCGTGGAGTAGGTGAAGGCCGAATCCCAGGCGTTGATGTTGTCGAGGGTCGGGATCTTGCCCTGCCCCTGCGACATGACGGCAGCGAACACGCTGACCATCCGCTTCTCGAACGTCAGGTTGAACTGGTTCATCGCGCGATTTGCCATGACTGATCCTTTTTTCAAGACCCGGTTCTAAGCCGGGAGGGCATTGGTGTTTCCCCCTTGGGGTGCCCCCACCCCTTGGTCGGCCATCCGTGGATGGCAGTTCTCGCTGAGTGGATGAGGTCGCTGGAGTCCGGCGTAGAGGAGGGGTCCAGGCTCGCCCTGAACGAGGTCCACCTGGACCCCCCGAACACCGTCCGACCTTGCCGGTCGGTGAACTACTCACCAGCCACTAGGACTGGAGTTGGACGACCGCGTTGTGGCCCGGGGCGTTGCAGCCAAGCTGCGCGTAGTACCCGATCCGGACCTCGCTCGCGTCGTTCTGGGCAGCGCGAAGCTGCGTCAGACCGTCAAGCTCCGTCAGGATGTGCGGCACTTCCTTCATGCTGCCCAGGACCCAGGAGTCCATGTCGAGCAGGTACGCGAGCAGACCGGGGCAGGACCGATCCGGGAAGATCGCGATCTCGCTGTTGGGACCGTGGATCTTGATCCCCTTGAAGCGGATGCCGACCTCGTCGTGCTCGAACGCCACGTACTGCACCTTGCTTCCGAGCGCCTTCTCCAGCGCGGCGTAGGAGGTGAAGTTGGTGACGCAGACTTCCGGGTTGCCGTCCTCGCGAGCCACGAACGAGGACGAGTCGATGAGAGCCTCCTCGATCGTCTGCTGCGTGCCGGCCCAGCGAACCCCGCCCAGGCGGGTCGGGTGCGCGGAGCGGTTCACGCCGAAAAAGTTGTCCGAGCCGCCAGGAGCGGACACGGGCAGCCATCCGGCGAGGCCGACCATCTTGAGGCCGACGCCAGCGGCGGTCGAGTCACCGGCCACCAGGAGGTAGTCGCCCGCAGCCCAGGCCGCCGGGTTGGCGGTCCAGGTGTTGAGGGTCGTGGACACCGTGATCGTGCCAGCGGCAGCGTTCACGGCGATCACGTAGCCCACCGCGGCGCGGGGAGCGCCGGGGGAGCCCGGGGGGTTCACGTTGGCGAACAGCGGCATGTTGACCTCGAACTGGGTCACGCTCTGCGGGTCCACCAGGACGATGACGCCCGTACCGGCAGCGACGCCGGCAGAGCCCACCTGCCCGATGTACCCGGTGCCGTCGCGGAACAGCGCGCCGGAAGCCGAGTTCTTGATGTTCTGGAGACCGTTGTTCATCTCCGTGGTGATCGCCTTGAGGAAGGCGCCCGCGTCGTTACGCGACGCAAGCTGGGCGAGGTTGGACACCGTGACAAGTTGGTAGTCCTGCGCCCAGGTGAGGACGAAGCGGGTTGCCGCCGACGCGGTCTGCTGGTTCTGCGCTGCGCCGTAGGTCTGCCCGGAGGTGGTCGCGAAGGTGGCCGACCGGCCCTGCGGGTTCCCGTAGATGATCGGGAGCGGAACGACCTGCCCCGACCAGTCCTCTTCCTTCTTCACCATCGCGAAGAAGGGGTTGTTCTTGTACACCATGTTCTTGACGACCTGCGGCCCGTAATACTCCTTCAGGACCGCCTGGAATGCCGTACCCGTGGTGAAGTTGCTGCCGTCGAATCCCGCGAACTGCGACCCATCAGGGAGTCCCTGCGGGAACGGGACGAAAGTCGTGCCACCAGACATGATCCACCTCTTGCTTGAAGCTGTGCTGCGTTGAAGAACGTGCCGGCGCGCACCATGCGCGCTGCGGCTGAGTGCCCTGGCCTGGGCGATGCGGGTTGCGGCGAGCGCCTACGGATGGCGCGAGGGCATTCGGGTTGCTTCAAGCAAGGTGCTGCGGTGGCGGGGTGTATCCGGTCGCTTCCGGGATACGTCGCGGTGCTGACGGACTGACTGGTACTGCTGGTACTACCGGCGCCCCGGGAAAAAGGGCGCGATGGCCTGGAGCGCGCGTGCCTTGCGCTCCTCTTCACTCAGCAGCTTGCCCGCGTTGGGGTCGGGCTGGGGCTGCGGAGCCATCCGATGTGACACGCCGGGGCTGGGCACCCTGCGCGTGGGCCTCGCTGCGGCCTGGAATCGCTTGGTCTGCGTCACCTTCTGCGCCTCGTCCCAGAGGTACTGCTCGACCTTGTCGGCCGCGTCCTTCAGGGAGAGCATCTTGCCCGTTTCCTTGTAGTGCGCCTCCACGGTGTCGAACACCAGACCCTGCTGCCCGTAGAGGTTGATCAACTCGTAGGTGTCGGGCTCCGCCTTCACGAAGTCGTTGACCTCTTCACGGAAGCCCGCGACCGCCTCTGCCTCCGCCTGCGTCCGCGCCTGTGCGGCCTTCGCGGCGGCCTCCTGGTCCCTGCGCTGCAAGTCCGACCGGATGGCCTGGATGTCCTTGTTCACCGCCTGGGCGACCTGCGCCGGGGTCGGGTTGCCGTCGTTCAGGATCCGCTCCGTCAGACCCTGGTACGTGTGGCCGAAATCCTGGAGCAGCTTCATCGGGTCCGCACGGTAGGCCGACTCCCGTTCCTCAAACGCCTTCAGCTTCGCCTCCGCCTCCTTCACCCGGGCGGCCTGGGCACGGACCTCCTTCTCCTTCTTCGCCAGCGCGGCGAACCGCGCGGACATCTGCGGCTCTTGCTTCTCGCCGGGCGCCGGAGCGGCCGGGGCGCCTTCGGGCTTGGCGCCCGATGGTGCGGCGGCGGCCGGGGCCGGAGCGGGGGCCGGGATGCCGGGGATCTCCACCGGGCCCAGACCGTTGCTCCCGAACCTGCGCGCCACCTCGACAGGGTTGGGCGTCAGGTCGCGCGCCTTGACGCTGTCGGAAACGCCCTCATCACGGATGACGCCAGCTATGGACATGGACTGCTCGCTTCCTGCCGGCGATGCCGGCGGTACTGGGTGGGGACTACGCCGCCGCCGGCATCGGTGCCGGGGCGGCCTGCGGTGCCGCTTGCGGAGCGGCGGTGAGGGGTACTCCGGGGGCCTGCGCGGGGACTACGCCCGGGGCGGCCGGCGGAGGCTGCGTCGCCTTCTTCACCAGATTGTCCACCTGCGCGATCCAGGTGCGAAGCTGTTGCAGCTTGGCGGGCTCCAGCTTGCTCGCCGCGCCCAGGGCGTACTCCATCGTGCCCAGGCGGCGGGCCATCGTCAGGTCCATGAGGCTGTCGGGACCGATGTACTTGCCGTCGTCCACGATCGAGTCCATCTGCTGCTGGATCCAGTTCTCCATGGCCGCCAGGAGGTTCTCGACCGACTGGAGGTCAGGGAAGTCCAGCAGCTTCACCGCGGTCTGCTGGTCGATGTACCCGGCCTGGGCCAACTCCGTGATCGTCTGGAGGCGGCCGGCGGGCTCCTGGGGCAGGCTCGACGCCGGGAACGCCTTGAGGATGTAGGCGTCGTCCTCCAGGTCCACGTCCTTCCAGTCCACGGTCTGGAGGAACTTCCGGCCCGGCAGCGCCTTGGAGGACGCGGGAGCCTTCACCTTGTACTTGCCCTCGCGCTCGAAAATGTCCCGGACCACGTCGATCGCCAGCGCGGCCACGTCCAGGTGGAACTGCTCGAACGCGCGCCCGACCGCCGCGAAGCCCTCCGACTCGATGTCGTGGTACACGCGCTGCGCTTCACCGCTGTTCAGCCCCGCGGGCTTCGTGCCCGTCGCGGAGAGCAGCGAGAGGCGTGCGATCTCGAACGCCTGCCTCTTGAGCCGTTCGTAGTGCTCGAAATACTGGGGATGGATGGCCGGCGGGGTCAGGTACTGCGGAGGCACCGGGCCGTCGAACCGGATGATGGCACCCACCTTGTCGTTCAGGTGCGGGTCGGGGACGTGCGAGCCGCTGGGGACCGCCACCTTGTACGTGCCGAGCATCTTCATGCTCTTGGTGAACACGAACAGGAGGTGGTTCAACTCCATCTGGGTGCCGACCAGTTCCTCCGCCAGCCCCATCCCGTCCCAGCCGTACACCCTGGGCTTCCAGTAGAACACCGCGAAGGGGAAGCGGTCCTTGTCCCACTGTTCGTTGACGAGGCAGGCCCCGTTCACGCACACGGTGTGCCGGCCGTCCGTTGCCTCCGGCCCGCTCCGCAGGTGCCAGGACTCGCAGACGCTGACCATGTCCGCCGTCACCTGGAGCGCGCCCGCCTCGTCCACGTTGGCCCGGGGCAGGGACATGATGGTCGCGCGGTGGTCGGGGTACTGCTGCGCCAGGACGTAGCGGTCCACGTTGGTCACGCGGTGAAGCTGGCGCGGGTCCCGGTAGAACCCGTCGTACTCGTCCACATGCAGTTCGCTCCGCAGGACGCGCTCGAACCTCACCCGGTGCGCGGCCGGGTCCTCATAGACGTGGAGGATGCCCATCCCCGTCAGCGTCGCATCCCGGAAGATGTCGCAGGCCAACTCGTCCAGCCGGCCCTCGTAGAACACGCCCTCGCTGAACTGCGTCAGCTTCCTCGCCCGCCTCTGGATCTTGTAGTCCCCGCCCTGGGTGAGGAACATCGGCCGCACCTTGTTCTTCGTGACCTTCGACACCATGGTATCGACCACGGTGGCGATCACGTTGAAGGTGAGCCGGCCCTGGAGCGCGGGGTTGATCACCGCGAGACGGTTGTACGTCGCCCCGTAGTAGGACATCGGGTTCTGGTTGCCGTACAGCCGCACGCAGACCTGATTCATCATCTCCCGTGCGTGCTGCCCCTGGCGGATGGTCTCGATGATGCCGTACACGACGCCCGGGATGAGGTCGTCCTTCTGGTCCCACCAGCGCGCCCCGGCTGGGAGCAGCTTCTGGTCGGACTTCTCAGCGGGCGGGGTCTTTACGTCCCCGTCCGTCTTGGACATCGTCCGAATGCTCACCTTGGGGTTCTTGCGCTGCGCCATTACGCCGCCTTCGGGTCCACGACCCTACTGTTGAGGTTCACGCCCAGCTTCTCCGCCAGAGCGAGAACCTGCTCATCCGTCGCATCGCCGCCCACGCTCCACAGGAGCAGTTCCTCTGGTGTCGGCTGGTCCTTCTCGAAATTGGTAGCGTCGATCTCCGCTTGCTCTGGTGATGCCGGGGGCGACACGGGCTGCGCCCCGAACTCCAGGACCAGCCCCGCCTGCTCGAACCGCGTGATGCCGGCCGCCTTGCAGAAGGCGACCACCTTCGCGATCGCGTCGAGGTCGATGTGGTTCACGATCTCAGCCATGGCGGTATGAACCCGGGTGAAACTCTGCGACCTTCTTCGATCCCTTCGGCGGCTTGTTCGAGTTGAAACCCACCCAGTTCCCCGCCGCCGTCAGGAACGCGAACGAGGATGAGGACAGGACTGGCTCCATCGGCGTCTCGCACTTCGGGCACTCCACCCGAGCGCGCTCCCGCTCCGCGCGAGACATCAGTTCCTCTTGCAGCCGCTGGCACGTCGGACACGCGAACTCGTACATAGGCATTCGTTCACTCCTGGGCTCAGAACTTCCAGTGGTGACCCTGCCACCTCAACGGGTCATAGCGGTACTCGTCAGGCGGAGGCGGTGGCGGGCGGCACTCCGGCAGTTGCTTCACGAAGGACTCCGACAGATTCGAGCGCCTCCGCTTCCACTCGTTCCTCCGCGTACCAGAACCCCAGGAGCATCCCCGCTGCGAGCGCCACCACTCCAACTACGAGCGCCCGCAACATCGGCGTCACACGGGAGCGTTGGGATCACTCGACGCCGGGCCGTCCTGGAGGACGCCCCCCTGGTGGTCGCTGTTGGCGAGGTCGCCCGCGTACTCCAGGAGGCCCTCGCCGTTCAGCCGGTAGCCCGGAGGCAGGTACGTCGAGTCGCCGCCGGAGAGGATCAACTTCGCCAGCTTCAGGGCACCACCGTCCAGGAACCACTTGACGATGTCCGCCTCACCCGCTGCGATGTCCTTGTCCAGCCCCGCCGTTCCACCCGGTACGAGCCAGTTCACGATCGCGACGATCACCTGCTGTAGGTCGCTCCCCAGCGCAGGGTTCAGCTTGAACAGGCTCTCCGCGATGTTGATCGCTGCGGAGAGGACGGCCACGAAGGACAGCATCACTGGCAGACCGTCCCCGCTGGCGTCGCGACCGGGGCCACGGGCACCTGGATGGTGCAAGAGTCGGTGGATGCCGGCGACTGGTAGGACACCGTGACCGGCCGCACGCAGTTGGGCGGAGAGCCCGACACGGCTCCGGTCGAGAGACCGACGATCGGGATGGTGGCGTTGCAGCCCACCAGCGTTAGGGCCACGAACCCGACCGCAGCCATGAGGCGCAGAGCGATGAAGCCCTTGGGCGGAGGGGTGACGAGGGGCGGAACGACCGGCGGCGCTCCCGGGAACGGCTCCGGCTGCCCCACCAGGGCGCCGACGATGAAGGCCACGACCGACACGACGTAGCCGATCACCGGCCACGGCGCCGGCAAGCCGGCGAACGTCGAGGCGAGCGACACCGCGAGCGCGAGAGCGGCACCGATCACGGTGCTCCAGGGGGACCTCACGAAGTTGGCGGGATGCAGGGACAGATTCATGTTCGATGGCTCCTTTCACCACGGGTCTGCGTCTTGAAACAGGTCGGAGAAGTTGGGGGCGTTGAGGGCTTCCATCGCCTGCGCCTTCTCGCGCTCCATCGTGTTGCTCATCCGGCGGATCTGGTCGTCCGCCCAGGCTTGCTCGTTCAGCGTCACCGGCTTCACCGGGCTCTGGTAGCGCCAGTTCTGCGCTGCGCGGAAGGCGTACAGGACCGCGTCCACAACGTCGGAGTGGTAGCGGTCGTCCACCACCAGCCTGTCCGACGTGCTCTTGTCCCGGTCCCACTCCAACCGGGCGCAGTCGAACGCGAACCGCGACTCCTTGCGCGCCTTGAAGCGGCCCGATCCGAGCGCGCTCTTGAGCAGCATGTACCCCGCCAGCTTGTGCGGCTTGTACGCCGCGATGACTGGCAACTCCGGGGCCCGCGCCGCCACGTCCGCCGCCACCTTCCGGCCCAGCCCGCCCGTGTCCATGAAAATCTGCTGCGGACGGTAGCGGGCGTTCAGCGTCACAAGCTGCGCGATGAACTCGTCCGTCGTTTGCTTGGGCTCGACGCACTCCTCGACCAGGAAACAGTCGGGGTGGTCCTCCGAGAAGGCCAGGACCGCCAGGGCGTCGGAGTCCAGGTAGCCTACGTCCGCGCCTACGAGGTACGTCCACTCGCCGCGCGGTAGGGTAGGTAGCCCGACGTAGTCGTTCTTCGCTGGGTCATATCGCAGGACCAGCGAGTCCGTGTCGTCCACCCAGCGCCCAAAGAACTCGCGCTGGATGCCGGGGTCGTCCACCGTGACCCCGCGCCGCCTCAACTCCCGCTCCAGGTAGGCCGGCGCCTGGATGAACGGGTTGGCGAATGCGTCCCAGGAGTGATGCTCCCACTCCGCCGACTGGAGCATGTCCCAGAAGAAGCCGACCTTCACGGGGGCCGGCGTGCCCAGCAGGTACAGCGGGCCGTTCGTGTCCATGAGGCCCGGCGACAGAACGTCGTCCACCAGTTCGCGGAGGAACGCGGGGAACGACTGGGCCTCGTCCACCAGGACGATCGAGAACGAGGGACCGCGATGCTTCTCGACCTCTCGCTTCGTGGCCGCGCCCGACAGCACTACGAGCGCACTGTTGGGCATCTTCAACGACAGGTCCGACTCATTCGGGATGCCGCCGAGGTTGAGCCGGGTGTTGAGCGCCTTCAGCTTGTCCCAGAGGTTGCGCTTGGCTGCGACGCGCGTCTGGGCGAGGTACAGGGCCACGCTGCGTGGGTTCCGCTGGGCCGCTCGCAGCAGCGCCGCGACGCACGCCTCAGACTTGCCCGCACGCCGGGAACAGGAGGCGGTGCGGTAAGGCGCCGTGGACTCGACCAGCGCCCTCTGCTCCGTGAACAGGTAGTCGAGCAGTCCGACCCGACCCTGCTGCCGCCTCGCCAGTTCCTGGGCGGCAAGGACGGTCTTGCCCGATACCCTGGGCACGGCGACCTACTTGGCGGCGGCCTCCGCCGCAGCGGGCGCAGCAGCGGCAGCGGCCTTCTCCGCGTCCACCTGCGCCTGGAACTTCGCCCTCTCCGCCGCCTTCGCCTGGGCTTCCTGCTCCGCCTTGATCTGCGCGTCCAACTGCGCCTGGAGATCCTGGAGGATGCCGTTGGCTTCGCGCCACGGCAGGGCCTGGAGAGCGTTGGCGATGACCTGGATGTTCTGCGGGCTGATGCGGAACGTGAGCATGTCCATGAGCTAGCTCCTGGCCTTGGTGACGGGGCGAAGGTTGGTGACGACCTGCGGCGGAAGGTTCGTGGGCTCCGGAGGGATGCCCGGGAGATGCGGGGCTTCTGGGGCGGTCGCGGTGGCGCCAGCGGGCGGCCTGTCGGCGGCGACCGCCAGGGTGTTGTCCTCCGGGTAGAACACGATGCTCTTGACCTGCGCCATCGGCACCAGGGTCCGCATCGCGGTCTCGCCGGCCCGCAGCTTCACGGGAGTCGGGCCAATGAGCAGCCCACCCTCCACCTGCTCGATCCAGAAGGGATGGCGCTCGACGGACAGCGTCTGGACGACTCCGGCGTGCCATACGTCGATGCCGGTGGTGAAGTAGACGTTGCGAATACGCTGTGGCTTCATTCTCGACTCGCTTTCAGGGCCGGTTCGACGGCCCGGGTACTCTTTGTTCGTGAGGTAGGGTGCTCAACCCTACGGTGCTGCGCTTCAACTTCCGGTGATGATTGACTTTTCACCCTCCGGTCGCGACGGGATCACGGGCGGACGGCTCGAAAACGCGCTCCTAGCCTCCCCTGCCCCGATGGCGATCACCTGGGCCTCGACCTTGTCGTGCCCCACGACGCCCACCAGCCCGTCCACGACGGCGGTCAGCATCGCGATGTTCTGCGTGGCGATGGCGATGGCCTCGTTCATCCCGCGAATGGCAGAGAAGATGGCGTCCAACTCGCGCTTCGCCGGGTTCCGCAGGTCGTCCAGCGTCTGAACTTGGCTCATGGCGTATCAGATCACGATGTAGGGGTTGTACTGCGAGTGAGGGAAGAACTCTTCCAGGCCCTTCGCGCCGCCGTGCGTCCACCAGTCGAGCGTCGCGTGGGTGTACGAGAAGTTCTCCGGAAGGCCGGAGGCAGCGAACAGCTTTCGAGCCAACCCCAGACCCCGCCAACTCTTCCTGGTGTAGGCGTAGTGGATGACGGGGCCGGCTTCCGGGTGCTGCTCCCAGCAGAGCCAGGACAGGATGAGTCCCGGGTCTCCGGGCGCGTGGGCCACGGTGACGCGGGAGCGGGACAGCAGGCCGGTGACGAGGTCGTGGTGGTACTTGAAGTAGACGGGGTTGCGGATGCGCTTGGTGAAGAAGCTGGAGTGCTTGTAGGAGCGGAGCCAAGTGCTGATGAAGAAGTTGAGATCATCCGGGATGGCGTCCCGGACGGTGGCGTTGACCTCTTCGCGGTGTTGCACGGCTTCGGTCATGTTCACTCGCAGACCCTGTACTTCCTACAGCCACCCCACCCTGGATGCGGCGTCACGACGGACGCAGCCGGGTCTGGGGCAGCCAGAAGATGTGCGCGTGCATGTTGCAGAAGGGGATCGCGCGTTCCCAGTAGTCGTTGGTTCCGTTCTGCATCCAGTAGGACCCCTGGTCCTGGGCGCCGCCCGGATGGATTCGAGGGGCCTCGACCACCTCGATGAAGCTGGGGGTGCTGTCGTGCTTGTCGGCCATCATCCCGTGATCCCCGCGCGCTCCTCTGTGGTCATGCCCCGCAGCTTCTTCTTGAGCCGGATGTCCTCGCGGTTCTTTTCCCGGTAGGCGCTCTGGTACTTGGAGGCGCAGGCGACGCATTTCCAGCCGTGCTTGTACCGAGTGGTGTTGCCGCAGACGTGCGGCTTGCCCTCGTAGGTCGCTGCTCGCTTCGCCTTCATCGCCGCCCCCCGAGCCCCCACAGGTGCTGCCTACTGCTTGTCGAGGCTTGCTGACTTCATCGACCCACCTGCTGCTTGCTGCTTTTGGGGATCTGCTGGTGGTGAAAGCGGCTCTCCAGGTCGTCGCGGTTCGAGGTTCCGGGGAGGTCGATCGGCCGCGCCGCTTCCCTGGAGAGCCCTGGTTGCCCCGGGAGCCCGCCGGTATCAGTCCACGTTGCGGTGCGCCGTGGGGCCGGGGCGGAGGCGTTGGCTTCAGGTGTTCGCTTCAGGTTCGCTTCGATCGCGAAGGCTCCTATCTTGAATACCCCGCCTCATTCGGGATCCATGCAGGATGTTCAGCAGATTTTTTCTTTTTGGGTACATCCTTCGGTCTGGGTGCATGGAAACCCTCTGATGCTTGACCCGGCCGCTGCTGCGTGATTATAGCGTAGGCATGGGGTTTTTCGTACCCGCTACGGAAGCATCAGGAACGCGCGAGCAGGGTTGGGTGAGCGTCCCCGGCCATTTTCCCCAGTACACCCAACAGGGACGCCGGCCTTGCAGGCTGCTGCTCCCGCTCCGCTTTTCGTTCGCCCCTGTTCACCGGCCGTCACGGGGCTGGGGCCTGTTTCCGTCTCTTGTAGAGGCTCACGAAGTTTCACAACGCAGTCGGGAGGTCACCATGGACACCAAGTACAAGCCGAGCAGCAGCGACAAGAACCCCACCGCGGAGCGCATGGCGGGCGTCGAGGCTCCGACGCAGATGGCGGCGGGGGAGCGCGAGGCCCTGGTCGAGAGGCGCGGCGAGGCGACGCGGGCGCTGCTCCTGGACGAGAACGAGACCCTGCGCCGGATGGTCGCGGCCCGGGACGAGGAACTGGTCCGGGTGAACTGGGAACTGGAGCGGGTCTACCAGGGACTCAACGCGGTCGAGGGCGAGGTCAACCGGCTGCGCCTGGAGAACCGGCGGCTGACCCAGGAGAACGAGGTGTCCCAGGCGTCGGTGCGGCTGCTCGCGCTCGCCGCCAAGGGGAAGGCGGTGCTGTCGTGAAGGCCGCCCTGACGTGCGCCGGTCTCTCCCTCCTGTTCGCCATGGGGCTCATTCCGTTCATGTCCGGGATGTTCTTCACGATCGCGGTGGTGCTCGCCCTGGTGGAGGTGGGGCAGTCGTGAGGTGGGATGACGAGAGGTACGTCCGGTTGTACACGCGGGACACCGCGGACTGGATGGGCCTCTCGTTCCTCGCCCAGGGGCTGTTCTGCCTCATCCTCCGCAAGGTGGACCGGGCGGGCCTGCTGGCCCTGGGGAAGCAAGGGCGGAAGGCGGTCGCCGTCACCATCGGACACCCGGGCGACTGGCCCCGCCTGGAAGGGGCTCTGGAGGAACTGGTCGCGGACGGATGCGTCCGCATCGAAGGCGACCATCTCGTAGTCCCGAACTTCATCGAAGCCCAGGAGGCGTCCCAATCCGACGTGGCGCGCAAGAGGGCCCAGCGGGAGCGAGCAAGGGCCCGTGTCACACGGGATACCCAGGAAGTCACGTCTTGTGACATTGGGTCACGAAACGTGACGAAATGTCACGATGTCACGGACGCGGTCACGCGGCGCCGTGACATGTCACTCCAGCCTAGCCAGCCTAACCAGCCTAGCCAGCCTAGCCAAACCGAACCAGCAGTAAAAGAAGCTGCTGCTGTGGCTGCTGCTGCTCCCTGGGAGTCTTTCAGGGATGCCCTCGCTGACCGGATGGCCGTCCCCCGTGACTGGCTCCGGGTAGCCCAGGCGGACAGGGCCGTGGAGGTCCGCGAGCAGGTCAGTCGAGAGGTCGAGCGCCTGGGGATGCACCGGGCTGTCGAGGTCGCGTTCGAGGCCAGCCTCAAAGCGAAGAGGAAGCCCCAGTACCTCGCCTACTTCGTTGGCTCGCTCCAGGACGCATCGGTCCAGAAGCATTCCGCGATCATCCCGGCGGCACCCCACTCAGCTTTCATCCCGGAAGAGGACAACGGTCGGTTCGACATGGTCCTCCCCCAGTCACCCCACATCCCGGAGGACGACAATGGCCGCTTCTAAGACGCAGACCCGGCAGGACGCCGGTATCCCCCAGCAGTTCTGGCGCACCCTGGATGCGTTGGTCGAAAAGGCCCCAGGAGTGGTCGCTTGCAGGACGTTTCTGGCCTCTCCCGGGCTCTTTTTGGTCCTTTTCGGAGGCACCGGGACGGGCAAGAGCGTCGGTGCGTGCGCTGCCCTGGAGGCGTCCGCGAGCATGTCGCCTCGCGCGGAGGACTTCCATTTCGTAGCGGATAGGGTCGTGGAGGGCCCGCCGGCAAAGTCGTGGCGGCCCCGGTTCATCTGCGAGAGCGACCTGCTGCGCGCGTCGCGGTTCGACGGCACGTTCTGGGATCCGCTCCGGGCCGCCGATCCCCTGTTCATCGACGAGGTCGGACGTGGCCCGCGCGACTCCAAGGGCTGGGGCGTGGGCGTCCTCCTGGACCTCCTGGGCGTCCGCTATGACGCGGCCCGCAAGACCATCCTCGCCACGAACCTCACCAGGGAGGACTTCACCCAGCAGTACCTCGCGCTGGACGGCGGACGGCTGCTCGACCGGCTGCGCGTCAGCGGTTCCTCCGTGACCTTGGGCGGGCCCTCGCTCCGGGTAGCCCAGGGGGTGTCGCCATGAAGGCCGACCTGATTCTCCGGGCGCAGGCAGGTGACACGGCAGCCCGCGACGAGGTTCTCCGCGTGATGGAGGAACTCCACATGCCCCGCATCCTGGCGGGCACGACGCAGGGGATGAACTACCAGGACCAGGAGGAAGTCCGAGAAGCCGGCCTGCGCGGCGTCGAGAGGGCCATCGCCGCGTTCGACCCCCGGCGGGCGCCGGAGAAGTGGCCGGAGGCGGTCCTGCTCCGCAGCCTCAAGAACGCGATGCGGAACACGGAGCGCGGCATCCGTCGTCAGGACAACCTGGGCAACCTGACGCGCGTCGGCGTGGAGGCGCTCGACACGGCCCCTGACGGCCCGACCCCGCTCGAACTGATGGAGCGGGTCGAGGAAGAGGATTCAGAGAGCATCTGGACGGGGCTCGCGATGGACGCCCTGCTCCAGTTGAGCGAGGTCGAGCAGCAGATCCTGTACCTGTCGTTCTGGGGCGACGTTCCTGTCGCGGACATCGCTGGCCTCATTGGCAGGACGCAGACCGCCACTCAGTCCATCCGGTATCGCGCGATCGCGAAGCTGCGGAAGGCCCTGAACGTGGACGAGGACGACGTGGCGGACGATGCGGACTCCTACCAGAGGGCGGCATGAGCGCCGCGCGCTGCCCCTGGTGCCGGCAGGCGGACCTTGTCGAGGGCGAGGGCACGCTCGACCAGTCCGGGCAGACGCACCTGCCGGCGCGGACCAGGGAGTGCCCGGAGTGCGGCTGGAAGGAGTGGACTCCGGCGTCGAGGGAGTGGCGTCCGAACGAGGCGGCCTGGAAGGAGGCCGCGTAGGGGGAAGCGAAGCATCGGCGCGGTAGCGCCCGAACCAACAGCAGACGGAACAAGAGGAGGGCCTTTGAGTGCAACAATCATCCTGGGGAAGCCCTGCGTACACGGGCACGGTCGGGCGAGGTACGAGAGCACTAACGCCTGCGTCGCGTGCGAGCGCGCCCGGCGCGAGGGCGGGGATCGAGAGAAGAAGCTGGCCTACATGCGGGAATATGCCCGCACCCACCGTGACGCCAACCGCTGCGCCGTGAGGAAGCTGTACGCGAAGAAGAGGGGCGCCACCGTCGAACCCTTCACCGCCGCGGAACTGGACGCGCACCTGGACTGGCTGGGTCGTGCATGCGTCTACTGCGGCGGGCCGTACCAGAACCTCGACCACGTCGTCGCGATCGAGCGGGGCGGGAAGCACTCGCTGGAGAACATCGTGCCCGCGTGCATCCGCTGTAACCGATCCAAGGGGACCAAGACGCTCATCGCGTGGCTGGGTGCGCGATGCACCAGACCCGAAAGGGTCGCGCCTTGTCAGAATGAGGAGAGTGGGCGTACAGATGAGAAAAGAGCCAAGGAACTCGCGCCCCTTGGCTCCAGTTGGTTGCGGGGCCGGGATTTGAACCCGGGACCTTCGGGTTATGAGCCCGACGAGCTACCTGGCTGCTCCACCCCGCGGCAGTTTCTGAGGAACGGGGTTGTAGTCCCCAAGTCCCCTCGGGTCAAGGGGAATTTCTGGTCGGGATACCCGCGGCTAATCGCGGATCACGCGCACAAGCTCCGCCGCCGCGAACATCATGCCGGCGACCGTGACCATGGTCGCACCGGTCGGGATCTGAAGAGTCCACGAAGCCAGGTAACCGGCTGCCGCCGCGAACGCTCCCAGCGCCGCCGCGAGCGCGAAGGCCGGCTTGAGCCTCCTCGAGGCGACCAGTGCTGCGGAAGCCGGGACGGTTAGGAACGCGAACACGGGCAGCGCCCCTACCGCCCGCGCCGCGACTGGAATAGCGAGCCCAATCGTGAAGTACAGGACGCCGCTCCAGAATCGCGCGTTCACGCCCATGGCCTCGGCCGTCTCCCGGTCGAACGATGCGAAGACGACCTCCTTTTGAAAGACCGTGTGCACCGCACCGACGATGAGCGCCACCACCGCAAGAATGACCACGTCCTCCAGGGGGACCGCCACCGCGTTGCCGAAGATGAGGGAATTGAGATCGTGCGCGACGTGGATGAGCCTGTTTGCCCCCAGGATCACGAGCGCCCCCGCCAGGACGTAGCTGATGCCCACGCCCGCCTCGGCCGGGAGCCGCCGGCCCGTCCCAAGCGTCCCGAGCAGAAGCGCTCCTCCCGCGGAGAAGAGCAGAGCGATGCCGAGTTGCACCGACGTGTGCTCCACCTCGACCCCGAGTCGTTCCTCGGCGAGGAGCGCGACGATAATGCCCAGGGTCGATAGCTGGGTGAGCGCGGCCGAGACGAACACCACGCGCCGCAGCACCACATAGACCCCGAGGAATCCGAGCAGTGCCCCGGAGATCACTGACGCGATGAGCGGGTCGCGCCAGATGAGCTGCGCGCTCCAGAAGTCGGAGAGCGCGCTCACGTCCTCGCCCCGCTCACCGGGTAGACGAAGCGCCGCCCCTCTTCCTCGCGAACGAGCACGTCGCGGCCGTACAGTCGGGAAAGCTCGTCGGGGCGCAGCATCTCGGCGAGCGGCCCCACCCGCCAGAGCTGTTGGTCCTTGTCGACGAAAGCGAGCCGCCGTGCGTAGTTCGCGACCGCCTCGAGTCGATGCGAGATCATCACCACGGCAAGCTGCCCCGAGCCGTGCAACTCGCGAAGGAGGTCCATGGCGGACAGCTCAGCAGCCGGGTCCATGCCGTTCGTGGGCTCGTCGAGCGCGAGCAGCTGAGGCTCGGCTGCGAGGGCCCGCGCGATGAGGGTTCGTTGGCGCTGCCCTCCCGAGAGATCGCGGAACGGGCGCCCCCACAGGTCCCCGAGACCGGCGCGGCTGAGCGCCCCCCGCGCGCGCGCCTCGTCGTCGGGAACGAGCCGCCTGCCGGCGCCCCGCGCCGCCACGCGCCCCATCGTCACCACGTCGCCGGCCGTCAGCGGCCAGAGAGCGTCCACGTGATCCCGCTGCGGGACGTACCCGACCGTCACCGGCGCCGCCTGCTCCCGGCGGCCCGCGAGCGGCGCCAGCGTGCCGAGCAAGGCTCGGAGCAGGGTCGTCTTCCCCCCGCCGTTTGGCCCGACGATCGCCAGGAAATCGTCGGCGTCGACCGAGAGGTTTACGCCGGAGAGCAGCACCGTCCGGCCGTAGCCTATGGTGACATCCTCCAAGCGGATGAGCGGCGCCATCCGCGCCTCCTTAGCACGGCTGGGCGGCGCCACCGATGGAATTCCACACGCCTCGCCCTCCAGAACTTCCTTCATTGCCTCGCCTGGGAAAGCGCCCGGACCAGCGTGTCGATGTAGGTGAAGTAGTCCGGGGCGTCCTTCGAGCCACCGACGTCTCCGGGGATGACCACCACCTTGGCACCGGCAAGGCGCGCGACAAGGTCGGCAGCCTTCCGGTCGTAGTAGTTCTCGACGACGATGATCTTCACGCCGTTCGATTTCACGATTCCGACAAGGTCCGCGAGGTGGGACGGCGGGGGTGTGATGCCCGGCTTGGGCTCGAGGTACCCCGCGGTCGAGACGCCGGCGAAGTCGAGCAAGTAGCGCAGCGAGTTGTGGTGGGTCACGAGCTTGGCTCCCGCCACCGGGGCGAGCTCCGACCGCCACCGGGTCATGGCGGCCTCGAGCCTCCGGTCGAAGTCTGCGAGCCGGGACTGGTAGTAGGCCGCACCCGCGGGGTCGAGCTGAGCGAGCTTGGCGGCGATGGTCGCCGCCACTCGCTCGGCTCGCCGGGGATCGGAGAGGAAGTGGGGATTGCCGGATGGGTGGATGTCGCCCTGGGATCGGTCCACTGGCCCCGTCGGTATGTCCATGACGTCGACCGCGTTGGAGGCAATGAGTCGCCGGCTGCCACTCACCTGGATGTCGACGTTGCGCGACTGGTTGACGAGGGGCGGCAGCCAGCCAACCTCGAGTTCGAGCCCTACGTCGACGAGCAAATCAGCATTCCGGAGCTTCACGGCCAACGTGGGGTTCGGATCGACGAAGTGGGGATCCTGGATGCCGCGCGACAGAGACTCGACCTTGACGCGATCCCCTCCGACCTCACGCGCCAGAGCTGCGAGTCCCTCGGTGGTGGTCACCACCTGCAGGACCGCCGAAGCCCGGGCGGGCAGTAGGAGGGCAACGGACAGCGCGGCGAGGGCGAGTGCCGTGGGCGCAGGGACGAGCCAGGAGGACGTCGTTCGATTCATCGTTCGCTCGAGCATGGCTAGAAGGGATGGGCCCCGTGGACCCCGATGCTGAACTCGAAGTTCGCGAATACCTGGAAGCCGTTCACGCCGCCCGGGAGTTGCTCCCAGGAAGGCTGAACGCGAACGCGCAGGAACTCGCTCGCGTAGAACGTCCCGAGCAGCGAGTAGCTTCGCTCAGGGCCGGACGGCACAGGGGACGCCGCGGTCGCCATCCCGGTCGGCGTTGTCTCGAACGGCGCGCCATCGAAGCGGGCGGCCACCTCCCACTCCCGATCCAGGCGCCAGACCGCCTGAGCGTAGCCGCCCCACGTCGCCTCGCCGAGCGTCTGGGCGGCGCGCTGCCGGGCGAAGACCTCGCCCTGCAGGGTCACGTAGGCTCGGCTCGCTGGATCGCGAATCTTCACGAACACGTCGGCTCCGGCGAGGTTCTTCCAGTCGGTCGACTGGGGCGCATCGAAGTAGGCCCAGGAGAGGCCCACGCCCAAGGTGGCCCAGTCCGAGACGTCGAAGTACTGGATGAGACGGCCGACCCCGGTGAGCTGGCGAACGGTCTCGAACCCGGGCAAGGTGTCCTGGTAGGCGAGGTGGACCTCGAAGAACCACGGCAGCGGCGCCAGCCAGGCGAGGTCGACCCCCGGTCCGTTAAGTCCGTCGCTTGCCACGAGCCGCTGCTGCGACAGCGGCTGGTCCACGAACACCCACTGGTGCCGGTGGAGCTGGTCCAGTCGGCCGAACGGGCTGTAGAACTTCCCGGCCTTCACCTGGAGCCCCCATGGCAACGAAAGCGAGGTGAGGAACGCCTCCTCGACCTCGACAGTGTCGAGCCCGAATGTGATGAAGACGTCGCCGCGAGCGTATGGATCGATGGTCGCCTGGACAGCGAGCTCGACCTCCTGGAGCAAGGGTTGAACCCGCTGCTGTGGCAGCGGGTCCGCGGTCAGCCCCTGTTGCGCCGGGGACAGGTTCGTGAAGCCGAGCGCCCCGTCGACGATGGCCGAGAAATCTGGCATCTGGAGGAGGCGGCCAAACGGGCTCCCGCCCTTGGCCGTATCGGAGGTCGCGGGCGCCGGCCCTGGCAGGTTCGTGACTCCGGGGATCGGCTGGGCCTGTGAGCCGAGCTCCTTTGCGATCTGCTCCTCGAGCTTCTGTCTCTCCTCCGCGGCCGTCGGGACCGGGGCCTGCGACGCGGGCGGCGAGACCGGGGCCTCGGCACCGGCTTGCGCCGCGAGGAGCGACAACACGACCAGCTGAAGCATTCTGTGGAAAACCTCCGCGCGCAAAGCGCGCCACGGCGTTACCAGATGCGGGAACGGCGGCGGCTACGCGTGCGGCGGGGACTGCCCCGGTACTGCGCCCAGGGGCGCGCCGACGACCGGGGACAGCCCCGGCGGGACCGGAAGCAACTCCCCCGGGAATTCGGCGCGGTCGACGGGAGGCGTCTCGTCGCACGCCACCTTCGCCGCGCTGGCAACGCAGGCCGCGCAGGCGTGGTCCCCGAGTCGATCATCGTGGTGGTGCGGCCCGAAGAGGCCGATCACGAGGAGCGCCGAGGCAAGGATGGCAAGCGCGACACGCGCCATGGTTCACAGCTATCTGGCGCACCACCCTCTGTCAAGGCATCCCACCACGGGAGGGCGCCAACGGATCGCGGCTAGCCGATTGCGCCCGACGCTCGCAGCGCAGCGACCTCGGACGGGTCGAACCCGGCTTCCGAGAGCACTGCCTCCGTGTCTGCTCCGAGGGCCGGCGCGGGGCGCCGCGGTGCCTCGACCCCCACAATCCGCACAGGGGAAGCGAGGCTCTCCATGGGACGCCCCTCCCAGGGTGTGTCGATGGCGATGAAGCTTCCGCGTCCCGAGAGGTGAGGATCGAGCCGGGGCTCGTCTCCCTCCAGGACAGGCATCAGGCAGACGTCGTGCAAGGCCGCGAAGGCCGCCCACTCGTCGCGCGAGCGGGACGCGAAGATGGCCTCGAGCTCCGCCCGGGGGCCTGCCCCGCCATCCGCGAACTGTGCCTCGGTCAGGTCGGGGCGACCCACCGCCTCGCACAAGGTCCGGAAGAACTTGGGCTCGAGGGCCCCGAGGGCAACGAACCGGCCGTCGGCGGTTCGGTAGACGCCGTAGCAGGCCGAGCCCCCGTTCAGCAGCTCGCCCCCCGCCGAAGCGCCGCCCCGCGAGCGGCAGCGGCGCCCCGCTGCAGGGCCATCGTGGCGAGCGCCCCCTCGGCCATGGCCACGTCGATGTGGGCCCCGCGCCCGGTCGCCTTCCGCCGCAGAAGCGCGGCCAGTATTCCGGCCACTGCCGGCCACGAGCCGCCGGCGACGTCGGCCACCTGCACGCCGAGCGGCACCGGGTGCTCTGGCGGGCCGTTCACTCCGAGCACGCCCGCGAGCGCCACGTAGTCGAGATCGTGGCCGGCCCGTTCGCGGTAGGGGCCTTGCTGCCCGTAGCCGCTTATCGAGCAGAGGACGAGGGCCGGGTTCTCGCGCGAGAGCGCCTCCCATCCCACCCCGAGCCGATCCATCACGCCTGGCCGAAAGGACTCCACCACCACGTCGACGCGCCGGACGATCCTGCGCATCGCGCGGCTTCCCTCGGGCCGGCGCAGGTCGAGGGCGAGCGAGCGCTTGTTGCGGTTCAGGGCGTGGAAGTACCCGGACTGCTCGCCTGCGAGGGGGGGCATCCAGCGCGCGTAGTCGCCGCCTTCCGGGTCCTCGACCTTCACCACGTCGGCACCGAGGTCGGCGAGCACGAGCGTCGCGTACGGCCCCGGCAAGAGCCGGGACAGGTCGAGGACGCGCACCCCTTCGAGCGGGAGGTCGCTCACGCGCCCATTCCCCCCGGCCCCTCTCAGAGGATCTGCTGCAGCTTCATGGCCATGCCCATGTCCCCCTGGATCTTGAGCTTGCCGGACATGAAGGCCATCTGCGGGTTCATCTTGCCGTTCACGATGTTGAGAAAGTCGTCATCCTTCGCGACGACCGTGCAGCGGGCGTTTGCGGCGGTCCCCGCGGTGATGAGTCCTCCCGGCTGGGTGCAATCGACCGCCCACTGGCCGCCGCCGGGCCGCTGATGTTGAACTGGTAGACGGCGTTGATCTTCGCGACCACGTCCGGCTTCGCCCGGAGCTTCTCGGGCATGTGCCGGTCGAACACGTCCTTGACGTTCTGCGCTGCCATCGGTCGCCGTCCTCCTCGGGTTGACTCGGGACGGTGACCAATTAGCGGCAGCGGAACGCCCTGTCAAGGCGCGTCCGCGCGTCGCGCCCCGCTAGTCGTCGTAGAAGCTGTCGAGGAGGGTCTTGTACTCGGCCGTCACCACCTTGCGCTTCACCTTCAGGGTTGGCGTGAGCTCGCCGCGCTCCTGCGTGAAGTCGTTCTCCAGGATCGCGAACCGCTTGATGGTGGCGTAGCTCGCCTGCTTGGCATTGAGGGCGTCGACGGCGTGCTGGATCCGCAGCCGCACCTTCGGGCTCTCGTGGAGCGGCTCCTCGTCCGGGACACCATTCTCCTGCGCCCACTTGCGCGCCGCCTCGACGTTGAGAGTGATGAGCGCCGAGCAGAACTTGCGCTTGTCCCCGTGCACGAAGCACCTGGGAGATGAGTGGGTCGTTCTTGAGCTCGTTCTCCAGGTTCTGCGGGGCGACGTACTTGCCCCCGGACGTCTTGATGAGGTCCTTCTTGCGATCGGTGATGCGCAGGAAGCCGTCGGTGTCGATCTCCCCGATGTCGCCCGTGTAAAGCCAGCCGTCCTTCAGCACCTCGGCGGTAGCCTCGGGCTTGTTGTAGTAGCCCTTCATCACCCCGCCGCCCTTCACCAGGATCTCGCCGTCCTCGGCGATCCGGATCTCGGTGCCGGGGAACGGCGGGCCGACCGTATCGATCTTGTTGCGCCCGATGCGGTTCACGCAGGTGCCGGCCGAGGTCTCGGTGAGACCCCAGCCCTCGAGCACCGTGAAACCGAGCAACGAGAAGAACCGCTCCACCTTGTTGGAGAGGGGCGCCCCGCCGGAGACGAAGAGCCTCATGCGCCCACCGAACCGCTCCTTCAGCGCCTCGGCGAGCTTCGGGAAGACGAGCCTCTGCCCCATCCGGAAGCCGAGTGTCCTCACGTCCTGACCCCGGTCCTGGCTGTCGGACCAGGCGTCGAAGCCGTTCAGGGCGACCCCGAACAGCCAGCCCTTCAGCCCGGGGGTGGCGAGGCCCTTCGCCACCACCGCGTTGTAGGCCTTCTCGAAGATGCGCGGCACCGACGGCATCACCGTCGGACGGACCTCGCCGGCGTTCTCGACGATCTTGTCGAGCGACTCGACGAAGGCGGCCGTTCCTCCCACGGTGAACCAGACAGCCTCGATGACCTTGGCGAAGGAGTGCGCCATGGGGAGGAAGAGGAGGACGAGATCGTCGGGCCTGAGGATCTTGAGCTCGGCCGCGGCGGCCGCCTCGTAGGTCCAGTTGCCGTGCGTGAGGATGACGCCCTTGGGGTTGCCGGTCGTGCCGGAGGTGTACAGGTACGATGCCGCGTCGTCGTGGCCGACGGCGGCCAGCCGCTGGGCGTGGGCGTCGGGGTGGGCCTTGCGCCACTCTATCCCGGCCCGCTCCAGGTCGGCGAACGTCCTCTCCTGATCGGACAGCGGCTCGCCGTGGAAGCGGATCACCCCGCGGAGCCGATCGAGCTGTCCGCGGATCTCCCGCATCTTGGCGGCCTGGTGGTCGTCGTCCACGAAGATCCAGGAGGCCCCGGCGTCATCGAGGATGTACTGGACCTCGTGGCTCGGATTCGACTGGTAGATGGGCACGAGGATCGCGCCTGCCCCCATGATGCCGAGGTCGGCGATGATCCACTCGGGACACGTGTCGGCGAGAATGGACACGCGATCGCCCGGCTTCACGCCGATGGAGGCGAGTCCATCGGACACGTCGCGGGCCCGGCGCGCGGTCTCCTTCCAGGAGATGTCCTGCCATCGACCTTCCCGCTTGTACATCATCGCGGCGTGGTCGCCCCGGTCGGCGGCCTGCGCCTCGAACATCTGCACCAGGTTCTGGGCTTGATTCGCGATCATGCGACCCCCTCCCTTCCCTCGCGCTTCAGCTCTTGGCCTTGGCGAGAAGCGCTCGCGCCATCGCCTGGACCCTGCGCTCCTCGGGAGGATCGTAGGCCCCCGGGGTTGCGGCGAGCACTTCCTCGAGGATCTTCACTCCGGCCTTGGCCTGGTCCTCCTTGATGTAGAGCTCGGCGAGGAAGACCTTGGCCCTCAGGTTCTTCGGGTACTGCTTCAGCGCCTTGCGCAGCGACTGCTCGCTCTTCTCGGCGTCGTACTTGGGCCACGGGAGCTCGTAGTAGTACCGGCCCCACGCGACCTCGGACCCGTACCCGTAGTAGGAGGGGTCGATGGCCTGGGCCCTCTTGAGGCGGTCGAGGTACTTTCCCTCCATCCCGTCCAGGAGCGCCTTGATGATGCTGATGCCGATCGAGTACATCCCGACCCCGGTGGACGCGTAGAACCAACCCTCGACGCGGTTCCCGTTGGCGGCGGTGGCGCGGTCCCCAAAGTCCCAGGCCAGTTTCCCGAGCCGCGCCTTCTCGGCATCGGCGACGTCGGGCGCATCCGCCAGCCAGTAGTACCCGCGGGCGGTCCGCCAAAGCACCTCGTAGTCGCTCGGCGCGAGGGCCTCGGCCTTCTTCAGGTCGGCGAGGATGGCGTCCATCTTGCCGGGCTCGTCTCGCGTCGGCCAGGCGGCGTCCACGGAGGCGAGCAGCCTGCTCACTTCCACGGCGGATTCGGCCGCCGGCACTGCCGACGGCGGCGGGGGCGACGGGTCTTCGGCAGGGGCGAGCGACGGCAACAGGAAAGCGGCCGCGGCGAGGAGCCCCAGCCGAGCCGGTCCGAAGTGGCAGATCATGCTTCTCTATTTGCTCTCTTTGAAGAGCATCGGCAAGCGTGCGCGTGGGGTGTCACCCAATGTGGACGGGTCTCGTCGATGTCAGCCCACGCAGAGCAGCCGGACGTCCAACTGGTCGCCCGCCTGCAGGCCGCAGGCCCCCCCGAAGACGAGCGTGGGCGGCCGGTTGCCCGTGGGCGGCACATAGACGACGTCGGCCGTTCCTGGCTGGCCCTGCTCCAGCACGGTGCACGCTTGCCGGGTTCCGTCCGCGTGGACCACGCCCACGGCGAGGAGTCGCGGGTCGGCAGGCGCCCCGGCCAGCGGGACCTCCTGGGAGATCCGGGAGGCGATGGCGACGAGAGTCTTCTCGAAGTCGGCGTTGCAGACGCTGTCGACGAGCCCCCGGGAGCCGAACGCGTCCACGAAGGCCTTGTAGCGGTATGCCGGGTGCTCGGCCTGGGCGCCGTCTGCCTCCGTGCAGGCCGACGGCGCCAGCGTCGTGGGATCGACGGCCACGATTGCGCCGACGAACAAGTCCTTCGTCTCCCCGCCGATGGGCTGGGCGAAGAAGTCGAGGTACCCCTGGACCGGGTACTGGGTGCAGTCCGGCGGTTCCTCGGACGTACCGGTGTTCTCTGGGTCCGAGCAGTCGTCGTCGTCGGACACGATGACGAGCACGAGGCGCGCCCCCGGGCGGACGAACCCGGCGTTGGCGCCGGAGAGCGTCGGGTCCGAGAGAGCCAGGCGAGCGGCCTCGAGCCCCTGTTCACGCCCCGATCCGCACACGCCGACGGCGACGTTGCTCGTGAAGTCCGCCGTCAAACTCGAGGAACCCGCCTCGAGGATCCGCGGCGGCGCGGTGATGCTCTGCAGCCGCTCTTCCGCCACGTCGGGCCCCGACACCGACACGAGCGCGCCGCGCGGGTACGGCTGCCCGCTGGCGGGAGGCGAGGGGCACGCACCGGTCGGCGCGAAGGTGGTGGAGAACTTGCCCAGATCGTAGCGGTTCACCGAGGTCGTGGTGACGCCGATCTGGAAGAGGTTCCGGGCCGGCGAGGCCGCGAGGCGGTCGATGAAGGCGCCGAAGTTTTGCGCCAGGTTCTGCTGCTTGTCGAACATCGATCCGGAGTCGTCGACCACGAAGAGGATGTCGGTCCGGTCCTCGGCGATGGCGAGGTGCTGGCAGGCCGTCACCGCGTTCGGCGGGACCTGGCCACATCCAATGGCAACGAGGGCCGCGAGCGCGGCGATGCGACGCATGGCGTAGCCTACCATCGGGGGGTGCGTCAGTGCAGTCTAGCCGCCGGTGCAGACGCAGGTGCCCACCGCACTTCCGGTCGGCAGGAAGCACTGATACCGGCTTGCATTCGCCTGAGGCTGCGGGTCGCCGAGCGCCTTGGCGCACACTTCGGAGGCGTTGGGCACCGACGGGTCGCATCCCCCCGGCGGGACCTGGCCCAGGTACTCCGCGGAGTAGGTCTCGCCCGCGTTCGCCTCGCAATCCTGCGTGGTGCTCTGGTGGTTGATGTAGAGGCAGGATGTCGGGCCCGAAGCCACGGCCGGCGGATCGGTGTGATCGTTGCAGTCGACGAACCACCAGCCGGCCGTCGTGGTCGGCGCCGGCGGGGACTGGGTGCACACCTTCCGCTGATGACCCGAGGAGTCGAGGATGCGCACGAGCGTGATCTGGTTCGAAGCGGGCACGCTGGGCAGGCGCAGCGCGCTCGGTGCTTTCACCAGGTCGGCGAGCGAGACGAGGATCGGGCCGAACTGCTCGCAGACCGAACCCTCGATGACGTCGTACTTGGCACCCCGCAACGACTCGGCGAGTTGCAGGAAGCGCACGCCACCGGCGTAGGCAACGCTGCAGGCGTACTGCGGCGTTCCGGTGCACACCGCCGGCGATTGCAGGTAGGTGCCGTCGGCAGGCGCGTAGGGAGTCGGCGGGCTCGCCTGCGTGCACCGGTTGGAGGAGACGACGAAGGCCGTGCCCAGGCTGATCCAGGGATGCTGCGAGCTCGCGGAGGCCCCGGGCGCGGGCAGGAGACCCGTGAAGAAGGAATAGAAGTCGCTCACCGGGAAGGCTCGGTTGGGGATGAGGCTGCCGGCGGGGAGGTACTTGTCGGCCACGCACTCGTCGCTACCGGTCAGGTTCCCGTGGGCGAGGACGATGGACTTCGAGGGGTCCTGGCCGCTCGAGCAGTCGTCCTCATCACCGACCCACATGACGAGGAGCTTTGCGCCCTGGTGCGGGAAGTCCGAGCCGTAGTTCCCAGCGAGCACCTTCTGGATGGCGAGCCGCCCCGCCTGGAGGTGCTGCTCCTCGCCCGAGCCGCAGCTGCCCACCTGGATGTTCTGCTTGAACTGGGCCACCAGCGCGTTGATCGCGCCGGTGTTGATGGTCGGCTGGTAAAGGTCCTTCGTGAAGTGAAGCACCTTCGGGTTCCCCGGATAGGACACGAGGTCGCCCGCCGGGTAGGGCTCGTTCGCCGTGGCCACGCCCTGCGTGCAACCGTTGAAGGAGGTGTAGGTCGTCGTGTAGGAGGGGCACGAGTCGCCGGGGAAGCAGCTCGCGTTGCTACAGCTGCCCACGGTGCCGCAGCACTGGAACCCGAAGCTCGCCTGTGTCGGCGGCGTCGCCCCGGGGTTGGCCGGGATGAGCGCGAAGGTGCACTTCCCGCCGCTGCCGCAGTCGCCGCCGGGCGTACAGCTGTTGTATGCCACCGGCGTGCAGCTTCCGACCGCGCAGCACTGGGTCGCTCCGCCGTTGTTGATGCAGTGGCTCGACGTCGGGTTGGCCGCGAAGATCGACGAGGTGGTGACGGCGATGTGGAAGTCGAAGGGCTCGAGTCCCTCGGAGACGCGGTCGAGGTTCGCCTGGTTGAGGTCGTTGATGAACAGGTCGAAATTGTCTGCCAGCGCCTGCTGCTTCGAGTCCATCGAACCCGAGTCGTCCACCACGAAGAGGATGTCCGCGGTGGTCACGTCGGCGAGCTTGAGCTCTGTCGCGCCTGGCTGGATGACGCAGGAGCCGACGGGGTTGAAGTTGTAGTCTTGGCAGCCCCCCACCACCGCGACGGCAGCGAAGACGATGGCGGAGAGCGCGATGGCACGGCCGAGCTTCATTCCAGCCTCCAGTGGCTCGATGATAGCCCCGACTCACATGACAGCGAAGCGCGCGTCACGCCGCCGGGTCGGCCTGGCGCGCACGACGCCCCACCCCGACCTACACGTCGCCTAGAGGCTCGAGAGGACTATCGACTATTCGTGAACAGGCGGTGTCGAGCGGCTATTCCCACTCGATGGTCGCCGGCGGCTTGGAGGAGACGTCGTAGACGACGCGGTTGATGCCGCGGACCTCGTTGATGATCCGGGAGGAGAGCCGGGCAAGGAGGTCGTAGGGGAGCCGCGACCAGTCGCCGGTCATGCCGTCGGTCGAGTCGACCGCGCGAATGGCGCAGGTGGCCTCGTAGGTCCGCTCGTCCCCCATGACGCCGACGCTGCGCACGGGCAGGAGCACCGCGAACGACTGCCACAGCTTCTCGTAGAGCCCGGCCCTGCGCACCTCGTCCTGGACGATGGCGTCGGCTCTGCGCAGGATGCCGAGCCGCTCCTCCGTCACCTCGCCGAGGACGCGGATGGCGAGCCCGGGCCCCGGAAAGGGCTGCCGCTGCACCGAGTCGCGCGGCAGGCCGAGCTCGACGCCGAGCCGGCGGACCTCGTCCTTGAAGAGCTCGCGCAACGGCTCGACGAGCTCGAGCTTCATCACCTCGGGCAGCCCGCCGACGTTGTGGTGACTCTTGATGGTCGCCGACGGCCCCTTGAAGGAGACGCTCTCGATGACGTCGGGGTAGAGCGTGCCCTGGACCAGGAATCCGGCCCTCTCGCCCTCGGCAGCCAGGCGCTCCACCTCCTCCTCGAAGACGGCGATGAACTCTCGGCCGATGATCTTCCTCTTCTGCTCCGGGTCGGTCACGCCGGCGAGCTTGGCGAGGAAGCGGTAGCGGGCGTCGACGGTCACGAGCGGCAGGTGAAACATCTGGCCGAAGACCCGCTCGACCTGCTCGCGCTCGCCGGCCCGGAGCACGCCGTTGTCGACGAAGATGCAGCGCAGGCGGTTGCCGATGGCGCGGTGGACGAGCAGCGCGGCGACCGCCGAGTCGACCCCCCCGGAAAGCGCGCAGATGGCGTGGGCGTGCCCCACCTGGGCGCGGATCGCCTCGACGGCCACCTCGGCGTACGCCCGCATCGACCACGACCCGGACAGACCGCACACACCCTGGGCGAAGTTCCTGAGGACCTCGCTGCCCCGCGGCGTGTGGGCCACCTCGGGGTGAAACTGCACGCCGAAGATGCGACGACGCCGGTCCTGCACGGCGGCGAACGGGGAGCTCGCCGTGGAGGCCACGGGCTCGAACCCGGGCGGCAGCGACTCGACGCGATCGCCGTGGCTCATCCAGACGTCGAGCGTCGCCGGGAGGCCGCGGAACAGGTCCGTGCCGCCGCGTGCGCCTCGATGGTCGCCGGCCCGAACTCCCGGTGCGCGGCCCGGTCGACCTTGCCGCCGAGCTCGTGGGCGATGAGCTGCAGCCCGTAGCAGATGCCGAGCACCGGAACGCCGAGCTCCCAGACGGCCGGGTCCGGGCGCGGGCTCCCCTCGGCGAGAACGCTTGCCGGGCCGCCGGAGAGCACCACCCCCCGGGGCCGCCAGGCGCGGATGGCCTCGGCCTTCATGGTGCAGGGCTGGATCTCGCAGTAGACGCCGAGCTCGCGCAGCCGGCGAGCGATGAGCTGCGTGTACTGCGACCCGAAGTCGAGGATGAGGATCTTCTCGCTGTGGATGTCCATGTGCGCGGGCGCGGGCAGTGCCACCTCAGTCGACGCGGTAGTTGGGTGCTTCCTGAACGATGATCACGTCGTGGACGTGGCTCTCCTTCAGGCCGGCGGACGTGATCCGTACGAAGCGCGACTTCTGCCGGAGCTCCGGGATGGTCCGGCAGCCGAGGTATCCCATGCCGCTCTTCAGGCCGCCCACCAGCTGGAAGACGTTCATGGCGAGCGGGCCCTTGTAGGGCACCCTCCCCTCGATCCCCTCGGGGACGAGCTTCTCGGCCTCCGCCACCTCGCCCTGGAAGTAGCGATCCTTCGACCCCTCCTTCATGGCGCTGATCGAGCCCATGCCGCGGTAGCTCTTGTAGCTGCGCCCCTGGTAGAGGATGACCTCGCCGGGCGCCTCCTCGGTGCCGGCGAGCAGCGAGCCGATCATCACGCTGGCCGCGCCCGCGGCGAGCGCCTTCACCACGTCGCCCGAGTACTTGACGCCGCCGTCGGAGATGATCGGGCACGCCGTGCCGATCGGCCGCCCGGGCGCACTCGTCGACGGCGGTGACCTGCGGGACGCCCACGCCGGCCACCACGCGCGTCGTGCAGATCGACCCCGGACCGACGCCGACCTTGACCGCGTCGACGCCCGCGCGGCAGAGCGCCTCGCACGCCTCGCCGGTGGCCACGTTGCCGGCGACGAGCTCGATCGCCCTTGAATCCCGCCTTGGTGTCGCGCACCGCGTCGACCACGCCCGCGAGAGTGGCCGTGCGCGGTGTCGATGGCGATGACGTCCGCGCCGGCCTTGAGCAGCGCCGCGACGCGCGCCTCCCGGTCGGGTCCCACCCCGACCGCGGCGCCGCACAGGAGCCGGCCGAGCTTGTCCTTGGCGGCGTTCGGGTGCTTCTGGATCTTCTCGATGTCCTTGATGGTGATGAGGCCGCGCAGCTCGAACTGCTCGTTCACCACCGGCAGCTTCTCGATGCGGTGCCGGTGCAGGAGCTCCTTCGCTCCCTCGATGGTCACGCCCTCGCGCGCGGTGACGAGCTTCGTGGTCATCACCTGCTCGACGGTCTGGTCCAGGTTGCGCTCGAAGCGCAGGTCGCGGTTGGTGAGGATGCCCACCAGCCGGCCCTTGCGGGTCACCGGGATCCCGCTGATGCCGTTCCCGCGCATGAGGGCCACGGCCTGGGCCAGGCTGTGCCTCGGGCTCGATGGTCACCGGCTCGGTGACCATGGCGGACTCGTACTTCTTGACCCGGGTGACCTCCGCCGCCTGCCGCTCCACCGACATGTTCTTGTGGATGAACCCGATGCCGCCCTCGGCGGCCATGGCGATGGCCATGTACGCCTCGGTGACCGTGTCCATGGCGGCCGAGACGATGGGGATGTGAAGCTGGATGTTTCGGGTGAGGCGGGTAGCCGTCTCGACGTTCTTCGGGAGGACGTCGCTCTCCGCCGGAAGGAGGAGGACGTCGTCGAACGTCAGCGCCTCGGGGAGGTCATCGCGGTTGAGCATGCCGCGATATACAGAGTCGTGCCGGTAGGGTCAAGGCGGACGAAACCCCCGACAACGGCCCACCTTTCCGCCCAACCCCGCGTTCGAGGTACGGTTTTCGCCGGCCACGAGCTTGCTACCGGGTGTACCCGGCCGGGATAATCGAGGCGTGGACCAGAAGCGCGAGCCGCGCACCTCGATAGGCCTGCGCGTCAAGCTTTCCTACGGCTCGGTCGACGAGTTCGTGGAGCGATTTGCCACGAACATCTCCCGCGGCGGAATCTTCATACGCGCCCGCGACCCGAAGCCCGTAGGCACCCAGGTCGACCTCGAATTGAAGCTGTCGAGCGGCGAGACCGTCGTGCGCGCCCGCGGGGTCGTGCGTTGGGTGGCAAGGGAGGAGCCCGCCGCCCACCCGCCGGTCGCTCCGGGAATGGGCATCCAGTTCCTCGCGCTCGACGAACCCTCCCGCCAGGTCATCGAGCGGATGGTCACCCGTCGGGAGCAGCGCGGCCTCGCTCCGACCGCCGCCCCGGCGGTGGATCGTCCCGCGTCCACTCCCGCGCCGACCCGCGTCCCGCCGCCCGCCGAGGCTGTCGCGCCCGCCCCGCCTGCCGAGCAGAACGCCCCAGCCCAGGCCGACTTCCAGGCGCCCCGTCGCGTGGAGCAACTCGAGCGTGGGCCGGTGGCCATCGAACTCGGCCTCCCGGCCACGCCCGGCCCGGCGGGGAAGAAGTCCAAGGCCGTCATCGGCATCGACCTCGGCACGTCCAACTCCTGTGCCGCGGTGGTGCGCAACGGAAGGCCCTACGTCATCCCCTCGCGGGAGGGCTACAACGTCGTCCCCTCCATGGTGGCGCTGAACCAGCGCCACCGGATCGTCGTGGGCCAGAACGCCAAGGGGCAGCTGCTCTTCAACCCGCGCCACACCGTCCACGGGGCCAAGCGCCTCGTCGGCCGCACCTTCGACTCTCCGGCCGTCCAGGCGATGCTGGCCAAGTTCCCGTTCGAGGTCGTCGCCGGCGAGGACGGGCTGTGCGCCGTTCGGCTAGGCCCGGCAACGCTCTCGCTCGAGCAGGTGCAGGCGCTCATCCTCAAGGAAGTGAAGGACGTCGCGCAGGCCCACCTCGGCGAGGAGGTGAACCGCGCCGTCATCACGGTCCCCGCCTACTACAGCGAGCGCCAGCGCGAGGCCGTCCGCCGCGCCGGCGCGCTCGCCGGCCTCCATGTGGAGCGAATCCTCAACGAGCCCACCGCCGCGGCGCTCGCCTACGCTTACGGGCGCGACGTTCGCGAGCGGGTGATGGTCTACGACCTGGGCGGTGGCACCTTCGACGCCTCCGTCCTCGAGCTCGAGAACAACGTCTACGAGGTGATCTCGACCGGCGGCGACACCTTTCTCGGCGGCGTGGACTTCGACGCCCGCATCGTGGAGCGCTTGCTCCAGGACTTCGAGAGCCGGTTCGGCCCCTTCCAGGGCGACCTGGTAGCGAGATCCCGGCTCGTCGACGCGGCCGAGCGGGCGAAGTGCGCGCTCTCCGAGTGCGGCGAGTTCCCGGTGCAGCTCCCGTACCTGGCCACCGTGGATGGCCATCCGGTCGCGCTCGAGACGCGCCTCACCCGGGAGGACCTGGAGAGCCTGGTCGCCCCTCTCGTCGAGCAGACCATCCGGACCTGCGAGCGGGTCCTCCACGAGAAGAAGCTCGGACCTCAGGACGTGGACGAAGTGCTTCTCGTGGGCGGCCAGTCCCGCATGCCGCTGGTTCGCGAGAAGGTGCGGAGCTTCTTCGGCAAGGCTCCCAGCAAGGCAGTTCATCCGGACGAGGCGGTGGCCATCGGTGCCGCCCTCCTCGCCCATTCGCTCGGTAGCGCGGAGGGTGTTGTGCTCATCGATGTCGTTCCCATGAGCATCGGGGTCGGATTGCCCGGTGGTGGCCGAGTCAAGATGATCATCGAGAAGAACACGCCGCTGCCGGCCCGCAAGGAGTACACGCTCTCCACGACGAAGGACGACCAGCGAACCTTCGACCTCTGGGTGTTCGAGGGCGAGGGCCACACGGTGGAGGAATGTCAGTACCTCGGCACCGTCCAGCTGACCGGCTTGCCGAAGGGCCCCCGGGGCTCGATCCGCATCACGGTGACCTTCGAGCTGGGCGAGGAGTGCCTGCTCACCGTCCGCGCGAGGGAGCTCGAGTCCGGCCGCGAGGTGGAGGCGGTCTTCACGACCAAGGGCACGCCGGACGAGGTCAAGGCCCGCGTGGAGCGGGACGCGAAATACGCGGCGGTCGGGATGGCGCCGCCACCGCCGCCTCTGCCCTCCATGGCGCCGCTGCCGGGGTCTCCCGCCTCCCATGCACCACCCCCGCAGGCGGGGTCTCCCGAGCCGCTCCGCTCGTCCGGGCTGAAGGGGCTCTGGAGTCGCATCACCGGCCGCTGAGGGGCCCGTCAGCCGTCAGACGGACGGGCCCGCGGAGCCCTCCGACCGGCGCCTGCGCCAGGCCCGCAGCGCGAGCAGCGCCACCACGGTGAGGACGGCCGCGAGGATGTAGTGGCCGAAGCGGGAGGCCTCGCGGGCCGCCCGCTCGATGTCGTCCCCGAACCAGAAGCCGAGGAATACCCACAGCGGGGCCGAGACCAGCGCCGCCAGCCCGTCGAAGAGGATGAACTCCCAGAAGGGCAGGCGCGAGTGGCCGACCGTGAAGTACGTCGGCGCGCGCAGCCCGGGGAGGAAGCGGGCAATCATCACCACGACGTTGCCGCGCTTCCGCAGGAGTCGCTCGACGCGTTCGAGCTTGCTCGGAGTGATGAGGCGTCGAAAGGGCCACACCTCCGCGACCCGACGCCCGAAGCGGCGGCCGGCCCAGTAGATGACCGAGTCACCGGCGAGGATGCCCGCGAGCCCCACGCCGACCATGGCCTGGAGCCCGAGGTCGCGGACCATGCCGCCGAGCGTCGCCTGCTCGAGCGGAGAGGCGATCCAGGCGAGGACGCCACCCGTCACCAGGATGACATCCTCCGGCAGCGGGAACCCGAATCCGCACAGGATGAGCACGCCGAAGACGAAGACGTACCCGAGCCCGAGGGACTGGTTCTGCAGGTGTTCGACGAGGCGCTCCAGCATCTCCTCAGGGTCTCCGGGGTGCTAGGAGCGGGGCGGGTTCCCGAGCGCGCGCAGCGCCTCCCGGCTATCGGAAAGCCTTTGGGCGAGGTCGGCCGCGATGGCGAGCGCCAGCTTGAGGCAGGCCTGGGGCTTCTGCGGCTGGAGCCGGTAGAAGTCGCGCTGGGAGATCTCCACCACCTCGCAGTGGGTGGCCGCCACTGCCGAAACGAGGCGGACGCTCTTCGCGAGGAGCGCGAGCTCCCCGAGGTGCTCGCCCGCGCCGAGGGTGGCGAGCTCGCGCTCGCCGGAGCCGTCCCGCTGGGTGATCCGGACCGAGCCGGCCTTGAGAATGAAGAGCGACTCCCCCACCATGTTCTCCGCGAAGAGCGGCGTCCCAGCCGCCACGGACTTCTCGGTGGCGATGGCGGCGAAGATCTTCAGCCCCGTCTCGCTGAACTCCTTGAACAGGGTGCACCGCTGCAGCACGTCGAGGACGGTCATCTCGCGAGCCACCCTTCGCGCCGGTACTGCTCGGCGTAGGCGGCGTAGTGGGCGGCCGACGCGCGGAAGTGGTCGACCTCCTCCTGCGTGAGCTCGCGCTTGACCCGGGCCGGCGAACCGAGCGCGAGCGTGCGGGGGGGCACCACCATGCCCGGCGGGACGAGCGATCCGGCGCCGACCATGGCGTCCTCCCCGACCTGCGCACCGTCCATCACCACCGCCCCGATACCGACCAAGCACCGATCCCGGATGGTGCACCCGTGGAGCGTGACCCGATGACCCACCGTGACGTCGTCGCCCACCACGGTGGGATGAGTCCGGCTGGTCACGTGCAGCACGGCGTGGTCCTGCAGGTTCGTTCGGGCCCCGATTCGGATGTAGTTCACGTCTCCACGAACGACCGCGCCGAACCAAATCGAGGACTGCGAGCCCACCTCGACGTCCCCCAGGACGATGGCACTCTCCGCCACCCAGACGCTCTCGTCCAGGCGCGGCGCCTTTCCTCCCCACGGACGGATGAGCGCCATTCAGCGAGGGATGCTAGCCCGCGCCCTCCGGCGCCGCAAGACGGCCGTCCCGATGCCGGCCCCCAGGGCCGCCCCGACGGTGTCGGCCATCCAGTCGAAGACGTCGCACTCTCGGTTCGGGACAAAGTACTGGTGAAACTCGTCGCTCGCACCGTAGGCGCTCGCGATCGCCAGGGCGAGGAGGAAGGCGCGCAGCGGAGGAGTGCCGAGCGACGAGAGCCCCCAGGCGAGAAGCGCCCCGAGCCCCCCGTACTCGATGACGTGGAGCAGCTTGTCGTGCGCGAAGACGGACCGCGGCAGGAAGGGCAGCGGGTTCGGCTGCGACGAGAGGTAGAAGATGACCCCGGCGTAGGCGAGCGCCGGCGCCAGGGCGACGAGGGTTCGCCTCAAGGCAGCGGCTCGGCGCCGAGCGAGCTGTGCCCGGCGCGGATGACCCGGGCCCGCACCAGCGCACCGGGAGCGAGCTCACGACCGGCCGCCTCGAGATGAACCACCCGGTTCTCGGGCGTCCGCCCCAGGTGGCCACCTTCGTCCGACGGCCCCTCCACCAGGACCTCCACCTCGCAGCCGACCTGGCCGCGCAGGATCTCCGCGGCAATTTCGCGCTGTCGGGCCTGTAGCCGCTCGAGCCGCTCCACCGCCACGTCCCGGGCCACCGGCTGCCAATCCGGGGAGCTTCCCAGCCGGAGCGCCGCGCCGGTGTGCGGCCGCGCGCTGAAGAGGAAGCTGAACGAGTTGTCGAAGCGCGCCTGGTCGAGCAGCCGGAGCGAGGCGTCGAAGTCCTCGTCGCTCTCGCCGGGGAAACCCACGATGAAGTCGGTGGTGATCGAGATACCGGGCCGGGCCTGGAGCAGCTTGCGGTGGCGATCGAGGTACTCCTCCACCGAGTAATCGCGACGCATGCGCACGAGCATCGCGTCCGAGCCGGACTGCACGGGCAGGTGGAAGTGGGGCATCACCTTGGGCTCGTCGCGGAAGGCAGCCACGAGCTCGTCGGAGAGGTCGTGCGGGTGGCTGGTGGTGAAGCGAACGCGCTCGACGCCCGGCACCTCCGCCACCCGTCGCAGGAGAGCCGCGAAGGAGCATCCGCCGCGGTAGGAGTTCACGTTCTGACCGATGAGCGTCACCTCGCGGATCCCCACGCCGGCGAGCGCCGAGACCTCGGCCACCACTTCCGGGAACGGTCGCGAGACCTCGCGCCCCCGCGTGCGCGGCACGATGCAGAAGGAGCAGACGTTGTCGCAGCCCTTCATCGCGGTCACGAAGGCGGTGGCGCGACCGCGAGCCGCTTCGGGGTCGGCCCGGGGGAAGACGTACTCCTCCGAGTCCATCCACCCCGTCTCGGCGAAGCGCTCGTGCCGCCCGGCTCGCTCGACCATCTCGGCCAGGCGTCCGATGTTGTCGGGGCCGAAGACGAAGTCCACGTAGGGCACTCGCCGCAGCAAGCGATCCTTCTCCTGCTGTGCGACGCATCCTCCCACGGCGATGAGGGCGCCGCGGCGCGCCTTGTGCTCCCGGTAGCGCCCCAGCGCCGAGAGCAGCTTCTGCTCTGCCTTCTCGCGGACCGAGCAGGTGTTGAGGAGGATGAGATCCGCCTCCTCGGGGTGGCGGGCCCGTCCCCAGGATCGGCCCGCCAGGATCTCGACCATGCGATCGCTGTCCGACTCGTTCATCTGACACCCGAAGGTGTGCACGTACACCTTGCGGTGCGGCACCGGGACGGCGCCGGCGCGCTCGTCGCCGCCCTGGACGGGCGAAGCGTTCCGAAGAGAGACGAGATCCGACATCGGGCGAGCGAACCTAGGGCGAAGCCCGCGCCCCGTCAACCCCGGGCCCGGGAGCGCGGGAGCAACGCGTCTGCCACCTCTTCCAGGTCCGACAGCCGCGTCACCGTGGCCACGCGATCGACCTGCGCCGCGTAGAGTGGCATCTCGCTGTCGCCGCTGCCCCAGGCCCAGCGCTCCTCCGGGCAGATCCAGAGCACGCGGCGCGCCTTGCGCTTCAGCTCCCGGAGCACCCAGGACTCGGGGGGCAGGTAGTTGCTGCGGCCATCGCCGATCACGAGGATGGTGGTGCGGCCCGTGATCTCGCCCTGGTGGCGCTCGTGAAAGGCGCGCAGCGCCCGGCCGTAGTTGGAGTTGCCGGCGAGGCTCACCACCTTGCCGGCCGTGGCGAGATCCGCGGCGCGGGCCACGTCCTTCTCGGCACGGAACGCCTCCGTCACCTCCCCGATGTCGGAGACGAATACGAAGCTGCGCACGTGGGTGAAGAGCGACTGCAGCCGGTGGACGAAGAGCAGCATGAGCCGCGACACGTGGCGGACCGAGTCGGAGACGTCGCAGAGGACGAAGAGGTCGGGCCGATCCCTGCGCCGGGCTCGGAACGCGAGCTTGAGCGGAACGCCGCCGCAGGAGAGGCTGGCGCGGAGCGTGCGGCGGACGTCCAGGGCGCCGCGCCGCCGGGACCGCTCGCGACGCGCCAGCCGGTCCTCGAGCCGGTCGGCGAGCTGGCGCACGGCCAACTCGGCCCGCGCGATCTCGACGCGGGACAGCGCGGCCAGGCTCTGGCGGCCGAAGGCGTCGTCCCGGCGTCGCTCGGCGCGTGCCTGGCGCTCGACCTCCGCATACCTCCTCGCCGCGTCCTCCACCACCTGGAGCGCGCGACGAAGCCGCGTCGCCACGAGTTCCATCCGGGCTGCATCGATCCCCGAGGCGCGCAGGGCGGCCTCGATGGAATCGAGCTCACCCGCGAGGCCCCGGCCCCCCGCCTCCCCGAGAAGCCGCCTGCCGTAGAAGCCGAGCTGGGTGCCGGCCTCCAGCGCGGCGAAGTCGAGACCCAGCGCAGCGCCCCGCAGCAGCCTCGCGAGCAGCGCCTGGTCGCCTTCGAGCGCCGCCCGTGCGAGGGGCGACAGGCCCGATGCGAGCCGCGAGAGCGTCCATGCGGCCATGGCCAGCTCGTCGCCCTCGAGGACGCCGCTCTCTTCCAGGTCGGCGAGCAAGGATCGCTCCAGCCCCGCAACGATGCGTCCCAGGTGGGAGAAGTACAGGTCGAAGAGCCTGTCGAAGACGGGGGCGTCGGCGCCGCGCTTCACGAGCGTGGCCCGCAGCGCGCCCCGGAAGGTGGCGCGGTCCCCTACCCCGGCGAGCAGCGCGGCCCGGACCCCGTCGGCCGCCTCTGCCGGCGACACCCTGAGCCCGTTCTGCCGGAGCAGCCGGGCGAACTCGACGATGCGCTCCTCCACCCGATCATTGTAGCCCGGCCGCCATGGGCGGGCGCGCCCGCACCGCGACCTTGCGCCGAGCGCGCCCCTGGTGCATGAAGGCCGCCTTGGTCCTCGTCACCCTAGACGACGTCGACGTGAAGCTCTGGGGGCGAACGCTCCTCGCGGGAGTCTCGTTCGCGCTCCGGGAGGGCGAGAGCTGGGCGATCTTCGGCGGCAATGGCGCCGGCAAGACCACGCTTCTGCGGCTCTTGCGCGGCGACGCCTGGCCGCACCCCTCCAGCCGCGGACGGCGCCTGTACCACCTCGAAGGGGAGCCCACCGAGAGCCCCATCGGCGCCGCCGGACGGATCGCGCTCGTGTCCGCCGAGGCGCAGGACGCCTACCTCCGGCGCGACTGGGGAGTGAGGCTGGAGGACGTGGTTCGCAGCGGGTTCACGGCCGGCGTCTGGCCGACCGAGCCCCTCTCCGCCGAGGCCGAGGCCCTCGTGGGCCGCGCCCTCGGCCTCGTCGGACTCGAGAGGCTCCGGCGCCGCACCATGCTGGAGGTCTCGACGGGCGAGGCCCGCCGCGCCCTGCTCGCCCGCGCGCTCGCCCCGCGCCCCCGGGCGCTGTTGCTCGACGAGTTCCTGAACGGCCTCGACGCCGCCTCGCGCGACCTGATGCTCGGAGCCGCGTCCGAGCTCGCCCGCGAGGGCGTGCCGCTCGTGCTCGCCACCCACCGGCCGGAGGAGGTCCCTCCCGCAGTCGAGCGGGCCGCCATCCTCGAGGGGGGCCGGCTCGTCGCCGCCGGGCCGCGTTCCGAGGTGGAGGCGCGGTGGCGGGAACGCCCCGGCGCTGCCCGCTCCCCCCCGCTCCCCCCGCCGCGGCACACCACCGCCGGCGATGCGCTCTTCCGGGTTTCGGGGGACGTGCTCGTCGACGGTCGCCGGGTCCTGCGGGGGCTCGATTGGACCATGCGGCGCGGCGAGAGCTGGGCGGTGCGGGGACCGAACGGCGCCGGCAAGTCCACATTCCTGCGCCTGCTCCTCGGCGAGGAGCACCTCGCTCCCGGCGGCCGGATCCGCCGCCTCGACCTGGGAGAGAGCCCGAGCGTCTGGGACGTGAAGGAGCGGGTCGGGCTGGTGGCGCCCGACCTCCAGGCGCGTCACCGGGCCGACGCCCGCGGAGAGGAGGTCGTGCTCTCCGGTTTCTTCGGGAGCATCGGCCTCGGGGACTCGCCCACCGCGGAACAGCGCGACGCCGCCGCCCGCTGGATGGAGTTGCTGGGGGTGGGCCACCTCGCCGCCCGCGGCGTCCACTCGCTGTCCTACGGCGAGATGCGGCGGCTGCTCTTCGCTCGTGCCCTCGTCATCGACCCCGAGGTGCTGCTTCTCGACGAGCCCTTCAACGGTCTCGAGCCCCGCGCGCGGGCCGAGATGATGGATCTCGTCGACGCTCTCTGCCGCTCCGGGCGCGCGGTGGTTCTCGTCACCCACCACGACGACGAGGTGGTGGGCGCCGTGGCACGGGAGCTGCGGCTTCGCGACGGCCGCGTCGAGCGTGCAGGGCCGCTCCTCGCCGGGCCGGGCCCCCGCTGAGACTCGAGGTCCACGACCGATGCCCCCTTTGATCCTCGCCGTCTTCCTCGCTGCCTTCCTCGTCCGCCTGGCGGTGGAGACGGTGCTCTTGTCGCTCAACCTGGGCCACGCCGCCGCGGCCGGTGCATCTGTCCCGGAGACGCTCGCCGGGCACGTCAGCCCGGAGACGGCGGTGCGGAGCCGGGAGTACACGCTGGCGAAGGGCCGCTTCGCCCTCGCTGCCCTCTTCTGGGACGCCGCGCTCACCCTGACGCTGCTGCTGTCGGGGTTCCTGCCCTGGCTCGACGGGGAGCTCGCCGCCCTCGGCGGCGCATCGCGGTTCGTCGCGTTCCTCGTGCTTCTGTCGGCCGTCGCCGGGGTTGCCGCGCTCCCGCTCTCCCTCTACGGGACATTCGTGCTCGAAGCCCGGTTCGGCTTCAACCGGACCACCTGGCGCACCTGGGCCGCGGACCAGTTCAAGTCCGCGGCCGTCGGCCTTGCCCTCGGCGTGCCCCTGCTCTACGCCACCTGGTTCTTCATGAGCGCGACCGGAGGGCTGTGGTGGCTGTGGCTCTGGGCCTTCCTGGCCGGGATCCAGGTCCTTCTCGCCTGGATCTACCCTGCCCTCATCGCGCCGCTCTTCAACCGGTTCACTCCCCTCGGGGAGGGCGAGCTCCGCACGCGCCTGGAGGCGCTCTCGCGCACCACCGGCTTCCGCACCCGCGGCCTGTTCGTCATGGACGCGTCGCGGCGCTCCTCCCACTCCAACGCCTACTTCATGGGCATCGTGCGTCCCCGCATCGTCCTCTTCGACACCCTCGTCTCGTCCATGTCCGTCGACGAGGCCGCCGCCGTCCTTGCGCACGAGATCGGCCACTTCCGCCTCCGGCACGTCCTGAAGAGGCTGGCGGCGGGCCTCGTCGCCAGCCTCGTTGGGCTGTGGATCCTGTCCCTTCTCGTTCGCTGGCCGGCGCTGTTCCGGGCCTTCGGCTTCGAGGCCCCTTCCTGGCAGGCCGCGCTGGCGCTCGTCTCCCTCGGCTCCGGAGCCTTCACCTTCTTCCTCGCGCCGATCTCGGCGTGGATCTCGCGGCGGCACGAGTACGCCGCGGACCGATACTCGGTCGTGCACGCCGGGGCTCCCGATGCGCTGAAGAGCGCCCTCGTGAAGCTCAACGGCGAGAACCTCGCGAACCTCCACCCCCACCCCTGGTACAGCCGCTGGCACTACAGCCACCCCACTCTGCTCGAGCGCCTGCGCGCCATCGACCAGCCGGCGGCGGCCTCACTCCGCTGACCCCTAACCGTCGACACCCATCGTCGAACTGTGGTCTTGTTGCGAGGACCATGGCGCCAGATTCCGGCCCGCGTTCCGCTGCACCGGCAGCGAGTGCCCTTCGCGAGGCGCCTCGCGCGCGCCTCGCTGCTCGCTTCCGTTCTCGTGTCCGCGTCGCTCGCCGTGGGCGTCGTCGGCTACCACCACTTCGCGAACCTGCGCTGGGTCGACGCGCTGCTCAACGCGTCGATGATCCTCGCGGGAATGGGCCCTGTCGACCCGCTCTCCAGCGACGCGGCCAAGATCTTCGCCTCGGGCTACGCGCTCTACTCGGGACTGATCCTCCTCGCGACGATGGGCATCCTCATCGGGCCGTTCTTCCACCGGGCCCTTCAGCGACTGGACGTCGAGCCCGGGGGCAGCTGGCGGGCGCCCGAAGCGCCGGCCCCGGCCGACTCTCCCCGAGGAGATTTGCCCTGACCTTGGTCGCTCCGGCACGTGGCGGCAGGAGGCCTCCTGAAGGCGCCTCCGCGGCGAGTGCTTGGCCGTCGCCCTCGCTGCCGGCAAGGCCGCGCTAGGGGAGCGCGTACACTGTCACGGCAACGTCCTGCGTCTGCCCCGCAACCACGACTGCGGCCGTGAGAGCGCAGGTGAGGGATGCGGGCGGCGTGCACGTGCCGTAGGCTCCGTACAGGTCTCCCGTGTCGAAGGAGAGGTTGGCGTTGACGTCCTTCCACACGTCCACGTAGTACGTCGCGGGAGCGAGGTTGGCGAACGTGGCGGTTGCCACGGCACCGGAGCCCGAGGTGGTAGCCGACTCCTTCGTCAGATACGTGTCGCTTTGCCAGTCTGCGCTGCTGGCGTAGATGGCCACCCGCGCGTCGCCAAGATTGCCCGACTGCCCGGCCGCGAGCGTCGCCACGACCGCGATCGCGCCCGTCGTGGGCGGCGCACTTCCGGAGCCACACCCCGCGCCCAGGACGGACGTGGCCAGCGCGAGCACCGCGCCAAGGCCTACCGCGCTTCTCATCGACATGCCCACACCTCGCTTCCTGGCCCGACAGGGTTCACGCTTCGTCTCGAGATGTCTCCGGCCTTCGCGGGTCGGTCCCCATCCGGACCCCTTCGTGGCCTCGGAACGGCCCGCCGCGAGAGGCGCGAGCGCAGCCGGCATGGGCGACGTGGGGGTCCCCGGGCCACCTAGTCAACGCGCTCCAGCAGCCCGATGCACTCGACGTGATGGGTTTGCGGGAACATGTCGACGGGCACCACCGCAGCAACTCGGTAGCCCGCATCGGCCGCTCCCTTGAGGTCCCGGGCGAAGGTGGCGGGGTCGCAGGAGACATAGACGGCGCGCGGCGCCGCGAGGTCCCTCAGCAGCGGCCCGAGGCCGCGCATCCCCTCGCGCGGCGGGTCGAGGAGCACGGCCCCGAACCGCCGCCGCTCCCGGGCAAAGGCGCCGCCCAGGGCGAGCGCGTCCCCCGCGAAGAAGCGCACGCCGCGCTCCCCGAGGTCCGCGCGGGCGAGTTCGAGAGCGGGACCCTGCGCCTCCACCGCCCACACAGCGCGGGCGCGTTCCGACAGCGGGCCGGTGAGGTTTCCGGACCCGCAGAAGAGCTCCAGCACGTCCTCGCGGTCGGGGCGAAGCAGCTCGAGCGCCACCTCCACCAGGCGCGCGTTGGCGGAACGGTTCGCCTGCTGAAATACGTCGGGGCGACTTCGCGCGAGCCCTCGGGCGGGCTCCCCTGGGACGCGCTCCTGCATCACGACGGGGTTGCCGACGAGGACCGGAGGGGGCTTGGCACGCCCGTCCCCGTCGCCCTCCAGGACGACGCCGGCGAGGGCCGGCACGGAGGCAAGGAAGGCCTCGGCGCGCCGGCGCACCCCCTCGCCGACCTCGGGGAAACGCAGGAGCGCGGCCCCGGCCGCCTGGTGTGGCGACCACTCGAGGGCCACCTCGCGCGGCCAGAGGCGGGCGAGAGAGAGAGCCGGGCCCACGGCCTCCCGGAGCGCGTCGAGCCCGGGGACGAGGAGGTGGCACGCCGAGAGGCGGACCGGCTCGTGCGAGCGGCGCCGGAAGAAGACGAGGCGGGCTGACTCCCGATCGAGGTGGAACTTGGCGCGGGACCGGTAGCGCAGGCTCTCTGGCGAGGCAACGGCGGCGCGCATCGGGTAGCTACCGGGCGCGAGCCGCGCGATGCGGCGGAGGGTCTCGGCGAGGGCCCGCTCCTTCTGGCGCAGCTGGAGGCTATACTCCAGGTGAAGCCACTCGCACCCACCGCAGAGCCGGTCCGACTCTCCGCCGAAGGCCGGGCCAAAGTGCGGGCACGGCGGCGCGACGCGACCGGGTCCGGCGTCGAGCACGCGCAGCAAGGACCCGTGGGCGGCGCCCTCTCCCCCGGGGACGTCCACGTCGGCGCGGTCCCCGGGCGCGGAAAATGGCACGAAGACCGGGCGGCCTCCGTCGCTGGCGGTCCCCTCCCCGCCGGGGGCGAGATCGACGATGTCGAGGGTGCGGCGCACGCCCGTGGCCCGCGGCAGGAGGCGCGCGCCCTTGCCGCCTACGCCCCGAGCTCCAGGCGGAGCTTCTGGACGAAGGCCTCGATCTGCTCCTTCTTCGTCGAGTCGACGTCGGTGAACTCGATGCCCATGCCGGGCACCACGTTTGCCTGGTTGTCGAACTCGGCGATTCGCGTCACTCGCCCGTTGAGGTCAACCGGGAAGGCCGCGACGGGAAGCTGGATGAGGATCTTGACGAGCGTCCCGACCGGTAGCGGGTTTCGGGTGTTGATGAAGAGGCCGCCCTGGCTGATGTTGGTCGCCCAGTCAGTGAGAAAGCTACCCACGCTCCGGTAGGCCACCGGGAGCTCGTGCTGCAGGCGGCTCGAGCGCCTTTGGTTGTCCTGCGTCCTCGTCATGTCCGCACCGTCGAGTGTAGCAGGGGTGGAGTCGAGCACAAGACCCGGCGCGCCGAAGTGCACCACGACGGGCGTGCCTCGCCGCAGCCCGAGCTCGCGCGCCGCGCTCCCTTCGCGCACCACGATCTCCACCCGCCCACCGCTACCCACCAGGGCGAGCAGCTCCCCCGGAGCCCCGTCGCTGAAGGTCCGCACGAAGCGGGCCGGCCGCCCGTCCACGAGCACCTCCCGCACGGAAACCCCGGAAACGTCGCTCCCGCGGATGTTCGTCAGCACGTTGCCGAAGGGGTCGGCCGCGAGGCAGGCGCCCTCGACCTGGTGCTCGCCGCGGTCGGCCACCGACCAGTCGAGTCGCACGGGGTCTCCGAGCGATGGGCCGAGCCGCGCCGGGTCCCGGCCGGTGGCCAGCCAGGCGGCCGCGGGAGCGAAGAGGTCCCTGCCATGGAACGTGGCGCTCTTCGGCTCCGGGATGACCCCACCGGTGGCGATGAGGTGGACCCTCGCGCCCTCGCCGAGGAACGGGGTGAAGAGCCCGTTATCGGGACCGACGAGCCGCCGCCCGGACGCGTCGACCACGCAGATCGGTCGCCGCGCCGTCCCCACGCCCGGGTCCACCACTGCCACGTGGACGGCATGGGCGGGGAAATGGGGGATGCAGGCCTCCAGCAGGAGGGCCCCCGCGAGCACGTCGAAGTGCGGGACGTCGTGCGACAAGTCGACGAGGGTGGCGCCAGGCAGCGCCCGCAGGACGGCTCCCTTCATCTGCGCCGGGAAGCCCGAGCCCGCCCCGAAGTCGCTCAGGAACGTGACCACAGGCGGCGGAGCGGGGAGCGGGGGCGGCCGCGGCGCCGCGGTGACCCCGCTCGCTCGGCGCGAACCGGCGCCGGCCGCCTTCCTGCCAGGCGCCCTCCTCCGCGGGCGAGCCACGCCCCTCAGGCCCTCAGGACGCGGAGGTCGGGGGCCACGATCAGGCGCGGCTCGGTGAGCCGCTGCAGGGCCTCGACGGTCACGTCGGCAGCGATCTCGCGGAGCACGAGGCCGTCGTTGGTGACGTCGAGCCAGGCGTGATCGGTGCAGACCGCCGCGACGCAGCGCTTGCCGGTGATGGGAAGCGCGCACTGTCGGAGGATCTTGGGCTTCCCGTCCTTGGTGGCGTGCTCCATCGTCACGATGACCCGCCGGGCCCCGGCGACGAGGTCCATCCCGCCGCCCATGCCCTTCACCATCTTTCCGGGCACGAGCCAGTTGGCGAGGTCGCCGCGCTCGGAGACCTCGAGGGCCCCCAGGATGGCGAGGTCGATGTGGCCGCCCCGGATCATGGCGAACGACTCGGCCGACGAGAAGTAGGCCGTTCCGGGGACCTCGGTGACCGTCTCCTTCCCGGCGTTGATGAGATCGGCATCCTCGTCGCCCTCGTACGGGTACGGCCCGACGCCGAGCATCCCATTCTCGCTCTGCAGCACCACCTCGATGCCGGGGGGAACGAAGTTCGACACCAGCGTCGGCATGCCGATCCCCAGGTTGACGTAGAACCCGTCGCGGAGTTCCCGGGCCACGCGCTGCGCGATCTTTTCTCGGGAGAGTGGCATCGGTCACCTCGGGCGGGGGCGGAGGGTGCGTCGCTCGATGGGCTTCCTCAGCCCTTGCGACTGCACGATGCGCTTCACGTAGATGGAGGGCACGTGGACGGCGTCGGGATCGATCTCGCCGACCTCTACGATGTTCTCGACCTCCACCACGCAGACCTTGGCGGCCGCACACATCATGGGGTTGAAGTTACGGGCCGTCTTCCGAAACACCAGGTTCCCCCACTTGTCGGCCTTCCAGGCGTGGACGAGCGCGAAGTCGGCGCGCAGCGGCATCTCGAGGAGGTACTCGCGACCCCCGATCACCCGCGTCTCCTTGCCGTCGGCCACGACCGTGCCCACGCCGGTGGCGGTGTAGAAGCCTCCGATGCCCGCCCCTCCCGCGCGGATGCGCTCGGCGAGCGTGCCCTGCGGAACGAGGTCCACCTCGAGCTCGCCGGCCAGGTACTGGCGCTCGAACTCCTTGTTCTCGCCCACGTAGGAGCTCACCATCTTGCGGATCTGGCGCGCCTGGAGCAGCTTCCCGAGCCCCTCCTCGGTGGTGCCGCAGTTGTTGGAGATGACGGTGAGGTCCTTCACGCCCTTGCGGTGCAGCGCGGCGATGAGGTTCTCCGGGTTCCCGCATAGGCCGAACCCGCCCACCATGAGCGTCGTCCCGTCGGGGACGTCGGCCAGGGCCGCGTCGGCGGATGGGAAGATCTTGTTCATGGGCGTTCCACCACGAGCGCGACCGCCTCGCCTCCCCCGATGCACAGGCTCGCAAGCCCGCGCTTCTTGCCGAGCTGCTTCAGTGCGTGAAGAAGCGTCACGAGAATGCGCGTGCCCGACGCCCCAATGGGGTGGCCGAGGCACACCGCGCCGCCCCGCACGTCGACGGACTTCCCGTCGAGCCCGAGCAGGCGCTGGTTCGCGAGCGAGACGACCGCGAAGGCCTCGTTGATCTCCCAGAGGTCAATGTCACGGGTCGCGAGCCCGGCCTTCTCCAAGGTCCGGGCCACCGCGTCCGCCGGGGCGATGGTGAACTCCACCGGGGCCCTCGCCGCCCCGCCCCAGGCGACGATCCGCGCCAGGATGGGCCGGCCCTCCCGCCGGGCCTGCTCCCCGCTCATGAGCACCACCGCCGCCGCGCCGTCACTGATCGACGAGGCGTTCGCGGCGGTCACCGTGCCGTCCTTCTTGAAGACCGGACGCAGCGACGGGATCTTCTCGGGCCTCGCCGTCTTCGGTCCCTCGTCGTCGGCCACGACGACCCTCTCGCCCTTCTTGCCCTCGATCTCGACCGGGGCGATCTCCTCCGCGAAGAAGCCCTGCTTCTGGGCCTCGATGGCCCGCCGCGTCGACTCGATGGCGAACTCGTCCTGCGCACCCCGCGAGATGCCGAACTTCTCGGCCGTCATCTCGGCACAGATGCCCATGGGGACGCCGTCGTAGGCGTCGGTGAGCCCGTCGAACACCATCCCGTCGACGAGCGTCACGTTGCCCATGCGCGCTCCGGTGCGCTGCCGCGTGTCGTAGTAGGGCACGTTGGACATGGACTCCATCCCGCCCGCCACCACGACGCCGGCATCGCCGAGCGCGATGGCCTGTGCGCCGCTGATCACGGCCTTGAGGCCCGAGCCGCACACCTTGTTGAGGGTCCACGCCGGCACGCCATCCGGCACGCCGGCGAAGCGCGCCGCCTGCCGGGCCGGTGCCTGCCCCTCGCCGGCCTGGAGAACGTTGCCCATCACGACCTCATCCACGCGCGCCGGGTCGACGCCGGCTCGCTCGAGGGCGGCGCGGATGGCGACGGCTCCGAGCCGCGGAGCCGGCACCCCGGCAAGCGTTCCGAGGAAGGAGCCGATGGGAGTGCGGGCGGCTCCGGCGATGACCACTTCGCGACCAGGCATGGCAGACCTCGACGGCGGGCAAGGCCCGTGGCGGGCACGGGCGCGCGTTGACCAATTCCGACAACGACGATACGGAGAGCGCGCCTCGACCGTCAAGGCGAGAACCCGCTTGCGCCGCCGCGAGCGGCAGCTAACCTCCACGGACCATGGCCAACCTCGCCCAGCCCGCCGTCGCCGTCCACGGGGGCGCCGGCACGCTCGGCCCCGACGACCCCGCCACCTCCGGCCAAGGCCCCGCGGCCCGGCTCGCGGGGGTCCGGCGGGCGGCAGAGGTCGCGCACGGGATCCTAATCGCAGGGGGCACGGCGCTCGACGCTGTGGTCGCGGCCGTTGCCGCCCTGGAGGACGACCCCACCTTCAACGCCGGCACCGGGGCGACGCTCACGGCGACCGGCGAGGTGGAGCTCGACGCCTCCGTCATGGACGGCTCCACGCTCGCCGCCGGCGCCGTGGCAGCGGTCCGCGACTCGAAGAACCCGGTCCTCCTGGCGCGCGCGGTGATGGAGCGCTCCGGGCACGTCTTGCTCGCCGGCGAGGGTGCCTCCGCCTTCGCGCGGGAAGTCGGGTTCGCCGCTCACCCGAACGCGCTGCTCGTGACGGAGGCGCAGCGGGCCCGATACCTGGCAGCGCGGGCGAGCTCGATCGCCCGGGGCGGCGGCACGGTGGGAGCGGTAGCGAGGGACGCCCGGGGGCACCTGGCCGCGGCGACGTCCACCGGGGGTACGTTCCTCAAGCGGCCGGGGCGCATCGGGGACACGCCGCTCATCGGATGCGGGACCTACGCCGACGACGCCTTGGCCGCCGTCTCGGCGACCGGGCAGGGAGAGCAGAATCGTCCGCGTCACGCTCGCCCGGGTCGCGGCCGACCTGGTCGGCTCCGGGCGAACGGCCGCGGAGGCGGCGCGGGAGGCGGTCCGCCTGCTCGAAGGACGAGTCGGCGGCGAAGGCGGCGTCATCGTCATGCCGCCCCGCGGGGACCCCGGATTCGCGCACAACACGCCGGTCATGGCGCACGCGTGGTCGAGGTCGGACGGCGAGGTGGCGGCCCAGCTCCGCGACGGCGACGGGGACGTCGGCGCCTCCGTTCACCGGTGACGGAAGGAACCGCTCCCGTGAACCTGGACCTCGCCGACCTTGCCCTCGCCGGTCCAGTCCACATCCCCTGAGCCCACCAGGCTCGCCGTGATGGTCCCTCCGGCGATGCGGACGGCGACATCCCCCGACCCCGCCGTCGAGACGTTGGCGTCGCGCACCGCGAAGCCCTTCGCGTCGACGCTTCCGGAACCCGCGGTCGAGACTTCGAGGGAGTCGCCCCCTCCCGTGAGCGTCGCATCGCCCGACCCCGCGAGGGCAATCGTCGTCGAACTCGCCTTGCCGGCGTAGACGAGGCCTCCCGACCCAGAGACCGCCGCGCGAAGGGACGACGCCGACCCCTCGACGCGGAGGTTCCCGGAGCCGTTCACCGCGGCCGCGAGCCTCTGCGCCGCGCCCGTCCAGGAAAGGTTCCCGGAGCCACGGACCGCAAGGCTCATGTCGCGCGGCCTGGGACCCGACTCCACCGTGGCGTTGCCCGATCCGGCGAGTTCGACGCCCGCGAGGCTCGGAACCGTCACGGAGACGCGGACGTTGCCGAGCCCGTGCTCCCGCTTCACGGGCTCGATGAGGAGGGCCCCGTCCATGACCTCGGTCCGGACGAGCGCCTGGCTCGCCGGCTCCGCAAGGACCACGACGGCCGCGGGCGCTCCCTCGCGGATCTCCACCTGGAACGGCCCGCGCGCGACGACGCGGTCGAAGGACCCCTCGACGGTGCGAGGCTCGGCGACCGCAGTCGCGCCGGCGGGGGCAGCGGCGGCGAGCGCCAGGAGAACAGTGGCTGCCTCGAGCATCTTGTGAGCGAGCATCCGGGGGCCTCCGTGAAGGACGATCCCCGTACGGCCCAGGGGGGGCCGCATTTCACGACCCCGAAGGGTTGGGCAAGCGCCCTACTTGTCCTTCGACTCCAGGAACGGCCTGATGAGGTCGAGCGGCAGCGGGAACACCGTGTTCGTGCCCTTGTCGCTCGAGATCTCCACGAGCGTCTGCAGGTAGCGCAGCTGGAGGGCTCCGGGCGAGCGGGCAATGATGACGGCCGCCTCCCCGAGCTTCGTGGCCGCCTGCAGCTCGCCCTCGGCCGCGATGACCTTGGCGCGGCGTTCGCGCTCCGCCTCGGCCTGCCGAGCCATGGCGTGGCGCATCTCGTCCGGGAGGTCTACCTGCTTCACCTCGACGGCCGTGACCTTCACGCCCCACGGCTCGGTGTGGCGATCGATGATCTCCTGGAGCTGGCGGTTGATCTTGTCGCGCTGGGACAGCAGGTCGTCCATCTCCACCTGGCCGAGGACGGAGCGCAGCGTCGTCTGCGCGAACTGGCTCGTGGCGAAGAGGAAGTCGGTCACCTGCAGGAACGCGCGGTCCGCCTGCACCACGCGGAAGAAGATGACGGCGTTCACCTTCACGGAGACGTTGTCGCGGGTGATCACGTCCTGCGGAGGCACCTGCTCCGCGGTCACGCGCATGTCGATGACGATCATCCGATCGATGAACGGCACGATCCACTTCAACCCCGCCGTGCGCAGCCCTACGAAGCGCCCCAGGCGGAGCACGACGCCCTGCTCGTACTCGTTGATGATCCGCAGGCCGAGGATGAACCACCCGGCGACGAGGACGACAGGGATGAAGAGACCGAGGGCGGGCATGCGTGCTCCTCCTCCCCGGAAGGCCGGGGTTGCCTCAGGGTAGCACTCCCTGAGGGCGCGGCCTCGGCTCGACTTCGAGGACGAGCCCGCGCACCTCGCGAACCTTGACGGGCTCCCCGCGTGGCACCCGGACGGGGCTCCGCGCCGCCCAGAGCTCCCCGTGGACGAAGACCTCGCCGCCGTCGGGGCCCACCTCGGAGGTGACCTCGCCGACCTCCCCAACCATCCCGGCGGCCCCGACGACGAGCTTCTCGCGGCGCGTCCGGGCGACCTTCCACCCGACGAACCCGAGCAGCGCCGCGAGCGCGATGGGGGTGGGCCAGACCACGAGCGGGGAGAGGGTCAGGCCCTCCGGGTCGAACCGGTACTCGGGGGAGCTCTTGTCGATGAAGAGCAGCGTGCCCACCACGATGGCGACTGCGCCGAGCGCGCCGGCGAGGCCGTGGGTGGTCACGTACCCCTCGACGACGAGCATGGCCACGCCCACGACGAGCAGCAGGATGGCGCCGATGTTCACCGGGATGACCTTCATGGACAGGAAGGCGATGAGGAGGCAGAGGCCGCCCACGGCTCCCGGCGCGATCGACCCCGGGTGGTAGAACTCCAGAGCGATTCCGAGCGTCCCGACGAGCATCAGGATGGCGACCACGTTCGGGTCGGACAAGAACCCCAGCGTTCGCTGCCGCACGGTCATGGAGAGCGGCTCGATGGTGGCGTCGCGGGTGTGCAGGGTGCGCTTGCCGGCAGGGGTCTCCACCCTGCGCCCATCCGCCGCGGCGAGCAGCGCCGGCAGGTCGGGCGCGACGATGTCGACGACCTGGAGCTTTCTCGCCTCCTCGGCGGTCGCGGAAACGCTCTGGCGCACGGCCTTCTCGGCCCACTCGGGGTTCCGGCCGCGGGTGCGGGCGATGCTGCGGGCAAAGGCGGCGGTGTCGTTCTCCACCTTCAAGGCCATGTCCTTGCCCGCCTCCTTCTCGACGTCGCTTCCACCCGCGAGCACAGGATGGGCCGCGCCGATGTTGGAGGTGGGGTGCATGGAGGCCACGTTGGCGGCGAGCGTGATGAACACGCCCGCCGAGCCGGCCCGCGCCCCGGCTGGTCCCACCCAGACGAGGACGGGGACGTCGCTCGCGAGGATGTGCTGGACAATCTCCCGGGTCGCCTCGAGGTGTCCACCGGGCGTGTCGAGCTCGATGGCCACCGCGTCGTCCCCGTCGGCCTTCGCCCGCGCCAGCCCGGCCTCGATGTACTCGGCCGTACCGGTGGTGATGGGCGCCTTCACCTCGAGCAGGAGAACCCGAGGCCGCGGCACCGGATCGGACTCGGGACTTGCAGCCGAGGCCACCGCCCACAGCGCGGCGGCGAGGAAGAGCGCGAGGGATCTGGGCCGGGAGGTCATGTCCGCTGCGGGGCCTTTCCGAATTCCTTCATCACGAGCTGCAGGTCGTCCCACGCCGCCCTCTTCTCGGCCGGGTTGCGCAGGAGGTAGGCGGGGTGGAAGGTGGGCATGAGCCTCACTCCTTCGTACTCGCGCCACCTGCCCCGCTGGCGGCTGATGGGGGTGGTGTCGCGCAGCAAGGTCTGCACGGCGAAGCGGCCGAGCGCCACCACGACCCGGGGCCGGATTGCGGCGATCTGGGCCTTCAGGAACGGCTCGCAGGCCGAGATCTCGTCGGGCTCCGGGTCCCGGTTGTTGGGAGGGCGGCACTTCACGACATTGGCGATGTAGACGTCGGTGCGCCGGAAGCCCATGGCCTCGATCATCTTGGTGAGCAGTTGCCCGGCCTTGCCGACGAAGGGCTCGCCCTGGCGGTCCTCGTCGGCACCCGGCCCCTCGCCGACGAACATGAGCTCGGCGGTGGGGTTGCCGACGCCGAACACGAGCGTGGTACGGCCCGCGTGGAGCTTGCACCGCGTGCACTCGCCGAGCTCGCCGCGGATGGAGAGAAGTGGCTCGCTGCCGCACCCCTTGTCGGAGAGCGTCGCCAGGGCCTTCGCCGCCTGCGCGGCGGACGGCGCGGCGGGGGCGCGCGGAGCGGCTCGCGGTACCTCGCGCACACCGCTGTCCTTGAGCCACCACAGGTGACGGAGCGCCTCACCCGCGACCTCGCGAAGGCCCGGAGTGATCTCCTGTGCGCTCCGGCTCACCTTCTCCCCGACCTTTTTCATGGCGTTGCGCCCTCGGCGACCCGCACCTTAAGCTCCCGACCGATGCATCGCGCCCGGCTCCTCGGCTCTCTCCTAACGGCCTCCCTCGCTCTCGTCGCGCTCGCGGTCCTCGTCGCCCCTTCGGAGGCGCAGGCGTGGGGCCCGCTCGCCCACCTGAACTTCTCCGCCCAGGCGCTGCAGCAGATCTCCGCCGCCCCGCCCCCGGTTCGGCTCCTGCTCGCCGACTTCGCCCACGAGTTCCTCTACGGGTCGCTCGCCGCGGACATCGTCGTCGGGAAGAACCTGGCCCGCTACGTCTACCACTGCCACAACTGGCGGGTGGGCTTCAAACTGTACCGCGAAGCGGCCCCCGGCGCAGAGCAGGCCTTCTCCCTCGGGTTCCTCGCGCACCTGGCCGCGGACACGGTGGCCCACAACTTCTACGTGCCGTACAAGACGGTTGGCTCGTTCCACCGCATGCGGGCCGGCCACGCCTATTGGGAGCTGCGCTACGACCAGCGCATGGACAGTGGTCTCGTGCAGCTCGCACGCCGGGTCTCCCACCCGGACTTCCGCGAGCACGACCGCTTCCTGCGACGCTCGCTGCAGGGCTCGTCGGTGATCCCCTTCGGCATGTCGCGCCAGCTGTTCGGTTCGCTGCTCGCCTCGGCCCGGTCCCACTCGTTCCAGCGGATCTCCCGCCTCGCGCTCGCTCCCGACCGCAGGCTCGTGCTCGAAGACGACCTCGTGGCGGAGACGAACGCGCTCGCCGTCCACGCCATCATGGGGCTCTTGCAGGAGGGCGAGGGCTGCGCCGCGGCCCGGGCCGACGCCACCGGGTCCCGAAACCTGCGCGCGGCCAACGACCTCCGCCATCGCCTCTTCGCGCGCGCAGGGACGCCGGACCTGTCGGTGGCCGACGCCCACGCCATCGCTCGCGAGACGCGCGAGAGCTTCCGGGACGCCATCCACGGCCGACTCGACCTGCCCTCGGCCGCCGCGCGCGTCGCTGCCTGAGGCCTCCGGCTTAGCCCCAATCGTCAGCCCCCGCGCGGTCGCCGCGCGTCGAGGATCGGGGCCACCCAGTCGAGGATGGCATCGGCGACGGCATCCTTCGTCCCCTCGATCTCGGCAATCTCGGCCGGCCCCACCAGCGTCACGCGGTTGTGGTCCGACCCGAATCCGGCCCCGGGGCGCCCGACCGCGTTCGCCACCACCAGGTCGCATCGCTTGCGCCTCAGCTTCTCGCGGGCGTTCGCCACCACGTCCTCGGTCTCGGCCGCGAATCCCACCAGGACCGGGCCGGCGGACGCGCCGCCGTGGCGCTCCCCGAGGGTCGCGAGGATGTCGGGGGTCCGGGTCAGCACCAGCGTCTCGTCGCCCGGACCCTTCTTCCTCTTGACCGTGGCCGGGTCGCGCGGGCGGTAATCGGACACGGCCGCCGCCGCCACGAACGCATCCTGCGTCGCGGCCGCACCGAACACGGCCGACGCCATCTCTTCGGCGGTGGTGACGCGGACCACCTTCACCCCCCCGGGGTCCGGCAGCGCGCTCGGGCCGCTGACGAGCAGCACTTCGGCACCGCGCCGGGCGGCGGCCCTGGCCACCGCGAACCCCATCTTGCCGCTCGACGGGTTGGAGAGGTAGCGCACCGGGTCGATGGGCTCGCGGGTCGGCCCGGCGGTGACGAGCACTCTGCGGCCCGCGAGGTCGCGCGGGCCGAGCAGCCTGGCGGCCGCCCGGGCGATCTCGTCGGGCTCCGAGAGCCGACCCTCGCCCACGTCGCCGTCGGCAAGAGCACCGCTGTCCGGGCCCACCACCGCCCAGCCGCGCGTCCGCAGCGCCGCGAGATTGTCCTGGACGGCCGCGCTCCGCCACATGCGCGTGTTCATGGCCGGGGCGAGGAGCACGGGGCAGGTGCAGGCGAGCGCCGTGGTGGTGACCGCGTCGTCCCCCATCCCGGCGCGGAGCCGTGCGAGGAGGTCCGCGGTCGCCGGGGCCACGACGAAGAGGTCGGCACTCCTCGCCAGGTCCAGGTGTCCGTAGGAGCGCTCGGACGCCGGGTCGAGCAGGTCGACGAGGACGGGCTGGCCGGTGAGGGCCTGGAAGGTGAGCATGCCGACGAAGCGCGTGGCGTTCGGCGTCATGGCCACTCGCACGGTGCCACCCTCCCGGACCACGATGCGAGCGAGCTCGCAGGCCTTGTAGGCTGCGATGCCGCCGCCGACCCCGAGGACGACGGTGCGGTCGCGAAAGGCGCTCATGGCACCTTTCTCACTATCATGGGCGCGTCGGCATGGAGACCCAGCGAACCGATATCGGCGGGGAGCCACCGCGCCCGGAGTTTCCCGAGCGCCGGGGAAAGAGCGCGCTGGGATTCTTCCTCGCGGTCCTCGCCCTCGACGCGCTCCTGGGTTCGGGGGCGCAGACGCTGCACCCGGCCCTTGGCCTCGCCTGGACGGAGGTGTTCGTCTTCCTCCTGCCCGCCTTCGCGGCGGCAGCGGGCTCGAACCTGTCCCCCGGGCGGTTCCTCCTGCTCTCTCCGCCCCCGCGCCCCCTCCACGTCGCCGTCGGCGCTGGCCTCGGCGCCGCCCTCTTCCTCGCGTCGAGCGGCGTGATGGCGCTCACGACCCTCCTGCTCCCTGCGAGTTGGGTGGAGCGCTTCGACCTCACGCGCCTCTTCCTCGGCTCCGGTGCCCAGAGGCTCGCGATGGCGCTCATCGCCTCGGTGTTGGCCCCCGTAGCCGAAGAGCTCGCCTTCCGCGGCTACGCCCAGTCGGCGCTGCGCACGCGGACGCGGCCCTGGCCCGCCATTCTAGGTGCCGGCGTCCTCTTCGCCGTCGTGCACGTGGACCCGGTGCGGTTCCCGGCGGTGCTGCTCCTCGGCGTGGCCTTCGGATGGCTCTCCTGGCGCTCCGGGTCGATATGGCCCGCGGTGGCGGCCCACGCCGTCCACAACGGCCTCGGGTCGGCGATGATGGCCACGAGCGGCGAGGACAGCGGTGCCGACGCGAGCCTCCCCGGCGCGCTCGCCCTCCTGTCGCTCGGCCTCGCAGCGGCGACGCCTCTCGCGCTCTTCTTCTGGCGCGCCACTCCCGAGCCCCCGGATGGAGCGGAGGCGCTCGTGCCCCTCAACCCGGGAGACCCCTCGATCCGCTTCCGCCTCTCCCGGGTCCCGCGGCGCTACCTCGTCCTCGCCGTCGCCGGCGCCGCGCTCCTCGCCGCCCTGGCCGCCTGGGGCGGTTGGCCCCCACCGCGGTGACGTTCGCTCGCGCCGGCGGAGAGCGTGGGGAGCCCGGCCCGGTCGAACGCGCCGGCGCCCACGACTCCCCGGGCGGCGAGCTCGCCTAGCTAGTGCTTGTCGGGAAATTCGGCCCCACTTTCGCGGGTCATTCGCGACAGCAGGGCGTGAATTCCCCATAAGAGTCGATCGCTTGGGCGCAGGGATCGACATCACTGTCCGTCTATGGCACCTGGATGCTGTGACCTACGAGGAGGTCCAGCATGAGGAAGCCGGCGCGCGGCGGCAACCGCCAGCCCGAGTTGTTCGAGCGATCCAAGCGCCCCACGATCCCGATCGATCCGAAGCATCGGCTGGTCCTGCTGACCGACGAGGTCGACTGGACAGAGATGGAGGAGCGGGTCGAGCAGATTCGCATGAGCAAGCTGACGAGCGCGGCCGGCCGGCCGCCGCACCTCCGAGCGTTGACCGGAGCCCTGCTGCTCAAGGCGACGCGGGACATGACCTGGCGCGAGGCCGAGGACCTGATCCGCTACTACGCGCCTGCTCGCTACCTGTGCGGGCTAACCGAGACGGAATGGTCGCCGGACCACACGACGCTGCACGACTTCGCCATCCTCCTAGGGGAGGAGGGCGTGAGGCTGATCAACGAATATGCGGTGAAGTGGGCGGTGGACGAGAAGCTTGCCGACCCGAGCGTGGCGGTAGGGGACACGACGGCACAGGAGGCGGCCATCCCCTACCCGAACGAGATGGGACTGATGGCCGCCTTCATGCACTCGGTGAGCGTGGCGAGCAAACGTGGCGGTACCGCGCTGAAATCGTTTGCCGCCAAGGCGACGACCAAGTTCAAGGCAGCGAAGGAGAAGATTCGCCGGTATCGGCTCTTCACCAAGACCAGGGAAGCGCGACTGAAGTTGGGGGCCGAGATGGCGAACTTGGTGGATGTCACTCAGGTCCAGTTCGGCCATGCGCTCGAGGAAGCGAGGAGGGCGAGGCACCAGGTCGCGAAGTACGGGAAGGTAGCTCAGGCGAGAGCAGCGCAACTCCACGAAACCATGAAGAAGCTGCTTCCTCAGATCCGGTACTGGCTCAAGACCGGAAAGGTGGCGACGGACAAGATCATCAACGTCCACATGCCCGAGCTGTATTCGATCGTGAGGGGCAAGGTGGCGAAGCCGGTGGAGTTCGGCTTGTCGTGGGGCATCACCCGGCTGCGCGGTGGCTTCCTCTTGGCGACGATGGCCAGGGACCGCCGGGAACTGGTCGACACGAAGTTCGCGGTGCGGGCCGTCGACCAGTGCATTGCTCTCTTCGGGAAGGCGCCGCGTGCATTTGCCTACGACCGGGGCGGGCACAGTCTCGAGAACGTGGTTGCCCTGAAGAAGAAGGGGGTCAAGCACGTGGGCCTGGCCCCCCGAGGGCGGGTCGACTGGGCCGTCGGCGACGAGATGAAGGAGAAGCTGGTCAGGGAACGGGCGCTCGTGGAGGCAGGGATTGGCACGCTGAAGAGCAGAAAGTACGGATTCAACCGGCCCAGGGCGCGCTCGGCAGACATGATGGGCGCCTACGGCCAGCTCGCGGTCTTGGGCTTCAACCTGAACAAGCTGGTCCGTGGCTTGGCAGCCCGCCACGAGATCGAGGCTGTCGGGTGAACGCGACCTCGTCGAGGAGGACGGCGGCGAAGCCCGCGCGGGACGTCGCCACCACCACCGGACGGCCGGACATCGGGCGGCCCGCCCATTTCGACCCTCGAATTTCCCGACAAGCACTAGCTAGGCGGCGCGCCTGTACACCATGCACTTCAGGTAGCGACCCTCGCGGAACTGCGGCGACACCGGGTGGTCGGGCGCCTGGCGCCGCTCCTCGACGAGCTGGAGGTCCACGCGCGCCTTGAAGGCCGCCTCCTTGACCGCCTCGTAGAACTGCTCCGCCGACACGCGGGCGCTGCAACTCGCGGTGACGAGCAGGCCTCCCGGGGCGAGCACCTGCAGCGCGGCGCGGTTCAGGGCGGCATAGCCCGCCACGGCCCCCTCGACCGCCTTCTGCGACTTGGCGAAGGCGGGCGGGTCGCAGACCACGAGGTCGAACAGCCGGCCCTGTGACCGGTAGCGCTTGAGGATATCGAAGGCGTCGTCGCTCGCGAAGGCGTGGTCGGCCGGGTCGAGCCCGTTCGCACGGAAGTTCTCGCGGGCGAGGGCGATGGCATCCTTGTCGACGTCGACCGTGACCATGTGGCGCGCCCCGCCCATGGCCGCCGCCACCGAGAAACCGCCGGTGTACCCGAACAGGTTCAGGCCGTCGCCGCGCCCCCGCGCGAGCTCGCGCACGAGCCTCCGGTTCTCCCGCTGGTCGAGAAAGAGCCCGGTCTTCTGGCCCCTGCGCACGTCGACGAGCAGCTTCATGCCGTGCTCGTCGATCTCGATGCGCTCCGGGGGCGCCTCGCCCCACAGCACCTTTCCCTTCGGGGCCGGCTCGTCGGCCTCCTCGTCGCGGGGGATTCTCGTCCCGCCCGAAGACGCCGGCGAGCCCAGGCACCCCCTCGCGCAGCGCCTCGACGATGTGGGCGCGGTGCGGGGTCAGGCCCGCCGAGTACAGCTTGACGACGGCGAAGTCCCCGTAGCGGTCGGCCACGACCCCGGGGAGCCCGTCGCTCTCCCCGTGGACGAGGCGGTAGCCGGTGGTTCCGCGGACGAGGTCCTCGCGGAGCCGGACGGCGCGGCGCACGCGGCGACGCCAGAACGCCTCGTCCACCTCCTCGGCGGCCTCCCGGGTGAGGATGCGGACGGCGATGGCCGAGTGCGGGTCGAGGTACCCCCGTGCGACGAAGCGCCCGTCCTCCACCACGTCGACGATGGCGCCTGCCTCGAGGCCCCTCGGCGCCCGGTCGATTGCCTTTCGGAAGACCCAGGGATGGCCGGCGCGCAGGTGCCGCACGAGGTCCTTGCGGAGCTCGAGGGCGACGACCGGCGCGCTCACCTCGCCCCCCCGCCGCGGGCGGCGGGCAGCGCACCGCCTCGCTCGCCTCGCTCCCCGAGGGCCCGGGCGAAGTTCCCGACCACGAGCCCGGGACGCGCAGCGCGCAGGGCCCGAACGAGAGAACGGACGCCGACCGCCGGCCCGAGGCCGCCCTTGTCCCGGGCGAGCTCCCAGTAGACGTCGGGGTCCATGGCGAGCGAGCGGGTCTGGACCTGGTCGGCGCCCACCTTGCGCAGGAGGCGGCACAGCCGCTCGACCTCTCCTTCGCGGTCGGTCACACCCGGGAAGACGAGCAGGTTGAGCGCGAGGTAGAGCCCCTTCTCCCGCGCCGCGCGCATCGAGTCGACGACGTCCTCGAAGCGGTAGGAGACGGGGCGGTAGTAGGCGCCGTACAGGTCGGGCGAGGCGCTGTTGAGCGAGATCCGGACCGCGTCGAGCCCGCTGTCGGCGAGCGCGCGCAGGGCCCCCGGCATGGACCCGTTGGAGTTCACGTTGATCGACCCGCGCCCGGTGCGCTCGCGCATGGCCCGGATGGCCCGCGAGATCTCCTTCCATCGCAAGAGCGGCTCGCCCTCGCACCCCTGCCCGAAGCTCACCATGGTCCGGCCGCGGGCCCTCCCCAAGTGGCCCGCCCCGACCTCCGCCATCTCCTCGGCCGAGGGGGCCTTGCGGATTCGCTCGTGACTCGAGGAGGGCATGCCCGGGGCGGTTTCCGAGAGGCAGCCCACGCAGTGCGCGTTGCAGGAGGCCGACGAGGGAATGGCCCCCTCGTCGCGGCCGTAGAACGTGTTCTGGGCCGTGAAGCAACCCCACTCGAGGGCACAGCGCGCGAGCTGGCGGTAGACGGGGTTGGCGCTTTTCGAGAGGAGCGACTCCACCCGGGCCGGGAGGTCGCGGGTGGAGTGGCGCGCCGGGTCCCAGTGGCGGCGGAGGTCGGTCCGCAGCGCAAAGGCGACGGGCCCGTCCGGCCCGAAGGCAGCCGCCGTGTACGCCCACTGCGGCAGCACCGGGGCGCCGGTGGTCTGGAGAGGGGGCCGGGCCGCCGCCGGCAAGAGCGTCCGGGTATAGCCGGGCGGGAGCGTGGCCCCGACGGCGCACGGGACGAAGGTGCGCCGCCCCACACTGGCCTCGCGCAGGACGGCCACGGCGCCGGTCTGGGGGTCGATTCCGACCGGCCGCCGGCCGGGCAGAAGGCAAAGCGTGCCGCCCGCCGGAAGCGGCACCGGCCGCTCGGCGGGCGCGACGACATCGCCTCCGCTGCGAGCGGCGGCGAGCAGCGTCGGGTGGTCGTAGACCGTGCCCTTGTCGTCGGCAAAGAGAAGTCGAAACATGGTCGGAAGATCTGCGGGGAGAATCGACCTCGTTATACCGATTCCGGCTTGCGCCTGCCCCGAGGGGACTTAGATTACCAAAACCTCAGTGATTCCAGGCCATAGTGGCGACAGCACCCAATTGGGTGCATGCCGGCCTGAAATCTTCAACCCGCTTGCCCGTTAGAAACTCTCAAGGGCGGCGCGATGGCCGGTCCGGCATCTGCATGGAGGAGGCACAGGACGTGTTTCTCAACCGCGCGACCAATCGCACCCGCAAGGAATTCGAGGCACTGGCGCTGCCCCACCTCGACGGCCTGTTCGCCGCCGCGCTCCGCCTGACCAAGAATCCACGCGACGCCGAGGACTTGGTACAGGACGCGGTGCTGCGCGCCTACCGCTTCTTCGACAAGTTCGAGCGCGGCACCAACATCAAGGCCTGGCTGTACAAGATCCTCACCAACACGTTCATCAACCGATATCGCCGGGTCACGAAGGAGCGCAACATCGTCGAGGAGGAGAGGGACTCGGTGCAGGACCGGCTCGTGTCGCGCGACGCGGCCGACCAAGCCGAGGACCCCGAGCGAGCCTATTTCGACCGCCTCCTCTCCGACGACGTGCTCCGGGCCATCGACGGTATCCCCATCGACTTCCGCATGGCCGTGATCCTCGCCGACCTCCAGGACTTCTCGTACAAGGAGATCGCGGACATCCTCGAGGTCCCCGTCGGAACGGTGATGAGCCGGCTCTTCCGGGGCCGGCGGCTCCTGCAGAAGGAGCTCGCGGAATACGCGGCGGCCTCGGGAGTGTTGCAACCGGGCAGGGAGGATGGGAGCATCCCGGAGGCGACCATCGATCTCGAGTCCTGGCGGACCAAGCGTGGCCGGGCGTAGCGGCGGAAATCCATGACACACGGCGCCAAGGCGGAGATCGAGTTCGACTGCGGCGACGTCGATCGGTTCCTCGAACCGTACCTCGACGGCGAGTTCGACGCTGGCGAGCGCGCCGGGCTGGAGGAGCACCTCTCCCAGTGTGGGCGCTGCCGCCACGCCACCGCCTCGGCGATGTCGTTCCGCTCGGCGCTGCGCGCCAAGCTCCGCGAGGCCGTTGCCCCGGGCACTGCGGCCGGCACCGCCCCCGAGTCGCTGAGGCGCCGAATCTCCGAATCGCTCGACCGCGAGCAGGAGCCGGCGGTCCCGTGGTGGCGCCGCGTCGTCTCCCCGCTTCCCGTGGCGGCTCTCGCCGCCTGCGTCGCGGGCGCCCTGGTGGTGCTCGCCGGCCACCGCAGCACCGATCCGCTCGTCGAGGAGGCGGTGCGCAAGCACGCCCGCGACCTCCCGCTCGAGCTGAATGCCGCGTCGGTCGCCCCCGAGCTCATCCCGGGCATGCTCGCGAGCAAGCTCGACTTCAACCCTCGCCCGCCCTCCTTCCGCGGCAAGGGCGTGCGCCTCGTCGGGGCCCGGCTCGCACAGCTTCGCGACTGGCCGGCCGCGTACATGCGCTACGAGACTCCCGGTGGCCAGGTGGGCCTCTTCATCATCGACGACCCCGAGCGCCGAGTGGAGGAGTCCGGGCACCAGGTGCGCATCGGCCCTGCGACGCTCCGCGTCATCAACGCGCGCGGCTACAACGTGGCCGTGTGGCGGCGAAACGAGATCGTCGTACTCGCTCGTCGCCGACCTCGACGAGGCCGATCTGGTCCGACTGGTCGAGACGGCGCAGGCCGCCGAGCGCTAGGAAACGGCGTCTCCCGTCTTTTGACAGCGCCCATCCCCCGGGCGATAGAATTCCTTTGAATTTCTGCGGGCGTGCGCCTTCTCGACGGCCGCCCTCCGGAGCCCCGGGATGGCAAAGACGATCCTGCTCATCGAGAGCGACGCGGCCGTTCGCGCGCGAGATGACCGCGGCGCTCGAGGCGCGCGGGTTCGCGGTGCGCGCCAGCGCGGATGGCAAGGAGGGACTCGACCTCGCCCGGGACCTCCACCCCGACGCCGTGGTGCTCTGCGTCGAGCTGCCGCGGATGTCCGGCTACTCCGTCTGCAACAAGCTGAAGAAGGACGACGCGCTGCGGTCCATCCCGCTCGTCATCATCAGCGCGGAGGCCACCCCCGAGACCTTCGAGCAGCACCGCAAGTTGAAGACGCGCGCCGAGGACTACCTCATCAAGCCCTTCCCACCCGACACGCTCGTGGAGCGCGTCGGGGCGCTCGTGGGGTTCCCCGAGGCGACCCCGGGCGACGAGGAGGTCGTGACCCTCGCCGACGTGGAGCTCGAGCAGGTCGTGAACGAGATCCCGCCGCTCGACCTCTCCGCCGCGCCGGAGGAGGACGAGGACCTGCGGCTGCTCGACGACGCCTTCGA